>CAVQLZ010000007.1:0-148770 GCA_963713465.1 uncultured Acidobacteriaceae bacterium
TGTGTAAGTTACTGAAAACAAATATCTGACGAATCGCCAAAATCGGTAGTTTGATGGCAGGCTGCACAAAAGCTGCACAATGACCAGCCGAAAAAAGACGAAGAAAATAAGAAGGTCGGGGCGCGCCGGGGGTTTAATTGTCTCTGAGGAGTGGTGCAAACTGCACCACTACCAAAAATGGTGGTTATTGGACGCTCGAACTGCGCGTTCTCCACTTGGCGTGAACGCGACGCATCACCGATTCCGGTATTCGCATGAGGAAGTAGGCGCGTTTGTGTCGGGTCTCACCCTCTCCGAAACGGAGCACTCCCGGCTCGCCTTCGAACATCTTCCTCACGGTGTCAGCGCTCAAGCCCCATAGCTTGCCCACCTCTGACGGGCTGAAGTGGTGCTCAAATTCTACCCCCTGCGGCCGGGTCTCTTCGGCTGTGGATTGCCCGATCACAGGCGCACCTCAATCTCATCCATCTTCGGATGCATGTGCTGCTCAAGAAATACCGGGTCGACTAGATAGTCCACTGATAAGGTGGGTGGCATCGACTTCTTGGGACTACGTAGAGGGAGCCTTGGAGCATGGTGGGTTCCGATGTGATAGGCAGGCATTGTTTCTCCGTTCGGAGCGGCCGATCTGTGCTGAGGGTGCTGAATCCCGGGCTGACTCCCGCCGTGGCAGTCGGTCTGGAATCCAGCGATAGCCGTTTGGAACGCGGTGTACGTCGAACGTGTCGACATCAACCGGATCGGTACCGCTTTGGCAGGTCCGCCTTGGATCGGCGGAGGTTGAGAAGGTGGCCAGCCGCTCGAAGCAGCTAACCGGTTGAGAGGATCAGGCTCAACTTAGAATTCGAGCCCTGTTACTGTCATAGCACATGACCCGGTAAGGGTCAGAATCAGCTGTTGGAGCGGTCGGTTGAAGCCGGCCTGAGGGTTAGCGCCCCGCCACGGTTGGAAAGCCGTCCATGGCTTTTTGGAACACGCTAGCGGGCCTGGCTTGTGAGGGCTGCGTCGGCTTGTGTTCGTTACGACCGGCGCTTACCGAGACGGGACCTAAGCGTGCGGAGACTGAGCGCGTTAGCCTGGAGTCTGTCAGCCTCGCAGTGAGCGGTGACTGCGACATACAGATCCGGCAACTCATCATCCCCCTTGAACTCGGGCAATGTGCTCCTCAAGTGAGCGGAACGCCTGTCGAACTCGTCAGCCGACTTCTTCAGCAACTCCACTGCCACCTCCTTGCTGCCAGTGATGATGGCGCATGCTACCAGGCGCAACACCGACTCCAAGTCGCCGACAGGTTCTGTAAGCGCCGCCTGCAGGTGGCGGTCGAGCTGAGCCAGTTCGTTTTCGCCGGCCCGGGTCAGCCCGAACTCACGCCGGCCCCGCAGTCCCTGTTTGCCTTGTTTGATCAAGCCATGGCCAAGTAGGCGTTTGAGTGCCGGCAACGATCCGCCCAGGGAAATTCCGGCGCGACTGCGCAGCAAGTACGGAGTGTTGATGCCGCTTTGAAGCAGAAGCAGGACAATCAAGTCGAGTGAGGTCATGGCTACTCGGTGAGCAATGGATATAGATTTCCTGCACCACGATACTCCGGCAACTGGCGGAGCAGTTTGCCCAGAGCACGGGGAGTTAAGGTCAGCACCCTTTTCCGGATCGGCTCGCTCTCCTCCCATTCAAGCTGTAAGCGCCGGAGCAGCTTTGACATCTTGGCGAAAGCGTTCTCGCAGATCAGTTTATTTCTTCCTTCCATAAGTCCCACGAAATTCGTAAAGGCCTGGATATAGTCTTCGTACAAATCCGAGTCGTGCAAGAAGGAAACTCTGGTAGGCTTCGGCTTCGGCCAGGCGAGTTTGGCTGCGCGCCGGACGCCCATGTCCTGGCCCGCACCGGGCACGATGCCCTTCCAGCTATAGCCCACGGGGTAACCTAGGAAGAGCCGGTCCTTGACCTCCTGAAGAAAGCGCTCGAGCCGTTCACCCCACCAGCCACGGCCACACATGAAGGTCATATAAGCAAGGACAAACCACACGAACTGATTGGCGCGCATGGTGCTCGGTCTACCGTCCTTTTGCTCCTGCTGGAGGCGCAGCTGGGTGCGGCTCACATTGTTCTTCGAGTTCGCTTGGGTAAGTACGCGTTTCGGGCTGGTACCCTGCTCGATCAAGGACTGGTACTGTTCCGGCAGTCGGGCAGCATTAATTGCCAGTTTGATAGCCCTGGGGCTGCGCGCCAAGTCCCTGCCGAGTCCCCGTATCGTGCAGTCCTCGTCGAGCAACCCCAGGACGCGACGGCCGCGTTCCACTGCGTTGATGCTAGGCCAGTCTTGCCGTAGCGCAGCGATGCGCTTGCGAACATCCGGACGGCTGGCCGCGGACTGATGTTGCTTGTCGTGGCATTTGTGCTTCTTCGGGTGCTTCCTTTTACGATTCCATTGGTTGCTTAGCATCGGTTTCTCCATTCCTACAACGCTTCATGATGAAATCTGCGAGTTTGGCCGCCACGGTGTCCGACGGCCGTATGCAATCCCTAATCGATACGTTCAAGCGGTCGCGCCTGATGTACCGGAGGAACAGGCGTGTCAGCCTCCGAATTTCCGCGGTGGGTGGTAACCCATGTTGCAGCTGCTGAAGCCTGGGCAGGACGCTCTTGATCAGACCGTCAATCAGCAACGTGTTGAAGGGGAGCAGCGAGCGTTTGTTACGCCGCCTAAAAAACCAGGGCGGACGCCCTGAGAGGCTCTGCCGTAGGCTGTCGAGATACCCCTGCCATGTGGTACGCAGTTGCTCGTATGCGGCGGCCCCGTAAAGTTGCTGGTAGCGGCGCTTGGCGCGCCGACGAAGGTTTTCGAGCTTGATGGCGAGGTTCTTGTGCCGGCCCGCGAGAGGCAGGTTATCGAATCGCTTGCGAACTATGTTGCTGGGGTTACCGGCGTTCCTGGCAGCGACCTGGCTAAGCAGTATCTGCACGATATTGAGCCGGGTCCTGTATCTCCCCTGGCCACGCCCAGGGCCCAATGCGTCTGTCAAGTGGAGCAACTCGTTGTGTAATCCACAGAACAGGCAGGTGCAGGTCTCGGGGTCATCCCCGGAATTGATTAGACCGATGCAGGAAGCCCAGACCACGGGAGCTAGTCCGGCCAGGACGCCATGATGTTGGGCAGCGGTAAAGCGGATTCGTAGCACAGGAAGAGACGGTGGCATGTGAGTTCCCGAGTACAGCTTTTTGAAAGTTCGCGCCACATGGGATGGACTTTCGGCGCGTGGGTCAGAAAGACCTGACTGGAGCAGCGAGAAATTCCGCTGTTCTCGTAAGAATAGTATGGGCGTTTCGACGTGCGATGGTGGTCCCACGCAGTGGAAAGTGGCTAATTTTCGCAGAGACCGCCCACGCAACAAATCACATTAGGATTACTAATTTATTGAAAAAGCGCGCTTTAGGTAGCAAACACCAATGTTGACCTCGCGCAAGAATTTTTTTTTCATGCTCGTGTGTTTAAGCACCACGATGCAGTTCGCCGCGTGTCCTCGTTCCAAAACCATTCCACCACGCCGCCGCCGCGCGCCCAGGACGGCGGCGGCACAGAAGAAGACCCACCCTGCCCGGCTCTCCCTACTTTCAGCCTATTTCAGTCCACTACCCCGGGCCCACACCGACCTCGGTCCCCACCATTCCCCCGCCGGCGCCTCCAGTCCCTATCCTCACAATCTTCCTTACCCGCCCGCCTCCGGTCAGCACCTATTCCCTGGTCCCCAACCCTGCTATCCGCACATGTTGCCCGGTCTCTGATCCCCCTTGTCCGCACATATTCCCCTGTTTTCACCTGCAGTCCGCATATATTCACCGAAAACCGCCCCGCTCACCCTGAATATCCGGTTTCCGCTTGAGCCCCTACCGCCCACTACCCCATAACCCAGAACCCCGCGCCAACAGCGGCTGGGACCCGCTGCCGTAGCCACATCGCGGCAGTGATTCGAGAAGGTGGCAAATTGCGCGGCACGAGAGAAAACCCTGGTTAGTATCGGCAAATAGCAGGTTGCCGGCCAGCAGCAGCGTCAGTAACAGGAAAAAGCGCTTCATGAAAAACCTCTTGTTCACGGCTAGTAATTGATGGTCGGGACCTGCGGATACACAATGCACATGGGATAGCCGCCGTTGTAGGCGCCGGAGCGCATGCCGATGACCGGCGGAGAAGAAAAGGGCTGGACGTACATCTTGACCGGTTTGCCGCGGCCGCCGGAGGGCGAGCCGAAGTCAACCGACTGTACGTTGGCGCCGTAGCCGGTGTTGATCCAGTTGCGGCCCGGGGTGCGTTCCATCCAGTCGTAGACACCTTTGGCGGCGAAGACGCCGGGGAAGACACGCTCGCCAGGAGCGTTACGGCCACCCGAGCGCAGGGTGATCTCATAGAACTTCAGTGAAGCGTTTAGCTCGGCAAGCTTGGCCGCGACCGAGTTGCCTTCGGTCCCGTTCCCCTGGGTGACGGACAGGTTGGCCAGCACGTGACTGCGGGGGTTACCCAGCAGTTCCACGATGTTGAGGATCAGGTCGCGGGCGACCATGGTGTCTTCATGCAGCCGGCGGCCGTTCTTTCAGGCGCAGGCCGGAGGATCCGGAGCGCCCAAGTTGGAGTTTGCCAGGCGGGGCGATTTTCACGTTTACCTGGCTCGGGTGTATAAAAGAAACATCAACGTACCTTAGGTACATAAGGCAAATCTGGACACGGGCGCGCTCCCGTCAGAAAGGACCTTAATGAACAGCCTTATCGATACCCGGCGCCGCGGCCTTCACCTGGTAACCGCCGGTGCGACCCCGAGGCCCACAGCCCCTGAGCACGAAGCCACTAAGCCGGAAATCCCTCAGCCTGGCGAGACCGAGGCCCGCCAGATCGCTGAGGGCGTCCTGCAGTACCAAACCCTCCAGGATGAGTTCGAAGCCGAGGTGCTGTCGGGCATGCCCGACCTTGACCATGTCACCGACTTGATCATGAAGCTGGCTGCCTGCCGCAAGCAGCTTCTCGCCTACGCTGAGCGGGTGCGCGTATGAAGCGCGCCTGCCTTTACTTGCGGGTTTCGACGGTCAACCAGCACCCGGAATCGCAGCTCCACGATCTGGAAGCCATGGCCCAGCAGCGTGGCTTCGAGATCGTGAAGCAGTACACCGACCGGGTTACGGGAACGAAGGCGCGCCGGCCTGGTTTGGACCAGATGCTGACCGACGCCCGCCGGGGCCAGTTCGAGGTGGTGCTGGTGTGGGCCAGCGACCGGCTGGCCCGCAGCGTCCGCCACTTCCTGGAAGTGCTCGATGAACTCAATCGGCTACAGATCGAGTTCATCAGCTTCAGGGAACAGCTCGATACCGGTGGACCGCTCGGCCGCGCCGTCGTGGTCATCATCGGCGCCATCGCCGAGTTGGAACGGAGCTTGATCGTCGAGCGGGTCCGCGCCGGCATGCGCCGGGCTCGCCTGGAAGGTCAGCGCCTCGGCCGTCCACCGCTGCAGATCGACCGCGATGCCTTGGTGCGTGATCGGGCCCGCGGTTGCAGCTTCGGGCAGCTGGCCAAGATGCACGCCATCTCGCGGACGTCCGTTATCCGCGCTCTGCAGCAGTCTCAAGAAGGGGGTACAGCATGACTGATATGTTGATTCTGGCGCTAGTGGTAGCGGCCTCGGCCGCCGCGATCGTCTGGAGCCTCCGTTACGCCCGCACGAACTGGGAACACCGCGCCGACCAGCAAACTCTGTGGCGGGAGATCCGCCGCGAACTCAACCACCGTGAAGCCGCCCTGTTCAAGCACTGCACCCAGGTGCAGCGCAGGCTCGCTCCCCACCACCGCACCCTCAAATACCTCGCACGCCGGCTCTCATAAGAGGTAGTCCAAAAAGGGGCGCGCAAGCGCCCCTGTATGTTACTCATTCCATGAACCCAAAATCGGCGAAATCGCGGGGTCCAGAATGTATGGATTATTGTCTGTTACCTGATCGATAACAGACTAGAAGTCAGTGGCCGGATCTCGGCGCGAATTGCGTTTTTCGAGTGACTTGTACAATCCAACAGGAGCCGCAATGCCCAGGTACGAGCGCGGAGATTACGTCAAGGTTGAGTTCGCCGACGAAAGAACCGGGATCGGGGAGTGGATGTGGGTTCGGGTCGATCACTGCGATGACCAGAGACAGCTTCTGTTTGGAGTACTCGACAACGAGCCGCTGAACGACTACGGTGGCAAGATCGGCGCGGGTTCAGAACTGGCCATCAGGTATTCCCAGATTCGAGAGCACAAGAAGCCCACCGAGTTCACAAGGCAGTGAGTGAGGGTGTCGCTCATACCCCTTGCGGGTCGCCCGCCAATTGACATGCCGGGCAGAGCAACGTGTAAACGGCATTCTTAGACCCCGGAGATAACGAAGATACCCGGCAATCCGCCTCGACGCCAGGACGGATCTGGCAACGCGTTGGAGTCGCCCCCGTACCGTTTTGGACTCTAGCCCATATTTCCTCAGTTTTCTGTGGACAACTGGGGTTCTGTCCAATTTCTTCTCTTTTCATTCGCCGCGGCACTCGGAGATACTGGTAGTTGCATGGGGAAGAAGACGATGCCTACGACGCGGAAACGGCCCATAGCGGTCAACCTATTTGCCGGCGCGGGAGGAATGAGCCTCGGATTCGAGCAGGCCGGCTTCGATGTCGCCGCCAGCGTTGAATACGATCCCATTCACTGCGCGACGCATGAATTCAACTTTCCTGACTGCACACCGATCTGCCGCAGTGTGGCCGACATCGACGGGCAGTACATCCGACGCAACTCCCGGATAGATAACCGGGCCGTGGATGTCGTCTTTGGCGGCGCGCCGTGCCAGGGCTTCAGCATGATCGGCAAGCGAGCGCTTGACGATCCGCGCAATTCGCTGGTTTATCGTTTTGTGCGCCTAGTGGTCGATCTCAAGGCATCATATTTCGTTTTCGAGAACGTGCGCGGACTGACGATCGGGGAACACCGGCGTTTTCTCGAGGAGATTATTCAGGAGTTCCGACGCAACGGCTATCGCGTCATGGAGGATTACCAGGTGCTGAACGCCGCGCACTATGGCGTGCCGCAGGATCGCAAACGCCTTTTTCTTATCGGCGCCCGGAAGGGATTCCCCCTGCCCAAATATCCCGAACGCACTCACGATCCGGTCAATGCGAGGGACAATCTTTTCCTCCAGCCCACGCCGACCGTATGGGACGCTCTGAAGGATCTTCCGGAGGTCGACGATTACGACGAGTTGCTCGAACGCGATTGGGTGAAAGCGAAGTTCACGCGGTCAACGGACTACAGCGCCCCTCTGCGTGGCGAGGTTATCGAACATGGTGACCATTCCACGCCACGCGAGTTCGAGGCCACGATCCTTACATCGAGCCTAAGAACAGTACATACTGAGCTGTCCAAGAAGCGCTTCCTCGAAACAAAGCACGGAGACACGGAGCCGGTGAGCCGCTTCTTCAAGCTCGACCCCAAGGGCATATGCAACACCATCCGCGCAGGAACCGCGAGCGACCATGGAGCCTTCACCTCGCCACGTCCCATACACCCCTATTCCCCGCGCTGTATCACCGTCCGCGAAGCGGCCCGCCTGCATTCCTATCCTGACTGGTTCCGCTTCCATATAACAAAATGGCACGGCTTCCGACAAATCGGAAACTCTGTTCCTCCGCTCCTCGCACGCGCCGTCGCAGCGAAAGTCAGAGAAGCCTTGCGCGACGATCTACCCCGCAAAGAGCAGCGTCCCGCTCCGCTTGGCCATGTCGAGATGCTATCGTTCGGCATGTCGCAGGCTGCAGCACGCTATGGCGTGCCGGCTAATACCGTTCCGCAACGGAGCCGGCGTGAGGCGCGCGCCCATGGTTAAGAAAAAGGACGAAGCGAACATACGAAAGCCAAATCGCTACGCCGCCATTATAGCGGAAGTATTTTCCCGGCACTTTAAGACCGGCGATACCGAGTTTGAATTCACCCGCGAAGAATTCGTTCAGATCGCGGGTGAGCTTGGCATCATCCTTCCCAAGAATCTCGGCGACTTGCCGTACACGTTCCGGTTCCGCGTGAAGCTGCCGAAGGTCATTGTGGACACCGCGGGTCCCGATAAGGAATGGATCATTGAGCTTGCCGGCAGGGCGGTGTATCGCTTTCGTCTAGCGAAGATCGCCAACATCCTTCCTAACCCTCACATGATGGCGATCAAAATTCCAGACGCTACGCCAGAGATCATCACTTCGTATGCTCTCACGGACGAACAGGCGCTGCTAGCAAAGGTCCGGTACAACCGGCTGATGGACATCTTTCTCGGCCTGACAACCTACTCACTGCAGAACCACCTACGCACGACCGTTAGGGCGATGGGCAACACACAGATCGAGATCGACGAAGTCTACGTCGGCGTCAACCGTCACGGCGAGCATTTCGTTCTACCGGTTCAGGCCAAGGGTGGAACGGACAAAGTGAGTGTCGTCCAAACTTCGCAGGACGTGACCTGGTGCCGTGAGAAATACCCTCTTCTGACATGCAGGCCCGTCTCCGCGCAATTCATGGCTGACGACATTATCGCCCTTTTCGAGCTTGTTCTCGACGAGCTGGAAGTCAAGCTTGTCGAAGAGAAACACTATAAACTCGTACCCTCCGACCAGATCACTCCCGAGGACCTCAAGCTATACGGAAAGCGGTAAACCCGAAGTGGTGACCTATGGACCACGTCACGAAGGAAGTCCGGTCCAAAATCATGGCGGCCGTTCATTCGCGCGGCAACACCACAACCGAGCTGCCCCTCGGACGGCTGCTTTGGGCCGCGGGCATCCGTGGTTATCGGAAGCATTGGCCCGTCGCTGGCAAGCCCGACTTCGCATGGCCCGGCCGGAAGCTGGCGGTGTTCGTAGATGGCTGTTTCTGGCATGGTTGCCCCTGCAAGTACTTGCCGCGCACCAACACGGAATTCTGGCGGAATAAAATCCAAACCAACAAACGCCGCGACCGTCGAGTGACCCAGTCTTTGAGGCGCGACGGGTGGACCGTTATCAGGATAAGGGAATGCGCAGTGCGGAAACCGGCGACGCTGGTCCGAGTTGTGCGCGCCCTCGGGCGCTGCCTGTGACCAACTCTCCCAAGGTTGTACAATCGCGGACCTGCCTGTTCCGAACACATGAGCGGGCCGCCGGAGGCGAACTTACGTGGCTATCAACCTGACCGACAAAAGAGCGTCGGCGAATCCGACAAAGACCTTCTTCGTAAAGATGATCACGAAGGATATCCTTCTTGAGGACTGCATACTCGACCTCATAGATAACAGCGTCGATGGTGCCTGGCGAACAGAGGGAAGCGCCCCTATGGGATTGGCGGGAGGCGCCGATCTCTCGAAGTACTCCATCTCACTCACGCTCTCACCGACAACGTTTGAGATCATTGACAACTGCGGCGGAATGTCGCTCGACGACGCAATTAACCACGCCTTCAGTTTCGGGCGGCCTGCCACAGAAGCGAATCAGGACTACAGCATTGGGGTTTATGGGATTGGAATGAAGCGTGCAGTCTTCAAGCTTGGCACGGATATCAAAATCCGCTCAACGTTCACGGACCAAAACAAACAACGCGTGCCGTTTGCCGTTCCGATAAACGTGACAACCTGGGCGGCGAACGATACGCCTCCATGGGATTTCGACATCGATCCCGATGAGCCGCTTGAGCAAGACGGAGTGGAAATCGTCGTAACGGGCCTCACCGCGGGTGCGAGCCGGGCGTTCGACAGCCCGTCATTTGTGCAAAATCTCAGAAGAACGATAGCGCGCGATTACACGCTGCATATGAATCGTGGATTGAAAATTTCGGTCAACGGAAAGCCTGTGACCGGCACACAAATTGAACTGCGCACGAGCGAGGATTTTACTCCGCTGCACGTGGAGTACAAAGACGAGACTGAGGGCCTCGAGGTTGCGATCAAATCATCGGCGGTATGCTGGCGGCGCCCCCAGATACTTTGGAGCCCGACGAAAAGGCCGAGGGCGAGAATCCTTATGGCTGGTATGTCGGTTGCAACGGTCGGATTGTACTCGCTGCGGATAAGTCCACTGTCTCGGGCTGGGGTGCGGATGGCTGGCCGATCTGGCATCCGCAATACGCTGGCTTTCTCGGCCTAGTTCTATTCACAGCCGCCAATCCGGCAGCACTGCCCTTGACTACTACCAAACGGAATATTGACACAGTGTCTGAGATCTATCGGATAGCTCGCCCACGCATGCGAGAGGTGACGAGGAAATGGATCGACTACACCAACGCGAGAAAACTGGCATTGGAAGAGGCAAAAGCAAAAGAGCGGCGAGCCGATTTGGTCTCGATCTACGAGCTTAAGAAAGTGGATGCAGTAAAGCTGCCCGTTCTAACCGCGCGGACTGGACCGCCGCCGGCAAACGTCCATTATGCGGTTCCGTTGCCGAGAATGAGGAAACTCGCCACGGCCCTCGGCAGCATTAATCTGGCGTACAGGGATGTTGGGCTTAAGTCATTCGATTACACCTACAACGAGTTAGTCGGAGACGAGTAATGCCTTCCTTCGATGCGATCAACTACAGCCTACGTCCCAGCAAGAGCATCCAGAGGCAAATCGTCTTCGATGGCGTGCGCCTGCTTTCGGATGTGATGGAGCTGGAGCAACTCGCCTATATAGGATTCGGGTCGATTTGGTTTACCGACTTCCTTCTTGCGCATAAGCTGCTTCGAATCGACGACATGGTGTCCATCGAGAGCGACGATGTCGGCTATAGCAGGGCGATGTTCAATGCGCCCTATTCCACGGTGCGCGTCGAGCACGGCCTTTCCACCGCGATTCTCCCCAAGCTTTTCGACGATCCTTCCCTTGCTGGTCGGCCCTGGATGCTGTGGCTCGACTACGATTACGAGTTTGATAATTCGGTCAGGGACGATGTGCGCTCCGTGATCGAAAACGCCCCCGTCAATAGCATTCTCATCATCACCTTCAATGGGCTGGACAGAAAATACGGGGAGAAGCCGGCCGCGCGTGTCGAGCACCTGCGAGAATTGTTAGGAGCCGTCGTTCCGGACGAATTAGAAGCCACTTTTTGCAAAGCTGAACAAATGCAGGCGACGCTGGCCGACTTGGGTCTCGACTTCATGAAATCCATCGCCGCAGACATTGCGCGGCCAGGCGGGTTTATTCCGGCGTTTCGCGTGCTTTACCGTGACGGCTCTCCGATGGTTACAATCGGCGGCATCTTACCCGTGAAGGGAGCCGCGCGAGGCGTGCGGGATCTCGTCAACGGGCCGTCATGGCCAGCACGACCGGCGAAGGCCATCACCGCTCCGCATCTCACGATGCGAGAAGCTGCCGTCCTCCAATCTCTTTTGCCTTGCACGGCAAAACTGACACGTGCGGATATTCAGAAGTTGGGATTCGATCTTGACGACGAGCAGATCGAAGCGTTCCAGACCTACTATCGCCAATACCCGGCCTTTGCGCAGATCGTTTCTTGATACGAAAATTTGCGTCCCGTACGAAAGCCACGCGGTCGCCTGCGGCAGTCTGTAACGCGCCACGGCTCTGTTAGCAGGTCCCTCGACGGGTTCTCGACTCTCTTGGGCCTCACCAGAGGACCAGCGCTGCTAACGCCCGCTAATCGAAAGTGAATCGCACACTCGATGATAAACTCGCTCGCGCCTGCATTTTCGTAACTAGCTAGAGGACCTAACTCGATCTACGGCGGGTTTCAGTCAATGCACAGGAGAATGCTTCATGTCATTAAAACAAGTTGCGATTCCGATGGCGAAGCAGTTCTTCAGAATGTGGTCTCGAGCTTCTCGAGCCCTGTTTCACAGCAAGGAAGGGAGGGCGTTTATCGACCAGTACCCGAACAACTCGGGCTTCTATATCCTCTATCGAAATGATCGGCCGTACTACATCGGCAAGACTGGACGGCCATTGAATATGCGACTAGCAAATCATGCCCGCAAGCCGAATGCTCGCCACTGTAATTTCTGGAATTATTTTTCGGCTTTTCAGATTGCCCAAGCCCGTCACCGAGACGAAATTGAGGCCATCCTAATCTCCGCCATGCCGACTGCCAACAGCGCCCATCCTAGGTTTTCTAAGAAGAAGCTCGACCGCACCATCTCAAGCTGCTGAATAATATCCAAGCGCGAATGTTGCCGGTACTGTTGATCAGAGCGGTGAGCAGAATCCGGAGAGCGAATCTGATGAAGGCGTGAGGTTCTACGCTACTTCGGCCAGAGGGCCGGAAAGACCGCCGATGGAACCTCCCGGCCCTACTCGTCCGCAGAGCATGATAAGGAATTCACGACCTGCGTCGTTTCCCCGGAATGGGAAGGAAGCGAGTCAATAAGCCACTCGCAGGTTCCTTTGCCTGCGAAGTGTAGCAACTGTGCGCGTCTCACTTTGGGGAGTCAAGTCCATGAGATGGCGAATAGAAAGCGAAGCGCAAGCTTTGAGCAGCGGCTGCCATTGGTCACGCAAGCGCCGGCTATTGGATGCCAGAACAGGGCCGAAGATTTAGCCCGTCAAAGCATGGATTCTTTTGCGTCAGGGCAATGCTTCTCTTACAGGCTCTTCTCGCGACGGAAAGGTTGTCAGACTTTCGCGCCGAGTGTAAGATTACTGCTGCCATCTCGACTTACGTTGTGACCCCCAGTGTCCGTGTCCCCTGGGCCCCTAAGAGCGGTAACAGCTAGTTACCATTGGGGTCATCGTCGCGGTTTTTTGGAAAGGTCTGCACCAATGATGAACGTCTTTATCAGCTGGTCCGGCGATACAAGCAAAGCCGTGGCCGAAGCGCTACGCGAGTGGCTTCCATACGTCCTCCAAGCGGTGCAACCATGGATGTCGGCCGCCGACATAGAAAAGGGATCTCGGTGGAGCGCCAGACTTAGCAGACCAACTGAACGAGACCAGGGTCGGGGTGATCTGTCTCACTCCAGAGAACTTGGAAGCTCCATGGGTTCTCTTTGAGGCAGGTGCCCTCTCGAAGAGACTTCATCGTGCTTTCGTCTGCCCATATCTGTTTGATGTTGAGCCGCAGAACTTGAAAGGCCCACTCGTACAGTTTCAAGCGGCTCGATCAAACCGAGCGGATTCTCTCCAGTTGCTGCACACAATGAGGCGTGCGTTGAAAGCCAAAAGCCTCAGCGAAAAGCAACTCGATACGGCATTTGATACCTGGTGGCCAGTTCTGGAGAAAAAACTAATAGGAATTCATCGGAGAAACGCCACACAATCTCCGCAGCGGTCCGACCGTGAAATCCTGGAGGAGAGACTTGAACTGGCTCGAACGCAAGTCAGACAAGGCCTTGGGGTTGTGGCTAGTCCGAGACGAGAAGGCGATCCTGTCTCCTGGCCTCGGCTCCTCAAACTCATCGAAGCCGGACCTCGGCTACTGCGGGAGTACGCGAGACAAAGAATGCAATCTTTGAAGGATAGCGGCCAGCCTCAGCCTGCGACTGTGATAACTGCGATTGAGAAGAACGCGCGTAAAATCGATTTAGAATGGCACCAGTTGATTTGGAAAAGTGCCGCTCTACATCGGAGATTAGAACTGGTAACATCACAAGAGTTAGAAGACGTTCAAGCGACGCTTATGTATATGGCAGAACGCGGCGACGACAACAATTTCGTTATTTTGCGCCATTTGAGCACGGCGCGCTCGTTCACATCAAAGACAATCCACCGACTCCTTGAGACAGCAAAAAACGATATTATAAAACGAAGTGGATGAAGATTCCCTTCGACGGCAGCTTTCTATTGCGCAACTTGCGTGACACTCACCGGGGCCGCAGCATGGCGTTGACTTCCTCGACTAGTTCAAACGGCAAACATTGGTCCTTGCGGAGCAGCACACCTCTAGCTTTCAGCAAATTTTTTTTCGACCTCCACACTAGAAACATTCGTTAAAATAATTATCGGAAGACTGGATAGATATTGTCTAATTCGGTCATAGAGAAACACACCTGTCCTTCGCCCATCGGCAGTATCCGCATCGGCAAGAGCAATACCGGGAGACATCATAATGTCGATGATCAGGAGGTCAACCCTTTCGCGACGCAAAACTTCGAGACATCCATCTACCCTTCGTTGTTGCAACACCTCGAAGTTCGCTAGCAGTAGCTCGTCGATAAAAGCGCTATTCAGGTACAGCTCGTCATCGCAGAAAAGTATCTTCGGTTGCGGCATCGGTCCTCTCCTTCAGATTTTTGACAAGATAATGTCAACCTCAGTCGGATTCCTATTATTAGCCAAGCTCAGATCTCCCACACGGACATCATATCCTCGCCTCGAAGCTTCGACATAAGACCTGGCAGCAGCTCATCATCAATGGAGAGGATCGCCAGGCGCCTCCATCCAAGTCTGGGAAGTGCAAGATGGAATTCTGTTGGTTTCTTAAGGTTGGCGAGTCGTAAATCACCGCCTAATTCCCGCATGATCTCCCTTGATATAGCTAACCCTAGTCCAGACCCGGTGACAAACATCGCACGAGCCTCTGGTGCTCAAAGCCTCGCTCGAAAATATGATCCTTGTATTCGCTTTTGATGCCCATACCCCAATCCTTAAATTTAATAATTAGTTGTTCATGCGTCTCTTCTAAGTCGATCTGAATGGCAAATGTTGTCGGATCATCCTCTGCATACTTGATGGAATTTATTAGAAGGTTTACGACTACCTCATTCAATCTCGCAGGGTCAACGTATAGCACGATCCGCCCAGCATCGCTTGAACCGTACCGCACATTTCCAAAGTCATAACCACTTAGCTGAACAAGTTCTCTGAGCTGATTTGCCGCCTTCATTATAACGTCGCGATAAACAACAGTGCGCTGCCGGATTGGTTCGCGTGCCTTTCCACCTAAAAACCGCTCCGTTTCCGAAGCCTGCAACAATATTAGTTCGGCGGCCAAAGCCATACGATCAAGTGCATTCGTAAGTTCGCTGTCTGAAAGAGTCGTGAAGTGTCTCTTTAGATAACTAACATGTGTTCTAAGTGCAGCCGCAGGCGCTCGAAGTTCGTGAATGATTGTCTCTAGCACTTCTCCCCGCGCAATTGGTGGTTTTCGATGCTCATTGCCATTACCTGAGCAAAGGCCTGCAAGCTGCTTAGACTGGCCTTTGAAATGTCATGCATCTCTGTGGGAAGAAACCGGTTATCAACAACAAGAACCCCCATACAGCCTTGCTTGCCCGTCACGGGGAACAGGCAAAGCTCTCCGCCACGCTATCTGGTGTAGCTAACTGCCGCTTTGTGGTTCTGAACGAATCTGCTTCTCGAGCTGATCGCAATTTTTTTTCTTTCAGCAATTTTGAAGTTTTTTTTCTTGAATATTGGCTCTCGGCAGCCGAACCTGAGCCACTGCTTTGTTCAAAGCTTCATGCTGGCTCGTCTTGTGTCTGCTCGCGCTTTCGGCAGCGTCCAGTATAGTGACCATGCGTCTCCGTCTCGAGCCACATAATCGCGCTCTTTCTGCATTCGGTCCCATGTGGCGGATGCTTCCTCCGCAGCCACAGCACCTATTGCGAGTTCTCCTTGCAAGAACTCACCTTGCCCCTTAAGCAAGAACAGCATGGCCCTACTGAAACCAAGGCCTTCCTCTGCAGTTATGCCTGTCAACAAAAGATAAAGAATTGTCTGCAGATCGTATTCAGCATGCTGAATACGAGTTAGGATAACGCCTAAAGCACGCAAAGCTTTCAGTTGACGTTCGAGTTCTGAATAAAGATCAACACTGTGTACAGCAACGACCGCCTGCACCGCCAAGATGGCCAGTAGGCTCTGGTGTTCTAGGCGAAAAGCGTTAACCCTACTGCTCTCAACATTAAACACTCCTAATAAACCACCCGTTGAATCTATAACCGGAACGGCAAGCTCAGAGCGAGTCTCCGCATTGACCTCTCTATAAATCTTATCCCACGGCTCCGCTCGTACATCAGAAACAAGAATAAACTGTTTCGTTTGCGCCGCACGACCAATTATTCCGTCGCCTACGTGCATCGCGACGCCAGAGCGGCCGGCGGGTACGACCCACCTGGGCATAGATTCAAGCGTCTGGTTCCACTGATTATATTTCAGAAAGCGCCCATACTCCGCTCCTGTAATTCGTAAAGCTTGACGCAAAAGTTCTTCAAGCACTCCATTTATATCTGCTGGACCGGCGGAGATAGCTTCATATACCGCATGCATGGCCTGTAATTCAAGATTGCGTTTGCGTAATTCTGCCTCATGTAGACGCGCAGTTCTGATAACAAGCGCTGCCGCAGCCGCGAGAGCATTGATTACTTTCTTGTCCTCGAGAGAAAAGCGGTGTGCTTTGCGATAGTTCACAAAAAGCAGGCCCACATTTTCGCGCTTTTCGCCGGCACGGAGCACCAAAGCGGCACAGGATCTTATCCGCTCGCGGGCAATGAACCGCTCTCTTCCATCCTCATGTGGAGTTGAGAGAACATCTTCATCTTCAACAGCGTCAACAAATAGAGGCCTTCCCAATGTAATAATTCGTGTCGGTGTATCTCCAGTTCCGACACTCGTATGCATTAGCTCTTTGTGGTAAAACTTTCCGTCCATAACGGGTGGCACTTCAAAACGGCTCTCGCTTGCTATATAAACATACAAGGTAACAATATCAGCATCTAAAATTCGGCGTGCACTTTCTGCGACCATTTCCAGAACACGTCGCAGATCAAAAGTCGAAGTTAGTGAATGCATGAAATTCTGCAAGTCGGCCAACACCCATGCTCGTTGTAGTACTTGGGTCATATTGTCAACCAGTAGATGATTCTGGATGGTCCGCGCCATCTCCTGGGAAAATAAAGAAATAAGCTCACGTTCGGCTTGATTTAGTTGGTACTCGCGTTCCCAGAAATGAATATAGAGGACACCTTCCGTACGCTCGCCTAAGGAAAGAGGCGTTGCTAGCATCGACCGAATACCACGCTGGTAATGCAGGGGGCTTCGAGCCAGAACCTCTTCGCCGGTATCGAGAGTCAAAGTATTGCCACTGCTTATCGCCTGCCTGCCGAGTCCATTGGATCTCGGTGCAAACTCACGTAGAAACTCTTTGTCTGCTCGGCCCGCTCCTGCCACCATTAAAGCCGAAGCTCCTTCTCCAGCACTGTCGGTCGATTCGGTCGTTCTGACCTTCTCATATACATGCAGGCTCGCCGAGTCCGCGCCTATAATATCGATCACGCTATCCGCAATCATCTGAAGGAGTACATGCGGCCGGGTGCGGGCAATGGCCATCCCTCGCTCTAGGCCCAGAAGCTCAAGCTCCCGGACAGCATCGGCCAGTGCAAGATTAGCAGCACTTTCCAAATTGACTCCTGCCTCGATCGTCCCAATGACACTATCGCGATCCTTTATAGGAACAAAGACCCGAGTCACGTTGGCTCTTTCGAAGGCGCCGCCCTCGCTGTCAAATGACGCGGCGTTGACTTGCGAAATAGTCAATGTCTTGCCGGATCTGGCAACAACGGCCTCAGCTGAGCCGCTATCCAAATTATGCCTAACGCGTTTGTCGTCTGAGATGGGCACGCGCCTACCGCGCACTGGATCAATTACGTCCTGACATGCATCTATGAGATAGATCACGGCATAGTCGAATCCTAATGCATCAGTCGCTCTATCTAACACGAAGTCGAGCTGTTGATCCAAGTCAAGCGCAGTCGGCGTAGCAGTAGCTATGTTCCCTAGTGTGGTAAGCAGACGTGCCCTTTCGATTGCACTAGCAGCATGGCCGCCGAGGTTCTTAAGCAAGCTGCGCGCACCTTCGCTGAACTGATCTTTGTTTGCAGAGGTAACGAGAAAGGCTCCTAAAACGCCACGACGTATGGTGATTGGAACGCATAAGACCGACAACAGCCGCGGGTCTCTAGAAGCGTTGACTGGCCGGTGAGAAGTCGCCTTGTCAGTGGTAGACGCAACCATGGCTTGCTTTGCGATAGCGTCAACCAAAAGTCGCAGCGCAGCGTCATCGTAATAGTTGCTGGGAAAGCTTTTGCGCATGTCCGAGTCGAATGTGCCACGGTTCAGTAAAAATACTTCGCTTGCATCCGCTTTTAGGCAATTGACAGCGTGCCGAGCTGCAAGCTCCAAAATGTCATCGACATCGAATAGCTTGTCTGCTTCCGACTTGAAATATAATAGATTCTCCATTTCGTAATGTCGGCTTGAGAAATCTTTAAAGATCAGCGCGGAGGTAGCCACGACTATGTAGAGAAAAGTCTCACGTGGCAGAAACACACGCAGAAACATTATGAGGACGGTATAAGCAGGATTTGTCCTAAGAAGCGCCCAACAGACTCCAAACAGCGCCGCCGTAACGCTCCCAAACACAACGGCAACCGACCTGCGACTGAGATACTCGGCAGCGGCAAAAATGGGAAGGTAGTAGAAAAGGAAAGAATCAGATTGAGGGTTATTGGTTAGCCAGTAAAAAAAGGAAATGACAAGGATATCTGCAATGATAAAAATAGTTTGGATTTGTCGGGAGCGCCTCAATGCTGGCCGCCAGGTTACAAATGTTGCGCCTATAAGAAGGACGGCAAAGAGCCCGATAATGATGTAAACAGCTAATACACGGTTGCCAGTATATTCGCTGCGATAGGCAACAAATCGTACCGGTATGGCTAACAGCACCAAAAACCGAAAAATCAGGATGTAAGTAGGCAAGTAGCCTTCGCCTGCAATGTCGGCGCGCATCCTGAGAGGATCAATCCACCTGAATGGCAGGGCGCTTTTCTCGGATATGTGTTGCTGTTCTGTCATGTGTCTGCGTGCCTTGTGCAATTGCCAGTTATCTTATGGTCATCGAGTTGTGATGCCAAGGAGAGAGCCACCCCCATCGACTTCGCTATCTTGGTCACGTCCAGTCTTGCCTAATAGTCCATGGTGTTTGAAACGACGGTCCTATCTCTGCAATCGAATGCGAAGAGGCGGGGTATACGGTTGCGACAGGTATACGCTTCCGACCTGCGCCAATTCTCACGCTGGTCTTTCCTCGGATCTCCGCAAGAGCGGATCATCAGACTTAACAACTCGGAGCGTTGTGATGGCGAAAGATATTAGACCGTATCGTTGATTCAATGCAAGGCAATTTAGGCGATGGCCTTCCCTTTTCGGTTGATCTCAGTTGATGCCATACCAGGGAGTCGCGAGATCTTAAGACTAATTCCTCACGACACTAATTCCTCACGTCTAAGGCGCGGCGTGCGGGTGGGATTCGACCTCACGGTGCTAGAGCGCCTGGGCCGATACCAGAGGGTCGGCTGATCGGTGAAACCTTTATCACATTTGTTCTCAAGAGCTTGTCGGAAGCCTATTGCGAAGTCCCTTGGCGACTGTCGATTTTGTGATGGTCCGGTGCTCGAAGATCACCAGACTTCAACGACCTCAGTTAAACCAGTCATTGAAGCCAAGGGAGTTACCTCTGGCACTTAAGGGCCGAGAACCTGGTCGCGAACCAGGTTCTCTAGAACATGACCCAGAACACGAAGGCAATTGCCGGCATCTTCTATAATCCATACATTCTGGACCCCGCGATTTCGCCGATTTTGGGTTCATGGAATGAGTAACATACAGGGGCGCTTGCGCGCCCCTTTTGGACTACCTCTTATGAGAGCCGGCGTGCGAGGTATTTGAGGGTGCGGTGGTGGGGAGCGAGCCTGCGCTGCACCTGGGTGCAGTGCTTGAACAGGGCGGCTTCACGGTGGTTGAGTTCGCGGCGGATCTCCCGCCACAGAGTTTGCTGGTCGGCGCGGTATTCCCAGTTCGTGCGGGCGTAACGGAGGCTCCAGACGATCGCGGCGGCCGAGGCCGCTACCACTAGCGCCAGAATCAACATATCAGTCATGCTGTACCCCCTTCTTGAGACTGCTGCAGAGCGCGGATAACGGACATCCGCGAGATGGCGTGCATCTTGGCCAGCTGCCCGAAGCTGCAACCGCGGGCCCGATCACGCACCAAGGCATCGCGGTCGATCTGCAGCGGTGGACGGCCGAGGCGCTGACCTTCCAGGCGAGCCCGGCGCATGCCGGCGCGGACCCGCTCGACGATCAAGCTCCGTTCCAACTCGGCGATGGCGCCGATGATGACCACGACGGCGCGGCCGAGCGGTCCACCGGTATCGAGCTGTTCCCTGAAGCTGATGAACTCGATCTGTAGCCGATTGAGTTCATCGAGCACTTCCAGGAAGTGGCGGACGCTGCGGGCCAGCCGGTCGCTGGCCCACACCAGCACCACCTCGAACTGGCCCCGGCGGGCGTCGGTCAGCATCTGGTCCAAACCAGGCCGGCGCGCCTTCGTTCCCGTAACCCGGTCGGTGTACTGCTTCACGATCTCGAAGCCACGCTGCTGGGCCATGGCTTCCAGATCGTGGAGCTGCGATTCCGGGTGCTGGTCAACCGTCGAAACCCGCAAGTAAAGGCAGGCGCGCTTCATACGCGCACCCGCTCAGCGTAGGCGAGAAGCTGCTTGCGGCAGGCAGCCAGCTTCATGATCAAGTCGGTGACATGGTCAAGGTCGGGCATGCCCGACAGCACCTCGGCTTCGAACTCATCCTGGAGGGTTTGGTACTGCAGGACGCCCTCAGCGATCTGGCGGGCCTCGGTCTCGCCAGGCTGAGGGATTTCCGGCTTAGTGGCTTCGTGCTCAGGGGCTGTGGGCCTCGGGGTCGCACCGGCGGTTACCAGGTGAAGGCCGCGGCGCCGGGTATCGATAAGGCTGTTCATTAAGGTCCTTTCTGACGGGAGCGCGCCCGTGTCCAGATTTGCCTTATGTACCTAAGGTACGTTGATGTTTCTTTTATACACCCGAGCCAGGTAAACGTGAAAATCGCCCCGCCTGGCAAACTCCAACTTGGGCGCTCCGGATCCTCCGGCCTGCGCCTGAAAGAACGGCCGCCGGCTGCATGAAGACACCATGGTCGCCCGCGACCTGATCCTCAACATCGTGGAACTGCTGGGTAACCCCCGCAGTCACGTGCTGGCCAACCTGTCCGTCACCCAGGGGAACGGGACCGAAGGCAACTCGGTCGCGGCCAAGCTTGCCGAGCTAAACGCTTCACTGAAGTTCTATGAGATCACCCTGCGCTCGGGTGGCCGTAACGCTCCTGGCGAGCGTGTCTTCCCCGGCGTCTTCGCCGCCAAAGGTGTCTACGACTGGATGGAACGCACCCCGGGCCGCAACTGGATCAACACCGGCTACGGCGCCAACGTACAGTCGGTCAACTTCGGCTCGCCCTCCGGCGGCCGCGGCAAACCGGTCAAGATGTACGTCCAGCCCTTTTCTTCTCCGCCGGTCATCGGCATGCGCTCCGGCGCCTACAACGGCGGCTATCCCATGTGCATTGTGTATCCGCAGGTCCCGACCATCAATTACTAGCCGTGGACAAGAGGTTTTTCATGAAGCGCTTTTTCCTGTTACTGACGCTGCTGCTGGCCGGCAACCTGCTATTTGCCGATACTAACCAGGGTTTTCTCTCGTGCCGCGCAATTTGCCACCTTCTCGAATCACTGCCGCGATGTGGCTACGGCAGCGGGTCCCAGCCGCTGTTGGCGCGGGGTTCTGGGTTATGGGGTAGTGGGCGGTAGGGGCTCAAGCGGAAACCGGATATTCAGGGTGAGCGGGGCGGTTTTCGGTGAATATATGCGGACTGCAGGTGAAAACAGGGGAATATGTGCGGACAAGGGGGATCAGAGACCGGGCAACATGTGCGGATAGCAGGGTTGGGGACCAGGGAATAGGTGCTGACCGGAGGCGGGCGGGTAAGGAAGAAGGTGAGGACCGCCATCGCTGGAGCAGGAGGAATATGCGGATCGGGAGAGAAGGACCAAACCGATGTACGTGCCGGGGCAGAGAGCTTATCCAGAGGCATCGGCGAACGGCTTCATTTCGACCGGTTTGTACTTGGTTGTGTGAACAGGACTCTCGCAGAAGCGAATTTCGTGGCGGGCTCGGGCAAATCCACTGCTAGTTTGGTACTGGTGGTCAGCGGCAGCGATGAGACGTTGGGCTGGGAAGATCAGGCCTTGGAGAGCGGAAAGGCGAAGACGGAGAGGGAGTGCATGGTTTCCTTGCGATCTGAGTTGGTCCAGAGGGTGGGAGATTGCAAGGTTGAGTGGTATTTACCAAGTCAGCCGTGACCCGGGACAGGTCAGAAGACGGGGAGCCCGTGCTTAAATCTTAATTGAACTGATCAAGCGGGGATGAAGGCCGAGCAAGGGCCCAGGACTATGTGTAACGGGTAAGCGATGTGCTAAACCATTGCGAATCCAGATCTGCGGTTTCCGCTCTGCGAGGACGCATATAACGATTCGCTGATACCTCCAGCAGAATAAGGTCGATGTCCAGGGCATGGCCGTCTAGCTCGATGGCCACCTTCAGCGCAAAGGTATGCTGGAAGGCTCGCAGACAATGCTGGGCGTTAACCCGCCCACAGCAGGCCCTTCAGATGGCATCTGGAATCCCCTCCATTCTCGTGAGGCTTTCAGTTCTCTCCCAGGTCCGACGAGTATACCCTTTGTTATCTCTTGGCTCATTCCGGGGGACGCAGTTTCACGTGGCAGCGTCTTAATCGACATCATTCTCGGGAACGGCGCACGCACAAGGCGCTGCCGTGGTCGGCAAGGTTGGCGGGCAGCCGCGTCCCGTCGCTGAATTTGAAGACCCACGCACCCGGGGAAGTTGTCCTCGTTGCGCTCCACTGCCAATTCGTCAGGGTAATTTCACCCTTGATGTAGTACTGGTGGGAACGGCCCCCCGAAAAGGCTGGGGCGGTCCATGCACTCTCGTCATAGATTCCTGCCAGTTCGTTGATGGTCGGTAGCCGCCAGATCGCATACCCACCTAGAGTAAGGCTTGCACAGTAATTGATAGCCTCGTTCCAACTCACATCGCTGCCATTGTCTCTTGCCGTCCACATCAGACCCGTCGCCGGGTCGGTCAGGTCCCAGCCGAGGAAGAGTCGCTCAGCACAGCGGTAGCGGGTCTGGGATTTGGTTCCACCGGGTTGGAGGCTTCCAGCGTTTCTTCTTCATTGTGGCCGCCCCCGCTCATCAACGTCGGCTCCGATAATGGCGCTTGTGAATCAGTGTCCGATGAGGAAAGTGTGTGGCCGTCCCATGTATAAGTAACCGCTTTTGCGGGCAAACTTGGACAACACGGCAGGTCGCCAGGCGCAAGTTGGCGGTAAAACACATTAAACTTGCCACTGCCGATTACAGCAATGTCAATGATACTTCCAGAGGTGTTGGGTCTATCGCTGGCGGCAATTCGGCCGCCGCTAAGTAGAAACACCTTCTGGCATGTGCTATCGGTGACTCCAGTACAGTTTGCCTTTTGCAAAACGGTCTGTTCCGAGCCGACACCGTCCAAATTGATTGAATCGCCGACGGGCTCGAAGCCAGCGCTTCCAAGTTCCTTTGCGATGGGCGACAGATCGGGTATGGCTACAGGTTGAGGCGTCGGTGTGACAGCGACGGCACTTACGGGCTCTGTGATGACGTTTGCCGCGTCGATAGCAGAACCCACACTGAATGTATCCAACAACAAGTACAACCGCCAAGGAGCCCAACCACGCAAACATAAGGTTCTTGCTCGCTGGAAATGCCCGACGGCCGCGCTCAAGTCAGAGCAACCTCACACGATCACGCGGAACGGTATTCTTGTCTTCTGCTGCGGAGCTCTGAAGACATAACGCATCCGTTTGCAGTGCTGCCCGCGAAGACACGCCCTTAAGGCATACTTCCAGACTTCGCAAACCCTCGAGCACCTGCTGGCGGGCTCCGAGCAACGTCTCAGCGTCAGCGCGGATCTCAGTTCGGCGCCGCTCTAGGCTCTCCTTGATTTGCCGGTGAGCTTGATCAGGCGATTAAGCACTACCTGATAGCGCTCTACGGATTTATCCAGCGCAGAGGAGAGCGAGCCCAAGACTGCTTTATGTCCTTGATCAATGGCTGTAAGGCCGTTTCTCTGGTCTTCTCTTCGAAATCATCCAGGACTGGCATGACGCTTTCCCGAATCTCGTGCGGAGCTTCTCGAGGCGGCCAGAGACCTTATTCCATCGCCGGCGAAATCCATAGATCCCCGCCGAGTTGCTGCGCCTGCCACTGCGAACCACGGATTCCCGGCAAAATTACCAACCGCCCTCCCGACGTTGATCGGCGCCCCGCTGGGCTGAACAGGATTCGCTGCAGCGTCATGGTACACAGAACCGCTCGTAATGGCCGCTTGCGCATAGCCGGCATGGGCGAGAGTCAAAATAACGGGAGGAGGGAACAACTCACGGTTAGCAGCCCAATAAAACACGCCAAAAGCGACAGATCCAATTGCCCGCGCCAAGAATGGGGCCGGAATCAGGCAGATCCTAGGTGCCTCGAAGAGGAACTCAGCTCCGAGCGCCAGTACCGCTCCCAAAATCGCGGCGATCCATTCGGAGCGGGCGAGAGAAGAACGCTTTCTGTTCCACCCACCTCACACCTGAAAAAAGACTTCTAACGGTCACGGCAACCGAGCTGACACCTGGAGAAGATGTTTTCGAACGATGCGGACAGAAACCGTTGCAGCTGAGATGCGTGCCCCTCGAAGCTGTTCGAGATCTGCTGAGGAACTGAACTGACCAATTCTTCTGTCGTATGAGCCGATGATATACACGCCTTCACGTCTTCGCGTAGGCTTCTACAAACCGTTTGGTGTAAGTCAGGAAAATCCTTTCGCACTTCAGAGGCGTCGGACGCGATGCTGGACTCCGTCTGTTCGCGCAGAGCTGCCAGTATCTCTGCCGCATCGGGCAGGCTCACGCGATAATGGGCTGACAACTCTTGCTCAATGAGCCGATGCTTGGATTCCAAGAGTTGGCCTGAAAACGCAATTGCGCGGTCGAGTAGACGAGCGAGTTCGGCGGATATGACGGATTGACGCTCGCCTGCATGAAGCCGCTGATCTCCTGCTCGAACCGGCTAAATCGTTTCCTCCAGTGGTTAACCTCGCCGCCGCTCCCAAAGGTGGAGGACAGAAGTACTACTCTCGGCTCTGATATCCCGCACTCCTGATTAAGCGCAGTCGCGACAAACTCTCGCGCCTCCCGCTGTTCATCCTCATCGAGAATGTCAGCCCGATTCAATACGAAGAAGAACTTGTCAATGGTTCCATGGATTCGACGAAGGAAATCGATCGTCGTTTTCTTGCCCGGCTGGCGAGCGTCCATCACATACACGCAAGCATTAGCATTGCTAATGGCGCAAATCGTGATCGCTTCATGCGTATCGATGTTGACGTTCACCCCCGGCGTATCAACTATGATCAGTCCTTCCGACAGAAGCCGCGACGGCAATCGCAGCGTTACTTCGTGTACCTCGGCATTGCGAGCACCCTCGACAGAAAACTACCCTACATCATTGGCGCTTACTCGCAGCTTTTGACCGTTCTTAAGCAAGACCACAGGCGGGCTCAGGACCGTAGCTTATATAGTCATACCGCTGTCGTTGGCAGGATTCCGGTATCGAGAATATTCGAGTTCAGAAGCGCATTGATGAAGGTCGTCTTGCCTGCGCTGAATTCGCCCAGAACGGAGCGATATGTCCTTCGAAGATGTTCGCGACTTCAGCTGTTCAAGCGACTTCGACAAGCTCTCATCCTGATCGAGTCGTTGCCGCTCAACGACTGAAATCAGGGACTTCAGGTGCTTTCGATCAATGTTTCGTCTGAACCACCGAGTGGAGCTGAGTTTCCATTCGCGTTAATAGTCCTGTTGGTTACCTAACGCCGAAGGCTACCGCGGCCTTCGGCTTCGTAAAGGGATTTGTACTGAGACTTCTCAGTTGAGCTGCTAGCGTTCCTGTTTTCGTCATACGCAAAGACGCGATCTGCGACACCTCCAATTCCAACCGATGGCGGTGCTGCGCACTCCCTCGAGCGATTTCCTTCGAGTGCTGTGGCTGTCCATCAAGGCCGCAGACACAGAACAAATCCGCTGCTGAGGCTCGTCAAGGACGTCCAGCACCGACATGGATAGCACATCAAGCCGTTCATCGACCGTGCTGGCAATCTTTCTCCTAACGTCTTCTGCTGACTTCAGAAGTCGTGATTGAATCTCTTGGATCGGGACCGCATTGCGCCTCCCGCCGAACAGTCGTGCGACGAAGGGCAGAGCCACCGCCGCGAATCCGACCCAGCCGAACAAGAACGCGGCGACAGGTGCAGAACCATGAAGCCACTCGATTGACGGGACGCTTGAACGTCAGCGAGCCAGTCGCTGCCTTGCGGCCCTGATTATGACTGGTGAGTTCAATCCTCGGACTGGACGGTCTGACCGCTATAAAAGACGCGGCATGGCGAGCACACTCTGTTGCGAGGCGCTGGATTCGTTCATTCAACGCTTCCATCCTGCTCTCAAGTCCACGGGCGATTTCCTGCTGAATAACCTGGGCGCCTTTCTCAAGTCCGTGAGATTCGATCCGGGCAGGCAGGCCAGCCGACGCATTCCTGAACACTTCCTCAACTGCATCATCCGCATCCGACTTCAGCAGAGTTCGCTGGGACTCAACCTTTGCTAAAGCTTGCTGCATCGCCTCCAGCGTTTTTCGGAGCACGTCGCCATCCTTCTGCAGTTCGGAAGCCACCCGGTCACGTTCAGCACCGTACAACGCACACTGCTCTTCAGCTTCCCTGTGCAGCTTGAAAACAAGTCCGTAAGCTTGACCTACCACTCCGTTTAGAATCGTCTGGATTCTCACCTCTGGCGTAACGAGTGCAAGCACCTCGGAGCGCAGCCCGTCTTTGTCGCCCTCAATTTCCTTCCCCGCGGAGCATGAGCGCAGCATCTGCTTTGCGGAGACAGTAAATACGGGGATATCGATTGCATATCGCAAGAGCTCGGAAGCAAGATGCTCCGAACCTGCGCATCGCAACGAGTGCGCAAGGTCGGTATAGATCGTTCCTAGGCTGTTTCTCACGTATTCGACGGCAGTCCGAATCTCAGCCGGGTTTGAAACACGATCAATATGATTTAGGACAAATACCGTTTTGACGACGCTTGTACCCAAGATACGGTCAGCAGGAAGTCCACTTCGCTGCGTTTCAGCGGTTGCTGAATATCCATTAGAAAAATCACCGCGTCCCCGCTTTTCCGGGATCATCCCGTAAACGATTTCGGACCAATCTGATTGATGTCGTTGACTCCGGGTGTGTCGATCAGAACGAGGTCGCGGGGAAGTGTCGGCAGCCCAACCCGAACCTCGCGTATTTCTTGTTGATCGCCATTTTTAGCACTGAACTGCTGCAGAGTTTCTACAGCGTATGGCAGTTTCTTGATCATCCCATCCGTGAAAACGACCGCTATGCTCGGTATCGGGGAGTGCTCTTCTCCGTTTATCGTCGCGGTGGTCGGGATGATGCCGGCTGGAAGAAGGCTCACTCCGCACAGAGCATTAACCAGTGTCAACTTGCCGGAATTAAACTCGCCAACAACCACGATCCGCACGGGCCGCGTTCGCACTGATCGAATCTGCTAGCGAGCGCGCCCTCCGACTATCGGCCGCAAGCTCCAGGAGATCAAAGTTCTCGCCGACCTCATTTAAGATCTTCTGTAAGCGTTCAACGCCGTCCGTCATTTCGACACCCGATCTCTCTTCGCGATCACAATCTCGCCATTTCTTCTTTCAGCGATCACTTCTGAACAGGCGGATAGGCTGCCATGTAGCGTTTCCTCAAGGATGTAGTCAGCTAGTTTCGTGAGCACGGTCTGCTGAAGAGCACGACGAAGCGGTCGCGCTCCCATGGTGCGATCGGTGCCGCGTTCGAGTACGAGTTGCCTCGCGGCAGGACTGAGTTCCAGCGACGGTCGGTTGTTCTCCTTGAGTCGGCGGTTCTCTTCCGCAAGGAGCAGGTCGAGAATGCGCTCGAGATGGACGGGCTCCAGCGGAGTAAATATCACAATCTCATCGATCCGGTTGACGATCTCTGGCCGGAACTCGCCCGTTTCAACTGATCCGACAAGGCACGCTGGATCTCCTCGTACCGATTCTCGAGATCTACGGGCGAAAAGCGTGAGATCCACTCGCCGAGCGTGTTCCTCGTCAACATTACGAGGGACTGCGAAAAGCTGCACGTCTTTCCGGTGCCGTCTTGCAGTTTGCCTTCTTCGAGGATCTGCAACAACAGGTTGTGTACGTCGGGATGGGCCTTTTCGATTTCGTCGAACAACACCACGCTTGATGGCTTGTTCACAACATCGCGCACGAGCCGTCCGCCTTCTTCGTACCCAACGTATCCCGGCGATGATCCGATGAGCTTGGACGCCTCATGTGGCTCCATGTACTCGCTCATGTTGTATTGGAGAAGTGCGCCATCACCCCAGAGCCTCTTAGCGACAACGCGGCACAGCTCCGTTTTTCCGACGCCCGTCGGGCCGAGAAAGAGAAAGGACCCGATTGGTCGCGCGGAACGTCCCAGAGCGAGCATCCTTTTCAGAGCGGAACAGACAGCGGCAATCGCGCGATCCTGGCCAACCACGGTGTTACGCAGATCTGCTTCAAGGCCAAGGATCCTTTCCACTGCCTTCGCATCTCCCGAGTCGATTCCACCATAACGTTCAGTCGCGAACCTCTGAACATCCTTTACCTTGAGCGTCACAGCGCTTGCCGACTTGAGCCTGAACCACTCCCCAGCCAACGAGGAAGCTGTGCCCCAGTCGTTCTTGTCGATCGCCTTCAGTTCTCGTCCCACGAGATCGATCAACGGCGGAATCGAAGCGCGGCTGTTCCCCGCCGACGCACTCGGCTGCTCCGCGGCTTTCCTGCTGATGCAGCCAACAAGTAGATCAATAGCCTTGTCCGGCAGCCTGCGATCCTGCACATGCCTCGTGGCAAGGTCGATGGCGGCCTCAATGGCACCATCTTGCAGTGTTACTCCTGTGTTCCTTCCGTGGACGGATGCCACCTGGGTCAGTATTCCGATTGCTTCGTCGCGAGTCGGCTCGGGCACATCGATCCGTATGAAGCGGCGAGTAAGGGCTGCGTCTCTTGCGTTCATGCCTTCGTACTCGCGGTTTGTAGTGGCACCGATCATTCTTATGTCACCGCGAGCGAGATAAGGCTTTATGAAGTTCGCAAATGGTGAAACGCGGTTCTCGTCGGAGCTTATGTTCAGGATTGAGTGAACCTCGTCCATGAATACGATGACGGACGGGTGGCCTAGAAGAAAATCGATCAGCGCTTTGAGGTTCGCCTCGAATTGGCCATGGTAGATCGTGCCGGCAACGAGCGCGTTCGTGTCGAGTTCCCTGATGCTCGTATTCCGTAACAGTTCGGGCAGATTTCCTGATGCAATCCGCTGGGCAAGTCCTTCTACAACAGCGGTCTTTCCGACACCGGGCTCTCCCGTGAACACGACATTGGCTTTTCCGTCTTGACTAAGCGCCGTGACCGCCTGCTGAATCACTTTTTCGCGCCCGTAAAAGCCCTGAAGCGCTCCGGCTCTGGCAAGTTCAGTTAAGTCTCTGCTGAAGAACTCCACCGACATGTACCTCCCGAACCCAGGAAGCCCGGCGCCAAGCAGATAAAGCCTCTTCTAGGGTCTTGCCAGACAACTGTGGGCGGAGCCCAGCGACTGCAGAGAACAAGTGGTAGCGCACATATTTGACCAGCCGTTCTCCGAGGAAGCCCTTGCTTCACGGTGCGCAAGGAGTATCGAACATGAGCCTTACCAATGATGTGACGACCGACACAAAGGTGTGTGCTTGGTAGTGCCTCCTGGCCACTAGCAACTCGCGTTCCCGGTGAAGCACTTTGGCCATGGACTCCTTACCGATTCGCGTTAAGGAGCAATCCGTCATGGCAATTGCGGAACAGAGGGGAAGCGGCTGCCCGGTAAGGCAAGCTTGTCCGAAGAAATCGGCCTCGTTGAGAAGAGCGATAGTGGCTTCCTTCCCGATACTTGAGACAACGTTGAGTTTTACCTTGCCCTCCTGGACGCAAAAAAACAGCATCGGACGGGTCTCCCTGAGCAAAAATCATCCGTCCTCTGGCCAAGGCCGCGATCTTCTTACCGCCATTAATCGTGGCGAGGAATATTTTGGAATCGAACTTGATGCGTTTCTTGGCCGCGGCCACGGTTGTCATGATCGGCCCCCGAATGCCATGCGCGTGGACTTGCGCGAACAGTTATAAGGGCAGGAGCTCTGTTCAGCTTGAGCGGCCGAGATTGTCTAGGGCGCCTTCGACGGCGGAGCAAAGACAAGTCCACTCTGGAAGATTGCCGGGGACGGCAAAATTTGGATGGTGTCGGGCTTGAAGCGGAGGAATTTGGTAAGTAGGCTGCCAGCTCGGCAACGTGGTTTAGTACATGAACTTCCGGCGAGTTCGACCAGAACCCGCCGGATAGGGAGTCGGTAATTGGTGTTCAATCAGTTAATCCTTGCGCCCGATTCTATGCTGACGACCTCAGCAACAGGAGCAGCACACCCGCAGTGGATGACCGCCTCGTATACGGCAATTGGCTCGGTAAATCCTTTCAGCGTAAGAGCAGGCACGAATCGCACAGCGAAGTCGCCACCTAGTTCGGTCATGACGGCTTGCGAACTCAGAATCTGTCCACCCTTCGCGGCCGAGCACAGTCGGGCAGCAAGATTGACGGTGCTGCCGATCGCGGTGTAATCCATTCGTTCCCGGCTGCCAATAACGCCTACGATCACCTCGCCCACGTGGACACCGATTCCCACACGTGCTCCGCTACAATCGCCGATCCGGGCGGATAGCTCCGACATCATCTCTTGCGCGGCCTGCATGGCTCGCTGGCAACGATCGGGTCCGGAAAACCAAGCCACCATGGCGTCGCCGACAAACTTATCGACATCGCCGTGATGCCTGGTCACGACTTCCGCCTGAATGCCCAGCACCTCATTGAGCCGCCGCACCACCAACTCCGGATCGCGGCCTTCGGAGAAGCTGGTGAAGTCGCGAATATCTGAGAACATGACCGCCATCCATTTGCGCTCGGTTTGTGTCTTGAATGCTCCCGAGCTTTCCAGGCAGTTGTAGGCAGCCTGCGAGATGAGCTTTGACATAGCGCGGCGTTGTTTCAGCGCCCCAACCATGTCTTCGAAAGCGCGGCACAGAATTCCAATTTCGTCGAGAGATTCAAACACGCTCCTGTTCTGGTCTTTGAGCTGCTTTATGCCCTCATACTTACCTTCTTTCACATCCCGCGCGACATTGGCGAGACCGATCAGCGGTCTCACAATGGGCCGGGACAGCATCAGCCCTAAGCCAATGCCGATCAGCAACGAGCACGCCGCTAGGATGGCCAGGTAGCGCTTCAATATGACTAGCGGCCGCATACGTGCGCATGGCTTTTCTCCTTCCGAATTCGGCCCTCTCGGCCGCTCACCTCATAAGGCGAGATTCGGAGGAGAAAAGTGCAGGGGTACGGGTATCACAGTTCCAGATAGGCGGTATTAATTACGATCCCGTCCGACATCCGGTTTGGTGTTGGGCATCTGCCGTTCTTACCTTTGACTTGGCGGCATGCCTAGACGACCGGGCGAGGCTTCATTTTTGGGCTACTGGTGGGACCGAACCCATGCCTTGGATAATAACTTTGGGATCGGCGCTGTATGCGGATCCGCCGACTTGCTGGCCAATCGTGAACTTGTAACAGGAACCTGCTGCCAGATCTGTCTGAATTGTACCCCAATCACCCACCGTCCAATACCCTTGAAACATGTAGTCGTCAGTGAAGGGCGTTGCGTTCGCCTCGAAGTATACAGTGAAGTCACCAGCATACTCGCCCTCCACCCACTGGACCAGCGGAGGGGTGATACCACTCGCTGATGACGGGGACTTAACACAGACATACTGTGATGGCGAATTTCCGTTGACGCTCGCGGTCGCTGGCCCATTAGGAGCCGTGTGTGCAATTACGACTACACAGACACCTGAACTTGGGCATTTGTTGTTCGAATTACAGACACTATCCGGGTCAACCGTCGGGCACATTTGCGATTTAGCCTGAGCCAAGAAAACCAAGGGTAGCGAGCCAATCAGCAGCCAAAATCTGAACTTGCAAGGGACCATGGAACGCCTCCTTCAGATTAACTTCAATTAGCCCATGGATTCAGCCGGCTGCGGGACCCTTGTCCTTTATCCAGCGACGGTATCTCGGATCGGATCGCAACCCGCGCAGCTCTGGCTCCTCCTCCACATCTTGTACCGAATAGCCTGCCTTTACAGCTTCGTCGATTGCCACGATTGCTTGATCGCGGTGACCGATAATCTCATAAACCAAAGCCGATGTAAACAGCACATCGCTGTTCTTGGGAGTAAATTTTAGCGCCCTTGTAATAAAGCTTTCTGCCTGACGTCTCTGGCCGAGATGCGCGTAGTAAAGTGCGATACCGCTTAGCACTTCTGTGTCATTTGGATTAACCCTCAGTTCCTCTGTCGCAGCTTGCAGTGCCTTCTCGTAAGCTGCAGTGGCATCGGCAGCCCTGGATGGAAGTTGCCGATAGCTGTCGCCTAGATTACGCCACAAGATATCATTATGCGGATCAAGCTTCGTCGCTTCCTCCATCGCCGCCGCTGCCTCTGGATACATTTCGAGATACATGTATGCCGATCCGAGGTTTGTCAATAAGCTCGATGTCTGCCGATATGACAGGCCCTTGTTGAACACGCTTATCGCATCTTTATAACGCGACATCGCAATGTAGGTTCCACCGAGGTCCTCGTACGCTAGCGAGTTGTCAGGTTGCAAGTCGATCATTGCTTTAAACTGGTCGGCAGCTTTCTGGAACTGTCCATGTCGGTAGTAGAAGGTACCAAGTCCGCTGTAGCCCAGCGGGTATCCTGGACGCCGATCCACAACGGACTTATATGCCTCTTCTGCTTCGGAGAATTTTCCCTGTATTTCATAGATCTCCGCAATGTGATACTCGGCTTCGATCGCACCAGGATCCCGCTGCAAAGCTGCGCGAAACTCGGTCAGCGCTTTTTCGAACTGTCCAGTGCGCTGATAGACCTTTCCAAGTGCAATGTGGGGAGGTGCTAGATGTGGAGCGAGGTCAACAGCGTGCTGCCCATTTGATATCGCTTTCTCGATCCATTGAGGATCTTTGGTATAGCTGTACTTATCCGAGTAGGCCTCGCCTAGTCCAGCATAAGCAAGCGCGTACTGGGGATCTCTTTCCAACGCCTTGCCTAAAACTTCTATCGCGCGGTCAGTGCCGTCCGCACTGCGTTGTAAATACCCGATTCCCTGTTCGTAAAGTTCATAGGCTCCAGGCTGTCTCGTTCCGCCTGCATTCAAAGTACGCATCGCCTCAGGAGTGACCTGCAAGTCAATCATTCCAGCGACTGATTCCCAAACTTGATCCTGCAGGGTGTCGAGGTCGGCCAAATCTGCATTAATTGTTCGAGAAGCAAGTTGTTTGTGATTTTTTGCATCAACTAGATTTACGTTAAGAATTACATGTTTGGGAGTGCGTTGAACACTGCCGGTAACCGCCAATGTGACATTCAACTTCCGATATGCATCTTCAAGGCTGTTTATATGCTTCGCATCGGTCGAAGGAACCACCCAGAACGATTGTTGGTATCGCTCCAACTCCGAAAGCTTGCTGGTTAGGCTATCGACGACGCCCTCGCTAAACGCCTGACTCGCGGCATCATTGCCAATGTTCTCAAATGGAAGGACAGCGATGTGCTTTTGCGCCGGAAGAGCGCTACTTTCGTGGTGAAACCAGAAAAGAGCTGGGACCGATATAATAAGGATTAAGGTTGCCGCGGCTAGAAGGGGCAGGAAGGTCCTCTTGACAGAGGCCTTTCGTAGTCGAGTTCCTTCCAGAACGATGGCATCCTTTACCTCTGCCGCGGATTGCAATCTTTCTTCGGGACGTTTCCTTAAGCAATCAAGAATGGCTTCTTGCCAGCGCGGCTCGAGTCCCGGGCTAACTTCGCGGGGCGGTCTTGGCTCCTCGTTCAGGTGCTTCAGCGCGATGGTAACGTTCGAATCGCCTTTAAACGGCAACTCGCCCGTTACCATCTCATACATCACCACGCCTAGCGCATAGATGTCCGTCGCCGGAGTAAGCTCCTCCCCTCTGATTTGCTCCGGCGCCATGTAGCTTACAGTGCCAACCATCCCTGTTTGGGTGAGAGATACTCTGTCGTGGAGCTGCCGTGCTAAACCAAAATCGGTCACTACCGCAAAGACGCGACTAGAGCCATTAACGAGCATCACATTGCCGCTCTTGAAGTCGCGATGAATCACCTCAGCCTGATGTGCCGCGGAAAGGGCAGCAGTCATGTCCTCGACTAGGGGCAAAGCTTCACTTGTCGGCATAGGACCGCGTCTGATGCGCGAGGCGAGTGTTTCCCCGCTCAAGAACTGCATGGTCAGGAACAAGAACTCTCGGCCGTCTTCGGTGCGGCCTACCCCAAGGTCATGTATGCGGCAGACATTAGGATGGGTGACCTTCTTGCCCAGTGAAATCTCGCGCTTGAATCGCTCCACCGCGCGCGGATCGGAAACGATGTCCGGACGAATAGTCTTGAGCGCGATCCTATCTCCGAGCGTCAGATCTTCCGCTTCGTAAACGGTGCCCATTCCGCCTTCGGCGATATAACGAATGATTCGAAAGCGGCCAGCAACAACTTGCGGGACCGGGAAGGCCGAAATCGTAGGGGAGGAGTCAAGCAGGCCAGACTTGTCACTAGCCTCGAGCAACGACATTACCTGCTGGAATAGTTCCTGATCCTCGCCGCAGTGCTCTTTCAGGAAGGCGAGCCGGCGCTCGCCACTGAGCTCGCGCGCTTCAGTGAACAGTTCGCCGATCCGTTCCCAAAGGGGTTGATCCACCTATTTCTCCCGCGAGATCTCGCGATGCAGCCAAGCCCGCGCCAAACTCCAGTCCTGTTTCGCGGTCCTGAGCGACACACCTTCGATCTTCGCTATCTCCTCCATGTCAAGTCCGGCGAAAAAGCGTAACTCGACGACTCGTGCTTGCCTGGGCAAGATTTCTTCCAGAAGCTTCAAGGCGTCGTCCAGCGCAACTATATCCTTGGACTTTTGCGGCGAAAAGACGAGAGCTTCGTCAAGCTGGATTTTTTCTACTCCGCCGCCATGTTTGTCAGCGAGCTTCTTTCGCGCGCGGTTGACCAGGATGCGGCGCATCGACGTCGCGGCCATGGCAAGAAAATGCGACCGCCCCTGCCACTCGATCTGCTCCTGGCCCACGAGCCGCAGATAGGCCTCGTGCACCAGTTCGGTGGGCTGAATGGTTTGTCCCGGTTTCTCGCCCCGCATGTAGTGAGCGGCCAAACGGCGTAGCTCTTTATAGACAATTGGCAGGAGGCGCGAGGCGGCAGCCGCATCTCCGTTGCGGAGGTCTTCGAGCAGCGCGCTAACCTGACTCGTTTGGTTGGCCACAGGCTTCAGGTAAACAATTTTGTCAGATTCGCTGCACTTTTCAAGAGGCATTTCCGCCTTACAGGGTGCAGGCGAACGAAATCATGTTCGCACTGACTTCAGAAAGGAAAGGAACAAGAAATGAGACGCTTAGTTTTCACGCTCGTTCTGGCTGTGACCACTCTGGTAACGGCCAAGCTCGCCGTTGCGGGATCCAACAATGCTGGCGGCAAGGTTACTGTCGCCGTGGTCGCCCAGCCCGTCGCCGACAACGCACAGGCTAATCCCTATTCATTCGACCGGCAGCTTGATCCGAAGCTGGAGTTCGCGCAGTGGTATCCGGCAACCTCCTGGATCTGCCAAACCCCTACGTTCTGGTGCACCATGGTGGCGCCTGACGTAGTCGGAGACTCGTGCTTCTGCGCAACCTACAACGGGCCCGTCGCGGGCTACGTACGATGATGATGGCCGGGCACTAGCTTCGTGCCGCGAACTCCTCACGGCACGGAGTTAGTCCTTCGCAACATCCCCTCGGTCCGCTGTTCGACGAAAGTGCGACACTTGAGGCGGACAAAAGCGGACAAAATGTAGAGCAGCAATGCATCGTTGCGGTGAATTATAAAGAGTTATTGACCTAAGAAGAGGGTCTGCAAAACCTTTGGTCCGACGCAAGGCCGAAACGGTCAGATGTTCTCCTGCCTGGAGGGCACTTCGCAGCCGGGCGACTACAGAAAGATCAGTGACCGGGCCTGGTCGGCAGCCACGGGCAAGGACGCCGCGGTGAAGACCGAAGTCATCAACGCCCTGTTCGGCACGCACTCCTGGACAGCGGTCGAGAAAATCGATCCCGACGTTCTGGAAGACGGCGCTGAGTTTCGTGCGTATGAAGAACCTGGCCATCTCGCAGATGCCTCAAGACCGCGAGGCGCTGCTGCGGCTGGTGAAGCAGGCGCAGTCCGAGATTCGCGATGAGCAGGAGAATCCGCTCGGTGATCCTCGGCGTAACCGCACATGAAGCCGCGACTGCCAGCGAGCAGTTGCCGTTCTAATAACCAGTTTCCGCCGGGAGGAATAGGGGCCTCCCGGCGCTTCCCGATGGCGGCATGGTCGCCCTGACCCGAACCGCCACGGTTTTTGATTCCACCTAAATCCTCCTTAGCGTCACCGAGGCCAAATTGACCATCCTGCAGCGAAGTTCTCTCGCAAGCCTTATCCGCCATTTGCGTCGAAACAGGACCAGCTATCGCACCATTTCTCGCACGACGGGCATACCCGTTTCCGTGGTCCACGCCATCGCCACGGAGCGCATCGTCATCCCGACCTGGATCGAAAGACTCGCAAGCGCCCGCAACGCCGAATGGAGGCTGATCGTGCGTCGGCGGCCGAGACGGAGGCGCATATGAGGGCGAAAGCGCGCCAGCACAAGCCAGGGCAGATGAACAAGAACGAAGCGGCCTATGCGCGGCAGCTTAGAGGAGCGTCAGCGCGCCGGCGAGATCGTGCGCTATCGCTTCGAGCCGATGAAGTTCCGCCTACGCCAATCTCGCCTACTACACGCCCGATTTCGAAGTACAGCTACCGGACGGCACCATCGAGTTCCACGAGGTCTGGCCGGGATTTCGTCAGAAGCTGAAGGACGGCACACGACGCGAGGCGCCGTTTTGCTTCGAAGACGCAAGCTGAAGATCACCATCTGCGCCCGCGCAGTTCGACGAGTTTGCTTTCTGGATCGTGTTCCCGCTCAAGGCCGGAGGTTGGAAACGAGTGGAGTTGGGCAATAGGGCGATTGCGAACATCGCGCCCGCGAACCAACAGATTGAGGTGACCTGTGGAGCTTGAGGGCAGCAGCATCGCGCACGATCAGCACTACACCGTGGCTGAACTGGCGAAGGGCTGGCACCTTAGCCCGAACACGGTCCGCCGGTTGGTTGCCGACGAACCAGGCGTGATCAAACTGACGATGGGCCCCTTGCTGCGCAGTAGGCGCAAGCGGCATCTGGTATCCTTGCGCATTCCGGAGCGTGTGGCACTGCGGGTTCACGCAAAGCTATCGACGTAATGACGTTCACTGCTGCTCACAGGTATAGATTTCCTGCGCTGTGCTCCCTGAGGAAATGTGCACGCTATCAACACGACTCCCACAACCGGATGAGACCGACACTGTGTAATCGCCCGGCCGGAGACCGACTGACGACGAGCCCGGCGAGGCGCTAAACGCCCTTGATTCAGTTCCGGAAACCTGAACTGAGAGCATTACTCCAGTCCGATTTTCAATTGTAAGTTTCCCTCTGCTTGGTTCTCCCGTGATGGCTTTGCTTTCGTTTGTCAGTTTACTTCTCTTTTCTTCCGCCATGGTTTTGCTTACGAGTACCCGCACCACGACGCGACGATTCTCGGCCCTCTCTTCGGCCGTTTTGTCGTTGCTGATCTGACGACTATCTCCCAGAGCGGCTGGGGCCAGAATCCTGGTCAGGGGAACGTGTCCCCGCTGGACTAGAGTTTTCGCAACATGGGCCACGCGTTCTTCGTTTAACTTTGTGTTGAACCCAAGAGTACCGGCTGACGAATCATACGCTTTCAGCTCGATCATGTAGCCAGCAATGGCTTTGGCTTCTTCCGCGAGCCGCAACAGTTGGCGTTCGTACGCTCTCTCAACCTTGACCTTGCCGTTGCGGAAATATATTGTCAGTTCACCGAGGATGTAGTAATCCTCGAGATCACCGAAACGCTTGACGTCAAGGTAGACGCCTCCGGCGCCTTTGGTTGCGGTAATCCCCCCCTGCTGCGCCTGCCAGGCCTCGTTTTGCGCGTTCCGCTCCTCCGCTTGTTTTTCCAATTCCATCAGCCGTTCATCCGATATCTTGCTTTCACGGAGGCCCGCCTGGGCAAGTTGCGCTTTTGCCAAATCATCGGCATGGAACCTGACAGAGGTAGCCACCAGTTGGTTTTGGTCGACGTGGGTTACATCGACCTGAACCACTAAGCCCGGTATGAGGGCGGCCACAGACATCTCTTCGTGGCGGGGCTTGGGCATCGCCTCCGAACTAGCGCTTACCGTCATCTGTTTAGCGTCGGGCTCGGGCAACTGGTTAACCTTCGTGCTATCGGTCAGCACGACAACGAGTTCCACGGAATCCGAGAGTTGAAGTATTATGGCGTCGCCATTTCGTTCCTTGATTAGGCCTTGCAAGGTTACTCGAGGACCGCCCGGCTTATTCGGGTCAATTGGCGGTGGTGGCTTTTTTGGTCCATTGGTGGTTGCGGGCTTTTTGTTGGAGGAGTTTGCGTTGTCGCTCTGTGACTGAATTGTGCCGCCATCGCGTAGAACTGCTGCTCTAGTCTGAAGGGTCGAACATGACAGGAGCGCTGCAAGGACTAGAAGCCCAACCTGGGATTGTGCCGCGGCACGCTTTATTAGCTCACTCTTGGCGTATAGGCGTGCGTGATCCCTCCATTCGAGTACCTGCTCAAGACCAGCATGGAAGGCGACCGCGAGCAGCGGAATCAAAAAGTCGAAAAACACACCAAAATTGGTAAAGGCGACATATGAGACTAAGGCGCATGCCAAAACTAGAAGGGCCAGCAGCAGCGATTTAGGCCGAGGCCTGTCTTCTGCCGCAAAAACGAACGCGACAAGAAGTACTAATACGCCCTCGATGATCGTGGCAACCCAGCCGGCCAATGGCCTATATACCTTACCAGCGAGCAATGCCTCTACATAGTTGGCATGAATCATTGCTCCAATCATGTCACCCGCTGGAGTATAGTAGGTGTCAACGAGAGAGCCCCGACCATACGCCCGAGTATGCCAAGCGCCACCGATGATTACGATCTTAGATCTAATGTCATCCTTGAACTGCTCAGGACTCCGCAACAACTCGCCGGAGTCGACGACAACTTGGCGGTGTCCCTTTCGGTTGCGAAACTCGTCTTTCCTTAGAAAACCCGCGAATGTAGGCTCATCAGAGGGCGTCGGCACACCTTCAAGTGCATCTGCATCCGAGGCTTTCACAATGGCCTCTGATAGAGAATCCATACTGCTTTTGTCTTTCAAAGACAATGTCAGCGGGATCTGCCGGATCTCGCGCGGCAAGACAATGTAGCCACGCCGGACGTTAGTACCGAGGTCAAAACCGTCAACAACATCCGACTCAGCAACGCACTCGCCGTCATCGTCGACGGCCACGGTCTTCGGCAGAACTACTGGCCTGTTCTGCGAAACCTCGTGAACTGCCCGTACGAGATCCGTAGTTTCGGAGAAATAGCTGTCGCGTCCGACGTTCGCACCGGATGGCATCGGGGAACGAAGGTCGAAGTCGATCGCGATGATAGCGGCATCGTCGCCGTCAAGTACTCTGACTAGCTTAGCCAGGTAGTCACGCTTGATGGGCGCCCTCTGCTCCAAGATGCCCTTCCAATACTCTTCGTCCTGTATAAGAACTAAGACTGTGCTTTGGACGTGCCGCTTCCCAGGTAGCATGCCCTGCAGAGACTGATATATCTTGTAGCGTAGGTCGATCCATACATCCCATTTGCCAATCCAATTTGCGACTACAGAGCCGAGGACAACGAATAGAAATAGTCGAATCCAATAGCTCCGACTCCTCCTGCGCAGATTGGTTTTGTATTCGGTGAAAGACATCGTTACACACCGCCTCAATGGCGTCGGCGACATCCATGTCCGCTTTTTTTGGAGAAGCTTACACTAAATATCCTTTCACGAACATTGAAAATGAGCCGACATCTGGATCACTTTTCGAGGCTGTAGCGCTTGAGTCAGCTGCGCTTGAGTGAAATCCACCATTGCCGCGCGCGTGAGCCGCTCCTGGCGTCGCTGGTCGGATTTCAGATAGTGCCGCTCAGTGATCTTGATGCTGTGGTGAGCCAGCAGCAGCGATACGTCTTCCAGTGATGCGCCGGCGTTCAGCTTCTCGATCGCGAAGGTATGCCGCAGCATGTGCGTGTGGATGTGCAGCTTCTTGCCGTTGCGCTTGATCTCCGCTGCTTTGTACACGTGTTCGAGGCTGCGGCGCCAGCCGCGGACCGCCGTCTGAGGCCTGCCGTTGCCGGTCCAGAAGAAATACGTCTCGCTCATCGGCGGAATCGCCAGCACTGCTTCGGCTGCCTGGTTCGGAATCGCCACGTAAACGGGATTGCCATTCTTCTGGCGATACAGCATCACGCGCCACACGCCGTTCGCGTCCTGCGATAGCCAGTCGCGCCGGAAGCACACAGCGTCGATAATTACGAGCCCGGTGTAGCACGAAGAACAGGATTGCCCCGAGGCAGCATGCAGGAGACAGCTCTGGCGCGACACACGACCCCATTGATGGCCGCCATGTCCAATGACTTGATACCCGTTCCGCGCACAATAGGCGAGGCTTTATTGGGACCTAATTGGCTTTTCGACGACTTGCGTTTGCGATCCGTTCGTGGAAGTTATTGTAAATACTGGTTCTATTGGGCTTCACACCTGGAAGTCACAGCACACAGTTGCAAACGGTATAGCGAACCCTTACAGACTAGGCCTATCTGAAACCAGCGGCTGCGCTGGTCTTACCTGTCTTGGGATCAAGACCCATCTCGGCCCAGGACTTCTTCTGGCTCTCAATGATCTGCTGCTGTCTGGCCCGTACGAACGGGGCATAGTGCTTTTCGCAGACCTTGACGCTGTTTCCGAGCAGCAGTGCGACTTCTTCCAGGCTCATTCCGCTCAATAGCTGTTCGATAGCAAACGTGTCGCGAAACATGTGCGCGAAGCACCGCTTCCGCGAACCATCTGGTTTGCGGAGATCGGCCAACTTGAACAGCTTGCTATAGGCGCGCCCCCAGTCTTTTACGTAGCTCTTCTTCTCGCCATTTCCACTCCAGAAGAAGTAAGCTGGGTTCGGCTTCAGCCCGGGCGGAACATTGCGTAGCCCATCGGCAACGAAGTCGGGCAGCAGCGTGTACACCGGGACACCCGTCTTGGCGCGGCGCAGGAAGAGAGTGTTGTCAGGGTTCAACCGGCTGCGCTCTAAGGTTGCACCATCTCCCAATGAAAGGCCGCTCCAACGCAGCAGCAGCGTCAACGTGCGCAGACGCGTCGCGTTATTGTTCATCTCGCCCACAGCCCGCGATACCTTCTGGTCGTAAACGTACGTTGCGTCGATGATCTTGTCCATCTCGTCTTGCAGGAAGTAATCCGTGGGAGGATTGCTCGCCTTGATCCGGCTGAGGAATGCAGCCGGGTTGTCATCGATCCACTTGTTACGTAGGGAATAACGGAAGAAAGCGACGAGCCTCTCCTGTTTCTTCACCAATGACTGTGGCGAGTTCTTCTTCGTCTGATCGGCTGTCAGCTGCCCGGCAGCAAGTGCCTGACGGAAGCTAGTGAGACGAGGCGTGTCGAGATCGATGAGGTAGTAAAAACCTTGCTCTTCCGCCCATGCCAGAAGCTGCTTCTCAAACAGAAGCTCCAACTTGTAGACGGTCTCGGATGAGAGCCCTTCTATACGCTTATCAGCAAGGAAGCTATTGATCGCCGCAGCGATCGTCATGGGCTCCGACGGCTTGGGCTTCTGCCCCTGCTCGATCAGTTCGTACTTGCGCTCTATTGCGCGAGCTTTCTTGGTGGCTTTCTCCCACGAGCGTGTTCCCGCTCTTTTGCGATGCATCTTGTCGCCGATGTGCCAGTACAAATGCTTGGGGCAATTACAGCGTCTCCAGAATCGGTTGTCCTTCTTCGAACACTCAGGATTGTGGCGCGCCCAGACCGTCACCTGCATTCGCCAATAATACACCCCAAAAACATTGAGGTTTCTAGGCTGCACAGAAGCTGCACAGTGGCCTTAGGCCACTGTGCAACTCATTTATTTACTTGTACTTGAGATTTGTGGAGGCGGCGGGAGTTGAACCCGCGTCCGAAAATGTTGTCAGTAAAGAGCCTACATACTTAGTCACGTTCATGCGCCGGGGTTAGACGGCACTCTCGCCGGCCACGCTCAGAGCGGACAAGAAACGCGGCCAACCAACCTGATGATCTCACCGTGAACTCACAGGTGGAGAGTCCACGGCCAGCTCACTGTGCGACGCCCTGTCTCAGCCCGTGAGCAAAGCCGAGCAGGACGGCAACTTAATTAATTAAGCTGCGTATGCCATTTGTGGATTGGCAATTGTGTTTTTGCACGCGATTACGGATGCATGCGCTCCGGTATGCCTCTTTACCGCAATCACTTCCGTCGAAGCCGTGACGCCCCCATGGGGTGATGCGATCAACTTTACTGTAGCACCTGGCACAGCGAAGTCAATCATCCACAGCTATATAGATGCAGCGCTGGCCAATCCGGGCTCAGCCCACTACTGCGGGGTGCCGGAGGAAATAATCCGAGTCTCGGTTCCGAACTTCCGGTATCCGTGAAACACCAGAACATTCTTCGTGCAGTTAGCCGCTTCCTGCACGCCCCGCTTGCACATCGTGGACTCCGATCTGGAAGGCAGCAGAAAGCTCCCGGCATCGCCTACTGCGGTCATCGCATAATCGATCACCGTCTTGGTGGAAACGATCTCCGCCCCAACGAGCAGACTTTCTGGCTCAATCTCTTCGCGCAGCGGCTTGCCGGTCTGCCGTTCCAGCCATAGTTCGCCATTGAACTCCGGCTTGATGGTGCGCCCGTCGCCAGGACGAACGGTCCAAAACAGATTCTTATTCTGAGGAACATGGAACTCGTAAATAGCTACCGGCTGATTTTGCAAGGTCGCGGTCGTCTTGAATTTGAATTGAGTCGCGCCCGGTACCCTGAACAGATCCAGCAGCGCGGGCCCAAATTCGCCGGTCGAGCTGAACTGGACGTCATTCGGCGGCTTAGTGGTGATCCGGCTCACCGGGGCCGGCCGGCCATTAACTGTGACCCGAGAGTAACTCTCCAACCCTTTTTGAAAAGTGACCTCCGCGGTCATCACGGTTTTCGAAGTTTCGCTCTCAAATGTCGTTGTCTGTTTCACAATGAAATTCGGCAGTTGATTTTGGTAGCCGCTAACGAAGTTGCAAAGCTTCACCACCAGATCGAGCTTGGCATCGTCCGCCGAAATCGCCTGACAGTCAACGGCAACCGTCTCGCTGGAAGACGCACCGCGATCCGGCACCGAGTTTGCGGCTTGCGCTCCGGCGGGGGTCGGTATCAATGCTGCAATCACGAGCAGCAACGGAGCATACTGCCGGGCCTTCATACTGGTCTCTGATTATAGAACTGTCGCCGCTTCTCTCCCGCTGTTCAATTTGTGCATCGGAATGGCGGCGCAATCATCCAGGCCTTTTGCCTGTTTGTAAAATAGGAAGGCGTTTGGACGCTGTGCAAGGCCCTAGACTCGGTGGGTAGTCATGGCCCTGGCTCCGTGGGCAGGATGCGGCCGGTAGCAACGAACTTCTGGTAATCGTGAAAGACGATCGTGTTTGTCGTGCATCCGGTGTTGGCCCCAAAACGTCCAACCATACACATGGTCGATTCGGATTTCACCGGAAGCAGGTACATACCGAGATCGCTCACCTTTGTCGGGGAGTAGTCGATCGATGCCTTCGCCGAAGTGACGCCCGTCTGCCACGCGTCCATTACAGATTCGACCTCCTCGCGCACGATCTGGCCTGACTGCATGCCCACCCATATACGGCCACGGAACTCAGGCTTAACCGGCCCACCTCGGGGAGGAAGTATGGCCCAAAACGTGTTCTTCTTCTTCGGCAGGTGGAAGTCGAACACCGCAACAGGCACTCCCTGCAATGTGTCAGTCTTACCCCACGTGAACTCGATTGCGCCCGGCACCTCGAACAGGTTAACCAGCAGTGGCCCAAACTCACCATTCGTAAAAAGGCGCAGGTCGGCATGAACTGGGGCCTTCGGAAGGACCGGTTTGCCGTTAATCGTGAGCTGCGAATGCTGTTCCACGCCTTGGCGATACGTGACCTGGGCCGTTAGGACCACCGTGGGCCCTGGCCCACGTGACGTGGTTGTCTGCTGGGCAATAAAGTCCGGTAGTTTATCGCGGTAGGTGAGGGCAAACACACATAGCTCCGATAGCAGCTCCAGTCTGGGATCGCTGACGGCAAACGTACCGCAGTCGATTACGGTTGGGGCGGTCTCGCCTTGTGCGGGCGCGGCATTGCCGACAGCGTTCGTGCTGTCCTGCGCCACGCACATCGCTGACAGTGTCAATGCCAATGTGAAGAGCAGTCGTAAATGTCCATAAGCCGTCAAACCTCGATCCCCCGACGTGCGATATTGCGGCGCAGAAGCGCCGATGTCAATTCGTAAATTCTGGTTTCAGCCGCAGTTTTCCCAAGTTGGACAGCGGATCGCTGCATCCCCACCGCCCGGAGTACATCCAAACCTTTTGCTTGCCTGTTAGTCTTATACCTTTGTGCGAGATAGCGGAGTCGATGAAGCACGTCGTGCACGCGAAGGCCGAGGGCTGGCGCTCATGCCGGTCGATTCGCTGTTGTCGGGAGACCATGGCGTGATTCCCGACTGCATCTCCTTCAACGACGTTCCCCATAGCACGCACATCTTTCGCGATTTTCTTTCGTATTCGCCGGCCATCCAGAAATTCTTCCCCACACAACCCGACGTTGCGCACATTGCGGCTTTCGCGAAATTCGTGCCGCGCAATCTCGAGCGCCAGGCTAAGGTCGCCGACGTCCTGGAGCGGCAGAACCGGGCATGGGGTGCCGCGGACGCAACCTTGCGAAATATCCAGCGCCTTCGCGATGGGGCCTTCGCCGTCGTCACCGGACAGCAGGTGGGATTGTTCGGCGGTCCTTTGCTTTCGCTGTTCAAGGCCGCGTCGGTACTGGCGTTGGCGAAACAGATCGAGGCGCTGGGAGTGGACTGCGTCCCCGTGTTTTGGCTGGCCAGCGAAGATCACGATTTGGCTGAAGTCAATCAGGCGCTGCTGCTCACCAGCGACCTGCAGCTCGCGCCGTTCAGCGCGCCCACGCGCGGAATCGAGGGTGGTCCGGTTGCGAGGCTTCGCTTCGCCGAAGGAACGAACGGCATGGTCGCGAAAGCTGCAGAACTGCTTGGCGAATCGCTGGCCGCGGACTACCTGCGCCAGAGCTATGCCGAAGGCGAGACACTCTCTGGAGGCTACGCGAAGCTCTTCACGCGCATTTTCCGCGAGCACGGCCTCATCTTCCTCGACCCAGCCGACGCCGAACTTCATCGCATCGCCGCTCCGTTGTTCATGGATGCGGCGGCCCGGGCTGCCGAGTTGGACGATGCCATCCTGGTGCGTAACCGCGAGTTGCAGGCGGGCGGCTACCACGAACAGGTGAAGGTCACGCGCGAGTCGACGCCGCTGTTTGCCCTAGTTGATGGAGCGCGCGTCCCTATCCATCGCGCCAATGGCCAATTCAAGATCGGGCGCGAAGTGGTGTCGAGCGGCGAGTTGCAACATCGCATCGAGGCTTCGCCCGAGGGCTTCAGCGCCAATGTTCTGCTGCGTCCCGTGCTCCAGGATTATTGGCTCCCCACGCTCGCGTACATCGGCGGGCCGGCTGAAATTGCATACTTCGCACAGGCCGAGGTGATCTACGAGAAGCTGCTTGGCCGGGTAACGCCCGTCAGCTCGCGCCTGAGCGCGACGCTCATCGAGCCGCGCATCGAGCGGCTGCTGACAAAGTATCAAGTGGAGCTGCCGGAGTTATTTCACGGCGAATGCCAGCTGCGCGACTGCATCGCAGCGCGCATCCTGCCGGCCGAGCTGAAGCAAAGCTTTGCCGAAGCGCACGACAGCGTCGATCGATCCATGCAGCAGGTCAGCGTCGCGTTACAGAAGCTCGATCCGACGCTGGTGGAAGCCGCCGGCCGCGCGCTCAGCAAAATGCGCTACCAGGTCGGTCGACTGGAGAAGCGTGCCGCGCAGGCCGAAGTGCGCCGGGACGCAATCCTCACGCGCCACGCTGCGCAGATCGAAAACGCACTCTTTCCGCACAAGACACTTCAGGAGCGCGAGATCGCCGGACTTTACTTCTACGCGAAGTACGGCCCGGCGCTGATCGACCGACTCATCGACCTGGCGCAGGCGCGCTGCCCCGAGCATAAGGTGCTGGTGCTGGGGTCGTAAGTTCTCCGAATCCTGAACGCCAATGTCGCGGGCGAGCTGGCAGGTGAAAGCGGCCGGCTATCTGTTATATTTGGCCTTCTCGAACGCAATTTCCTCGACAGGAGCGGCGTCATGGCGAAGGGTGTCAACAAAGTGATTTTGGTGGGCAATCTGGGAAAAGATCCAGAGGTGAAATACACTCCCAGCGGAATGGCGATTGCGCGGTTTAGCCTCGCCACTGCTGACCGCGCAAAAGACAAAGAAGGCAACTGGCAGGACCGCACCGAGTGGCACAATATAGCTGCCTTTCAGCGCACGGCGGAGATCGCAGCCGAATATCTGAAGAAGGGCAACCGAGTCTACATCGAAGGCAAATTGCATTACGACTCCTGGGACGATAAGGAAACGGGCCAGAAGAAATACCGCACGGAAATCCTGGTGAATGATCTGGTGCTGCTGGGCGGCCCGCGCGAAGGTGAAGGCGGTGGCGAAGGCGGCGGCTATAGTCGCGGAAAGTCCGCGCCCGCCAAGTCTTCCGGCTTCGAACAGCACGCGCCCGAACCCGAAAGCCAGGCGCCCGTCAGCAGCGGCGGCCCGGAGATTACCGACGAAGACATTCCGTTCTAGTTGAAAGCGCATTCATCACGGCCGAGAACAACGAATGCCGCCGCGACGCGCTCACACCTTACTCGTCACCAATGCCGGCGCCAGCCACTCGCTGATCGGGAACGACCGGCCGCAGTCCATGCATTGCGTCCTGGGGAATTGCGAACCGCAATAAGGGCAAACCGACTGAGTGACGAACGTATCGAACGCGTTGCGACAGTTGTAACAGGACCAAAGATTTCCCAGCGGCGGTACATTCTTACAGCAAGGACACGCGAAGCCTTCGCGCCGCGGCAGCTTTGCCATTTTCAGCAACGCCAACGAGTGCTTCAGCCCGCCCCAGCAGTTCAGCAGCATGAACAACCCCAACGCAGCGAACCAGATCGATCGCGAGCGAAACGCAAGGAAGAGAAAGGCCGCGATGCCCACAAAGCCAAGTAGCGTTGCCACCATCAGGCTGCGACCGCGGCCCAGCGGAAACCACAGCAAAGCGCGCAGGATCTGTCCGCCGTCGAGCGGGAAAATCGGGAGGATGTTGAAGATCAACAGCCAAACGTTGATCATCTGCACAATATAGAGCAGGTGCGCCAGGTTGGGCATGGTCGCGGCCCAGCCCATACTCCGGCTCATGGCGTACAGCCCAGCCAGGATCGGCAGCAGCGCAACGTTCACCAACGGCCCGGCGGCGATGCTCCACAGCGTAGCGCCCGGTCGCGGCGGCGGATTCACATAGGCCACGCCACCCAACGGCCAAAGCACGATGTGGTCCGCGATTCCTCCCACCTGCCGGCAGGCCAGCGCGTGGCCGAATTCGTGAGTCAGGACGATGGCAAATAGCGCCAGGTACTCCAGCACATTCCAGCCTATGGAGGTGTACGATCCCGCGCGCGCCCTGATCTCGAACAGCGCGATCAGGAACCACGACCAGTGGAGGAAGACGTCAATCCCGGCGTAGCGGAAGAGATGAATCGAGCCGTGACGGCCGCTCGGCATAAAGGGAGTTATAACACGGCGCGAGGGGCGTCCTTGCAGGGAGAAGCCGAACCACTACGTTCCGCCGCGTCTGTGCGCAAACCAGCCGACGTGACTGCCATCACGTCCGGATGTGACCCAGAACACCGCCCGCTGAGACGTCGGTCTTGTATCCATAAAACGAACGTTCGACCATGCTCACCGTCATAGATGGTCATACATTGTGGGCGGTGCGGAGCGCAGACATGCCCGGTGGTCACAAACGATGAAGAATTTTAAGGATGCGGAACACCTCTTCCGGATGGCTGCGGTTTTTCTGGCCGGAGTGGTCGTCTTCCTGGTGGTGCGACATTTCCTGGTGCCGCGCAGCTTTGGTGTCTACGGGCACTATCGCGCGGCCGCGATTGGCGAGATCGCCGCTTTGCCCATCGCCTATGCCGGCCATCAGGTCTGCGCAGGATGCCACAGTGACATTGCGGACACGAAGAGTCACGGTGTACATAAGGGCGTCAATTGCGAGTCCTGCCACGGGCCGCAGGCGAAGCACGCCGACGATCCCGGCTCGGTGACACCGGCAAAGCTGGACACCACATCGCTCTGCCCTCGTTGTCATCAAGCAAACATCGCCAAGCCGAAGGGTTTTCCGCAAGTCGACGCCGCCGAGCACTCCAACGGTATGGCGTGCAACACCTGCCATCAGCCGCACAGTCCGGCTATGAACAGCGGCGGCGGCACTGCCGGAGGCGCACAATGAACATCACCCGTCGCCGACTGCTCGTGTTGCTGCCGGCCGCCGCAATTGCGTGGGATTACGTGCTCGCGGGCACGCCCGAGGCTTCGCCCAACTACAACATGGACGAGCACTGGTGGGGCATGCTGATCGACATTACCAAGTGCATCGGCTGCGGCAGTTGCGTTCGTGCCTGCCAACTGGAGAACCACGTTCCCGACGGATACTTCCGCACCTGGGTGGAGCGCTACCACGCGGCCGATTGGCAGTCGGAGTACCCGCAGGTGGACTCGCCCGATGGCGGGAAGAACGGTTTTCCGGCGTCGAAGGAGTCCGGTGGCAAGAACTTCTTCGTCCCCAAGCTGTGCAATCACTGCGCAGAGTCGCCGTGCACGCAGGTATGCCCGGTGGGCGCGACCTTCGTCAGCCCTGACGGCGTGGTGCTGGTTGATCAAACATACTGCCTAGGCTGCCGCTATTGTGTGCAGGCGTGCCCTTACGGCTGTCGATTCATCAACCCCGCCACTAATACCGCTAACAAGTGCACGCTGTGCTATCACCGCATCACCAAGGGCCTGACGACGGCGTGCTGCGAAAACTGTCCCACCGGCGCGCGGCAGCTTACCAACCTCAAGGACCCGAATGACCCAGTCCACGATTTCATTCGCACCCACAGCGTGCAGGTGCTGAAACCGCAGATGGCGACGCGCTCGAAATGTTTTTACTACAGCCTCGACGGCGCGGTGCGATAGGAGACGCTATGCAGGTTCCGGTTGAAGGCTTCATGTATCCCAACGAAGTGGAACTGCAGTGGAGCGTGCTCATCGTGCTCTATCCATTTCTTACCGGGTTGGTGGCCGGGGCGTTCATTCTGGCGTCGCTGGAGCGGGTGTTTCGGGTCGATGCGGTCAAGCCGACGTACCGTCTGGCGCTGCTGACCGCGCTGGCGTTTTTGCTGGTCGCACCCATGCCGCTGCAATTGCACCTTGGTCATCCCGAGCGCTCGTTCGAGATGTACCTGACCCCGCACCGCTCGTCGGCGATGGCGATGTTCGGTTTCGTATACCTGTGGTATCTGCTCGCAGTGCTGGTGCTGGAAATCTGGCTGGACTACCGGCGCGACATCGTTCTGCTGTCGCAAAGCACCACCGGACTGAAGCGCCTGTTCTATCGCGTGCTGACGCTCGGCTCGACCAACATAAGCGAACGCTCACTGGAGATCGACGAGCGCGCCGGATGGCTGATCACCGTCATCGGCATCCCGTCCGCGTTTCTGCTGCACGGCTATGTCGGATTCATCTTCGGCTCGGTGAAGGCCAACCCGTGGTGGTCATCGCCGCTGATGCCAGTCGTCTTTCTGTTCTCCGCGATGGTCTCCGGCATCGCCACCGTCATGCTGTTGTACATGCTGCTGTCGGCGCTGCGGCACGAGACTATCGACATGCGATGCGTCGATACCATCGCGAAATATATGTTCTATACCTTCATCATCGATTTCAGCCTGGAAATGCTGGACCTCGTGCACCGTATCTATGAGGCCGACGAGTCGTTTCGCAGCCTCGACTTCATGGTGCATACCAAGCTGTACTTCTCGCACATCGTGCTGCAGATCATGCTGGGAACAGTCCTGCCACTTGTACTTCTGGCCTCGACTCAGGTGCTGAAACTGGCGCCCTTGGTGCGGAAGCAGCTTTATGTAGCTTCCGGCTGCCTGTCCCTGATCGGCATTTTTGCCATGCGCTGGAACGTGGTGATCGGCGGGCAGCTCTTCTCGAAAAGCTTCCTCGGATACACGACCTACAAGATGGGATTTGTCACGAGAGAGGGCTTATTGACAGCGATTATCTTGACGATCCTGCCGTTCTTTTTCCTGTGGGCTCTGGTGAAGCTTCTACCGCCGTGGCCGGAGCGCAGCTCGACTCCGCTGGCTCGCGCGGCAGCAGCGGGGGATTGAGATCCCGGCCGCCTATTCGGCACTACGAACGCATGCACAAGCGCTCTTGGGATTTTGAATCCAGGCTGCTCCCAGGGCGTGCAGAATGATCTCGTCCTCGATGGTGAGTTTGCCGGCATCGAGCAGGGCTGCGTAGGCATACGCCACGGTGCGATTGCAGGTGATGCACCATTCTTCGTGACGAACTACGCCGCCGCAGTGTTCGCAAGTTGACTCGGCGGTGTACTTGTTGGTGTGGTACCAGTTCGGGGTTTCGATTGTCCGCGCCATAATTGCTCCTGCTCGCCTTGATTTCCCTGAGCCACGGTTGCGAAGCAGGTACAAAGCGATTGCAAAACTTACGATGTACCCAGTGTGGCCGAACCGCCGGTGATTGACATCCCATGCTTGGGTGAGGCGCGTGTACAACTAACGCAGCACCGGACAGTCGTGGTTCCTGCCCGATTGGCGCGGAGTAAAATCGTCACAGCGATGGCCGACCTGTTTAGTCCCGCAAGGCAAGAGGCGCAAGAGCGTAACTGGACCCCGTTCGTCATTGGGCTGATTGCGGTGCTGGTGGTGCTTGGCATCATTGTTGCGCTCACGCGCAGTCACGGCCAGACAACGACTGCGGCGAACCCTTATACGACCAAGCTCCAGATTTCCAATGCCAAGGTGAGCGCGGCGGAGAACTACGTCGGCGGCACGGTCACGTATCTCGACGCCACAATCACCAACACGGGCGATAAAGAACTGGTCGGCGCCGACATGAACCTGGTGTTCAAGAACACCATGGGCCAGATCGTGCAAAAGGAAACGCTGCCGCTGCACGTGCTGGTGCCGAACTCGTTGGCAGGATATCCCGACCTGCTCGATCTCGACCGCTCGCCCATTGGCCCGGGACAAAGCAAGACCGTGCGCATGACGCTGGAACACATCTCCGCCGACTGGGACCAGGCCGCGCCCGAGATGCAGTTGGTGAATCTAAAGCTGAAGGGGTGAGGGTTTTTCCGGTTGCGCAACATCGCAGAATATTTTGTCTACTATCCTGTCAGGTTCGTAACAGGGCACGACTTCAGTCGTGCCGGCAAGTTCACAACAAGGCAACGGGCTTCAGCCCCTGTACGCCGCTGTCAGGGGCTGAAGCCCTAAATCTTTGGAAGTTTCTGTGCAGCACGACTAAAGTCGTGCCCCGTTACGAAGCAAGCTGACCGGCGCGATGAGCAGGATGAATCTCATCGGTACAAACAAATGAAGAGAGCAAGCCGACGAGGAGGTGCTTAGATGGCGTTGACTCGAGAGTTTAGGGAGACGGTACAAGCGCGCGTACGACGCGACCCGGCGTTCCGGAAGGGGCTTCTCCAGGATGCGGTGGAAAGCCTCTTAGCTGCCGAGCTTGCGCTCGGAAAGGAACTGCTGCGCGACTACATCAACGCCACGGTGGGCTTTCCGGCGGTGGCGAAGCACACTAAGATGCACGTGAAAAGCTTGCACCAGATGTTTGGCCCTCGCGGCAATCCCACCGCTCACAACCTGTTCCAAATCGTTGCCTACTTGCAACGGCGGGAGGGAATCCGGTTGCAGGTCCGAAGCACTCGGTCTGCGGCATGAGAGCTCCTCGAACAGCTGTCCACCTCGTCACATACCCCTGTGACCTGCGGTAAAATTGCATAGTGAACAACTCGCTGTTGGACCGCACCATTCAGAAGCGCCCCGACCAGGTCCGTCTGCAGGGGCGAGTGCTCTTCCTCACCGAAGATCCGGAGCTCATCAAACGGCAACTGGCGGGCGAAGACCTGCCCTGGGATACGGCGCATCCCGAGCGCAATTAATCAAGCTGCGCGACGACATCTCTACCGACGAGATCACGCCCGCGCACATCTGCTTCTTCTTTGACGAAACGCTCGGCGAATTTCCCTACACCGGCCTGAAGTGCGGCAACGAGCTGCCGATCAAACGCGGCGATGTGAAGAAGGGCGGGTTCGTTGCGGCGGTCAGCGGCAAGCGGCGCGGCAAGGGCTCCAGCCGCGAGCAGTCGCCATACGCCGAGATGTCGGCGGGCATCAAGCTGGTGATCGCGGAAAACATCGAGCGCATCTACAAGCAGAATTGCCAGAACCTCGGCGTGCTCACCTCGACCGATTTCTCGCTCATCGACAAGATTCGCCGCGGCGAGGAGATTCCACTGCGCGAGTTCACCGCGGGTGAGGACGAGATCACGCGCCAGGTCATCGAGTATGGCGGGCTGTTCCCGTTTAACGTAGCGCGGCTGCAGGGCAAAGTTTTCCTGCCGCCAATCACTACCAAGCCGCGGCCAATGACCATCGCGGAGAAGATTTTCGCGAGGCACATGGTGCACGGAGCAAACCAGGTCGGCGTGGAAGCCGTGAAGCCCGGCGACACGGGATTCGCGCGAACCGACCTGCGCTTCAGCCACGAATACGTAACGCCGATGGCGGCGATCTTCTTCGAGCACTTCCTCGGTAAGGACGAGCCGGTGACCGACGCGAGCACCATCATGTTCTTCCGCGATCACCTGACGTTCCTGGACGAGGTGCTGTCGGAAGAGAAGCGCAAGATGGGACTGCTGGATCTTGCGGGGCAGTTGAAGGTGAAGCAGGAAGAGTTCGCGAAGAAGCAGGGCATCAAGCTGCATGGCGAGCTGCGCGACCGCAAAGGCTCGGAGGGAATTTGCCATTCCATCGTGACTGAGACTTACGCGTTGCCCGGCCAGCTCAACGTGGGCAGCGATTCGCACACCCCGCACGTGGGCGCCATGGGCTGCGTGGCCTTCGGCATCGGCACCACCGACGTTTTCAATTCGTGGTTCACCAAAGATGTGCGCGTGAAGGTACCCGAGTCGGTGAAGGTGGTGATTCACGGCAAGAAGCGCGAGAACGTGGCGGCGAAAGATTTCATCCTGAAGCTGCTGTCGATGGAGTACATCCGCTCGGGCAAGGCGCTGGCGAAGGTCATCGAATATTCCGGTGAGGCGATTGAAGCGCTGGGCGTCGACGAGCGCGCGACGATGACCAACATGGCGGCCGAGATCGGCGGTTTCACGGGCATTGTTGCGCCTGATCAGAAAGTCGTCGAGTTCCTGATGCAGCGGCGCGGCATGAGCGAGAACGAGGCGCAGACGCTGATCGAAGGGCCTATACAGCGATCCCGACGCGCACTACGCGCATGTGATTGAGTTCGATGCGTCGGAGATTTATCCCATGGTCGCGACGCCCGGCGATCCCGGCAACGGCAAGTTCATCCGCGAGCTGAACACGCCGGTGCCGGTAGAGATCGCCTACGGCGGGACGTGCACGGCGGGTAAGAATGAAGACATGGACATGTACGCGCGTGGTGCTCGGCGAGGCCGTGAAGCAGGGGCGGCGGGTGGCCGACAGTTGCAAGTTCTATTTACAGTTCGGCTCGCAGGAGACGCGCGAGTACTGCGTGCGCAAAGGCTACCTCGAGATCTTCGAGAAGGCGGGCGCGCACGTCATCGAGCCGAGTTGCGGCGCGTGCATCAATGCCGGACCGGGCGTGTCAACGCGGCCGGACCAGATCGTCATCAGTGCACAGAACCGCAACTTCCCCGGACGCAGCGGGCCGGGGCAGATGTATCTGGCGAGCCCGTTGACGGTTGCGGCCAGCGCGGTAGCGGGCTACATCGTGGAGTACGAGCCGGCGAGCGCGCGCGAACCGGCAGCCGTAGCGTGAGATGCTGTTTAGTCGAAACAAGTGCGACACATGCCGCGGCGACGGCAAGTGTCCCGAGTGTTTCGGCAGCGGGGTGAACGTTCATCTCGATGAGGACGAGCCTAAGTGCCGCAAGTGCGCCGGCTCAGGCAAGTGCCCGGGATGCGCGGGAACAGGCCGAGCCAAACGAGATTGAGCGGGCCAGGATAGACTTAGACTCGCGCCGCGCTGCGCAAATTTTGATAATATCGAGATAACTACTGCAGCGTGGGATCTTTCATCTGCGAGATGTCAGGAGAAATACGTATATGGCCTATGTGATCGCGGAACCGTGTATCGGCACGAAGGACACGGCTTGCGTCGATGCCTGTCCGGTGGACTGCATCCATCCCAAGAAGGACAGCGAGAAGTTTGCGGCAGAAGAGATGATCTACATCGATCCCGTCGAGTGTATCGACTGCGGCGCGTGCGTGCCGGTGTGTCCGGTGTCGGCGATTTTTGCGCTCGACGATCTGCCGGAGAAGTGGAAGGAATACACCGAGCGCAACGCCAAGTACTTCGGCCGCTAAGCGGGTTCGGGAAAATCAAAGGGCGCATCCGGGTGGATGTGCCCTTTTTTTGTGCGCCCGGCAGGATGGGTCCTGTTTCGCTGCTGGATACGCCGCGGCGCTGCTCGTCGGTTTCATGAACCGCCGGATGCCGAACCGCACGTCCAGTGGTGTGGCAGGACGGCGGGAGCAATCCCGCCTCCTACCCGATTCTCCGTTGGGAACCCACGCCTCTCCAGTTGCCCATGAGGACAAAAGGCGTCAGTCGGCGGTGACCAGCTGCCAGCGGAGAGGCGCGGTGTCATTGGCGGATTTCGGCCGCGGCGCTAACTCCTCCTGCTGCTCCTCTACACTCGTTCCAGATCAGACGCCCTCCCTACTGGCCCGTGGTTGATTTCACTGCCGCCGGCTTCGCCGCTGCACCTTTCTTAGCTCCTGCAGCGCCCGCCGTCATCGTCTTTGGCTTCCAGAACTCCGGGTTGGCCTTGATCCACTCCGGCGGGGCATAGCTCATGCGCGGGTCGAACTGGAACAGATTGGTCTGTGACGTATCCACCGCCGCAACTTCCAGGTCAGACAGCTTCTTCATGCCATCTTCGCCCAAGGCCGCACCGAACTTCTTGCTGTCTGCCATCATCTGGTCCACGTCGCCGACCGACTTCATCGGCGTAAACACGGCGTAGGTGCCGCCGGCGCCGCCATACATCAGGCGGAACATCGCCCAATGCGCCTCCGGCACCGATTTCTCGTACGCGTCTTTCACCATCTTCACCGCTTCCGTCCATTCGTGGTTATGTCCGGGCTTGACATGAAAAACTTCAATCTCCATATAGCGCATATGCGCAATGTCCACGGCTGGGCGCAGGCTCATCTCGTCAGAGAAAACGAAGACGCTCTGGTCGATGGCATCGAGCAGGTTGCCGTCCGCCACGCCGGCCTGGTCGAGCGCGGTCGTCAGGGCCACGTTCTTCTCCGTCGCTAGCATGTCTTTCCCCCACGCGTCGAAAGAGTCATAGCCGACGAAAAATAACGAGCGGCTCTTGCCCGACATCGAATCCAAGGCAACGTAATGCACCGGCCAGTCAGCTTTCGTCATCGCCTGCACAAACGCGCTCTCCGTTTTTTCGTGCGACAGGCCAGTACGTCCCGGTTTGACGAATTCGCGGGTGATCACCAGCACCTTGGGCGGGTTCGTCACTCCTTCCGGCGACTGTGCCGCCGCCATTCCAAGCATTCCGAACATCAAAAATAGCCCCAATGCCGAGCCCATCGTTCGTTTCATTGCAAAGCTCCTTCCAGAGAGGTATTTAAATCCGGTATGAAGTGAATCGACACGCCCGCAATTGACCCATCACTCTACTCCCACTTCCGGCGCGTGGGAAGGGTCAACTGGGCGCAACTCAGAACCAGAACGTGATGCTGACTGAATCAATTGCAGGTTCTTAGAGCAGGTTCAGGATTGGTGTATTTAGGTAGAGCGAGCCTTTCGGCTCGCGTTCCATGGATCGCCGGAAACCGAGAATCAGAGGGTGGCCTTAACGCGGCGCTGAAGAGGCTGTTACGAAATTCAGTTCGCTGTTGCATCGGTGGAACAAACCATCGGAAAACAGAGCGCCCTTGGCGCGTGCATGACAGCCCAGCACGGAGGTCGCCGCGACGACCGGAGTGCTGGGGTCAAGTGGAAGAATTTCTCCGAGTCCCTCGGGGACGACAGAGTTTCGTAATAGCCTCTGAAGCGCCGCTCCACCCGGGCACACCAAAATCCTCAGCTCTGTGGAAAACTGTGTGGAATATCGGTACTTCGCCCAGGCAGAACTCAATTTTTCAGACACTTACACACTTTGCCCATCCCACGTTGCATACTGAAAGGCACAGCAGAATCAGCAACATAAGTGTTTTGTCGTAGTTTTGGCGACTATTTTTTGAAATCTGGCGCAATCAGCAACATTCCCGGAGGTTTTTCACAGCCCTACAACTTTGGTGCTATCGCATCCGGACGCTCGTCACGCCCCGGCGCCGCCCTCAAAGATCTTTCGCATGTCATACGGGAACACGCGATACAGGCTGTAGCTGACGCCGGTATCCGAGTATTGGCGGAAGAGCAGGTCACCGCGGCCATTGGCGTCGGCGTCAACCCCGTCAATAATCTCCATTCGCGGGAAGGCATCGAGATGATTGCTGTCGGTCACCGAGCTGAAGATCTTGATCGGCTGTCCATTGAAGTCTTCGCGCGCCACAAACGTGACGAAGTAGTCGAACTCAGCGCCGCGAAATGCCTTTGCGCCCGCCACCGGCAGCTTGGCCGTGAACACCAGCGTGGGCGAGTTGCTGTACTCCAGGTCGTAAGCGCGGAGATCGTAGTCGGTGATAGCCGCCGTCTTCGGCAGCGCCGGCGTGTGCCGCGTGGCGATGAACTTGCGAATTTCATCGAGCGCCAGCGCGCTCATCTGCTCGGACTTCGACGCGCGCTCCTGTGGGTTCATGGCGTAGAGCAGCGAACGCGGCTCGTAGGGGCCGGCATCCGAGACGGCGGGATACGAGCGACCGACCACCGCGGTGGCATTGGCGTCTGCCTTGTTTGGCACACCCTGCGTGGCCTTCGGCTGGCCGGATGAAGCCAGCGAGACAGGCTGCGGCGCTGACGACTGCGCTGCCGGCTTGCCTCGACGCAGCACCGGGCGATTGGGATCGTTCTCGTCGGGCGACGGCGTGTTCAGCGATGAGTTACTCGCGCTCGCAACCTGGGTCGAAGCAGCCGAACCCGGCGCCGGTGACGAAGTAGCCGGCGGGGCCGATTCCGCTGGTCTTTTCAGCGTCGGGCGGTTGGGATCGCTTTCCGCAGGTGCAGGCGTGCCGGAGGAAGCCGTGCTTGGGGCCGCGCTGCCCGCGGAGCCGCTTGAGCTGCCGTTGCCAGACGATCCACTCGACCCGGCGCGGTGCAGGACCGGACGGTCGCTATCGAAATCGTCGGTCGGCTTAGGTTTGGGCTGCTTGGCCGCTTGCTGGGCCAGCTTCTCATCCATCGCCTGCCGCGGCTTCCACTGGCCAGCGGCAACCCAACTGCCCTTCAGCTCTTCCGGCGAAGTGACGGTAAACAGCCCCACCGGCTCGCCGTAGTTGGTGGCTTCGTACACGGTTTCCGGCTGCACGGCCATGGGCTCGGGATTGGCGCCGTACAGGCTGGCATCGTAAAAACGGTCGTTGATCCACAACGCAATCGGCACCAGGCGCGTGCCGCCACCGGGCAGAAACTCGACTACCGCAATCGCCCGCGGATAGTTCTTCGGCTTCTTAGCGTTGATCTTTGTCTGGTTCTGGTCAACGCTTGGGGTGTCGTCATGCGGCCGCTTGAGCACCTGGGCAAAACCGCATGTCATCAGCAGAATGACAGTGATCGCGATCGCGATGGCGGCTGCAATCGCCGATTCAATCCGAAGTGCCATTCCGCGCGCCCATTCCTTTCTTGCCATCCCGAGAGTCCGCCCCTTTCTTGTCATCCCGAGCGGAGTCCGCCGCGGACGGAGCCGAGGGATCTGCGGTTCCTTCGGTCGCGATGACAATCGACACGGACTGATCACTGCTGGTACCACCCCTTTGGCGCTGCCGCCCCACTTGCGGTATAGATATTCCATGCCCGAAATCAACTCAAAAGCTCCCGACTTCACCTTGCCCGACGAAAACGGTAACCCGGTTTCGCTCGCCCAGTTTCGCGGCAAGAACGTGGTCCTGTTCTTCTACCCGAAAGCCAACACTCCCGGCTGAACTCTCGAAGCGCGCGGGTTCCGCGACGCATACAGCAAGCTGCAAAAAGCTGGACTGGTGGTCCTGGGCATCTCGCCCGACACGCCCAAGGCGCAACTCAAGTTTAAGGAAAAGGAAGCCCTCCCGTATACCCTGCTGGCCGACGACAAAAAAGAGGTCGCCAAGAAGTTTGACGTGCTGAAAGAAAAAAACATGTACGGCAAGAAGGTGATGGGCATCGTGCGCACCACGTTCCTCATCGGCCCCGACGGCAAGATCGTCCACATCTTCGAGGCGGTAAAGCCCGAAGGCCACGCCGAAGAGGTGCTGGCCGAGGTCAAGAAGAGAAGCTAACGCTTGGAGGCGCAGCCGTCGGCTATGGGTTTCACACTCTTCACCTCAAAAACCGGAACCACGTCTGCGCTGGAAGCTGCCCCGTAGCTGGTAGCTTCCACAGTCTTTGTCGAAGGCTTGCCAGTGATCTGAACTTCGTGGCCGACGTACTGCTTAAGCTTGCTGGTTGAACCGGAAAGCTCAAGTTTCGCTCCGCCGCTGGGGATGAGGAAATACTGCCCGCTGGCGTAGTAGATGCACCCCTCCATGGCCGTCGGACCGGACTTAGTCTGAGAAGATGACTTTTCTTGCGCCGGCAACCAAGCGGCAGAAAGCAATAGCAGAACAAGAATCGATGTCCTGTACATAAGGAATCTCCTGAATTCAAATCTCACAACCTTCGCCTTCGCGATGAATGCGCACCTTCATTTTGCGGAACCCCTCGGGATACATTAGCATCGCCGCGGAACGATGGCCGAAGTTACCCAGAATGGAGGCCCTATCGCGAGTTCTGCGGCCAAGGCGCGGCGCTGGAGCCGACGGCAGCTTGTACTTCTGCGACCTCTATGTCTATCCTGAGGACAAGCTTGACAACATCCTCGGAGGGCCCATGTCCGTTCCGCCGCCTAATCGTAATCGTCAAACATCTTCAGACCTTCGCCCTTTTGACCGGCTTACGCTGGCCACCATCGGAGTGGGAGTGATATTCGCCTCCCTGGGTCTGGGCGAGGCTGTCTACCGGCTGGCCTTCTTCGACTTCGATGGAGCCACCGATCGTCTTCCTATCGAGATGCTGTTTGGACTGGCATTCGCCTGGATGACGATGAAGCTGGCCAAGAGAATCTACCAGCATCGAATGGAAGCCCAGGCCAGAATCAACCTGGTGTGGGATCGAAACCATAAGATCCGTCACGCATTACAGGCGATCGAAGCGGTCCCGCTGCCGAGTCACCAGCAAGCCATCCGGGTGATTCGAGACGAGGTCGACCGCATCGAGTGGGCGCTGAACGATGTGCTCCCGCGTGCTTGAGCGAGCCGGACGTTGGATTTTCGCGGGCATCTTCATCGCCAGTGGAATCCTGCATTTCGCCATGCCGAAGCCCTTCGTACGCATCGTGCCTCCGCTGTTTCCGCAACCGAAAGCGCTGGTGCTGATTAGCGGCGGCGCTGAGCTTCTTGGCGGGATCGGTCTTCTAATTCCCCGGTTGCAGCGTTCCGCAGGATACGGTCTCGCCCTTCTGCTGGTTGCCGTCTTTCCCGCGAATATCTACATGGCCGTAGCTCACATCCCGTCTACGGGGCTGCTGGGGAATCGCTGGCTGCAGTGGCTCCGCCTGCCTATTCAGTTTCCCTTGATCTGGTGGGCACTGCACTATGCTCGGGCCCTCCCGCCTGGCGCGGAAATCGAAGACTAGTGTAGTGTGTCACTGGAATCGCGACTTATCCGAGTACGGTTTGTATCAGGGCGCAGCGACTTTACAGGACGCTGAAAAACTCCGATTCCGCTGGACATGAGTCAGGGCACGACCTCGGTCGTGCCGATAGCCGCCTATTTCTCGTCCGAGCCGGCTTCAGCCGGCGACACAAAGCGGGCGGATAGGACTTTTTCAGCGGCCTCTTCAGCCGTGCCGAAAAGCAATCGTTTTCCTTGGACTTTAGAGACTGTGTCGCAACCCGAAATCAATTTACGTGGTGGGAAAAACCGTCAGAATTGCAGCAGAAACAGCCGCGCAGCGGCGGGATGGTGTTAGCCCGGCGCGTAAGCGCCGGGTGTGAGTGGGAAAGGAACCGAGCCGCGGCAGCGGCGACACCACTCGCGACACAGTCTCTTTAGCCCCTGCACCCGCTGTTCAGGGCCAAAGCCCACGGGAAAATGATGCCTTTCGGCGCGGCTGAATCCGTGCCCTGATACAAACCTCGAAAACTTATGTGAACAGATTTCCGACGCACTACCTCGCATTGAGGAGTTTAGGAGCTTGCGCTACGCGATCCTTGTGTCCGCTCCCGCATCTTCGGGAGACTCGCCGACCAACGCGCCGATCATCTCGATGAGCTGTTGCGGTTCTCCCTTGCGCACAAAACCTGAGGCGTAGGGCGCGACATCGTCCGGCATCCACGGCAAGTCGGAGAGAACCAGGATCGGCATGGCGGGAGATCCATCACGCAGCCGTTTGGCGACGTCCACGGCAGTGAGGCGTGGGCCTAAGCGATAATCCAGAACCGCAGCGTCAATCGGCTGCCCATCGGGAATACTGAACGCGTCCCCGTCAACCAGTGCGGTGACGGGTTGAAAACCGCCGCGCTCCAGCACCCAGCTATAGAGCTTCAGGTGCGAGGGATCGTCATCGACAATCAACACGGTTCGGTTATTTGCCAATGGGACCTCGCGTGTCGCGTCAGTATAACTGACCGCAATACGTAAAGAGTCGCTGTTTGCCAAAAGCGGCACAAAAAAATGTCTGTCACCAATCGGGACAACCCGCGCTGCTGCGGCCGGCATCTCACCCCCGTCTACGTGTGCATCTGCGCTAGGCATTCAGTCGGAACGCTGTCGTGCAGTTGCGGCGTGGCGACTTGGCTGGATGCAACCGCACACGCCCCGCTGCCATGGTCGCCACTTCCCCGAAGAAGAAGCTCGCGCTGGGCCATTTCCTTGCCATCCTGGTGCTCTCGTTCGTCCAGACGGCGGGGCTCTGCCTGGATAGCGACACCCAAGCCGGGCCAATCGCCGACACCCAAAATGGCGACGAGCAACTGAAGACGCTCACCCTCGAGCAATTGGGCAACATTGAAGTCACCACCGTGACCAAAGAGCCCGAGGTGCTGTGGAAGACGCCGGCGGCCATCTTCGTCATCACCCAACAAGACATTCAGCGTTCCGGAGCGACCACCATCCCGCAAGCGCTGCGCCTGGCCCCGGGCGTCGAAGTCGCGCAGATCAGCGCTGACCAGTGGGCCATCGGCATTCGCGGCTTTGGTAGCAGGCTCTCGCGCTCCGTGCTGGTGCTGATTGACGGGCGCATTGTGTACTCGCCGCTCACCGCCGGCGTCTACTGGGAAGTGCAGGATTATGTTCTGGAGGACATCGATCGCATCGAAGTGATCCGCGGGCCCGGCGGGACAATCTGGGGACCGAACGCCGTCGACGGCGTGATCAACATCATCACCAAGAGCAGCAAAGATACGCTGGGCGGCCTTGCATCGGGCGGCGCCGGCAACGTCGAGCAAGGCTTCGGCGAAGCGCGCTACGGCGCAGCCGACGGCAAGAACCTCACCTACCGTTTCTACGGCAAGGCCTTTGGGCGCAGCCCCGAATACCATCCGATCGGCGCCCGCCTATGACGCGTGGCAGGGCGGCCAAGCCGGCTTTCGCATGGACTGGAGCGGCGGCAACCGCGACAGCTATACCTTGTCGGGCGATGGCTACTACCAGGCTTTCGGCGAGAACGTTGCCACCTCCAGCTATAATCCGCCGGCCAACTACAATCTCGTCGGCCAGGCGCCGCTTTCCGGAGGCAACACTCTGTTTCGTTGGCGAAGAAAGCTGGGCGACAAGAAAGACCTTCAACTGAATGCTTATTACGACCGCACCAGCCGCCATGAGCTGAACTTCGGCGACATTCGTAACACCGTCAACGTCGATGCGCAGTACCGCTTCCCACTGCCGCGGCAGGAGATCACCACCGGACTCGGCCTCTACGCCAGTCATGGCAATGAAGAGGAAATCCTCACCGGCCTGGCATTCGTTCCGTTGGTGCGCACCGACACCATCTATAGCGGATTTCTTCAGGACGAAGTGGCGCTCGTGCCCAACCGGCTGTCGCTGTTTGCCGGCTCGAAAGTCCTCAAGACCAACTACACCGGCGTGTTGGCGGAGCCCAGCGTGCGGCTGCTGTACACCCCGACCGCGACGCAGACGCTGTGGGCATCCTTCACCCAGGCGGTGCGCACTCCCGCCGATGTGGAACGGGATTTCTACCTCGCCAGCTATCTGGGACCCGGGCCGGGCGGCATTCCGTTCTTCGCCCGCTTCAATGCCAATCGCAATTTTCAATCGGAGCGGCTGAACGGCTACGAAGCCGGATATCGGCGGATGCTGGCGGCGAAGTTCTACGTGGACATCGCCGCGTTCTACAACCAGTATCGCAATCTGCTGAGCGAAGACATCACCGGTTCCATCTATCTGGAGTCGGTCCCGACTCCGCCGCATCTGCTCTTGCCGGCGGAGTTCGGCAACGGACTGAAGGCCACGTCCTCGGGAGGAGAAATCGTCGGCGAATACCGGCCGAAGAATTTCTGGCGGCTGCGTGCCTGGTATTCATTCCTGGAATTGCATGTGGAGAAGGCCCCGGGCTCGCAGGACATTGGTTCGGCGCCCGGCGTCCAGGGTTCCAGCCCGCAAAACGAGGTGTTGCTGCAAACCGGCTTTGACTTGCCCAAGTCCATCACCGCCGATTTCTATGTGCGCTACATCAGCAAGCTGCCCGCGCTCAGCATACCGGCCTATTGGACGGGCGATACCACGCTGGGGTACAACCTCACGAAGCAACTTCGCCTGACGGTGGTAGGTCAGAATCTGTTCCAGCCGCGGCACTTCGAGTTCTCGTATGACCCGAACGGCCCGGTGGGGATAGAGCGCTCGCTGTTCGGTAAGCTGACGTATCGGTGGGAATAAGGTCTCGCGATCTCCTATAACTGGCAGACCTGAATGAAGCGGGAGCGAACTTCAAATCGCGCGCCTGGGCGCAGCACGGTCCTGCGCTCCCAGGCATTTGTGTTCGCCCTCGTAATCTTGTTGCTGCTCGTTGGCATCGCGCTCAGCGCGCAGCAGCCCAAAGCCTCCGAATCCGAAATCGAAGCCGTGTATGTCTTCAAGTTCAGCCAGTTCATCACCTGGCCGGGCAACGCGCGCACCAAACCCTCGTTCGACATCTGCGTGCTGGGCGACGCTCCCTTGGGACCTTACCTGGACCGCACCATCCGTGGCGAGACGGTCGACGGCAAGATGGTTATGGACCGGCATATCGCACGCACGCAGGATGTGCAGGGTTGCTCCATCCTCTACATCAGCCGCTCCGAGGCGTTCCGGCTGCGGCAGATTCTCACCGACACGCGCGCGTGGCCCGTGCTTACCGTGAGCGACATTGACGATTTCATCGATAAAGGAGGCATGATCCAGTTTGTCCTACAGAGTGGGAGGGTGCGCTTCGAGGTAAATCTTGCGCCTGCCACCCAGGCGGGGCTGTCGCTGAGTTCGGAGCTGCTGAAGGTCGCGGTTGACGTGAAGGGCGCAAACGCGCAGGGGAGTCATTAGACCATGCTGGACATGCGGCGCTCGCCCATCGCCAAGCGGCTCACCTGGATCAATGTTCTGGTGAGCGGCGCGGCCTTGTTGTCGGCGTGCATCGCATTCCTGGCCTACGACCAGTACACCTTCCGCGAAAGTCTCTTGCAGAACCTCTCGGCGCAGGCCCAGATCATCGGGTCCAATAGCGTCTCTGCGCTGACGTTCAACGATGCCCAGGCCGCCAAGACTACGCTCTCGGCGCTGGCGAATTCGCCCGATATCGTCGCTGCCGCCATCTTCAACTACGATGGCAGCCTCTTCGCGCAATTCTCGCGCGGGCCGGGCGGTTACATTATCTCCGCACCGGAAAGCTTCCCCTCGCACGAGGTCATACGCTTCGGCGACAACTCCGTCACCCTGCTGGAGCCTATCGTCTTCCAGGGACGGCGCATCGGCACCGTTTATATTCGCTCCGACCTGCAGGAGCGCGCGCGCCGCCTCAAGCGCTATGCCGCGATCGCCGCGGTGGTGTTGCTGCTCTCGTTGTTGGCGGCGCTGCTGGTGTCCGCGTTGTTTCGCAAGTCCTTTGCCGAGCCGATTGTCCGCCTGGCCGAGACTGCACGCGCCGTTTCGCAGGAGCGAAACTACTCCATTCGCGTTCCCTCCACCGGCCGGCGCGACGAGGTCGCGGTGCTCATCGACGCCTTCAACAACATGCTGGCGCAAATCCAGCAACGCGATGAAGCCTTGCACAAAGCGCAGGACGAATTGGAGCAGCGCGTGGAGCAGCGCACGCGGCAGTTGGTCGCCGCCAATCGCGAGCTGGAAGCCTTCTCCTATTCCGTGTCGCACGACTTGCGCGGGCCGCTGGAGATCATCAACGGCTTCGCTCACATTCTTCAGTCAGAGTTTGGGCCGCAGCTCGACGCGTCGGCGCGCGAGTGTGTGCAGCAAATCAGCGGCGCCACGCGCCGCATGTCGGAGCTCATCGACGACCTGCTCAACCTGTCGCGCGTCAGCACCACAGCCATGCACCGCGAGCGCGTCGACCTCACGGAGATGGCCAGGTCGATCATGGACCAGCTCTGCCGGCGCGAGCCCGGCCGTCGGGTCGAAGTCGTGATTCACGAATGCATGTCGGTGGAGGGCGATGCCCGCCTGATGCGCATCGTGATGGAAAACCTGCTGCGCAATGCCTGGAAATACAGCTCGAAGAACGAGTCGGCGCACATCGAGTTCGGCTGCGAAAAACGGCTGGGGCGCGACACCTTCTTTGTGCACGACGATGGCGCGGGTTTCGATCCCGCGCTGGTCGATCGGCTCTTCAAGCCATTCCAGCGCCTGCACTCAAGCAGCGAATTCGCGGGTACGGGAATCGGGCTCGCCACCGTGCAGCGCATCATCGCGCGCCACGGCGGAGAAGTTTGGGCCGAAGGCGCACCGCAAAAAGGCGCGACGTTCTACTTCACGCTGCCGTCGTGAGGCGGTTATTCACCACAGAAGCACGGAGATCACGGAAGCTTTTTTTCTAAAACATTCCGTGCTTTCCGTGTTTCCGTGGTGAGGATGCCTTCGCGGGCGCTCCGGTTACATCACCTGCCGATCTCAAGCACAAACGCAGTACCGGGAAAATGTTCTACGTAGAACATTTTTTGTAAGTGGGTGATACCAAAAGCGCTCCGGAGCCCCTCTGCCTTCCCGAATTGGGAATGCGCGGCACGCGAAGTTTGCCAATCACATCGAATTCGAACCGCATGATCTTACGATTAAGGGTTGCGCCCTGCCAGCGTCGGGAACTCCACTGCGCGCTTCCCGCCGAGTCAAGTTTTCTACTTTTTCCGCGAGGTCCTGTGATGAAGAAGCTCGCCGCAGTCGAAGAGGCCCGCGCCATCATGACCAAAGGTCTGGAGTGGGGCGTGTGGAAATGGCTGCTGGAAAAGAAGCGGGTGCGCGCCATCGCCGATGTGGCGCGGGCCGCGCTCGACGATGCAGGAAATGAAGGTCAAGCTCACCTGGAGCGACGAGCTCAAGCTTGCCTACAACCAGCTCGTCACCGAGAACGGCGATGCGAAGCAAGCGCGAGGCAAATCGAAATCCAAATCCGCCAAGACTGTGGCGAACGGGAAGATCGATCCCAAGGTGCTGGCTGTGATCACCAAGGTGAAGGAAGCGGACGACGATGCCTACAACGCACATGAAGACGCCGAAGACCTCTTCGCCGAGGCCGAGCGGAAGATGAGCACGCGCATGGCGCGCGAAGCCGCACGCAAGGCGCTGGAGGCGTACGATCTGCACGAGGCCGCCATCCGCAAAGCCGAGGCATTGGCCCGCGGGAACTAGCGTGGAGCGGCGCGTAGGGCCGCGTCTACCGAATTGCCGCATCCTCCCATGTCGTCTCGGATGCTGGCGGGATAAAGCTCATGGCGCGCTCGGCCAGCGCGGTGATCGTCAGGCTGGGATTGACGCCCAGGTTCGCTCCTACCACCGACCCATCGCACACGTACATGTTCGTATAGCCAAAGACGCGATGGCGCGCGTCGACCACCCCGCGCTCGGGCGAATCGGCAATCACCGCGCCGCCCAGGCAATGCGCCGTTCCCGGAACGTCAAACAGGATCTCCGGAAGCATGCTCATCGCCGTGCCGCCCGCTATCTGCGCAAACTTCTGAGCGAATTCATTGGCCGCTGGGATGAACGTGGGCACGCGCTGGCCGCGGCTGACCAGAAACTTGCGGAACGGCCAATAAACATGCCGCCGCCACGTCATGTCGATGTGCCCCTCCAGCGCCTGCATGCACAGCAGGATGACGCACTCGCGCGCCCAGCGAAACGGCGCCAGAAGCCGCAGCGTCTTCCAGGGATGGCGCACGAGCGACGCGCACAGGTTCTTCAGCCATAGCACCACTCGAGTCGGCCCGGGGCGTCCGCCGGTCAGGATGGTCGTCAGCAGGCTCATGGTGTTGGAGCCGTCGGGATAGCGTACCGCCTCAATGTGCGTGTGCTCGTCAATGTAAACGCCGGAGCCGATGGCGACGCCCTTGGACAGATCGTCTGCCGAGCGCGGCACGCGCACGCCAATCAGCGACTCGGAATTGGTGCGGACGTATCGGCCGAGCTGATTGCTGATCGCCGGCAGCGAGCCTTTGTCCTGCAAGTGAAACAGCAGCTCCATGGTGCCTAGTGACGACGCGGCGAAAACCACGCCACGACAGGTGAAGCGCCGCGGCTGCCGAGCGAAGAGAGCGGTCGAGCTCACGGTGCAAACCTCGTATCCGCTGCTGCCATCGGCTGCGCCGCCAAGCAGGCGCACATCGACGACCTTCGTCTCAGGAAAAACTTTCGCGCCCCGTTTCTCAGCGAGATAGAGATAGTTCTGGTCCAGGGTGTTCTTTGCGCCGTGACGGCAGCCCATCATGCAGCCTCCGCAGGCAATGCAGGTGGTGCGCTCGGGACCTTCGCCGCCGAAGTAAGGATCGGGCACAGTCACGCCGCCCTGCTGGCCCGGCGCCGGCTCGAAGATCGCAACGTGCGTGCGATAAAACGTATCGCCCACTCCGGCGACCTCGGCGACTTGCTTCAGCAGCTTATCGGACGGGCCAAGAATGCGGTTTTCGATCACGCCCAACATGCGCGACGCGGTGTCGTAGTGCTGGGGCATCTCCGACTTCCAGTCGGCCAGACCGGCCCACGATCCGCTGTCCCAAACTTTGTCCTGCGGCCGGAGCATGGTGCAGGCATAGGTAATCGATCCGCCGCCCACCGCACAACCATGCAGGATGGTGACGTGGCGGAAGTAGCGCATTCGGAAAAACCCGCGCAGCGCCAGTGAGGGCTCCCAGAACCAGCGATGCAGATACCAACTCGTGGGCGGCAAGTTTGCGGGCGTCCAGCGGCGTCCCATCTCCATCACCGCGACCCGGTAGCCCTTTTCCGTGAGCCGAAGCGCGCTGACGCTGCCGCCGAATCCGGAGCCGATGACGATGAAGTCGAAATCGAATTGGCGAGCGGTGTCCGGCATCAATGTTTTCGCTCTTACTCGTGTCCACGTTCTCACAAGCGTGGCTGGCGCGCAGTGACCCACGCGCGCACTCTGAACCGTTTCCCGTATCAGGAATCACGCCCGGCAGTGCGGTTCGTCACTGCACGCTGGTTCATCCCCAATTCATGATGAAACCCGAGACCACCGCACGACTCGCGCCTGGAGTTTGCCATGACCAGCCCACAGCCGAAGAATTCGTTTTCCTGGGGAGACGCGCTGTTCCTCTACCTCGAGCGTCCCGGCCAGCCGCTGAGCATCGCGGGCGTCAGCGCATTCGAGGGCAACGTTCCCCTCAAGGCCTGCCGCGACCTTGTCGAATCCAAGCTGCCGCTGATTCCACGCTATCGCCAGCGTGTCGCGTTCCCGCCGCTGAACCTTGGCCTGCCCCACTGGGAATCCGACCCCACGTTCGACATTCGCAATCACATCCGCCAGGTGACTTTGCGCAACGGCACCGAGGCCAAGTTGAAGGCGCTGGCATCGAGCATCGTCAGCACGCATCTCGACCGCCAGCGTCCGCTGTGGGACATCACGCTGGTGCGCGGACTGCAAGGCAATCGTAGCGCCATGATCGCGCGCATCCATCACTGCCTGGCCGATGGCATTTCGGGCGTCGGCATCTTCAATGTGCTGATGAGCACCAGTCCCGAGCCCGAACCGCTGCCGCGCATCCAGAGCGGAGCTCCGGATCAGCAGCCGCCGCGGGATGCCGGCGCCGCGCTGCTCGACAGCTTGGTGAAGTCTTCGTTGTCCGCGCTGCAGGGAGCTTTCTCGCTGCACTCCGAGGCGATGCAGATGGCCCAGGGCATTCTGGCAAACTCGGGGGAGCGGCTTGCGGAACTTATGAATGTGCTGCCGGAGATCACCACGCCCGCCGAGCGGCTGCCGTTCAACGTGGTCTGCCACGGTCCGCAGAAATTCGGCTGGACCGAAATCGATCTGGCGAAAGTGAAAGAGGTGAAGAACCGTTGTGGCGGCACGGTTAACGATGTCATTCTCACGGTAGTGGCCGCGGCGCTGCGCCGCTATGCGGAGCTGCGCAAGGTGCGCGTGAAAGGCCGCTCGGCCCGCATCATGGTTCCCGTGAACATCCGCGGCGGAGACAGCCCCGGCGAACTCGGCAACCGCATTACATTCGTTCCCGTCACCCTACCGCTCGATATCCGCGATCCGCAGAAGCTGTTCGCATTTGTACGCCAGCGCACCGAATACATCAAACACGCGCACGCGGCCGAACTGGTGCTCTTCGCCGGAGGCCTGTTCTCGGCCATTCCTCCACCGTTCTGGGCGGCGATCGGGCCGGTTGCCAGCCAATTGCCGCTGAGCCTGGCCAATATCATCTGCACCAATATTCCCGGTCCGCAGGTGCCGCTGTATCTGCTGGGGCACAAAATGCTCTCGTGGTATCCCTACGTTCCCATCGGCGGCGAGTTGGGTACCAACTGGGCCATCCTCAGCTACAACGGCAACGCGTACTTCGGATTCACCTGCGATGTCGGCGCGGTGCCCGATCCGGAGAACCTGGAAAAGTTCGTCGACGCCAGCTTCGCCGAGCTGTACCGGAGCGCGAAGCGGTTTACGCCCGAAGCAAGACCGGAGCAGGAAACGCAATCCGCGGCGCAGCCTTCGGTGGCACCGCCTAAGCGTCAGCGCGCGAAGCGGACGGTCCCGCCTGGCGAGCCCACGTCGCCGAGCACAAAGCCGCGCAAGAGAGCCGCGCAGCCAGCCATCGCCGCGCCAAAAAGCAATGGCCACGCGGGGACAACACTTGTCCGGCCGCATTCACCTTCGCCTGAGACGGCAACAGCGATTGCGACTCCGAAACAACCTGCCGCGGAGTTGGCACAAGCCGTCGGGGATTAACGGAAGCCGCGCCACGCCTGTTTCTTAGCAATGATGATCGAGTGCGCGCGCAGCCAAGAACGGCTCCGCTAGAGCAGGTTCCGGATTGTGTATCCAGGTAGAGCGAGCCTTTAGGCTCGCGTTTGCTGGATCGCCTAAGATAGGTTTTGCATTCCGCTGCTTTCGTAGCGGAATGCAAAACCGAGGATCAGAGGGCGGCCTTAACGCCGCGCTGAAGCGCCGCTCTACCAGGACACACCAAATCCGGAAACGCGCTAGAGCCCGCCGGGCGAGGAATGGCTGATTCGGGCGTCGGCAAGCGGAAATCGCTTTATTCCGTTGACCCCATCTATCACGCGTCCTAACATAACCGCGAGCTGAGGGTCGCCAAAAAGACCCGGCGCTCAAACCTCGGCCTTTGCGGTGATCCATGAAGAAGAAAGCGGCCGTAACAGAAATCTGCAATACGTAAGCCGGGCGCGCCGAATCGGCAAGCGTTCCGCTAAGGCGGCGAACGCCGCAAGCAAAACGCGGAGTACCACGACAAAGAAAACGAGCGCCAAGGCAAAGAAGTCCAGCGCAACGCTGCCGCAAAAAACAATTGCTGCACCCAGCTACGGCGACAAGCTGACCTTCAATCACGCCATGATCTATTTAAAAGATGTAGGGCGGGGCATTGCCTTCTACAAGGACTGGCTTGGGTTCAAGGTGATTGAAGATTTTCGCCATGAGGGCAAGTCGGTGTATGCCCGGTTGCAAGCGCCGGGGGGCGACGGAACCATTGCCTTGCATCAAGCCGGGCCGGCGATATTACGCCTGCTACAGCAAACGCTCACTGCCGAAGAGCCTTAGCTAATGGCGTGATCTCCCAGACCACGCCATCCCCATAACCTCCGCCTCCGTATGCCGTCCCGTAGAGATTGCCGCTGGCGTCGAATACAACATTGCTGGTGGGGTTTGCCCCGTCAGTGCCGCCTGTGAAATCGTGGAGCGACGTGTACGTCCAGCTACCATTTGACGGTGTCAGTTTGAAAACAGAGCCCTTCTGAAAAGCGAATGGCGAATCTGCTATGCTCATCCGTTCATTGGAGCTTCCTCGTGAGCCGCAAAGCTATCCTTCTGCTCTGTTTACTCTTACCGGCAGCCACGCTTGCCCAGCAGTCGAGTTCGCAAGCCGCACCGCCCGCCGGCACGCCGCCCCCAACGCAAATGTACGTCGAGCCCACGATGGCCTATACGCCCAGCCTCGACGTTCCGTCCATGGACCGCTCGGTGGACCCTTGCGTGGACTTCTACAAATACTCGTGCGGGGGATGGGAGAAGAACAACCCCATCCCGCCCGACCAAAGCTCGTGGAGTGTGTATGGCAAGCTGTATGAAGACAATCTGAAATACCTGCGTGGCATCCTGGAACAGGCCGCAACAGCGAAAGACCGCGACGCCGTTACCCAGAAGATCGGCGACTATTACGCCGCGTGCATGAACGAGGGCGCGGTCGAAAAGCTCGGCGCCAAGCCCATAGAGCCCGACCTCGCTGCCATCGCGGCGCTGAAGAGCGCGCATGATGTGGCCCCACTGGCGGCGCAGTTGCATCTTGAAGGCGACACGCTTTTGTTCGGCAGCGGCTCGCAGCAGGACCCGGACAACTCCGACGCGATGATCGTGGAGGTCGCGCAGGACGGCCTGGGACTGCCCGATCGCGACTACTACACCAAGGACGATCCCAAGTCGAAAGAGATTCGCCAGCGCTATCTGCAGCACGTGCAGAAGATGTTTGAGTTGATCGGCGACTCGCCCGACGCGGCCAGGCGGCAGGCAGACACGGTGATGCGCATGGAGACCGTACTGGCAAAGGCTTCGCTGACGCGGGTGGAACGCCGCGACCCGTACAAGATCACGCACAAGATGAAAGTGGGCGATCTGGACAAGCTGGCGCCAAACTTCGATTGGGCGGCATATTTCGCGGCCAGCAGCGTCCCGTCTTTTCAGATACTAAACGTCTCCAGCCCCGAATTCATGAAAGCGATGAATGCGCAGCTCGCAGCGGTGTCGCTGGCCGACTGGAAAGCCTATCTTCGCTTCCATGTCGCCAACTCCAACGCTCCCTATCTTTCTTCCGCATTCGTGAACGAGAACTTCGATTTCTACCGCAAGTATCTCCACGGGGCAAAGGAGCTACAGCCGCGCTGGAAGCGTTGCGTGGAGGACGTCGATGAGCAGTTGGGCGAGGCGCTGGGACAGGAGTATGTGCGCAAGACTTTCCCGCCGCAGCTAAAAGCCGCCACCGTGAAGATGACGCAGGAGATTGAAGACGCGATGGCGGTGCGCATCCAGCAACTGGACTGGATGAGCCCGGCCACCAAGCAGCAGGCGCTCAATAAGCTGCACTCCATTCGCAACAAGGTTGGCTATCCCGACAAGTGGCGCGACTATAGCTCGGTGAAAATCGTTGCCGACGATTTTTATGGCAATGCGGAGCGCGCCACCGAGTTCGAGAACCATCGCGAGTTCAACAAAGTGGGCAAGCCGGTGGACCGCACCGAGTGGGGCATGACGCCGCCGACGGTGAACGCCTACTTTGACGCGCAGATGAACGACATCAACTTCCCGGCGGGAGTGCTGCAACCGCCGCTCTATGACGCCAAGATGGACGATGCCCCCAATTACGGCGACACGGGCTCGACTATCGGCCATGAACTGACGCACGGTTTCGACGACGAAGGCCGGCAGTATGACGCTAAGGGCAACTTGAAGGACTGGTGGACGACGCAGGATGCGGCGCAGTTCGTCAAGCACGCCGATTGCGTCGCCGATCAATATGCGCAGTACGTAATCATCGACGACATTCACATCAACTCGAAGCTGACCGAGGGAGAAGATATCGCCGACTTGGGCGGCACGATCCTCGCCTACATCGCGTGGAAGGATGCCGACAAGGGCGAGCAACTCGCCGATCGCGATGGCTTGACTCCGGACCAGCGCTTTTTCGTCGGCTTCGCACAGTGGGCGTGCGAGAACGATCGCCCGGAGGACCTGCGGGCGCGCGCCATCACGGATCCGCACTCGCCGCATCAGTACCGCGTCAACGGGGTGGTGGTGAACGTGCCGGAGTTTGGCCCGGCGTTCAACTGCAAGGCGGGCTCTCCCATGGTGAAACCCGCAGATAAAGTGTGCAAGGTGTGGTGAACCGTGCTGGATGCTGCGGGCGGCCTTCTGCGGTCGGCAGCGACGATGTTACGTCAACTACGGCACCATACTCCCCCAGAACTCCGCACCTCGACCCGCGTACAATCAGTTAGCGGACGAGCGTGTTCGACCCGGAGCTGACGCTGTGCAGACCTAGGGCGAGGAGTGAACATGATTGACCACGACGTAAGGACCGATCCCCCGATCACTCCTATAACCGTGCTCACCGGGTTTCTCGGCGCCGGCAAGACCACCCTGCTCAATCGTATCCTCAATGGCGATCACGGACTTCGCATCGCTGTCCTGGTGAACGACTTCGGCTCCATCAACATCGACGCCAACCTCGTCATCGGGGTTGAAGCCGGCGGAGACCTCATCAACTTGGCCAACGGCTGCATTTGTTGCAGCCTCCGTGATGACATGCTTACCCTGGTAGAGGAAATCACGGAACGCCCGGAACAGCCGCAATACATCATCGTTGAAGCCAGTGGCGTGGCCGATCCGTCGAGAATTGCCTTCAGCTTTATCAACGCGAGCCTTCGCGGACGTGTCCGTCTAGACAGCATTATGTGTCTGGTGGACGCCTCGCAGCTCTTCGCCGTGCCCGAGCAGATGGAGTTGAAGACTCGCCAGATCGCCTACTCCGACATGCTGATCCTGAGTAAGACGGACCTCGTCAGCCGCGAAGAAGTTGACCGAATCAGGGTGTGGCTCGACGACCACATTGGTCGTTACCGCCTGGTCGAAGCGCCCCACGGCGAGGTGCCGATGGAAATCCTGCTCTCCAGCGGACGCTTCGATCCCTCGCAGATGGAGGCCGACCAATGCGCCAGCGGAAACTGCAATCACGAAAGCCACCGGCACCATACCTCAACCTTCGGCACTTGGAGCTTCGAGACCGACCGTCCCCTATCGCTGGAAGCGTTGCGCTCCGCTGCCGCGAAACTTCCGGCGAGCATTTATCGCGCCAAGGGTGTGGTGTATTCCTCCGACGTTCCCGAGCGTCGCGCGGTGTTGCAAGTGGTCGGCAAACGGGTTGATATTTCGTTGCAGGATGAGTGGGGTGAGCGCCCTCCGCTGACCCAGATCGTAGCTATCGGCTCGCCCGACGGCATCGATGCCAGCGCATTGCAAAACCGATTCGAACAGTGCTTTAGCGCATAGCTGGCGGAGCGGGATTCGGCCCAGGCGCTCACGATTTCATCGCGCAACTACGGTCGGATCGCACACTGATTCCGCCGGCTCCGTCTTCGCCTGTCCATTGCGGACGCGAACCAGCACACAGGTCGAATTGTCTTCCCCGCCGCCTTCGTTCGCCGCATCGATGAGCGTCTCGCAAGCCGCCTGCAAGGAGGGAAGTTGTAGAAGGATGCTGCGGATCTCGTCATCGTCGACATGACGGAGAATGCCGTCGGTCACGAGCAGCAGGGTGTCGCCCCCCTGCGCCGGAAATTCGCCGAGGTCGGGCAGCGTGCTTTCGTCGGTGCCCAGGGCGCGAGTGATGATGTTCTGCGCCGAGGAGCGCTTGGCCTGCTCCAGCGTGATCATGCCACGGCGCACCTGCTCCATCACCAGGGAATGGTCTTCGGTCAATTGCAGCAACTGGCCTTCGCGGAACAAGTAAATCCGGCTGTCGCCTACATTGGCGATGCTGACCAGCCCGTTGCAGAAGCGCGCCGCCACCAGGGTGGTTCCCATGCCGGAGGTGTTCTTGTGCTCCTCGGCATAATTCAATATGGCGTCGTTGGCTTGCTTGACGGCTTCGGCCAGCAGGCGCGCGCCCAGCGGAGCATCGTCGAGGAACGCATGTTCTTCAAGGCTGGGCTGGCGCTGGCGAAAAAACGAAAGCACCGTATCGACAGCGATGTGGCTGGCGACCTCGCCGGCCGCGTGACCACCCATTCCGTCGCATACCACGAAAATGCCGAGCTGTTCGTCGTATCCGAAGTGATCTTCGTTCGACGGGCGGACACGGCCCACATCGCTGCGGCCCGCCACCTCAAGTGAAAGGGACATGCGGGCAACAGTTTACCTGCTTAATCCTCAGGGCGCGAGTACCTAAAGTGCCAGATGGAATCGATTTAGCCTGCCGCCCGCCGTAATACGGCCCGCCACAAAAGAGTGTGTCCGTGGTGAACCTACGTCCCGAGGCGGCGCGACGCCGCATCCAATGAGACATGCCGCTTTCTCACCAGGTGGTCTGGCTGTTTGTGCTGGCGTTGCCGATCGCCAGCATCGCGTGGACGGTCACGCACGAGGAGGTCTTTCGCGAGCCGCGCGAGTTCTGCTCGCGGAAAAGCGAAGGATCGCGATCTTTGGTTTGTCGCAAGTTCTTCTATCTTTTCACTTGTGAGTACTGTTTCAGCCATTGGGTGACCGCGCTTTTCCTGATCATCACGCGCTACAAGCTGCTCTACTCCGATTGGCGCGGGTATCTGGTGTCGCTGTTCGCGCTGGTATACGTGGCGAACTTCTATATCGGGCTGTTCGGCCATGTGAAGCTGGAGGTGCGGAAAGATCGCGCCGAGATCAAGGCCATCGAGGCAGAGGTGGAGCAGAGGAAGGCGGCGTAAAAGCAGTTTCAAGTTTCCAGTTTCAAGTCAGCAATGCAATCTGGAGACTGGAAACTGCTTTGCAGTCGCTCGAAACTTCAAACTGTTTTTTCGCTTGAAACTTGAAACTCGAAACTGCTTTTCACGGCCTGGTCTTCGCGATGTCCGGTCCTTTGTCGCGAAATGGCTGGGGCTCCAGATGATAGTGAGTGAGGTCTTCTTTCAGGCAAGTAAACGCCTCTTCCGGCGTATTCGCCCAGTGGAAGAGGTTTAGATCGTTGGGAGAAATGGTGCCCGCGTCGACCAGCGCCTGAAAGTTGATCACCCGGTCCCAATAGGCTTTGCCATACACCACAATGCAGATGCGTTTGGCCAGCTTCTCGGTCTGTGCCAGGGTGAGTAGCTCGAACAGCTCGTCGAAGGTGCCAAACCCTCCCGGGAAGATGACCAGCGCCTTCGCCAGGTAAGCGAACCACAACTTGCGCATGAAGAAGTAATGGAACTCGAAGTTGAGCTCCGGGGTGATGTAGGGGTTGGGCATCTGCTCGAAGGGCAGATTGATATTCATCCCGATGGTCTTGCCGCCGGCCTCGGAGGCGCCCAGATTGGCGGCCTCCATAATGCCGGGACCACCGCCGGTGCAGATCACGAAACGATGCCGGGGCTGGCTGATCGACTTGGTCCACTTGGTGATCATGAAGGCCAGCCGTCGCGCGTCCTCGTAATAACAGGCCATCTCGACGTCGGCCTTGGCACGGCGGATGCGCGCCTGTTCCTCGGGAGGGGCCGGCATCGCCGAGCCCGGCTTGTCCAGAAGCTGTAATGCCTCCTCAGCTTGCGAGCGGCTGTGGAAGCGTGCCGAGCCGAAGAAAACGATGGTGTCCTGGATGCGCTCGCGCCGGAAGCGTGATAGGGGCTCCTGGTATTCGGCCAGAATGCGCAGGATGCGGCCGTCCGGGCCATTCAGAAACCTATGGTTCTCGTACGCGAGGGAGGCACGAGTATGGGAATCTTTCTTGTCGATCATATTAGCTGCGAATCATTCGGCATATTCCCGGTATCGCACCGCCTCCGCTATAGCTAACCAAATGTCGATCACTCCCAGGCCGCTGACCAGGCCGCGAACGAAGTCGTTCATCATGAATTCCCGCAGCCGCGGAAAGCCGGTGACCAGTGAGTTGTCACTCCATAAAGTCGTCCAGGGAGCCGCGATCAATAGGATGCCAATCACCAGGCACACGAAGATGAACTCCAGAAGAAAGAGGCGGGCCCTCCACAGCTGCCAGCGGCTGGGCTTGGGGTGGGGCACGGGCATCACCAGTACCGGGCCTTTGCGGTCCGCGTCGCCGTTATCGGGACCGCGCTCGACGAAATTCAGCATAGGGGGCATCTGGCGTCGCCGTCTCGACCCTTTTGTCGTGAGAACATTCGGATCGCGAACGCTAGGCCTTTCGCAAGGATACTACTTCCGGCAGGCCACGCCCTATCCAGGAGTGAGCGAGCGGCGCAATCCGTCGCCTACGCGCTAAATCTGATTTCCGCGCGGGCCTTGGCTTTCTGCGCCTCTTCTTCCCGGTTCCGGCGTGGAGCATGCGTCTCCAACAAATGGAGAAGGCGCATGGAAGCCGCAGCCACTTCATCGACCGCGGCCAGGAAAGCAGCTTCGTTTGCCTTGGACGGTCTGTTGAAGCCGGAAATCTTCCTCACGTATTGCAATGCGGCCGCCCGCACTTCTGCTTCCGTGACCGGCGGCTCAAAGTTAAACAGCGTCTTGATATTTCTGCACATGGCTTGAACTCACGATAGGGACTTCAATGCTTCGGCTTGGCGCGATGATGCGCCGGCTTGGCTTTGGGCTCACTCTCGATGTCGCTGAGGCGGATGATGGTGGCCGCGGCGGCGTATTGCACTTCATCCTGCGCATCCTGGAGGCCTAATACCGCGGTCTTCATCTGCGAAGGGTCGCCACGCTTGGCGATGGCGTTGAACGCTGCCGCCCGGACCAGCCACTTTTTCTGCTCGAGCGCAGCGTTGGCAAGAGCTTCGGCGCTCTTCGGGTCCGGGTCTTTGGCTAAGGTGAGTGCGGCTGCCGCCAAGACCGGGGAAGCGTCATCCTTGGTGAAGAACTTGTATGCAGAAACCCCCACTCCGCCGAAGGGCACAAACCCCAGCGCGGTCTGGAAACCGAGGCCGGCCAGCTTCCTGGGATCGTCAAACATCTGCTTTGACTGGCCCAACAGCCCGAGGCCGGGTTTCTCCTGGCCCGTGAGCACGGCATAAAAGACGTCATAGCCGTCATCGTCGCCCAGCGCCAGCAAGGCGTGTCCCGCCGCCAGAATCACTGACGGATCGCTGTCCTGCAACGCCGCCTTCAGTTGCGGGATGGCGCTCTTGGCCGACATGTCGCCCAGAGCCTGTGCTGCCGCGGTGCGCACCTCCGGCTTCGGATCCTTCAGCGCGGTCAGAGCGGCATCGAGCGCCTGCGGATCATCCGGTAGAAGCCCCAGGTCTGCAACTGCTTTGGTGCGCTTCTCAATGTTGGAGTTCTCCAGTCCCTGCTTCAACACAGTCCACGCCTGTGTGCGCGGATCCTGTGCGGCCGTATCCTGCGCGGCACATGACGTAAGCAGGAGGGCCAACACTGCAAGCGTTGTAGCACAACGAAGTTCGAAGCTCATCGCAACACCTTAGTTAGATTCTGTACGACCGAGCCCAGTCTTTGGCAGCCCGAGGGACCGCGCCAATAAGAATAACTGAAGGATGGGGAGAGATCTGGCCGGTTGAGGACAGCGCCGGTATCTGCAGGATATTCACGCTGTCAGCGGTTGCATGGAAGCGTCACTTGGGATATCGGCTGGTTTGACCGCCATTTGTGCGGGTGCTAGCGTCGAAACTGAATCCCGAATGCTGGAGAGATTGCAATACTGGCCGGTTGCGCTGCTGGTGCGCGTGATAGGCGCGCTGCCTCGCTCTTTGGCTCACGGCGTTGGCATCTTCATTGGCGGGCTGGTCTATTATCTGCATCCGCGTCTCCGGCGCGTGGGACGACGCAACCTGGAGCTGGCGTTTCCGGAGAAAACTCCTGCCGAGCGTCGCCAGATCCTACGCGGGGTTTATGTTTCGCTTGGCCGGCTGCTCGGCGAAGCTTGCCTGTTCCCGAGATATACCAGCGCGAATGCTTCGACGATTGCGGTCTATCGCGGCTTCGAGAATTTCGAAGCAGCGGAGAAGCGGGGCAAGGGCGTGCTCCTGCTTACCGGCCACATCGGCGGCTGGGAAGTGGGATCGTTCTTTCATTCATTGAGTGGCCATCCCATGCAAATTGTGGTGCGGCCACTGGACAATCGCTATCTCGATGCAATGGTCACGCGTTACCGCGGACTGCACGGCAATACCCTGATCGGCAAACAGGAATTCGCTCGCGGGCTGATTGCGGCCATGCGCAACAATCAGACGGTCGGCATCCTCATGGACACCAACATGACGCCGCCGCAGGGCGTGTTCGTCGATTTCTTCGGTATTGCGGCCTGCACCGCCAGCGGATTGGCGCGCGTGGCGCTTCACACCGGAGCGACGGTTGTTCCCGCATTCACCAACTGGGACCCGGTGCTACGCAAGTATCGCGTGGAATTCGATCGCCCGGTGGAACTGGTGCGCACCGGAAACGATGAAGCTGACGCCGTAGCGAACACCGCGCGATTCACCAAGATCATTGAGGAGCACGTGCGGCACTATCCTGACCAGTGGTTATGGGTGCATCGGCGATGGAAGACGCGGCCGGAGGGGGAGAAGCCGCTGTATTAAGTTTCGAGTTTCAAGTTGGCAATGCCTGTGACTTGTAGCAGGAAGTCTTTGTAATTAGGGCACGACTTCAGTCGTGCCGATCAAGTTCCGCTTTTGTTTGTCATCCCGAGCGGAGCCCTTCAAGGCGGAGCCGAGGGATATGCGGTGCGCTCGCGGTGGTATGGCCGCTCGGGACGAACCGCAGATCCCTCTACTTCACCCGCTTCGCGGGTTCCGCTCGGGATGACAAAAATAAAGGGCTTACAATCAAAATCGAAATCTAAGACCTGAAACTTGAAACTGGAAACTCGAAACTGACTTCATGCCCCACACCCTGCAAGAACTGGCGGAATTCACTGCGGCGCGGCTGATCGGCGATGGCAACATCGAAGTCACGAAAGTCGCCAGCATTGCGCAAGCGCAGCCCGGCGATTTGGTGTTTGTGCAGGACGAAAAAGACTTGCAAGCCGCGGCGTTAGCGTCGCAGAGCCAGCGCCGTAATCGCTGGAGAGTTTGCCAGTGCCTCAGCCGACGCCAAGCCGCTGCTGATCGCCGATAATCCGCGGCTGGCATTCTGCCGTGCCGGCGCGCTGCTGCATCCCGCGGAAAGCTTACCCGCCCGGAGTGCATCCTACTGCTGTGGTGCACCCATCAGCGGCGGTTGCCGCCAGCGCATCGGTCGATGCCCACGCCGTGATCGAAGCCGGCGCCACCATTGGAGAGCGCACGCACATTGGGGCAAGCTGCACTATCGGCGAGGGCGTCGTCATTGGCGATGACTGCGACCTGTTCCCCTGCGTGGTCATCTATTCGGGTACGACGTTGGGGCGCCGCGTAACTGTTCATGCCGGCGCGGTGCTGGGATCGGATGGCTTCGGCTTTGTGCGCGATGAGGAGTACGACCGCTACCAAAAGTTTCCACAGGTTGGCGAGCTGGTGATCGGAGACTATGTCGAGATCGGCGCAAACTGCGCCATCGATCGCGGCGCGCTCGATAAGACGATCATTGGCGCGGGAACGAAGCTGGATAATCTGGTGCACATCGGCCACAACGATATTGTCGGTTCGAATGTGGTCATCGCTGCGCAAACCGGCATTTCCGGAAGCTCAGAAGTCGGCGATGACTGCGTGATAGGCGGGCAGGTCGGCATCGGCGACCACGCCAAAGTTGAAGCGGGAACGATGCTGGGCGGACAAGCGGGCATCTTGCCCCATAAAGTCCTGCGTGGAACCGGCAAGCTGTATTGGGGCACGCCGGCGCGGCCGGTGCGAGAATTCCTGAAACAGTTGGCGGTCGTGGCGCGCCTGGCGCGCAAGAACGGGCCGGACGTCTAATATTACGATTAAGGAAGCTCTGAATAAGCAACCCTGGTTAAGTTCGCTGGCGGAGCGCCGGGGCTAAAGCCCTGGTCGCGCACGAGCTTGGACGCTGGCCTAAAGGCCAGCTCTTCCACCGAAGAGCTTAATCAGAGTCTCCTTAATTGCTCTTTGCTGATTGCTGAACGCCAGTTGCTAGTTGCTGATTGCTGCCTTTCCCATGCTTATCGTCGTCGGCGGACATTCTCGTAGCGTAGGCAAGACCAGCGTCGTGGCCGGTCTCATTGCCGCGCTTCCGGAGTTTCACTGGACAGCCATGAAGGTCACGCAGTACGGGCACGGAGTCTGCTCGGCTAACGGCCAACCTTGCGCTTGCGCTTGCGACGATAGCTCCTGGGCCATTACGGAAGAGCTCGACCGCAGCGGGGAAAGCGACTCGTCGCGGTTCCTGGTCTCCGGCGCCGCGCGCTCGCTCTGGGTGCGTACGCGGCAGGGCATGCTGGCAGAAGCGATGCCCCGTATCCGACAGGAACTTGCTTTTGCGAAAAATGCCATCCTGGAATCGAACAGTATTCTGCGCTTCGTGAACCCGGACCTCTACATCACCGTTCTGGATCCGGCGACGGCGGATTTCAAGCTTTCGGCGCAGCAATTTTTGGATCGCGCCGACGCCGTCGTCCTCCACCACAATGGAAACGACGTGGCCTGGAAAAACGTTTCTTTAAAACTTCTAGCGGAAAGGCCGACCTTCCAGGTGCGACCGCCGCAATACGTCACGCCAGAGTTGGTCGAGTTCGTGAGAAGTAGAATTACGAGCTGACCGCGTGTTTCAGGCTGCTCGCACCGGTGAGCCGGTCTTTTTTTGGTTCTGGAGGGATCGGGTCGCCGGTTGCTTCAGCGGTCCGTGATCGGTATCTTTCTCAAAACCAATGCGCGCGAAGGTAATGTCGAGTACCAGTCCGGTCAGCGCTTGCATGAAAGCCTCGGTAATTCGCATGACGGACGTGATCTGCTCGTTATTCAAGCCCAGCATCCTGCAGTTGGGGAACTCCGGTATCAATCCGCACGGGCAGTTCGCCGGCCATATTCAGGGCACTATCGGCGAGGCGGTACTGGCAATCCGCATAGACCGGAGACTGCAACAGCTCCTTTAGCGCGGCCCAGTACTCCACGTAGAATTCCGGCCAGCACGCCAGGGCGCGGTGCTCGTCGGAAACGAAAGCCAGTTCCAGCAACCGCTTTCTCTCGCACCAGCTACGCTGCAGCTCCGCGCTGGCGTTTCCATCACAAAGTGTGGGAGGCGCCGCGGCAAACTCGACATGAGTCGCAGGTTCGGAGCGCAGTGGCTGGCCGATGGGACCTTCGAAGGCCTGCATCTGAGCGGCCGCGATCAGAAGCAGCAAAGGATCGAGATATTGGTAGTAGTCAAGGACTTGCGAGATCGACAAAGCGGTGGCTACCTGGCTGCTTGCCTCGCGGCGGCTAATAGCCCGGACCTCAAAATAATTATGGGCGCGGGTATAGGATTCAGCCGCCAGCCGCGCGCCTATGAAGAAAAACTGCCGCGACTGTATGGCCGGGCGGAAGGCATCCCAGTGAATCTCTAGAAAGTCGGGGAAGGCAGCATAGGCCTCATATAGCTTGGGGACAGCGGGAACTCCCAAGCCCTCGCGAACCTCACGAAGAATTTCCCGGGCACGGGTGGGGGCTTCGGTTTCGCTGACTAGCTTCAGTCGTTGACCCCGCTTCCAGCGCATATTTGCTTCGATGAGAAAACATGCCGCTTCGATGTACAGGGTAGACACTGGATTTTGTTTTCGGCTACTGTTTACGCCCAGACTATAGGGCGCGCCGCTCGCGACCGGGCCAAGCCGCTGGACAAGGGCAAGCCGAGTGAGACGCACGGAATGCAGTGGCGCCTCCAGTAGAATCGGGGTTGGAGTTGCCGCTGAGCCTGAGGCACGAAACCCGACGCTTCGAAGTACTATTCGACTACGCTGAGCCAAGCGCAGTCGAGCACCTTGGCTACGCGCCCTACGGCAACCTGGGCTTTCCGCCTTCCCCGGCTGATCGACCTTGGATTTACTCGAACTTCGTGCAATCGCTGGACGGTATTACCAGCCTGCTGGGGGAGCACGCTTCCGGCGGCGAGATCTCGCAATCGTCCGATGACCGCTGGCTGATGGACCTGCTGCGGGCGCACGCTGACGCCATCCTGATCGGAATGAACACTCTGCGCGAGGAGCAGCGGTTGCGCGGGCCGGAGAGTCGCGGCATCGTTTTTCGCGTGGTTGATCCCCTGGTGCGAGATCTGCGACACCAGCTGGGCAAAGGCCGGGAGCGGAACATCTTCATAACCAAAGCGGCAGACCTGGACCTCTCGCGGTACAAGACTTTCGATGGCGACGTGGTCGATGCAGCGATCCTGACCTCGCCCGCGGGCGGCGAGCGCCTCCGTGCGCAAGGCAAACACCCACACGTTGCCATTGTTGCTGCCGGAGAAAACGAAACGCTGGACCTGCCGCGTGCGATTGCCAAGCTGCGCGAGGAACTAGGAATTCAGTATTTGTTATGCGAGGGTGGACCGACGGTCTACGGCAACCTCGCCCGCGCGGACCTGATCGACGAGAAATTCATGACGGTTGCGCCCATAGAGATTGGGCAGGTCGTGCCTCCGGAACAGGAGCGGATCATGGAAGAACAGACCATACCCGTCCTGCTGCGACCGACGGTGTTTGGCGGCCCGGGATTTACTCGCGAGCACGTCACGCGCTGGCGCTGGATGAGCTGCCGCAAAGCGGGCGATCATCAGTTCAATCGGTACCGGCGCGAGCGAAGCAGGTGATAGCATTGGGTCAAGCCACAACGTCCAAAGTGAGGGATTTTGTATGCCGGCTGAGCAGCGTGGGACCACTCACCGATTCACTGTGATCTTCGAGAAGGAAAACGGAGGCGGCTATCACGTCTTCTGTCCTACCCTCCCGGGCTGCCACACGCAAAGTGAAACCGTGGAAGAAGGAATCGCCAATATTCGCGAAGCGATCCAGCTCTACATTGAGACTCTGATCGAGGATGGTCTTCCCATTCCTGTCGAGGATATCTTCATCAAGCCGGTTGAGATTAACGCTTGAGCCCGAAGCTGCCGGCAATAACCAGCAAAGACCTTGTCCGAGTTGCTCTGCGCCTCGGGTTCGAGTTTCGTCGACAGAAGGGGAGCCATGCCATCTACTGCGGCCAAGCGACCAAAGGCGGATCGTCGTTCCCGTGCACGCAGGGCGTGATCTTAAGCCGAAGACACTGCGCGGTATTATTGAGGACCTGGAATAAGTATGGAGCAGTTTCAGACGATGCTCTAGTCCAGCGTGCGCATCGGGACGTCTGTTCGGTGACGGCGGCCAATAAGCTCTGTAGCGGACGGCGTTTTACCTGCACGCCGGAAACCTAGGATCAATTGCGAAGGCCGCATAGAGCGGCTACACTGCGTTATGCCATGATCCGACAGTTTGTGTCTGCTGGTTTTGTCTTCCTGATCGTCTCTCCCCTGCTCGCCAATGCTCAGTACACCGACCGCGCCGCCATGCAAGACCTCGGCGGTCCGCAGGAGTTCGCCGCGCGACGCACTGAGCTTGCCGGCAAGTTGAAGACCGGCTATGTCCTCCTCTTCGCCAAGACGCAAGAGCCTCCGGCCGACCATTATCGCGAGGACAACGATTTCTACTATTACACCGGGCTGTCGGATCCCGGCGCCATCCTGCTCATGGACGTCGCGACTGGAGCGGACGACGATCTTCGAGCCGCAGCAGAGCCCGCGTGAAATTCAGGTCTACGGCGCAAACCTGCTATCCATGTCGAAGGACGAGCAGAAAGAGTTGGGCTATGCGGCGGTCGCGCCTCTGACCAGCCTCGATGGCGCCCTAAGCTTTCTGTTCGGCAACGGCGTTGAGCACGACCTGTGGGTGCGTTTGGGCTTCGCCGACAAACCCGATGGCGCGCGCTTCGAAACCGGTCGCGATTACGCCGCGGAGTACAACAACCCATACGGACAGGAGCTTCCCGGCGATCGCGACGTTATTGTCAAGCTGCGCGAGCGCTATCCTGCCGCCAATCTCCGCGACATTACCGGCACGATGGACGCGATGCGCAACCTCAAGCGTCCCGGCGAAATCGAAGTCCTGCGCCGCAATGGGCGCATCAGCGCGCAAGGCGATAAGCAGGCCATCGCCCACGCCCATCCCGGCATGTACGAATATCAGATCGAAGCTGAGGCGGCGTTCGTATTTCGCGATTCGGGCGCGCAGGGACTTGCGTATCCCGCCATCGTCGGTTCGGGCAAGAATGCGAATACCTGGCACTACTTCTTCAATCGCAGTCAGATCGAGCCGGGCAGTATCGTGGTGTTCGATTTCGCCGCCGACCTCGACCACATGACAATGGACATTACGCGAACGTTCAACATCGACGGCAAATTCACGCCCGAGCAGGCCAAGTGGTACAACGTCGATCTGGAATGCCAGAAGGCGGTCATCGACATGCTGCGCCCGGGTAATACCTATGAACAGGCTGCCGAGGCCGGCAAGAAAGTTTTCGATCGCGAGGGTATCGGTTCGCAATGGTACGGCTGGCCGGGACACTTTGTTGGGCTGGCGACGCACGATGTCATGCTGCCAAAAGGGCCCATCCAGGCCGGACAGGTGGTCACGGTTGAGCCGATCGTGGAATTCCCCGACAAGCACTGGCACTTCCGCGTGGAAGACACCATCCTCATCACGCCTACGGGAGCGGAGGTTCTTTCGTCCAGCGTTCCGAAGGAAATGTCAGAGGTGGAGAAGTTGGTGGGTAGCGCTCCTGCGCCGGAGCCGGTGAAGTGAGCTGTTGGCCCTTAAAGCAGTTTCAGGATTGGAGTATCCAGGTAGAGCGAGCCTTTAGGCTCGCGTTCGGTGGATCGCCGGCGACAGGTTTTGCATTCCGCTGCCTTCGCAGCGGAATGCAAAACCGAGAATCAGAGGGCGGCCTTAATGCGGCGCTGAAGCGCCGCACTACCAAGACACACCAAAACCGGAAGCGCTCTAGCCCTTGGCTTTGGAATAGTGTCTTGGTCAGCACTTGTTGGCCAGCTTTCTACCGGACAGAGCTAGAGGGCCAAGAGAGCCAACAGCGAATAGCCAACAGCGAAAAGCGGTAACATAGTTTCAGGAAGAGGTTGCTCCGTGCCTGAGTTACGAAAAGATCCTATCGTTGGTCGATGGGTGATCATTTCCTCGGACCGTTCCAAACGTCCCTCCGACTTCACCCGTGAGCCGGTGAAGATAAAGGGCGGTTTTTGCCCGTTCTGTGCCGGCAATGAAAGCAAGACGCCGCCGGAAGTGCTGGCGTACCGCCCCAACGGCGCTTCGTCCAACGGCTGGACGGTGCGCGTGGTGCCGAACAAGTTTCCCGCCTTGGGTATCGAAGGGAGCCTGAATCGCCAGGCGGAGGGCATGTTCGACAAGATGAACGGCATCGGCGCGCACGAGGTCATAGTGGAAACGCCGGAGCATGGAGTTACGCTGGCCGAGCTTCCCGAAAAGCGCATTGAAGATGTTTTCTGGGCATTTCGCGACCGCATCGTCGATCTGAAGAAAGACCGCCGCTTCAAGTACATTCTCATCTTCAAGAACCACGGTCCGCTTGCGGGGGCCACGCTGGAACACTCGCACGCTCAACTCATCGCGCTGCCCATCGTGCCCAAGCACGTGGTGGAGGAACTGGAAGGCTCCAAGCAATACTTCATCTACAAAGAGCGTTGCGTCTTTTGCGACATCGTCCGGCAGGAAACCGAATCGGGTGTGCGCGTGGTCGCCGAGAACGATGGTTTCCTTACCGTCGCTCCGTATGCGCCGCGCTTTCCTTTCGAGACCTGGATTCTGCCCAGGAGCCACGAGTCGGCATTCGAAAACTCATCGTCGCAGGTCTATGAGGGCCTGGCCAAGGCGCTGAAGAACCTGCTCGTGCGAGCCGATCAAGTGCTCGAGAATCCCGCCTACAACCTCGTAATTCACACCGCGCCCGTGCAGGAGCCTGCGATGGACTATTACCACTGGCACGTGGAATTCATGCCGCGGCTGACGAAGATTGCGGGGTTCGAGTGGGGCACGGGTTTCTACCAGAACCCGACCCCACCGGAGGAAGCGGCAAAATATCTGCGCGAGGCGAAAGTTGAACACGCGCAGCCGGTTGGAGTGCCATAATCGGCGCAGGCAACCACTGATCTAAGACTCATCCAGGCTGCACCCCACTCTCGCGCCGGGCATCCAATCTTCTGAAACATGATGACAGACTTCGCGACGATTGGTTTCCGCTCCCTCGAGAATCGCACCCGATTCCTCAGCGGCCTGTACAGCGATCTGTTGGAAACCGGCATCCGCTACTTCTTTCCCGGAGCCAGCCTGCAGCGCATTTCGCGCGACGCCGAACATATGCCCGAGCTCTTGGGAGCAGTCCCCAGCGGCGGTCAACTCGAGTTCGAGTGGATGGGCAGTGGCTACTCGCTCACCGCTGCTTCCAAGCTTTCCGAGCACGAACGGCGCCTGATCCGCAGCATCGGGACGGTATTGTCGGCGCGCTACCAGCTCCTCACCGACGAAACCCTGGCCGCGCAAAGCTTCCAGCTCTTTCGCGGGCTGCCCGAAGATCGCTTCGTCTCCGCGTTCCTCGACCCGGGTCCACACGCCAGCGCGGAAGCCATTGCCGCAGTGCCCGATCGCGTCGCTGACGCCATAGAAGTATTGCGCACCAGCAGCATGAGCACCTATGAAAACCGCCGCATCTCGACCGGCGTTCTGCTCTTCGGTTCCATGCCGGAGCCCTGCCACGAGCCGCCGCAGACCCGGCCCGGCGCCCTGCGCTATTCCCATCAACTGACCACCATTCGCAGCTTTCACCGGCTGTGCGATGGCTTGCGAACCTTGGCGTTGGTTGATCGAGATGGGTTGCTGGCGGATTTGATCGACCTCCAGGAGTGGACCGAGCCTTATCGCGATATGCCCCTGGTCGGTGCCGCCGGCCAGCAAGTATGCCGATCATGCCCGCGCCACCTTATGCGGCGGGCACATCTGTCTCGTCCTCTCGCCCAATGGTGAGATCAAGATCTATTCCGACGGCGTTCCGGTATTCCGCTTCATCGATGGCAAGTGGCGGCTGGTGGATGCGCGCCACCGTTACGCTATGTGGGAGAACGCGATCGGCAATGCCGAGTTGTCGGAGCGGCTGTTCTCGGTTGCGCTGAATCTCACCGAGAGCCGCCGCGGCGCACTCTTCGTGGTATTGGATAAGCCCGAATCGGCGCAGGCGCTAATCTCGCAGCCGGACCTGCTCGACCACCTCAATCACGAAGGCTTGGCGGAGGGAATCACCAGCAAGGACCAGCTACATTATCTTCTGCGCGACCGCAGTATTCTCGATGTGCCCTCCACTGTGCTGGAAAACATCGCGCGCATCGATGGCGCAGTCGTGCTGTGCGGCGATGGAAACCTGCTGGCGTTCGGCGCCATCCTGCACCATCATTCCCGCGAGGAAGCTTTGAACCGCACGGTTGAGGGCGGACGCACCACGGCTGCGATTGCGGCTTCGCATTACGGAACCGTGCTGAAAATCAGCGAAGACGGGCTGATCTCGATGTATCGGGGCGGGCAGTGTTTGTGGGAGATGTAGAAAATTTCAGAGTCCTAGGTCGCTCTTAACTTGCTCCCAAGGTATGCTAGGCTCCTTCCTTGCCTTACGAGCGTCCTCCGCATCGAGCCGATCTTCGATGCGTTCCAGCTGCCTCTTTAGAAGCCACGCTGGGCCTGAGTTTTGACTCCTGGCTTTGCGAATGAGCTTTAAGTTGCGTTCGTCTTTCATGCGCTCCAAAGCTGTCCTTCGCAACGACGAAAAGGGTGGCCGCTTGTGCATCATCCCACAATCTCCTCAAACTTCATCGGATCGGGCGCGACGAACGCAGGCGGGGGCTCGATCTGGCGCAGCACCTGGTAGGTGTGGCGAATGCGATGGACGACGGTAATGGTGCTGAGCACGGCAATCACCCATAGCACTGGCCCCATGCGGTTGAACAGTGCTCCGATGATCACCAGCACAATGCGCTCCGGGCGCTCCATGAATCCGACCTTGCAACTGGGGATCAGCGACTCGGCACGCGCGCGCGCGTAGCTCACCATGACGGAGCTGATCATTACGAACGCCACCATCACGACATAGAAGAACCGGTTAGCGCGGGCGTAGTAGACCAGCAGTCCAAAAAAGATCGCCACGTCGCTATAACGATCGATGATGGAATCGAAGAAGCCGCCGAATTGCGTGACCTGGTTGGTGGCGCGGGCAACGCGGCCGTCGACCATGTCGAAGATGCCGGCGCCGATAATCACCAGTCCGGCGTAAAGGAAAATGCGGCGCTGGTTCTCGGCGTGGGCATAGCCGAAGAGAATGCCGGCAACCACATTGATCAGCAGTCCGATGAAGGTGAGGGCGTTGGGCGAGATACGGGTGAGCGCCAGACCGTGCACAATTTTGTACAACAGCCATTTGCAGGACCGTCCGACTGCGCTCGTCCAGGTCATGCTGCCTCGTTACGCCTCGTCGTGGATGGTGACGAGTTTGAGCACCTCGAGTTCGCGCTTGCCGGTGGGAGTCACCACTTCGCTCACGTCGCCTACCTTCTTGCCCATCAGCGCGCGGCCGATCGGCGAGCTGGTGGAAATTAAACCCTTGGTAACGTCAGATTCCTCGCTGGTCACCAGCTTGTACTCGATCTTCTCTTCCTTGGTGGAGTCGTAAACCACCACGGTTGAGCCGATAGCGGCGCGATCGCGAGGTATGTTGGACATGTTGACCATGGAAAGGTCGGCCATGCGCTGCTTCAGCTGGCCCAGCCGGGCGCGCACAAATTCCTGCCGCTGCTTAGCCATGTGATACTCGGCGTTCTCGCTGAGATCGCCCATGGCTACAGCTTTCTTTAGTTCTTTCGGTAGTTCGTGGTTCAGCTCGTGTTCGAGGACTGCGATTTCCTCGGCCAGCTTCTTCTTAATGTGCTCAGGCATACTTCGGAGTCGATATGTTCGGGCCGGCGGACATGCGCGCCCGAGGCATCTTACAATTATACCCCGAGCGCCAAGCTGCTTCCCGGCGACGCTGCGGAGTTGCCGCAGTCGCAATGATTTAGTTACCGCCTACCGTTTTTCGGACGGCGCGAAACGGCGCATATGGGAGCCGCCCGTTGGTTTGACCGCGCTCCAGAAACCGGGTTATACTCGATCCATAAGTATCGCAGTTCCCCTCTAAATATCCCAGAAAACTCTGGGAAGCAGTACTCCGGCCCTCATGAATAACCTGAGTTTTAGCATCGGAGACAAGGTCGTTTACCCGAACCATGGGGTAGGCGTTATCGAGCAGATCAGCAGCAGAACGATTGGCTCACAGATCGAGCGATTTTACCTCCTCAAAATCAAGGCCAGCAGCTTGAAGGTGATGGTGCCCTTCCACAACGTGGGCAGTGTGGGGCTCAGGCGCGTCATTCGCAACGGTGAGGTGCAGAAGATCCTGGACTTCCTGATGGATGGCAAGTGCGAGAACCACGCGGATTGGAAATACCGCTTCAAGGAAAACTCGGACAAGATGCGGACGGGATCTCTGCTGGATGTCGCCGAAGTGCTGAAAGGCCTGCTGCTGCTCGGGCAGGCGAAGCCGCTCAGCTTTCGTGAAAAGAAGATGCTGGAGCGCGCTCGGTACCTGCTGGTGAGCGAACTGGCCATGGCGAAGAGCTTGGAGGAGCCGCAGGTGGAGGATCTGCTCAACCGGGCGTTAGGCAAGTGCAAGCTGCGTTTCCCGGAAGCGTCGCCGATGGAGTCCTGACGCAGGTTACAAATGCTGGATGGCGGGGAATTGTCCCCGCTTTTTTCTTGCGGCCGGGCCATTGGCGCGCCGAATTTTTGATTCATACAATGCAAGCCGGCTGCGCTCCGGTCCACTCGCGATGGGAAAGTTTATGCCAGGAAATCTGCACATTTTTCGCTTGAAAACCGATCCCCTGCAGTATCAGGTGAACTACAACCTGGGCGCCTATTCCTGGGTGCAGGTCTTCACTCCCCAGGGGCTGGAAGAATTTCTCGGTCACAGCGCGGCGCTACCGCCGCATGACGTCGAGGCCATGCTGTCAGAATTGCGCAGCGAAAATAAAACCACCCAGGCAAACGTCGATTTGCCCGAAAGTCACTTGGGCGAAATGGGATTCGTCGAGACGCCCAGCGACGAGTAGGCAATCCCGCGGTTCATGACTTCGAACCCATCATCCCGCGAGCACCGCTCCCCCGTTCACATTGAAGACCTCGCCAGTAATAAATCCGGCGTGTTGGGTGCACAGGAACAGAATCGGCGCGGCGATCTCGTCGGGAGTGCCGACCCTGCCGAGAGGGATGGTGCTAAACACCTGGTGACGGCTGTCGGGATCATTCAATGTGCCGGCGGTCATGTCGGTGGCCACCCAACCGGGAGCGACGCAGTTCACTCGAATGCCAAACGGCGCCAGCTCCGTGGACAGCCCCTTGGTCATGCTGATGAGCGCGCCCTTGGTTGCCGCATAGTCGCAGTGTCCAGCCTCGCCGCGCTGGCCTGCGGTGGAGCTGACCAGCACGATGTTGCCGCCATGGTCTTGCCGCTTCATATGTGCCACCGCATGCTTGATGAGGGCAAAGGTGCTGTCGAGGTTGACGGCGACGGTCCTGCGCCATTGTTCGTCGTCCATCAGGTCGATGGGAACATCATCGGAGGCCCAGATTCCATGGTTCACCACCAAAGCGTTGAGCGCCCCGAAGCGCCCGACGGCCGCCCGCACCAGGGCATCGGCACTGTTCGTGCCCGACAGGTCCGCCTGAACGGCATAGGCGCGCTCGTCGCCGCACTCATTCACCAGGCGCTCGGCTTCAGCTTTCGCGCGCTGATAGTTAAAGGCCACGCGCGCGCCCGCGCTGACAAACATTCGCACCGCGGCCGCCCCGATACCGCGCGAGCCTCCGGTGATCAGCGCTACTTTTCCGTCCAGCGATAGTCTCGGTTCAGCAGGCATTGGCGATCGTCCTCGTCTGGCGCTCGGAACCAGCAGTTGCCGCAACAGCAAGACCACCTGCGGTGCTCAGCGCGATTGCGATTCTACGCTTGAGCTTTACAAAAAGTCCCGATTAAGTGCTCATTCCTGGGAGGCGGCGATGCCGCAGCGCCGATTAGGTTCGCAGATGTTGGATGCGCGGGGCAATTCTACGACACGGCCGAGGGCGGCTCCTGGAACGAGGAAACCATCTTCAAGCTGGAGCCACGGGGAAGAGGCTGGCGGAGCGAGAGCGCAATGCGGACGTTCAGCGGCGGCCTGCCGGTCGTAGGAGTTACCATCGACGCCCGAATGCGCCTGACTGCGGCGGTGTGGCCTTCAAGATTACGCCCTGATGTCCTTGCTATTGGTGCGCTGCTCTTTCAGCTTCACGAACCAGAGATAGATCTCGTCTACGCGCGCAATGTCTTCATTCAGCACGGGATGGTCCGCGTATTTGCGAATGTCCTCTCCGCTGTGCCGGCGCTTCAGGTTGGCGACGATCTGATAGAGCTCGTCGACCTTGGAGTGCATAATGCGTAAATCGCTCACCAACCTTACTTCATCCACGTCCAGCCAGCGGTCGTGCGTTGGCCGGTCGGTGTGCTCGGATTTCTTCACGGGTGTCCTCATTACGATTATGCCTCTGGCGTGCGGGATGATAGGAACATAGCGCAGTAGTATACGACAAAAGTGGTAGTTCGCTCGGTTGATTTGACAGCAGCATCCTGGACGCGATCTACGCCCCGCTCAGGCTTTCGGACGCGAAGATCTCTTCGACAACTCATTGCCATCGCGTGCCGGAAGTGCGGAACGGCGTGGGCGCCATACCTGGCGTGTAAAATCGCACTCTGATGCCGTCCCCGGACGCCCCCAGTTCCAGCCCACCCGCCCCCGGCTTCGGGGCGCGGCTGCTGCGCATCCTCCGGCCTTCGCATCAACACACGGAATTCTCCGCCACGCTGTTGCTGATGGCCGCGGTCATGCTCTCGCGCGTGATCGGTTACTTGCGCGAGGCCTACATCGCGTGGGCTTTCGGCGCCGGACCCAATACCGACGCCTACGTCGCCGCGTTTACGGTACCCGACTGGCTGAACTACATCCTCGCCGGCGGCACCGCCTCCATCACGTTTATCTCGATTTACACCCGCTACACTTCAAAGGGGCGTGACCGGGAGGCGCAGGAGGCGTTTAACTCCACCATCACCATCATGACCGCGCTGGTTTGCGTGGGCACGCTGCTGCTCGAGATCTTCACCAAGCAGATGGTGCACGTGGTGGCGCCCGATTTTTCACCGGCGCAGCTCGAACGTTGCGTCTATCTCACGCGAGTCCTGCTGCCCGGACAAGTCTTTTTCTATGCAGGAGGCATTGTCTCGGCCGTCTTGTTCTCGCGGCGCATGTTTCTTTATCCCGCGCTGAGCCCGATCTTCTACAACGTCTTCATCATTGCGGGCGGACTGCTGGGAGCCCGCCGCTTCGGGATCGCGTCGCTGGCCTACGGCGCGTTGATTGGTGCGGTCATCGGACCATTCCTCATCAACGTCATCGGCGCGGCGCAAGACGGCCTCCGCTATCGCTTCAATTTTGACTGGCGCAACCGCGAGTTCCGCGAATGGGTCCGATTGTCCATCCCGCTCATGCTGGGCGTGTCGCTGGTTTCGGTCGATGACTGGATCCTGCGCCACTTTGCCTCCGGCGGGGCCGGAGACATCACGCGCCTGAATTACGCTAAACGCTTGTTTGCCGTGCCCATCGCGATCCTCGGGCAGGCGACCGGGCAGGCGTCGATGCCCTTCTTCGCGCGGCTGTTTGGAGAAGGGAAGCGCAAGGAATTTGCCGCTACGGTGAATGCCTCGGTGTATCGCATTTCCGCCGCATCGTTCTTGTCAACCGCGTGGATGATGCCGGCGGCGCTGCCGCTCATCGATCTGGTGTACCGGCGTGGGCGCTTCGATTTTCAGGACTCGCGCGAAACCGCGATTTACTTCTTTTGGTTCACCTTGTCGCTGGCGCTGTGGTCGGCGCAGGCGCTCTATGCGCGCGCATTTTATGCCGCTGGCAACACGCTTACACCCATGGTCGCCAGCACCATCGTCGTGCTGGTCTCGTTGCCGGTGTACTCGACGTTGTTTCATCGCGACGGCGTAGCGGGTCTGGCGATCGCATCCGACATTGGCATCCTGATGCACACGCTGGCGCTGGCATGGTTGTTGAATCGAAGCCGGTTGGTGTTGCTGGTTGACATGCAGTGGCTGGAACTGGTGAAGTCGATGGCCACCGGCCTGATGGCGGGGATTGCCTGCTACGGCGCATCGCGCATGATCGTGGTGAATGGCAGCCGCCGTGCCGACCTGCTCTCGCTGCTAGTGATCAGCGCAGCCTGGCTGGCCGCCGTCGCCGCGGGATTGTGGATCACCCGATCGAACTTGCTCCAGGAATTGCGCCGCAAGAAGGCCGCGGCAGTTCCCAACATCACCGCGCCGGAGTCCATAGTGGAACGCACGACGGGAGGCGTGGAACCTTAAACTGCTTTTCTGCTAGACTGACCCAACGTTGTTGGAGGAGTGTGCGCCTAACTACGTCTGCTATGTTTCGCAGTGTGGAGTTTTGGTTTTCCCGTTTCGTCCCATTGCTACTGTGCCTAACCGTTCTGCCGGTCTGCGGAGCGGCCGCAGACACCCAGAGCGCCGGCTCGGTGAAGGCCATGATTCCGGATGCATCGCGCAACGCGCATCCGCTGGCCATCAACGACCCGCTGCAATGGAACGATCTCCTGCAGACCGATGCTAGGGGACGTGTGCGCGCAGGGCTGAACGACGGCTCCATCCTGAGCCTGGGCTCGAATAGCCAGCTCAGAATTGTGCAGCATGATGCCGCAGCTCAGCAGACCCAGATTGACTTGACCTATGGCAAGCTGCGCAACCAGGTCACAAAAATCACGCAACCCAACGGGAAATACCAGGTCAAGACCGCCAACGCGGTAATCGGCGTAATCGGAACCGATTTCTACGTGGACTATGCCAAAGGCCGTACTACAGTCATCTGCTACGAGGGCAGGGTTTCCGTCACTCCCATAGGCGATGCCAGGGTCCTGGGGAGCACCGATGTACCCGCGGCTCCCGACGGCAGCATGACCCTTCGGGCCGGGCAGATCGTGATCATCGGACCTAAAATCGCTCGCGCCGAAACTCTGCTCTATCCGGTGTTGATGGAAGAAAGCCAAGACGACACGGACGTTTCGGCACCCACAACAACTGCTGCCAAACCGCAGCTCGATAACAACCAGACTCGCACCGGGAACGCTCTTCCGGCGCCGGCCGGCAAAGGCGACACGGATGTTTCGGCACCCACAACGAGTGCTGCCAAACCACAGGTCGATAACGAGACGCAGTCGGTCGACCACATCAACCAGACTCGCTCCGAAAAAACTCCTCCGGCGCTGGCCGGCAAAGACTCCACAGGTGTTTCGGCACCGGCAACAACTGCTGCCAAACCACAGCTCGCTGACGAGACGCAGTTGGCCGACCTCATCAACCAAACTCGCACCGAAAAAGGTCTTCCCGCGCTGGCGGTCGATCCGCGCTTAACGGATGCGGCTCGCAAGCATACCGAGCTCATGGTGGAGAACGGTGCACTGTCTCACCAGTTTCCCGGAGAGCCGCCGTTGCAACAGCGCATCGATGAGGAGAATATTCCCACCGATCTGGAAGCCGAAAACGTGGGATGGGACGTGAACGTTGCCGCGGCCCATCAGTCCCTGATCGAAGACCCTCCGCACCTGCGTAATATTCTCGATCCGGAGTGCAACGTGGTAGGCGTCGCGGTGATTCGGCGGGGTAATCATGTTTTCGTCACCGAGGATTTTGCCCACATGGTGCCGGAAAAGTCCCAGCCGTAAGCGGAATCGCAATCTTCAGCCCAAGAGGAACGTGCTTGACTTGTGCAGCTTTTGGTAGACAATGCTGCAATCACCTCTACGAAGCTCGTTCGAGTTGGAGACTTGCATGTTCCGATCTCCGGTTACTGCCCTGCTGTGTCTGCTGTTGGCGTTGTCACCCGTATGGGCCGAGCCTGCGCCTGACCAGACCGCCGGCTCGGTGAAGGCCATGGTTCCGGACGCGTCTCGCAATGCGAAGCCGCTGGCAGTGAACGAAACCCTGCAGTGGAACGATCTGCTGCAGACCAACGCCAAGGGCCGACTGCGGGCGGGGCTTACCGATGGATCCATCTTGAGCCTGGGGTCCAACAGTCAGCTACGCGTGGTGCAGCATGACGCCACGGCGCAGCAGACCACGCTTGACCTGAACTACGGCAAGCTGCGCAATCAGGTGGTCAAGATCACGCAGCCCGGGGGCAAGTACGAAGTGAGGACTCCGAATGCCGTCATCGGCGTAATCGGCACGTATTTTTACGTTGGTTATGCGAACGGCCGGACCACGGTCATCTGCTACGAAGGGACGTTGTCGGTGACACCCGGCGCAGGCGCGAAAGTTGTGGACAGCAATAACTCGAGCACCGGGGCAGAGACCGGCGTCAAGGTGTCGGCCGGGGAAGTCGTCGTCATCGGTCTGAAGCCTCTAACCAGCGCCATGCAGCCCTATTCCACGCTCAGCACGGAGAGCCTTAAGGACACCGATATCGGCGCAGCCAGAACGTCCGCACTACGGCCGGTATCTCACTTTGGCTGCCGCCGGCGTGGTTGCCGGTTTGACCATCGGTCTGACGCAGATCAACTCCAGTCCGAAGCCCTGTGGCTGCAAGTAGCCGGCGCTGCACTATGCGCTTTTGGAAAATCCTGACGCAATGGTTTGCACGCCATGTCCACGTCGCGATTGCGCTGGCGGCGACCCTGATTGGCCTGTTCCTGTTTGCCTATGCCGGCGTCAGCGAGAACCGCGCGGCGGGCTTCGTATTTTTGCAGGACATTGAGCAACGCTCGCTTGACCTGCGCTTCGCCTTGCGGGGGCAACGTCAACCCGACCCGCGCATCGTGATCGTCGGGATCGACGAGAAGACGCTGGACGAGATTGGCTCGTTTCCCCTGCCCCGCAGTGCCTACGCCTTGATGGTGCAGAAGCTGAAAGAGGATGGGGCGCGCGTCATCGGCTTTGACGAAAGCTTCCCCCTGCCCGCCGGCAGCGAAGCGCTTACCATGCTGAGTAAGTTGAAGCAGGACTTCGCCAAGCAGACCACGCCCAAAGAACAACAGGAAATACAAGGGTTCTGGCAGCAAGCCGACGTCGATAAGCAGTTCGCCGACGCCCTGAAGCAGGCCGGCAACGTCGTTCTCGGGCATCTTTTTCTGGATGCCGACCGCGCCAAATATCAGGATCCCAAGACCGTCGAAGCCTACTACAACATCGTTTGGGCGAAGGCGTTTCCGCAGGTGCTGAAGGTCGGCTCAGGCAACTTCGACATCGGCAAAGCCTGGATCGCGGCGGGAGGCTCGGTGGCACAGGGCGTCGAGGCCAACGTCCCGCAATACGCCGAAGCCGCGGCCTCCTACGGCTTCTTCAACATCGAGCCCGACGCCGACGGCACCTTGCGGCGAGCGCTGCTGATCAGCCGCTATCGCGATCAGGACTTTTTCCCCGCGCTCGACCTCGCCGTGTTACAGCAGTACGAAGCCATTCCCGACCAGCAGATTGCGGCTTATATCTCCGCCGATGGCCTGGACCACATTCAGTTCGGCAACCACCTGCTGAAGCCGTGGCACAACGGAACGGCATTGATCAACTACGTCGGTCCGTACCATTCCTATCCGCAATATTCCATGACCGACGTTATTCATGGCAGAGTCCCCGCGGGTACTTTCCGCGACAAGATCGTGTTTTTCGGCGCCACGGCGCTGGGCATCGGCGACATACGGCACACACCGTTCCCCGGCGGCTCCTACATGGGAGTCGAAGTTCACGCCAACATCCTCGACAACCTGCTGCACAGCGCCGAGCCGCATCGCACCTTCCTGGTGCGCGGCGCGCGCGAGGAACTGGCGGACATCGGCTTTATCCTGCTGTTTGGCGGAGTACTGGGCTGGTGGCTGGGCCGCTCGCGTCCCGTAGCTGCCACGGCGACGACCATCGTCGTGCTGGTGCTGTTCGCCTGGTTTGTGTACTTCAGCTTCGTGCATTGGGGCCGCTGGTACAGCCTGGTGATTCCCGGGCTCACCCTGATGATCGCTTATCTCGGTTCCATCAGCTATCGCGTGTTCTTTGAGGAGCGCGAAAAGCGCAAGCTCCGCAAGCAATTCGGCATGTTCCTCGCCCCCGGCGTGATTGCGCTCATCGAAAAAGACCCGGAGAAATACTTCCGCACCGGCGGTGAGACCAAGAACCTTTCCATCCTGTTCAGTGACATTCGCGACTTCACCAGCATGTCGGAGGGCATGTCTCCCGATGAGCTGGTGCGGATGCTGAACGAGTATTTCAACGCTATGATCGACGTGCTCTACAACAACCTGGGCACGCTCGACAAGTTCATCGGCGACGCCATCATGGCGTTCTGGGGCTCGCCCTACCCGCAGGAGGACCATGCCTTCCATGCCTGCAACTGCGCGCTCCAGATGCGCGACAAGCTGGTGGAACTCAACCGTGACTGGGAGCGGCGCGGCATGCGGCCTATCGCCATCGGCATCGGCGTCAATAGCGGGCCGGTCAACGTCGGCAACATCGGCTCGGACAAGCGGCTTTCCTGGACCGTGATGGGCGACAACGTGAACCTCGCCTCGCGGCTGGAGGGCATGACCAAGCAGTATCACGTCGGAGTGCTGGTGAACGAGACCACCCACGCGGACACCAATGGACAATTCGTGGCCCGCGAGGTGGACAAGATTCGCGTCAAAGGCAAGAAGAAGCCGGTCACCATTTACGAACTGCTGGCGCCATCAGCCGAGCTGAAGAACTATGACACCCTGCTGGCCGACTATAACGCGGCCCTCGAGAGCTATCGCGCGCAGGATTGGATCGACGCCGCCGGCAAGCTGGGCAACATAATGTCCGCGCGCCCATACGACGGGCCCACGCAGGTGCTGCTGCAACGCTGCATCGAGTTCATGGAAGACCCGCCTCCCGCCGATTGGGACGGCGTGTATGTGGCGAAATCGAAGTGATCCCCTAAGCAGAGTTTCTGATTGACTCTGTCCACCGGCAATGCTAGCTTGGCTCACCCATAATAAAGAGCAATTTTGAGATAACTTCCGGGCGTTCGCTTGCCACTTCATGTGGGGGTCCAATGGGGCGTCGTCGTTGTCGTCCGCAGTTCGCCGTCTGGTTAATGCTGGCCCGGTGGGCGCAAAGCGTAAGCCGCTTTGCCGATCGCGTCGCATTGCTCCGGGAGACGAACGCTGGCCGGTGGTCTCGACCCCGACCGGTTTCGCGCACGATGCTGGCGGCCGCGCTTCTGCTTCTACTGCTGATGGCAGCCGTCGCTGGCGCTCAGAACTCGACTGTTGAAGGACAGCACAAGCCGCATTACGGGGTTTCACCCAATGCGGTTCCTCCTGGATTCAGCCGCTCGCCCCAAGCGATCTCGTCCTTTAAAACTGCGAAGTCCGCAAAGAAAACTGTGCCTGGCCGACGCCAGCCGGGTCCTCAGGTTCTGTATGAGAACGGCCCCATCAACGGCCAAACCGACTCCTGGACGATCAACTTTGGTTTTGTCGTTAGTGACACGTTCACTCTCGCTAGCGGCAATGTAGTTGACATTACCGGTATCAGCTTCGGAGCGTGGCTGGACCCGGGGGATGTGCTCCAATCCGTCGATGTAACGATTACCTCGGGGCCGCTTAACAGTGGTACTTCATACTTTTCGGGCACGGTTAGTTTAACCGGCACTGACTGCTCCTCGAACCAGTTTGGTCTCAACGTCTGCACGGAAACGGGGAATTTCGAGGTACCCGCAATTCCCGCCGGCACCTACTGGGTGAACCTTCAGAACGCCGTGGTGCCCTCGGGCGACCCGGTGTATTGGGACGAGAACAGCGGCGTCGCCTGCGACTCGATGGGCTGCCCTTCGCAGGCCGAGGACAACATGGTCGGCACGATTCCTTCGGAGTCGTTCACGTTGATCGGCAACACGTCGGCGCCCTCCCAGACCAGCCTTATCGTGTCGCCCAATCCTGCAACCGTCGGACAGAAGGTGACGCTTACCGCGACAGTGCTGACGATTACTGGTCAGCCCGTAGGTTTGGGGACGGTGACGTTCCTGGACGGAACGCAGGTGCTGGGCACAGTTCAGGTGCAGAGCTCGAATTCTGAAGCCGTACTGAACACCCGCTTTGGCCCGGGAACACACAATCTCGCGGCCCAATACATCGCCAACATTTCATTCCAGTCGAGCGTGTCTCAGCCGGTTGCGCTCACCGTCACCGGTACCGAGCCGACCATCAGCACGCTGACGGCGACGCCCGATGGCAGCAACTACGACTTCGGGCTATCAGTCTTCGGATTCGGCTTCGCGCCGCTAGCGGGCAGCGCGATGCTGAATGACCTGACCCTGGGCGGCACGCTGGTGGGAACCATCTCCGTTCCCGGCCAAGGCATGTCCACCTTGCAGCCGCAGACAACTTATGGCAGCGGATCCCCGCCGGCAGGAGTTGCGGCAGCCGATCTGAACGGGGACGGCATTCTTGACCTGATTATCACCAACTACAATTTTGGCGCTAGCAACACCTTCAGCGTCTTGCTCGGCAACCCGGACGGCAGTTTCCAGGCGCCGTTAACCTATAGCACCGGGTTGGGATCGGTTGGAGTCGCAGTGGGTGACTTCAATGGAGACGGCAACCTGGATGTAGCTATAGCGAATTCCGGAACCAGTACAGTGGCCGTCCTGTTGGGTAATGGACAGGGCGGCTTCGGCCCCGAGGCTGACTACACAACTGGAGTCGGTCCAGTTGGAGTTGTGGTGGCAGATTTCAATGGAGATGGCCTTGCGGACCTGGCCGTCACCAATTACATCGGTGGAAAAGGTACAACCGTAAGCGTGCTGCTAGGTAACGGTGATGGTACTTTCCAGCAGCCCGCGCAGACATACAGAATCGGCCATGGACCTTATGGAATTGTCGCTGCTGATTTCAATGGCGATGGCTTGCCTGACTTGGCGGTGGTCAACCGCGGCGATAACAGCGTCAGCATTTTGCTCAACAGTGGTGATGGCACATTCCAGTTGAACAATACCTACCCAGTGGGCAGCGGGCCGCTTGAAATTGTGGCTGCAGATTTCAATGGTGACGGAATTCAAGACTTGGCGGTTACTAGCTCCGGCAGCGATACAGTCAGTGTCTTGATCGGGAACGGAGATGGTACCTTCCAACAACACGTCGATTACCCCACCGGGTCGGGACCCTACGGCATCGTAGTGGCGGACTTCAACGGCGACCACATTCCTGACCTGGCTACCGCCAACGAAACCGGCAACAACCTCAGCATACTGATCGGCGATGGCCAGGGAGGGTTCGCAATGCCGCAACCCTACCCGGTGGGTACACAGCCGTTGTTTCTTGCTGCCGCCGATTTCAATGGCGACGGCGTTCCCGACCTGGCCGCCAGCAACTTCAATGGCGGTAATGGCAATACAGCAAGTGTCCTGTTGGGCGGCACGCTCAGCACCGGCACGCTCAACAACACTCCGGTCTATGGCAGCGGCAATCAGAATGTTCAGGCGAGCTTCGCGCCCAGCGGCACGGTCTATGCTGACAGCTTGTCGAATATCGTGCAGGCAACCGGCAGTGGTTTCCCGACTACCACCAGCCTCTCCTCGGCGCCTAATCCGTCCACTTATCTGCAGGCGGTGACAATCACCGCTACTGTCACGTCCGGCGCCGGTGTCGGTAATCCTAGCGGCAGCGTCAACTTCACGGACAACGGCACGGCCATACCGGGCTGCACCGGAGTCGCGCTGATGGCGCAAGGCAACAACGCCAGCGTGGCCATCTGCAGGACCTCGAGTCTCGCGGTCGGGGCTCACTCCGATATCGTGGGTGCATACCCAGGCAACGGCAACTTTGGCGGCAGCAACGGAACCTTGCAACCGGCGCAGGTCGTAAACAAGGCAGCGAGCACGGTCGCCTTAACCTCGGCGCCCAATCCGTCCACCTATCTTCAGAGTGTCACGGTCACGGCCACGGTAACGGGTGCGAACGGCGGCAGCCCCACCGGGACGGTCAGCTTCACGGACAACGGCACCGCCATACCGGGCTGCACCGGAGTCGCCTTATCACCGCAGCGGAACGGCAGCGCCGCGAGTTGCCAGAACGTCAACGCTGACGGTGGGCTCGCACGCGCAGATCGTAGGGACGTACAGCGGCGATAGCAACTACACCGGCGGCAGCGGGACGTTGCAACCGGCCCAGGTGGTCAACCAGGCAGCGACGACGACCGTCGTCACCGCCAATCCGCCCGGCCCATCCAACTACGGCACGATGATTACCTTCACGGCGACGGTGACCGGAGCCAATGGTGGCAGTCCCACAGGAACGGTAAGCTTCACCGACGGCACCAATCCCATAGCGGGTTGCACCGGGGTTGCGCTGGTGCCGCAGATGGCCGGCAGCACCGCGACCTGCTCGACGTCCACGCTGGCGGTCGGCCAGCACAGCATCGCCGGCGCCTACAGCGGCGACAGCAATTTCGTCGCCAGCTCCGCCTCGATCCCTTACCAGGTGATACAGGGAGTCACATCGGCTGTGCTGACGGTGAACCCGTCAAGCGCGACGGCCGGACAGGTGGTGACGCTGACGGCAACGGTGACCGCGAATGGAGCTCCAGTCCCGAACGGCACGGTGACTTTTTCCAGCGCGAGCGCGACGCTGGGCACAGTTCAGATCGTCATGGCCTCCGGAACGGCCACCCTGAAGACGAGGTTCGCGCCCGGATCGTACTCCCTGACCGCCCGCTACAACGGCACCGACACATACTTCGCTTGCCGGTCAATGTCGGAGCCGCTGACAGTGACTGGAACCGAGTCGACCATCAGCACGCTGACGGAGACGCCGGATGGCAGCAACTATGACTTCTCGCTGAGCGTCTTCGGATTCGGATTCACGCCGCTGTCCGGCAGCGCGACGCTAAATAACATCACGCAGGGCGGGACGCTGCTGGGGAATATCCAAGTCCCTGGTGCGGGCACGTCAAGCTTCCAGTCGGCGGCGTCATTCGGCACCGGACGTCAGCCTTACCTCATAGCGACAGGTGATTTCAACGGAGACGGCTTCCTGGATGTGGCCGTAGCTGACTTGAGTGCCAATACCGTGAGCGTTCTGCTGGGTAACGGGGATGGCACCTTTCAGGCCCAGCAGCCGTACGCGGTCGGCGTTGACCCTGTCGGCGTAGTAGTAGCTGACTTCAATGGGGACGGCATTGCTGATCTAGCTGTAACCAATGGGGGCGACAACACGGTCAGTGTGCTGTTGGGTAACGGCGACGGAACGTTCCAAGCTCAGAAGACGTACGCGGTGGGTCCGGCTCCTTTCGGCATCGTGGTCGCCGATTTCAACGGCGACGGCATTCCCGACTTAGCTGTAACCAGTGCTTCTTCTGCGGGTACTGTGAGTGTCCTCTTGGGTAAGGGCGACGGCACCTTCCAGCCGCAGCAGGAATACCCGGCCGGGACGAACACCGTCGGCATCGCGGTAGCTGATTTCAACGGCGACGGCATTCCTGATTTAGCGGTAACCAATGAGAGCAGTAGTACGGTCAGCGTGCTGCTGGGTAATGGCGACGGTAGCTTCCAGGCACCGCGGACGAACGGGGTCGGCATCGAGCCCTACGGCATCGCGGTCGGTGATTTCAACGGCGACGGCTTTGCTGATCTGGCTGTAACCAACTTTCATGACGCTACCGTCAGTGTGCTGCTTGGCAATGGGAATGGCGCCTTCCAGCCGCAGCAGACGTACGCAGTCGGCGACAGTCCTCACAACATCGTGGCAGCTGATTTCAATGGGGACGGCAATGTCGATTTGGCTGTAACCAATGGGTTTGACGATACGGTCAGCGTGCTGCTGGGCAATGGCCATGGCACCTTCCAGCAACAGCAGACGTATGGAGCCGGCTCAGGTCCTCTCGGCATCGCTGTAGCTGATTTTAATGGCGACGATGTTCCTGACCTGGCCGCCGTCGATAACACCGCGAGCACTGTCAGCATTCTTTTGGGCGGCACCGTCAGCACGGGCACGCTCAACAATATCCCGGTTTACGGCTCGGGCAGTCAGAACATTCAGGCGACCTTCGCGCCCACTGGCACGTTCTATGCCGGCGGTCAGTCGAACATGCTGACCGTTACCGGCAGTGGAGGAATCCCGACCACCACCACGCTCACCTCCTCGCTGAATCCATCGACTTATCTGCACCAAGTGACCTTTACCGCGACCGTGACGTCGGTTACAGGCGCGCCGCCAACTGGAACGGCCACCTTTACTGCCGACGGCAATACCATCTGCTCGGCGGTGCCGCTGGTATCCGGCAGCAACGGCAGCACGGCAACCTGCCTGATCGCGACGCTAACCGGCGGCCAGCACGGCATCGTGGCCAGCTACAGCGGAGGCGGGAACTTCGCAGCCAGCCAGTCGCAGCCCCTAACCCAGACCGTGAATAAGGCAGCCACGACCGCAGCCTTGACCTCGTCGCCCAATCCGTCCACGTATCTGCAGACGGTCACCATCACGGCAACGGTAACGGGCGCGAACGGCGGTAGCCCCACCGGAACCGTTAGCTTCACCGATAGCGGCACGGTTATATCCGGCTGCGGATCAGTCGCACTCACAGCGCAGCGGAACGGCAGCGTGGCCACGTGCCAAACCTCGTCGCTGGCGGTAGCCACGCATTCGCAGATCGTCGGGACATACAGCGGCGATGGCAATTACAACGGCAGCAATGCGACGTTGCGTCCGGCACAGGTGGTAAACAAGGCAGCCACGACCACTGCCTTGACCTCGTCGCCCAATCCGTCCACCTATCTGGAGACGGTCACGATCACGGCAACGGTAACGGGCGCGAATGGCGGCAGCCCCACCGGAACCGTCAGCTTCACCGATAGCGGCACGGTCATCTCCGGCTGCGGTGCAGTCACGCTGACCGCGCAACACAACGGCAGCGTGGCCACGTGCCAAACGTCGACGCTAGCGGTTGCCTCGCATTCGCAGATCGTGGGTACTTACGGCGGCGACAATAACTACAGCGGGACTAATTCGACCTTGCAGCCGGCGCAGGTGGTGAACCCGGCCCCGACGTTGACCGTCATCACCGCCAGTCCGCCCAGCCCATCCAACTATGGTACGAGGGTCACCTTCACGGCCACGGTGACCGGAGCAAATGGTGGTAGTCCCGCGGGCACGGTGAACTTCACCGACGGCACTAATCCCCTGTCCGGCTGCACCGGTGTGGCGCTGGTTCCGCAAACCACCGGCAGTCTCGCCACTTGTCAGACCTCAACTTTGGCGGAAGGCGCCCACAATATTGGCGCCCTCTACAGCGGCAGCAACAGCTTCGTCAATAGCGGCGGTTCCATCCAGTACATCGTGATGGCAGCATCCAGCTCGGTAGCTCTATCGGTAACGCCATCCACCGCCTCCGCCGGACAGGTGGTGACATTGACAGCTACAGTAACCAGTGGCGGGACCCCGGTTCCGGTGGGCACGGTGACTTTCCTCCGCGGCACCGAGCCTCTGGGAACCGTGCAGCTCGTCATGCTGAACGGTATGGCCACGCTGCGCACCAGGTTCGCTCCCGGAAGCTATTCCCTGGCCGCCCTCTACAACGGAACCAGTTCATTCAGTCCCGGCGTGTCTTCGCCACAACCACTCAACGTCACCGGAACCGAGCCGACAATAAGCACGCTATCCGCAACGCCCGATGGCAGCAACTACGATTTCAGCCTGTCCGTCTTCGGCTTCGGGTTTCCGCTACTGTCTGGCAGTGCCACCGTCAACAACCTGACCCAGGGCGGCACGCTTGTGGGCAACATCACGCTCCCCGGTCCCGATATGTTGGGCTTCCAAAGCGCGAATGTTTATCCCACGGGTAACTTCTCCATTGCGATTGCGACCGGCGACTTCAACGGCGACGGCTTCATCGATCTCGCCGTGGTGAATCAAACCGACAACACTGTAAGCGTCCTGCTGGGCAACCGCGACGGCACCTTCCGGGCACCGCAAACTTATCCGCTTGCAAACGGTGCTGGCGGGATTGCCGTCGGCGATTTCAACGGCGATGGCAAGCTCGATTTAGCCGTGGCCTGTGCCGGCGGCAGCAATGGAGGGGTCGTCAGCGTGCTGCTTGGAAATGGAGACGGCACATTCCAGGCCCAGCGGACGTACGCCGTCGGTTTCTTTGCTTTCGCAGTGGCTGTGGGCGACTTCAACCTTGACGGTTCCCCCGATCTGGTGGTCTCCGGCTCGAATGGCACGGGGGGCGCAGTCGTCGTGCTGCTCAACAACGGCGATGGCACCTTTACGGCCCAGCGGACCTCCCCAGCCGGGATGTCTGGCCAAGCCGTCGCGGTGGGGGACTTCAACCACGACGGCAGGCTCGATGTAGCTGTAGCTGACTTCAGCGGCAACCAGGCTGTGGTGCTGCTGGGCGACGGACAAGGCGGCTTCAGCCCGGCCCAGACTTACCTGGCCGGCAATTCTCCATCCGATGTAGCTGTTGCCGATCTGAATCACGATGGCAACCTCGACCTCGCGCTCACCAACCAGGGTGACAATACCGTCAGTGTGCTGCTGGGCAAGGGTGATGGCACTTTCCACGCGCAGCACGCTTTCGCCGCCGGTCAGATGCCGGTCGGAATCGGCATTGCGGACTTCACCGGCAGCGGCACTCCGGATCTGGCCGTCGCCAGCTCCGGCGACAACACGGTCCGAGTGTTGTTGGGCAACGGCGATGGTACCTTCCGGCCGCAGCTCACCTTCCCCTCCGGTGGCGCGTCCCTGGGCTTGGCGATCGCCGACTTCAACGGTGATGGCTTTCCGGATCTGGCGACGGCAAACTACACCTCCAACGACGCAAGCGTTCTAATCGGTGGAACGGTCAGCTCCGGACAACTGCTGAACGCGCACGTCACCGGCACGGGCAATCAGAACATTCAGAGCAATTTCACGCCGTCCGGGACGCTCTACGCCGGCAGCCTCTCCAACGTCGTGACGGTGATCGGTATTCCGCAGACACCGACCACCACCGTTCTCGTCTCCTCGCAAAACCCGTCGAGGTTGGGGCAGCCGGTCACTTTCACCGCCACGGTGACCTCAAGCCCTCTGCCTCCAAGCGGCAACGTGACGTTTACCAGTAACCGCATGACGATTTCCGCGTGTCCCAACCCAGTGCCCCTGATGCTCGTGGGCACCCTCATGAAGGCTTCCTGTACAACCAACTCACTGCCCGCGGGCGCAGATACCATATTGGCGGCCTTTAACGACCCGCAGCATGTGTTTGGCAGCAGTTCAGCCAGCCTGACCCAGACCGTGCAGACCGGCGCCGGCGACTTCCAGATATCGCTGAATACTCCCAATGCCATAACCGTGACGCAAGGCTACTCGAACGCCACCGATCCGTTCTTCCCGCACACAGTCCAAGTCACGGTTGCGCCTGTTAATGGCTACAGCGGCACAGTCACCTTGTCATGCAGTGTGAGCCCGCCCCTTTCCGGCGGAAGCTGCACGGTGAATGCTCCGACCTCGGGCCTGGTGGACGCGAATCTGGTGACCACGCTTACCATCAGCGCAGGCACCCAAACCCCCGTCGGCCAGTACATGATCACGGTCTCCGGAAACGATGAAAATGGAGGGATGCACCAGATCAACCAGGACTTGATGGTGATCAACAGCGCTCCGGGCATCATGGAAACAAAGGGCGGCGGCGGTTCGACTAAGGTGTACTTCCCTGGCGACCCGGGCACGATCATCGGAAACTTTTCTTGTCCGCTGGTGAGCGGTACCGGTCTCACTGGTCAACAACCGCTCAGTACCATCGGCGGCAACTGTACCTTCACTCCTACATCCGGGACCATCCCTGGCCCGATCATGGTGACCATTTACGGTTGCACGGTGGCGCGGCTGCACACCCACATCCCGATCTATGCGACGCTTTTCTTTGGCCTGCCCGGCGTGGTGTTGCTGGGCCCGCTGGCCGCCGGCAGGAGACGGCGCAAGCGGCTGCTACAGGCGATCGGCATATTCCTGGTCCTCTGCGCAATGCTGTTGGGTGTAGGATGCGGCGGCTACGGACAATTGACGCCGACGGGCAACTATCAGGTGTTGGTGCAGGGAACTAGTCCCGATGGGACGGTGTACTCAGCCGTAGTTCCCGTGACGGTTACGCCGCTCCATTAAAATATGCGAGCTAGAAAAGCGCAACATCAAAACGATGGCAAACCACTGGGTTTTTGTATGACCTTCAACCGTCGTCTGCACATCCTATGGTTCGTGCTTGTGAGCGGCGTGGCCGTGTGGGCGCAGTCCGTACCGCAGGTGGAATTTGCGGCCGGGTATACATACATGAACTTCCACGCCAATGTGCCGCAACTCACCAGCCAGAGCTTCAACGGCGGTGGCGGAGCCGTGGTTTTCAACCCGCTGAGCTGGCTGGGCATTAAAGCTGAGGCGATGGGATACTCGTTCGGCTCGGATTGGACTCGCAAGCTACTGGAGTTGGGCTACACCGGCACCTCCAGCACCAACCTGTTCACTTATCAGTTCGGGCCGCAGTTCAAGAAGCACACCGGAAAATTCCAGCCCTACTTCCAAAGCCTCTATGGCGTCGCGCACTCCAGCGGGTATGCCGCGGTGCTGCGCGCCAGGGGCAATGGTACCCTTGTGTTGACTAGCGGCGGGGGAGATAATGCCTTCGCTATGGAGCTTGGCGGCGGGTTGGACATTCCGATTTCCAGGAATGTGCAGCTTCGTCCGGTCGAATTAGACTATCAATTAACGCGATTTGGATTCCAAAACTTCAGTGCCAACCAGAGTAATTTCAAATACTTCGGCGGCATCAATTTCACTTTCGGCGAAAAATAAAACCGGAGGCAGTTAGCGAAAAGTTGGCCAGTCGCCTATTTGTTGGCCGAAGCTAGGAATTAGCTTCGGTCCTCGCGCGAACAACATTTTCCTCGTCCCCCATCACAATGATGACGGCTCCAGGCGACAACTTGGTTGCCGGAGGTGGATTGAACGTGAGCTGCTCGCCGGCCCCGGTCGTGCTCTTAATGGCTAACAGCAGAAGATTATAGCGATCTCCGAGATTTAACTCAGACACCATCCGGCCCGGCCAGGTTGACTTATCGCCTAACAAGATTTGATCGATACGCAGGGTACGCGATTTTTCCTGCAGCATCAGGTCCAGGAAGTTGACCACGTGCGGCCGCAAGACTTCACTTGCCATGCGCAGACCGCCTATATGGTTCGGGGAGACCGTAGAATTCGCGCCTGCCTTGATCATGCGCTCCGCATAACTAAGATGAGTGCAGCGACTGACGATGCGAATTGAAGGGTTCCTCTGGCGCACAACTACTGTGATGACCAGGTTGTCCTTATCGCTCGGCAGCACGGAAATCAGTCCCTTTGCCGAGTCCAGTCCGGCTTGGGCAAGCACGCTTTCGTCCGTAGCGTCGCCAATGACATAGAGCATGTCGCGGTACAAATCATGGTGAGCTTCCTGGCCCCGCGTAATCGCATCGTTGGAGACTTCCACCACCACGTACGGCGTATGCGTCTTCTCCAGTTCGTCCACAACATGGCGGCCGGTCTCGCCAAATCCGCAAACTATGAAATGCTGCTGCAATTCGGAAATTTGTTTTTTCATCCTGCTTCTCCGGAAAATATGACGCAGCTCGCCTTCAACCAGAAATGCGGTCAGGACGGAAAAAACATAGACCGCAACTCCCGCCCCGATTAGTACCACGAAGATATTGAAGATACGCAGACTATGATTATTAGCTGTGCTTACGATTTCGTCGTAGCCCACCCCTGACAGGGTAATGACCACCATGTAGATGGCATCCAGCAGGCTGACCGATGGGCCGCCGATGACCATATAGCCGATCACAGCGACTGTTCCAACGGTCAGCAGCAGGCAACAGGCGAGTATGAGGCGTTTGCGAGGAGTCACAGTTTCGTATCAGGAGGCGGCGATGGAAATGATGGGAATCCCGGCGCCAGGTTGAATAAGATGCTACCGCTCGATCAGCAGAAATAACTTACAGGATGATCTCCATACCTTCTTGTGCCGCCTGCGTTTTTTCGAAGCATTTTCTCGCCTGCGTAACGATATCGACCATCATGGCGTCCTCGTGCCCGGGATCGTGATGAAATAAGATTAAACGCTTTACATTGCATTCCCGAGCCACTCGCGTAGCTTCCAGCCAGGTGCTGTGGCCCCATCCCTTTCGCATGGGATATTCCTCAGGCGTGAACTGGGCATCGTAGATCAGGACGTTGCTGTCCTGCGCATGTTCGCGAAGTATCTTATCGAACTCAGGGTTGCCATGTTCGAGATCGCTAGCATGGGTGATGGTTCTGCTGCCGGCCTCAATGCGAAATCCGGTAGCTCCCTGCGGATGATTCATCGCGAAGGGAAGTACGCGCACATGGGGACGCTGAAACGGGTCCTTGTTCAGGTCAATGAAGCTGCGCTTGGCGGGAAGAAGTTCAAAGTCAACCGGAAAATAGGGATGGGCCATCTCACCTTCCAGCAAATCTCGCAGCTGGTTGGCCGGGCGGGTGGAATAGAAACGCACTTCCGATTCCGGCGAATAGAGCGGCGCAAAAAATGGCAGGCCCTGGATGTGGTCCCAATGGAAATGGGTCAATAACAGGTCGACGCCCAGCTTCGACCCCGCAAGCTCGTGCTGCAGCTCCATCCCCAGCCTTCGGATACCGGTGCCGGCGTCGATGATGAGAATGGAGTCGTTGACCCGTATTTCGATACAAGTCGTATTGCCGCCGCATCCCAGGAAATCGTATGCGGCAACCGGGATTGACCCTCGCACTCCCCAAAACTTAAGCCGAATTTGTGGTTCAGTACTCATGCCGAATCGTTAGCCAGGTACAGCCCCGGTGTTCGCAAGGCAGCTTTGGGATAACTAGCGTCTCCATTCCTCGATTAAGTTCGCAACTAATCCTGTCCACCCGGTCTGGTGGCTGGCGCCCAGCCCTTGGCCGGTTTCGCCGTGGTAGTACTCGTTGAACAAAAGATAGTCTCTCCAATGCGGGTCGTGTTGAAACTTTTCATATACACCGAAGCATGGTCGCCGGCCGTTCTCGTCTCGTTTGAAGATCGAGATCATGCGATCGGCGAGATTACAAGCAAGATCGTGCGGAACAATGTTCTCGCCATTACCCGAGGCCGCGGCGGATAGGTTCATGCTGAGGGAGCGATGGAACTTCATCAGCGCGCGAATTAACAAATAGGAAGTAGGAAACCAGATCGGGCCTCGCCAGTTGGAATTACCGCCCTTGATCTTTTCATCCGATTCCCCGGGCTCATAGCCGACGCACTTGCCACCATAGCAGAATGGGTGCTCCTCGTGATACTTCGAAAGGCTGCGGATACCATATGGAGAAAGAAACTCCTGCGGATCAGCCAGGCGATGCAGCATACGGTTCAACTGGTGGGAATCAGCAATGGAAAGCACCCATCGGGAGCCGTCCAGGGAGTAGCAGGCGTGACCTACCAGGTCCGGCCGGTTTCTGATAAACCACTCTACGTTGGCAAGGAATTCCGGATGCGGCTCCAAGTCTTCATGGCTAAGCACCTCTACTGCGAACAGCGGGATGAGTCCTACCATGGAGCGGAGACGAAACTTCTTGAAGGTACCGTCGGGAAGCCGCAGCACATCATAGAAGAAGCCGTCCTGCTCATCCCATAATTGATAGTCTCGTCCGCCCATTTTCTTCATGGCGGCGCCGATGTAGACAAAATGCTCGAAGAATTTAGTGGCCAGCACTTCATAAACTGGATTGGTACCGGCTAATTCCAGCGCAGCGCGCATTAAATAGAGACAGAAAAAGCCCATCCAGCCGGTTGCATCGGACTGTTCGAGGGCAGCGCCACCGGGCAATTTCTCGCTGCGATCGATCACGGTGATGTTATCGAGCCCGAGAAATCCTCCCTCAAATACGTTATTACCTTCGCGGTCCACACGGTTGACCCACCACGCGAAGTTCATCAGCAGCTTATGAATGCACTTTTCGAGAAATGCGGTATCGCCCTTGCCCGTCCGCATCTTCTCGTTCTGATAGACGCGCCATACCGCCCAGGCGTGGACCGGCGGATTCAGGTCGGAAAATTCCCATTCGTAGGCCGGAATTTGCCCGTTCGGATGCTGGAACTGCTCAAATAGCAATAACCATAAATTGTCCTTAGCGAAGCCTGGATCGACTAAAGACAGCGTAGTGCACTGGAAGGCAAGGTCCCACGCGGCAAACCATGGGAACTCCCATTTATCGGGAACGGCAAGAACGCGCATTGAATTCAAATGCCGCCAGTGGACATTGCGTATTTTCTTGTGACTCTCGGGCGGAGGCATGCTGTCCCCGTCCAGCCAACGCTCGACGTCGAACAGATAGATCTGCTTACTCCATAGCATGCCGGCGAAGGCTTGCCGCTGTATTTGCTTCTCTTCCGCTGTAGCACGCGGAGGATGGATCGCTTCATAGAATTGGTCAGCTTCCTCCTTGCGCTGCGCCACAATCCTATCCACCTCCGACAAGGGCTTGCGCATTTCGGAGTCAACCAGCCGGAGCCGGAGCACGACCGATCCTTGTGCAGGCACATCATAGGAATAGTGAACGCAAGCCTTAGTGCCTACCTGGTTGGGATTGACGCACGCTTCGCCGTGGATGACATAGCGATGGAAGGCATCCTTCACATAGGTACCATCGTGAGGAGCACCGAAGCAGCGTTCTACATTGGTCTCATTATTGGTAAACAGCATCTCTCCGCCCTTGGGCGAATAGAGATATCGCCGGCCAAGGTTGTAGCGAAAAGGCAAATTCTCCAGCCGCGGACCTTTCGAATCGTCCGCCAATATAGAGACATCGTCACGAGTTTCCGAACCTAATTCAATTACCGGCTCGCCACGGCGCGGATTGCTCCAAGCCCAGGTATTGCGAAACCACAGGTGAGGCAGGATGTGCAGGCCGGCCGCCTCAGGCCCACGATTAAAGGCCTCGAGCCGGATGCAGATGTCTTCGGGAGAATTCTTGGCATATTCGATGAAAATGTCGAAGTAGCGATCCTCGTCAAATACGCCGGTATCCAGAAGCTTGTATTCGCGTTGTCCCTGTCTGTGCCGATTTTCTTCAACCAGTTGAGCGTATGGGTATTCGCGTTGCGGATATTTGTAGAGCATCCGCATATAGCTATGGGTAGGTAGGTTGTCGAGGTAGAAATAATACTCTTTAACATCTTCTCCGCGATTACCTTCGCCGCAAGTCAGGCCGAACATCCGTTCTTTCAGGATGGGGTCGTGCCCGTTCCAGAAGGCGAAGGCGAAGACCAGCAACTGATAGCGATCACAGATCCCGGCGATGCCGTCCTCGCCCCAACGATAGGCCCTACTCCGTGCCATGTCGTGGGTGAAGTAGTCCCAGGCATTCCCATCGGCACTATAGTCTTCGCGCACCGAGCCCCAGGAGCGCTCGCTTACGTATGGGCCCCACTTGCGCCAGGGAGCGACCCCGCCGGTATGCGCCTCAGCCAACCGAAGATGCTCCGCGGTGCCTGGCGCCTCGGGCGCAAGCTTCTGCAATTCAGTGGTCGGGTTAGGGCGCGCCGATGCTTGTTTTGTCATGCGAACACCTAGGCCGGCAGAAGCGCGAAGCTACGAAAGAGTTTGATCACCAATCCCCTAATTGCTACCCGAAGCCGAACCCTGCCGCGCGCCCAGAGCTTTGCTGACGTTCTGCAGCCGGTCCGCGAATTGCGTCGCGGAATAGGCGGAGGGATTTTGCTCTTTGAATAGCTTGTTGAGGGCGTCGATCGATGCGCTCAGCCCCGAGTTCATCTCCTGACCGCCGTTTTGCTGGTATGCCCGAGACAGGTCGTCAAGGGTCATGGCGGCTTGCGCCGCCGATCCGTAACCTGCATTGGCAATGGTTGCATAGTTAGCCGCAATGCGCCGCATCAGCCGCATGGTGAGCGCGGGATCGTACGCCTGGGTGTTCAGTTTGTCGGCCAGGCTGTTGGCCAGTTCGGCAGCGCGCGTAGCGGTAGCGGCGATCTCCTGCCGATTGCCGTTGAGCTTATTCATCTGATTGGCAACATCCCACAGCTCTTGGTTGAGCTGCTTCGCCATTTCCGGATGCAGTTCCTCGATCAGGTCGCGGAAGACGATGACGCGAGCCTCATTCCAGGGCGGATTGCCCGGGCGGCGATTTGCGTAGTAGTCGGTCGTCTTCAGGCGCCAACTGTCGGACGGAGCCGAGAGACTGTGATGGCAGGCGTAGCAGTCGAGCTCGGAATATTCGGGCCAAGGCGTGTTCTGGTCACCGGCGCGCCGCGCCAGCCGGTACAGAGAATCACGTAATTGCACCGCTTGTCCCACGCCCCAGGCCTGCACGCTTCGCCACGGATCTTGTTCGGGGTCGCGCCAGTGTTGTGGCATGCGGAAGCTGAAATATGTGATCTCGAACATCAAGTCGGGATGCCCGGCGGCGATCATCTCGTGGTCCACAAATTTATTCGCGGTGCCGATATGGCAGGTGAGACATACTTTCGTGCGTTCCCGCAGATCGCGCAGATCGTTCATCTGCTTATAGGTGACCGAATCCGTGTGCGAGTCCTTGTGGGTGTGCGTTTCCAGCCATCCCGACGACGGGCCGTGACAGGATTCGCAGCTCACGCCGTCTTCCGGCCCGAAGGCCTGGACATGTAGTTGCGGCGGCACCGAAAGCGAATGGCAGGCCAGGCACTTGGGCGCTTGTGACGGCGGGCAAGGGTTGCCGTCGGCGCACTTGGTCTGGAGAATTTTTCCCATCCGCAGCGAAACGTCGTTGGAGAGAACGGTATAAGCGTTGGCGTGTTTGTCCTGACCGATCCAAATGCTGTATTCGTTCTGCATCACGCGCGTCAGCTTTTGGGGCTGCACATTGCCGTGACAACTGCTGGCGGCGCAGCTGCCGGGGCCGTGGTACATGCCCGGCTTTTCTGGCGCAGAGCTTTCGGCCGGGCCCGCCGACGAGCTCGCAACGTTGAACATCAGCAAGAACGTAAGAAAACCCAGGCAGCAAAGTTTGCAGCGCATCGCTAATCCACTCCGGCCACCACAAGTCGAGGGGCCTTGGTAACGGAATTTTCAAGGTGCAGGGTTTATACGACGAAACGGGGAAGAAAGCAACCCAAGGGCGCAGCCGCATGGCGAAGCTTCACGGCGCCCGTGTTAAGGCAATTTCAGAGCTAGACACGAAGTCGATTTTGCCATATGATTTGCGCTCTTAATCGCGATAACACTTTGCACGTCGACAAATGAACGCCGTAGGGGAGCTCTGCCGCCTTGTACGAAGAGTTGAAAGCTATACAGCGTCAGTTCGGCTACCTGCCGGCTGAACAGCTCAAGGTCTTGTCGAAGAAGCTCAAAACGCCGCTGAGTCAGATTCACGCCGTCGCGAGCTTCTATCCGCATTTCCATCTCTCGGCCCCGCCGAAGGTGGATGTGCGGGTTTGCTCGGACATGAGTTGCCACTTGTGCGGCGCCGACGAATTGAAAGCCGCATTGGAAACTCAATTCCGCGGCGTCAATCCGGAAGACGTTTCCATTCGCGAAGTGTCTTGTCTGGGCCGCTGTGATCAAGCCCCCGCCGTGATGGTGAACGACAACATCTATGCCGCCGTGGACAGCCGTGCCGCCATTAAGATGACGCGCGACGTTCTGGCGGGACGGCCTCTGCCGGAGCGGGAAGCCAAGCGTGAGCGCTTGCCTGCGCTGTGCGATCCCTACAACGGCACGGGCCAGTACGCCGCCGTCCGGCGGTTCGTCGAGAAGCGCGATTGGCAGGAGATCATAGCCACGCTGAAGACCAGTAAGCTGCGTGGCATGGGCGGAGCCGGATTTCCCACCGGCTTGAAGTGGGAGATCGTTCACAATGCTCCCGGAAACACGAAGTACATCGTGTGCAATGCCGACGAGAGCGAGCCGGGTACGATCAAAGACCGGCACATCATGGAAAATGTGCCTTACCTGGTGTTGGAAGGCATGATCGTCGCCGGCCTGGTGACGGGAGCCCATCGCGGCATCCTGTACATTCGCCACGAATACGAAAAAGCCAAGGAAGTTCTGCAGGAGGAGCTGGATCGCGCGTACAGCAACGGCGTGCTCGGCCCGCGCGTGATGGGCAGCGACTTGTCATTCGAGCTGGAGATCTTCGTCAGCCCGGGCGGCTATATCTGCGGCGAGGAGAGCGCGCTGCTGGAAGCCATCGAGGGCCACCGCGCCGAGCCGCGAAACAAGCCTCCGTTTCCCGGGCAAATGGGAGGGGGCTTGTGGGGCAAGCCCACGGTCATCAACAACGTCGAGACGTTCTCTCTCGCCACCGTGATCCTTACGCGCGGCGTGGAGTGGTACACAGCGCAGGGCAAGAACGGTTCGGTAGGCATGAAGTTCGTGGGCATCAGCGGCGACGTCGTGCGGCCCGGCGTGTTCGAAGTTCCTATGGGAATCAGCTACACGGAGCTGATCTACGACTACGCCGGCGGCATCTCGGATGGCAGGAAGTTGTTGGGCTACGCTCCGTCCGGACCTTCGTCGGGATACCTCCCGGCATCGCTGGCCAATCTTCCATTGGACTGGGATGCAGTAGCTGCCGCCGGTTCCATGGTGGGATCCGGAGCGATCGTGATTTGCGCCGAAGGCCGCTGCATGCTGGACATGGCACTGAACGCCACTCGCTTTTACCGCAATGAGTCGTGCGGCAAATGCGTGCCTTGCCGCATGGGTTCGCAAAAAATGGTGGAGATGCTGAAGGGCTGGACGGAGGGCAAGAGCTCCCCGCGCGACATGCAGACGCTGGAAGAGCTTTCGACGGCCATGCGTCTGGCTTCCATCTGCGGTTTGGGCCAGGTTGTTCCCGTGCCCATCGCTTCAATTCTCAAGCACTTTCCCGAGGTGGTGGACGACCATCTGGTTCGGCGCCACTGCCCGGGCGGGGTTTGCTTTTCATAAATGGGGATGCAATGAGTTCCGAAGGAAGTGCGCTCAAACCGGTACCGCAGCCCATCACTCTGACCATCGATGGCAACCCTGTCACGGTGCCGTCGGGAACTACCATCTTCGATGCTGCACGCATGAGTGGGATTCCCATCCCGACGCTGTGCCATCAGCAAAACGAAAATCCGGTGGGCGTGTGCCGCGTCTGCGTCGTCGATGTTGGAGCCAGGGTTTATGCGGCTTCCTGTATCCGCCAGGCGGAGTCCGGCATGGTGGTGAAGACCAACACCGGGCCGCTGGAAGGGGTGCGGCGCACGCTGCTGGAATTGCTCATGGCGGACCATCCCAGTCCGTGCGCGCGCCAGCAGCACTCGGGAGACTGCGAACTGGAGAAGCTGGCGGCCGCGGCGCACATCGAGCACCCGCCATTTCCCAAGCGCACCACGCCTCGCGGGCATGACGATTCTTCGCTTTCCATCGCGGTCGACCACGAGGCCTGCATCCTTTGCGACCGCTGCATTCGCGGCTGCGACTACATCCGCAACAACTGGGTCCTGGCCCGGCGCGGTAAGGGATATCAGGCGGGCATCGCCTTCGATCTGAACGAACCCATGGGTGATTCCACCTGCGTCTCCTGTGGCGAGTGCATGGTGTCGTGTCCCACCGGCGCGCTCACCAATCGCGGCGTGGTCGGCACCAAGCTGGAAGGCGATCCGGTCGATCCCGAGTTTCTGCTGGACCTTCCGGTCTTCAAAAACGTCTCCGGCAATTTTCTGGAGTTGAACCGCAATGCCGTCGTTGAGCGTCACTATCGCGCGGGTGACATCATCTGCCGCGAGGGTGATTTCGGCGCCACCGCGTTCTACATCCTGGATGGGACGGTCGACATCTTCATTTCCTCGCCCATGGCGCACGTCAAGACGGACGGCGGCGCTACCGGTTTATTCAGCAAGCTGCGCAGCTTCCTCGCGCCTCGAGAGCGTCACCAGGGAAACGGAGACCGTACGCGTACTTCGATTCCCATCGATGCGCCCATCGATCTTCCCTACGACAAACGGGTCGCACAACTGCACGCCGGGGAGCTCTTCGGCGAGATGACGTGCATGAGTTATTACCCGCGTTCGGCAACGGTGCGGGCAGCCACGGACTGCCGAGTGCTGGAGATGCTGCGCAATGTGCTCGACATTATGCAGCGCAACAAGAGCTTCCGCGAGCAACTGGACCGCACCTACAAGCAGCGCGCGCTGGAGTCGCACCTGCGCAGCGTGCCCGTCCTGGCCTCGCTCACGCCGGAGTTCATCGAGCACCTCAAGGCCCGCGTGGAACTGATCCGATATCTGCCGGGGCAGGTGATCTGCGCCCAGGGTGAGCCCGCGGATAGTTTCTATCTGGTGCGCCTCGGCTTCGTGAAAGTGACCGAGAGCCGTCCCGGCGGCGACCTGGTGCTCGCGTACCTGGCGCGGGGTTCGTACTTCGGTGAGATGGCTTTTCTCGGGAACACAACGCGCACCGCGACCTGCACCGCACTGGACCATGTTGAGGTAGTGCGCATTCCGGGCGACGATTTCCGCCGCATGCTGGACGAATTTCCTGAGGTCCGGCACAAGCTGGAAGAGGTTTCGGCCGATCGCGTCGCGGCCAACCAGCAGAGGCTGACCCAAATCGAAAGCGTTCCCGTCGATCAATTCCTGAACCAGGGGCTGATGGAAGCGCAGAGCCTGCTGGTTCTCGACCTCGACCGTTGTACGCGCTGCGACCAGTGCGTGCGCGCCTGCGCCGACGCCCACGACGGCGTCAGCCGATTGATTCGCGAAGGCCTGCGCTTTGATAAATATCTGGTAGCGACCTCCTGCCGCAGTTGCCGCGATCCGCTGTGCATGGTGGGCTGCCCCGTCGGCTCCATTCGCCGCCGCAATTCGCTGGAGATCATCATTGAAGACTGGTGCATCGGCTGCGGGCAATGCGCCAACAATTGCCCGTACGGCAACATCAACATGCATCCCTTCCCGGTCGAGATGGCCGATCCGGAACATCCGGGAAGAATGATCGCCAGCACCCGGCTGAAGGCTACTGGCTGCGACCTCTGTACCGATCATGCCGAGCCCAGTTGCGTGTACGCCTGTCCGCATGATGCCGCTCACCGCGTGAATCCGCCGCAGTTCTTCGCCAGCATGCTGAAACAACCGACGCCGGCCAAAGGGGGTATGTGAGCCTTGCGTATTGACCATACTCATCGCAAGTGGTGCGCCATCAGCGTCGCAATTCTGGTGGTGGCCGCGCTCGCGTATATCCCCTACAGGCACAGCTTGCCGCAGGGCGCCAGCGGCGGCAGCGTGATGGGCCTGATTTATGGCAGCGTCGGGTTCGCGTTCATGATCTTCGCTGGACTGCTGGGCGCGCGCAAGAAGGTCCCGGTCTGGCGCCTGGGCCGCGCGCAGACGTGGATGCGCGGGCATCTTTGGCTCGGCACCATCGCCTTTCCCCTGATTCTGCTGCATTCCGGCTTTCACTTCGGCTTCGGTCTCAGTCGGGTGCTCATGTGGTGTTTCGTAATCGTCTTCGTCAGCGGCATCTTTGGCGCGGCGTTGCAACATTACATGCCGCGGCTCACCACCGAGCGAATTCCGATGGAAACCATCTACGAGCAGATTGGGCGCGTGCGTTCGCAGCTGGTGGATGAGGCCGCCTTTCTGGTGGAACAGGGGCGGTCGATGCTGACCGGGAACCTTTCGGACGCCTCCGTGGAGCAGCGCGCGGTTGCCGCCGGCGCGGGAACCATGGGCGGAGTCACCGTCGCCACCGGCCTGAACGTCGACGAGCAAGCCAGTTCCGACCTGCAGGAGTTCTTCGAGCGCAAGATGCGGCCGTTTCTGCAGCAGGCGGGCGCGCGCAGGCTGGAGATCGCCGACCGCGCCACTTCGCAAGCCCTGTTTCGGCAACTGCGGCTGCTGCTTCCCATGAATCTCCACACTACGGTGGACGACCTGGAAAACATCTGCGAAGAGAAGCGCGAACTGGACCAGCAGACGCTTTATCACCGCATTCTGCACGGCTGGTTGCTGGTGCATATTCCCTTCTCCTATGCCGTACTGCTGCTGGGAGCGATTCACGCCGTAGTGGCGTTGCGATACTGAGGCGAACACGATGACGCGACGGGTGCGCACAACCAAAGGGTTAGCCAAGCGGATGGACCTGCAGTACTTCACCCATCTGCATCCGCTACGGCGCTGGCGCATGTATCTTTCGGTAATAGTGCCGGTGCTCGCGGTGGTCTGGTTTTTTTCGCAACGGGCCACGGGACAAAAGGTCTATAGCAGCGGACCGGTTTCGGCTTCGCACGCGTTCTTCGGCAAGAAATGCGAACTCTGCCACGTCACCGAACATGGGGTATTTCGCAAGGAGGTCAGCGACAAGGCATGCCTGGCATGTCATGACGCTCCGGCACACCATCCCACGCTCGTGACCTTTACGCCCACCTGCGGCTCGTGCCATGTGGAGCATCGCTCCTCGCTCCAACTGGCGCACACCATGGACGCGGGCTGTGCCCAGTGCCACACCAATCTCAAGGTCAGGACTGGAGAGGTAAAGTTCGCGCCGGACGTCGCGGGTTTCGATCACCATCATCCTGAGTTTGCTGCCCTGCGGCCGGGCGCAACCGATCCCGGCACGGTCAAGCTGAACCACTACGTGCATTTGCAGCCGAATCTCGCCGGACCGAATGGGCGAAACGATCCGGTGCAGATGACGTGTCAGGATTGTCATCGCCCGGCCAGCGACAATCGCCCCTGGCCGTACGCGAAGCAGATTCAGGCGTGTCCGACTGTGACCGGCGCTCCCACGCCGGCGTTGCAGACGGTGTCCGCCACCATGGTCGAGACTCCGCGGGATGTCAGTTCGCGGGCCTACATGCAGCCCATCAAGTTCGCCAACCAGTGCGCCGGTTGCCACATGAGGGACCTGCAGTTCGACAAGCGCTTCAACGAGTCTGTCCCACACTGTAAGACCGACGTCGTGCAGGCCTTCCTGGTGAAGAAGTACACCGAATACATCGCCGCGCACCCCAGCGCGATGTCGGAGCCGCTGACGGTCAACCGTGTCGCCCTCAGCTCGCTGGTGCAGTTGCCGGCGCCGCCGAAGACCCACGAGGAATGGATCAAGTGGCAAGTGGCCAACGCCGATCGCCTGCTCTTCGACAAGGGCTGCAAGCTCTGCCACACCATGGTGCAGGGCGAAGGCCCGATTCCGACGGTGGCGAAATCGGCGATTCCCGTGCGCTGGTTGCAGCACGCCGACTTCGATCATGACGCGCATCGCATGGTGAAGTGCGAAAGCTGCCATGCGAAAGCGCCGCAGAGTCGCAAGACCTCCGACATTTTGTTGCCCGGCATCGCCTCCTGTCGCGGCTGCCATCAACAGGGCGGGGCCGCGCACGATGCCGCCGACGGCCGTTGCTCCGAATGCCATGAGTATCACGAATGGCAAAACGAGCAGGTCCCCAGGAAGAACTTCACCATTCCACAATTGCGGAGCTCCGCTGCGGGAATGTAGCAGAGCAGTTTCAAGTTTCAGGTTTCTAGTTTCTAGGGAGACCCTGATTAGGCCTCAGCTTTGATCAGGCCTCAGCTTTGAAAGGGCACGGCTTCAGCCGTGCCGCAAATGCAGCAAAATTAGTGCGGGCTTTAAGCCCCTGCTGTCGGCATACCAGAATCGGCGTCAGCCGCGCGCCGGGTTGCTTCCTGCGCCTACATTTTGGTAAACCCCGTCCAGATGTTGGCTCCATCGAAGCCGACGCCACAGGTGCTCGGGGAGAATGTCCCAAGGTTGGCTCCGTCGCTGGCCCGCAGCTTGGTCACGGTATTGGCAAAACAATTCGTTACCCAAACATTGGCCCCGTCGAACGCCAGACCCTGGGGACCTGAACCCACGCTGAACGTTCCCAGAATGGCGCCGTCGGAAGCCCGCAGCTTGGTGACGGTGTTGTCCCAGATGTTCGCCACCCAGATGCTAGCTCCATCGAAAATCGCATGGCGGGGGCCGGAGCCCACGGGGAAGGACCCCAGGATGGTGCCGTCGGAAGGCCGCAGCTCAACGACCGTGTTTTGGCCGGGGTTCGCCACCCAAATATTGGTTCCGTCAAAAGCTACGCCCCAAGTTTCGCCGCCCATGGAGAATGTTCCCATGTTGGTGCCGTCGCTGGCCCGCAGCTTGGTCACCGTGCCATCTCCCGAGTTCGAAACCCAAATATTGACTCCGTCGAAGGCCGCACATTCGGGTAACCGTCCAACATTGAACGTTCCCAGGTTGGTGCCGTCGGAAGCTCGCAGCTTGGTGACTGAGTTGGAAAATTGGTTCATCACCCAAATGTTGGCTCCATCAACAGCGATGCCTGTGGCCCACTGCCCAGTGGTAAAAGTGCCCAGGATGGCGCCGTCGGAGGGTCGCATCTTGATCACCGTGTCGCCATCCTGACCCCCCATAGTCACCCAGATGTTAGCCCCGTCGGAAGCCACCGCAGTGGGGCCCCCGCCCCCGCTCACCTCGAAGGACGTTGTCAGGTTCGCCGGATACCAGCGCAGCAGCGCGACCTGCTTGGGATTGATCGGGCCCTGCTGCGCCGACAACGACGCCGACAGCGACAAGGTAACCGCCAGAAAACTCACAACTGCAAATAGGAATGAATGCGCTTTATTCATGATTAGACCTCTCGATCTTGACCGCTCGGCAGAAGGACGACGATCGATTCCCATCGCAACAGTTCAGATACCGTTGCGCTCTGTTAATCCCTCACCGCAAGGGCGCGCCAGCTCAGGCATCCACCGCGCGCTGGACCTTGCTTCTTGCGCCTACATTTTGGCGACCATTCCTTTATCCCAAACCGCCACCCAGATGTTGACTCCGTCAAAGCCGATGCCACAGGGGTTCGACCCCGGGGAGAATGTCCCCAGCTCCGCGCCGTCGCTGGCCCGCAGCTTGGTCACAGTACCGTTCCAACAATTCGTCACCCAAATGTTGGCACCGTCGAATGCGAGACCCTGGGGACCCGAACCCGCGCTGAACGTTCCCATGGGGGCGCCGTCGCTGGCCCGCAGCTTGGTCACGTCATTGCTGCCCGCGTTTGCCACCCAAATGTTAGCTCCGTCGAAAAGCACACCGCGGGGGGTGGTGCCCACCGGGAACGTTCCTAGGTTGGTGCCGTCAGAAGCCCGCAGCTTGGTCACAGTGTTGTTGGCCCCGCTCGGCGCCCAGATGTTGGTTCCGTCGAAAGCCACGCCCCAAGCTTCGTAACCCACAGGGAAGGACCCCAGGTTGGCACCGTCCGACGCCCGCAGCTTGGTAACCGTCCCCTCTAAAAGGATGGCCACCCATATGTTCGCGCCATCAAAGGCCATCCATTGGGGATACTCTCCGACAGGGAAGGACCCCAAGTTGGCGCCGTCGGAAGCCCGCAGCTTGGTGACCCAATTGGAATTCGCTCCATTCGCGACCCACATGTTAGCGCCATCAAAAACGGCGGCGGCGGGCCACTGCCCAGTGGTAAAGGTGCCTAGGATAGTGCCGTCGGAGGCCCGCATTTTGATTATCGTATCGCCGGAGTTACCCCCCATCGGCACCCAGATGTTGGCCCCGTCGAAACCTATCTGATTTGCGGGGGTCGCGCCCAACTCGAAGGACGTTGTCAGGTTGGCCGGATACCAGCGCAGCAGCGCGACCTGCTTGGGATTGATCGGGCCCTGCTGCGCCGACAATAATGCCGACAGCGACAAGGTAACCGCCAGAAAACTCACAACTGCAAATAGGAGTGAATGCGCCTTCTTCATGATTAGACCTCCTGAAGCCCGACCGCCCGGCATGAGTCGAGGGTGGGCATATGTCGAGGATCGGCTTGCCTGGTGCCCCAGGTTCGGCCTTCTTTTGGCCTAACCTGGGCCAGGGGCCACTGCGACGTTTTGACCGAGTCCGGCTATCGCAGATTGCGAATCCCAGGTTAGCGTCCAAAACCGGGACGCGAACCCAGGGCACCGGGCACTCGGCTTGGGTCACATCTTGCAGAAACCGCCGCAGCCGGCGACCCAAACGTTGGCGCCATCGAAAACGGGAGTCGCTCCCCCAATGTCGAAAGTTCCCATGTAGGCGCCGTCGGAAGCTCTCAGCTTGGTGACTGAGTTAGTATTCGACACCCAAATGTTCGATCCGTCAAAGGCGAGGTCACCGGTACCTGCAGGGACGAGGAAAACTCCCAGGGCGGCTCCGTCGGAAGCTCGCAGTTTAGTGACCGTGCCCTCCGAGGCACTGACCCAGACGTTGGCGCCGTCAAACACGACGCCCCATGGGTCCGATCTAGCATTCCCTCCAACATTGAAGATCCCCAGGGTGACCCCGTCGGAAGCCCGCACCTTGAAGACCTCGCCATCCCCAACGCCCGCCACCCAGATATTGGCCCCGTCAAAGGCGAGTCCGGCCGGCGGTCCGAGGGTGAACGGGGAAAATTCCCCTAAGAGGGTACCGTCCGAGGCTCGCACCTTCGCGATGCCAAAGTTCCAATCATCGCTCAGCCAGATATTAGCTCCGTCAAAAGCCACAAACTCAAAGTCGGCAACAAAGTCGTACGTGGCTATGATGGCGAAGTCGGAAGCGCGCATTTTGGTGAGCTGGCCCGATCCCGGGTATGTCACCCAGATGTTAGCGCCGTCGTACGCAGCCCTTCCCGGGTAGTCGATGCCCGGCGTCGTACCTATTGGATTTGTGCTCAGAATGGCGCCGTCGCAAGCCCGTAGTTTGATCGCAACGGGTTCGGGGGTACGCTGCTCCTCTTCCCAACCGAAACCCCAGATATTGGCGCCGTCATAGGTCAGGGTCTGCACATAGATTGGGCATGGTTCACATTCTAAGCGGTCACAGCACCAACCAGAATCAGAGGTTGGAAATGACGCTGTCAGGTTGACCGGATACCAGCGCAGCAGCGCGACCTGATGGGGATTGATTGGACCCTGCTGTGCCGACAATAACGCCGACAGCGACAAGGCAACCGCCAGAAAACTTGCAACTGCAAATAGGAATGAATGCGCTTTCTTCATGATTAGACCTCTCGATCTCGACCGCTCGGCAGAAGGACGACGATCGATTCCCATCGCAACAGTTCAGATACCGTTGCGCTCTGTTAATCCCTCACCGCAAGGGCGCGCCAGCTCAGGCATCCACCGCGCGCTGGAGCTTGCTTCTTGCGTTTACATTTTGAAAACCACTCCTGTATCCCAAACCGCTACCCAGATGTTGGCTCCATCAAAGCCAATGCCACAGGGGGGGCTCGATCCCGGGGAGAACGTCCCCAGGTTGGCTCCGTCGGAAGCCCGCAGCTTGGTCACGGTATTGGCAAAAGAATTCGTTACCCAAACATTGGCCCCGTCGAATGCCAGACCCTGGGGACCTAACCCTACGCTGAACGTTCCCAGATGGGCGCCGTCGGAAGCCTGCAGCTTGGTGACGGTGTTGTCCCAGATATTCGCCACCCAGATGCTAGCTCCATCGAAAACCACGTTGCGGGCGCCGGAGCCCACGGGAAAGGACCCCAGGATGACGCCGTCGGAAGGCCGCAGCTTAACGACCGTGTTATGGCCGTCGTCCGCCACCCAAATGTTGGTTCCGTCAAAAGCTACACCCCAAGGGCCGCCGCCCAGGGAGAATGTGCCCAGGTTGGCGCCGTCGGAAGCCCGCAGCTTGGTCACCGTGCCACCGAAAAAGTTCGCCACCCATATGTTGGCGCCATCAAAGGCCAGGCATTCGGGGTGATATCCGACAGTGAACGTCCCCAAGTTGGCGCCGTCGGAAGCCCGCAGCTTAGTGACGGTGTTGGAACCCTGGTTCGCCACCCAAATGTTGGTGCCGTCAAAAAGGACGAAGGTGGACAACTGCCCAGTGGCAAAAGTGCCCAGTATGGCGCCGTCGGAGGCTCGCAGTTTGGTGACAGTGCCAGAGTCGTTAAAGTTCGCCACCCAAATGTTGGCTCCGTCGAAAGCCATGCCCCAGGGTTCCGAGCCTACCGGGAAGGACGTTGTCAGGCTGGCGGGATACCAACGCAGCAGCGCGACCTGTTTGGGATTGATCGGGCCCTGCTGCGCCGACAATAACGCCGACAGCGACAACGCCACAGCCAGAAAACTGACAACTGCAAATAGGAAGGAATGCGCTTTCTTCATGATCAATACCTCCTGAAGCCCGACCGCCCGGCAGAAGGACGGGAGTGGACATAGGTCAAGAATCGACTTGCAGCCCGGCGGTCTGGAAACCGCCGCGCCGCGATGATTCGCCGCCCGGCACCCTCCCACACAAGCCAAAGTCGGGCTTGCGTGGGGCACCCGGCGCCTCGGCATGGGTTCGGCAAACTTCCGACAGCTTCGCCTCAACAGGGCGCCCGTTTTGTTCTCGCTGGCTACATCTTGCAAAGCCCGTTTCCCTCGATCCCGCAACCCGCGAACCAAATGTTGGCTCCATCGAAGGCCACGCCGCTCGCCCAAAAAGTGGGAGGCAAGATGAACTTCCCCAGATTGGCGCCATCAGAGGCTCGAAGCTTACTAACCGAATGCTCGCCACTATTCGCCACCCAGATATCCGCTCCATCGAAGGCCAAGGCCCCGGGTGCATTGCCCGCATTGAACCTGCCCAGGATCGTGCCGTCGGAGGCCCGCATCTTGGTAACGTAGTTGCCGTCACAGCCGGTTAGCCAGATGTTCGCTCCGTCAAAAGCTATCCCATTGGGCCCCTCGTCGAGACCCACTCGGTATTCCCCCACTAGTGTGCCGTCGCTGGCCCGCATCTTGAGAACGTAATGGAAGTTCTCGCATGCCAGCCAGATGTTGGCTCCGTCGAAAGTGATGCCGTAGCTGAGGCACCCTGCATCAGAAAACGTGCCCAGGTTGGCCCCGTCATCGGCGCGCAATTTGGTAATGGTAGAGCCACTACCATCCCAGAACGTCACCCAGATGTTGGCCCCGTCGAAGGCCACGCCGGTGGGTTCCGAGCCCACCGCGAATGTCCCTAAGATGGCGCCATCAGAAGCCCGCAGCTTGGTGACCGTATTCGCGGACCAAGTTGCCACCCAAACGTTGGCCCCGTCGAAGGCTATTCCGCCATAGGATTCTCCGTCGCCCAGAGTGTATGTCCCAAGGTTAGCGCCATCGGATGCCCGCAGCTTGGTGACCCTGTCGGAAAATGCCGACACCCAGAGGTTGGCCCCATCGAAAGCAACGTCTTGTGCACCGTAATCTAGGGGGAAAAAGGCCTTCAGGTTCGCGGGGTACCAGCGCAGCAGCGCGACCTGATGGGGATTGATTGGGCCCTGCTGCGCCACCAGTGGCATAGCCAGCAACAGCAGCAGCGTTACAACGCCGAATACTTTCCAATGCATTCGTTTCATGACACCACTCCTTATGAACTGCGCGGACGAATCCGGCTGCTCCATCCGGATGGATGCTTCATGAATCCCCGGCGTGCTGCGCGGTTCTGCTGTGCAGAGTGCCGTGCAGCCTGCCACTTCTTCAGCAGCAGCGCCGGGGGTCAGCGCTTGGAAAGCGTGCTGTCGCCGTGGTTGGCAACCCAGATGTTGGCGCCGTCAAAGGCGACCGCCCACGGGGCTCGCCCAACATTGAACGTTCCCAGGATGGTGCCGTTGCTGGCCAGTATCTTGGTCACCGTGCCGTCGCCGGAGTTGGCCACCCACATGTTGGTTCCGTCAAAGGCAATTCCCCAGGGCTGATTGCCAACAGAGTAGGTTCCCACCACCGCGCCGGTGGAGCTCAGTTCGGTGACATTGTTGCTGCCATAGTTAGCCACCCACACGTTTGTCCCATCAAAGGCGATGCCATGCGGCTGGGTGCCCACGGTGTAGGTTCCCAGCACCGTACCGCTGGGGCCCAGTTTGACGACGCTGTTGTGGAGCGGACTTGTCACCCAGATGTTGGCGCCATCGCAGGCCAGGTCGTAGGGGTCCGGCACCGGGTAGTTTGCGACTTTCTGACCGTTGCTACCCATCTTGACTACCAGGTTTTCATAGGCGACCCACATGTTGGTGCCGTCAAAGGCCATGCCGAGCGGCCCGTAACCCGAACCCATCACGGTCGTCGATAACACCGTACCGTTGCTGGCCTGCAGCCTGGTGACCGAGTGGTCGCCGAGATTGGAAACCCAGACATTGGCTCCGTCAAAGGCCAGCTTCCACGGCTTGTTGCCTACGTTGTAGGTGCCGACCACAGTGCCGTCGTTGGCCTGAATTTCGGTGACGGTGGCTGACCAGTAGTTCGCCACCCACATGTGAGAGCCGTCGAAGGCCAGGGCCGAGGGAAACGTGCCGGCATGGAAGGTTGCCGTCTCATTGGCGGGATACCAGCGCAGCAGGGCGAGATCGTCGTAATTGATCGGCTCTTGTGCTGCGATAGACAGCGGCAGAGCCAGGAGCAAAAGCGTAATAACAAACAGGAAGGCGACTACTGAATTTCTTTTCATGACATCATCTCCTAACAAGAGGGCGCACGCACGCGGTTTGAGTGTCGTAGGATGACCTCCCGTCAAGGACGGGCTTGCCTGGATTCCTAGAGGAAGACAACCTGGCGGTCTTCTCTCTCGCCAGGAGGACAAGATGTTACCGGGTGAGAAAAAAGCGGACATGAATACTCTTACGCTGCGGCGATGGTTTGTCAGTGACCGCTGCCGCACTAGCTGGTGACACGGTCCGCGCTGAGCTACTGTTTGAACACGACCATGGCCAGCGGCGGCAGGTCCAGCAGCAGCGAATTCGGAAAGCCGTGGCAGGCAATCGTATCCGTCGTGCATCCGCCGAAATTCCCTTCGTCGGTTCCACCGTAAATGGACGCGTTACTGTTCAGAATTTCGTTCCAGTGTCCCTCGTGCGGCACGCCGACGCGGTAGCCACGTCGCGGCACCGGTGTGAAGTTGCACGCGATAACCAGCGGAGTGCTCCCGTCCTTGCGCAGCCGCATATAGGTCAAGACGCTGTGATCGGAGTCGTCGGCGTCGATCCAACGCCAGCCTTCGGAATTGAAGTCGGTCTCGTAGAGTGAAGGCTCGCGACGGTAGAAGGTGTTCAGATCGCGTACCCAGCGCTGAACTCCCTGATGCTGCTCCCAGCCGAGCGCGTGCCAATCGACGCTGCCGTCGTGGTTCCACTCGCTCCACTGCGCGATCTCATCCCCCATGAACATGAGCTTCTTGCCGGGCTGGGTGAACATGTATCCGAACAGCAGCCGCAAATTCGCATACTTCTGCCAATCGTCGCCCGCCATCTTGCCGAACAGCGAGCCTTTGCCGTACACCACCTCGTCGTGCGAGAGCGGCAGGACGAAATTTTCGGTAAACGCGTACAGCCCGCGAAACGTCAGCTTGTTGTGGTGATACTTGCGATGGATCGGGGTCTTTGAGAAGTACAGCAGGGTGTCGTGCATCCATCCCATGTCCCACTTCATGCCGAAGCCGAGTCCGCCGAGGTAGGGCGGCCGCGACACCATGGGCCAGGATGTCGACTCTTCCGCGATGGTCTGAATGTCTGGAAAGTTCTCGTAGGCCTCGCGATTCACCGCCTTCAGAAATGAGACCGCGCCCAGGTTCTCGCGCCCGCCGAACTGGTTGGGAATCCACTCGCCTGGCTTGCGTGCGTAGTCGAGATACAGCATCGAGGCGACGGCGTCCATGCGCAGCCCGTCGATGTGATAGCGATCGAGCCAGAAGATGGCATTGCTGATGAGAAAGGCGCGCACCTCGTCGCGATCGTAGTTGAAGATCGACGACTTCCATTCCGGATGAAAGCCCTTGCGCGGATCGGCGTGCTCGTACAAGTGCGTGCCGTCGAAATAAGCCAGGCCGTGCTCGTCGTTGGGAAAGTGCGACGGCACCCAATCGAGAATCACCCCGATGCCGCGCTGATGAAGATAGTCCACCACGTACATGAAATCCTGCGGCGGGCCGAAGCGCGCGCTGGGGGCGTAGTACGAGGTGATCTGATAACCCCACGAGCCGAAGAACGGATGCTCCATCACCGGCATGAACTCGACGTGAGTAAACCCCATATCGGAAACGTAATCGGCGAGTTTCACCGCCAATTCACGATAGGTGAGCGAGCGGTTGTCCTCTTCCGGCACGCGCATCCACGATCCCAGATGCACTTCGTAAATCGAGATGGGCGCGTCGAACTTGGTGCGCTCATGACGGCGCCGCATCCACTCGTCGTCCTGCCACTCGTACCAGGTATCCCAGACGATGGACGCCGTCTTGGGCGGTATTTCGTTATAGAAGGCATAAGGGTCCGCTTTGTCGACCTGATACATGTGGTAACGCGAGCGGATGTGGTACTTGTAGACCGCGCCGCGGCCCAGCTCGGGGATGAACGCCTCCCACACGCCCGAACTTTCGCGCGGGCTCATGGGGTGCGATTCGGGGTTCCAGCCGTTGAAATCGCCGACCACGGAAATCCGCTCCGCATTGGGCGCCCACACCGCGAAATACGTGCCGCGCTGGCCGTCGAGTTCGCCGATGTGCGCGCCGAACTTCTCGAACAACCGGATGTGCCGGCCTTCGTTGAACAAATGCAAGTCGAAGGGCGTGAGCAAAGTTTTTTCCTGCAAGGCCACAGGTGCCATCAGTTCGATCACCTCAACAGCAGTTTCAAGTTTCGACTTTCCAGTTTCAAATGTGCCGGTCGAGCTGCACTCCAACTGGAGAACTCCCCAAGAATAGTTTCAAGTTTCGAGCTTCAATTTTCAAGTCTGCCCGTTGCAGCGGGAGAACTCGTCATCCATTCGATTACGTCACAACTTGGATGAGTGTAATGCAGTTTCGAGTTTCAAGATGCAATTCCCGCTCGCCGGTGGCGCCACTGACTCGCCGAGCCGGAGGCGCGAGAAGCATGGCGGCGCGCAGCATTTTGCAACATTCTATGCCAGCGCTCCATCGCGGTTACGTGCATTCCATCCTCCTTTAACTTTTCCCTGCACACGATTGCGATGCCCGGCAGTCTAATGATGGAACCGAGATGCCGCTCGCTCGCAAAGATGAGACAAAAGCGCTGCCACTCGAGACGGGCGAATCTGAGTCGCAGGTTCGTGCGAAGATAATGACTCAGGCCGTACAAACGACCCCGATGCGCTTATCGACCTTCCGGCGAGTTTTCAAAGCCTTTCAATATCGCGATTTCCGGCTGATGTGGATTGGCGCGTGCACTTCCAGCATCGGCACCTGGATGCAGATCGTCGCCCAGGGCTGGCTCATCTATCGCCTCAGCCACTCCGCTTTCCTGCTCGCGTTAGACCAGTTTCTCGGCGGCATCCCCATCTTTCTGTTTACGCTGATCGGCGGCGTGGTGGCCGACCGCATCGAGCGCCGCAAGATTCTGCTGGCCTCGCAGTACATCCAGATGTTCAGCGCCGGCGTTCTGACCGTGCTGGTGGCCACGGGGACGGTGCACGTCTGGCACATTCTCTGCCTTTCGTTTCTCTCAGGGTTCGCGCAGGCTTTTGGCGGACCGGCCTATTCCGCGCTGATTCCGACGCTGGTTGACCGCGAGGACATGCCCAACGCGATCGCGCTGAACTCGATTCAGTTCAACCTCGCGGTAACGGTTGGGCCGGCGCTCGCCGGACAAACGCTGGCCAAGCTGGGCGAGACGTGGTGCTTCGGGCTGAACGCCGTCTCGTTTCTCGCGCCCGTCATTTCGCTGCTGATGATTCGCGCGCGCTTCCTGCCGCCGCCGGTGACCGAATCGATGTTTGCCAGTTTGAAGCAGGGCATTAAGTTCGTGCGCAGGCAGGGCTCGATGGAGGCGCTGATCGTGCTCGCCTTCTGCATGACCGCGCTGGCGATGCCCATGCGCACCTACATGCCCGTGTTCGTCAAAGACATCTTCCATCGCGGCCCGGAGACCTACGGCAATCTGCTTTCATTCATGGGCATCGGCTCAATCTGCGGCTCGCTCGGCGTGGCCAGCCTGGGCAATATGCGCAACAAGGGACGCTTCGCCATCACTACGCTGATGTGCCTGGGCGCGGCGATCGCAGGTTTCGCCCTCTCGAAGTCACTGGTCTGGAGCTACACCATGCTGGTGATCGTGGGCGCGTCCATGATGGCGGTGTTCGCCACCGTGACCTCGCTGGTGCAGTTGATCACCACCAACGAAATGCGCGGGCGGGTGATGAGCGTCTACAATTGCGCCTTCCGCGGCGGCATGCCGATGGGCAACCTGGTTTCGGGATGGCTGGTGCCTGTGTTCACTGCGCCCGCCGTGCTGAGTGTGAACGGATTGCTGCTGGTACTCATGGCAGTGTATTTTCTGCTGATCCAGAGGCGGGTGGCATCGTTGTAGGGCTTTTTTCTAGTACACCTGAGCAGCCAATACGATGAACTCGGAAGCGCGAAATTCGGGGAGTTATTGGAACGAATTACTTGCCACGAATGCCATACGTCCGTGAAAATGATTTTATACCTCCCGCTAACATCCTAGGGCTCAATATTTTGCCCCCAACAGTCCACTTCTCGATCCCGCTCTGCGCCAGGCCCAGGGACATTTCTAAGTACGTCGTCTCGCGCCGCTCGTGCCGGCGCAGGTGCTCAAGGAACGTCTCGCGTTGACCGGTTTCCGCGACCGCAAGCACCTCATGCGCCGGCGACGAGACGACCCTCTGGCCGTCCTGCCCGAAGTACTCCGAATGGCCGTCGGCCAGGTAGGAATCGTATCGTTCGACGCCGAGCTCCTTAAGCGCCCGCACATACTCCGGGAGCGTCTTCGCGCTGCCGAGCCCCGCGCATGGAGATCGTCGATTTGCTCGATGGTAAACATGGCTGATGCGGCCTTGCTCAGGGCCTTGTCCCCCGGCGGCGTGGCGCTCGCGTCCCCGCGCAATCAATTGTAAGCCGGTGGCACTGCGCATTTCTGAATGTCCGGGACGCTAGTCTTGATTCTGGGAGAAAGCGGTTACTTTTGGGCTGCACCGTCGGTAGCTGTGGGTTCCGGCAGCGGCCACACCACTGATAACAACCATGCGACCGCCAGTCCGACGAGACAGCCAAACAACACCTCGCTCATCCGACGGACGCCTGCAATCAGACCATGTTTTCGGGAGTGGTATTCCAGTCCGGCTGCGATGACAAACGCCGCACTGATAGGCGCCTGACGCCACATGGTTTGAATACGCACAACATACGAAGACAGCAAAACCGTTACCGCCATAGCGAGGGGCAGCATGATGAATCTATCTCCGCCGATGGCAATAAACAATAAGCCTACGAGGCAGCCCATTAGCGTGTTGGTGATTCGCGCACGCAATATCAGCAGGGCCTGCTTCATCATGGGGTCGCTGGTCGCCACCATGGAACTGATGGCCCAAACCGGGTCAGACTCGGCCATCTTGTGAACGAAAAACCAAAGTAAAGCAGTCGCGAAAAAGATGCTCACGGCGTAGTGAACTCCGTGCATATCCCCGTTGATGGAGAAAACCTTCATACGTATGCGTATCTCTCATTACTGCCGTAGCATGGCGAAGAAATCAAGGACGCATCGCTTCGCTGCAGATTTACTCATGGCTCTGTGGCTCGTTGCCCTGTAGCCTGTACACCATAGCCGTCTTGGTGACACCCAGCGCAAGCCAATGCTTCACCTTTTGTTGCAGCGTGATGTAGAACTGGGCAGCCAATTTCTTGGGTTTTTCGGCCACAGACTCGCGGCTGGGGAACTGCACCTGGAAAGCGAACTCCCCAACCAACGGCCTATGCTCGCCGCGTGTGCGCCATAACCCGATGTCGCATTTTCCCACTTGGCCTTTTCCGAAATCTAACTGGCCGAGCGGCAGGAGTATTTCCTCCACAATCCCGCCGTTGACCAGGATGATGTGCTCGTCATCGTCCTTCTTGATAGCGCCAATTGCCGGAAATACCTTTACCAGTGTTTTGATCGATGCCTTGTCCGCGTCATGGATTTGGCTTAGACCGAACTGGCAATTGTGCGAATAAAGGATACGGTACCCGCCGATTCTGTCCTTCAACGGTAGCACCTCCGCCTTGAACTTGATGCGATACTTCCCGGCGATGTTCGGGCGCACGTCCATCAATGTCGCCTTCTGCTCATCCGGATGGCGATACTTGAACACAATTTCCGGGTCACCGACGGGAAAGCCGTCCACATAGGAAATTCGCCGCCGCAGAATGAACGCATTGTTGTAGAGGCGAAAATCGAAAGTGTCGCCGAATGTGATTTCGCGTATCTCCGGACGCCGCTCAGAATTGGGATCGGCGATGAAACCAACGCCAACTTTCTTCGCCGTTTGCTTAACGATCTCGCCAAAATCACGGAAGTTTTGGACTGAGGTAAAACGGTCAGGCTTCAGAATCAGCTTCGCTTCCAGATAAGTCACCTTGTCCAAAGGTGTGCCATCGGCGTAGGTTGCCATGGCGGCTGTAGGCGCCGCGATGGAGCCGTCACTGGTGACGGAGGGGCCCTGTGCGGATTTGAACTTTTTCTTCTTGTCGAGTTTTTTCTTTCCGCCTTTATCCATTGCCAAAGTTTCTCCTCGGGGTCAAACGTCATGCTCCAGTTAGCTATTACGATGGTCTGACACCGCCGGAGCATCCGAGCATAACGAAAGGGATGCTCCGGCGTACCTGCCCAGAATTCTAGTCACCGGATTCACACTTCGCAAAGCCGCCTGCTTTGCCAGCATCCAGAAGCTGTTGCGGATCGATATGACCGAAAAGCTGCCTAGCGCAAACCAACGTGACACCAGAGGACAGCCCTGGCGGGCTCGAAGGAACACCAAAATCAGGGAGGCAACCAAAAGGATACACGTTGTACGGACATCATTGGCGCAATCAGGCGATATCGTAGATGACGCACAGGTGGTTTTCGCCGCGATGGGTGTTCTGGGGATTACCATTCTGCGTGACGACTTCGCTAGGGGGCATCTCTGGTGAATCCTATGAATCGAGGCAGGTGTTTGGGCTTGGTTGGGGGGCTGGGGGTTGGCGCTGCCGTTCACTATTACGCGAACCTGGCCAGAGCGCACCAGATGCGCAGCCGCCAGTTGGACATGGTGATGGTCCACGCAGAGCCGCCGCGAGTGATGGAATTCATTCGAGCCGGTGACCACATGGGCCTGGCGAAATACCTCGCGGGTTTCATTCTGCGGATGAAGGACACAGGCGCGGAGTTTGCGGTGGTGCCGGCGGTCACGCCGCTCCGCGGCTTGTACAAACAAGAACTCGGTTTCGTTCCGCGGGCTCACGCCCACGACTAACACAAATGTCGCCCTGCGGGCTCTTCACGCGATCTTCAGATATCGGCGCGCCTTGCCGGCGAGACTCGCGCCGCGGGAATCCGTTAATATGTTGGGAGTGTCCCTGCTGATCCTGCCGGCGCGCCGGCGTAGAAGGAATCTAAGCAATGAAGCGTTCGTCCTGTTTGCAATTTGTCCCGGCAGCGATTCTGCTGCTCGTCGGCACACTGGGGTGGGGCGTCGACACCTCCATGCTGAAGCCGCCCAAGGGTTCCAAGGTGGCGATTGTGGTTTTTGAAGACATGGAATGCCCGCAGTGCGCCAAAGCCGCGCCCATGCTGCACGAAGCGGCGAAGAAGTACAACATTCCGCTGGTGCAATACGACTTCCCCTTGCGCCAGCATCCGTGGTCGTACGAGGCCGCGGTGAACGCGCGTTATTTCGACAGCAAGTCGCCGAAGTTGGGTGACGAGTACCGCCTTTACATCTTCAAGAACCAGGACTCGATCACCAAACAGAACCTGCAGGGCATCACCGAGAAGTGGGCCGAGGACCACAAAACCACGCTGCCGTTCGTGGTCGATCCTGACGGGCATTTCAGCGCCAAGGTCGATGCCGACCGCGAACTGGGTCAGCGCATCCCGCTGGAGCACACGCCGACGGTGTACATCGTGAACGACAGCGGCCACGGCGCGCCAGTGACCGAGGTTACGGACCTGACGCAACTGTATCAGCGGCTGGACGAAGTGACGGCCGAAGCGGGCGTCACCGCGCAGGCGCACAAGCCGGCTACTCGGTAGCTTTGGGCTTGTCTGCGGACGCTTTCTCTTCCGGCGCGGCGTAGTATCCTTCCTGCGCCTGCACGGTCAGATCTTTGTTAGCGGTAGTGAGCGTAATCTTGTGGTAGCCCGGCGTGGCCAGCGCTTTGTCGGGCGTGAATCCCAGGTTGTACTGGTTGCGTAGCTCTTCTTCAATCTGGCTGTAGATTTGGCTGATCGGCTCCTTCTTGGATACTTCGAAGAAGCGCCCGCCGGTTTCTTTGGACAGCCGCTGCAGGACCTTCTTGCCATCGGGACTCTGGGTCTGCTGCGGGTATCCACCGCCCGGGTATCCGCCTCCGGGATAGCGGCCCATGCCGCCTCCACCCCAGCCGCCGTGTCGGCCCCCGCCGCCGGGATAGCCCTGATTCGAATAGGCGTCGGGATCGGCATAGAGGATGGAGTACACCAGCGTGTTGGAGCGCTGCGCGGTTTCGATGGCGCGGTCGAGGCTGACCTTGCTGGCGTTGTCCACACCGTCGCTGAGCACGACGAGCGCCTTGCGGCCGTCTTGTTTGCGCATCAGTTCATCCGCGGCGAGATAGACGGCGTCATACAATGTGGTACCTCCGCCCATATGATGTCCACCGCCGCCCGGATAACCTCCGCCACCACCTCCTCCACCACCACCCGGCGAGCCGCCGCTTGAGTTTTGCATCTCGGGCGCACCCAGCTTGTCCAGCGCGGCCTCCAGCTTGTCATGCGAGGGCGTGAAATCCTGCAGCAACTCGACTTCGCGATCGAAGTGAATGATGAAGGCCTTGTCTTTGTCGACGCGCATCAGGTCGTTGAGGAAGCCGTAGCTGGCCGTGCGCTCCTGATCGATGAGCCGGCGTTGGCTGCCGCTGGTGTCGACCAGCAGGCCCAGCTTGAGCGGCAGGTCGGTATCGCGCGCGAAATATTTGATCGTCTGCGGCTTTCCGTCCTGCTCCAGCTTGAAATCATCTTTGGTGAGGTTGTTGACGATCTGCCCATGCTTGTCGCGCACGGTGGCGAGCACGTTGACCACCTTGACATCGGACGAAAACGTAGGCGTCTGCTGGCTGGCCAACCACGGCGCCACCATGAGAAAAACCACGGCTGCTGCAAGCCAACGCTGAAAATATGTTAGGAATGACACTGGGACACCGATCCTTGAACACAACGATACTATGTGGCGCGGAGCCGCCATCCAGAATAACCCGTTGTGAGCTCGAAAGTTGCCGCCCAACCGCCGCGGCATAGTTGCGCAACTTCGAGCCGCACATCGGGTTTGCTAGGCTTATGCCTTTGTCAGACGTAGGCGCCGACGCGAGCGCAGAAAAAGCTATCAGCCCTTCTTCCCGGGAACGAATTCTCCTGGCCGCCAAACACCTGTTTGCCCGCAACGGTTACGAGAACACCAGCACGGTCGCCATCGCCCGCGACGCCGGCACCAGCGAGTCGCAACTGATGAAGCATTTTGGCAGTAAGCAGGGGCTGCTGGCGTCGATTCTCGACCGCGGCTGGGCTGCCATTATCCAGCGGGTACAAGCGATCGAGGGCGACGCTCGCCTCGCTGATCGGCTGTTGGCGATGCTCGAGACCATCGTGATCGAGATGGAAAACGACCACGAACTGAAAGAGTTGATGACGCTGGAGGCGCATCGCGTGCGCAAAGACAGCCGCGACGTGCTGCTGAGCCGCGGCTACCGCCAATTTGCGGAACTGTTCGACAGACCTGTTAAGCGAGATGCGAAGGCAGGGGCAAATCCGGCAGGACGTGAATCTGGAAGCGGTGCGCGCCGCCTTTATCGGTATGGTCGAGAGTTTGTTGCGCGATCAAGTGATCGCCCGCCGTTCCGATTTGCGTGCGAGCTACAGGTTCGACGATGTGCGGCATTTGTTGCAGGTGATGGTGCCGGCTCTGTGCGGCAAAGGCGCTACCCCAGTCAAATTCTCCAACGGGTGAGGCCCGGGTCGCCGTTTGCGGGCGATGAGCGGAAGACTCCATCCAGAACTTGACCGCCGACCGGCGTGGAATGCGTGATCGCCACTGGCGGGCGCTTGCTGAGCTGCCCCCGCGAGTTCCGGAACACCCAGATTCCGTAGACGATCAACCCTGCGACCATGATTGCGATTGCCAAAACCGCCAGGGAATTTCCACGCTTCGCGGTTATGCAGCGGTTGTGCCATGTCTCATACATTCGAGTGAGAATCGTCGCCTGAAGTTGTCCCGGGAACCTATGGTGAAGCCGGGTTTTGAAGGGGACGGTCTTCAGACCGTCCGTAAATTCGGTCCTTTCGCGGGCGGCTTTAGCCACTGAGGGGCTTAATCAGCCAGTCCCCCAGAGCAGGCATCTGCGCAATCGGGATTTCGAGATTTCTCCTGCCACCGTTCGGCGCGGAAGAAATTTCCGTACCACCTGTTCGGCCCGAGGGGAATCGAACTATGCATTCGCCAAATTGCGCACGAAAGGACACGCCATGAAAGCTGCATTTCTGTTGGGCCGGATGATCTTCGGCGGCTTCTTCGTCTATAGCGGAATCCATCATTTCCAGGAGCGTAAGTCGCTGGCGCAGTACGCAAGGGCGAAAAACGTTCCCCTGCCTGAGGTTGCCGTGGCTGCGACCGGAGCGATGCTGATCGCCGGCGGGACAAGCATTCTGCTGGGCGTGAAACCGAAATGGGGGACACTGGCGGCGATGACCTTTCTTGGCGGTGTCTCGCCCATGATGCACGACTTCTGGAAGGCCGAAGATCCGCAGCAGCGCCAAAACGACATGGTTAACTTCATCAAGAACATGGCCATGCTGGGAGCCGCGCTGGCGTTGATGGGAGTGGAAGAACCGTGGCCGGCCAGCGTGCCCATTGGCCAGCTGAAAGGCATGGAGCGGGTGAAGCACTTCGCGCGCAAAGTGGCGGCGTAGTTGAGAAATGTTGTGTGAATTGGTCGGGACGGGCAGATTTGAACTGCCGACCCCTCGCACCCCAAGCGAGTGCTCTACCAGGCTGAGCCACGTCCAGTGTTTATGCGGTTTTCCTCCAAATCTGAGTACTCGCTTTGGAGAAAGCCGACATGGGATTTTCTGACTTCATACGTGAACGTCAATTCCTCTCGAATGTCTCACCCTCAACGCTGGACTGGTACAAGTACAGTTTCAAATGGCTACGCACAGACTCCCCGTCGCAGGCCGAGCTGAAAGATGCCGTGCTGCGTATGCGCGAAAAGGGGCTGAAGGCGACGGGCTGCAACTCCGCTATTCGGGCGATAAACACATACGTGCATTGGGTCAATGCAGGTCCAGATGTGAAGTGCGGCCCCGCGTGCAAGCACCCGAAAATCGCCCAACTGAAAGAGCCTCAGCTTGTCTTGCCCACATTCACGGAGCAACAAATCCGGCTGCTTGTCGCGTGGAAACCGAAGGGCCAATATCAACGGCGATTGCATCTGCTCGTTTTGTTCTTGCTGGACACCGGCTGCCGCATCTCTGAGGCGCTTACCTTGCGTGTCAGCGAAATTGACTTTGAAAATCTGCTGGTCACGCTGGACGGCAAGGGACGCAAGCAGCGGGTTGTCCCCTTTAGTTTCGAGTTGCGGAAGACGATGTTTCGGCATTGCAAGGAATCGAATCGCACGCCGGACTCACTGCTTTTCGCCAACCGGACGCACACGAGATTGGGGCGTAGGAATGTGTTGCGGGATGTGAAACTGCTTTGCGGCAGACTCGGATTCGCACCTCCGGCCCGCACGCTGCACGCATTCAGACACACATTCGCGGTGAACTATCTCCGGCGGGGCGGGTCCGTGTTCCATCTGCAAAAAGTGTTGGGGCACAGCACGCTTGAGATGACACGCCGGTATGCAAACCTCGTGACGGCGGACCTACAGGCCGTGCATGAGCGGGTGAGCTTGCTATCATTCCGTTAAGTCAATGCCCCCTGGCTTGCGGCGAACTTTTCGTGCAAGCTGGGACGTTCTGGCCGTTCTTAGTTAAGGGGGACTGCGAAAATGCGAGGAGCAATACGCATCACGCTGTTACTGGCAATGACAGCCACTGGATTGTTTGGGCAAGACACGAAAAGACAAGCACACATTCTGTCCTATACTGCGCCGGACCCTTCCTCGCCCGTGCCCGGCGAGGCGCTCCGAAAGGTGTCTGTACAGATCGAGCTGTTCTGCAAGGTAAATGGCCTACCGCAACCGCAATCCTTTACGGGCACGGGCTTTCTAGTCGGCATCGCAGTACCCCCAGCAGAAGAACACCGATTATTTGAATATCTAGTGACCAATCGGCATGTCGCGGAGTGTTGGGACGAAGCTAACCACCCACAAGAAGTCGTATCAACCAATGTACGCATAAACACCGAGAATGGCGGAGCTGTGACACTTTCACTCGCAGGCGATGGCAGCGGCAAGCCCAGTTGGTTTTTCCCTAACGACGATTCCGTTGATTTGGCGGTCATCCCATTCAGTGCACCCAGTAACCCGAAGCTAGACATCTTGGTTGTCAGCTTTGATAATTTTGCAACACGAGATTCGTTCAGGCGACTCAGGATTGGAGAAGGTTCAACAGTGATGATTACCGGAACCTTCGTCCAATTCCCGGGAGAACGTAAGTTCCAGCCTATTCTGCGCCAAGGAATACTGTCCATGGTACCGGATGAGCCAATGAAGACGACAACCGGAAAACTCGGGACTGTTTACCTGGCCGATGTCCATGTTTTTGGAGGGAACAGCGGCTCGCCGGTGTTCGCCAAGCCCCAGGACGACATCACCCATATGGGTGACACCTGGCTCCTTGGGGTTGTGAGCGGCTATTACTTCGAGAAAGCGGACTCTAAGATGGAGATTGCTGTGACGGTGAGAGGGGAAACGGAGGCAAATAGCGGTATAGCGATGATCGTGCCAGCAGACGAGGTCAAGAAGCTGGTAGAAAACAACCCGGTATTGAAGGGCTACAGAGATGCGTATCTATCAACTCTGCAGAATAAAACCCCTTCGGCACCTCACGGTCCGTAAAAGCCCCAACCGAAGGGTAACTCAGAGCGACGGGGCAGTCCAAAATCTTGAACACACTCCCTGCAAAGAGCGCCGCAAGCTGCTCCGGCAGAGCACGCTTGAGATGACACGCCGGTATGCAAACCTCGTGACGGCGGACCTACAGGCGGTGCATGAGCGGGTGAGTCTGCTCGTCCCTTTAGGACGAAACCACGAGCTGCCCTTCCAACTGTGGCCAGCTTGACATGCGCGTCTATGTTGCTATGCTTCCTCTAGACATGGCTGACATAGGGAACCCGGAGGAAAAGGAAGCGAAGCTTGCACAGCGAGAGTTCCTCGCAGAGCTTCGAGGTTGGCACGACCGCGCACGGTCCCTTTTATGGAGCGGGTTCGTCATCATTGTTGTCGTCCTCTGGGTACTTTTCTCACATGGAGGTTTATGGGAGGCGATTGCCGGTGTGGTGTGTGCATGCGCAGTCGGTGCTCAACTCGTCAGTATCTGGCGAGCCATGAGGAGCGACAAAGAGATACTAAGTATAGACCTGGATGATGAGGAAAATGCCGTAAAGTATATCGACTCGTTAATAGATGCCAAAGAGAAGAAGTAGCGGGACACAAGCCAATGCAGGACTGGTCGCCGGAGCGGGCGGTGGCACACTCCTTGTCCTTGTTGCGAATATCCTGCGGTCCGACAATCCGCTAAGGCCGGTGCTGCTCTACGTTGCGCCTACTTTTTCCGTGTTCTCAAGTGCTCTCCTCGTCTGGATGCACCGTGCGACCACCGAATATCTAGACAGTAGAGCGATGGAAATAAACTATCAAAGGGCCAAGAAGACCATCGAAAGGGTTCTTGCTAATCCCAATACTTCGGAGGAGCACAAGGCGTCATTACGTCGCAAGATAGAACAGGCCGAAACCGCAATGGCTGACAACCAGCTTGAGCGGCTGGTCAAACGCTAGTTGCTGTCTTCCGGGTATCCAGGCCGAAGCGGGAGGGGCGGGGTCAAAATCTTGAACACATCCTCTACGTAGCCCTCCGCCGCACCCAAATTTACATGGATGGGATATTTCCGAATCGGGAATTTTGCTGCGGCAGAGCAGCTTAGGCGGCTGCCAGTGAGCGTGCGCGCATCGGTACGACTACTCACGGAATTTAGAGTAGTAGTACTGATAACACAATCGTAGGAAAAACCTCTTGTGTCCAGTTTTTTCAGTAAGTTGCGAGCCACTCAAGGGGCGTTTTCATCGGTACACACACACCTGATTTTGAGTGTGTGCGTACCGATGATTTGACCGTTTCGGACCTACCAATTCGCATTCTTCCAAAGCCAGTGCAGAAACCAAAGAATGAATGGAGCCAGCAGCGAGAGAACGCCGATGATGACTTCATTCCAATTCACCGGCTCTTTCACGTGCGCTGGCGGGCGCGGCTCTCTTTCTGTGAAGGATATAGGAATGCCCGATTGCGGAGTTGGGCGTTTCGGGAGAGGTGTTGATTCTGAGACGTAGCCCGAGCCGGAGCACCATCGGCAATTGTCGTTCGTGCCGTTGCACGGGCAGGGCTTCACGGTTGTGCCTCTTACAGCGGCCTATACAGACCGTCACTGACGCGCTCGAATCTCGCGCGTTGCTTCGCACGTCTCACCATGTCGCCATTCCTTTCGTAGTTGGCGAGCACCGTGTTTAAGTGGGATTCGCTATACTGAGCAAACCGCGCCTTTACGTGCTCAACCCCGAAAGGGGTGGGAATCTCGCCGGTCCGGGAGAGGTCAACGATTTGGTCCGCTAGCGCTTTCTTTTTCATGGGCCGCTTTGTCCTTACACCCAGGGACTACGTCGCCGCCCTATTCGAACTGGCTGTTGAGGCGTGGTCTGCTCGTAGAAAACCTGCTTACACACACGGCATTTGCGGCAAGTCCCCCCTGAATGTGTCTCTGTGGGCGTCAAGTAAACTAGCTTGCCGCCGCCGTCGTAGCACGGCTGACAGTAAGGCCCTTGTTCGCCAACAAAGTAGTAGTTAGTCTCTCCCACCTGCCGAATCTCCGGCTTGGGCGGCTTCTCGGCTTGCGCTGCGATAGTACGGCGCAACTCGGCATTCTCTTCCTTGATTCTGAGCACCGTCTCTTTCAAGTCCAGGAAGTGGTCATACAAGCGGCTGAGGTTCTCCTTCAGTTCCGCATCGTTAGAGGTCTTTGCCCGCTCGCGTAGTGAATCCAGGGCTTTCGAGGCCTTCCCTAGAAGGTCCATCGCTGCCGTAACGGTACTTAGTTCCATGAACGCAGAATAGCACGCTAATTGACCGTCTCAGCCTGTGGAAATGCCCGGTAATACTTGCCATTGGACCGCGTGACCTTACCCTCTTTCATCGCCCGATTCTTCCAGTCGAAGAACAGATTGCGATTGCCGAAGCCCGGCTGATACTTAATCTCTTCGCCCGGCTGCACTGCACCAAAGACGCGCCGCTCCATGTGGTCAATCGCTTTCAGTTCGGGGACGGCCTGTGGCTCCGTGGTCAAACACAGCCCTTCAGCTTGCCACTCGAAATATAGCGTCTCCGCGCGTCCGTTTCTCGGCAGCACTGTGCAGCGGCGCACGCTGTTCGGGTCATCGTCGTTGTGTAGCTGCATCAGCACAACGGTTTCAACTTTTCGAGCGAGTGCCGCGCTTCCAAACAGCGCATCTCGCCCGAAATACTTATTGTCCTTGCCGCGCTGTTTCGGGCTGCCCACTGTGCCGAGCACGGCCACATTGCGCCGCGTAGCAATGCGCTGCAAACCGTCAATCACCGGGCCTACAACCTCCATCTTGTTCGGGTCCGTAATCCAGAGGTCCAGGCCCTCAATAAACCAGCATTCAACGCCCGGCTCGCGCTCAATCGCAGCCTCAAGAATCTCGGCAGGCGGGCGTGACTGCTGCGCCGTGCTCAAGCGGATAACGCGGTCAATCGCCTCGGCAGACAGGCCCAAAGACTTGACCGTGCGTTGCATCGCTTTCTTGGACCGATCATGCAAGAGCACGCGATACTCACGGGGCTTTGCTGTATGGCCGAATACGTCTGCGCCCTTGCGGACCTTCTCCAGCAACGGCATTGCCCATGACGTTTTGCCCGCACCGGATGCGCCGCCGATGAGCGAGACTTCGCCAAGCGGGAACCAACCTTCGTGCATCGGCTCCGCCAGCGCGTCAACGAGATATTCCGTGGGTCCGTCATCTTCGATTGGGTCATCATCGCTGCTGTCAAAGATTGGCTCAGCTTTGATGGCCTTCAGTATTGTGAGTGAGCGGTAATCTGTCCGCTCCCACTTCTCGCGGTACAGCCCGGACTTACGAAACTCATCATCAATTTTGAAAATGTCGTTGTGGCAGCGGCGGGAAAGGATGCCACAGAGCGCAAGGTCCGCCCGGCTGTGGTCACCGCCATAATCGCCCATGTCACCGGCCCACAGCTTTTGGAATCGCTCTTCCTCATCAACCGGGAGAGTGACGTTCAGTCCGTTGCCGTTGCTTTGCGCCAGCCGGTTGTAGAGCGCCGTTACTTGCTCTTGCCGGTCCATCAACTCGGATGGTGTCTTGGACAAATGCCGGGCCGAATAAGTGAAGTAGTAGCCTTGAGCCTTGACCTCCACTGCCTTGCACCCGGCGTGTGGCTTCTTGATGCCGCGTCCGGGCAGCTTGCCGAGTCCGAGCACATGGCAGCCGGTGCCAGATGGCGAATATTCCCCGTAGCTGTCCAGGCCAATGACAATTTCACGTGATTCGGGCGTGAATTTGCCGCTGACGGCATCGCAGCATCCGTCAATATCCACGCCCCACACTCCATCCCCGAGCACAAGTCCGATGCCGGAATACTGAGACGCGAGCGCCGCGCATTCTGCATAGGTGCGCCAAGTCGCGGGATTGTTCGCCATTGCTTTGCGTCCGCTCGGCTGATATGGAACCTTAGTCAGCTTTTCGTTGACAGTTTCGAGACGCCACAAGACCCATCGTCGTTGCCGCTTCAGGTCATCAATTGTGGTCATCCGTACCGCCCCTTCTTTGTAAGCAGCTCACAAAGGTCTTCCAGGAGCTTTCGGGCAAGCTGCAATGCGCATTCCGCGCACAGGCAGATGTCGCTTAGGTCTTGCGAGTAGCCGTGCATTTCAAGCGCGGCGGGACTCTCCCGCAACCATCGCAGTCTCTTTGTGCCTGTGGCCCGGCGGCCTCTACTAATTTCGTCATCAGCATGATTAGGACTCGCTTTCTTCTGTCCGCCTCCGGGGGCACGGTAACCGGGACGTTTGGCTACCGCACCCACAAAGGCCGCCCGCGTTGCGCTGCCAAACAAATCTCTTTCAAAACTCGGCTCCGTTGCTCTCTCCCCAGGAACAGCGGAGCCGGGGCTTAACTGTCAGACCCGCTCACGATGAAATGAAACCCCGGCGAAGGGGTTGCCGGAATCGTGAGCGGGACCCGCTGACAGACGGGGCCTCTTCTCCGGCAGAAACGGTTACGAAGCTGCCACGTTGTAAGCCTGGATAGCCTCCGAGCGCCGCACTCTCCCATCGGAGCGGCGGTAGCCCAAAAGCTGGAGCTGTCCCTGAGTGGCAAGGGGCTGGTCAAGCACCTTGACGTTGATGCCGCTTCCGCCACGGTCACCGATGATGTAGCCGCGCTTGAAGTCCCCGAACAGCACCGGGCAAGCGCCGCGCGCCGCCGTGGGCATGTAGGCGCTATATGCCACGGGGAAGCCGTGCAGGTAGTCCTTGCCGCCCTCGCGGGTCCAGACCGGTTCGAAGAGATTGGACTGGACTTGTGCCTTGCGAATGATGATTGAAGTTGCGCGGGTCATCAGCCACGATGCGCCGGGGTGATACAACGCATTGAGCGTGCCGATGAGGTCCAGCGTGCCGGAGATGCTGACAAGGTTGCCGTTACCATCCGGCTCTTCCGTGACGCCCGCGCCGCAGTTGCCGATGAGTCCCTGTGCCTGCCCCGTGCCGGTCCCGTTGACGTAGTAATTTTCCTCAAGCATGGACTGTGCCATCAGAATGTCATCCGTTGTGAATGACTGGAACGAAGGTACATCCTGTGCCAGCTCCCAACTGATCGTGTGAACGGAGCCGACCATGAACGCGGACAACGTGAACTGTGACAAGGTTGGGTCAACCTCGGTGAATGGATTGTTTTCCGTTTTGAGCGCGGCCTGACCGAAACCGGCTTTCTGCGGAACCTTGATGTCCATGCTGGTGGGAATAATCATCGCCAGCGTGCGGACGCCCATCTCAAGCGGTGCCAGCGGAACAATCTGGTCAGCAACCGTGATGGGCACCGCGAAACCGCCCGCGCTGTCGCTCCCTTCATACAGCGCGGCTTCCTGTTTCATGCCGCGCGATGCAAGGTAGGCGTAGAACGCTTCCTGGTAATCGGGTGACAACATCTTGTTGACCTTCTGGAATTGCCCGAAGCCCGCGCCGGTAGGCGTCCCCGGAATGATCTTCCCGTCCACTAGCTGCTTGAGTATCGTGTTTTTGGATTCGATTGCTCGGATTTGCGGGTCCAGTGCTTTGGACGCCGCCATACAGGTGTCGATGTCCATTGACTCTTCTTTGGTAAGCTCGCGCCCGGCCGTTTCCGCCGCCTTGAGGATGGCGTCAGCCTTGTTGAGCGCGTGCTGCCTCTGCGCCTTCAAGTCAAATAACTTCATACTCATAAAAACCTCTTTCGATGTGAGTTGCCGCCGCTCTTCGTCTCCCCATCGAATAGCTTGCGGGTGCTGCTGTTCACGCCTCCCGTCCCCGTATAGTGGGCAGCTAGCGCGAAGGCCCGGCCCTTTTTAGCCGGACAGCACTTCAAACTCAGTTGCAATCAGGCGGGTCTGGCAGCTCAAACAAGCGGCGGAGCAATTCCGCGCTGGGAGCCTGTCCGTTGTCCTCTCTCGCGCCATCTTCCCGACTCTCATTTCCGGTACCGCCTCACGCGGCCCGCTAACGAATCCCTTCAATGCAGCCCTATTATGTGGTACGGTTGTGCTCATGTCACGTGACCCATTACATACCGTTACCATGCCTGTCTTTGTTGACGCGGAAGACCCCGAAAAAGCCGATGGATGGGCTACGCTTTTCCCGTCGCCAAAGAGCACTTCATTCAGGGCGCTGCAAGCCGTTACGAAAGAGGAGTTCTTCAACCGGCTGGATAGGTGGAAGACATCCAAGCCAGACATTTGGCTGTTATGTGGTGGAGTGTTGCAAATGCGGCTCGCATACCAAACGCGAGACGAGGCCGCGTTTCGGCTGGCGTTAAAGAACGTCTGGAAATGGGTGCCCCACTTTGGCAGTGGAGAGGGACTCAAGTCACTGAAGGATGAGCGAGCGTGGGCGGGAACAAACTGGATTTACTCCAGTCTCATGGCTAATCTGCTCCAAAGCTCCCGGTTTATTCTCTTGTCCACAGGGAAAGACACCCAACCGTTGATGCCCGGTCTGTACTGTCCGGACTGGGAAACGGCGGCCTTTGCTTTTATCGGAGCGGGACAGATCAGGATGTGCCCATACCCCAAATGCCACAAGATTTTCATGCCGGATGAGCATAATAAGTACTGCGAACCAGCGCACGGCGTAGCAGACCGCACGAGACTGTCACGATGGCGGAGGAAACAGAGAGAAGCCGAGAAGCAAAGCAAAAAGGCCCGAAAATCGTTGCGCTAAGTTTGACCCACTTGCCTTAGAATTTCGAGGCTCTGGACCCTTTTGTGATTGCGGTACGCGAAAACGTGGGCGGATGAGACTCCCAGGGGTACCTAGAGGCCCCTGAGATTCTGGAGTGCAGCGGGTGCGGCGAGCTGGCCGAATACCGGCTCGTTTACACCGAAAATGAGCACGGGAACATCGTTGCGCACCGTCAAACCACACAGCGCATGATTGGAAGCCGAGCACCTAAAACACAGCGATAAAATCCGTGTTCGCTAGCTCCCGCGTGACAGCGTTTTTCTGCCGCTACTAGCTGGTCCACGCGGGCGCTTACTTGTGCAGGCTGTCTGCGAGTGCTTTGCACAAGTCCGCGCCCACGCCGGTGCTCACGGCTTGCTGCCAACATTCGCTAAGCACCCGCTCGGCCTGTTCGCGTTTCTCGCGCTCGGCGTTTTGATGGTAGTCAATGACGCCGTAGATGAGCACGAGAACACTAACGCCAGTAGAGCAACCGTTAGCCGCCGCATAATAAGGGGCACCTCCCGGTGAACACCCACGTGTGCGCCGATTGGTGCCCGATGTCAAGAGAAAGCTAGTCCGCCCCAATCGCAAATTTCCTATAACGGGCTTGGAGTACGTCCGCCGCATCGTGTCACATTGGGAAACTCAGGGCGGTGAGGCGCGCAATTTGATTGCGAAGATTGACCCCTCGCTTTAGAATTTGCTGCTGGATGGAATACCGCGTAACGCACTGATTC
>CAVQLZ010000008.1:0-147128 GCA_963713465.1 uncultured Acidobacteriaceae bacterium
GTTGGTGTCGATGACGACGATCACCCGTTCGACCGCACCCTGCGGCGCGGCTTGCTGGCACGCACTTCTTGAATGAGCCGGGGAACATCGGCCTCGGTGTAGCCCTTCGGATTGCGGCCAGCCGCATACTCGCCCAACTCATCCAGTGTCCGCCGCGCCTGCTGCGCGGAATAGGTGCGAAAGGCTTCCCGGAATAGTTCGCTCATCGTGCGACTGTCCCTCCGAGCCAGCGCCTCAGCCCTGCGTGCAAGTTCGGGCGGGAGGCTGATGGTGTAGACCTTCGATTTCCTTGCAGTAGCAGTAGCCATACCAAAATATTACACTGTAATGGATTCCATTACAACGAATGGGGTACCAGCTCCCGACCCAGGTTAGCGTCCAAAAGATGGACGCGAACCTGGGGCACCCGCTTACAATTCATTCTTGACCATGACCGCAGACCAGTATCTACACGGAATCCTTGTGCGGGAAGCGGTGGATGCGGGCCCAAACTCGCCGCTACTTGGCGTCCAAACTACCTTAATGCCCACCCTGCGGCAATGGGCAGGAGACAATCTGCTGGGTGTCTATCCTAGCGGCTCTTTCATGAAAGGCACTGCCGTTCGCAGCGGGACGGATATCGACCTGTTTCTATCGCTGTCGGAGCATACGAGCGAAACCTTGAAAGAGGTATACAACAAACTATTCGACTGCCTGACATCGGCCGGCTACGCGCCCAGGCGCCAGAATGTTTCGCTGAATATCGAAGTTACCGCAGGGGCTAAAGCCCCGATTTTTGCGGCCTTGCACGGCACGGCTGAAAGCCGTGCCCTTTCAAAACAAAGCCGTGCCCGTTCAAATCCGAATCGTGCCCCTTCCCGACCCCAGGTTAGCGTCCAAAAGATGGACGCGAACCTGGGGCACACGCACACGACTGAAAGCGGTAGCCCTGCAAAACGGATTGATGAGATGGCTTCGAAGTACTCCGTGGATCTGGTGCCGGGGAAACGCCAGAACGCGCTTTCGGACGATCACAGCCTGTACCGGCGCAAAGCCGACACCTGGACCAAAACCAACGTCTTCACACATGCCCGAACGGTAGTTGGCGCGGGACGAGGGGACGAGATACGCATTGTGAAGCTGTGGAGAAATCAGAAAGGGCTCGATTTCCCGTCGTTCTATCTGGAGCTCTCGGTCATCCGCGCTCTCTCGGCGAGACCATTGCCGGGCCTTTTAATGGGCAACCCCCTGCTGACGCTGTCGCAGCGCGTCATCGGAGTTTTCGATTATCTCCGCGACGCATTTCCCGCAGCCAGAGTCGCCGATCCGGCCAACACCAACAACATTATTTCGGAAGATCTCACGGCGCAGGAAAAGGTGAGAGTCAGCGCAGCTGCCGGGGCTGCGAGGGAAGCCGCTGCATTGTCCTGGGAGGACATCGTGCGATGAGCCATAAAGTCGAGTGGTCGCTGCCGAGACTCATGCAGGCCCTGCACGAACGCGTGGAGCAAGACTTGAAAACCACCCGCGAGGCACTTGCGCACCCGTCTGCCAAAGGAGATAGCAGCGAAGCGGTTTGGACTACGCTTTTCACAAAATACCTGCCGCAACGCTATGCCGCGGCGAAAGCGACCATCGTGGACAGCAACGGCCAGTTCAGCGATCAGATTGACATCGTGCTCTTCGACCGCCAGTACACGCCACTGATCTTCGAGCATCAAAATGAGATTGTTGTGCCGGCGGAGGCCGTCTACGCGCTGTTTGAAGCCAAGCAGGACATCAGGCCCCGGTATGTGCGATATGCACAGCGGAAGGTCGCGACCGTACGCCGTCTGCATCGCACCAGCGCGCCCGTACAGACGATCGACGGCCAGCGCACGGCAAAGCCGCAGCCTATTCTGGCGGGTTTTCTGGCTTTTGAAAACACATGGAAAACAGCGGACATCGGGAAATATCTGTCGCCCTTGCTCGCCGCCGACCAGGAAGAAGGGCGGCTCGATTTCGGCTGCATCGCTGCCTATGGAACCTTCGGTTGCGAGGGAGCAGACTGCGTTTCCCCGGCCCCACATGACAAAGCGACCACGTGCTTTCTCCTCGAACTCATCACCCGGCTACAAAGAATAGGCACCGCCCCGGCCATCGACATGGCTGCCTATGCTCGCTGGCTGGTGCGAGAGAGCTGACCGGTGAAATCCGGGTGTCGAGTAATGACGACTTCTGCTTGGTCGCAGCTATCTAACCGCCTACTGTTGCGTCCAAACGCCAGTTATCTCGACTGGAGGGCGAAGATGAAGCGTTCTCTTCTTCTCGTAGGTTTATCGCTGGCGGTGTTCTGCGCCGCTGCCGTTGCGCAGGAGACCGGCCGGGTGGAGATTACGGTCCAGCGGGCGGCGGGTATGGGCTCACTGGCTGGACCGGTTGACGGGGCGAAGGTCATCGTCATGCACTGGACGGACTCCGCAGGCCATCCCTCGCTGGTGCAGGATCAGACGGCCACTACCAATCAGATGGGAAACTGCACGATTAATCTTCCGCCGGGAACATACGACATATTTGTGGCATCCAGCGAGCTGGCGCCCGCGGCCTTTCGACGAGACGTCAAAGTGGGCGAGGCAATCTCTATCACAGCCACCTTGCGCACGGCGGGATCGCACTTGCGTCCCATCGACTAACGGCTAATCGTCCTGCTTCAGGAAGACGTGGTCGATCATTTGCCGCATGAAGTGTCCGCCATGGGCACCCGCGCTGGCCGCCAGGATCTGCAGGAACGCGGCATAGACCTGTCCGCGGTTGTGCGGCAGATGCGCCACGAAGTGATAGTACGCCAGCATCAGCGGCACCCCCGCCCACACGATCAGCATCCAGCGCCAGGGCTGCTGCTTCTTCCATACGCCCATAAACATGGTGAAAACTACCACGCACAGTGCGGTGAGCAGAGGGTCGCTAACCACCTGGTTCACCCAGCCGGCAAACAGGCCTAAAGCGAAAGCGATGACGTAAGCGATTGTGCCGGTGCGGGAGACTACGGACGCGCGGTTGGCCTCAGCAGAGGAGTCGAAAGGCGCGGGGCTTTGCGCCGTGAAATGCTTTTGCGGTTCCAACCATCGAGTCTAGCAGTATTGTCCACTGGCTCCGACCCAGGTTAGCCCAAACGATGGGCGAACCTGGGGCACCCTCATGTCCACTGGCTTCGACCCAGGTTAGCCCAAACGATGGGCGAACCTGGGGCACCCACACCCGCGCTTCGACCCAGGTTAGCCCAAACGATGGGCGAACCTGGGGCACCCGCGCCCGCTGAAATATATCGCACTACGATATGTTCACCGGCGAACACAACCCCGCATTCACTGTACGAAATCGAACAGCCGCATTTTTACTGGGCGCGGCTCACGCACAGCCCTGCGTCTTCGTCTAAACTTAACGTAATAGCTGGTGGAACTAACCAGCGGGGCCGCACGTAGTTTCTTTAGTCTGGAATATCTTCCGTTTTTCGAGAGTGAATATGAAAAAGTTCCTGCTTGTGTTTGCAGCCGGGCTACTTGCCTGTTGCCCAGCTTTAGCCCAACGCTTGCCCGGCGGCGCATCGCCCGATCATTATGCGTTGACCGTCAACATCCATTTCCCAACCAACAGTTATGAGGGCGACGAGACCATCGACCTCAAGCTCAGCAAGCCCAGCGACACCATCACGCTCAATGCGCTGGAGATCGATTTTCACGAAGTCACCGTGACCGCGGGCGGGCAGACACAGACCGCAAAGGTATCCACCGACCCGAAGAATGAGATGGCGACCTTCACCGTTGCCAATCAGCTTCCCGCCGGGCCCGCGACCGTACACATCAAGTACACCGGACATTTGAACGACAAGTTGCGCGGCTTCTATCTGAGTACCTACAAGGGACGCAAGTATGAAGTCTCGCAGATGGAATCCACCGACGCTCGTGTGGCGTTCCCTTGTTTCGACGAGCCCGCCTACAAGGCGACCTTCGACATGACGGCCATCGTCGACAAAGGCGACACCGCGATTTCCAACGGTGAGATAGTCTCCGATACTCCCGGCCCCGGCGATAAGCACACCATCAAGTTCTCGCAGTCGCCCAAGATGTCGAGCTATCTGGTCGCACTGACCGTCGGCGACTGGAAGTGCGTCTCCGACCACACCGACGGCGTGAAGGTGAGTGTCTGCACGGTGCCTGGTAAAGAGAACCTCGCCCAGTTCCCGCTGGCGGCCTCGAAGTACATCCTTCACTACTACGACAACTATTACGGCATTAAGTATCCGCTGCCCAAGCTGGACAACATTGCCGTGCCCGACTTCCAGGCCGGCGCCATGGAGAACTGGGGCGCGATCATCTACCGTGAAAGCGCGCTGCTGGTGGATGAAAAGACCGCATCCGTACAAATGAAGCAGAACGTCGGCGATACCATCGCCCATGAAATGGCGCACCAGTGGTTTGGCGATCTGGTGACCATGGCGTGGTGGGATGACATCTGGCTCAACGAAGGTTTCGCCACCTGGATGACGCCGCATCCGCTGGCGCAATGGAAACCGGAGTGGATGGAAGGCCAGCAGGTGGCCAACAATACCCAGCAGGCGCTCAGCGTCGATGGCACGCAGAACGTGCGTCCGATTCATCAGGCAGCCGAGACCCGCGCCGAGATCGAGCAGTTGTTCGACGGCATCGCCTACGGCAAATCGGCGGCGGTGTTGCACATGTTGGAGGCGTACCTTGGGCCGGAAACCTTCCGCCAGGGCGTCAACCTCTACCTGAAAGAGCACGCCTACGGCAACGCCACCGCGGCTGATTTCTGGACGGCCATGGCCCACGCGTCGAAGCAGCCCATCGACCAGATCATGCCGACCTTCGTGTTGCAGCCCGGCGCACCCTTCGTAGATGTCAGCTCAAAATGCGAGGGCGGCAACACCGTCCTCGAGGTTTCGCAGAAGCGCTACTTCAACACCCCGGAAGACTTCAACAAATCCAACGACGAGCTATGGCGGATTCCGCTGTGCGCCAAGGGCGTCGGCGGCGCGTCCTCCGGGCAACAGCAATGCTTCGTGATGACCAAGCGCGAGCAGCAGTTCACCATGAAGGGCTGTTCGAAGTTTGTCTTCCCCGACTCCAACGCGCTCGGCTATTACCGCTTCAACTATGACGCTCCCGGGCTGCAGCAGTTAGGCAGCGGCGTAGAGACAGCGCTCACCCCGGAAGAGCGCATCGCGCTGATGGGCAATGAGTGGGCGCTGATGCGCATCGGCAAACACAGCGTCGGCGACTATCTCGCGCTCGGCGCGCAGTTGAAGAACACGCCCGGCTCGGTTTTACTGGCCTCGTTCGGCGACCATCTGCAGGCCATCAACGACTACATGCTGACCGACGCCGACCGTCCCGAGTTCCAGGCGTGGCTGCGCACCCAGTTCTCGCCCGTGCTGCAGCAACTCGGCTACAATGGCCGGCCCAGCGACACTCCTGAGCAGAAGCAGAAGCGCGCGTATCTGTTCGAGGGGCTCGGAAACATTGCGAACGATCCCGAGGTCATCCAGCAGGCGCGCACCATGGTGCAGGAGTATATGAAGGACCCCACGTCCATCGATGGAAACATGGTGCGTCCGGTGTTAGCGGTGGCGGCACATCATGGCGATGCGCAGCTCTACAGCCAGTACAAGGAGCAGATACAGAAAGCCACTTCGCCGGAACAGTTCTACAGTTACTTCTATTCGCTACCGGAATTTCCCCAGCCGGAGCTGACCAAGAAGACGCTGGATTCTGTTCTATCCGATCAGGTGCGCGGGCAGGACCTCTACGTCCTGCTTCCGATGCTGGCCAACCCGGTCAGCCAGGACGCAACCTGGGAGTTCATGCGGACGCACTTCGACCAACTGATGGCCAAGACGGGCGGAGGCTTGGGCGGCGTGGGAATCTTCCTTTATGGCGCCCAGATCTTCTGTAGTGCGGACAAGGCGACGGAGGTGAAGCAGTTCTTCCAGCAGCACCCGTTCCCGGGAACCGAGCGTAACCAGCGGGAGTCTATTGAGACGATCAATGGCTGCGTGGAGCTGAAGGACCAGCAACGGACTAACCTGGCCGCGTGGCTGAAGCAGCAGAGCGGCGCAACCAACGCGAGCGCAGGCGGCAGCGCAAGCAGTACTGCCACGGCACGGTAGAGAATCTGGTTTCGGTGCTGAGGTCAGGGATCTCAGCGCCGGAACCTTTGTAATTTTGAGTGCGGCAATGCGGGCCTGAAGAGACTGTGTCGTGAGTGGTGGCGCCGCTGCCGCGGCTCGGCATTTTTCCCACTTGTGCGGGGGCTCACGCCCCCGCCTAACTTCATCCCGCCGCTTTGCGGCTAGTTTGATCGATTGTTCGAACCGTTCGTTCAACCACAAGAATCGTCTTCGGGTTGCGACACGGTCTCTGAAGGCGCGCACTACCCGATTACAGTAGAACTAAACCGCTTTAGCAGCCCCACTCGGCTTCGCCGGGCTTGGCGAAGTACTTGCGCGAGTTTTCCTGCAGGCGGGAGTTGGTCTCCATCTCCAGAATGGCGAGCCGCGCTGCTGCCATCATGCGATTGCGGTCGTCGGCCGCCAACGCGTTCCAATTTCGAGGTTGGGGTTCAGGATTCTCTTGCGACATAGGATCCAGCGCTTGCTGGTAGTGTTGGAAGAGGCGAGCAAACTGCTGAACGAAAACTTCCTGGGTTGACATATCTCCTCTTGGGCTCATACGGCTTGAGCGCGTCCTTTTCATTGGACACGAGCGCCCATAAACTCCGAATAAATCCTTCGTAAGAAATTCGTAAGGAGAGAGCTGCAGAAGGTTTTCAACCACGGAGACACAGAGCACACGAGAACTTTTTTTGGGGAGTGGAAAATGCGCCGCCTGTTCGCTTCTGCTCGCCTGTAATTAGGTCTTTTTCGCAAACCTCTGTGTCTCTGTGGTGAAATCGCCTTTTATAATCACCTGATGCCGCCAACCCTGATCGCGCAACCCACCCGCATCGCCGCCGCCGGAACCAAGCCCAAACTGATCGACGAATACATCGGCCGCGTGAACTCGCGGCACGATGCCGTGAGCGTCGCGCACATGCGCAGTCCGCAAGGCTGGAGCGAGCCCGGCCAGACTCCCGAGTTCGACGAATTCACCGTCGTGTTGCGCGGAATGCTGCGCGTGAATTCGCGTGCGGGAGAGCTCGACGTCCATGCCGGACAAGCCGTGGTCGCCCCTGCCGGCGAGTGGGTGCAGTACTCAACTCCCGACGCCGACGGTGCGGAATACATTGCCGTGTGCCGGCCGGCATTTTCGCCGCAAACCGTGCATCGCGATGAGTAGCTTCGCAATCTTTACCTCTCGGAGGAATTCATGAAGCATGCCGTTCTAGGAGCGGGGGCCATCGGCGGACTCATCGCCACAGCACTGAGCGCGATTGGGGAAGACGTAACCCTGATCGTTCGCCGCGAGAAGCTCGATAGCTCATCCCGAGCGTCTGACGCTGGACCAGCCCAACGGGAGCATCACCGGCTCCGCACATCCGGTGGCGAAGCTGACCGAACCGGTCAACGTCCTATGGATCGCAACCAAGACCTATCAACTTGAGCCTGCTCTGGAATCGATTCAGGCCCACGCTGCGATCATTGTTCCGCTGTTGAACGGCACGGACCACATACCGGTTCTGCGCGCCCGCTTCCCGCATCACATGGTGGTGCCCGCCGCCATCGCGGTCGAGGCCGAACGCATCGCGGAGGGCCACTACGCGCAGCGCTCGGTGGTGCGGTTGAACGTGGCTGCCTCAGCGCAACCTCTGCTTGGCCCGATACTCGCGCGCTTGCAGGAGCGGTGCGGCTTCATCTGTAACTTTTTCGACAACGAAGGCAAGCTGCTATGGACCAAGCTCAGTTTCCTGGCGCCGTTTGCGCTGGTCACGTCGGCCTCGGGCAAGAACAAGGGCGAGGTTTTCGCCGATCCCGAATGGAAGGCCAAACTTTATTCCGCCATTGAGGAGGCAGTCGCGATTGCCGCAGCCCAAGGCGCAAGCATCGACGCCGGAGACACCAAGGTCAAGGCCGGCTTCGAGGCTTTGCCCGATACCATGCGCAGCTCCATGGCGAAAGATCTGGTCGCGGGACGGCGAGCTCGAACTGGACGGAATTGCCGGGCCGATCCTTCGCGGCGGCGAGAAGCATAAAATTCCACGCCCGTCACGAAGGAATTGGTATCGGCGATCGAAACCAAGGTCGGCGCGCGGCGATCATAATCACCGTGATCACCGAGCGCGATTCATAAACTTGGCGAAAAGATGCCTCGTGTTACGACCCTTTTTCCACAATAACTGTCGAGGCACCTCATCCCACAACTCTGCGTCTCGCCGTCTAAATGCTTATAATGCGAGATAACGAAAGTAGAGCGCCCTCTGCCCCATGATTCTGTGCTATAGCCTGCTCGCTTCGGCCATCGGCGGTGAAATTTCAGGTCTGATTGAAACCAGCGGTCTGGTGGCCAAAGCCGTTCTGGTCATCCTGCTGATCTTCAGCCTGGCATCGTGGACCATCATCTTTATGAAGTGGGGGCTGTTTCGCCGCGCGCGTACGCAGAGCAACCGCTTCATGCGCATGTTCCGCAAATCTGAGCGCTTGAACGATATTGCTGCGGTGGTGGAGCAGTTCAAGCCCAGCCCGCTGGTTGCGGTCTTCGAAGGCGCTTACGGGGAGCTGCGTAAGCAGGCTGCGTACCCCATTCGTGTGCTCTCGCTGCAGCGCGCCACACAGATCGCCGCCTCCGAAGAGCTGACGCGCCTGGAAAGCCGGCTCACCTGGCTGGCGACGGTTGGCGTGGTCAGCCCGTTCATCGGATTGTTTGGCACGGTGTGGGGCATCATCGACGCCTTTCACGGACTCGGAACCGCCGGCTCGGCCACCTTGCGCGCCGTCGCGCCCGGCATCTCCGAGGCGCTGATCACCACGGCCGCCGGCCTCGCCGCCGCGATTCCCGCGGTGATCGCTTACAACCTCTTCACCCAGAACATCCGCGAGTTCGGGGCGCGCATGGACGACTTCTCGCTGGAGCTGATCAACGAAGTAGAGCGGGCGCAGGCGGGCACGCCCCGCGCGGTCGAGGCGGTGGAGCGGCGCTAATGGCGTTCACCAATTCACAAGGCCGCACCCAGACCGCGCTTGCCGACATCAACGTCACGCCGCTGGTCGATGTCGTGCTCGTGCTGCTGATCATCTTCATGGTGACCGCGCCGGTGCTGCAATCGGGTATCGAGGTGACGGTGCCGCACACCCGGACGGTGAAGGAAATCACCGAAGAGCGGCTGGTCATCACCATCGACCGCGATCAGCGTGTGTTTCTGAACGGCCAGCCCATCAACATCAACCAGATCGGCGATGAGATTCACAAGAAGGTGCGCGATCCGGAGGGCCAGTCGATTTACCTTCGCGCCGACGAGAACGTGCCCTTCGGCGCATTTGCCACCGTGATGGACGCGGTGAAGCAGTCGGGCATCACCAACGTCAGCATCGTGACCCAGCCGTTAGAGAAAAATGCCGGCCGACGTTGACATCTTTGCGGGCGAGGGCAATGTAGGCGCCCCGCTGATCGGGTCCGTGGTTCTGCACGCGGCGCTGTTTGCGCTGGCGCTGTTTGGTTATCTGATTCCGTTCCAGCGCGGCGAGAGTTGGGGTGGGACAACAGGCGGAGGCGGCGCAATGAGCGCGACATTGGTTACCAGCATCCCGCTGCCGCGGCCGCCGACGGAAACGCAGAACGTGCTGGCGAACCAGTCGAAGGGGTTGACGGAATCGCAATTGCGCGAGGTCGAGAAGGAGCAACCGAAGGCGATCGACATTCCCGCACCCGACGTGAAGCTGAAGGGCATTCGCAAGACCGAGCAAAAGAAGCCTCCGCCGAAGCCGCCGCCGCCCCAGGACAACAAGGTTCCCTTCGGTGAAGGCGGTCCGGTGAGTGGACCCTATGGCGCGTTCTCGGCGGCCGGCGCCAAAGGCGGACTGAGCTTCACCGGAGGCACGGGCGACTTTGGCAGCCGCTTCGGCTGGTACGTGGACGCGGTGCGGCGCAAGGTTTCGGAGAACTGGCTGAAGTACGAAGTCGATCCCCGGGTGGACGCCGCGCGACGCGTCTATATCACGTTCGACATCACGCGCGGGGGCGCACCGGAGAACATTCAGGTGGAGCAGTCGAGCGGGGTGCCGTCGCTGGATCAATCGGCCATGCGGGCGCTCGAAAGGATCGACACCTTCGGCCCGCTGCCGCCGGAATACGCCGGGCGCTATGTTTCGGTAGAGTTTTGGTTCGATTACAAGCGGTGAGCGGCGGAGCCGCGTACTTTGTGTTAGCCGTGGGCGTGAGCCCGCGGCTCAGATCGGGATGTGATATTACGTACCGCGGGCTCACGCCCACGGCTAAAGCAAATGTCGCCCTGCGGGCTCTACCAGCGCAGCCAGGTTGCAATTGCGTAATGGCAGCTACATCGAAAATCGTGACGGGCGCTGCATCGGGATGGTGCTCGGAAAAACTTCAAATGACTCTTCAAATACCTAGCAAACGCTTCATCGCACTTTCATGTTTCGTCGTTCTGATCGTCACGTCTCTCTCCGCCCAGGACTGGATCCGCACCGGCACCGGCCTGGGCGTCGAGAAAATCCGTCTCGCCGCTGCCGACTTCAAGCAGGTCACCAGCGGAACCGAGACCTCGAACCCGGCGCTCACCTTCAATGTCACCTACGAGAACGATTTGGCGCAGGCCGGCATCTTCGACATGGTTTCGCGCAGCTTCTTTCCCCTGTCGGTTCCGGGTGCGCCGCAGGAGGTGGTGCTGAACGAGTGGGGCAGCCCGCCGCCCAATGCCAGCATGTTGGCGTTCGGCAATCTGAGCGTGCAGGACGGATATCTGAACGTCCAGGGCTGGCTCTACGACACCAAGAATCCGCAATCGCCGCAGGTGCTGGGCAAGCAGTACCGCGAGCAGGCCACCGACGCCAACGCGCGGCTGATCGCGCACCGCTTCGCCGACGAGATCATCTTCCGCTTGGGCGGCGGCGTGCAGGGAATTGCGGAGACGAAGATTTATTTCGTCAGCCACCGCAGCGGCGCGAAGGAAATCTGGCAGATGGATTACGACGGCGCCAACCAGAAGCAACTGACGCATCTCGGCTCGATCGCGCTTTCGCCGCACGTCTCGCCCGACGGCTCGCGGGTGGCTTTCTCCGGCGTCACGAAAGACGCTGGTTGGCAGATCCTGATGTACTCGCTCGACCTGAATCGCCTGGTGACGTTCGCGCACTTCGGCGGCGGCAACTATTCTCCGGCGTGGTCGGCGGACGGACAGAACCTCGCGTTCGCCTCCTCGCGCACCGGCAACAGCGAGATCTATACGGTCAGTGCGGCGGGCGGCAATCTCAAGCGCCTGACCGAGGGCAGGCACCCGGACGTTTCCCCGAGCTGGAACCCGAAGACCAACGCGCAGATCGCATTCGTGAGCGGCCGCACCGGCCTGCCGCAGATTTACACCATGGCGTCGGACGGAACCAACGTGGTGCGCATGACCGACCAGGGATACGCCGTCTCGCCGTCGTGGTCGCCCAACGGGCAGTTTCTCGCCTTCGCCTGGGTGCGGCATTACGGCCCCGGCGCGCCGGGCGCAAGCGATATCTACATCATGGATATCGCCAGCAAACAATGGGCGCAGTTGACCCACGATGGCGGCCGCAACGATTTTCCGTCATGGTCGCCGGATGGACGCCACATCGTGTTTCAGTCGAACCGCACCGGCAAGCTGCAAATCTGGACCATGCTGGCAGATGGCAGCGAGCCGCGGCAGTTAACGACGCAAGGGGAAAATTCGCAACCGAACTGGAGTTTCAAGTAAATTAGCAGCGGGCAAGTAGCAACTAGCAACTAGCAACTAGTGTAGTGCGTCATTAAGACTGTGACTTATCCGAGCACGCTTTGTATCAGGGCACGACTGTAGTCGTGAGGAACTTGTTCGCATTCATTTGAGCTTATGGTAATGAACGAAAATCGATCGCGGTTCGAGGATCGAGATCCCCTAGCGCCGGAAATCCGGCATCAAATGCGCCACATTTGGAGGACTGAAGTGAAGCTTACACGCAGTCAATGGATCCGCGTCGCCGTGGCACTGATCGTGGTTCTGACGGTCAGCGCCTGCCACAAGAAGACCGCGCCACCACCGCCGCCACCACCGCCGCCGCCCGCGCCCGCGCCTACCGCGTCCTTGACGGCCAATCCCAACGCCATCACCGCCGGCCAGTCGACAACGCTGATCTGGCGCACCGACTTCGCCACCGATGTGAGCATCGATGGCATCGGCAAGGTCGATCCCAGCGGTTCGCGCACGGTGATCCCGGCGGAATCGACCACCTATCACTTGGTGGCGCGCAACGATACGGGAACGCAGGAGGCAACCGCCCGCGTCACGGTCACGCCCGCTCCGGCCCCACCGCCGCCGCAGAACAATCAGACCGAAGCGGAGATGTTCGCGCAGAACGTGCAGGACGTTTTCTTCGAGTACGACAGCTACGACATCACCCAGCAGTATCAGCAGGTGTTGCATCGCGATGCGCAGTTCCTGCAACAGCATCCGAACATTCGGTTCACCATCGAGGGACACTGCGACGAGCGCGGCTCGACCGAATACAACCTGGCGCTGGGCGACAATCGCGCCAATGCCACCAAGCAGGCGCTGGTCTCGCTCGGCATCGCGGCGGACCGCATGCGGACCATCAGCTACGGCAAGGAGAAGCCGTTCTGCACCGAGAGCACCGAGGCCTGCTGGGCGCAGAACCGCCGCGCCCACTTTGTGTATCAGAGGTAAGCAATTTGGGTGGAGTACGCCTTCAGGCGTACATTCGCCAGCGTCACCTATTTCTTTGGCATCCTGGGCGGAGTCGAAGGACCTGCGGTTCGTCACGAGCATCCAGACAGTGCACGGGGACCGCAGATCCCTCGGCTCCGCTCGGGATGACAACAAGAAGAACATTTTCGGCACGACTAAAGTCGTGCCCTGATAGGAACCGTCAATCTCAAGACATCGGCTGAAGCTTCAGCCGAATTGCTCTACGGAACAAGCCTATGCGCATTCGCAATCACACGCTTTCGCTGATCGTCGCCGCAACCATTCTCTTCGCCGCCCTGCCCGGCTTCGCCGTCAGCAAGGAAATGGTCCAACTGCAGACCCAGGTGCAGTCGCTGCAGGACCAGGTGGCGCGCTTGCAGCAGTCCATGGACATGAACATGGGCGCGATGCGCAACCTGGTCGAGCAGAGCTCCGACAGCGTCAACAAAATGAACGCCGCGGTCAACGATCTGCAAAACAAATTGCAGGGGAGCAATGCCGATAACGGCGGCAAAATCGATCAGCTCTCCAGCCAGATCCAATCGCTGCACGATTCGGTGGACGAGCTGAAGTCGCGGCTGGCCAAGGTGAGCAAGCAGCTCGATGCCATGCAGCAGGGCGGACAGAACCTGACCCCGGGCCAGCCGGGGTTGACCGCGCCTCCTGGCGGATTGCCCGCCGATAACGGCGCTCCCGCGCCCGACGCGAACGCCGCCGCCGCTGCGCCGCCACCCGATGTGCTGTATAACAACGCCCTGCGCGACTACAACTCGGGCAAGTACGATTTGTCTTCACAGGAATTCGCGCAGTACTTGCAGTACTACGCGAACACCGACCTGGCCGGCAACGCACAGTATTACCTCGCCGATATCGAGTACCGGCAGGGCAACTTCACGGCCGCGGTGAAGGACTACGACAAAGTGTTGGAGCAGTATCCCGGCGGCAGCAAGGCCGCGGCGGCGCAGCTCAAGAAGGGCTATGCGCTGCTGGAGCTCGGCCAGCGCGAGGCCGGCGTGCGCGAGCTGAACAGCTTGATCACGCGCTATCCGCGATCCATCGAAGCCTCGCAGGCGCGCGACCGCCTGCGTCGCCTCGGCGCCACCAGCACCGGCCGCGCGGTGCCTCGTCCGCCGCCGCAGTCGCAATAATTGGGACACGCGCGTGGAAGTCCCCATACTCCACACCGAACGCCTGCGCCTGCGCGGCCACCGCAGTGACGACTTCGCCGCCTGCGCCGCCATGTGGAGCGATCCCGTCATCAACCGTTACACCACCGGCAAGCCGCTCTCGCCCGAGCTGGCGTGGGCCAAGGCGCTGCGCAACGCGGGCTTGTGGCCGGTGCTGGGCTACGGCTATTGGGCCATCGAAGAAAAGGCCAGCGGCGAATTCGTCGGGGAAGCCGGCTTTGCCGACTTCAAGCGCGATATTCAGCCGTCGATCATCGGCCTGCCTGAACTCGGATACGTGTTTTGCTCGCGAGTACACGGCCAGGGATACGCGACGGAAGCCGTGCGCGCCGCCATTGATTGGGTGGATCGCAACCTCGGCGTAAAGCGGACCGTCTGCATCATTCACCAGGGCAACGCGGCATCCATTCGCCTGGCCGAGAAATGCGGCTACCGCGAGTTCCAGCGCTCGCGCTACAAAGAGCACGACGTGATCATGTTCGAGCGGCGGATTGGAGCGTGAGTAGGCTTCTGATCTCTGCCTGTGTTCTGCTTGGGTTTTGCGGACTGCGCGCGCAGACGCCTGCGTGGCAGCCATCGCCGGGGCAAACCCAAATGCCGATATGGCCGGGTGCGGTACCCGATGCGGAGCCGGTCGCGGGTCCGGAGGTCGCCACCAGCGTGACTGACGCTCCGGTTGCCGGCAGGCCATGGATCAGCGTGGGCAAAGTCTCCCGGCCTACGATGACGGTTTATTCGCCAAAAGGAAAAAATACTGGCGCTGCGGTGATCGTATTTCCCGGCGGGGGCTATCAGATTCTCGCCATCGATCTGGAGGGCACCGAAGTCTGTGACTGGCTGACGACCAAAGGAATCACGTGTGTGCTGTTGAAGTATCGAGTGCCGGGTGAAGGGCGGTTAGCGAAATCGGGGGCCTATCCGAAATCGCGCATGGCGCTCGAAGACGCGCAAAGGACCATAGGTCTGGTGCGCCTCCACGCCGTGGAGTGGCACGTTGACCCGCACCGGATCGGAGTGCTTGGGTTCTCCGCGGGCGGCCATCTGGTAGCAGCGGTCAGCACGCATTTCGAAAAACGCTTGTACCCCAGCGTTGATGCAGCCGACAAAGAAAGCTGTCGACCGGACTTTGCTGTGGTGCTTTATCCGGGACACATGCTGGGGAACACTTCCAAACCCTTCCAGCTAAATCCATATATTCCGGTTACCAGCAAGACGCCGCCCACATTCTTGCTGCAAGCGGAAGATGACGCGGTCGACGATGTCAAGAACTCTCTGGTCTACTTTGCTGCCTTGAAGAAAGCCGGCGTTGCTGCAGAAATGCACTTGTATGCGCATGGCGGACACGCATTCGGTCTGCGGCGCACCAACTTTCCAATCACGGAGTGGCCTCAGTTGGTGGAAAGATGGATGACGACGATGGGGATCATTTCTGACTAAAGCGCTTAGTGCGAGCGCAGTCCGACCCGCGTCGTCAGCCGAGCGACCGTGGGTTTCGGTCGAGGTACGATTGCACTAATACCGCAACCTGCAACTTGAAACTCGAAACTACGTCGCATCTTGCGCGCGGCCTTCCACTCTCCGCCTTCGGCGATCGATCACCTTAATAACTTGCCGGCGAGCCAGAAATCGACACTGAACCTTCCCGGACCAGAGCAGATCAGCCAGATAAAGAAGAGCACGTACAGGACTGCCGGAACATAGAGGAAATCGTCGAGCCAGTTAAGCGGCGGAACTCCTTTAGGCAGGGCGGAAAGCTCGGTGGTCAGGATGGCGCCAAGCATATCGACCAATAAAGCCACGCTGGCCAGGCTGGAAAGAAAGCCTACGGCCAGCATGCATCCGCCAACGAACTCGACCCCCGACACGAAATAAGTCATCAGGCGGGGAAACGGGACTTTGGCTTTAACCAGGGTTTCGTGCATAGTTTGCCTGCTGCCGGCCACAAACAGTTTGTTTGCTCCGGAGATGGCGAAGAATAGTCCGAGCGCAACCCGTACCAGCAGAATGGCATAGTGTTCCAAATCACTGCTACCCAGCAGCGCAAACTGGATCAACCGTTTCCAATCCACCTCTTGTACCTCCATGGGAGGATGTGCTGTAACGATACCCTATATCCTACAGTTCGACTTCTCCTGGCGTTTCGAGACTATGTGTCCATCCGTTCCACCCATTGAGCGCGCGATGCGGGAGCCACGAATGGATCGGCGAAGTACTGGGTTTCCCGGGCAACCTTGTCGCCCCGGAACTCCATGATGCTCACGGTATAGGACGGCCTATCGTCATAGGTCAGGATGAATTCGGTGATCCAAAGATCACCGCCGCCAAGGATTCGCCGGACAGCAAACCGCTTCTTGCTCGGCTGACTAGCGCGTTGGCCCTGTATGTTGCGTCGACCGCGGGTGCGCTCGCCTGACTGCGGGTATTCCAGCACCGCGTCCTCGTGATAAATGCGGTGCTCGGTTTCAAAATCGTTGGCATCGGACGCCGCCCAATGCCGATCCAGTGCCGCACGGATCGCTTGATCTCGCACTTCAGAATACTGCTGGTTGGTTGGTTGATCGTTCATCTTGAGCCTTCAATTTTGACAAGCAGCTAAATACTTTAGCGGAATCGGAGTGTACGACTCGCTAGGTCGCGCTGGTGCTTCGATCACCAGAGTCTACACCGCGTCGAAGCGTCTAACTCATGATGAGTCGGATTTTCATAGCTGGGTAACATCGCCATTTCGTAAGTGATCGCGCTGTTCTGAGTTGGCAGGAGACTCTGATTAAGTTCTCCCTTTCCACAGCCATATAGGTTAGAGTCACGCCAGCATGAAGCAACAGAGGACACTGGCGATGATGACGGGATTCGAGCGATATACGAAGAAGACCAAGCGGGCGTTGTTTCTGGAAGAGATGGAGCAGGTGGTGCCGTGGGCGGAGTTGTGCGCGCTGATCGCGCCCACTATGCCAAGGCGGGCAACGGTCGGCCGCCGGTGGGATTGGAGCGCATGCTGCGGATTTATTTCCTGCAGCAGTGGTTCATCTGTCGGACCCTGGGGTGGAAGAGGCGTTGTACGACTCGACGGTGCTGCGGCAGTTCGTGGGCCTTGATCTGGGGCAGGAGCCGGCGCCGGACGAGACCACGGTGTTGAACTTCCGCCACTTGTTGGAGGCGCACCAGTTGGGCGGCAAGATGCTGGAGGCGGTGAACCTGCACTTGCAGAAACAAGGGATTCGGATCACCACCGGAACCATCGTGGACGCAACCATCATTCATGCCCCAGCTCGACCAAGAATCGGGAGAAGAAGCGCGATCCGGAGATGCATCAGACCAAGAAGGGCCAGCAGTGGTACTTCGGGATGAAAGCCCATGTTGGGGTGGACAGCAAGACCAAGATCATCCACTCGGCGGTAGTGACGGCGGCCAACGTGGCCGATGCCACGGTGCTGCCGGAGTTGCTGCATGGAGAAGAGACGCGGGTGTGGGGCGATCAGGGCTATGTGGGGCAGAGCGAGGTGATTCATCAAGCCGCACCACGGGCGCAGGACTGCACCCACCGGCGATATCGCTATAAAGACCGCATCGATGAAGTAGAGCGGGCGAAGAACCGGACCAAGTCGAGCGTGCGCTCCAAAGTCGAGCATGTGTTTCAAATTCTGAAGCTGAAGTTCGGGTTTGTGAAGGTACGCTATCGAGGACTGGGGAAGAACGCCAACCGGCTGTTTGCCACCTGTGCCCTGGTCAACCTGTTTATGGTTCGCAAGGAGCTGCTCCGGCTGGCGGCGGCATAGGGCGCAGGGCACGGTTCTCTCGTATCTGCGCTGTACCGCAAGCATACAAAACCAGGCGCTATGGCTGCTGCCGCTCCGTGCAATCGAGAAGCTTTTGCGTGCACTGCCTGAAAAGCAGCGCTTATTCAGAGTTTCCCTACTCATGATGAGTCGGATTTTCATAGCTGGGTAACATCGCCATTTCGTAAGTGATCGCGCTGCTCTGCGTTGGCGAGCCTATCCGACGGGGCCGTTCCCTATACCAGTCTGGTTACGGAACAGCAGGGGAATGTCTACGGAACTGCATCGATGGGCGGCAGCGGCAGCAATTGCATCGGGAATGGCGGCTGCGGCACGGTGTGGCAGGTGGGGCCGTATGAGATTAAGGCCGGCTGAATTGCGCTTGTCGTACCGTATAATCGAACCGTGCTAACTGCGGAGGACAAAGCCTGGATCAAGGAGCTGTTTCAAGAGCAGCTGCAGGAGCAGCAGCACTGCAGGAGCATCTGCGGGAGCAGTTGCAGTTGCAGCAGCAGCAGCTGCAGGAGCATCTGCGGGAGCAGATGCAGTTGCAGTTGCAGCAGCAGCAGCTGCAGGCACAGCTGAAGGAGCAGATGCAGTTGCTGCTGCAGCAGCTGCAGGAGCATCTGACGGAGCAGCTGGAGTTGCTGCAGCAGCAGATGCGGGAGCATCTGCGGGAGCAGCTTGAGCAACATCGCCAGCAAGAGAGGCTCTGGGTTCGCCAGCAACTGGAGAAGGTCGAAACCACTCTCTTGACTGAGTTTCACAAGTGGGCGTCTCCTCAGGAGATGCGGCAGCGCACGCATGCGGCGGCCATTCGCGCCCTCGATGCCGAAGTCGAGTCACTCGCGGACAGGGTAACGAAGATCGAGGGTCGCTGATCCCACCACGCCCTTGAAATTCGAAACTGAAAACTCAAAACTGCTTCTCAGGCTTCCCGCAGCGCCCGCGTGATCGGCATGCGCGACGCACGGAAGGCGGGCAGCAATCCGCCGACCAGGCCCATCACCACCGCGAACACGATTCCGATAATCAGCACCTGGCGGCGTGATCTTGAACGCGAAGGCCAGCTCGCTGAAGCTGGCGGTTGAGCCCGTGCCTGCGGTGTAGCCGTTCATGGTGAAGGCGAGCAGGCATCCCAGCACGCCGCCGATCAGCGCCAGCAGCACCGACTCCATGACAAACGACAGCAGGATGCTGAAGCGCGAGAAGCCCAGCGCGCGCAGGGTGCCGATCTCGCGCGTGCGCTGCGCCACGATGGCGTACATGGTGTTCATGGCGCCAAAGACCGCGCCAATGCCCATCACTACGGCCACGAATCCAGCCAGCCCCAGCAGCGCGCCGGCGATCGGGCCGGCCTGATCTTCGTAGTACTTGGGTTCCGAGTCGATCTGCAATTGCACCCGCGGATTGGCGCGCAGCTCCTTGTCGAAGGCGGCGAGTGTGGTCGGATTGCTCAGCCGCACGGTCAGCGATTCGCAGCCGCCATTGCGTTTGATGGCCGGCGCCATCGCATCCAGGTCGCCCCAAATCTCGCTTTCGAACGAGCCGCCCTCGGCGTTGAACAGCCCCACGACTTTGAAGTTGGTTTTCTGCACGCTGATGGTGTCGCCGATGTTCAGGCCGCTGACCCGGTCGGAAATTTTCTTGCCCGCGATGACTTCAAATAGCCCGGGTGTGAAGGTGCGGCCTTCGACGATCTTGACATTGTTGCGCACCTGGAAGGCCATGGGCGTAACGCCGCGAAAGGTGATGTTGGCGGGCTGGTTGTCCGCTTTGCGCGGCTTGTTGGTGAGGATGACGACCTCGCACGACGCCATGGGCTTGCCCTCGGCGTTGCGGGCGACGCGCGGATCGACCATGACTACGTTGGCATCACCTATGTTGATCCACGAGGTGAGCTCCGACATCGAGCCGCGTTGGGTGACGATGCCGTTCAGCGGCGATCCGGTGGAGCGCAGCGCGATGCGGAAGCCGTTCTCCATCGACAGCAGGGTTACGAAGACCGCAACCACCAGCCCAATGCCGAAGATGGCCAGCAGCGTGACCTTCCAGCGCTGGCGAAGGTTGCGGATGTTGTAGGAAAGAGGTAGAGCCATAATGAAAGCAACTAGCAACTAGCAATTAGCAATGTAAGCATCTGCGGAAATGCCGACAACCGCAGCGCCTCGGGCGCGACAGATGATAGCCCCGCCCTTCAGGGCGGGGTACGCGTTCCCATTAATCCGAGTCCCTCGGGGACGACAGAAAACTGTGTCGTGCCCGGGGCACTCGATCCGTTTTTCCCATCGCGAACCCACCGTTGAAACGGTGGGCTATCATCTGCCGTCCCGCTTCGCGGGACTCTAATTCTTGTGCTCGGCTCCCAGCGCCTCTTGAACCAGACCCAGGTTAGCCCAAAGGATGGGCGAACCTGGGGCACCGACTCACACCTGGCGCAATACTTCCGTGATCCTCGCCCGGTATCCCGTCATTGCCGGGAAGAATCCCGCGAACAATCCCAGCAACAACGCAAAGGCGACGCCGAAGGCGGTGGTCGTGGTCGACAGCCCGAACTTGGGATACTGCGCCAGAATGTCCCCGATCATGGGCAGGCTGGGCAGAATCTTCAGAATGCCGACGCTGATGCCAATGCCGACCAGGCCGCCCATCACCGCGATCAGCAGCGCCTCGCTCAGGATCAGCGTCATCACCAGCCCGCTGGAGAAGCCCAGCGTCTTCAGCACGCCGATCTCCTGCTGGCGTTCGCGCACCGCGATGCTCATGGTATTCGCCGTCACCAGCAGAATGGTGAACGCGACGGCGAGCCCGATTCCATTCAGCAGAAACGCGAGATTGCCGGCCATGGCCACGAACCCCGCCAGAAACGCCTGCTCGGTTTCCGTCTTGGTCTCGGTGTCGCTGTTGGCAAACTGCGCGTCAATGGCCTTGCTGATGGCGCCGGCATGGCTCGGGTCATCGATCTTCGAGGTCAGCCAGCCGATGCCGAGATTGCGCCCGGTCGCTTCGTAAAGATACTTGTAGTCGAAGTACATGGACTGCAGGTCGGTGCCGGGATAGCGGGCCTCGTTCGTGTCATAGATGCCGTCGACCACGAAATCGAAGGGATGTCCCACTCTGTAGGGGGGGATGGTACTTTCCAACTCAAAGGTGTCGCCGACCTTCCAGCCGAAGCGCTGCGCCAGCTTGCGCCCAATGATGGCGCCGCGACGGTCGTGCAGCCACTTTTCCTTCTGATCGGGGGGCAGCATGATCTCGGGGAAGATGTCGAGGAACGGCCCCGGCTCGGTGGCGTAGTTGGCGAAAAAGTTTTTCGGGTCGCGATAGATGCCGCCGAACCACCAGTTCATGACGGTCTCCTTCACGCCCGGAACGGCCTCAACGCGCTGCTTGTAGTTGAGCGGAAGGTTGAAGACCAGGCTGACGTTGTCGCGCGTGACCAGGCGCCCGGCGTTGCCCGCATGCAGGCTGAAGTTCACCGCCTCCACCACGGTTTGTAGCGTGCAGAACAACAGAATGCACACCGACATGGCCAGCACGGTACTCAGGGTGCGGATCCAGTTCTTGCGAAGATGTTTGAGGACGAGGGGTGCGAATTTCATAAAAGAAGCAACTAGCAATTAGCAATTAGCAACTAGCAAAACCTCGGCAGGTTAGCCGCGGAGCGGCAAAACTTGTCTTAGCCGTGGGCGTAAGCCCGCGGTCGGCATTCCCCAAGGATAGTTGAGCCGCGGAGCGGCGGCACCCTTTATTGACGAATGAAAACCAGTGCCGTCCCTACGGGACTCGGATCTGCTACTCGCGCCTACCCAGCGCTGAAGCGCTGGGCTATCTTCTTACGTCTCGCAAGCGAGACTCGTGCACTACCCGGTCATACATCGACTTCAATAATCAAGCGCTCGGCCAGGGAATTAGAAATAATTCCTCCCACCGCCCAGAACCAAAAGCCAAGAGCCAAGCGCGAATTGCTAGCTGCTAGTTGCTAATTGCTAAGGAGACCCTGAACAAGCTGCTGTCTCCCTCAGGGGCTAAAGCCCGCCTGATTTTGCTGCACTTGCGGCACGGCTGAAGCCGTGCCCTTTCAAAACTGGGGCTTAATCAGAGTCTCCCTAATTGCCAGTTGCTAATCACCCAACACTCCCTTATCCAGATGGTGCTGAATGTTCGCCCGCACCGCGGCGCGGGGATCGTGGGTCACCATGATGATGGTCTTGCCGAACTCTTTATTAAACGTCTCCATCAGCGTGAGGATCTCCTCCGCGCTCTGGTGGTCGAGGTCGCCGGTAGGCTCGTCGGCGACGACGACCGTCGGGTCGGTCACCACGGCGCGCGCGATGGCCACACGCTGCTCCTGTCCGCCGGAGAGCTGGCGCGGATAATGCTTGGCGCGGTCTTCCAGGCCGACAATGCGCAGCGCCGTCATGGCCCGCTGGCGGCGCTCGCTCTTCGAAAGGGAAGTGAGCAGCAGCGGCAGCTCGACGTTCTCCACCGCGTTCAGCACGGGGATGAGGTTGTAGAACTGGAAGATGAAGCCGATATGGCTCGAGCGCCACTTGGCCAGGTCGCCCTCGGAGAGCGGCGTGAGGTCGGTGCCTGCGACGACCACGCGGCCCGAGGTCACGCGGTCGATGCCGGCGATCAGGTTCAGCAGCGTCGTCTTGCCCGAGCCCGACGGCCCCATCAGCGCCACGAACTCGCCCTGCGGAACTTCCAGGTTGATGCCGTCGAGCACTTTGATCTGCTGCGTGTCGCGTTGATAGAACTTGCGCACGTTCTGCACGCTGACGGCGGTGGTGGTCGATGTAGTTGTGCTCATTTTCGGTAGAGCAAGCCTTCAGGCCTGCGTCGCAGCCCTTCTAAAAAGTTTGTCATCCCGACCGGAACGTCCGCGTTTTTTCCACCTGTCCGCCGTGGCGGACGGGTGGGCGGACGCGGAGTGGAGGGACCTGCGGTTCGCCGCCAGGGTCATCGCTCTGCCGCCGAAAAAGCCTGCCGTCCCTGCGGGACTCGGTCCTCATTTACACGTCTACCCAGCCTTGAAAGGCTGGGCTAAACTCTTTCGCGCCTACGGCGCTCTTTACCGTATGACATCCGAAGCGGTGCCACACAATATCCATTGTGTGCCGCTACGCTACGCACATGACCTCGGTAACCCGATGCCCGTCGCCTCAGGCCCTCCGATTCCTGGGGTTGAAGTACCCAGCACCAGCGGCGCGGGATGCAACAACACTGCCTATTCGCTAACTGCAGGCCACTGGTCACTCAACCACTCATTGCTAGGCTAAAGAGACTGTGTCGCAATCTGGTGTCGCCGCTCTCGCTCAGCCTTTGTCCCACCTAGAGCGCGGGCTTACGCCCACGCCTAACACCATCCCGCCGCTGCGCGGCTGTTTCGCTCGGAATTCCCGGCGTTTGTTCCACCCTAAAAACGATTTCGGCTCGTCACACAGTCTCTAAGGTTCGCACTGACTTCGCTGCACTTGCGGCACGGCTGAACAGGTCGCTGAAAAAGTCCTATTCGTCCATTTTGTGCCGCCGGCTGAAGCCGGCTCAGGCGCGAAACAAACGGCTTATCGGCACGACTGAAGTCGTGCCCTGACTCATGTCCTCCGAAACGAGTTTTTCAGAGGCCTGTGAAGTCGTGCCCTGACTCATGTCTTCCGAAACGAGTTTTTCAGGGGCCTGTGAAGTCGTGCCCTGACTCATGTCTCCGAAATCGGGTTTTCAGCGGCCTGTTCAGCCGTGCCCTTTCAAAACTGAGGCTTAATCAGAGTCTTCCACTAACCACTATCCACTAGCTTTCACCCTGATCGCGTCGCCGTCCTTCAGCTTCTGCGGCGGGTTGTTGACGATGGTCTCGCCGCCGGCCAGGCCCTGCTTCACGATGATTTGCCCGTGCAGGTCTGCGCCCGTCACCACCGGCAGCGCGCGCGCCGTGTTGTTCTCCACCTCGAAAACCGTCGCCTTGCCGTCACGCGTGATTACCGCGTCTTTCGGCACGGTCACGATCCGCTGCGCCTCGCCGGCGCTCTTGCTCTTCTGCGGCTGCAGGAACGTGACGTTGCAGCTCATCTCCGGGCGCAGGTACTTGTCCTTGTCGAAGATCGAGACCTTCACCGTGACCGTCGCCTTGGTGCGATCGGCGGTCGGGATCACCTGCCGCAGCACGCCTTTATAGGTGTGGTCCGGAATAGCCTGCACCGAGATGTCGGCCGGCTGGTCCGGCTGGAGCTCGCCCACATTCGACTCGTTGACATCGACCTCCGCCTCCAGCGAGTTCATGTCGGCGATGGCCACGATCGCGCCCGACGAGGTCGAGATGTTCACGCCCGGCGGGATGGGCGCGACGCTCTCGCCGACCTCCGTCATCTTCTTCACCACCACTCCGGCAAACGGCGCGCGCACGGTGGTGAAGTCGAGGTTGGCCTCCTGCACTTGCAGGTTGGCCTGGTCCTGCTCGATGGCGGCGGCGGCCAGGTTGACCTTGGACTTGGCGGCGTCGAGCGCGTCCTGCGAGACGACTTTGCTGCGATAGAGATCTTCCTGCAGCCGCTCCTGGCGCTGCATCTCGGCGAGGTCGGCCTTGGCATAGTCGATATCGGCCTTGGCCTTGGCGATGGCGGCTAGCATGTCCTCATTATCGAGCGTGGCCAGCACGTCGCCTTCGCGCACCACGCTGCCTTCTTCCACCAGCAGGCGCGAGATGCGGCCCTGAATCCTCGACGAGACCACCGACTGCCGTCGCGCCACCAGATAGCCGGAGGCGGTGAGGATGGGCGTACCCGCATTCGGCCCGGCACTGCTGTCAACCCTGGACTGCACGGTTTCCACTTCGACCGCGCCGAGGACCGTGCGCACCTTGCCGAAGTAATACCAGCCCGCAATGCCCACACCGGCCAGCACCAGAAGGATGACGAGCATCCGCCAGGGCTTGCGAGGTGGCGCGTCGCGGTCGATGCGCAGCGAGGCGAGATCGTCCTTCAGTTCGCGCATGGGAGATCGCAGCTCAGGCTCATGGATAGGAATAGGTCCGGACTCTCGCAATGATTTTAATTGAGGTTGATGGCCTTGTCCCCGGCGATCCTTGAACTCGGATTGGGCCGTCTCGATCATTACGCCAGCCAGTATGGAAAAGTTTCGCCGGGCGCAACAGTGTCGAGTGTCAGCGCTGGGAAGTGACAAATGTCATGAAGAAGCAGTCAGCAATCAGCGACTAGCGACTAGCAACTAGCAGTCGGCATTCGCCATGGCCGAAGCGAAAATAAATGTCGGGCCCAAACAAACCAGCCTCGCAGAGGCGGAAGTAATCAGCCCACCGCGGAAGCGGTGAGAATGCGGCGGGTAAGAGTTGCAAGTCCGTAGGGACGGCAGATTTCCGGGAATGCCGTGTGTCGCCCTTGCAAGGGCTCCGGCCGATGATGGACGTAACCTGACCCAGCGCTTCCGCGCTGGGCTAACTATTTTCGCGTCTGCGACGCTGCTACTTGCTTATTGCTAGTTGGCTAGTTGCTAGTTGCCAGATTTGATATCTTCGAGCCATGGCCCTTTCGCCCAACATCTGCGGCGTGGTTCTTTCCGCCGGCGCTTCGACTCGTATGGGACGCGACAAGGCGCTGCTGCCCTGGCCGCCGGTAGCGGAAGGCACTCCGGCGGCGAATACTTTCCTAGGCGCCACCATCGACTTGCTGCAGCAGTACGCCGAGCTGGTCATCGTCGTCGGCGGCAAGAATGCCACGGCCATCGCGCCGGTGGTGTACGCTCATGCCGCGTTTCTCACTGTGAATCGCGATCCCGAACGCGGCCAGTTCAGCTCGTTGCAAGTGGGCGTGCAAGAGGTGCTAAGTCAGGGACGCGACGCGGCCCTGATCGCGCTGATCGACCGGCCGCCGGTGCTGCCTCGGACCGTGCAGCAACTGTGCGAGGCCTTTCGCTACGCCAGTCCCGATGTGTGGGCCGTGGTTCCGCAAGTCACGCGCGGCGAACAAGTGGTGCACGGCCATCCCATCCTGATTGGCCGCGAAATGATCCAGGCCTTCCTGCATGCGCCGGTCACCAGCACGGCCCGCGAGATCGAACGCGAGTACCAGCGACATATTCAGTATGTGCCCGTTGAAGATCCTCGCATCGGTATCAACATCGACACTCCGGAGGACTACGCGCGCCTGGCGGCGGCGGAGATGATCTCGTCGGAGAAGCAGTTGTGAGCCTGTCGCGGCTGCCGGAGCAAGCCATCGACTTTGTCGAATCCGTCCTGGCGTTGAGGCCGTCGATTGCGGTCTTCGATTGCGACGGCACCTTATGGAGCGGCGATGCCGGCGCGGACTTCTTCTATTGGGAGATCGAACGCGGCCTGGTCAGCCGCGAGGTGGCCGAGTGGGCGCGCCAGCGCTACGACGATTACAAGGCCGGCATCGTTAGCGAAGAAGAGATGTGCGGCGAGATGGTGACCATCAACCGCGGCGTCTCGCATGAAGCCTTGCAACGGGGGGCGGCCGAGTTCTTCGATGAGGTTGTCAGCCAGCGCATCTTTCCCGAATTGCAGGAGCTGACGCGGCGATTGGCCGAACAAGGCTGCGAGCTGTGGGCGGTTTCGTCCACGAATAGTTGGGTCGTAGAAGTTGGGGCCGAGCGCTTCGGCATCCCGTTCGAACGCGTGCTGGCCGCGTGTGTGCAGGTGGAGAACGGGTGCGCCAGCGACCGCCTCATCCGCGTGCCGACGGACGAACTGAAGGCCGTCGTGATCCGCGAAGTCATCGGCAAGCCGATGGAGGCAGTTTTCGGCAACTCGATTCACGATCAGGCAATGCTGGAGCTGGCCAAATGGCCGTTTGTCGTGAACCCAAATCCTGATCTGGAGCAGATCGCCCGCGAACGGGGTTGGCGAGTGTATTGGCCAATCGGCGCAATTACCCCGCCCGCTTGAAGTACTGCACGGCGCGCTCGTGGGCTTCGGCCTTCTCGCGCGAGGTGAAGGTGCCGAGGTTGCGCCGCTTGCCAGTCTTGGGATTTTTCTTGCGGGAGTAGAGCCGGTATTGGCCGGAAGGTAGCTTTCGGATCATGTCAGCCCCACCTAGTTGGATGGCGGAGATCGATCCGGCGGGTTGTCCCGCTCCAGCGACAGAAGGCAGCTAGCTCAGATCGGCGAAGATCACGGACAGATCGACCGCGATCGGCGAGCTCTCGATGGCGAATGACTGGGTTTCGATCCAGCTTCCGGTGGAGCAGTCGTAGCCGCGACAAGTCTGAGGATCTACAACCCAAATGTGCCGAATGCCTACTTGACGATAATCTCTGATCCGTCTGTCATAGCGCGAAATGCGGTCTTCGGGAGACACGACTTCGATCACCGCTAGCGGACGCTCCTTACGGATCTGCTTTACCGGGTATTCGCGCGAGTATAGCCCGAGATCAGCCACGCGAAAACGGGTCGGAGTAATCTGGACGCGGATCTCAGGGCAGACCCAAATGTTCCACGCTTTGGCATGTGCCCGAAACCACTCAATCAGCGCCCCCTGTACTACCGCGTGTTCTGGCTCTCCCAAATTGCGCTCCTCGAGTACTCCGTCCACATAATCGCAGTCCGGGTGATACGTGGTTTTCAAGTACTCCTCCACGCTCACCGTCGGCTGGGTTGTGGTCGCCATAGCAGCTCTCCGGATACTTACGCCTTCTCCAGATTCAGCGCGCGCCTGAAGGAGCCCTGGTCGTTCTTGATTTTCTCTTGCAGCAGCATGATCGCGTAGATCAACTGCTCGGGGCGGGGTGGGCAGCCGGGGACGTAGACGTCGACCGGAATCCACTGATTCACGCCCTGCACCAGGGCGTAATTGTTAAAGACGCCGCCGGAGGTGGCGCACGCGCCCATCGAGATGACCCACTTGGGCTCGGGCATCTGCTCGTAGAGTTCGCGGATGATGGGCGCCATCTTCTGCGAGACGCGGCCGGCGATGATCATCAGGTCAGACTGGCGCGGCGAGGGCCGGAAGACCTCGGCGCCGAAGCGGGCGATATCGAAGCGCGAGGCGCCCATCGACATCATCTCGATGGCGCAGCAGGCCAGGCCGAAGGTCATCGGCCAGATGGAATTGCGGCGCACCCAATTGACCACCGCGTCCATGGAGGCCATGACCACGCCCTCGTGCTGCTGCTCGCCGAAGGTGGCGCGCAACGTGGCACGGCGGTCGTTGGGATCGCCGACCAGGTCTTCGAAGCGTTCGTGGCCGCTAACGGGATTTTCGAAATGGGGAGTGCTAGGCTCGCTCATGACGCTCACATTATACCTACCCAATTCGATGTCCCGACCGTGGTAAGGGAATCAGGCGGCCGCTCGAAATCCGGCTCACGTTTCACCGCAAGACTTTGACCATTTGTATGGCGGGCAGTGCGTCTCCTGACGGCAGCGGGATTTCGGTCAGTTCAACCTCGACGAACCCATGCTTCCGGTACAGAGGAACTCCGGTCAGCGTTGCCCGCAGCTCCAGCCGGGTAAAACCCTCAGCCGCGGCAGCTCGCTCCGAAGCTTGCATAATCAGGCTGCCGATGCCTCGGCGTTCATAGCCCGGACGCACGAAGAACGCGCGGATGCGGGCCGCATCGCACGCGGGATCGAGCATGGCATCTTCCCGGCCGCCGCGTTGATCGCTGCCGAACAGCGTCTTGCGCCGGCTCCAGCCACCGCAGCCGGCGATGACCCCGGCCGCTTCGACGACGAAGTAAGTCTCATCGCGGATGAGCTGCCGATCGACGCCGAACACCGTGCCCAGCGCTGCTTCGCGCAGGTGAGGAGCATAATCGGGCGCCTGCAGCACGCGCACCGACTCGGCAATGAGAGACTCCAGGGCCGGAACATCGTCCAGGGTGGCCAGCCGAACCGTGAATCCGGAAGCTTGGTCGCGCTGTGCGGACATACTCGGGGACCGTCAGACCGTCAGTACCCACTTTTCGGGCCCACCGAACTCATGAACGCGGACTGCTTTCATTATCGGTTCCGATCCTCGCGCACCATCTCTTCAGCCGAAGGAAATGGACCGGCGGCTGGGGATGGAATTGAACGAAGCTGTTCCAGGCGGCGGATAGATCGGTGCCGCGCTCTGAGCTCACGGGCAGTAGGAACAAATTGTTCAAGCAGCGCAATGACTTCAGCGCGAACGGATCTGCGATTCTGTAGTGCTTGCTTGCGCAGCGCTTCATGCAATTCGTCGGAAACGTTTCTCACGTACAGGGTTGGCATTTTTCTTCCGAGCAAGAGTCTAGCACTCGGTTGAGTCTGCCAGCTGCCTCGAATGTACAATCGCAGAAATAGACGTTTCCCACAGAATCGAGGCACGTCGTGCAGCAATCGCGACTTGGGACCGTACTCGTCATCATCGCAATCGTTCTAGGTGTGTGGTCGGCTGCGGGATGGCAACCTGGGCAAGCCGGCGCCGGCGTTCTCGCTGCCGGAGACTGACGGCGGCCAGATTGATTTGGCGTCCTACAGTGGGCGGCCGGTGCTGCTGGTGTTCTGGACGAGTTCCTGCCCCATCTGCCAGCGCGAGCTTCCAATGCTCAATCGGCTGGAGCCGGAGTTACGAGGTAAAGGGATCGCGGTAGTGACCATCCTCATAGGTGGCGAGAATGAGGCGCGGGATTTTCTGGACTCCAACCGCATCGGCCTGACGTCGCTATACGATTCCTCGGGTACCGTCGCAAGGGCTTATAGCGTCGGCGGCGTGCCCAAGCTGGTGTTGATTGACAAGAACGGCAAAGTAAAGCGCAGCAACTCCGGCTGGACCGATGAGAGCATCCTGCGTCACTGGATGGATGGTGTGTAGGTGCGTTTTGGTTTGGCCGCTCACAGTATGTCACTCGGTGTCCCCCTGAGCTTCCGAATCCTGAAGAACACATCTAAACTAGTCACACGCTAGTTGCTAATTGTTAGCTGCTGCATTATGGACATCTACGAACAGATCGTGCAGCTTCGGCGCGAGGGGCGTCGTGGAGCGGTCGCGACTATCACCAACGTTCGCGGCTCGATCCCGTCGTTCCAGACGGCGAAGATGCTGGTGCGCGACGATGGCTCGATTGCGGGGACAATCGGCGGCGGCTGTGTTGAGGCGGAAGTTTGGCAGGCGGCGCGCGAGGTGATGGAACAGGAGAAGCCGCGCTCGCTCACCTTCAATCTGAACAACGATCCCAAGTACGACACCGGACTGGTCTGCGGGGGCACGCTGGAGATCTTCATCGAGCCGGTGCTGCCGCCGGCGCTGCTGTACGTCTTCGGAGCGGGGCATGTCGCCTACAACGTGTACAAGGTTGCGACCATTGCCGGCTTCGACGTCACGGTGATCGACGACCGCGAGTCATACGCCAATCGCGAGCGCTTTCCCGAGGCGCGCGAGATTATTGCGGACGACTTCGATGCGGTGACAGCGGGGCTGACTCCGCCTGAGGGTTCGTACATTGTTATCGTCACCCGCGGACATCGCGACGATATGCGCATTCTGCGCTGGGCAGTGAATGCCAACGCGCGCTATCTCGGCATGATCGGCTCCAAGCGCAAAACCATCTCGATCTATAAGGAGCTGGAGAAGGAAGGCATTCCGGCGGAGAAGTTTGCCAATGTGCATGCGCCGGTGGGGCTGGAGATTGGCGCGGTCACGCCGGAAGAGATTGCGGTATCGATTGTCGCGGAGATGATTGCGGAGCGGCGGCGGGCGACGCCGAACGTTGCCAGCAAGAAATATGAGCATCGTCCGGCCCGCGACGAGCAGGATGCGGTGCAGGAAGAACCGCGATAGGTAGAGCAGTCGTTCATTCAGGACTGTGTCCAGCAGAGCCAACAAGACAGTTCCGGGCGCTGAAGTCAGAGACCTCAGCGCCTGGGTTCGTTTGAGCCCCGAGGCGCGAGCCTGAAGGCTCGCTCTACCTCACGGCTCGGCTGCGGCTTCGCTCATCGGGCTTGCGCGTAGCACTTCTTCTGTCAGCTTCATGAACATCTCTTCCACGCCGTCTCCGCTGCGTGCGCTGGTGATTTGCACCTTCCATCCTTCCGCGGCCAGAGCTTCCAGTTCCGGCGCCGTGATCTGCCATTTGTCCCACAGGTCCGACTTGTTGACGATGAGCATGCAAGGGATTTCGCCGACGGTCGCCACCGCGCGCTTGTGAATGCTCTTCGCCGTGACCAGCGATTCCGCCCAGGTGCCGTCGCAGACCAGGAAGTATCCGGCAGCGCCGCGCAGGTACGAGGTCTGCACCTGCGAGAAAGAGTCTTCACCGGCCAGGTCCCAGAGGAGCAGCAGCACATCCTGATCGCCAACCCTCACTTCCTTCTTGTCGATCTTCACGCCGACCGTGCTGAGGTACTTGGCATCGAAGATGCCTTTGACGAAGCGTGCCACCAGGCTCGTCTTGCCCACGCCGAACGAGCCGACCATGCAGATTTTCTTCTGGATCATGTGCTCATCTCTCCTTCGCCGACACGTCCACCTTCATCGACACGCTGCGATTCACTTGCAACTGATGGGCCGCGGACCCCTGCTGAATAGGATGGCTATTGCCCAGCCCGCTGGCGGTCATCATCTCGGCTGCTACGCCCCAATCGCGCAAAGCGTCGGAGACGCGGTCCGCGCGCTGCCGGCTTAATGCCTGGTTCTTGCTCTCCGCCCCGGTCTGATCGGCGCGGCCGTAGATGGTGACGTGGATCTTGCGGCCAAGCGCGCGCGCAGTTTCGGCAAGATTGTTCAATTGCTCCGCGACCTTTCCCAGCTGCGCTTCCTGCCCTTCGGCAAGCGCACTGGAGTTCACTGGGAACAATATCATCTGCTCGTTGATGAGCCGTTGGTTCGCTTCGAACTCACGCTGCCGCGCGAAGCTGCGGTCCAGCGACTGATAAGGCTCGAAGTGCAAGCTGAGCTTGTCCGGCGGGATGTCGAACTGCGCCGCCAGTTGCAGCGGATCAGAAGCCAGGGGATCGCGCAAGCCGGCGACCGCATAATGTCCCCAGCCCTTGCCGGAACTGGTGACGACAATTCCGGGCTCGCTGCCGAGCCGCGTCAGATAGTGTTGCCAGCGGCTATTTCGTTGATGTGCGAAGATCGCAAGCGCGCCCACGGCCAGCAGCAGTACGAGGGCGGCAACCGCCCATCCCCAAGCTCGAGACTTCTTCTTGGTGAGCGCGCTGTGCCCGAGCAGGCAATTCTGCAAATGCGGCCGCGCGCCGTCGAAAACACTGGCGTCGCCGCTGAAGGATGCGAGCGCGGTTGCGAACTCGCTGTGGATGAGCTCGTTCTCGCGCGCGAAAACATTCTTGAGCTCGGGCGGAGGCGTGCCGGCAATGGTCGCCGCCAGCAAGGCCTGCGGCCCGTGATGGATCCACAACGTGAAGTCATCGGTCTGCACCACGCCGAGCTCTTGCGACTGTTTGCCGGTAAACGCATCGCTGACGAAGTCGCCGATCGCGGTCAACATGCTGGAGGCCAGCTCCGCTTCGCTGATCCCCTCGCCGGGCGCGGCGGCATATTGCAATACCGCGCCGGTCTGCCGCTGGAAGAGAAACACCTGTTGCACTTTGTAGTTCAGGCTGCGCAGCACCAAGATCTCGCCGAACGACTTGCCGGTGCGCAGCGCCTCCAGGCGCCACATCAGGCTCTTCCAGGAGAAGCTGCGCTCCAGCTTCACGTTGAGGGAGTCCACCAGATTGCGAAAGGCATTGGCGACCGCTTTGCGCACGGTCTCGCCGATGATGGGGGCCAGAGAAGTTGTAAGCAGGCCAGGGTTCTTGGCGACGGAGATTTTGAGCGCCTGCTCGACAATGGGATAAAACGAGCGCTGCAGGCCCTGCCCCTGCTGGTTGGAGAGAGTGACGGCTTTGCCGAGGATGCGGCTGACCTCTTCGGCGCGCAGGTCGGGATCGTCGAGGCGCTGGCGCAGCTCTTGCAGCTCGACCATTTGCTGGCCGAGCAGCAAGGCCCGAAGCTCGCTCAGTTCGTCGCGGCCGCGGTCGTATTCGGGATTGACTTTCAGGTCAGCCGGCGTTGCGCCCATAGGCTTCTCATGGCTACGTGGCACTCCGGATGGGCTTGGGCTTGTTCTTGTCGCCGTCGCTCTCGTCCTTCAGGCGCACGGCCAGCTCGACAAACAGTCCGGCCAGTGCGGAGCGGTCGGTCTTGGCATGGTTGAGTTCGCGCACCCGCGTCTCCAGCAGCGCAGTGAGGGAATCGTTGCGCTGGCGAATCTCTTCGAAGATCTTGCGCGACTCGGCCATCAGCTCCTGCCGCGCCGAGCTGCGGTCTTCCGACGTCTTATTGTCCAGTTCGGAAATCTTCTTCGACAATTGCGCCGAGGCGGCCTTGAGCTCGCGCGAGACCTGGTTCAGCAGCTCTTCGCGCTCGTCCCGCTCGGCCTTCAGACGGGCGGCCAGCGATTCGGTTTCCTTCTTGAAGAACGCCTCCAGCGACTCCAGGCGGCGATGCATCGTGCCCTTAATCTCGGCGGTCTCGCGCGCCAGGGCATCTTCCAGCCGGGAGAAGCGGGTTTCGTAGTTCTTGATTTGCGAGCCGAAGAGGATCTCGCGGATCTTCTCCACGCTGGCGCCGCCGGCCTCGGCGGTTTCCGCCATGGCCGCATCCATCCCGTCGGGCTTGGTCATCACGTCGGGCTTGGTCGCTGGCTTGTCTTTGGGGGATTCTTTCTCTCGTACTGGGACAGGACACATTTTGGGCCTCCTCCGCATCGCTTCGTCTATACCGAGAGGAACATGCTATACCGAAATGCCTTGGGTGAGAACTGGATTCGAAGAGATCAGTCGGAAGACAAGTGGCCGTCGGAACGCATTGATCACAAATTACCTCGGCGAGAATACCAGTCCCGCCGGGCGGGACGGAATAAGATATCCGTAACAGCCGCTCGGGCGTTGCAAATCTCACGGGTGCTGGCTAATTAGATGGGAGCCAATCCATGCAAGTGGTTTCGGTGAACGTAGGCTTGCCACGCGAGGTTCCGTGGAAGAATGGGACGGTGCAAACCGCAATTTTTAAGGAGCCGGTAGAGGGGCTGGTGGGTGTCGGCAAACTCAATCTGGCCGATGACCGGCAGGCCGATCTCAAGGTGCACGGCGGAGCGGACAAGGCGGTCTACGGCTATCCCTCCGAACACTATGCCTACTGGCAGAATGAATTGGCCGTTGCGTTGTCCCGGGGTAACTTTGGCGAGAACCTGACGACCGAAGGATTGTCCGAGGGCGCTCTGTTCATTGGAGACCGGCTGCGGATCGGCTCTGCCGTTCTGATGGTCACGCAGCCCCGAATGCCTTGTTACAAGCTGGGCATCCGATTCGAGCGCGACGACATGATCAAGCGATTCCTGGCGAGCCGCCGTTGCGGCTTTTACTTTTCGGTGGAGCAGGAAGGCGAACTCTCCGCGGCATCGGAAATTGAGTTCCTTTCTCGCGATCCCGAGCGAGTCAGTGTCATCGATATCGTGGATCTTTACCTGGGCGAAGCGCGCGATCCGGAACTTCTGGAGCGCGTGCTGCGAGTTGGCGCATTGCCCGAAAGCTGGAAAAGCTTTCTCGCGGCGAGGGCGAACAGCAGATTAGTGAACTAAATGTTCGAGGGCCTGATGCACGAGGGAGAGGCTGCCGGGCCACACGGTTATTACCGCGACTGCCGAAAGCGCGAGCGCGGCTGCGCTGCCCAATAACCGGACGACTTCTTTCACCGGCTTCTCCGGCTTGGGCTGCGGACGCAACAGGCGATCCACTCGTTCGGAGAGCTCTTGACTGCCCCCCACGAGTGAGCAGGAAAGCACATTGGCGCGCGCAGGCGAGCCCGGCTTCATTCTGGCAACCCGCACCAAGGCCGACGCCAGCGACAGGGCGCGCTCGGGATCGCCGGCCGTGGCCTCGTCGTCGGCGGCCCACTCGGTAAATTTCGACCAGGCCCGCTCGACTCCGCCAAACGTCGAAACGAAAGGAATGGCATCGGGGGCCAGCAGGATCAACAGCCGCTTGAGGTTGTCGCCCGAAGTGCGATGAGCGTGCTCATGACGAAGGGCCGTTTCCCGCTGTTCGGGGGAAAGCTCACGCAGAACGCGGCGCGAAATCAGCAGGCGCGGACGAAACACGCCGGCTACCGCCAGCACCGGGACCTTGTCGCCGACCAGGAGCGCGGGCGAGGTCTCTCCGGGAACCGTGATTTTGCGGCCGTGACGCTCGCATTCATTCAGGTAGCGATTGGTGCCGCGCACTGCGCCAATCACCCGCTTCAACGCCGGCACCCAAAGCGAGATCCCGAGCAGGGCCATCAGCCCGCAGATCAAGCCAACCTTCTCACCCGTGGCCTCGGGCTCCAACCAGAGATAGCTTGGAATGCAGAAGGCGAGTACGGCGATAAGGGTCAACACCAAAGGCAAGACGCGGAGGCCAAACAGCAAGCGCGCCGCCGAGTGCGGCTTCATGTGCTCGGCGAGGCGGACCGCAGTGCCCGCGCCCAGCCGCGCCGCCAGTGCGAGCGCCATGTGGATCAGGAAGAACGAGGCGCAACACAGGCAGAGCAACCGCATGGTGTAGGGGAGGTTCATGCTTTCGCGACCTTGGCCAGTTCGCGGCGCTTATTGCGAATCTTTTCTTCCAGGGCATCCAGCAAGACGGCATCGTAATGGCCGACGGCATCGACCAGAGACGAAAGCAACAGGTCTGGCGCTGGCTGCGGTCCGGCGAGGAAGCCCGCCACCAAATCGCCCGCGCGCTGCCGTTCCCATTCATGACTGGAGAGGCGCGCGGTGTAGACGAAGGCGCGCTCGGATTTATTGCGGTCGAGAAGCCCCTTTTTGAAGAGCCGGTCGAGCGTGGTCATTACCGTGGTGTACGCCAGCCGGTTTTCCAATTTTTCGACGACGTCGCGGACGCAGCACTCCCCGCGTTGCCAAACTACTTCCATGACTTGGATCTCGAGCGGACCGAGCATCAGACCGCCAAATCGAGATGAAGGTGTTGTGATCAAAGCCATACCTCGTGCGACGAGCCTAAAGCCGGGAACCTGGTTTGTCAATCCGGCTTACCCCAATTTGTTGGCAATGAGCCGGACCGACGTGGCCTTTCTCGCTGGCGCAACGGGCATCCCGTTCCAGAGCGGTCTCGTAATCGGTAGTACTATGGTGTGCGGCGTGAAGACCGTCCAGGCTTGGTTTTTTGCGGCTAAAGTACGGCTCCGATGACGGTTACCTTAGTCCCTCGTAACCTGCCCGACCAGCGCATGTTCCAAAACAAATTTTATCTGCATTAACTACGCGATTAATAGTTGCGCTGGGTAGAACCCCTGTGATACAAGTGCACTACCTGCCGGGGCACTGCGAAATCGAATACAAGCAAGCTTACGTTGCGCGTTCCTTACGACAGTGTATCCAACTCAGTCTGCTATCGGGGCTCAAGCCTCCGCGTCCGTTGCGATGAACAGATGTGCCGCGGGGATGAAAGTAATAAGGAGAATCGAAAACAATGACGAAGACTAAGATACTGGGCGTCTGCATACTCGCTATGGGCGCTCTCTTACTTTGCAGCTTGCCAATGGCCGCTGCGGACTCGCAGCCGCAGATCATTGTGCAACATGCACGGGCATATGCCTCCGGGCACGTAACTCAGTCCTATCCAGTTGAAATTTTCGGCTTGCACGAAGCCAACGCCGTCCACCACATTGACAAACCGTACATCAAGCCTAGCAATGACACGGTGGCGCAGCATCCGGGAGAGGGTCCGGACACCTCTGAGTTCAACAACAACTACAGCGTTCTAGGCGTCGGCATCGGCTTCCCGAATTACAGCGTGCCGGATGCTCCGCCAGACACCACCATGGCCGTGGGCGATACCGAAGTCGTTCAGGGCGTCAACGTCTCCTATGCTGATTTCAATAAGAGCACGGGAGCGATTATTCCTATTAACGGGGCGGACAGCACCCTGTTTTATACCCCTTGGCACGCCCTGATCCCGAACACCTTGTGCGGCGAGCACAACCCCGGCGACATCATCGTGAAGTTCGACCGGTATGCGCACCGCTGGCTGCTGATGCAGAACGTGTTTACTTCGCCGTACGCGGTTTGCGTTGCGGTCTCGCAGACGGCGACTTTCTCCGACCAAATGTGGACGGTCTATGAGTTCCCGGTGGTCAATAATGGCTTCCCGGATTATCCCAAGTGGGGTGTGTGGCCCTCGGGCGGCCCCAGCGACGGCTACTTTGAGAACTGGAACAACTTCGGTGTCAACGGCAGCGGCTTCGTTGGACCGGTAATGTGCGGCTATGATCGCGCCAAGTTCCTGGCTGGCGATCCCTCGGCCGAGCAGATTTGCTTCCAGTTGGAAGGCATCGAAGACAGCTTGTTGCCGGCCGATTCCGAATCCCAGATCACGCCTCCCGCTACGGAAGACGAATTCTTCATCGGCAGCGTGGGCGACGTGGACAACTCCCACCTGTCGGTCTACTCCATGCACATCAACAGCTGGTCACCGGCCAGCGCGACCATGACGGGTCTGGGCAACTCGCAGCTCATCGCCGTCGCTCCCTACACACCGTCCTGCAATGGCCAGTACGGTGGCGACTGTGTCCCGCAGAAGGGCATTACGGACGAAGCCGACTCGCTGGGCGATCGTCTGATGTATCGCTTCGCCTACTGGTCCGATCAGGCGCTAGGCAACGCGACGGCTACCCCGCCGTTGCCCAATCGCCTGCAGCACTGGTCCGTCGATTTCGATGTTTGGAATGCGGCGACCTCTTCGATCGGTGTGCGCTGGATGGACTTTAACGCCAGTCTCCGCACCGTCCCTGTGACTTCACTGAACCTGATGCAGCAGGGTACCTACGTTGGAACGACGGGCGACAGCCAATACCGGTGGATGGGCTCCATTGCTCGCGACAAGGTGGGCAACATCCTGCTGGGCTATAGTGAATCCAGCTCGACGCAGTATCCTTCCATCTACGTGGCTGGACGCGAGTACAACGATCCCGCGGGCACTCTGGGGCCTGAGGCCCTGGCCGTCAGCGGCTCGGGCTCGCAGCCGGATACGGCCGATCGTTGGGGCGACTACAGCACCATGCTCGTCGATCCCTCCGACAATTGCACCTTCATCTACACCCAGGAGTACTACACGGTCACGGCGACCTTCTCCTGGAGCACGAACATCTCCAGTTGGTCGTTCCCCAACTGCCAGTAAACTTCTGACCGTCTAAATCGGTCGATTGCCTCGGGGCGTCCGCAAGGATGCCCCGATTTTTTCGCGCGCGTCAGCGGTTCATCCGCGCACCACCGCCCCAGTTCCAAACCGGGATGTTGTTCCATCCTGCTGTTCCCATCTCTGCAGGCCTCCTATTTGATAACACGCTTAACTTGACCCCTGCTTCAGCCAGGGCGTAGAACGCGCTTAGGGCCAAGGGAGCGCCACGCATGAGACCGGTTCACACCTTCAGCGTCGTACCGTCACTGCCAAAAGAAATTGAAGGGCTTCGCCAGATCGCGCATAACCTGCGCTGGTGCTGGAGTCACGACTCGGTTGAATTGTTCCGCCGCCTGGACCGCGACAGGTGGGAGACGTGCGGCCACAATCCCGTACTGCTGCTGGGGACCATGGAGCAGTCACAGTTGGACGAGGCCGCCCACGACGACGCTTTTGTGGCCCACCTGCGCCGGGTTGAATCGAACCTGCAACATTATCTCGCCGCCGACGCAACCTGGTTTCATCGCACCTATGGCGGCAATCGCGACCTGCCGCTGATCGGCTATTTCTCGGCCGAGTTCGGGCTGACGGAGTGCCTCTCGATCTTCGCCGGCGGCCTGGGCATTCTGGCCGGCGATCATCTCAAGTCCGCCAGCGACCTGGGCGTGCCGCTGGTCGGGGTGGGGCTGCTTTATCAGCAGGGTTATTTTCGTCAATATCTCAACCAATCGGGATGGCAACAGGAGTCGTATGCGGTCAATGACTTCTATAACCTGCCCATCAGCCTGGTGCGCAAGCCCGACGGCCAGGCCATAGTGGTTGACGTGGAGCTGGCGGGCCGCACCGCGTACGCCCAGGTATGGAAAGCGCAGGTGGGACGCGTGCCGCTCTACCTGCTGGATACCAACATCGGCTTGAACGCGCGCCCGGAGGAACGCGACCTTACCGACCAGTTGTACGGTGGCGACCGGGAAACGCGAATACGGCAGGAAATCCTGCTGGGCATCGGCGGCTACCGCACGCTGCAAATGCTTGGATACCAGCCGAGCGTTTACCACATGAACGAAGGGCACTCGGCTTTTCTGGCGCTCGAGCATGTCGAGCATCTGATGGCCGCTTATCAGCTCAGTCTGGCGGAAGCGCGCGAGTTGGCCTCCGCCAGCCTGGTATTCACCACGCACACGCCGGTGGAAGCAGGGCACGACTATTTTCAGTACGATCTCATGGCGCGGTACTTCGGAGAGCGGGCGCAGAAAATGGGATTGTCGATGCAGCAGTTCATGGAACTGGGGCTTACCCAGCGCAACCCGGACTTCTGCATGACGGTGCTGGCGCTGCGCTCGGCGGCGCGCGCCAACGGAGTCAGCAAGCTGCACGGCGAGGTGAGCCGCAAAATGTGGCAGGCGTTGTGGCCGGATGTGCCGGTAGACGAAATCCCCATCCGGCATGTCACCAACGGGGTCCACTTCCGCAGTTGGATCTCGGGCGAATTTGAGCAGCTCTACGATCGCTATCTCGGTCCCAACTGGCGTGAGGAACCCGCTAACAGCGATGTCTGGAGCCGGGTGCAATCCATCCCTACGGAGGAGCTGTGGCGCACCCACGTGCGCCGGCGCGAGCGGCTGGTCGCCTATACGCGGGCGCACGTCCGGGCGCAGCGGATATTTCGCGGCGCGTCGCAAGCGGAGGTCGAAGCGGCCGCCGAGGTGCTCGATCCGGACGCGCTCACAATTGGCTTCGCGCGGCGCTTCGCCACCTACAAACGCGCCACGCTAATTTTGCGCGATATGGATCGCCTGCGCCGTCTGCTCAGCGATGCGAAGCGGCCGGTGCAGTTGATCTTTGCCGGCAAGGCGCATCCCAGGGATGACGCCGGCAAGGAGCTCATCCGCAAAGTTACCGAACTAAGCCGCGATCCTGTTCTCGGCCGCAACGTCGTTTTCATCGAAGATTACGATATGGCGGTGGCCCGAGCTCTGGTGCAGGGCGTCGATGTGTGGCTCAACACTCCGTTGCGCCCCAATGAGGCATCGGGCACCAGCGGTATGAAGGCTGCCGCCAACGCGGTGCTGAACCTCAGCGTCCCCGACGGCTGGTGGGACGAGGTTTGGAACGATCCCACCATGTCGCACAAAATGGGATGGTCGATCGGCAAAGGGGAAGCGTATTCCGACCCGAACTATCAGGACCAGGTGGAGGCGGAAGCGCTTTACGATCTGCTGGAGCGCGACGTTATCCCGACGTTTTATGAGCGCGGCGCCGATCGCACTCCGCGCAAATGGGTAGAGCGGATGAAGGCTTGCGTGGATTCGCTCTGCCACTTCGTCAACACCCATCGCATGGTGCGCGACTACGTCGACGGCTACTATATGAAGGCCCATGCGCAGTTCCGTCTGCTGGAGCAGGACAAAGCGCAGCGCACCCGCGATCTCTCCGCCGCGATGCAGCGTATTCGTAGCGCTTGGCAGGATGTCTGGGTGGCGAAGATTGAGGAAGGGCCAGTCGATAGCGTGCCGGTCTCGTCTTCCCTGTCAGTGCGCGCCCAGGTGCATCTCGGCCGGCTCACGCCCGGCGACGTGCTGGTGGAGCTTTACCTGGGACGCGTGGATGGTGAGGGCATCCTGGTGGATGGCGAGGCGGTCGCGATGCAGCCGGAGCCGCAAGATTCCAGCGATGTTTATACGTATGCGGTGAACACCGCGATCCATCGCAGCGGATTGCACGGATTCACGGTGCGCATCCGTCCGTATCATCCCGATATGCCGGTGGCGTTTATTCCCGGGCTGATCTGCTGGGCCGACGCAGCGCGTGCTGCGGTCGCGGCAGTGTAGGCGTACTACCACTCGTTAACGGGTGCGATTTTGTTGAAAATACCGCGACTTTTGCTCTTCGCTTCGGGTCTATACTGTTAGCGAATCGCGCTTAATTGGTGTGGTTGAGCGCGCAGCCGCGGAGGCACAACATGAATCGGCCTGGCCTATTGCGAATTCTCTTGCTCAGTGTGGCGTTCGCCGCGTTTGCATTATCGCCTGAGTTGGCTTTCGCCGGCGCACATGGTGGTGGTGGCGGTGGTGGATTCCATGGCGGCGGCGGTGGTGGTGGATTCCACGGTGGCGGCTTTAGCGGGGGTCATGCCGCATACGGTGGCTATCGCGGTGGATCGTACGGCGGCTATCGCGGTGGTTCGTACGGTGGCTATCGCGGCGGTTATGGCTACCGCGGCGGTTATGGCTACGGCTATCGTGGCGGCTATGGTTACGGATATCGCGGTGGCTACGGCTACGGATATCGCGGCGGCTATGGTTACGGCTGGGGCTGCTGTGGCTGGGGCTTCGGGCTGAGCTTCAACTTCGGTTGGCCCTATTGGGGATGGGGATATCCTTACTACGGATACGGATACTATCCTTCTTACTACCCCTACTATCCGTACGGGTACGGCTATTACGCCCCGTCTGCGTATCCCGATCCTTCCGGCTATGGCCAGACGGGTAGCTACAGCTATCCCGGTGCAGGTCCCGCGGGATATGGATATGGTCAACCCGGAGGCAACTACCAGCAGACCGAGGGCGCTTATCAGGGCGGCGCCGCGTATCAGAATCAGAATGTAGTGCCCGCGGAGCGGCCGCACAATACCATTCCGCAGTCGGCTCCCAGTTCGAATTCATTGACCCTGCACGACGCAGTGTATCGTCCGGCGCCGGCAGCCTACAGCACAGCTTCGAGCGCGAGCGCAACCAGCTATCGTTCAGCCTCTGTTGCGCGCCAGCGTCCCGAGGTGCAGAACGTCATCCGAGCGCTGCGTGCCATGCCGCCCAATGCGCGGCAGCGGGCAATCGATTCCGGCCGCTATAGCAACCTCTCGGCTGAGGAAATGAAAGTGGTGAGAGAAGCTGCGGAGCTACCTCACGGGTAGAGGAAAACTCGTCCTCGGCAACCCATCGCGTGAGTCATTCGGGGCACGGCGCAATGTCGTGCCCCATTCATCTCCTGCCGTGACTCGAATTCCGCAATAAGGCGCTTTTAGGAACGTCACCGATAGGTGTGACGCATCTCGCAGAGTTCCTGGCCATGGTTCCGCGATTGTAGAAGCGAGGAGCTTTCACGACATGCAAGGAAACGAGAAGGTGATTGCGCGCCTGAACCTGGCGCTGCACGACGAACTGACGGCGATTGTGCAGTACATGGTGCAAGCGGAAACCTGCGAAAACTGGGGTTATGGACGCCTGGCGGGCATCACCAAGTCACGCGCTATGGAAGAGATGAAGCACGCCGAGGCGCTGATCGAACGCCTGGTCTTCCTCGATGCCGTCCCGGAGGTGAATGTCCCGCTGAAGCCGAACTTGGGCAAAGACGTTCCGCAGCAATTCCAGGCGGCGCTGGCGGACGAGACCGGCGCGATCCGCGAGTACAACCAGTCGGCGGCGATTTGCCGCGAGGCTGGAGATGCGGGCACCAAGGACCTGTTCGAACGGCTGCTGCACGACGAGGAGCGCCATACCGATTACCTGGAAGCGCAGTTGGGCGCGATCAAGCAAATGGGCATTGGAGTTTATCTGGCGCAGCAGATGAGCAAGTAAAGGCGGCAAGCGAGTCGCGAGCATCGCCGGTTAATACCCCCTGGCTTCCGTAGTGACGAATGTCACAGCCCCACGTGATGCCACTCACGGCCCTTCGGGTCGTCGAAATCCTATGGTTTAGCCATACCGCGAGCCGTAGTCCGCAGGTGCGGGGGAGAGGAAAAACCATGACGACAACAGGCAATGGGAGCACCCAAACAGCCGGCAAGCACGAATACAAGCCGCGGCTGATTTTCTGGGAAGTCACCAAGGGCTGCAATCTGCGCTGCATTCATTGCCGCGCTACCGCGACCGAGCTGATGTCGCCCACCGACCTGCCGACCGGCAAAGCGCTGAACATCATCTCCCAGATCGCCGACTTCGGGAATCCCATCCTGGTGCTCAGCGGCGGCGAACCGCTGTACCGCAATGACATCTTCGAGCTTGCCGAGTACGCCACCAGCCGCGGCCTGCGTGCGGCGCTGGCGACGAATGGCACCATGGTCACGAAAGACATCGCCGAAAAGATCAAGAACTCCGGCATCAAGCGCGTCTCGATTTCACTGGATGGCGCCGACGCCACCACGCATGACACCTTCCGCGGCATTCCCGGCGCTTTCGACGCCGCCGTTTACGGGATGAAGAACCTGCAACAGCTCGGCGTTTCCATGCAGATCAACACCACCATTGCCCGCCACAACGCGCACCAGTTGCCCGACGTGCTGGAGCTGGCGCGCCGCCTGGGCGCCGACGCGCTGCATACATTCCTGCTGGTGCCGGTGGGCTGCGGCGTCGATATCGCCGCCGAGCAGATGGTGGCGCCCGAGGAATACGAGCGCATGCTGAACTGGTTCTACGATCAGTCGCTGACCGGCGATATCGAGCTGAAGGCGACGTGTGCGCCGCATTACTTCCGCGTGCTGCGGCAGCGCCGCGCCGCCGATCGCATCTCCGGCAGTGCGCAAGCCGCACCGCCGGTATCGCATCCCCACCAGATCGGCCCAACCGACATGACCATGCCGGGTTCGACGGGAATCTCGCTGAAGCCGAACGGTGGGCCTCCAGTTGGGCATTCGGGACATCCCGGCGATATGAATGCGATGACCAAGGGCTGTCTCGCCGGAACCGGCGTGTGCTTCATCTCGCATGAAGGCGAAGTCTTCCCTTGCGGCTACTTACCCGCCATCGCCGGCGACCTGCGCAAGCAAAGCTTCGCCGAGATTTGGAATGAATCCCCGGTCTTCGGGATGCTGCGCGACGACGACAACCTGAAAGGGAAGTGCGGCTGCTGCGAATTTCGCCACGTCTGCATGGGTTGCCGCGCCCGCGCCTTCGCCGCCACCGGCGACTTCCTCGCCGAGGAGCCGTTCTGCGTGTATCAACCTGGGACCTCGAATAAAATGATTCGCGAGGCGGCCGCAGCGAAGGTAGCAGAACCCACTCATTCGTGAAATCTGAATGAACGAGCGCCGATTGAGACTTAGGTCATAGCCGGCGCTCCCGCCCGGACATAGCATCGCAGCATGGCCGCTCACATCAGCACCGTACAAAATTCCCGGCTGAAGACGATGGTCGTCCCACGCGAGCATGGCGCCTGGGGCATGTTGCTGGTCCCGCTGGCGACCGGCGCCATCGTTGCGGCAAAGACGGGCGTCAACTTCGCAGCGCTGCTAACTTTCCTGGTGGCCGCCATGGCGCTGTTCTGGCTACGCACGCCGGTTGAGAGCTGGCTGGGGACTTCGCCGATTAAGGCGCAAACCTCGAGCGAGCGCAGCTATGTCCTACGGATGATCATTGCGACGGGAGCGCTTGCGGCCGTGGCTGTCGCACTCTTATTTTGGGGCGGTCACAATCGCAGCCTGCTGATGATCGGCGCAGTCGCCGGTCTGGCTTTCGCTGTGCAAGCGGCGGTGAAGAAGCTGGGCCGCAAAGCACGCATGCCGGCACAAGTCATCGGCGCCGTCGGACTCACGTCCACCGCGGCCGGAGCGTACTACGTCGCTACGGGCAGGCTCGACCGCACGGCATTGGCGCTGTGGCTGGCCAATTGGCTCTTCGCCGGCAATCAAATCCATTTCGTGCAGGTGCGCATTCGTTGCGCACGCGCCGCAAGCTTCAGCGCAAAGCTGGCGGAGGGACTCCCGTTTCTTCTCGCGCAGATCGCGATGCTGGGCGTGATTCTGGGCGCCTGCCGCTTCGGTTTCTTCCCCGCGGCAATCGCCATCGCATTTCTGCCTGTCTTACTGCGTGGGACATTATGGTTTAGCCGCGCCTATCAGCCGCTGGATGTCCACAAGCTCGGCTTCAGCGAACTGCGTCAGGCACTGCTCTTCGGCGCGCTTCTGTGCGCTGCATTCCTGATCTGATCCCAGAGCGGATCCACTCGAGCATCCACATTCTCTGGCGGCTTGGTAGTATGTTGAGCCAAGCCCAAGGCTGCGACAGCGCCCGGGCCCAGAGCCGAAGTTTTTGGCCCCCAACGTCATGCAGTATTCCGAAACATTGGAAATTCGCAGGCTATTGATTGCTGCCTCAGTAAGGTCGTATGTACGGTGGAAGGGCACGGCTTTAGCCGTGCCGTAATTTGGCGAGATGAGTAGGCTTAGGCCGGGCTCCACTGCGGCTAAAGCCGTAATTCGCGTCGCGCGATTCGCCGGACTGAAGCCCGGCGCTTCCACCGTCAAGCAAGGCGTTAATTTTGCAGCTCTCAATAACGTGACTACAAGTACACCGCACATAGAGGAGCTGTATTCATGACCCTTTGGGACGATTTCTTGACGAATGATGGCAGGCTGATTCACAAGTGGAAGAACTATTTCCCGGCGTATGAAAGGCACTTTCACGACTTTGTGAACAAGTCAGTCACATTCGTCGAAATCGGCTGCGGGCTGGGTGGATCGCTACAGATGTGGAAGAGATATTTTGGACCGCATGCGACCATCATCGGCATTGACGTCCTTCCCGAATGCAAGGACTATGAGGAGGACCAAATCGAAGTACGCATTGGTCCTCAACAGGACACGACATTTTTGCAGCGCCTTCTCGATGAGTTCGGTCCACCCGACATCGTGCTGGACGACGGCAGTCACAAGATGAGCGACATGGCCGCAACGTTTGAATTCCTGTATCCCCGGCTGAGCAAGAACGGCGTCTACATGGTGGAGGACCTGCACACCTGCTACTGGGCAGAGTATGGCGGAGAGTTGCACAAACCGGACACCTTCGTCGAGATTTGCAAAGCGCTCATCGATGAACTGAATGCCGATCACACGCGAGAGGCGGTTACGCCGACGGCGTTCACGCGCAGCACCCTCTCCATCCACTTCTACGACTGTGCCGTCGTGTTTCAGAAGGGAATCCATACCAAGAAGTGGGCGCCGCGCATTGGCAGAACCGACCTGGGCAAAGCCGGAAGCAGCGTCGGGGCCGGATTGCAGGCACCGGATGGGGCGCCTCCGGAGCGGCAGCCCAGCGATGCCGCCGCAATGAATGCGCAACTGGGTGAGGCCCTCGCTCAGCGTGATCGTGCTCTGGCAGAGTTGCGCGACACCCAGAACGTCGCTCTCAGCCGCGGAGACGACCCTGGCGAATGTGCTGAACTCGAAGTCCTGGAGGATGACGGCGCCGGTGCGACGGCTAATGGCCACATTCAAGGCAGGCGCCTCCGGCAAAACCACAGTCGCGAAACTCTAATTTAATTTTTGGGCGTAAACACAGAACAAGAGGTTAAGCCGAGCCAAAAACATTGCAATCGGAAAGGCGGGCTAGCAATGCAGAGGATCTACAGGGTTACGTTGCTGCTGGGCCTGAGCGTTGCCACGGTGATCGCGCAGGGACGAGGCGACGCTCACACGTTCACGCTGGTCAGTTCAGCCTTCGCAACGGGGACGGAAATCCCCAAGCCATACACCTGCAAGGGTGAGGATGTTTCGCCGGCGCTGCAATGGAGCGGCGCGCCACCAAACACGGCTGCCTTCGCCATCATCATGGACGACCCCGACGCGCCCAGCGGCACGTGGGTGCATTGGGTCATTTGGAACCTGCCGGCGACCGCGCGCTCGCTGCCGGAAGGGGTGCCCAAACGCGCGCAATTGCCGGACAACGCGCGCCAGGGCCGTAACAGCTTCGGCAAAATCGGATACAACGGGCCATGCCCGCCGCCGGGACAAACGCACCGCTATTTCTTCCGGCTGTATGCGCTCGATAAGGGGTTTACGGTCGAGCCCTATGGAGGAGGCACGAACCTCGAGGCGGTGATGCATGGTCACATAATCGCGCAAACTGAATACATGGGGACCTTTCACAAGTAGCCGCCCACCGTGAAAGCCGACTTCTTCATACGCGCGGGCGACGCCGACGATGTGCCGGCGATCCTGAGCTGCCTGGCCGCAGCATTCGAGCCTTATCGCACCCGCTACACTCCTGGCGCATGGCTGGATACTGTCCTGACATCCGAAACGCTCCAGCAGCGGCTCTCCAGCATGACGGTTCTGGTGGCAATCTCGCCGGGCGAGGGAATGGTCGGAACCATCGCATTTTCGATGGCGTCGGGCGAAGGTCATCTGCGCGGCATGGCAGTTTTGCCGGCGTGGCAGGGAAGAGGTGTGGCCGCAGCGCTCCTGGAGTCAGCCGAAACTGAGCTCGTGAGCGTGAAGTGCGATCGCATCACCCTCGACACGACCGAACCGCTGCAGCGCGCCATGCGCTTCTACGAGAAACACGGCTATCGGCGCTCGGGCCAAGTTACGGATTTCTTCGGCATGGAGCTGTACGAATTTGTGAAGGAGCTTTCCGTCCGCGGAGCCCGATAGAATGGCTCTTCCGGAAAAGCCCTGATGGCCGCCCACTGGATCTTTTGGGTCATCTTCAACGTTTTCGTACTGGCGATGCTGGCGCTCGATCTGGGCGTCCTCCGCCGCCGCACCCATGCGGTTGAATTCCGCGAAGCGATGATCTGGGTCGTCGTCTGGTTCGGCCTGGCCGCAGTCTTTGCCGTCCTCCTGCACTGGTTCGGACAAACCATGGCCGGCGGCAGCGTGCGCCCGAATTCGCAGCTCTCGCTGGAATTCATCACCGGCTATGTCATTGAACTGTCGCTCAGCGTCGACAATCTCTTTATCTTTCTTCTCATCTTCCGCTACTTCAAGGTCCCGCGCCCTTTCCAGCACGATGTGCTGTTCTGGGGCATCATCGGCGCGCTGGTTATGCGCGGCATTTTTATCTTCACCGGAGTGGAGCTGCTCGACCGCTTTCAGTGGATTACATACCTCTTCGGCGGAATCCTGGTCTACAGCGGAGTTCGGCTGCTGCGGCGGCACGGAGCGGAAGTCCATCCCGAGTCGAATCCGCTGCTGCGCGTATTCCGCAAGCTCTTCCGCGTTACGCACGACTACCAGGGCGGCCGATTCTTCGTGCGCCGCGGGGCGATCACGTACGCTACGCCGCTGGCGCTGGTGCTGATTGTGGTGGAGACCACGGACGTCCTGTTTGCCGTCGATTCCATTCCCGCCGTGCTCGCGGTTACGCGCGAGCCTTTCATCGTCTATACCTCGAACGTATTCGCGATCCTCGGGCTGCGCTCGTTGTTCTTCGTTTTGTCGGGGATGATTGAGAAGTTCCACCTGCTGCACTACGGTTTGGCGATCATTCTCATTCTGATTGGAGCCAAGATGCTGGCGGCGAACTTTGTGGAGGTGCCGACCGGGATTGCATTGGCTACGGTTGCAGCGATTCTGATGGGTGCAGTGGCGTTCTCGGTCCTGTTTCCTAAGAGGGGGACGGCGTGCTAACCTTGATTGTCGGGATAGTGGCTTGGGCGCCACTCTTCCGTAAGAAAAATGCCCCACGCTCTCCTTTCGCGCGCTGAGGGGCCAGCGCGGTCAAGCAAAACGTGGGGCGTAGTTTGGTGCCTGTTGGGGTACACCTTACTACCAGACGAAGTCGAAATCAACACTAAAGCACCATAAATAAATAAAACTTTTGTGTTACTTTAGTTATCTACTATCTGCACCAGAGATTGCAATCGTTCCAGCTACAGATTGCCGACCCCTCATCCGGCCATTAACGAATCCGCGTAGTTGTCAACTATTTAGAATTGTGCGACTTATCGACGAAAGCTGAAGCGCTTTCTGGTGAGGAGTTGAGCGCGTTTGCCCTCCAGCGCTGCCTATTGATATTTGATATTGTGTCGCGACCTGGTGGTCGCCGCTGCCGCGGCTCACCTTTTGTCCCACTTGGAGCGCGGGCTTGCGCCCCACGCCTAACATCATCCCGCCGCTGCGCGGCTGTTTCGGTCGCAATTCCCGGAGTTTGTTCCACCGTGAAAATCGGTCTCGGGTCGTCACAAGTCTCTATTGGCTCCGGAGCGCGGCTAAGAAGGCGATCAACTCCTCAGGCAACGCCACCTCAAATGTAAGCAGCTCTTGGTTGCGTGGGTGCTGGAACTCGAGAACCGCAGCGTGCAGGAAATTCCTTCCGAGCTGCAGCATGCCAGGTGCAGGGTTCGTGCCAGCGGACTCCGCGCCGACCGGCCTGGTTGAGCGTCGGGGCGCGCTCCGTTTTAGTTCCTTGGCCCCGCCGTAAAGCGCGTCGCCAACTACGGGATGACCCAGCGACGCCATGTGCACACGAATCTGGTGCGTGCGTCCGGTTTCGATGCGCACATCCAGCAGGGCGAACTTGCCGTAGACGGAGTCGATCCGCTCGCGTACTTCGTAGTGCGTCACGGCCGAGCGGCCCCCGCTGCCGCGCGTCGTCATGCGGGTGCGCCGCACCTGGTCGCGGCTGATGGGCAGGTTGATCGTGCCGCGGTCCTTGGCCGGCCAGCCGTGAACGAGCGCCACATAGCGCTTCTTGACCTCGCGCCGGGAAAACTGCTGTGCCAGCTTGCGGTGCGCGATGTCGTTCTTGGCGACGATAATCAGCCCGCTCGTTTCTTTGTCGAGCCGATGCACGATGCCCGGACGCAGCTCGCCGCCGACTTCGGAGAGCTTGCCGAAGCGGTGCAGCAACGCGTTGACCAGCGTGCCGCGATTGCGCTCGTCGTCGGTTGCACCCGCGCCCGCGTGCACCATCATCCCTGCTGGCTTGTTGAGGACGACGAGGTCGGCGTCTTCATAAACGATGTCGAGCGGAATGTCTTCGGCGATGGCGCGCAGCGGTGGAGGTGGGCCGCCGAGGACGGTGATTTGCTCGCCGCCTCGCAGCCTCAGCGATGGCTTGGCGGGTGAGCCGTTGACCAGCGCTTTTCCTTCGTGCAGCAGTTGCTGAACGCGCGCTCGGCTGAGGTCGGGCAGTTGCGCGGCGAGGAATTGATCGAGGCGCTGCCCGGCAGCCTCACTCGGAACGATAATTGTCGCGGGCGGATGTTCAGACAGGTGGTTAACCCCTAGTTGGCGGCAACCAGTTATCGGGATTAATCGACAGGCAATCCGCGTTGGACGCTAGGCTGAATGCGTGGGGGGCAACAGTTTGATAGATGACGAATCCGATGAGGCAGACCGCCGCAATGCAAACGAGAGGAAGCACCACGTATACGAATAGTTCGTCACATTCGAACAAGCACTCCAAGCATCCGGCGAGCAGCTGCTTTTGTCGGGACTCCCTAGGCATACAGGATGTAGTTTAGTCCAAAACTCGGAAAGCGCAGCAGCAACCCGTTACTCGGCACCGCCTGGGTACACAGAGGGCGAAGCTTTAGCGAACGCCTGCTAGAATAAAGGGATGTCTCTCGAGCCGATTTCAGCTTCTTTATCGTGGGCGCATCCGCTCGTGGCCGAGTGGTTCGTCGGGCGTTTTGGTACGCCCACGGAGCCGCAGGAGCAGGGCTGGCCGGAGATTCTGGCTGGCCGCACCACGCTGATCTCAGCCCCAACCGGTTCGGGCAAGACGCTCGCCGCCTTTCTCATCTGCATTGATCGCCTCGTCCGCAAGGCGCTTGCCGGCGAGCTGCGCGACGCCACCGAGGTTCTTTACGTCTCGCCGCTCAAGGCGCTTGGCAACGATATCCAGAAGAACCTCGAAGTGCCGCTGGGCGAGATCCTCGCCATGGCCGGCGAGCGCGGACTGCTGATGCCGGAGATTCGCACCGCCGTCCGCACCGGCGACACGTTGATCAAAGAACGGCGCGAGATGCTCAAGCGCCCGCCGCACATCCTGGTCACCACGCCCGAGTCGCTGTACATCCTGCTGACCGCCAACAGCAGCCGCGCAATTCTCAGCCATGTCAAGACGGTGATTGTCGACGAGATTCACGCGGTCGCCGACGACAAGCGCGGCGCGCACCTGGCATTGTCGCTGGAGCGGCTGGAGCTGCTGGCGAACCATCCCACGCGCATCGGCTTCTCGGCCACGCAGAAGCCGATCGAAGAGGTCGCGCACTTCCTCACCGGCGCGAGAGGCCGGGTAGAGCAGCCCTTCAGGGCTGCGTCTCGCGACTCCCTTTTCGAGAATGAGCCGGCTTCAGCCGGAGACAGGCTAAAGCCTGTCGAAGAGAAACATAATAGCGGCGCGAAACGCGAACCTGAAGGTTCGCTCTACCCTCCCGCGATCGTGAACATCGGCCATCGCCGCAAGCTCGACCTCGGCATCGAGGTCCCGCGCTCGGAACTGGGCCCGATTGCCAGCAACGAAATGTGGGGCGAGGTTTATGACCGGCTGGCTGAGCTGGCGTTGCAGCATCGCTCGACGCTGGTGTTCGTCAACACGCGCCGGCTGGCCGAGCGTGTGGCCATGCATTTGGGAGAGCGCATCGGCGAAGAGCTGGTGGCGGCGCATCACGGCAGCCTGTCGCGCAAGATCCGGCTGGCGGCCGAACGCAAGCTGAAGAACGGCGAGATTCGCCTGCTGGTCGCAACAGCGTCGCTTGAGCTGGGCATTGATGTGGGCACGGTCGATCTCGTCTGCCAGATCAATTCGCCGCGTTCGATTGCCGTCGCGTTGCAGCGCGTGGGCCGTGCCGGCCACTGGCGCGGAGCTGTGCCGAAAGGTCGTCTGTTCGCGACCACGCGGGACGATCTGCTGGAGTGCGCGGCGACCGTTCGCGCCATCAAGCAGGGCGACCTGGACCGGCTGCAAATCCCGGCTGCACCGCTCGACATCCTGGCGCAGCAGATTGTCGCCATGTGCAGTTGTGAGGATTGGGACGAGGACGCGCTTTTCGATAGCGTGCGCGTCGCGTATCCGTATCACGCGCTGCGGCGCGAGGACTACGACCACATCCTTGATATGTTGTCGCAGGGCATCGCGGCCAAGCGCGGGCGCTATGGCGCGTATCTATTTCGCGACATGGTCAATCGCAGGCTGCGCGCGCGTCGCGGAGCGCGGCTGGCGGCGATCACCAGCGGTGGCGCGATTCCCGACAACTCGCTGTACACCGTGGTGCTCCAGCCGGAAGAGATTGTTGTCGGCACGGTCGACGAGGACTTCGCGGTGGAGAGCAACGCGGGCGACATCATGCTGCTGGGCAATACCTCGTGGCGGATTCGGCGCGTGGAGTCGAACTCGGGACGCGTCTTGGTGGAAGACGCGCATGGCGCGGCGCCGACGATTCCGTTCTGGCGCGGCGAGGCGCCGGCGCGCACCGATGAGCTGTCGGCGCACGTTGCCGAGTTGCGCGAGCACACTGGCGCACTGCTGCCGAATACTGCGCCGCTGCCGGCGCCGATGAATCCGGAGTTGAACGAAGTGCGACATGGGATCGAGCAAAGGGGGGACCTGATGTCCGGCCCGGTATTTCAGCCGGTTCAGCCAGCGCTGGATGGCGATGCGCCGCGCATCCGTCTGCGCGGCCTCGAGTCGAGCCCCGAAGTGCAGAACGCGATCGCCTGGCTCAAAGAGGAATGCGGCCTCGACGACTCGGGGGCGGAGCAGGCCATCGAGTACATCATCACCGGCCGCGCCGTGCTCGGCGAAGTTCCCACCCAGCAGACGATCATCGCCGAGCGCTTCTTCGACGAGGGCGGCGGCATGCAGCTCGTGATTCACGCGCCCTTCGGCGGGCGTATCAATAAGGCCTGGGGACTGGCGCTGCGGAAGCGCTTCTGCCGCTCGTTCAACTTCGAGTTGCAGGCGGCTGCGACCGACGACGGCCTGAACATTGCTCTTGCCGAGCAGCACAGTTTTCCGCTCAGCGATGTCTTCCATTACCTGCAAACCGAAACCGTGCAGGAGATTCTGGAGCAGGCGGCGCTGGCGTCGCCGATTTTCGCAACGCGTTGGCGTTGGGACGCCAACCGCTCGTTGGCATTGCTCCGATTCCAGGGCGGCAAGAAAGTTCCGCCGCAAATTCAGCGCATCCGCAGCGACGATCTGCTGGCGTCGGTGTTTCCCGATGTTGCCGCATGCCAGGAGAACATCGAGGGCGACATCAAGATTCCCGATCACCCGCTGGTGCAGGAAGTGATGAAAGACGTGCTCACCGAGGCGATGGACATTGACGGGCTGCGGGGCGTGCTGGAGGGGATACGCAGCGGCACGATTCGTTGTCTCGCTGTCGATACGCCGGTGCCGTCGCAGTTCTCGCACGAGATCCTGAATGCGAACCCATACGCTTTTCTTGACGACGCTCCGCTGGAGGAGCGGCGCGCGCGTGCGGTGCAGATGCGACGCGTGTTGCCCGAGGCAGTGCTGAAAGAGGTCGGCAGGCTGGATCAGCAGGCGATCGCGCGCGTGCGCGATGATGCGCGGCCCGATGTTCGCGACGCCGATGAGCTGCACGACACGTTGCAAACGCTGGTGGCCGTGCCGCAGGACGATTCCCGATCCCGAGTGGCAGCAGGTCGTGGCGAGCTGGCGGACAGTTCATGCCCGCGCTGTTGGAGAGCTGGAGGGTAGTGCGGGCTCGGGTAGAGCAGCCCTTCGGTCTGGATTCTTCAGTTCCCCTTGGATTGTCATCGCGAGCGGAGCGAAGCGCAGCCGAGGGATCTGCGGTTCGCGTCGAGCAGCCTGCTGTCACGGAGGAACCGCAGATCGCTCGCTCCGCTCGGGATGACAAGGAAGAAACTGACAGTCGCTGCTATCTGGTTGCCTCCGAACGCGCTAAAGATTTTGCGCTGATCTTTCCCGAGGCGCAGTTCCAAGTCTCGCCGCCGGATTTGCCGTCGAACACGGCGTCGCGCGACGATGCCGTGCTCGCGATGATCACGGGCTGGATGATGCACACGGGGCCGATCACTGCCGGCGCGCTGGCGTACTGGTTGGGACTCGCGAAATCGGATGTCGAGAAGGCGTTGCTGCGGCTGGAAGCGGCGGGATCAATCCTGCGCGGGAATTTCACCGGACAGAGTACGGAAGAAGAATGGTGCGAGCGGCGGTTGCTGGCGCGCATTCATCATCTGACGGTGGCGACGCTGCGCAAGCAGGTTGAGCCCGTGACCGCAGCGCAGTTCATGCGCTGGCTATTGCGTTGGCAACACCTTGCTCCGCAATCGCAGCTCAGCGGCGAGCGCGGGCTGCTGCAGGTGTTGCGGCAGTTGCAGGGTTTTGAAATTCCGGCGAATGCCTGGGAGAAGCAGGTCCTGGCGCGGCGAATGAACGACTATGATCCAGCGGCGCTCGATCAGCTTTGCCTGACGGGCGCGGTCGGATGGGGACGGCTGTCGCCGCATCCTGCGACGCTGGAAGATTCCGGCGAGGGGCGCAGGCGCGTAATTCCCACCAGCGTTGCGCCCATCACGTTTTTCGTGCGCGAAGAGTCAGAATGGATGCAACCACGGCTTACTGAGGACGAGCAGAACTTTGAGCGCGTGCTCAGCGAGTCCGCGCGCGCCGTGCTGGAATACCTGCGGCGGCGTGGCGCGTCGTTCTTCGCCGATATCGTCCGCGGCACCGGAAAGCTGAAAGCGGAGATCGAGACCGCGCTTTGGGAACTGGTCGCGGCCGGCATGGTGACCGCCGACGGCTTCGACAACCTGCGCTCGCTGATCAATCCCAAGCGGCGTATCGGTCCGGGTTCGGCCAAGGCGCCGCGTCCGCGGCACACTCCCGGCCGCTGGTCGCTGTTGTATCCCGCCGAAGGTTCCGACCGAAGCAAGGCCGCCGAGGCGACCTGCTGGATGCTGCTGCGGCGTTACGGCGTGGTCTTCCGCGAGATGCTGGCGCGCGAATCGAACCTGCCCAAGTGGCGCGAGTTGCTCATCGCATTCCGTCGCCTGGAAGATCGCGGCGAGGTTCGCGGCGGGCGTTTTGTCAGCGGATTTCTGGGCGAGCAGTTTGCGTTGCCGGAAGCGGTCGAGTCCTTGCGCGCAATGCGCAACCTTCCCGCGAGCGGCGAAATCGTGACGGTCTCTGCCGCCGATCCGCTGAACCTGATCGGCTTCATCGTGCCGGGCGAGCGCGTGCCGGCGATCTCGGGTAAGTCGGTCAGTTTTCGCGATGGCGTCGCGCTGGAACGCGATGAGCCGTCAACCCTCGCACAGGCGGGTGCCCCACCCGAGCCGCCTTCTCTTGGCTGGGAGCAAGCCGCTGCGCGATGACGCCGGACGAACTGGTCGAGGGGATTGACTACTACGTCGAAAACGGGTTTGTTGTCTTCACCGCAATTTATCTGCGGAAACGCGGCTATTGCTGCGAGTCGGGATGTCGCCATTGTCCTTACGGATTTGTGCGTAAGACGGCACGCAGTTACCTTCCGATTAGACTGGTTTAGGCAATAGTGTGATCGGGTAGTACGGGCCTTCAAGTCCCGCACGGCAGCCGACGACAGATGTGCCGCCGGCTGAAGCGGCTCCTCTGGCAAAAAGATCGCCATAACGCGGCGCTAAAGCGCCGCACTACCCGTGCTGGATTACACCAATCCTAATCGCTCTAGACGTTGCGGCGCGATGATCTACTTCTTCTGAAACCGGACACTCTTCAACATGGAATCGAAGGTCGGGCGAAACTGATCGAATTGCGTTTCCGGCGCGACGAACACCAGCCAGAGCACAGCTCCCATCCGGACGCGGGACTGTAACCAGCCAGTCGCGCTCCTTCTGCGGCTGGCCATGGGCGTCAGGGAACGGCGATGTGGACTGCATGATAACGGAACGCCCTTGCACGCCGGCGACGGTGATCGGCTCCGGACTGCCCACCGGCTGAAGTTGGCTGCCAGTGCTCTCCAGGACGTTCACCAGCTCATTCGTGACCTGGTCGATAGATTGACCGCTGCGCGGCTTCACGGCATCGAGCACCACGCCATATCCGACATTGTTGGCGACCACTCCGGCCGGTGGTGCAATCTCGACGCTCTCGCCGCGCTGCGTGGGCTTCGTGAGCTGCCAGTTGTCGGGACGCGAGATGGTCATAGTTCCCAGGTCGCTCGTCACCAGTCGCGAACTGGGCAGCACGCTGGCCAACGCAACTGGACCCGCAGAATCCGACAGGTTGGCGGAAGCGGGAGTGATGGCGGCACCATTGGCCCCGCGCAGCAATGCGCCGTTCTGCCGATTCAGCCGCGCCCACTCGCCGTTCTTGGCGCCGGCTGCGATCTCTTCCGCCGTATAGCTCTTGATCTTCGTTGCGAGCTGGCGCGCCTGCTCGAACGCCGGACTGGAGGTCCGATAGGTTTTCGGCGGCCAATGAGCGATCTCCTGCTGGATGGCCTGCTCGCGATTGCCGGGGTTGGGGTGGTCGTTCAAGAACTGTGGCCCGGCGTCAGCGCCTTGTGCCGCCAGCATCTTGAAGAAGTCGGCCATCGCCCGCGGATTGTAGCCCGCCTTCCACATGATGATGGCGCCCACGGCGTCGGCCTGCGCCTCATCTTCGCGCGAGTACTTCAGAATGATCCCCTGCGCACCGAAATTGATTCCCGCTTGCGCCAGCGAGCCGAGCCAGCCTCCTGCGGCGCCGAAGAGCGCCCCGGCCAGGCCCGCGATGAGCGCCGTGGTCTGCGTTTTGCCGGCCTGTTTCGCCGAATGCTGCATGTAGACGTGCGACATCTCGTGCGCCATCACGCCCGCCAACTGCGCCTCGTTCTCTGCGGCGGCGATGGTGCCGACGTTGATGAAGATCTGCCCGCCGGGCAAGGCGAAAGCGTTGATCTCTTTTTGCGGGATCACGTGGAACTCATACGGCCACGAATACTGCGGCGGGATGACGGCCACCAGTTTCGCGCCGAGCTGGCGAATGTACTGCGTCTCCGGGCTGCTGTCGGGCAGAACCGGCATCTGCTGGTAGACCTGCGCCCCGGCTTTCAGCCCGAGGGTAATCTGGTCGTCGTGGCTGATGGGCGCTTTGCCCGGATTGGGGAGCTGCGGGCCGCCGGTTACGGCCAGGGCCTGGGTGACGAGTACGGCGATTACCGTGATTGCCGATAGAAGCTTAGAAACTGGACGCTGATTTCTCATGAATGCGTTCCGCGTGGCTAGGCCAGTTCACTCGATTATACGAGCGACTTTATGGTTCGCCGAGCCGGGCGTTAGCGGTGTACCCTTGTGACGCCACGATTGCAAGCATGAAAACGCGCACCCCCGCCCGACTGCTCGCCATCCTGCTGCTCCTTGTTCTCTCGGTTTCGATGTCCGCGCAGAAGCCGCAGGTGCTTCCGCCGTCTGCACCGGAGAAGACCGCGCCTGCACTTCCGCAAGCGTCGCAAGTCGCAGCACAACTCAGCCGAGAGGACCTCGAGGCTTTTTTCGACGGCTTCATTCCCACCGAGATCCAGCGCGATGACATTGCCGGCGCAGTGGTCGCAGTGGTGAAGGATGGCAAGGTGCTCTTCGCCAAAGGCTACGGCTGGTCCGACGTGAAGGAGCGCAAGCCGGTCACAGTCGACGCTACCTTGTTCCGCCCCGGCTCCATCTCCAAGACGTTTACCTGGACAGCGGTGATGCAGCTTTACGAGCAGGGCCAGATCGACCTCGACCGCGACGTAAATGACTACCTCGATTTCAAGATTCCCGCAACGTTTCGGCAAGCCGGTCACGATGAAAGACCTGATGACGCACACGCCGGGCTTCGAGGAAACGGTGCGGGATCTGTTCTTGAACAACGCCTCGGACCTGACCTCTCTCCAGCAGTATGTGCGCACGCACGAACCGGAGGAAATCTATCCGCCGGGAACGACTCCGGCGTACTCGAACTACGGCGCGACCCTGGCCGGCTACATCGTGCAGCGCGTTTCCGGAATGCCGTTCGACGACTATGTCGAGAAGAACATTTTTCAGCCGCTAGGACATGCAGCGCAGCACCTTCCGCCAGCCGCTACCCGAGAATCTGAAAGCATTCATGTCGCAGGGGTACAACAAAGCGTCGGAGCCGGCGAAGGACTTCGAGTTTGTGCAGGCGTGGCCGGCAGGCAGCCTATCCGCGACCGCCGAGAACATGACGCATTACATGATCGCGCACCTGAACAACGGCGAGTACAACGGCGCGCGGATATCTGAAGCCGGAGACGGCGCAGTTGATGCACTCGCGCCTGTTCGGGCTGGTGCCGTCGATGAATGCCATGGCTTACGGTTTTTACGAAGAGTCGCGCAACGGGCATCGCATCATCGGGCATGGCGGTGATTCGCAGTGGTTCCACAGCGACATGCACCTGATGCCTGACGACCACATCGGCTTCTTCGTCTCCTACAACAGCCTGGGCAAGCAGCCGAGGTTTTCGCAACGTACCGCATTGTGGGATAGCTTCCTGGACCGTTATTTCCCCTACACGCCTCCGGCGGTACAGCCTGTGGCGACGGCCAAGCAGGATGCTAACTCCGTGGCCGGAACCTATTGGTTCAGCCGACGCTCACAGGACAGCGTCATTGCGGTGATCGACGCGCTGGCGCAGGACAAAGTCAGCGTCAATTCCGATGGCACCCTCAGTGTTGACCTGCTGAAGGACTACGCCGGCAATCCCAAGCACTTTGAGGAAATCGCGCCGCTGATGTTCCGCGAGGTGCACGGCCAAAGCCGTCTCGCGTTCATCAAGGACTACGCCGGTCGGCAGATCATCGTAATCGACTGGCCGTTTTTCGTGGCCCAGCCGGTTCCCTTGGTGAAGGACCAGGTCCTCAACTTCGGCATTTTGATTGGCGCAGCCGTGGTGATGATTTTGACGCTGCTGTTCTGGCCGATCAACGCCATGCTGCGCTGGCATTATCGCTACGGCGTCGAGTTAACGCCACAGTATCGCCGGCTGCGCTGGTGGATGCGGCTGGTGTGCGTCGTCGATCTGGGATTTCTGGTGGGCTTCGGGTTGTGGCTCAGCGCGGCCGACGAAAACTTCGGGGTGCTCAGCAGCCGCTTCGACCCCAAGCTGCGCGCCATGCAAGTCGTGGGCCTGCTGGGCGTGCTGGGGACGTTGATCGTCATCAACTACTGCGTGCGCTCGTGGCGCAGCGAGGGCCTGTGGTTCTGGACTCGAGTGTGGAATACGCTGCTGATGCTGGCGTGCCTGGGATACAGCTTCTTCTTGCTGAACTGGCACATGCTGAATTTCCGGCTGAATTATTGATTTCACCACGGAAGGCACGGAATATTTTCTACTTCTTTCTGCGTTTAGAAATATTGGTTGTCATCCCGACCGACGGCTTCAGCCGGAGTGGAGGGACCTGCTGTCCGTCCGAAGCGTCTTGATTTGCGAGGCCGCTCAGCCCGAAGAAAACAATTCCGTGCTTCCGTGGTGGACTCCCCGCCTTTACTGCCCAACCACGACGCCATTACCCACCGGCTGCACCAACTGCTCGGGATTGGCGAAGTTCGCCTGGGCAATGCGGATTTGGTCCTTGAAGTTATCGACCATGTCTTCGCGCAGCCGGACTTCGGTGGGCTTCTTGGAGATGCTCATCTGATCGATTTTGTCCTGCAGGCGCAGGAGTCCGTAGAAGAGATTCTCCGGACGCGGCGGACAGCCAACAATGTAAACATCGACGGGGACGATGCGATCGACGCCCTGCAACACGGCATAAGTATTGAACGGGCCGCCCACGGAGGAGCACGCGCCCATCGAGATGCACCACTTGGGATCGGGCATCTGGTCGTAGATGCGCTTCACCACCGGCGCCATCTTCAGGGTGACGGTGCCGGCGACGATCATCAGGTCGCTCTGCCGCGGGCTGGGACGAAACACCTCCGAGCCGAAGCGCGCGATGTCAAAGCGCGAGGTGGAAGCGGCGATCATCTCAATCGCGCAGCAAGCCAGGCCGAAGGTCATGGGCCAAATCGCGGACTTGCGCGCCCAGTTGAAAACGTAATCGACCGTCGTCACCAGAAAATTCTTTTCGAACTTGTTCTCAATCCAGCCCATGCAATTACCTGCCTTAGAGTGCGTGGGGCACCCGACCTTACCCATCTTCGCCGATGCCAATACCAAGAGGCTGTGATACAGGTCACAAGCGCTGATAGGCCAAGTGTAGGCCCCATTGAGAGTAGGTTCAACCGAAAGCGGCGGGCGGTATCCCGCACACGTCATATGCGTCCGCGTAGATTTCGGGGATCACGCCCGCATTGTGATGACCGCTGCTACTTAGGGCTGGGTTCCGGCAGGCGTGCTGGCGGTCGCCGGAGTGGTGGCAGAGGCGTTGGTGAGGGCCGCGGCGCTGCCGAAGGGATTCATCTCGGTGGGCTCGTTCGCCTCGGACCAGGCGTTCTTCTGCTCGTTGCGGCCGGAATACGTTTCGTACACGACCACGTGCAGCACTGGCTGGCGCTCCTCGATGGGATCGATCATGCCCTGCGCCTGCAGCGGCAGCAGATAATTGCGAATCCACTCATACTGATCGTAGGTCAGGCCGCGGCGCGACATGTCGAAGGTTACGCCGGTGAGGTGGGTGGAAGCGGTGTCGCCAACCTCGGGCGCCGCAAAGTGGTTCCAAAGCCGCAGGCGATGCTGCTGCTCGACCGTCCGGACCAGAGAATTGATCTGTATGGGAGAGCCGAACTGCTGGTAATAGGCTTCGCTAAAATCCTGGAGGAAGTCCCGCGTCCAGGGCCGGCAATAGCGGTGGCTGTCCTGTAGATCGGGCGCCAACTTCAGGGCTTCGGTTTCGCTCACCGGGACCAATTCCTGCGCGGCCTCGAAGCGCAGAAGTTCGTATTCGTCGGCGATGCGGGGCAACTGCAGCCGGTCCAGTTCTTCGTTTTCGCGCACCAGCATATCGTGGGACCCTGGGAACATGGGGGTCCAGCGGCCAATCCCGACCTGGTTATATCCGCGCTTGGCCGGAAAGGCGTAGCGAATCAGGTAGCGGCGGGTATGACGCACCTTGGCGTGGGTGGCAGCCCGCGTGACCGCAAAGGCAGGAACGCTGACCGTCAGCGCGAGGGAGCATAACAGCAGGGCATAGCCCAGTCTGCGCTGTGAAATCTTGGAAACGAACTTCAACCCGGCTCGGCCCGAATAGATATTTATAAATGTCAACACGAATAGGTCTCTAAGTAGTGGAGCAGCTACGAGAAAGATAGATTCTACAACATGAGAACAAAGAGCCGAAAGGTTTCGTGAGTCGGCTGCTGCACGAATGTGGCAGGGTATACGGTTACTAAACGGGATCCACCGTGTGGAATCCGTATACGTTATCACTGCCATCCCGGTCGCATGTCCAGACCAAGACCGCAGCCGCCGTCAACTTTCGCCGCGGTAAATCAACTCCGTAATGGTGAAATCATCCGTGAGCGCCGTATTGCCGCGGAAATTTGTGACTGCCTGCTCGATGGCAACCAGCCCGTTATGGCAACAGCCTTCCAGGCGCTCGTTGCCGAAAAACTCGCCGTCGGCGTCTTCAGCTTCGGTCACGCCGTCGGTAACCAGCAACAAGCGATCGTCGGGCTTGAGTTGTATCTTCGACGCTCCAAACTCCACCATGGGTACCAGTCCCACCGGCAAGTTTCCCTCTTCCAACTTCACGATCTTGCCGTCTGAGACCAGCAGCGGCGGGACATGGCCACAATTGATCAGCTCCAGCTCGCCGCCGGCGCTCAGCCGTGCGACCACCAGGGTGGCATACTTCTGCCCGCCAACCTTGTCGCACAAGAACTGGTTTACCGCGGCGATCATCTCCGGCAGCGAGGAATCGCGGGCCAGTTGCGAATACAGCATCCCCTGCAGAATCGAGGCGACCACCGCGGCGGAAACGCCCTTTCCGGAAACGTCGGCCACAATCAGCGACAAGCCGCGCTCGGTGTACACCAGGTCGAAGAAGTCGCCGCCGATGTCCTTGCAGGCATAGCTGACGGCGTTCACCTTGGCGAAGGGCACGTCCGGTACGGTCACCTTCATCAGACGCTGCTGGATCTCGGCCGCGATAGCGAGTTCCTGCCGGTAGCGCTTGGCGGCATCTTCGGCCTGCACCAGCGCGGCATTTTCCACCAGCGTGGCCGCGCCATTGGCAATGGTCCGCAAGATGTCGTGGCTTACCGAGGAAAGCTTGCCGGAAAGAAAGTGGGAATCGAGATAGAGAACACCCTGGACATCGACCGTCTCGCCGCTCTTGGTGTCGTCTTTGGCCTTCTCTTGAATAACCGTCTTACGCAGCGGAATGCAGATGACGCTGTGAAGATTGTGCGCGACCACGCTTTCGCGTCCGGCGAGTTTGCCGGTTTCGTCGGTATCGGTGACCAGGAACTCGGAGGCGCTCTTGGCCGCATCGCGCAGAATGGAGCGGGAGATGCCGCTGTCGTCGGTGATGCTCTCGCCGTCCTTGCCACGGCCGGCCGCGAGGTGAAGCTCGCCATCCGTGCCCCGCAGGAATACGAATCCGCGCTCGGCACGGGTCAAGCGCAAGGCGGCTTCCAGCAAAGCGCTCAGGACATCGTCCAGCACGCCGCTGGTATTCAGCTTGCGCGCGGCTTCCAGGAAGACATTGAGCATCTCCAGGTCGGAGCCCGCGCCGGCGGCCGGCTTCCAGGTGGAAAATTGGCTGAGGAACTGCTGCGCCGCGCTCGTCGGGGAACGGTCGGGACTGAACAGCACATGCGCGCCGCCCTGGTAGCCGATCTCGATGTGATCATTGCGGCTGAGCTTGCGCCGGTTGATGCGCTCGGCGTTGACGTACGTCCCATGACGGCTGCCCTGGTCGACAATGTAAATCCCATCGGGTTCGCGGACGAATTGCGCATGCTCGCGCGAGACGCGCGGGTCGGCCATCACCAGGTCGCGATCGGTGCGCCGGCCGATGGTGAACGGGTAGTGATCGAGCACAATGGTGCGGCGGTCGGTACCCTCCACCACCACCAGAACCAAGGGATCGCTGGTGGAGGAGCTGTCGACTTTGCGTTGCCACATTCCAGTGGCGCCCATTGCAGGACTCTCCTCGCAGGCATAACTGCCCGCCATGGATTCTCGCGGCTAAAGCGCGTCCTTAAACTATAGTTGAATTGGGATTGGGTATCCACTGTGACGGCGGGATTGCCCGGACCGGGAAACCGAATTGGGAAGGGACGCCAGTCGCCGCTGCCGGCTTGGAATGTTTCGGCGTACACTGTGGCCGGGATAGGTGAGTCGTCGTTTTCAACGCCCGTCCCGAGGAGAACATCGTGAAGCTGCGAGTCCGAATTCCTATGGCAGTTCTTCTTACCGCGCTGTCGCTGCAGATTGCGGCTGCGCAGGCGCCCCACCTGACGCCTTTTTCGTCGGATGTGCAAGTCACTTCGGGACACGGCGGAAACGGCACCCACGATGTGACCGGCAAGATGTACGTCAATCGCGAGCATATGCGCATGGACATGGACGCCGGGCCGCACGGTGGGGCGATCATGATCACCAACTTCGTCACCAAAACGACCGACACCCTCATGCCGCAGCAGCATATGTATATGGAGTTCAATGCCGATCAGGCGATGGCGCGCCGGCCCGGGATGGCGCCCAATATCAGGCCTTTTACCGATCCGAGTAACCCCTGCGCCAGCGAAGCGGGCGCGACCTGCAAGAACCTTGGTGTGGAGGAGGTGAACGGCCGCGCTTGCGATCACTGGCAGATTACCGACAAGAACGGCAAAGTCTCGAATACCTGGATCGATCAGAAGCTGCATTTTCCCATCAAAATGGTCAGCCAGGACACGACCTTTGAGTTGACCAACATCAAGGAGGGCGATCAGCCCGCCAGCCTGTTCGAAATTCCACCTGGCTATCAGAAGATGGATCTCGGACAGATGATGCAAGGTATGCGTCCGCCGCAGCAGTAAGCAGCGACTTCGCGAGCTGAGCCGCCACGGTTCGCGGCAAGAATCTTGCTTGCTCAAGCGAGAGCGAGAGAGAGTTCGCGTGATCAGTGGCTGCGCAATGCTCCATTCGGCGTATTCGCCGGCAAGCGCCGTTTGCACAACCACCACCAATCGCTTTGCGCGGCCACATAGTAGCGGCGGGTTATGACACCCTGATACCACTGAATAAACTCGTTGTCTGTAGACGGGTGTTTAGGGATCATCAGGATGTCGGTATCGCCTAGGAACTCGTCGTCAGAAGGCCGGTGGGCGGCAGTGATCGTAAGCCGCGCCGCCGGCGCAACAAACCCCCCATGCGCAGGTCTCCGCTGCGTAGCGTAGGGGAACGGGTTGGTCATATCCATGGTCAGGATGGTTTCGTCCGGGCGGGTATGGGCTTCGAGCAGCGCGACGCCATCGTTCACATAGGTCGTGAATGCTTTTCCATTAGATCGCTCTTCATTGCCTTCGTAGAGCAGCAACGGCCTCAGATTTGCTGTAGTAAAGCGCAACACTTGCGAAGGGGCTGGAGGCCTTGCCTTTTCCCAAACTCCGTACGCCAGCCCCGCGATGTCCGAGCTGAACTGCGGGACGAATAACAGCGCCGCAAGGCACAGCACACCGGCATACCAGGATGATTCGGTCGTTTGCAACCCGTGCAGGTCCTGCACAACGTCATTGACGATCAGGATTGCTAAGACAGCGCATACCGGAAAACCACCCCGCTGTGCATTGCTGGACATCAGGCCAATATCGGCGAGGAGGCACAATGCTGCTGTTATGGGCAGCCTAAAGCCGCGCCACTGCGCTACTCGACCGCCTAAAACCAGTGTGGTGGCGAAGGCGAAAAGCGCAACCGCAAGCAACACGGAGCCGAATGAGAAGGCGTTGTCAGCCACGGTCGTGAGAGTGAATCCTTCACCGCGTGCCCCCGCCGCCATATGCAAGTCCCGAAGCATGGCAAGCAGGTGGAACCGCAAATAAGCAAGCAGACAGATGGAAGCGCAACAGAAACCTAGAAAGACGCCGAGAAGCCGCGCCCGCTGAAGCCGCCTCAGCACCACAGAGATAATTGCAATCAGAACGAGCGCCACAAGAAAGTAACTGGCCTTCAAGAACAGAGTCAGACTGAGCGCCACCCCGGTAGAAAATCCACCCACTGCGTCGCGAAAGCGATTGTGCTTCGGGCCGCGAATTGGTTCGCAGCATTCCAGCAGTATCAAGCCGAGCAGCGCGTAACCATACCGGTTGTAAACCATCGCGTGGCTTGGAACCCAAGGGTTAATGCTCAGGGGATAAGGAGCGGCGACCAACGCGGCGAGGAACAAACTCAGGAGGATTCGCGAAGCATTCAGCACGCGGTGCCTGCCCAAACGGAAACACCAGATCGCGACAACCAGCGCTACAAACGCATTCGCGTAGCCGATACCGTTTACCGAGTTTCCGGAAAGGGTAAGGCCTAGCGCGACAATGAGAAACCAGACCGGGCCCCATGCACTTGCAAAGTCCACGTGGGGACGTTGCCCGTTTAGGACGCGCCAGCCAATGTCTAACGGTATGAAAACATCATGCCCAAAAATTCTGGTAGGGACGGCGCCGGTAAAAACAGCCGCACCGCAAATCACGGCCAGGCCTGTCAGGAAGACGAAAAGCGGCACGCGCGAAGAGGTTCTTGGGTTTTGCCACAGCGCGAGAAATCGATTGAAAAGAAGCTCTGTATGCGAGCGCCTTAACTCCAATACTTGGGCTGTGCCCTGCATGGAAATTCCGCACCGAATATACACCTAACGATGGCCAGTTCGGACCCGAAAACATCGCTCTGTGACATTCTGACAGTGCGCCATACAGCCTAGACAACCGAAGCCAGGAACTGGATTGCAGCTCCGGACCTGGTGCTGGTGTAAATAAACGGACCGCAGGTGGGCAAAACGCGCCTATAATGTGTCTACGCTCCCAGACGTGCCGGGCCCCAACAAGCGCCACTTTAGGAATTGTTCGGGGTTGAGTTCGGCTCAGACTTGCGCCCGGACATCCCACGGTTTCTCAGAATTTGCCAGGAATGCCACCTGTAACACCGTCAAACCGCGACCGAAAAAAGCGCAACAGCACTCCGGCGGTTGTTGCTCTGTCAATCTGCATCTTCTTCCTGTTCACCATTATCTTCGCGCAGGCGACCTTTAAGCTCACCTTCCTGCAGCCCGATACCAGCGAGGAGACCATCATTTTCGCTGCCCTGTCGGCGCTGATTTTCCTGCTCTTCATTGCGCTGACGTTTGTGTTGATCCGCACTTTGCTGCGGATCTATGCGGAACGAAAGGCCGGCGCCCTGGGATCACGATTCAGCAGTCACATGGTGCTGGGCGCGTTGCTGTTGTCGCTGGGGCCGGTGATCTTCCTGTTCCTCTTCTCCTACGGACTGCTCAATCGCTCGTTGGAGAAGTGGTTTTCCCGGCCTGCCGAAGACGTTCAGTACCACACCAACCAGATCGCGTCACTGCTGACGGAGTACGCCGCCACCAACGCGCAAGATGAGGCCGTGCGACTGGCCGCAACGCCGGATGCGGAAAAAGCATTCCACACCGGCAATTTCACCTCAATGCTGGAGGAGTTCCGCCGCAGCGAAGTCACGCTGCAGGGCGGCTTTGCCTTCGCACTGGTTGACGGCCGGGCCGAGGCCAGCTTCCATGCGCCGGAAGGCTGGCCACTCATCAGCCGCTATCTCCCGCCGCCGTCGTCACCTGGCCGCGGCAAGACGTTCAACTTACTCGGCAACGTCTACGTCCTGGGACGCGCCCATTTGGGGGAGCACGGGCAAATTCTTGTCGCCATGCCGTTGCCCGCGAACTACTCGGCGACGCTGAGCGACATCGCACGCAGTCAACAGGAATATGGCGAACTGCGATTGCAGCGCCGGCGTCTTCGCCGCACCTATCTCGGCTTCCTTCTGTTCCTGACCGTGGGTGTCCTGTTCGCTTCCACCTGGCTGGCCTTATTTCTTTCGCGCATGGTCACCCGTCCGCTGGTGGCGCTGGCGGAAGCGACGCACGAGATCTCTCGTGGACGGCTGGATTATCGCGTGGACGTGCAGGCGGGCAGCGAAATCGGCCAACTGGTAGCGTCGTTCAACCGCATGGCGGCCGACCTGGAGACGGGCCGCAACAGTGTTGAGGCTTCTGGCCGGGAACTGGCGCACATTAACGCCGAGCTGGAGCAGCGCACCCGGCACATCGAAACCATCCTGGAGAGTGTTCCTTCCGGCGTGCTCTCGCTCGACGCCTCTCGGCAGATCGTGCGCTCCAACGCGGCTTTCCTCCGTTTGCTGCGTCTCGATCACGCCCCGCCTGTCTCCCTGCAAACCTTGCACGACATTTTTCCGGAAGACGCCGTGACCGACCTGCAACACATGCTGCGCAAGGCCGATCGCATGGGCACGGTCACCAGCCAGATGGAGTTCGCCACCACGCGAGTCAAGCTGAATTTGGCAGTGACGGTAGCTTCGCTCGATGCTCCTTCTGCCCGCCGCGGAAATGGCAGGCAGCGCGCCGGCTACGTTATGGTTTTGGAAGACCTCACCGACATCCTGCGGGCGCAAAAGCAGTCCGCATGGCGCGAGGTGGCTCGCCGGATCGCACACGAAATCAAGAATCCCTTGACTCCGCTGGCGCTCTCGGCCGAACGGATCCGGCGGCATCTCGATCGCGGCGCAGCCCCGGATTCGGCTTCGATGAGCGTCATCCGGCAGTGTGTCACTACCATCGAGTCATCGGTGGAAACCGTGCGCAAGCTGGTGGACGAGTTTTCCACCCTCGCCCGCTTTCCGGCCTCGAAGCCTCAACCCTCCAACATCAATGCCATCGTCGATGACGCGCTCCTGATGTTCAACGGCAGGCTCGATGGCATTCGCGTGCAACGTGACCTCGGCGCCGGGCTGCCCCCGGTGCAAGCCGATCCCGAAGCCATGAAGCGAGCCATCGCCAACCTGGTGGACAATGCGGCGGAGGCGCTTGAGGATTCGCTGATAAAGGAGATCGTAATTTCCACCACCCTGATGGAAGACCGCGATGCGGTGGAGATCGTGGTTGCCGATACCGGCCACGGGGTCACTCCGGACACCAAGGAGAAGCTTTTCCTGCCCTATTTCTCGACCAAAGGACGCGGCACGGGCCTCGGGTTGGCGATTGTAGGCCGCATCATCGAAGACCATCGCGGCTCCATTCGCGTGGAAGAGAATTCGCCGGTAGGTACGCGTTTCGTCGTCGAGTTGCCCGTCGCGCAGGAAGTGAGAGTGGAAGCCGTAACCGCGGTGTAGCCCGGTTCCTGTGCTCGGCAGCATGGGCCATTACAATAGCAGCAGCATGAAATCCCGCCTTAAGCTGTCTGGTATCGGCTCTCTCATTGTGCTTTCAATCGCGTTGGCATCAGGTTGCAGCCAACCACCCGCGGCGACCGCCAAGACTTCGTCCGCAGTTACGCCGGCTGCGGCCACCCCCGTCCTGCCGCCTGCTGAGCCTCCGGGTATGCCGGCGAGCAACCTGCCCAAACCCGATGTGAACGGCAATCGCGTCATGCAGTACGTGAAAGAAGTCGTGGCGTTTGGGCCGCGTCCGGTGGGCAGCGCGGCGCACACAAAGCTGGAGCAGTACATCCTCTCCAAGCTGAAGGGCGTTGATGTCGAGCAAGACAAGTTCACTGCGCAGACGCCCGTCGGCAAGATGCCGATCAACAATATCATCGCGAAATTTCCCGGCAAGAAGGACGGGATCATCGTCGTCGCCGGCCACTACGACACGCTATACAACCGGCCGGATTTCGTGGGCGCGAACGACGCGGGCTCTTCGACGGCGCTGCTGCTGGAGTTGGCTGATCAGCTACGCGGCAAGCAGCTCGACGGTTATAGCATCTGGCTGCTATGGACGGATGGGGAAGAGGCGTTTGTGAACTGGTTCGCCAATAACGATAACGACTACGGCAGCCGCCAACTCGCGCACAAATGGCAACAGGATGGCACGGCGAAGAAGATCAAGGCGTTCATCCTCGTCGACATGATCGGCGACGCCGACCTCGACATTCTGAAGGACACGAATTCCACTCCCTGGCTGAGCGAGCTGGTTTACAAGGCGGCGAGCAATCTCGGCTACCAGTCGCACTTTTATCAGGGGACGGCCGCGATGGACGACGACCACCTGCCGTTCGCCAAGGTGGGCATTCCGGTGGTTGATCTCATCGACTTCACCTACGGCTACAACAACGTCTTCTGGCACACGCCGCAGGACACCGTGGACAAGCTAAGCCCGCAGTCACTAGCCATCACGACCGATGTGGTGCTGGAGACCATACGGCTGCTGGACACGCGATAGCTACGCGCCACAAGCTTTGAGCCCGATGCTGCGCAAGTGCTCCCATCACATTGCTGCGTGACCTTATAGCGGCTCCAAGCTCGCAGCCCGCGGGTCGCCGCTGTTTATAATCCCACCCATGAATCTGGAACAGAAATTGTTGGAACTGAAGCGCCGCGATTCACTGGCCGAAGCCGGCGGCGGCGAAGAGCGCCGCGCCCGCGAGCACAAGCAGGGCAAGATGTCGGCACGAGAACGCATCGAATTCCTGCTCGATGAGGGCACATTCGAAGAGACCGACAAGCTCGTCGTCCACCGCTGTACCGACTTTGGCATGGACGAGCAGAAGTTTTACGGCGACGGCTTCCTCACCGGCTATGGCCGCATCGAAGGCCGGCTGGTGTTCGTCTTCGCGCAGGACTTCACCGTCTTCGGCGGATCGCTCTCCGAAACCAACGCGGCCAAGATTGTCAAGATCATGGACATGGCCATGAAGGTGGGCGCGCCGGTGATCGGGCTCAACGACTCCGGCGGCGCGCGCATTCAGGAGGGCGTGCGCTCGCTTGCGGGCTATGCGGACATCTTCCTGCGCAACGTGCTTGCGTCCGGCGTGGTGCCGCAGATTTCGGCCATCATGGGCCCCTGCGCCGGTGGTGCGGTGTATTCGCCCGCGATCACCGATTTCATCCTCATGGTGAACAATACCTCGTACATGTTCATTACCGGGCCGGAGGTGATCAAGGCGGTTACGCATGAGGAGGTCACGAAAGACGAGCTTGGCGGCGCGATGACGCACAACGAGAGGTCGGGGGTGGCGCATTTCGCCGCGCACGACGACGCCGAGTGCCTCAGCATGATCCGCGAGCTGTTCAGCTTCATTCCCTCGAACAACCTGGACGATCCGCCGCGCAAGCCGTGCACCGATCCCATCGACCGCGCCGACGAGAAGCTCGACAGCATGGTGCCGCCGGAATCGAACCAGCCCTACGACATCAAGGATGTGATCAATACGGTGGTCGATGACAGCTACTTCTTCGAGGTGCAGGAGCACTACGCGAAGAACATCGTCATCGGCTTTGCACGACTCAATGGCAAATCGGTGGGCATCGTTGCCAACCAGCCGGCGTTCCTGGCGGGCGTGCTCGACATCAGCGCCAGCATCAAGGGCGCGCGCTTCGTCCGCTTCTGCGACTGCTTCAACATTCCGCTGATTACCTTCGAGGACGTTCCCGGATTCCTGCCGGGCACGCAGCAGGAGTACGGCGGCATCATCACCCACGGCGCGAAGCTGCTTTACGCGTTTTCGGAGGCCACGGTGCCGAAGATCACTGTGATCACGCGCAAGGCCTACGGCGGCGCGTATTGCGTCATGGCGTCGAAGCACATCCGCACGGATGTGAACTATGCGTGGCCGACGGCCGAGATTGCGGTGATGGGGCCGGAAGGCGCGGTGAACATCGTCTATCGGCGCGAACTGGAGAAGTCCGACAATCCCGAGGCTGATCGCGCTGCCAAGATCGAGGAGTTTCGCGACCGCTTCGCGAATCCCTATGTCGCGGCCGAACGAGGCTATCTTGATGCCGTGATTCGCCCGCGCGACACGCGCCGCAAGCTGATTCAGGCGCTGGAGATGCTGGAGAACAAGCGCGACAAGAATCCGCCCAAGAAGCACGGGAATATACCGCTATAATTTGGCTTTCGAAGGCTGCGCAAGGAGTCCTGTGTGAAAGCAATTCGCGTACACGAGTTCGGCGGTCCCGAGGTGTTGAAGCTGGAAGAAGTTCCCGATCCGCAGCCGGGGCCCGGCCAGGTTGTGGTTCGCGTTCACGCCGCGGGCGTGAATCCGGTTGAAGCGTACATCCGCACCGGAACGTATGCGGCCAAGCCGAACCTGCCCTATACGCCGGGCGCCGATGCTGCCGGGGTGATCCTGAAGGTTGGGCCTGAGGTAAAGCGGTTCAAGGAAGGCGATCGCGTGTTTGTCACGGCCACTCGCACCGGCGCCTACGCCGAGCAGACGCTCTGCGATGCGGCCAAGGTGCATCCGCTCCCGGAGCATACCAGCTTCGAACAGGGCGCGGCGATGGGCGTTCCCTACGGCACCGCTTATCGGGGATTGTTTCAGCGCGCCGCGGCCAAGCCTGGTGAGACCGTCCTGGTGCACGGCGCCAGCGGTGGAGTCGGAACCGCGGCAGTGCAACTGGCGCGCGCGGCCGGCATGATCGTGATCGGGACTGCCGGAAGCGACGAAGGTATGAAGCTCGTCAAGGAGCAGAGCGCTCATCATGCTCTGAATCACTCGTCTGTCGGCTATCTCGACGAGTTGAAGAAACTGACTGACGATCGCGGCGTCGATGTCATCATCGAGTTGCTGGCCAACAAGAACCTGGCCAACGACCTCAACGTGCTGGCGAAAAAGGGACGAGTTGCCGTGATTGGAAATCGCGGAACGATCGAAATCAATCCCCGCGATGCCATGGCGCGCGAAGCCGATATTCGCGGGGTCACGCTGGTGAACACGTCCGAGCAGGAGTATCGCGAGATGTACGCAGCATTGGGCGCGGGATTGGAGAACGGCACGCTGCGGCCGGTAATCGGACAGAAGATTCCGCTGGCGGAAGCCAAACGCGCGCACGAGGAGATCATGAGGCCGTCGGGCGCACACGGAAAGATTGTGCTTATACCCTGAGCAAGGCAATTAGCTCAGCGGATCGCGCAGGTATTTCCCTGGTCACAGGAAACGCTGCTGCACTACCCAATCTACGCGGCCGAATGCACTGGCTCGGCCAGCTTGCCCATAATGGCTTCCAGTTCAGTGCAACGATGGCGCAAAGCTAGCTTGAACTCGTGATGGTCGGCCTTCGCAATCTCGCGCAGCAGGTGTTTGTGCTGCTCCTGCAAGAGCTCCAGAAGTAACTCGTGCTCCTTGTTGGTCAACCGCAATTCCATGGCGACCTCCATTTGGCTAGGGAGTGATAAGTAAATTTTAGCTCCGCCGGGCGGCAATCCCAACCGTTTTGTGCCGGAAACGCTAGAAGAGTGCCAATTGGGATTCTTCGACAAATGGCTGTGAAGGCGGGTTGTGGCTTGCTACTACAATCGAGCCATGCTGCTGAACTGGGCACGACTTTGCGTCGCGATTGTGTGCTTGCTGGGACAATTCTGTTCCGCAGCGCAATCGTTCGGCCCAGCTCTGCAAAGAGCTGTTTCGCGAGCCATGGCCGGGCGGAGCGGCACGGCAATCGTGCTCGACGTGCAGTCCGATCGGATACTCGTGGGATATCGTCTCGACGTGGCTGCGCGCCGCCTGGCGTATCCCGGATCCAGCATCAAGCCGTTCACCCTGATGGCGCTGCTTGAATCCGGCAAGCTGGACGGGCAGACAGCTTTGGTTTGTAAACGCGCGCTCTCCATCGCCGGGCACAAGCTCGATTGCACTCATCCTGATCTCAAGCGGCCACTCGACGCTGCTAGCGCTTTGGCATATTCCTGCAACTCTTATTTCACCACGGTCGCTCTGCGCCTCACGCCGGCGCAAATGCAAGAGAGTTTCGTGAATGACGGATTTACCTCTGCCACGTCTCTCGTACCCGGTGAAGCTGCCGGCGAAGTCGAGCGGGCACAATCGCCCGCGCAACTGCAGTTGCAGGCGATCGGCGAGTGGGGCGTCAGGATCACGCCGCTGGAACTGGCGCGCGCATACCGGCGCATTGCTCTTCTGGAGCTGAAACATGAGGTGAAGCTCAACCCGCTGTTCGAAGGCCTGGAGCAATCGGTCGCGTACGGGATGGGGAACGCGGCGCAGCCTGAAAACGCGATGAAAGTTGCAGGCAAGACCGGCACCGCTCCAGCCGATGAAGGATCTTGGACACACGCCTGGTTTGCCGGTTACGCGCCGGCGCAGAATCCAGAGATCGTGGTGCTTGTCTTTCTCGAACGAGGCCATGGCGGCAGCGATGCCGCAGGGGTGGCACGGGCCATCTTCACGGCGTTTGCGCAATCGCGCACCGCGCAAGTCGCGGCAACGAAAGCCGGGGAGCAGAAATGAAGCGCGTCCGCGCGTTGCTGACGAGACTACTTCTGCTTTCGTTCGCGCTTCAAGCGCATGCGGCGAGCAACGTCAATACAAGATCGGCAGCACAGAGCGAATTTCCGCGCACGCTGCGCGTGAGGCTCTGGTATCTCCATCCCCCGCGAGATCTGCGCATCCGCGCCGAGGCAGGCCACGCGCAACTCCGGCGATGCGTGACGTGCAAATCTGAGCCGTTCACCGGGCTGGCGTTGCACGCCGCCGGCTCGTCCATCGTCATGGACGGCGCGAAACCGAGCAGCGATCTTCGCCTCAGCGGTGCTTATGAACTGAGCGCAGCAGATTTGCCGCCGATCCATGCAGATTTCCCCATCGAACTGCGCGCCAGTGACAATCACCTGCTCGTCACCGCGCTGCTGCCCATGGAGGAATATGTCGCCGGAGTGTTGGCGGGCGAAACCGGCAACTTCAAATCGGACGAGGCGCTGAAGGCCATGGCGGTGGCCGCGCGGACTTACGCGATGCACTTCGGCAGCCGTCATGCGCTGGATGGCTTCGAGTTTTGCGACACCACGCATTGCCAGGATCTCCGGCTTAACGGCATCAATCCGCATTTGCGTAAAATTGCGGACGAAACGGCAGGCGAGGTCCTGTGGTACGAAGGCGAGCCGGCGGCAACCTACTACTTCGCCAATTGCGGCGGCACAACTGAGGACGGGCGATACATTCTCGGCAATGACGAGGAGCGCGCGCCTTATCTCACGCAGCATTCGGACCACTACTGCGTTCGCAATGGCGGGGGCGAGTGGCGCAGCGAGGTCACCAAGCGCGACCTGCAGCGCGCGCTGGCGGACGACGGCATCGTGATTCCTGGAAATTTGCGGTCGGTTTCTGTGTTTCATCGCACGCCGAGCGGGCGAGTGGAACTGCTCCGCGTAACTGGCAGCGCCGGCGTGACCGTCTCCGGCATTGTCTTTCGCTCGGCGATTGGGCGCCACATCGGATGGGACCGGCTGAAGAGCAATCTGTACGACGTGAGTGATCGCGGCGACCGCGTCATCTTTCATGGGCGCGGCCTGGGCCACGGCGTAGGGATGTGCCAGATCGGCGCCGAGGTGATGGGCGAAGAAGGTCACTCGTATCGCCAGATCCTCAGCTTCTATTACCCGGGTACGCGGCTTGGGGTTGCGGCGCAGGGCTTGGCATGGCAGCAGTTGGCCAATGACGATGTCGAGTTGCTCACGTCGCGCCCTGAGCGCGATCGCTCGCTTCTGCCCATCGCCACGCGCTATCTGCATGCAGCGGAGGAGACGACTGGGTTGACCTATCGCGACAAACCGAGGCTGAAGGTCTACGCGACGGTTGCCGAATTTCGCAACTCCACCGGCGAGCCGGGCTGGGTGGCGGCGTCGACGCGCGGGCGCACCATCCAGATGCAGCCGCCGGATGTGCTGCGCCAGGCGGGCACGCTGGAAGGCACCATCCATCATGAACTTCTGCACATCCTGATCGACGCGTACGCGCAGCGCGGAACCCCGCAATGGTTTCGCGAGGGGTTGGTGCTTTACTTGAGCGGGACAGGTGAGGTCTCGCCGGTTAAAGCCGCGGTGCCCGATTTAACGGTGCTGGAAAGGTCATTGCGCGCGCCGCAGAGCGAACAGGAATTGCGCAACGCCTATGTCCAGGCCCGGGCGCGCGTGGCGGAATTGGCCGAGGAACACGGCAAACAGCGCTTGCTCGATTGGCTGCAAAACGGCATTCCGCCCCAACTCTTTGGCAGTTTGCGCGAGCCCGGACGGTAGCGCTGTGATCGCGACCGGCCTCAGGAGTGCAGGCGTCGAAACACAAATGATTTGCCCGGCATCCCCGGTGGCGTGACCACCGTTATCGCGCCAATCGCCTTCAGACCCGCCTTCAGAATCCCCGCTTGCGAAGGGAGATTGCTTTTCTGCGTCTTCATATAAACGCGTCGTATGCCTTGTTCTCCAGCGACGCGCAGGAGTTGCTGAACTGCGAATGGGTACATGTTTTTGCCGCGGAATTGCGGCAGGGTCTCGCACGCGGTGATTTCCGCCTCATCGGGGCGCAACAGAAGAATCCTGGGGCTCTCCAAATCGACGGCCTTCGGGGGTAGCAACCATGAGACATGGGCAATAGCTTCGGAATCGATAACCGCGAATGCATAACTTCTCCCGAAGCGTCGCAGGCGCTCCAGTTGGCGCTCGCGGAATTCGGGGTCGTGACTGTCGGCCGGCAGGTTGATCAACTCCTGATCGGACAAGCCGGCAAAGCGCATTCCTTCCGATACCGGCACGGGCTTGAGGATCGCATCCGTGCCAATCGCATATACCAGCAACGTGTACCGGTCGCCGCAAATGGCTTTCCGCAGTTGAGCCGGGTTCTCCCGAGCCAGCGTGTATGCGGTGCGAATTTTTCTTCGCCAGGCAGCTCCGACATAGCAGGTGCAGGCCGATAGAGGGACTTCGGTCGTGCCGAAACCAGCCTTGAAGCGCGCCAAGCTGGATCCCGGTAACGCGCCGCCCAGATTGAAGCTGCGATAGCCCTGCTCGCGGAGGTGCTCGCCGATGCTGTTGATGAGGAAGTGCGAGGCGCCTACGGCCATGCCCTCGGGGCTGGTGCCCGCCGATTCGTAATAGGCTCCCTCGCGAGAAAGAAGCACGAGCACCGACGACACCACCGCGTCCCCTTGCAGCGCCTGGAACAGTTGGGCTGCACCCGCCTGCAAAAACGCGCGATGCTCGGGGCTGGCTTGCGCACTCGGAACCACCGATTCGCCTCGGGCCGAACGCCGATCGAGCGATTGGGCCATGAGCCGCTGATGCTGAGACAAACTCTCCTGCGGGTCCGCTCCGTGCCGCATGCTGACTCCCGCAGCCTTGGCCTTCTTCACATTGCGCTTGTGGTTCGACGAGAGGCGCGAAGCCAGATCGGCGTCCAGCCGGACAACGTACTCGGTCCTCTCGGTTCGCGAGATTTCTCCTTTGAGCGGCGGTAATTGAAACGATAGGGAGGCGAAGGTTTCGGCGACCAGGTCGGTGACGCGCAGCTTCTTATTCAGTTCATACACGCCGTCCCAGAACAACTCGGTTGCGGCCGATGCCGGTAAAGACGGTATTTCCAGAAGCGTACTTAAACGCCCTCGCGAAAGCACCGAGATGGCCGCATCAGCGACAGAGCGATCGTCACGCGTGCCCACAATCCAGCATTCACGGTCCAGCATCTGCAAGGCGGAGATGTAGGAATCCGTAAGAAACGGGTTCTCCGTTTCCGCGATACCGAGGGATTTCAGAGGAGCGTCGTGCCCCGCGAGCTCAGCGAAGAATTGCTTGCTCATCCTTGTCCGGAAGTTCTTCAGGCTGGAGTTGCAGGTAGTCCATCACGGAATCGCAGAAGAACTTGGCCGCCCAATTCAACGCAGACCACTGGCCATAGCCGCCGCCGAAGGGATACGAACCGCGAATCGCCCCATCCAATCCGAGAACGCCGGGGCGAAGATCTTGCGTGAAGCATACGAAGCCCAGCAGCTTCTTGCCGCTGTCCAGGTACTCGGGCTTTCCAGTCTGCTCGAAGACGCGGAGAAAGACGCCGGCAATCTGGGCTGAGCCAGTCAGGCAACACCAATCGACTGCGGGCGTCCAGTCTTTGTGCCACCTGCCCGCGAGAAAGCCATCGTCGCGTATGAGATCGGTGAGGCGGTCCAGCGTGCGTTCCACCGCGCCCAGGCAATCGCGCCGGCCCAGCACGAGTGAGAGGCCGTGAAGTCCTTCCAGAATGTAGCCGATGGTGTGAGTCAGCGGGCGGTCGTGGTACTCCAGGTCGGCGTTGTCGAACCACCCATTGCTGTGCTGCAGACTTAAGGTGTAATCGGCAATGCGAGAAGCCGCATTGCGCAGCCGATCATCCTTCACGAGATCGGCGAACTCAGCCATGGCGAGCCCGGTGCGTGCCTCCCATGTCTTGGCCCCGGGCGCATCGCAGAAGTGCGATTGTCCGGCGACGAACCTGCCTTTCTCGTCCAGACACTGCAACAAAAACTCGGCCGCGCGCCGCGCTCCTCGCAGGAAGACCTCGTCATGGAAACGCTCGTATGCTGCCATCAACCCGAACAGCACCTGTCCGGTGACAAAGGTGCTTGAGGCGACCGGCAGTTCTCCATAGATGCCGCCTTGAAAGCCGCCATCCGGGAGCTGAATACTGAGCTCCCACTCTGCCATGCGGCGCGAGCGTTGGATGCTATCCTCATCGCCCATGAGATCGCCATAACGCAGCATGGTGGGGATGATGTATCCCGTGGTTTCCGGATAAGGATTGACCCACCCCATGGGCAACTCGATGCGAATTGGACGACGCGCGCGATATCCCCAGGCCACACCGCCGGAGTGGCTGGAATCCTGCGCCCGCTTCATCCAGCCTATGGCGGCATCGAGGTGACGGAGACCGGGGACCGTCGCGTTCGGAGTCGCTTGTCGCTCGAGGGATTCCAATTTTCGAGCCGCAGAGTGACGAGGGTGCCGGGCGCTCAGCGCCTCTAGTGTCTGCCGTCCGATCTTCTTTACCAGTCTCATGCCAGTTCCGGAACTGCATGTGCCCCAGCTCACCTGTCGAGAAATACCGCTACTTGGTGCGCGACCGCATAGGGTGCGGCTTCCAGCACGCCCGCCACGTCGGAGAGCACCTGTGGCCGGCGCCAGAGCAACAGCAGCGCATACGAAACCATGCCGATTACGACAGTGCTGCTCAAGTCTACCAGAGCATTCCTTGCCCCCAGCCGATGCAACATCTGCAACCAGCCTTCGGTTAAAGCCGTCATGAGCAGGCTCATCCAGATGGTCGGCCAAAGGCTAGCGAACATTCGCGTCCCGGAGAGTCCTACCAGGCGAAATGGGATGAGAAACGACGGGACCATCAACAGCAGCCAAACCAGTGCGTAGCATCCGGCCACTCCTATGATGCCCCAGCGCAGCCCCACCACAAACGATGCCACATACATTGCGCTGGCGAAGATCGACCATTTGAACTGAAGATCGGGCCTGCCCTTGGTGTTGTAGATCAGGCCGACCGTCGTGTAGATGGACTGGACCGCCCCGAGCGGCGCGAAGATGATCAACAGTCCTGCCACAGGCACCCACCTCGTGCCCAGAAGTACGCGCACAAACGGCTGCGCGGTGACCGCCAAGCCGAGCATCAGCGGGAACGTCACCAGCCCGATGAGCCGGCACATCCGCAGGTACGCGGCGCAGAAGCGTTCACCATCGTCATGGATCTTGGACAACGCAGGATAGCCCACCTGTGCCACCACAGAGGCGAAGTTCTGGATGGGATAGGTCATCAGCATGTAACCCATCTGATAGAAGCCCAGAGGCACGCTGCCCAGGAACTTTCCCACCAGCAGGTTGTCGGCATTGCGGGAGAAATAATTCAGCAGGTTGAATCCGCTGAGGTTCAGCCCGAACGAAAGCATGTGACGAGCATCGGTGGGACGGAAGATCAGCCGGAAGCGTTGCGGATGCGCGCGGAAAACGGCGATGGTGGTTGCCATGCTAGTCACCACCGCACCCGCCACCAGGCTCCAAACTTTAGCGCCCGCGAGTGCCAGGGCGATGGCGACCAGGGTTCCACAAACCGCGCCAATCGTCTGCGCCACGGCCACCTTGCGGAATGCCATTTCGCGGTTCAGCATTGCGAGCGGCACTACGCTGATCGCGCCGAACAGAAATGCTATGGCGAGGAACTGTAGTATGGGCGCAACCGTCGGTTCGTGAAAGAAGTGCGCCACCGGTTGCGAAAGCGCGATCAGCATCAGCGTGAAGGCCAGTCCCAAACCGCAGGTCAGCCAAAACACGGTTGCTGCCAAATCGTCAGAAACTTCTCGCTCGCGGATCAACGCGTAGCCAGTGCCTGCGTCGCGAAACAGCTCCAGAAAGCCAGTCAAAAGCGCGGCCATGCCCAACAGGCCATACGCCGAGGGTGGGACCCTCCGGGCCAAAACCGAGACGGAAACCACCTGAAGCAATTGCCGCGCGATTTGAAACAGGCTGATCCAGGCGACGCCGGAAGCCGTCCTATGCGTGAGCGAACGCCCGGGCTGGGGGACACCGCCGGGTGGTTGCTGGACCGCACTGGACACCGAACCGCTCACGAACTGCCGTTCTCCGCAAGTACTATGTTGGTCACGCAAGGCTATTCTGGCTGGAGCAGCAAGTCTACCTAAGCCGGGGAGGAATTTCCGCTGAGGTTGTGGCCACGCCCAGTTTTGCCATCGCTTCTTTTATCTCGGTCATCAATTCACGCTCCAGGCGTGCCTTCCATTGGTCATCCCAGAGGTGCCGTGTTTTCAAGTAGCGCTCCATATGTTCGAGCGGATCACGCGAGGCATCGGACCTGCAGTCGACCAGCGTCGGTCCTGAGCCGTTGCGGGCGCGATGGACGGATTCCTGGGCGACGCGCCAGACGGCGACGGCATCAGTGCCGTCCACGATGATGCCGGGGAAGCCGTACTCGCGCGCCAGGAAGCTCACCGGCTCGAGATGAGGCGAGTCGCGTCCTTCGGTTGTAAAGGCCGTTCTCGATGACAAAGATAATGGGCAATTTTTGAACTGCGGCAGACTGGAGCGCGTCGTGCCACAACTCGAGCGGCGGCTTCTCCTGTGCACAGAACGCAACCACAACGCGGCGCCTCCGGTCGAGCTTGTGCGCCAGCGCCACTCCCGTACCAAAGTTGAACGGATCTTCAGGAAAGCTCGGCTGAATGAACATTGACGCGGTTGAGCCGGCTGCGCCGTTTGGTGCAAGCAGCGCTTCTAAAGACGCGCCCCTGGCGATCAGGGCAGCCAAATCAGTATGGGAGCCGGCAACCGTGTCTTCGGAACCAAGATCGGCTGTGGCGCCGACGGTCACAGCCTCGTGCCCAATCCTGACGGCATATCCGGCAGCGACTTCGTTTGGCGCGCACAGTTCTTGTACGTGCTCTTGTATGAGCCTGCAACGCAATAGAGAAGAATAGAGTCGGTGTAATGGCTCCGCCGCGGCTGAGGTTGGACCGTGGTTATCGCTCAACGACGGAGTTGCGGGTTGCGTGCCACTGGCCGGAGTTTGTTTCTTCGATTGTCGCGGTAACCCGTTAGTGCTCTTGCTCGCCATTCACTTGGTCCCCGAAGAACCGTCATTGTATCGCGACGCAATTTGCGGCTGAGCTGAGCGCGACCGACTCACTCTCACAGTTTTCAACACAAATGTGAATAACCGTGTGGAAAAGGGCAGAGACATACGCCCTAAGTGGGATGGTTGCGCAGTTTCTAGCACAGTGCACCGAGGGGAGTGCGAAACCTCGCAGGCTCGAGAGACTCCTTGCATGCCGCAGCGGCTCGGCGCAGCGGAGGGTCGTGCTACTCTGACGCGATGAAGCTCCGGCTGGACAAGCTGCTGGTGGAGCGCGGTCTGGCGCCCTCGCGAGAACGCGCGCAGGCCATGATTCTGGCCGGTCGCGTTCTGGTCGATGAGCAGAAGCTGGAAAAAGCTGGAGCAACCGTAGCCGAGGATGCCGCGATTCGCATTCTGGGCGACGAGCTTCCGTACGTCAGTCGCGGCGGGGTGAAACTTGCTCGCGCGTTGGAACACTGGCGGATCGACGTGGCCGGAAAGATGTGTTTGGATATTGGCGCCTCCACCGGCGGGTTTACCGATTGCTTACTCCAGGCCGGGGCGGCGCGAGTGATTGCCGTGGACACCGGATACGGTCAGTTCGATGCCCAGCTGCGCATCGATCCGCGCGTGCGCCTGCTGGAGAAGACCAATGCTCGCTACCTTACGCCCGAACGGCTTTGGGCGAACGATCCGCCCCAGCCAATTGCCGTGGTCGCCATGGATGTCTCCTTCATTTCTGCGACGCTCGTCCTTCCTGCGGTGGTGCGCTGCGTGGGCGCCTCATCGCCGCCATGGGAACTGGTAGTCCTGGTGAAGCCGCAATTCGAGGTCGGGCGGGGGCAGGTTGGCAAGGGAGGAATCGTGCGCGACGCAGGCGCGCAGTTGATCGCAGCGGCGAAGGTGGCGAGTGCGGTGGAAGGGTTGGGCGGCGCGACCATCCAAGCTATCGACTCGCCCATTCTAGGCGCAAAGGGCAATCGCGAATTTCTCTTGCACGCGGTTTTTCGCTGAGCGCCGCGCTACACTGGTGAAGTTCAAATTAACCACAGAGACACAGAGACACAGAGATTTTGAAAAGTTTCTCTGAGTGCGAAGCCGTGATGCAGTTGCACATTACAAAGGGAACGACGACATGCCCGTCTCCGCTCCCTTTCCGCCAAACCTCTGTGTCTCTGTGTTTCTGTGGTTAATATCAGCCGCGCAACCGCATGAAATCCGCCGCCATCATCTCCAAACCCGCCAAGCCGGAACTGGCCACGATCCTGCCCGACTTGCTGGCCTGGTTTCACCAGCGCGGGTACAGGCTGTATCTCGATGAGCAGACGGCGGAGTACATTGACGGCGAAGACGTGTCGCCGCGCGCGCAGCTTGGGCTGAAAAAGCCGGATTTTGCGTTGGTGCTCGGCGGAGACGGCACGCTGCTGTCCGCCGCGCGTGCAGTCGCGCATGAGGGTGTCCCCATCCTGGCGGTCAATTTGGGTTCGCTGGGATTTCTCACGGAGGTTCCGCTCAGCGAAATGTACTCGACGCTGGAAGCCGTGGACGCCGGGCTCTGTCCCACGGAACAGCGAGCGGTCCTGGATTGCACGGCGTATCGCCAGGACCAGGCAATTGCACGGCATTTCGCGCTAAACGATGTTGTGGTGAACAAGAGCGCCCTCTCTCGTCTGGTTGATTTCGATTTGCTGATCGATGGCGCCTTCGTTTTCAGCTATAAGGCGGACGGCGTGATCATCGCGACGCCTACTGGTTCCACTGCCTATTCGTTGGCGGCGGGTGGGCCGGTGTTGATGCCCTCGGTACAGTCATTCGTCCTGACGCCGGTATGTCCGCACGCGCTCACCCATCGCCCTCTGGTGGTGCGGGACACCGCGCAGATCGAACTGAGGGTGCAAACCGGGTTGGAGGAAGCATTCCTGAGCATCGATGGCCAGGTGGGTATGCCGTTACGGCAAGGAGACCGCGTGGTTTGTCAGCGGGCAGCGCATTCCGTCAAGCTGATGCGGGTGCGGCGAACCTTCTTCGATGTGCTGCGCAATAAATTGAAATGGGGACAACGGTAGGATTTCACCACAGAGACACATAGTCGCAGAGAAGGTAAACGAAAGGATTCTATGTGCCGCCTGTGGTTAACCCTTAAGGAGATTCTGATTAAGCCTCCAAGAGACTTTGTTAGGCCTCAGGAGACTCTGATTAGGCCTTGGTTTTGAAAGGGCACGGCTTAAGCCGTGCCGCAAATTCAGCAGATTCAGTTGGGCTTTAGCCCCTGAGGGCGATCGGCAGCTTTTTCAGAGCCTCCTCAATGTAAGGCGCAGCCGCAAGCCGCGCCGAGGTCAAGCGCCGGCGGATTTCACGCTCTCTTGCAGCCAGTAGCGTGCTTCGTACTCGCATTTCTTGCAGCAGAAGATTTGTCCCTCGCGGGCTCGGCTTGCACTGGTTAGATATTGGGAATAACACCAGAGACACACCGCTGTGGAAGTGACGGCGTCAGATCGATTTGGTTGCATTGGCTCTCCAGTGGAATGTGAGCATAGGCCAAGTCGTAACGAAAGGCAATCGGCAAAATAGCCGAACCAAGACAGTCACGGAGACTCTGATTAAGCCTCAGCTTTGAAAGGGCACAGCTTCAGCCGTGCTGGAAGTCCAGCAAAGTCAGTTCGGGCCTTATTGATTGCCGCCTAAGTAATGTCCTATGCACGGTGGAAGGGCACGGCTTCAGCCGTGCCGTAATTTTGCGAGATGAATAGGCTTTAGCCTTGGTTCACCGCGGCTAAAGCCCGGCGCTTCCACCGTTAAGCAGGACATCAATTCTGCAGCTCTCAAATAGCCCTGAGGGCGATCGGCAACTTGTTCAGAGTCCCCTGCGGCTGTCCTGATCCATCACTATAGGGGTAAACGTTTTGAGCGACCAACATGACAAGAGCGCAGGCGAAGGCGTTGACCGCGTCCTGCACGATCCCATCTCCGACAAACTTGTTCCCCTCGATCCGCTGGATGTCACCCGCGTCCACGGCGTCGACGACCTGGTGCGCGCGATGGGACGCACGGCTTTCACCGGACGGCAGGTTGGAGAAGGCGCAGACGTGCTGGAAGCCATGGCGCGCGACCGGGAATGCTTCATCGTGATGACGCTGGCGGGCGCAATGACGGTGGCCAAGCAGGGGCTCATCATCACCGAGCTCATCGATCGCGGGGTGGTGAAGGCGATTGTCTCGACCGGCGCGTTGATGGCGCATGGTTTGGTCGAGGCTGCGGGACGCTCGCACTTCAGGTACGACCCGTCGATGGACGACACCGAGCTCTACGAGGCGGGCTACAACCGCGTTTACGACACGCTGGAGCCGGAGACGAACCTTGATTTTGTGGAGACTATCGTCGCCCGCATTCTCAAAGCGTGGGACCACAATGAGGTGCTGTGCTCCTACAAGCTGAACCGGGAGATCGGCCGCTTTCTAAGCGGCAACGTCGAGGAGCGCGGGATTCTAAAGTCTGCCTTCGAGAAGAACGTGCCCGTATTTGTGCCGGCGTTCAGCGATTCGGAAATTGGTCTCGATGTGGCCTTGCACAACCGCGCCAGGCGCAAGAACAATATTCCTCCGCTGCACTTTGATCCCTTCGAGGACCTGGAGTTTTACGCCGAGACGCTGCTTAAGCAGGAGCGGCTGGGAATTTTCACCATCGGCGGAGGCGTGCCGCGCAATTGGGCCCAGCAGTTCGGACCGTTCATCGAGCTGCGCCATCGCCGGGGCGGGGAAGACCTGCCGCTGAAGCGCTTTCACTACGGCGTGCGCATCTGCCCCGAGCCGGTGAACTGGGGCGGATTGTCGGGCTGTACCTATAGCGAAGCCGTGTCGTGGGGCAAGTTTGTTCCCCGCGAAGAAGGTGGACGCTACGCTGAAGTGCTGCTGGACGCGACCGTGGGTTTGCCGCTGATCGCCGGCGCCGTGCTGGAGCGGTTGAAAGGCGACGGGCTGAAGTTCGGGTAGTGCGGGCCTTTTAGCCCTGAACAGCGGGTGCAGGGGCTAAAGAGACTGGGTCGCGAGTGGTGTCGCCGCTGCCGCGGCTCGGTTCCTTTCCCACTCACACCCGGCGCTTACGCGCCGGGCTAACACCATCCCGCCGCTGCACGGCTGTTTCTGCTGCAATTCTGACGGTTTTTCCACCACGTAAATTGATTTCGGGTTGCGGCACAGTCTCTTCAGGCCCGCGTTAGGCTGCCGGTCCACCTCATGTTCTTGGCTGGGGCAACCCAACGCGAGCGTGATGTGTACCAGCCCGAAGGGCGACAGTTGTGTTAGCCGTGGGCGTGAGCCCGCGGTGGGATTACAGATCACGAGGAAGAGCCGCGGAGCGGCGTCCCTGCGTCGCGCATCAAGAAGTTTCCCAGCCGCGTCAGTGGCGTGCTCTAGTCGTGCGACTCCCGCACGGCTACAAATTTCGGGTCGCGGTCGCGCGTCATCACCCGGAGCAAGTCCTTCGCCACCCGATGCGTGTCATGGCGAGCGATCAAGCCTTCGGTAGGATGCACCGCCTCGACCATGTATTCGCCCAGCACCGGCCTGACGCCCAGCTTCTCGATCTCCTCAAGATCGGGCTCAATCTGCGACTGCCCCTTTTCGGCATACTTCCTGGCCAGCTCGGGTGAAGCCGGGGTGCGGTTCACCAGCGCATAATCAAAGAACCGATGACGCGCGTGCTTGTATAGGGCGCGAATGTGGTCCGAGGCGCTTAATCCCAGGCTCTCGTTCGCCTGCGTCATCAAATTGCAAACGAAAACTTTCACGGCATGCGATTGCGCGATGGCGCGTGACACGTCCCGCACTAGCAGGTTGGGAACCAGGCTGGTGAAGAGCGACCCGGGCCCGATCGTGATCAGGTCGGCGCTGTCGATGGCCTCGATGGCCGCGGGCAGGGCTCTAGCATTGGCCGGCGCCATGCGCAGCTCGACGATGCGCCGCTGGCTGGCCGTAATGTTGGTTTCGCCTGCCACAAACGAGCCGTCGTCCATGATGGCGTACAGTTGCGCGTTGGCGGTGGTCGCGGGATAGATATGGCCGCGCGTCGCCAGGATCGTCGACGAGTTCTTCACCGCCTGGCTGAAGTCGCCGGTGATGGCCGTCATCGCTGAGAGAAACAAGTTTCCGAAGTTGTGTCCGCCCAGGCCTTCGCCGGGAGGGAAGCGATATTGGAACAAGCGGGAGAGCAGGTCCTCCTCGTCGGACAGTGCGACAATGCAGTTGCGGATATCGCCGGGCGCGGGAAGATTCAACTCTTTGCGCAGCCGGCCGCTGGAGCCGCCGTCATCGCTGACGGTCACAATAGCCGAGAGTTCGGAGATGGCCGGCAACTCATTAATTTCCGAAGCTTCGCCTAATAAGCTCACGTAGTGCTTTAGCCCGTGCAGCAGAGTAGATAGTCCGGTCCCGCCGCCCATGGCGACGACCCGAATCCAAGCCGGCCGGTCGAATGAGAAAGGCATGAGGAATTCGATGCCTGAAACTAATAACGCCACTTCGGCGTGTCGCCGGGAGCTTCGGCGCTGGTATCAGGATAGAGCAATTCGGTGAAGCGCGGATCATCCGCCAGGTTGCGGAAATCGGAGTCGTTGCGCGCTTGGTAGCGATTGGCCGGATTCAGGCGGATGGCCTCGCCCAAGTTGGCAAGCGCCTCGGGAAATCGCCCGGTAAGGCAATTCAGGGCTGCGACCCCGTACCAGATGAAATCCAGCTTGGGGAACTTTGCCGTCAGGGCGTCGAAGTTCTCACGGGCCGTGACATAATCGCCCAGATTCATCAGCGAGACGGCGTAGTCGAATTGCTCCTCGGCGGTCTTGAACGTGGTGGAGGCACGACTCATCTGCTGGTTACAGTTGGTCAGGTGAACCAGAGCGCGGTCGGCCAGCGCGGGACTTGCACCCGCGACGACCTTTTCAAAATGCGCCTTGGCCTTGTCGTATTTGTGCGCTTGCATCGCCTTCAGGCCGGCTTCGTAGTTCTGGACGGCCTGCGCGAAACGAGGGTCGTCCACGATTCTCAGGGAATGGTTGCCCTTGATCTTCGGATCCTGATCTCCTGCGGCTGTCCGCAAGGCCTTTGCTTTGTTAGGCTTCACGCCATTTTCCTCAACGCCTTCTGGGACTTTCTTGTTCATCGGACAAGCTGTCCCCGGATTGGCCGTGACATAAAACCGACTCGGGCTGTAGGAAGCCCACAACGAAGAACGGTATGGGCTGAGTTATACCCGCAAGTCGGGAACTCGTCAACTCGGGCTGTGACGGCTATCGTTTCACAGCGTGCACCATCGCCTGCTTTGATCCGACGACGAATTTCTTCTGCAATCTCCTCGCGAGCGGGTAACCCATGCGCGCGAGAATCTGATTCGGCCGGGAGAAGGCAAGTATGTCGTACCACACTTCATCACTCTCGCTGTCCCATTCGACGGTAAAGCGCTCCTCGCCGCTTTCTGCGTGGTCTCCCAAAGTGCCATACGCAAAGCCAAAGCGCTGCACGGGGAATGGTTCCTCGACCACATAAACGATCCGGCACGCGTTCAACCAATAGCAGCTCAGCCAGCGGGCGAGTACGGCCACATCTTCTCCGGTCTTGATGGGAGTTGACGGCCAATAGAGTTTCACCCAATCCATGCTGAACATCTCCCAGCGGCGGATCGCATCGACAGCTTTGTTCCATATAACCGGCCCATGACCCAGAAGGACTCGGTTGCGGTCGGTAATGAAGTGAGGCGGAGTTGCTCTGGAGGTTGCTCCAACCGCGCTGTATGTGTAGTTGGATTGGCGTGCGAGGTCTAGAAACCGCCCGATGTGCGGCGAAGAAGGTTGGGATAGGAGAAACACCCGAACATGTTAAACCCCACCTAACTGGTTGCTAATTGCTAGCTGCTGGTTGCTGCCTTTGTGCGCTGTGAACCTCGCCTTGTGACGTACGCCACAGACTCAATGTACATGCCTCCGCAGAATCGAAATACGGGAGGACACCGTGTACGAGATCGTGGAAGCGCGTCCCTTGGCGCGCGGCATCAAGCTATTTACCGTTAAGGCTCCGCGCATTGCGCGCAAGCAGAAGCCGGGCCAGTTCGTCATCGTGCGATTGGATGAGAGCGGCGAGCGCATCCCCCTGACTATTGCCGGCGCCGACCCGGAAGCGGGCACGGTCACCATCGTCGTGCAAGCCATCGGCAAAACCACCATGCTGCTCTGCATGCTGGAGGCGGGCGACTCCATCCTCGACGTGGTTGGCCCGCTGGGCAAGCCTTCGGAGATCGAGAACTTTGGAACCGCCGTGGTCGTGAGCGGCAGTGTTGGCACTGCGATGGCGTACCCCACGGCGCGCGAGTTGAAGCGCGCGGGAAATAAGGTCATCTCGATTGTCGGGGCGCGCAGCAAGGAGTTGCTGGTGCTGGAAGACGAGGTCCGCGCGGTCAGCGACGAGACCTATATCGTTACCGATGACGGCAGCTACGGCGATAAGGGCCTGGTCACCGACAAGCTGAAAGAAGTGATGGCCGCGAAGAAGCTCGATTATGTGCTCGCCTGCGGCCCGGTACCGATGATGCGCGCCGTCGCGAGGATGACCGCGCCCGACAACATCAAGACCATTGTCAGCCTGAACTCGATCATGGTGGACGGCACCGGCATGTGCGGCGGCTGCCGCGTGCTGGTCGGCGACAAAAGCGAATTTGCCTGCGTTGACGGCCCGGAATTCGAGGCCTCGCGGGTGAACTTCGAAGTCCTGATGCAGCGCAACAACATGTACCGCGAGCAGGAACGCGAGAGCATCGAGCGCCTGCAGGCCGATCCGCAAGCTGAATTGGAAAAAGTTCGCCGCAACATAAAAAAGACTGAGTGCGCTGTCGAAGGGGTGGGTAACCAATGAGTGAAGTGAAAGAGAAGAAGCCGAGCCACAATCCGCTGCCCAACAAAGAGCGCACCAAGCTGCCGCGGCAGCGCGTTCCCGAGCAGGATCCCGGTGTACGCGCGCACAACTTTCAGGAAGTCAATCTCGGCTTCCCGGTCGAGCAGGCGCGGCAAGAGTCGCTGCGCTGCATTGAGTGTCCCAAGCCCGGATGCATTGAGAAATGCCCGGTCTCCGTGGACGTGAAGGCAGTAATCGATCTTATCCTCGCCGGCGATTATCTCGGCGCTGCATCCAAGGTGCGCGAAGACAACGCACTGCCCGCGATCACCGGACGCGTCTGCCCGGTGGAAGATCAGTGCGAGTCCGGCTGCGTGCTGGGCAAGAAGGGTGAGCCGGTCGGCATCGCCTATCTGGAGCGCTTCGTCGCCGACTGGGAGCGCGAGTCGGGACAGTTCGGTTCGCCGGGAACGGCGCCGCAGACGGGCAAGAAAGTTGGCCTGGTCGGCAGCGGACCGGCCAGCCTGGCCTGCGCCGGTGATCTCATCCAGATGGGACATCAAGTGCACGTCTTCGAGGCGCTGCACGAGCTTGGCGGGGTGCTGGTTTATGGCATTCCCGAGTTCCGGCTTCCGAAAGACATTGTGCGTCACGAGATCGACGTGCTGCGCCGCCGCGGCGTGGTCTTTGAGACCAACGTCGTTGTGGGCAAGACCGTCACCATCGACGAACTCATGTACGATGAAGGCTTCGACGCGGTGTTCATCGCCACCGGAGCGGGCCTGCCGCGCTTTCTGAATGTTCCCGGCGAGCACTTCAACGGCGTCTACTCCGCCAACGAGTTCCTCACGCGCGTGAACCTGATGCGCGCCTATCGCTTCCCGGATTACGACGAGCCAGTTTATCCCTGCACGGGCCGCGACGTGATCGTGGTCGGCGGCGGTAACACGGCTATGGACGCGGTGCGCAGCGCATTGCGGTTGGGCGCAAAGAGCGCCAGCATCTACTATCGCCGCACCGAAAAGGAAATGCCGGCGCGTGTGGAAGAAGTTCATCACGCCAAGGACGAGGGCGTGCACTTCGAGATGCTGGTGAATCCGGTCGAGTTCCTCGGCGATGAAAAGGGCAATCTGACCTCGGTGAAATGCATCCGCCAGGAACTGGGCGAACCCGATGATTCCGGCCGCCGCAGTCCGGTGCCGATCAAAGGCTCCGAGTTCGTTGTGCCATGCCATGTGGCGATCATCGCCGCCGGGACGTCAGCGAATCCGCTGATCCAGTCGACGACGCCGGGCTTGGCAACCACCAAGCGTGGCTATATCTCGGCGGACGAAGAGACGTTAGCAACGTCGAAGCCAGGCGTCTTCGCCGGTGGCGATATTGTGACCGGCGGCGCGACCGTGATTCTCGCCATGGGGGCGGGAAGAAAAGCGGCGAAGGCGATCAACAATTATCTGAAGGGCACAGACGAGCTGAAGGTGATCAACTAGGGTAGCTTTAGAGACTGGGTCGCGAGTGGCGTCGCCGCTCGGCGGCTCGGCAGTATTTTCCACTTGTGCGGGGGCTGCGCGCCCGCCTAACTTCATCTCACGGTGCGGGAGCAATTACAGAAGATGCATTGATGAGTTTTTTTGCCTGGTCCCGGGTTATCCCTTTGGAATTGCACCCTGCAAGAAGCAGCCATGCCCGACAAAATCACGACCCAGCACTTCTTGTTTACCGTCACATTTCACCTCCTATCAAGAGTTCCGACACCTCCCGAAATCCAGGGTCAAGCCACAGATCGTAGCGTGCGGGGCGAGGGGTTCGGCGTAGGTTTGGGGCATAGAGCCGTGCTTGTGATGATGTTAGGCCTGTCATCTCCGTGATTTCGTTTTCGATTCATCAGCCCTGCGTCGATACGACCTCTCGCGATGCCTGAAATTTGGATCGAAATATAGAGCAATCCGTATAATGAGCAAGAGGCCGTTGTATCAATGAGTCGTGTCGCAAGTGCCGCAAGGTCAGTGCGGGCCTTAGGGACTGTGTGGCGACCCGAAACCGATTTTCACGGTGGAACAAACGCGGGGAACTGCGAGCGAAACAGCCGCGGAGCGGCGGGATGGTCTTAGGCGTGGGCGTGAGCCGGCGCTCCAGGTGGGACAAGAGGTGAGTCGCGGAGCGGCGACACCCGGTCGCGACACATAGTCTCTCTAGCTCCTGAGGGCGATCGGTAGCTTGTTCAGAGTCTCTTTAGCAGTCGTATGCATTCTTATGCAGCGGTCCGCAATCCTCTCAAACAGGACCTAGAATCCGCAGCTCCGAAAGGTGCGTGTGAGGCAGTCCCCTCTCGGTGCCAAACGAATGGCCAACATCCGGCCACCTGATAAGGATGACATTTACCAGAGGAATCCATGACCCTGAAGTCAGTGAATACGCTGCTCGACGTTCTTCACTTCGCCGATAGTACCACCGCAATTGTGGTGCCCGAGGTTGGGATTCGGGTGAGCTACGATTCGCTGCGACGCCAGGTATGGGATATGGCGAACGCTTTGGCCTCGCTCGGAATCCGCCGTGGCGATGCGGTGGCGCTCGCGCTTCCCAATGGCTTGCCGGCGATTGTGGGCTTTCTGGCCGCCTCCATCGCAGGCACGGCTGCACCCCTGAACCCGGGATACCCGTACGAAGAATTTCTTTTTTTCCTGCGTGACACGAATGCCCGCATTTTGCTTTGTCCTCCAGTCGGTGCGGAGTTCGTGCGCAGTGCGGCTGCGGACTGCAATATCCCAATTCATGTAGTGGAAATGAGCGAACAGGGAGAAGTGAGCCTGCAAGGGGCTCCGGGCGGAGGATCAGCGGTTGAACCTACAGCGGAAGATATTGGCCTGGTCCTGCACACCAGCGGCAGCACCGGAAGGCCCAAGCGAGTGCCGTTGCGGCATTTCAACCTGGCAGTTTCGTCGGCCAACATCGCGAATACTTATGGCCTGACGCCGGACGACGTTTCTTTATGCATCATGCCGCTTTTCCATGTTCACGGCTTGATCGGCTCGACCATGGCAACCCTGGTTTCAGGAGGGACAGTTGTCGTTCCCACTAAATTCAACGCGCTTGCGTTCTGGAAATTGGTGCGGGAACACAAGGTCACCTGGTATTCGGGAGTGCCGACGATGCATCAACTCCTGCTGGCGCGCGCGCATCATAAGCCCGCGGAGGCGGCATCGCTGCGCTTCATTCGTTCCTGCAGCGCTCCGCTGGCGTCCGAACTTATCCACAAAATCGAGGGTCTATTTGGTGTGCCCTTTGTAGAGGCCTATGGCATGACCGAGGCGGCGCACCAGATGACGTCGAATCCCCTGCCGCCGCGCCACCGCAAAGCCGGCTCCGTCGGAGTCGGGGCGGGGCTGCGCGTCCGAATCATCGATAAACAGGGGAATGACATGGGCAACAACCGGCGCGGCGAAGTTGCCATCATGGGCGCAAACGTCTTCCGCGGCTACGACAACAATCCTGAAGCCAACGCCAAAGCCTTCTCTAATAGCTGGTTTCGCACCGGCGACGAGGGCTGGCTCGATTCCGACTGTTATTTGCACCTGAGCGGCCGGATCAAGGACATCATTATCCGCGGCGGCGAGAACATCGCCCCGCATGAAGTGGATGAGGTGCTGCTGAAGCATCCTGCAGTGTCGGCCGCGGTGACGTTTGGTTTCGCTCATCCCACGCTGGGTGAGGAAGTGGCTGCGGCGGTTGTTTTGCATGAACCCCACGGCGCGACCGAATCGGTACTGATCAAGTACTGTCATGAGTCCCTGGCCGACTTCAAGTGTCCCAAGAAAATTTATCTGGTGAAGAGCATCCCCACCACGGCGACGGGAAAGATCCGCCGCCGTGCGGTCGCGGACGCCCTCGTTGGTGGCCGCCAGTGAAGTTCCTGATTGCCGGTGCAGGTGCGATCGGCGCCTACATCGGCGCATGCATGGCGCAGCGCCGGCTACGATGTCACGCTCTTCGCGCGTGGTCCGCATCTACGCGCGATGCAGGAGCATGGGGTGCAGGTCAAGAGCGTCGAGGGAGACTTTGTCGCGCGGCCGAGAATCGCCGGCTCGCTAGAGGAAATTGGCCCGGTCGACGTGGTCTTACTCGGGGTCAAGGCGCACGGGCTGACGCAACTCGCTCCTCAATTGGCGCCGGTGCTGGGGCCCGACACCACCGTCGTCAGCACGCAAAACGGAATCCCCTGGTGGTACTTCCAGGGCTTCGGCGGCCAATGGGACGGGCTACGCCTGGAGCGCGTCGATCCCGGCGGCGTTATCGCCTCGGCCATCGAAGCGCGTCGCGTGCTGGGCAGCATCGTCTACTTCTCCACCGAGATCACCGCGCCGGGCGTCATCCATCACATTGCGGGGAATCGTATCTCGCTCGGCGAACCGGATGGCAGCCGCTCCGAGCGCTGCCGCGGGGTTGCCGAGGCGCTGGTCAAGTCCGGCTTGCGCTGCCCCATCACCAGCCGCATTCGGCACGAGATTTGGGTCAAGGTTTTGGGCAACGCTTCCTTCAACCCGGTCAGCGCATTGACACGTGCCACGCTGGCGCAGATGGTGCGCGACCTCGGAGTGTGCTCGCTGATCCGCAACATCATGCGGGAAGTCGAAGCAGTTTCCGGCAAGCTGGGCATGGAACTGCCCGTTTCGATCGATCAACGAATCGCCGGCGCAGAGAAGGTCGGAGAGCATAAGACTTCCATGCTGCAAGACCTGGAAGCCGGACGGCCGATGGAACTGGAAGCGATTGTCGGTTCGGTGGTCGAGCTGGGTGAGCGGCTCGGGGTGCCTATGCCGTACACGCAAACGGTTTACAATTGCACGAAGCTCTTGGGCCAATCGGTGGCGGGGCACGCCCGCAGCTAGAGCCACGAATCGGAACCGGGCACCTGCCCAGTTGCTCGCGCCACCAGTACAATAAACAATTTGCCGCGCGTGCGACTTTTGGGTTATATTGTCCCCGTGGCTGGTCCACTTACCAGACCAATCTGATGCCCGTCCCCACCCAAGCCGATTTTGAAGTCATTCGCCGGCACAAGGTCTACGAAGCGGTCGCCGAGCAGATCGAAAGCCTGATCCTGCGAAAGCTGAAGCCGGGCGACAAGCTACCCCCCGAGCGTGAATTGGCGGAGACGCTGCAAGTGAGTCGCAGCTCGATTCGCGACGCGATTCGCAGCCTCGAACTGATGGGCCTGCTCGAACCGCGGCAGGGCGCGGGCACCATCGTTCGCGTAACCACGGTTGATTCTATGAAGCCGTTCGCCGACGAGCTCAGAAAAAAGAAGGAAATGCTCAGCCAGCTTCTCGATTTTCGCGAGCTGCTCGAACCGCCGCTAGCCGCGCGCGCCGCCAAGCACGCTTCCGTAGAAGAGATGTTGAGGCTGAAAAGCATTTTGCGCAGGCAGGAGAAGAAGATGCTGGCCGAGGAGCCTGCGGTCGCGGAAGATACGGAATTTCACTACGGCATCGCGCTGGCTTCGGGCAACAGCGTGGTGCTCAGAGTGATGGACGTGGTGATGGACGTGCTGCGCGAAACGCGGCACCGCGCCTTGCAGGTGCCCGGCCGTGCGCAGAAGTCGCTGGCCGGCCATCAGAGGATCCTGGATGCCATGATGCGGCGCGATCCTGACGCCGCGGATGCGGCCATGCGCCAGCACCTTAAAGAGATCGAACGAATCGTATTGAAGAACTTCTGATGGCGAACTTCGGGCGGCCTGGTGACAGCAGCCGCCCCACATTGACGAACCAGTTACGGGGTCATCATCATCATGAGCTACACGGAACTTACGGTTTGGACGCGCGGCATCATCATGGATAAAGAAGGCCGCGACATTGTCAACTCCATCTCGGCGTCTGCCCGCAAAGAGGGCAAGTACTCGCAGGCCATGGAAAACTACGTCGACAATCCCGATCGCACCAACGCTCCGACGCGCAAATACTGCCGCGTCAGCGACACGGTCATCGAGAACGCGCTCACCTATGAGAACGAAGTGCCCAACATTGTTGTGCTTGTCGAGGGCACGATGGTCAAGGGGTGGGACTACATGCGTGGGATGCCGCCGGGCGGGACACTGATCATCAATACGCATTACACCCCGGACTACATGATTCGTTTCGTGCCCGGTCCGGAGCGTCTGGCGCAACTGGTCTGCGTCGATGCCGCCAAGCTGGCCGAGCACAAGTGGCTCTATTACCGGCTGGGCGAATTGGGCCTTGACCGTCTGTCGACTGAAGGTGCGGCCGAGCGCAGCAAACTGGTTGCGCCCGACATCGCAGCGCCGCTCATCGCAGCCGTCATCAAGACCACGGGCATCGTTAAACGCGAGACGATCGAACCCATGATCGCCAACAAGAAAGCCTTCGAAATGGGTTTTGAAGAATTGCATATCATGCCGCTGAACGCCGCGGCTGAGGTAGGAGCTTAGCGCATGTCAACCAAAGGCACTCACATACCCGAGCGGCTGAAGATTACGTTTGGCGGCATCACGCCTGCGCCGTCGCAGGAAAAAGGCCAGGACCTGTTTCCTACCGGCAACTGGCGCGCGATCCGCCCGGTGTATCGCGACAAGTTGCCGCCTTGTAACAACGCATGCGGAACGAATGAGAAGATCCAGGGCTATCTCGATCTGGTCAAGCGTGGCAAGTATCTCGATGCCTATGCGCTGATCAAGGAAGACATGCCGTTCCCCTCCGTTACCGGACGCGTGTGCTACCACCCGTGCGAGCAGGCCTGCAATCGCGGCAAGTACGATGAGGCCATTTCCATTCGTGCGGTCGAGCGCTTCCTCGGCGATCTCGGACAGAATTTGCAACGCGACGTGGTCACGGCTGGTCCGCCCAACGGGAAGAAAGTTGCCGTAGTTGGCTCGGGTCCCGCCGGTCATAGCGCCGCCTACCAGTTGGCGCGCCTGGGCTACGCAGTGACGATTCTCGAGAAATCGCCGAAGCCAGGTGGGCTGAATCGTGGCGGCATTCCGTTGTGGGTGCTTCCGCCGGAGATTCTCGATCGCGAGATTGAGCGCCTCCTCGAACTTGGCATCACCATTAAGACCAACTGCGAAGTCGGCAAGGACGTCACCTGGGACGAGCTGAAGAAGAACTACGACGCGGTGGTGCTCGCGGTCGGTCTCATCGAGTCCAACAGCGTGCGCGCCGAGGGAGAAGACAAGCAAGGCGTCCTCTACGGCTTGCCCTTCCTGCGCGACATCGGCATGGGCACCTCTAAGGTCAAGCTGGGCCCGCGCGTGGCCGTAATCGGCGGCGGCAACACAGCCATCGACTGCGCTCGTGAAGCCCTGCGGCAGGGTGCGGTGGAAGTGACCATGATTACGGTGGAGTCCAATATCGACGAGATGCCTGCCGTGCCTGAAGACCTGCACGACATGTTGGAAGAAGGCATCCAGCTCTTGCATGGGCGCGCGGTGACGGCAGTGCTCGGCAACGGCAAAGTCGAGGCGCTGCAATTGCATCCGGCGCGGTTCTCCGGGGCCATCAACGCCTCTCCCATCGACATCGATCGCAAGGCTCCTGCCGATCAGTTTTTCGTAGATAACGTCATCCTCGCGGTGGGTCAGCGTGCTTCGCTGGCGTGGCTGCCCGCCGAGTTCAAGAACGAGCGCGGCACCATCAAAGCCGATCGTTTCGGGCGACTGGGCGACACCAACGTTTTTGCCGCGGGCGATATCGTGCAGCTCGGTACGGGGCAGCAGTTGATGGTGGTGAACGCCGTCGGCGACGGCAAGCGGGTGGCCTTCAACCTCGACAAGGTCCTGCGCGGGGAGACCTTGCAGCCGCGCAATGTACCGGTGGATGTCATCTTCGATCTCAACCGGATGAACATGACGTATTTCCCGCACTTCCCGCGCGTGCAGCAGGTGCTCTTGCCGCCGGACAGCCGGAAAAGAACCCAGCATGAAGTGATCCAGGGATTGAGCGAAGAGCAGGCGGTGGAAGAGGCCGGCCGCTGCTTCAGTTGCGGCACTTGTAATGCCTGCGATAACTGTTACCTTGTCTGTCCCGAGCCGTGCATCGTGCGCGGGGCGCGATCGAACGGGATGTACAAGATTCTGGTGGACTATTGCAAAGGCTGCCGGGTTTGCATTGAAGAGTGCCCGACGGGATGCCTGGAAGGCGTCCCCGAGCTCGACTTCGATACCGGCGTGGTGCGCATGGACACGGCCTTCGCAATCTCGCCCGGGCTGCATGGACGCCAGGCGGAACAGCTGCAGCATTTGGCCGAGCAGCCGGCAAAAAATATTTAGCTGGATGAACCGGCGTTAACGAATCGTAGAAGGTTTTCACCACGGAAGCTCGGAAGGCATGGAAGGAAAGAAAACAAGAGTCCCATCCGTGTATTCCCGTGTTTCCGTGGTGATCCCCGAAGCCCTCGTAATGGAGCAATCATGGCAACGGCAGCAAAATTGACCAGGAAGACAGTGCGCATCAACGGTTGCGTGGCGGCGGCACAGGCGGCCAAGTACGCCGATGTGGACGTCATCACCGCCTATCCGATCCGGCCTTACACCGCGACCATGATGGCGCTGGCGCAGATGGTCGCCAACGGCGAACTCGATGCCGAGTACATCGTGGCCGACAGCGAGCACTCGCAGTTGAGCATTGCCCACGGCGCATCCTCGAGCGGCGCGCGCGTGTTCACCGGCAGTTCCGGCGTCGGCGTCACCTATGCCTACGAACTGTACTCGCCGATCTCCGGCAGCCGCATGCCGGTGCAGATGATGATTGCCGACCGCACGCTCGATCCTCCCGGCGACTTCGGCTCCGAGCATACGGACGCGCTTTCAACCCGCGACATGGGCTGGCTGATGGGCTGGTCGTGCGATGCCCAGGAGGCGTTCGACAATCATCTAATGGCTTATCGCATCGGCGAGGACCCTCGCGTTCTTTTGCCGCAGATGGTGTGCCAGGACGGCTTCTTCGTCTCGCACATCACCAGCGATGTCGAGCTGCCCGATCCTGGCCAGGTGAAGGAATTTCTGCCGCCGTACAAGCATCCCTATCCGCTCGATCCACGGCATCCGGTCTCCCACGGTCCGCAGATCATGCCCGAGCAGGGTCCGCCGCTGCAATTGGAGCGCGCGCGTGCGATGGAAGAGGCCATGCCGGTGATCGAAGAGGCGCATGAGGACTTCGCGCGCATCTTCGGGCGGCGATACGATCCCTGGCTCGAGGAGTTCATGACCGATGACGCTGATGTCGTGTTCTTTCTGCAGGGCGGTCACGCCGTTACCGCGCGGTTTGCGATTCAGCACATGCGCGACGAAGGCGCGAAGGTCGGCCTGGTGCGGTTGCGCTGCATTCGGCCGTATCCGACGGAACGCGTTTGTGAGGTCTTGAGCAAGTTCAAAGTGGTTGGCGTAATCGAGACCAACCTTGGGCTGGGGAGCGTTGGCAGCGGCGGCTCGCTTTACGCCGAGGCTTGCGCCGCCCTGTACGAGGCCCAGTCGCGTCCGCTGGTGATATCGTTCATGGCTGGCCTGGGCGGCGAGGCCATCGTGCAGAAAGAGTTCCGCTGGATGACCAGCAAGATGACCGAAGCCATGCGGCGTGGAAAGATCGAGAAGCGGACGCATTGGGTCGGATTTGAGGAATAGGGAAATTTCACGGTGGAAGGGCATGGCTTTAGCCATGCCGCAACGACGTATCTTAAACGGGCTTCAGCCCCGTGACTGAAGCCACTGATGAGAGCGCGAGGTTTTCGCCGGGCTAAAGCCCGGCGCTTCCACCGAGATAATGGCGCTTGCACCAAGATCAGGAGGAACGAAGATGGCAACCATTGAAGTTCAGCGGCAGTTGCTGCCGATTCTCGAGAGCCCAAATCAGGGCGCGCGTTTTTACAACCCTGAGCTGCCGGCGAGCGAACCGTTCGTGCCTGGCCATCGCACTTGTGCCGGCTGCGGGCCTTCGATTCAGTACCGCATGACCAGCAAGGCGGCAGGCGACAATACCATCCTCGTCGGACCAACCGGCTGCATGTATGTGGCGAACAGCTCGTATCTGTGTACGCCCTACAATGTGCCGTGGGCGCACACGCAGATCGGCAGCGCCGGAAGCTTCACCGCAGGCGTCGCTGCCGCTTACGAGGCCATGATCCGCAAGGGCAAGTGGAAGGGCGCGTACCCGAACGTCATCTGCGAGGCCGGCGACGGCAGCGCTTCCGATATCGGACTCGGTCCAATTTCAGGCGCGCTCTATCGCAATCATGACTGCCTGATCATCTGCTACGACAACGAGCAGTACGCCAACACCGGTATCCAGGCGTCATCGCGCACACCCTACGGCGGCATGACGACGTTCTCGCCTCCGGGCCCGATGATTCCCGAGGCCAAGAAACTGTTTCCCAAAGACCTCGCGCGCATGATGGCCGCCGGTCACCCGCATTGCTACGTGGCGACGGCCAGCGTCGGCTATCCAATCGACCTCATGAACAAGGTGCGCAAAGGACTGAATCATCGTGGCGCTGCATTCCTGATGATCTACACCCCGTGCCAAAAGGGGTTCGTGTACGAGACGCCGCGCTCCATCGACCTTGGCCGGCTGGTAGTTGAATGTGGGCTCTACCCCATGTGGGAGTGGAACCCGGAAACGCGCGAGTTCGATTACAGCTTCCGCCCGCAGAGCATGCGGCCAGTATCCGAGTACTTGAAGCTACAGGGGCGCTTTGGACACTTGCACGCTGAGCACATCGCGATCTTGCAGAAATTCGCCAACCAGCAGTGGCGCATGATGGGAGTTGCGGTGCCGGAAGCTTTGATCCATGCGGCTGATGCGAAAAACCTAGCGAGTATGGCGACGGCCGACGAGGCCGCGGTAGTGGCGGAGACGGTATGAACAAGAGCGCAACCGAACCCGGAAAAGGCCCCGAGGTCGAACCCGAGGGGCAGGAAAGCTACATCGTCACCGAAGGCAAGAAGCGCGGTTCGACGCGTGACGTGCGGCCGGAGGCAGCCTGGGACCGCTACTACACCGTGTTGCGCGTTCATGCCGGTGACGCAATCCTCACTGACAACTGGCATACCAATGAAGTTCTCAATCACGCGCGCAACAACTTCGAGGGCCGTACCTTCGCCATGCGCACGCTCGAAGCATGGGGCGCAACGGTGGAGAACGATCAGCGCGCCTACTACACAGCCGGTGGCCGCGTGTGGGTAATGGACCTGGAGCCCTGCGCAGCCAAGAAGCCGCGAATGCCCGGCACGGGCAAGAACTAGCACCCTTGCCTCGCATTCTGATCGTCGACGACACGCCGGAGACGGCCGAGTTGCTGACGTTCGCCTTGCGCGACCGTGGGCACGAAGTCTGCGCGACCGGATACACGACCTCGGTGAACGAACTGTTGCGGGAGCAGCACTCTGATGCGCTGGTGCTGAATTTGTCCACCTGGGACATGACCGAGTCGCTGTTCGATAGTGTTCGCGCAGAGCCCGATCACGTCGAGCTTGCCGTGGTCATCGTTAGCGACACACCGGAGAAGGCTGAGGCGCAGCTTCGCGCGCGGAGTGCGCGCAGAGTTTTGCTGGTCGCTAAACCATTCACTGGCGGTCAAGTTGCGCAGGCGATAGCCCAATTGCTGGAGTGACGATGCCGTTGTGGAGCATGGACCAGTGGCGCTACCTCGAGCGCGAAGTCGTTGCCGATCCCAAAGGCCGCCAGTGGACCGTGGCTCTCATGGATGTGCTGGGGCAGGAAGGCGACCCTCAGTTACCCAGCCAGTTACTGGAACTCCAGTATTCGTCAGGGCGCTATTTCACGCTCATCTATTCGGCCATGGGAGGGTTGCAGCGTGAGCGCGGCTATGGCTCGTTGGACGACGCCTCGGAAGCGTACAGACAGTTGCTGGTGGGAGTGATCGACGGCAGCCTCGATCCCGCGCAACCGGTCTTCCGGGAAGACCTGGAAGACTGAGCGGAATTCACCGTCCGGGATTCAAGTCTCGCATGATCACATGCAGCACCTGACCGGTGACCCGCGCATCCTGCTCCGACACAGTCAGCTTTGCTCCTGTCTCGCGCTCCGCATCGCGATAGCTCCGCGCGACGGCAGGCAATCTCGCGCAGCCACGCCCGATAACGCCGCTCTGTTCCGCGACGTTGAGGCGCGTTGCGAACGACCAGTCGGCGATCCTGCCCTCGGGTATGCCGGCCGCTTGCAAGCCGCTGACTCGCTCTTGCTCGAGCGCGTCGGTCACGATGGCCTCGAGAATCCCGCAGTAAGTCAAGAGGGCCAACTCGTAATCGCCGTCATCGAAGGCGCGCCGGCCATCGGTGTAGGCCTGCTCCAGAACCGGCCGGAGCTCCGGATTATGCACAAAGTCAAATCGCCGGGGAGCCGGCGCTTGCGAAGCCGACGGCTGGGAAGGGAAGTCATCCCGCGAGAGCGAAGCCAGCGCTTGCTCAAGAACTCCGATCAAGCGCTGCGCGATTTCGGCGGGAGCTACGTCCCCAACGGCCCCAGCCTCCGAAGCACGCACCAGGAAGGCTTCGCTGAACGCTCTGGCCAGCCAATGGGCCTTGCTGCCGCCCGAGAGCTCATTCACCGTGACTCCACAATCTTGCTGCCACATGCGAACGGCCGCAAGCGCAGTAGCATCGGTGGGACTGGCCGCCAGCGAATCGCGCGCATCAACACCGCGGCGGATCAGCAGCGTAAGCCGCCCGCGGTAGGTCTCGATCTGCTCCCGCATGTCATCGTTGCTGGGTGTGCTCATCATTGGCAGCGGACGCTGGACGGTAACTATCGCAATTGTTGACAGTGAAGGTGTGGCGTGCTAACTTTCCGAACTGGTTCGGTGACCAGACCAATTTAGCACACAGTGCTCGGCACTTGCTCTGTGTCGCCACAAGGCAGGCGCCGAGGACAGGTGCAGAAGTAGAGCCGTTTAGTTTTGCTGTGTCCAGGTAGAGCGGGCCTTCAGGCGACCCGTTGAGGCTGGAGTCGGCTTTAGCCGACGGCAGAGTGCCGCCCGCTGAAGCGGGCCTTTACAAAAACGTTCGCAGTGACGCGGCGCTAAAGCGCCGTTCTACCCGGCCGCTTGAGCTACAGTGATTACTAAACCGGTCTGGAATTGCCGGAAGTTGGTTTCGAGAGCTAAGTCGTCATGGAGCTGTTTCGATTCTGACACTGCGTTGCGGAGGTAGAACTATGGCCGAAGGACAGTCCACTCTCATTCACCCCTCGCGCATTCCCAATCGTTGGATTCAGCTCACGGCCGGTATCGTGGCCATGATGGCAATTGCGAACCTGCAATATGCCTGGACACTTTTCACCAAGCCGATCCAAGCCCATCTGCACGTTTCGCTGGTCGCGGTGCAGTGGACCTTCACCTTATTCATTGCTCTGGAGACCTGGCTGGTACCTTTCGAAGGATACCTGGTGGATCGCATCGGGCCGCGCTTCATGCTGGGCATTGGCTCCATCCTGGTGGCGCTCGGCTGGGTGGGCTCAGGCTACGCCGAGACTATAGGCGGCCTGTATTTCTGGTACGCCATTGGCGGAATCGGCGCCGGAATCGTGTACGGGGGAACGGTTGGCAATGCGCTGAAGTGGTTTCCGGACCACCGCGGCCTGTGCGTGGGCTTGACCGCCGGAGCCTACGGCATAGGGACCGCGTCCACCATCGCTCCGGTCGCCTCCATGCTGAAAACCTACGGCTATCAGCACACGTTCATTGTCTGGGGATTTATACAGGGAGCCGTGGTGCTGATAGCGGCTCTGTTCCTGGCAAGGCCTCCCGCGGGATGGACGCCGCCTAACTGGGAGCAGAAAAAGATAAAAATCAAGGCCAAGGTAAACACCTCGTCGGTAGACATGACGCCGTGGGAGATGCTGCGTCAGCCATCGTTCTACGTGATCTATCTGATGATGACCATGCTCGCCTTCGGCGGCTTGGTGGTAACGGCGCAGCTCAATCCCATGGCTGTTTCGTACCATGTCGACAAGGTCGTGATCGCTTTCGGAATGACCGCCGTTGTGCTGGCGATCACCGTAGACCGGCTTCTGAACGGCTTTACGCGTCCATTCTGGGGATGGGTTTCTGACCATGTTGGTCGCGAGAATGCCATCTTCGTGGCTTTTATCCTGGAAGCCATCGCCGTCTATGCTCTGCTGCAACTGATCGCTCACCCCGTATGGTTCGTTGCGCTCTCCGGCCTGTGCTTCTTCGCCTGGGGCAACATCTTCTCGTTGTTCCCGTCGCTGACTGGCGATCTTTATGGGAGCAAGTGGGCCACCACCAACTATGGCGTTGTCTATACCGCCAAGGGAGTCGCGGCGGCATTTGCGGGACCAGGCGCCGCGTGGATCTACGCCAAAACCGGCTCCTGGAGCAAAGTTTTCTGGGCCATGATCATTTGCGACGTTGTAGCTGCGTTTATGGCCTTATTGTGGCTTAAGCCTATGGCGGCTCGCGGTGTGAAGAAGTCGGACAAATTGCTGGATGAGGCAGACTTGGTTCGCAGGGACAAGCTTAAGACCGCCGTATAGTAATAGCTGCGCGGCAACAGCTATTGCCACTCCACCTTCACGTCGGCTGCTCAACGCTAGTCAGGAGTGTAGCCGAGCATATCCTCGTGGCCCTCGAAGATGGTGGCTAGCTTGGTAATTCGGAATAGCTCCTTCAGACGCTGATTCAGATTGATGAGCTTGAGTGCGCAGCCCTGCCGCTTGGCCGACACATAAAGGCCAACGATGGCGCCCAAGCCAGAGCTATCCATGTGGTTCACGTCGGTCAAGTCCAGGACGATCGACTTGGTCTCCGGCATTAGATCACGGACCGTCTTCTGCAACTCCCCTGCGGTCGCCGAGCTGATTCTGCCCGCGCAGCGGACGGTGACTTCCCCGGGAGTTTTAACGGTTTCCATCTTTAGATCGGTGCTCGGCGTGGGATTCGTGGCCATAGAGGGTCTCCTTATCTGAAACTACACCGCGGTTCGGTAGAGTCCCATTCCGGGATTAAAGCGCAACAATCATAAATTGATTAGCGCCGCGATTGGGCCAAGAGCATAGCATAGTTTGCAGGCCGGGCTGCAAAGAAACCGTTTGCAGGTAGTGGGTCAGTTTGAATAAGGATGCGTCCCTTTCGCGCGCCGGCGCGAATCGGGACGCCCAGATCCCTCGCTGCGCAAAAGTGGCTTGCTTGGGATGACGATCAGACTGACCCACTACCGACGGTTGCGCATACTGGGCTGGTTTAAGGAGCGGCAGCACATGGCAAATGATCTCGAAACTACGCAGGATTCGGAAAACCCATCGCACCAACATCATCACTTTTGTGGAGACCTCTTCGGATGCGGCGAGGAGAACGGGACGGGCGTCGTCCGCGAAGACATCAAGGACGCCGCGTTCACCAACCGGACGGCAGACCGACTGCTGCGCATGGACGAGATTGACCGCGAGCGGCTCGACGGGTATCTGACCGCGCGTGGGCATTTTCGCCGCCGGCTGCTGGCCGCCAGCAGCTTCATGGGTGCGCTGGCGACCATCGGGCCATGGTTCAGCCGATTGGCGAGTGCGTCCGATGGCCTCGAGGCCGCAGGTGGCGGAGGTTCTGTGCCGCCGCCGAAGAAAGATGACGAGGGCCGCGTGCACATTGTCGAGAGCAACGACAAAACCGTGCACCTCGGCGTCTACGACACCACCCTCGAGCCCATCCTGAAAATCGACTCCGGCGATACCATCAGCTACGTCAATACGTGGACGCATTTCCTGAACAAGATGCAACCCGACGTCCCGATCGACGTGCTGGCCAAGATGCGCCGGGACAATCCGGGCAAGGGGCCGCATTCGATCATCGGTCCCATCTACGTCAACGGCGCCGAGCCGGGCGACGTACTGGAGGTGCGCTACAAGCGCATTCATCCGCTGGATTGGGGAGGCACCTTCAACAACCCGGGCTCGCTGGGGACTGGCCTGCTGGCGAAGGATTATGCCGAAGGCCAGGTGAAGTACATGAAGCTCGACCTGACCAAAATGACGGCGGAGTTTAATCCCAAAATTCATGTGCCCCTGAAGCCATTCCAGGGTACGCTCGGCCTGGCGCCTCCGGACGGCTTCTATCCACCGTTGAGCCCGGGAGTGACCAACTCCGTTCCCCCCGGCCCTCATGCCGGCAACGTCGATCTCTCCGAGATGATCGAGGGCACGACCATGTTCATCCCGGTGTGGAAGCCGGGAGCGCTGATCTTCACCGGTGACTCCCACGCCGTGCAGGGCGATGGTGAAATCTGTCTTACTGCGCTGGAAACCGGCATGAAGGAGTTGCGCATCCAGGTGGTGCTGCACAAGCAGAAAAACCTCGCCTGGCCAATTGCCGAGACGCCCACGCACTGGATTCCCATGGCTATGGATAAGGACTTGAATGTGGCAATGACGCAAGCGGCGCGTAACGCAATCGATTTCCTGTCTGCGCGCGCCGACCTCACCAAGCTCGACGCTTATGCCTTGTGCAGTATTGCGGCCAGCTTCCGGGTGACGCAGGTAGTGGACATCACCCGCGGTGTCCATGCCATGATTCCCAAGAGCCTGTTCGCGCCCGACCTGCGCAAACAGATCGTGGTGGTCTGAGGCGAACTCGCTGCTCGTGTTTTAGTGGAATTTGACGAAGTAGTACGCGGTCATTGCCAGCCCAATCGCAATCACCAGCCGGCGCATCTTCGCCGGATCGGCTTTCTGCGCGAAGCGCGCTCCAAACCAGCCGCCCGTCATGGAGCCGGCGATCATTACCAGGCACTGCGGCCAAAACACGGCGCGCGCCACGATGAACATCAACACGGCTGCGGCGTTGATAACGGCGGCCAGCAAGGTTCGTATTGCGCCCATGGCGTGAACGTCGTGCATCCCGATCGCCGCCAGCATGCCCAGGGTGATGAATCCGATGCCTGCGCCGAAGTATCCTCCATAAATCCCAATTAGCAGTTCGACAAAGGTTGCAGCCACGATCACCCGCCATGAAGCGTTGTGCCAATCCTCCGCGCGGGCGGACCTGCCGGCCAGCGCCCGGAACTTGTTGCCGAAGGCGAACAACAAGGTGCCGCTGAGCAGCAGCCACGGCACCAGATGCAAGAACACGGTTTGCGGCGTCTTGAGCAGCAGCAGCGATCCGGCGAATCCCCCGGCAACGCTCGTCAGCAGCAGCGGGACCAGCAAGCGCCGAGGCACGTCCAGCCGCTTCAGGTAAGCGCCGGTACTGGCTGCTAACCCAGGCCACAGCGCAACCGTGTTTGTGGCATTCGCTTGAACCGCCGGAACGCCCGTACTGAGCAGTGCCGGGAACGAGACAAATGTCCCTCCGCCGGCGACGGCGTTCAAAGTTCCAGCGATGGCTGCCGCAAAGAAAAGGAAGATGGCCTGGCCTGGATGCAACGCTCCTCCGATGCACTGCTCGGTTGGGGGCACTTGACGGTGGAAGCGCCAGGCTTCAGCCCGGCGAATCGCGAGGCGCGAATTCCGGCTTTAGCCGCGGTGAACCAGGGCTAAAGCCGTGCCCTTCCACCGTACATAGGACATTACTTAGGCGGTAATCAATAAGGGCCGCTCTACCGGCCAGTTCCATAATGTCACACCCCACTGTGACGGCGGTCATCGGAACGGGAATCCCTGGAGGCTACGCTTTAAGAAGACAGGCATGCCGAGTCCGCGTGCCACGCTGATCCCAAGGAGGGCTGCTATGTCACCAACCTGCCTCGACCCGGAACCGGAGACCATGCTCGAAGAGGAATACACACTGCCGCACGAGCCCGCGCCGGCGGGCTGGAAGGAACGCGTTCGCGAGCTGCTGGATGCGATCTTCAAAGGCCACGAAGAGTATCTTGGCCTGACTCCCGACTAGAACTACCCCCTGAATTGGCATGAACTTGGGTAATTGTTAGTATTCTTCCAATCACCCACATTCATGGTCAATCTGGATCAGTTGCGAATATTTCAGGCGGTAACCGAGACCCAAAGCTTCACCCGTGCGGCCGAAGCCGTACATCTCACCCAGCCGGGCATCAGCAAACACATTAAACAGATGGAGGAGTATTACGGAGTTCCTTTATTTGACAGGCTGGGAAAAAGGGTGGCGCTGACCCAGGCGGGCGAGATTCTCTTTGAAGCTACGCGGGAGATCATGGCCTCGATCACCGCGGCCGAGCAGAGAATTCAGGAGTTGAAGGGTTTGCGCGGCGGAAAGCTGACGCTCGCGGCCAGCTTTCCTATCGGCATCTACTTTCTACCCGGCATTCTCGCTACGTTTCGCAGGCAATACCCGGTGGTCGCAGTGTCGCTCGACATTTCGCTGCACGAGCGGATCATCGCCAGGATTCTAGCCAACAAGGTCGATCTTGGGCTGGTAAGTCATGAGGTCGACGATCCCCGGCTCACGTCCAGCCAGTTCATGACGGACGAGCTGGTCCTGATCGTTCCCCGCGATCATCGCTGGGCAAGAAAGAAGAGCATCAAGCCCAAGGAACTGCTGGGGGAAACGATGATCGTGGCCGCCCGAGGCGCCGGCATCCGTGCGGCCGTCGAAGAGCGACTGAGCGAGAAGGGTGTCGCGTTAAAGAACGTGCTCGATTTCGGAAACTTGGAAGGCGTCAAGCGAGCGGTAGAAGTGGGGTTGGGCGTCTCCATTCAACCCAAGACCGTGGTTCAGCGGGAGATCTCCGATGGTGCGCTGGCAGATGTTTCCGTTAGTGGAATGAACGCCAAGTTGAAGTACTTTTGCGTTTACCGCACGGACAAGCATCTTTCGAACGCAGTCCGCGCATTCATAGGCTTGCTGTAGGGCTAGAGCGTTTCCAGAGTTGGCATAGCCTGTTTTGAAAGGGCACGCCCTTCAGGCGTGCCGTAAGGGGTGGGTAATTGAACCGGCTTCAGCCGCTGAGGTGAAGCTTTCCCTCAGCGCCTAAAGGCGGCCTCCGTTGGTACCCTAGCGGCACGGCTGAAAGCCGTGCCCTTTCAAAGCCGGGATACACTTGCTAAGGACGATTTAAGATTGTGATTACGCAGCCAGGTGAAATGAATCTATGGAGCGCATCGAGATTGAAGCGCTAGCGCGAGAACTGCTTTTGGCTTACGAGACGGGCCAGATGGCGCCTAAGCTTTCGTCGTCCCGCAGCGGCTTCGATCTGAACGCCGCCTATGAAATAGAAGCGCAACTGAAGCAATGGCGCGAAGCGAGCGGCGCCAAGGCCGTCGGCCGTAAGGTCGGCTATGCCAACAAGGCGATGTGGCGTGTGTTCAAGCTGCAAACCCTGGTTTGGGCGCACATGTACCAGGACACAGTGCATTACGCCGAGGACAACTCTGCCAACCTGACACTCCCTCATGCTCGCTCGTTGAAAATCGAACCTGAAATCGTCTTCGGGTTGAAACAACCGATTGCGGCGGAAGGCGCGGCCGCCGCCGGTGCGCTGGAAGCGACAGAATGGTTGGCCATCGGGTTCGAAATCATCGATTGCCCATTTCCAGACTGGAAGTTTCAGCCGGCTGATTTTGTCGCGTCCTTCGGCCTTCACGCGGCGCTGGTGGTCGGCGAGCGAATGCCGGTGCACGCCGGTTCAACTGCGCAACTGCTCGAAGAGCTGCCTCGATTTAGAGTGCGTGTGTCGAGGAACGGCGAATTCGTTGAGGAAGGCTCAGGCAAGAACTCCCTGGCGAGCCCGGCTTTGTGCCTGGCCGAACTCAGCACGGCAATACTCAAGCGATTTCCGGGCGAGCCTTTGCGTGCCGGGGAGATCATCAGCTCCGGGACCCTCACCGCCGGGCATCCCACTCGCGCCGGGGACACCTGGACAGTTGAAGTGGATGGACTCGCGCTTCCAGCTTTGACTTTGCGCCTCGATTAAGTTGCCAATACAACTCCAGCGCGGCGAGGTTGTGGTTGACGGCAAACGGCTCGCGACGCTGCGGATCGATGCAGCGCGGCCGGAACAGCCGACCATCGTCATGCTCCATGAAGGTCTGGGCTCGGTGGAGATGTGGAAAGACTTCCCCCAGCGCCTCGCGGCCAGCACGGGATGTAGCGTGGTTGCTTATTCGCGTTACGGACACGGCAGCTCTGACCGGCTCACTGAGAAGCGCGCGGTCGAGTTTATGCATCACGAGGGCGAAGTGGTGCTGCCGGAACTGCTCGACAAGCTCGGCATTTCGCATCCCATTTTGCTGGGCCACAGCGACGGCGGCTCCATCGCGCTCATATTCGCCGGCACGTATCCGGAGATTCCGCAAGCCTTGATGCTGGAAGCGCCGCACGTGTTTGTGGAGGACCTCAGCGTCGCCAGCATCGCGAAAGCGAAAACCGCGTTTGAAACGACGGAGCTGAGACGGAAGCTGGCACGCTATCACGATCACGTGGACGAAACATTTTGGGGATGGAACGACATCTGGCTCGATCCACGCTTCCGCTCGTGGAACATCGAATCGTACTTGCCTGCCATCCGCTGTCCCATGCTCTGCATTCAAGGCGAGCAGGATGAGTACGGCACAATCGCGCAGGTATTGGCGATTCAGCAGCAGGTGCTGGGGACGCAGATTCTGATGTTGCCGAACTGCAAGCACTCGCCCCATCGCGACCAGCCCGAGGCAACTCTTAGTGCGATGGCAGAGTTTGTCCGCGAGCTTGAGAGCCGGCGGGCGCATTCACGGTGAGTCATGGAAAACGTGTAAGTGCTCGATGCGGCTCTCGCCAGGATTTTCTCTACTCGGGTTGGAGATCACCGACCCCGCAGAATCTGTGGGATATAATTCCCGCCAAATTTAGCAAGCCAGGCGGTTTCAATGCTCTCCGCGCTTACTCCCTTGGAATTTCTTTCCCGCAACGCCATTGCATACTGCGACTGCACCGCCGTGGTGGATGGCGAGCGGCGCTTCACCTACTCCGAGATGCAGCACCGCGTACACCGTTTCGGCGCTGCTTTGCAGCAGGCCGGCATTGCACCCGGAGATCGGGTGGCCGTGCTGGCGCGCAATGGAGTGCTGCCGCTGGAAGCGCACTTCGCGGTGCCGCTCATCGGCGCGGTGCTGGTTACACTCAACATCCGTCTGCAAACCGGGGAGCTGGCCACCATCCTGAATCACAGCGGCGCCCGAATCCTGCTGGGCGATGCTGACCTGGTTGCGCTGCTGCGAGAGCGCCGGGGAGAGATTCCGCAGGTCGAGCGGATTATTTCGGACTACGAGACGTTCCTCAGCGAGGGCAAGCAAACCGGTCGTGCCGCACGCACCGCGCGAGGAGGATGTGATCTCCCTTAATTACACCAGCGGCACCACCGGCGTGCCCAAAGGCGTGATGTACACGCATCGCGGCGCCTACCTCAACGCCATCGGAGAAGTCGTTGAACACGGATTGTCGTATCGCTCGGTCTATCTGTGGACGCTGCCCATGTTCCACTGCAACGGCTGGTGCTTCCCCTGGGCGGTCACGGGCGTGGGAGGGCGGCACATCTGTCTGCCCGAAGTGAACGCCGAGCGGGCCGTCAAACTAATACAAGACGAGGGCGTCACCCACCTGTGCGGCGCGCCGATCGTAGTGCGCACGCTTACGGAGTTCTGCTCGCGCCACGGCATCCGGTTTAGCCCGGAAATAAAAATGGCAATTGCCGCAGCGCCTCCGCCACCGGCCGTGATCCGGGCGGCGGAAGCAGTCGGTATCCAGATGACGCACGTCTATGGCCTGACGGAAACCTATGGCCCGCACTCGGTATGTGCCTGGCACACGGACTGGGACGATGAGCCGCTGGAAAAGCGTGCGTTGCTCAAGGCGCGGCAGGGCGTGCCTTACGTCGTCTTTGGGACGGACATGCGAGTGGTCGACGAAGACATGCGGGACGTCCCGGCGGACGCGACCACGGTGGGAGAAGTGGTGATGCGCGGCAACAACGTCATGCTCGGTTATTACCGCGAGCCCGTGGCCACCGCGACCGCATTCCGCGGCGGCTGGTTTCACTCCGGAGATCTCGCGGTGATGCACCCCGACGGCTATATCGAGATCCGCGACCGCGCCAAGGACATCATCATCTCGGGCGGGGAAAATATCTCCTCGCTTGAGGTCGAGCGCGTGTTGTACGAGCATCCCGCCGTGCTGGAGGCGGCGATTGTGGCGCGCCCCGATGAGAAGTGGGGCGAGGTGCCGCATGCCTACGTGCTGCTCAAGGACGACTTCGTGGTGAGCGAGCAGGAGCTGATCGAGTTCTGCCGCGCGCGCCTGGCGCACTTCAAGTGTCCGAAGGCGGTACACTTTGGTCCATTGCCGAAAACTTCGACCGGGAAGATTCGCAAAAACGTGTTGCGCCAGCATTCGCGGCCGGCAGCAGAAGGAGTTTCATAATGCCTGAATCGCAAACCACCACAGTTTCCAAGTACCAGAGCATCCTCTTCGACACCGAAGGACAGATTGCGATCGTGACCCTGAACCGGCCGCAGCGGCGGAATGCGTTCTCGCTGGAGTTGATGACGGAGCTGATTGACTGCCTCGACGAAATTGGCCGCGACCGCGCGCTCCGCGTGGTCCTGCTACGCGCCGCCGGCAAAGTCTTTTCTTCCGGTCACGATTTAAGCGAGATGGTCGGGCGCGACATCAACCACTATCGCCAGGTGTTCGATGTCTGCACCGAGTTGATGACGCGCGTGCAATCGATTCCGCAGCCGGTCATCGCCGAGGTGCAAGGCATTGCGACTGCGGCAGGATGCCAGTTGGTCGCAACCTGCGATTTGGCCGTCGCCTCGGACCAGGCGGCGTTTGCCACACCCGGCGTGAAGATTGGACTCTTCTGCACCACTCCGATGGTGGCCCTCAGCCGCGCGGTCGGACGCAAACGCGCGCTGCAGATGCTCTTGACCGGCGAGATGATTGACGCCGTAACGGCAGCGGAATGGGGACTGATCAACATGGTCGTCCCCGCCGCCGAATTGGCCGAGCAGACCCGCAAGTTGGCCACGCGCATTTCGGAAGCCAGCTCGCTAACCGTCGCGCTGGGCAAACAGGCGTTCTACACGCAGATCGATCTCGACCAGCCGAAAGCCTACGCTTATGCCAAAGAAGTGATGAGCATGAATTCGCTCGCCGCCGACGCGCAGGAGGGAATCTCGGCCTTTCTGCAGAAACGGCCAGCGTGTTGGACAGGGAAGTAGGACGGCAGTCTCGACTCCGCTCTCGCTCAATCAAAGATCAAAGACGATCCTTGATTTGGTGTGCACTGGTAGAGCGGCGCTTCAGCGCCGCGTTAAGGCCGACCTCTGGTTTTCGGTTTTGCATTCCGCTGCGAAGACAGCGAAATGCAAAACCTATGCACCTAACGCGAGCCTAAAGGCTAGCTCTACCTGGATACACCAATCCTGAAACATTTTGCTCGGGTGGGCGCTCATCCCGCTGAGAATGCGGGAGTTTCCACCCGCTGGATCTCTTGTCATCGCAATCTACTTCGCCGCAAGGCCAGGTCGATGCCATATGCCCCGAAGCCAGCCAGCACCAGGAAAGCTCCAACCAGCAAGCCATTGATCCCCATAATCTGCTCGCGCTCGCCGCGCGCGATGGAGAAGACCAGCAGCAGCATCGGTAGCACGCCGACAACGATTGCTCCCAACATGCCTCCCGGCACCTTGAATGGGCGCGGCAGCGAAGGCTCAGTGACGCGCAGCACAACCAGGGCTACGAATTCGAGGAGCAGGCTTGCTCCGTAAACCAGCACATCGAGCGTGACCAGTCGCTCGAATCCCAGCCCCAGGCACAGCGCCCACCCGGTCGCGAGGACCACAATCGAAACCCAGGGGGCGTTGCGCCGATTCCCTCGCGCGAAGGCCTTGGGCAGCATGCCATCCTGTGCCATCGCCAACGGCAGTCGCGAGTAGCTCATCACCAGCGCATTAAACATCCCGAAAGCGCTCATCATGCCGCCCAGCACCAGAGCAATGCGCAAAGGCGCTCCGCCTAGCATGTCGGCAATGTCCGCCCATGATCCCGTTTCCCACGCCGACGGACTGAGGTGCGTCAGGCTGACCGCGGCGACCGGAAGAATATAGCTGACCGATACTAGAGCCACCGCTCCCAGAATGGCGCGGGGATATGTCCGCTGCGGCTGATTTACTTCCACCGCGATGGTGGACGCGTTGTCCCAGCCCATGTAATTCCACATCGCGATCAGCAGGCCCCCGACAAGATCTACATCCACTGCCGTGGGCCGAGTCACGGCGTGGGCGAGTGCCCTATATTTGAGCGGAGCCAAAATGACCATCGCCGCGAATGGAGCGGATAGAAGAAAGAACAGCCAAACCGACGTGGTCGCCACCACCCGAATACCCGCGAGGTTTAGCCCTGCGCAAACCGCGATCACCGCCAGTCCCACCACTAAGCCGCGGTGCCCCGACCCGAACCATGGGAAAAGCCGCTCCAGGTACAGCACGAACAGCGTGGGATAGATGGCCATGTCGAAGACGCTGGCCGCCAGCGATAGCCATGCCTCCTGAAATCCCCAGCAGTTGCCCATGGCGCGCCGCACCCAGGCGTAGTAGCCGCCTTCTTTGGGCAAGGCGCTGGAAAGCTCCCCGATCATGAATGCGGTGGGCAAACTCCAGAGAACCGGGGTTAGCAGCAGGAGCAGGATGGCCCGACCATAGCCGGCGCCATGAACAATGTCCTCGGTGCCGTACGCGCCGCCCGACACCATAAAGAATGTGGCAATTACGAGGGGCCAGGTTTCAAGCTTGGCGGAACTTTTTCGGATTGTCGCGCTCGCCGCGACAGGATCACTCGCCGCAGGTGAGGAGAGATTAGGCACGGGTAGAGCCGGCGTTTTGGCCGGCGCCAAAGCTGCATCCTACTACGCCGGCGCTCGGATGGTCATTGGTCTTCCCGTTTGCCGCTAAACCTGACGCGCTGCCTACTATAAACCAGGCGAACGCCATTACCGGCTAATCGCTTTGCGTCGCCTCCTCGTCGGCGTCGGAAACGAAGTACGCTTCCACGGCGGTGAGCAGCGCCTCTCGGTCCAGGATGGGTTCGCGATCTTCGTAGCGTGCGGCCCAACGAATCTGGCTGACGATATCGCGGGGGTGGCAAGCGCGCAGCGGTTCCCCATACTTGCTTCGGATGATGTCGATCAGTTCATCGACAGCGCCCGCGTCATAGGTCATGCGCCACTCATGGCAAACACGCGCAAAGATTTCGTGGAATCGCCCGCGTGCCAGCTCGCCCACCCGGATCTTCGTCTGTATCCTGCGCAAGAATGCCGCGTCGCCCAACGTGGAAGGGTTCACATTGGTGGCGAATACCACAAACAGCTCGAAGGGAATCTCGATCTTTCTTCCGCCCGCCAGGGTGAGGTAGTCGATGCGACGATCGAGCGGCACAATCCAGCGGTTCAGCAATTCTTCCGGACGCACCCTCTGCCGTCCAAAGTCGTCAATGATGAGCACGCCGTTATTCGCCTTCATTTGCATCGGAGCGGTGTAGATCCTCGAAACCGGGTTCAGTTGCAGCTCCAGCATTTCAATGGTGAGTTCGCCGCCCACCAGCACCGCCGGGCGGCTGCAGAGCACCCAGCGCGTATCGTGGTCGTCGGTGATCGGATCGTCGACTTTGACATGCACATGAGGATCGTAGACGTTAATGAACTGGCCGTCGGTTTGCACCGAATACGGGATCCAGACGTGATCGTCGGCCAGCACTCGTGGCAGCGTGGTCGCGATGGCGGTTTTGCCGGTGCCCGTCGGTCCATAAAGAAAAATCGCCGAGCCGGAATTCATCGCGGTACCCAGTTTGTCGAGCGTCTCTTCCTGCAACACCAGGGAGCTGAAAGCGCGGCGGATGTCTTGCGGGTGCACGTTCAAGTCGCGCACGCTCTGCTGACGGACCCTCTCGACATAATCATCTAGTGAGACGGGAGCAGCTCCGGTATATTGGTTCAGGGCCAACAACTCCAGCGCCCGTGTCCGGCCGCGGGAAGTAAGGGCGATCACCCTCGCATTGCCATGCATTCCCGTGACTTCGGCAAGCTGTTCCGAGCGCAGGCGGGCGAACAGTTCATCCACCAGGCGGTAGCTTAGCCGCATGCTCGTTGCCAGCTCCACCAGCGACGGAGTCGCTGTGACGTAGATCGTCTTCAGCGCCAGGTCTTCCAGCAGGGATTTACGTATTCCCGTCTGTTCGATCGTCTTCGGTTCCGGCACCCTGGCTGCCTCGAACGGAGTTATGGTCGCTAGCGCTTTCGCCGCCATGTGGGACTCCTTTATCGAATTCAATCTGGACTGCTTATTTCGAAAGGGCACGGCTTCAGCCGTGTCGTCACTGCATACATATGAATCCCGCCTTTTGGCGCTGAGGGATCGCCTCCCTCAGCGGCTGAGGCCGGCTTCGTTTGGCCTTGTTGCGGCGCCTGAAGGCGTGCCCTCTCAAAAACGGGCCACACCTTCTCTGAAACCGCTTTAGCATCCTGAATTTCCACGCCTGAATTGATTTGCCGCAACTACGTATGGGAAATTCCATCCCTGGAAAGCGATGGGCAAAGGTCTCCAACGCCAGAGACACTGAACCTCACCCCACTCAGCCTATCCTCGAATCGGACAATGTCAAGTTACGAAGGTACTTAATCAAAGGTGGTAGAACGGGTTTGCAGACTGATCTCCGACGGTCGAACAGCCCTGTGAAATGTGGTAGTTGCGTAGAGTTCCGCCGCGGGCGAACGCCCAAAATTCAATAGGCCGGTAGCCTCAAAATCCCATGATGTTGTACCCGCAATCGACGTAGATCGTCTCGCCGGTGATTCCGGTTGCCGCGGCGCTGGCAAGAAATACCGCAGTGGAGGCAACCTCGTTCACGTCCACATTGCGCTTCAGCGGAGCGCGTTCAGACTGCTCTTTCAGCATCTCGCCGAATCCGGAGATGCCGCGCGCCGCCAGCGTCTTGATGGGCCCGGCGGAGATAGCGTTTACGCGAATGTTGTTTTTGCCGAAGTCGTAGGCCAGATACCGGACGCAGGCCTCCAGCGCGGCCTTCGCTACCCCCATCACGTTGTACTTGGGGACAACTTTTTCCGCGCCGTAGTAGGTCATGGTCACGATGCTGCCGCCTTCGGTCATCAGCGGACGCGCCGCACGCGCCACCGCGACCAGCGAATACACGCTTACGTCCAGCGCAATGCGAAAGCCTTCACGGGTGGTATCGGCAAACTCACCCTTCAACGCCTCGGCGGGCGCGAACGCGACACTGTGTACCAGGGCATCCAGCTTGCTGTAGCGCTCTTTCAGTTGCTCGAAGAGCCGCGCGATCTCGTCGTCGCGCGATACATCGCACTGAAACGCGTGTGAGTTCGGCAAGGCCGCGATCAGCTCATCAGCTTCCTGCTTCAGGCGCTCGTTCTGATAGGTGATGGCAAGCTGCGCCCCGGCCTGCTGCATCTGTTGCGCGATCGCCCAGGCAATGCTGCGTTTGTTGGCAACACCAAAAACGACTGCCGTGCGTCCCTCGAGAATGTTTGGCATGTATTTTCTTCGGCTCCGATAAAGATCGAGAATACCAGCCTGCAGGCAATCGGTGACACACAGAATTATGCTTTCAGCGCTGGGCCTCGCCGGCAGAATGCAGTGTCTAAGACAGCATGCTTGAGGTGAAGCGGCGAGACGGCGAATACCTTGAGATGGTGGCCACGCTTCGCGGCATGGCACACAAAGATCGTGGCCGCAAGATCGCCGACCCCAGCAGCACTGTTTGTAAGTCTCTGCGAAAAACAGGTACGGTGCGTGGTCCGCCTTGAACCGTCAAATGATGGTGGTTGGGAGCTGCCGCACCTGAGCTCACTAGCAAACCCCGCTTGCAAAATTATCGTCACATGGAGGAGACAAGCGCGCACGAGGAACTCCCCTTGTGCGCCACATGGAGGCAGAGATGACGAAGGTTATGACAGCTTTGCTGGCGTTAGTAGCGTTGGCCTTGTTTGTGCCGGCGATGGCGTTGGCGCAAAACACCAACCAGCCTGACACCAACGCGCAAGCGCAGCAGCAGGAGGCGAACCAGGCAGCCATGAACCAAGTGGACGGGTTTAATACTTCGCCCCACCACGAAATGATCGGCACCGTCAGCGACAATGGCAGGAAGTTCACCAGCAACAACACAACCTGGAGCGTCAGCAATCCCGGCGCTCTGAAGAACTACGACAATCAGAACGTCACGGTGAAGTTCCAGTTCAATACCGGCAATAACACCATAAAGGTCGACAAGGTCAACCCGGGGCAGTAACCCCGGATGAAGCCGACCGACGGAGTTTGCAGCAGTGCCCCAGGTTAAGCTGGGGCACAATGCTGTTGAAGGAACCCGGAAAACAACTGCAAATCTCAGTCGCCTGCAGCCCGGTCCAATGCTGGCCGATTTGATCGGCAACGCCGTTGAGGCCTTGTACACCCGCTCAACCCCTTCAAGCTGGTAGTCCAACGTCAGGGCGACGAACTGCGCCTCCCGCAGCTGTCGTCCAGCCCTGCCGGTGGCTCGTACAAAGCCTATCCTCCCGCGCAACCGCTGCGGATTGAAGTATTCTGAAAAGTGGCCTCCAGGCCGCCGGAGATCTCAGCGGGATTTTCGTCGCAGCATCCAATACGCATGGCCGAGCCGCCCCTGGAACCTCAACCCGAAACTCTGAGTCCCGCCCTGGAGGACGCGGAACCCGAGTCCCTGCACGAAATCGTGGAGGAGGAGAAGCATGAGTTCGTGCGCCCGGCCTCGCGCGATTCCAAGCTGGCGCTGGCCATACGCGCTCTGCGGCATCGCAACTTTCAGCTCTTCTTCGCCGGCCAGTTGATCTCGCTTATCGGCACCTGGATGCAGACGGTGGCGCAGTCATGGCTCGTCTATCGCATGACCAATTCCGCGCTCCTGCTGGGCACGGTGGGCTTCGCCAGCCAAATTCCTGTGTTCATCATGGCGCCGGTGGGCGGCATCGTAGCCGATCGCCGCAATCGCCAGCGCGTGGTAATCGCCACCCAAGCCGCTTCGATGGTTCTGGCGGGAATTCTCGCGGCCCTCACGCTCACCCATCGCGTGCACGTGTGGCACATCATGGTGCTGGCGGCTGGGCTCGGCGTGGTCAACGCGTTCGACATCCCGGCGCGGCAGGCGTTCCTCATCGACATGGTGGGCCGTGAGGACCTGATCAATGCTATCGCGCTGAACTCCTCGATGTTCAATGGCGCGCGCATCATCGGTCCAGCCATCGCCGGCATCCTGGTCGCGTCCATCGGCGAGGGCTGGTGCTTCTTTGCCAATGCGGTCAGCTACATTGCCGTGATCATAGGCTTGATGCTGATGCAGATTGAGCGACCGGCGAATCTCGCGAAAGAAGGCTCGCCGCTGCAACACATTCTGGAGGGCTTTGCCTTTGCGCGAAACACCTTGCCTATCCGCGCACTTCTTCTGCTGCTGGGATTGGTCAGCTTTGTGGGGATGCCTTATATCGTGCTGATGCCGGTATTCGCGGACAGAATCCTGCACGGCGGCGCGCGCGGCCTGGGCATTCTGATGGGCGCTACCGGGGTGGGCGCGTTGCTGGGCGCAGCCAGTCTCGCCGCGCGCGTGGGGGTGCGCGGGTTGGGTCGGCTGATTGCCATGTGCGCTGCCGGCTTCGGGTTGAGTCTGGCGCTGTTCGCGTTCTCAAAAATCTTCTGGCTCTCAACCCTGCTGCTGCTGCCCGTCGGCTTTTTCATGATGGTGCAGATGGCAGCGTCCAACACGCTCATTCAGGCCATGGTTCCGGATCAACTTCGCGGCCGCATCATGGCGGTGTACTCGATGATGTTCATGGGCATGGCGCCGTTTGGGGCGCTGTCGGCAGGCGCGATCGCGCACCACGTCGGCGCGCCGTGGACCGTCGCGGCCGGCGGCCTGGCCTGCATAGTAGGCGCGGCCTTCTTCTGGACAAAGTTGCCCACCTTCCGGCGCGAGGCGCGCGAACTGGTGATGGCGCAGGGCATGATGGCCGGCACTCCCGCGCAAGGCGTCAACAGCGGAGGCTTGTCGTAGCGCGACGAAACTTCCGGCCTTGCAGAAAAATGTTCGCAGGAGACGGTAGAAGAGCGCGGCTTCAGCCGTGCTGAAAGCCGATCAGACGAGACGCCGAAGATGGAGCATCACACGGATGTTCTTGCTGTCTCGCCGAATTGTCAGGATAGGAGAAGTACCCGGTTTGCGCAACTCATTGACTACCTGCCAAAGCGGCATACCGCGCTTCCCGTTCACGGAGGCCACGAGGTCGCCCGGCCGCAGTCCTGACTGCGCTGCCGGCGAGCCGGCTAGCACTGCTGCTACATGGATAGTTTTGTAGTCCGGAGGTGAGACAGTCAGGCGCAAACCACTGGCATCCGCTTCAAAGGCATCGGTCAAGTGCGAGTTCGGCGCCAGTAAGATACGTTTGTGCGGATAATCCCAGGTGACGGTAAAACGACACAGGATTTCCGCACCGATGAAGCCTGCAATCTCGGGATTCGCGAGCACCCCGGCAACACTTTCCGGGATATTCGCAACGGGTTCGCTGAAATGAAATGGTCCAAGATCCAGAGCCGCGATCCTGACCAATTTCAGCCCGATCGTTCCACCCACAGCTTCCACCGGTGGGACAGCAAATTCCGCGCGCCCGGCAATAATTTCGGGATGGGCGGACACAAACCGTTTGCTGAGGACGAGCGATGCGGTGGTGCCGCTATCCAGCAGGAATAAGCCTTCGACGCGAAAGCCATCCGCACCCACCAACGTTGCTGTCACGAATGGAGTGTCGTTCAAAAGCTTGATAGGGACTGTCTTTGTGCTGCCCGCCAGCAGGGGAGATGCCGGCGCGGCGAAGGTCGCCTTTTGATCCTCGTAATCCACAGTTACGCGATAGTTGTTGAATATGTTGCTCCCGAAGAAGCTATCTGTGGGTCGGCCCACTGCCTCCGCGACATAGCCGATCGGCAGAATGGCAATTCGCTGTCCATCCACTTTCAGGCCGGAATTGCGTGGGCCTAACTGCAAACGGGCGCCTTCGACGAATTGGAGGTGCTGACTACTACCATGTCCAATGCCCGCTGCTTCACCTGCGCCGGAAGGATGTAATCCAATCTGTCGGGCAATTGCTGGCGCAACGATGCTGAGTGAGGATCCGGTGTCGAGGACAACGCTCAACGGTCGCGAATGATTGATGCGGCCTTGCGCATAGACCAGATTGTCGGCAACCTCAATGGGAATGCTGACAGGCAGCTTACCTTCTGGGCGGGCCAGTGCGACGTTGGAACTGGAAAGAGCCAGCAATAACACCATTCCTAGCAATCGCGGCAGCGACCTGTGGGCCGCGATCCAACGCCAGCGAACCCGGTTGGTCATGAAACACCTCCTCCACGCTATGAGGATGACGTTGCGTCCGATTAGAGATGCCGGGACAGAAAAAGACCCGCAGCGCACGGCGCCCGCGGGTCTTTTCCGGTTAGCTGTTGGGATTGGCCTGAGGCTGTCCACTCTTCGTGGCCCCAGCGGCAGACGCCAGATTCAGCAGTCTTGCGAGGAATTAGAGCGGAAGCCCTAAGCCTCAGCCACCTCACTTGGGATACTACATGGACTATCAGATTTCATATATTTGGATCACCCTCCTTTCCAGTGTGATTCGAAAATATCATCGCCTCGTGGGGCCGTCAAATTGAGAGTTGATGATCAGCTTGGTTCGGGGTTCCTGGAGCAGCCGCGGGTTTTCGGGATTGGTGCCGCACCTTCCGCGCTCGTCGTCTTCGAGGGGATCCGTAGCCACGGTCCTGCTATCCGTTCGCAAGCGATCCTTCAATGCCAACTAACGTAAGGCTGCTCACTCCGCAGCCACCGGCTCCGTTATCTCACTCTGCGGTTCTGATTCCGCGACCTGTTCCGGCCCAGGCACAGCCTCAGCTTCGATTTCAGTCGTGTGCGCCTCCAGGGCCCGCTGGATCTCCTGCTGCAAGATTTCCGGCAGGCCCGTTTCCTCGGCGGTGAGCTCCCGCAGCACGGCGACCGAGCGACCGGCCACGTCCAATGAGCCGTCTAACCTGCGCTCGTCAAACGGATGCTCCAGATCATCGGTATTCATAATCAGCTTCCAACCGCGGTTGAGCGGCGACTGCGGCAGCGTATATGTGACGCAATCGGCCGAAGAGTTCAGCATGATCAGGAGCGAATCGTCCTGCAAAGGCTCGCCCATCTCGCCGGATTCACCCAGCGTCTTACCGTTGAGCATGACCGCGAGGCTGCGCATCCAGCCGGTGTTCCATTGTTCCGGCGTCATCTCGTTGCCGTCGTCGCGGTACCAGGCGATGTCTTTCGATGAGGGGTGATAGACCTCGCGGTCCTGGAAGAATTTGCTGCGCCGAAGGTTGGGATGCGCGCGCCGGAACTCGATCAACTTGCGGGTGAACTCCAGCAGCTTCAGCTTGCGCTCGTCCAGCTTCCAGTCGTACCAGCTGATTTCGTTGTCCTGGCAATAAGCGTTGTTGTTGCCGCGCTGGGTGCGGCAGATCTCATCTCCGCCGCACAACATGGGGACACCCTGGGAGAAGAACAGCGTCGCCAGAAGGTTGCGCTTCTGGCGCTCGCGCGCGGCAAGAATGTCGGGATTGTCGGTCGGTCCTTCCACGTCCATATTCCAGGAGTGGTTGTCATTGGCGCCGTCCTGATTGTTTTCTCCGTTGGCCTGGTTGTGTTTCTCGTTATAGCTGACCAGGTCCTCTAGAGTGAATCCATCATGCGCGGTGACGAAGTTGATGCTGGCATACGGCCGCCGCCCATCATGCTGGTAAAGATCGCTGCTTCCCGTCAGCCGGTAGCCGAGGTCCGATAGCTGTCCCTCATCGCCCTTCCAGTAACGGCGCACGGTGTCGCGATATTTGCCGTTCCACTCCGCCCACAGTATCGGGAAGTTGCCCACCTGATAACCGCCGCTGCCCACGTCCCACGGCTCCGCAATGAGCTTTACCTGGGAGATGATCGGGTCTTGATGGATGATGTCGAAGAAGGCGGCGAGCCGGTCGACATCGTGCAACTCGCGCGCCAGCGCAGCCGCCAGGTCGAAGCGGAAGCCGTCCACGTGCATCTCCGTCACCCAGTAGCGCAGGCTGTCCATGATCAGCTTCAGCACCTGCGGGTGACGCACGTTCAGGCTGTTTCCTGTGCCCGTGTAATCCGTGTAATAGCGCTGGTTATCGGGCACCAGCTTGTAGTAAGTAGGATTGTCGATACCGCGGAAGCTGAGCATGGGCCCGAGCTGGTTGCCCTCCGCAGTGTGGTTGTAGACCACGTCGAGGATCACCTCGATATTTTCGCGATGCAGCGCCTTCACCATCGCCTTAAACTCGGCGACCTGTGTGCCTCTGTCGCCCGACGACGAGTATTGCCCTTCGGGGCTGAAATAATTCAGCGTGTTGTAGCCCCAATAATTGCGTAGCCCGCGGTCCACCAGCACCTTGTCGTGCACGAACTGGTGTACCGGCATGAGCTCAACCGCGGTGATGCCGAGCTGCCGCAGGTACCGCAGTGCGGGAGGTGAGGCCAGTCCCGCGTAGGTGCCGCGCAGGTCCTGGCGGATGTGCTGGTTTAGCTTGCTGAAGCCTTCGACGTGCATCTCGTAGATGATGGAGTCGCTCAGCGGTGTGCGCGGCGGCCGGTCGTGCTCCCAGTCGAAATACGGATTCACCACCACGCACTTCGGCATGCCGCTGGCGCTGTCGCGCCGGTCCAGGCTCAAGTCGGCATTGTCGCCGCCGAATCTGTACGGGTACACGGGCTTGGACCAGTCCACGCGGCCGGAGATCGCTTTGCCGTAAGGGTCGATCAGCAGCTTGGCGGGATTGAAGCGCAGACCGCGCGCCGGCTCCCATGGCCCGTTCACGCGATATCCGTAAAGCTGTCCGGGCTGTAGGCCGGGAATGTAGGCGTGCCACACGAAGGCGGTCTGCTCGGCGAGCGGGAGACGCGCCGTCTCTTTGCGCGTACGGCGATCGTACAGGCAAAGCTCAACGCCCGTAGCGTGCTCTGAATAAAGTCCGAAGTTGACGCCGGTCCCGTCCCAGGTGGCGCCCAGGGGATAGGGTTTGCCCGGCAAGGAGTGCAGTTCCATCGTTCGTTTTTCCTCCGCTAGCCGCATAGCTTGGATGCAAAACCCAGTTCCGGCAATGCCGGCGTGGGCGAGCAATTTGCAATTTAGAGTTCCTCACCGACGCCAGCCGCATCCTACGTAGTATTTACTATGCCCGCCTCCACCGTACAGAAGTGCGCTAACCCGGAGTGTAAGGCCGAGTTCAAGCGGCTGGGCAGCGGCAAGCTGTACACGTTGGCGGTGACCCGCCCACAAGCCTGGGGATTGCCTGCGCACATCAGGCAGAAGGTGGTGTGGCTGTGCTCCCGTTGCGCCCTGACGCTAGATGTGGAGTTCGACGAGCAGCATTGCCAAGTGCTGCTGGTCCGGCGCGAGCGCTCCCGCCGCCAAACGGCGTGAGGGTGACGAAAATCAAAGCGCCGCAGGCGCGTGTCATGATAGCCCAGCATGGAGGTCGCCGCGGCGACCGGAATGCTGGGTAGCAGGGTGGTTTAGGTTCCAGAGTCCCCCGGGGACGCTCTCTCCGACGTCGTCGTTGTAAACTGAAAACTCCACATGACCCTCGACCGCAATTTGGTTCGCGAACGCCTGCGTTTCTATCGTGAAATGGGTATCGGCCCGCTGTACCGCCGCGAACCTGGCGAAGCTGCGGATTCACTGGCGACTGAAGTTGCTGCGGCGGAAAGCATGGATGACCGCGCTACGCGCGACATCCCGGCGAATCTTTCCCACAGCGTCGATCTCGACCGCCCCTCCCGCCTGCAACTCATCCTCGACGACATCGGCCCCAACTGCCAGCGCTGCAAGCTGGCGAAGCTGGGGCGGCGACAGATTGTCTTCGGCACGGGCGATCCTGATGCCGAGCTGATGTTCATCGGCGAAGGCCCCGGTGCCGACGAAGATGCGCAGGGATTGCCGTTCGTCGGACGCGCCGGTCAACTGCTGAACAACATGATCGCCGCTATGGGGCTCAAGCGCGAACAGGTCTATATCGCCAACATCGTGAAGTGCCGCCCACCGGGAAACCGCACTCCGGAGCGCGACGAATGCGACACCTGCTCGCCGTTTCTCATGCGCCAAATCCAGGTCATCCGGCCCAAGGTGATTGTGGCGCTGGGCGCGACGGCGGCGAAAAACTTACTGGGCTTGAATGACTCCATGGGCTCCATGCGCGGGCGTTTCTACGATTTCTCGCCGCCACGGGCCGCGGGTGAGCGCGCGGAGCCGTTTGAGTGCAAGCTCGCCGTGACCTACCATCCGGCCTTTCTGCTGCGCGATCCCAGGCAGAAAAAGGAAACCTGGAAAGACCTGCAGATGGTGATGCGGTATCTCGGGCTGCCCATGCCGCAACGCGCGGCCGACGTTGGCGAAGCGGGGTCGGCGCCCGAGGGCAGCTAGCCGGCGATGCCCCAGTTCTGCGATGTGGCCGTGCCCGTCCCCCTCGACGCCGTGTTCACCTATCGCATTCCGGAAAATTCACCCGAGCCGGTGATTGGCGGCCGCGTCATCGTTCCCTTTCGCGAGAAGCGCCTCTGCGGAGTCGTCACCGAGCTGCACGATCGTGAGCCCAAGTTTACCGTCCGCCGGCTGAGCCAAATTCTGGATACCACGCCCGCGCTGACGCCAGACTTGATGCAACTGGGCCGCTGGATCGCGCAGTATTACATCGCGCCCGTCGGGGAGGTATTGCGTACCATGCTGCCGCTCGCGGCGGAGTTCCGCCGCGTTGTGGGCTACCACATCACCGAGAAGGGAATTGCTGCACTCCATGCTGCAGCAACCACCGGATCGTCGCTGCGGTCGCAAAAGGCGCCGGAAGAGCAGGATCTGGAATATGCCGCATTAAATCGACTCGCGGATGGGGAAATCGTGCGCGAAGCCACGCTGAAATCCGCCTCTGGAGCTACCAAATCTTTGCTGCAATCGATGCTGCGCAAGAAGTGGATTGCCCGCGAAGACTTGAGCGATGTGCGCGATGCCAGTCGTACCGTGACGTTCGCGCATTTGAAGGAAATCTCCGGCAAGCTCAATCGCAATCAGCAGACCATCGTGGACTATCTGCGAACTCAGGAAGAAGAACGAGCGCCGGTTGAGGCCCTGCGTGAGCTCGCGGTACCGCGTACGACCTTGCAGACGCTGGTACGTCGCAGCATTGTCGAGCTCACGCAGGAGGCGGCAACCTTTCATATCTCGGGGCTAAAGCCGCGCAAGCTGGAATTCCTGTTCACCCCTGCGCAGAAGACCGCGCTGGACGCGATTGTGGGCGCCGTCGAAGAACACAAATTCCTGCCCATGCTGCTGCACGGCGTCACCGGCTCGGGCAAAACCGCGGTGTACCTCTCGGCGATGCAAGCCGTGCTGGCGAAGGGCCGCTCGGCAATCCTGCTGGTCCCCGAAATCGGATTGACCCCGGCCATGGCCGCCGACTTGCACCAGATCTTCGGTGACGAGGTGGCCATCCTGCATTCCTCGCTCAGCCAGGACGAACGCGCCGAGCAGTGGAAACGCATCCGCAATGGCGAATCCCACATTGTGGTAGGCACGCGTTCCGCCGTCTTCGCGCCGCGTCGAGGACCTCGCGCTCATTGTTGTCGATGAGGAGCATGACCACTCCTACAAGCAGGAAGAGATGCCGCGCTATCACGCCCGCGACGTCGCCGTTATGCGCGCCAAGATGAGCAACACCGCCGTTGTGCTGGGCTCCGCGACCCCCTCACTGGAGACCTACCACAATGCGGTACAAGGCAAGTACCGGCTGCTGGAGCTGCCGGACCGCATCGAGAAGCGGCCGTTGCCGGAAGTTGAAGTTCTCGACATGCGCGAAGAGTTCCAGCGCACCAAAAAAGAGGAACCGCTATCGCGCAAGCTGGTGGCGGAGATCGGCGAGCGGCTCACCCGCAAGGAGCAGGTCATGGTGCTGCTCAACCGCCGCGGCTACTCGGCCTTCGTGCTCTGCCGCGAGTGCGGGGAATCGGTGCAATGCAAGAACTGCGCGATCGCGATGACCTATCACAAACGCGAGCACCGCTTGCTGTGCCACTACTGCGGCTACCTGCGCCCGGCGCCGAAGAGCTGCCCCAAGTGCGGCAGCGAATTTGTGCAGTATCTCGGCACCGGCTCGGAGAAGCTGGAGCACATTCTGCACGGACTCTTTCCGCAGGCGCGTATTGCGCGACTCGATCGCGACACGGTTCGGGGCAGGGAAGACTTCGAGCGAATGCTCTCGGCGCTGCACGCGGGCGAAATCGACCTGCTGGTCGGCACGCAGATGATCGCCAAAGGGCACGACATTGCCAATGTCACGCTGGTCGGCGTGGTCGGCTCCGACGCTGCGCTCAGCTTTCCCGACTTCCGCGCCGCCGAGCGCACCTTCCAGTTGCTGACGCAGGTTGCGGGACGCGCGGGACGTGGCGATGCGCCGGGCAAGGTCGTGCTGCAAACCTTCTTTCCCGACCATTACGCGATCCAATTCGCCGCCGTACACGACTATCACGGCTTCTACGAAAAAGAAATTCGCTTCCGGAGCTGGATGCATTACCCGCCGTTCAACGCCGTCAGCAACGTGCTGGTGCGCAGCCCCAAGCTAGAGGAGGCGCTCGCGTGGTCGGGCATTTTAGGCAAGTGGTTTGAAGCGACGCGCAAGGAAGGCGTCCGGGTGATGGGGCCGGCAGCGGCGGCGATTGTCCGCCTCAAGACCGAGTATCGCTATCACTTCCTGCTGAAGTCGCCCAGCCGCGAGCGCATGAACACGTTGTTACGCGCGATGCTGGAGCATGTGGCGGAGCAGAAGATTCCACGCAATAACGTCGTGGTGGATGTGGATGCGCTGTCGTTGATTTGAAGAGGTTAGTGGCGAGTTTTCGGGTGAGAGCGCCGAAACGTGTGGCTAACTGTCAAACAGTCCTCGTTGCAGCTCGGAGCGGGGCATCTGAAGGTACTCTGCAACATCATTCAAGACTGCATTCAGGGTACCGAGTGAGATGGTTTTATGCGCGGGAATTGTGATGTGATGCTGAGTGCCGCGAGCAGTAGAAACCAAGCGAACATGGCTACCTGTCTGGCGAGTTACATAGTATCCGTAGCGACGAAGCAGCCTTACAAGATCGGCTCCGCTGAGGTCCCGTGGCAATTTCAAACGGCGATGACCTCGTCGTGAACAAAGTGGAGCCTAATAATCGCTGGTGCCGCGTCCGAATCAAAATGACAGCGCACGGCATCACGCACCATTTCGCGGAGTTCCTCGATGGAATCCGCTTGGGTGAAGATTGACTGCCCCAGAGCGCGGGCCTCGTATCCTCCTTCCGGCGATTGTTCGACTGCGAATATGATCTCTGAGTCTTTCATTCGCCGATTATAACAATCGATAAGGGCGGACGCCGCTACGCACCCGCCCGGCGCACCAAAGGCCCGCTATAATTCAGCGCCTTCAGTCCCAGGAACCTCGCCGCCGGGCCGAGCTCTTCTTCAATGCGCAGCAACTGGTTGTACTTGGCGATGCGATCGGTGCGCGACGCCGAGCCGGTCTTGATTTGGCCTGCGCTCATCGCGACAGCGAAATCAGCTATGAACGGGTCTTCCGTCTCGCCCGAACGATGCGAGATGACCGTCGTGTAACGATTCTCTCGCGCCAGGTTGATGCAGTCGATGGTCTCGCTGACCGAGCCGATCTGGTTCAGCTTGATCAAAATCGAATTCGCAATCCCGGCGGTGATGCCGCGTTGGAAGATTTCGATATTGGTGACAAAGATGTCGTCGGCCACGAGTTGGATCTTTGCGCCAAGCTCATCGGTCACCAGCTTCCAGCCGTCCCAATCATCTTCGGAGAAGCCGTCTTCGAGCGAGACGATGGGATACTGCCGCACCCAATCGGCCCAGAATTTCACCATATCTTCGGCCGAGTGCTCGCTCTTGTCCGACTTCTTGAAAACATACTTTTTCTTGGCGCTGTCGTAGAATTCGCTGGCCGCGGGATCGAGCGCGACGGCGATCTGTTCACCCGGCTTGTAACCCGCCTGGGTTATGGCTTCGAGCACCACCTCGATGGCTTCCGTATTCGATTTTACGGAAGGCGCAAAGCCGCCTTCATCGCCAACGGCGGTGTTGTAGCCCCGCTTCTTTAGCACGCCTTTCAGCACATGAAACGTCTCGACGCCCCAGCGCAACGCCTCGCTGAACGACGAGGCGCCGACCGGCATCACCATAAATTCCTGGAAATCGACATTGTTGTCGGCATGCGCGCCGCCGTTGAGGATGTTCATCATCGGCGTGGGCAGCAGCCCGGCAGTGAATCCGCCGAGGTACTGATACAGCTCGATGCCCAAGTGGTCGGCCATGGCGCGGGCGGTTGCCATGGAGACAGCCAGAATCGCGTTCGCGCCCAGCTTGCTCTTGGTGGGCGTGCCGTCGAGCGCGAGCATGGCATTGTCCAGTTCGCGTTGCTCGCTGGCGTCAACGCCTTCCAGCTCCGGCGCGATCACTTCGTTGATGTTGTTGACCGCCTTGAGCACGCCTTTGCCGGCATAGCGGCCCTTGTCACCGTCGCGCAACTCCAGGGCCTCGTGCTCGCCGGTTGAGGCGCCGCTGGGCACGGCGGCGCGGCCACGCGCGCCACTCTCCAGAATCACGTCAGCTTCCACGGTGGGATTCCCTCGGGAATCGAGAATTTCGCGGCCCAGAATGAGTTCGATTTGCGTCATAGAAATTCCTCTTCTACCGCGCCGGATTCGCTCAAGCGAAATGAGGGCGGTGCAAAACCAGTCATTATACGGGAGACGCAGCGCGTCTTCGGTGACGCACGACCCGATCTTTGGCCGGCGCTTGAATACCGCTTCCGGCCTGTGCGCAAATTAAATTTGCGGGCAGCGGTGGAAACCGTTTGCAAGGTCTGCTATAGCTTGGGTATCCTCGTCGCAGCATCCGATGCAAAGATTACGGTGCGCCGCCGATGCCTGCGGGCCGGTGCCGCGGCCGCCCAGGGAGCTCAGCACATGTGGAAGCGAAAGGAAGATGAGTACGGGACGTTTGTCGAGCCGCCCACCAGCGGCTCACCCTCGGCGACGGTTCCCACTGCCCCGCAACGTCCGGTGGAGACGCCGCGCCATGAACCCATGCGCAGCGCCGAGGTGGCCACCATCGGCAAATCAGTCGTGGTCAAGGGCGAACTGTCGGGCAGCGAAGATTTGATTGTCGACGGCGAAGTGGAAGGATCGATCACATTGCGTGGCCAGACCCTCACGGTGGGGCCCAATGGACGCGTGCGCGCGAACGTAGAAGCTCGCAACGTGGTCCTCTACGGGCGGCTCGATGGTGATATCCATGCCACCGACCGGGTGGACTTGCGCAAGAGCGCTTCACTGGCAGGCAATATCTCCACGGCGCGGATTTCCATTGAGGACGGAGCGTTTTTCAAGGGTGGCATCGACATCCAGAAGGCGGAGCCGGGCTCCAAGGCCGAATCCAAGGCGCCAGTCGCGGCGCCGGCTCACGTGCCTGCCGCCATGTCGGCGCAGGGTGCGCTGCTGGAACCTAAGAAGCTATAGGCTTGCGGGGCGCATCGCCACGGTGCGCCCTCGGCCTACCGGCTCCGCTGCCCATGCAGCGCCAACAAGAACCCCGCTTTAGGTTCCGCCGCGCGTGTCCGGGCGCAGACTGGCTCTCGGATTCACGGTGGCGAACTGCCAGCCGGAGGAAAACTTTAGCACCCATGATGATGCGGATCTGGGTGCGGAAGTCATGGAAAGCTCCGCTCCAAAGTGGATACCAAAGGTACGATGACTTTAACTGTAGGAAACGAGCCTGGCCTTTCCCTGCTTGTAGCTTCCTGTCACGGGCCGAAGTAACTCGAAATGTCCAGAATCAATTGCGTCGGGTTTTGGGCGTAGGCGTCGATCAATCCCGCATACATTCCGGCTCCACCCAGCACGATTGCCAAATTGGAAGTGACGGCGCCATCGTAAGCGTTCAAAGTGGCTGCCAGCGGCCGCGCTTGTCCGGCGGGCCAGAGCGTGAGGAAGCCAAGCGACGCCTGCGGCACGACTGTGGCCGTCAGCACATACGCCGATGCGCTGGAGGTGAGCGCACATGGACTCGTGGTCAACGAGAAACTCACCGTGCCGGAGAACAGGCCGCCGCTTTCGCGAGTGTCGAGCGCGCGGCAGGGTATCAGCGCGTACAGCGATAACGGATTCGGCCCGACATTGGCGGGAGCGAAGTAGCCGCTGATATCGAGGACCAGATCGATATCGTCAGTCGGATAAGCCGCGATGTCCCCGTTTGTAGGATTAGGCTTCACGATGGCAGCGTTTCCCACAACGGTTCCGGTGGGGGCGTTTAACGTGGCAGTGCCGGGTCGCGGTTGCCCGGAAGGCCAGACCGTCAGGTAATTCAGCGTGCTATGCGGAAGCGCCGTGACGTTCAGCGCGTAGGCCTGCGCCGACGACGGTATGTTGCAACGGCTGGAGAGGATGGGGAAATCTCTCTCTACGCCGCCGCTGAGAAATGGTCCACCTAGCGGACCTTCCTCCCCGCGCGTATCGGCAACGCGGCAGGGATTCGGCAATGCGAAATATGCCAGCGTGGAATCGGGGTCGGGTGCGACGAAGTAGCCGCTGATGTCCAGGATCACGTCGGTGGTGTCGGTGACGAAGACATTGACGGCGGCATTGGTTCCTGAGGCCGCGATCGCGGCACTGGCCTTGATCCTGCCGTCATACGAATTTAATGTCGCGACTACGGGTTGGGGCTGGCCCGTCGGCCAGAGCGTCAGGAAGTTCAGCGAGCCGCGCGGGACTACGGCCACGTTCAGCACATAGGCGGCCGCGTTGTAGGGAATATTCATGCACGGCCCTTGCGGAATGGCAAAGCTGCGATAGGTGCCACCCTCAATTGGCGGGCCGCCGAACGGGCCGCTCGCCCAGCGCGTATCGACCACACGGCAAGGATCTACGGCCACGAACTGCAACGGGACGGCCTGATTGAAGGTGACAGTCGCCGTGCGATCGCTCAACACAGCCAGGTTGCACCTATACCCTGCGGTCGAGTCGCAGCCGCTCCAACCGGCGTAGACAGAGCCCGGATTCGGCGCCGGTTGCAAGGTTACCGGCCAGCCATCGAAATAGTTATGGGAGCAGGTGCTGCCGCAGTTGATGAAGCCGTCGGCGCTGGTGACGTTACCGCTCCCGGAACCCGTCTTCACGATCGTCAGAGTACTTTGCTGGTTGCTCAATACGACGAAGCTCGCGTACTGCGTGGCTTCCACGTTTCCGGCGTTATCGACGCTGTAGTACCCAAGCGTGTGAGGCCCAGGCGCGGTGATGACGAATGCCCCGGTGTAGGTCTGCCGGCTGCCGGCGTCGATCTGGTAGTAAGTGGCGGCAACCCCGCTGAGGTTGTCTGTGGCCGTTAATGTGACCTGTACTAGCGGCTGGTAATACTGCCCGAGCATAGTGCCGCTCAATGCGATTGTAGTGACCGGCGGGGTGATGTCATAGCAGATGGGGCCATACCTCTGGTCGGAAGTGGGCTGGCCGGCATTGTCCCAGGCGCGCACATGTGCGGTGTGGCAGCCCAGGCCGGCGGAGACCAGATCCAGCGATCCACTGGTGCCGTTCGGCGCCGCGGGGCCGCTGTAATAAGTGTTGCCGGAACCCGGCGTCGGCTCGGCGTACTCGTCGCCTGGGTCGTGATCCCATTCGGCGCTGAAGCCAGCGACACCGATCGGCCGATGCCCGTTTGTAGTCGTGGCGGTGATGCTCCAACGCACGGTCTGGTCCGAGTTGTACCAGCGATTGGGCGGCGGCCCGGAGAACGTTACCCTCGGTGCGCCAAAATCGCCCGCCAGGTAGGTGTTGATGGTCCAGGCCAACTGCAGCATATTGGCCGATCCCCAGCCCGTGACCTGGTCGAATCCAACGCCGGCACAATACGAAGTCAACCTGTACTCCTGAGTGATGTTGTTGTCGTTGCAGCCTTGGGTGATGTCGTAGAACGGATAGTGAGCCGCATGCAGTTGGTCAAGACCTTCCTTGTATAACGCCGGCTTGGCATCGCCCATGGGCGCACAAGGCGCGTTGAGCGCGAGACCGCAGGTGTTGCCGACGATGTTCTGGATGTAGAGCAGGTAAGCGTTCTCCTGCGCATAGAAGCCGGCAATTTCAGGCGCCGCGATGCTGGTGCCACCGACTGGCTGCAGGCGGCCCTGGTAGTAAAAACTCTGTGGAGCGTTTACACCATCGGCGTTGAGCGCGATGTCGGGTACGCTGCGTTTGCCGGTACCGCAAGCGGTGTTGCCCGCGTAAGAGAGTCCGGTAAAAACGGCGCTGCAGCCGCCGCCGGTGCCGCCATCATTGTTAGTGCAATGGTACGGACCACCGCTCCAGGCAGTTTCGTCCTGATACCTGCCGCCGCTGAGGGCCAACTTAGTGCCTCCGGCGGAGGTGACGTTTGGGTCGGAGCCGGGATAACTGACCGCGAGATAGTCTTCGCAACCGTCGGTCGCTCCGTTGTCTCCGGAGGCGGCAACGATTGTCCACCCCTCCCCTGCCATCTGATTGAACAGCGAGTGATAAGAGTTGATGGTCGCGCGCGACACCCCGTAGTTCTCCGCCCCGCCCCAACTCATGCTCAGAACGCGCGTATGCCCGTCGGAGAGAATGTGGTTCAAAACGTCCATAAGAATGGCGTACGAAGGGCTCGAGGCTTCGTAGACGTTGATCTTTGCCGTCTTGGACGCGGAACCAAAGCTGTTCGCCATGGCTGTCGTCCATTCGACATCCAGCGTGGTCTCGGGGCTCAGGGTTGGCGAAGTTCCATCGATGAAGTAGCGCTGCACGTTGTGCGCGAGGTAGGGATAGGTGGACAGGAATCCATCCAGATCGCTGTCGGCAAAGTCGTACCAGATGGCGATGGCGATGGAAGAATCCGGCGGCGAGCTTCCCGGATTATTCAGCGGGTTGCAGCAATGACCGAGGTTCTGCAAAGCAGCGAAGTCGTAGGCCGACGAAGCATAGAGATCGGCCGGCCCATAGGGATCATTCGTCTCCATGACTTGAACGTCCGCATTGGCTTTGTCCATGGCCGGCTGCAGTTGTGATCGGTCGCCATCCCCTTGTCGCGAAGGTCCCAAAGAATAGGCCGGGCCGGGTGAGTAGTCCGGCGGCGGCACTTCCTCGGCGCTCGCTCGGGTGGTGGAGAAGCTGTGCGCTACTTCGAGGTTGTTCAGTCCCAATACCGCCTGCACTACACCGGTAAATCGCGCCGGTAGTGATGGGTCGCGATCATTCGAATAGTACAGGCGTCCGCCGACTTCATAGTTGTTGATGGTTACGTTCAGCGCCTTTTCGATGATTGCCGCCGGAGCTTCGACATCAACCAGCATTCGGTTGTTGAAGCGGTGGGTGATGCTCAGTCCCTGCGCCTGCGCCCAACTCGCGACCGCCTGCTCATCTTCGGCTGCAGGCCCGAAACGACGGTCCCACTCTTCTTCCGAGAGGTACTGGTGAAAGCTGGGGGAATCAGGGTCTTGCAGGTCGCGCAGAAACTGCTCTTCTTCTTCCATTCGGGGCGGCTGGAGTGCGATCACCAGGCGAAGCATCTTCGCCGGATCATAGTGCGCGACCAGGCGGGCCGAACCGTTTCGCACCTTCTGAGGGGTTACAGGAAGCGAGAAAGAGGATGTTGGTTGTGCAGACAGATAACAAGGGACCGCAAAGTTCAGGGCAAGCGCAAAAAATAAGAAGCACAGGGTTGCAGCACGCAGGAATAACGGCAGGGTACGGCTACAACTACGGCGCTGCATGAGGCCCGAACTCCTCGCCGCCTACAGGGGAGCGCTAACACCTGTTGCTGAAGATTTACGCGACGAGAGTAGCACAACTCCATGGGGACAAGAAGTTTAAAGCACACCGTAGTCTGTGACGAGCGACAAGGTTGGAGGTTCATAACAAGAAATGTCGATAGGCATGCCAGGTCAAATCTCCCTGGATTCATGGTCGCATCTATTTCCGCCCAAATTGCTGCCAGGAGCGCGACAGTGCCTGGCTTTGGGTGTTTGCATTCGTGTGAAGATGCCCTAAACTCGTTGCCACAGGGATATTGCGGAGGTAATTGATGACCACCGGGGAAGCCGTGCTCCGCGCTATCCACAACCAGGTGTTCCAACGAGGTGCTTCCGCCGGATGCCTGCTCTTGCTGGCCTCCATCTTTTTATCCCTGCCACTCTTCTCCGCACCGCTGCCGCAATCGAGCAGTGCGCCAGCCGCTGCTCCAGCCACGCAGACATCGGAGCAAAACGCGCCGGAGATCGCTTCCCATGACGAGACGCCGACTTTTAAGGTGAAGGTGAATCTGGTCGAGGTCCGCGTGGTGGTTCGCGACGCCAAGGGAAATGCCATTGGAAATCTCAAGCAGGAGGATTTCCAGCTCCTCGACAATGGCAAGCTGCAAATCATCAGCAAGCTCAGTGTGGAAAAGGCGGGAACGGCGCCCATCATTCATGAGGCCAATGCAGGCGCGATTGCCGGGGAGAAAACCACGCAACCGGCAACCGCGGCGATTGTGCCCCAGCGTTACGTGGCCTATCTATTCGACGATATTCATATCAACGTCTCCGATCTGATGCAGGCGCGGAACGCCGCGGCACACCAGTTGCAAGCGCTGCAGCCCAGCGACCGCGCCGCCATCTTCACCACCTCGGGTCAGAACCAGCTCGACTTTACCGACGACCGCGCACAACTGGCCGCAGCGTTGAATCGCCTCGTGCCAAGGCCAATTTCCAGCACCGGCCTGACGCCTTGTCCGGACATCTCGTACTACATGGCTGACTTGATCATCAACCGGAACGATGCACAGGCACAGCAGGTAGCTATTCAGGATGACCTTGACTGTAATCCCGTGCTGAACGGTCAGAGTCCCGCTCAGGCTGCCGCCACCGCCGCGTCACAGGTGGAGGCCGCTGCGCGCGAGAAGCTAAGCGAGGGAGGTCAGGAGCTGCGGATTTCGCTCGGTGTACTTCGCGACATCGTACGAAGAATCGCCGCCCTGCCGGGCGAGCGGGTTATTGTCTTAGTGTCTCCCGGGTTCATGAATCCGGATGAGTTAACGATGCAGGCTGACATCGCCGAGCGCGCCCTGCACTCCGGCGTCGTGATCAATGCGCTGGACGCCCGAGGTTTGTATACCAACATGCCGGATGCCAGTAGACAGCGGGACCCAGGGCCCCAGATAGCCGGCTTGATGCTGCAGTATCACACCGCAGAACAGTCCGCCGACGCGAACATCATGGCCGATCTGGCCGACACCACCGGAGGGACCTTCTTTCACAACAACAATGACCTGGCGGCAGGATTTAGCCGCTTGGCGGGACAGCCGGAATATTCCTACCTGTTGGCATTCTCGCCGCTAAATTTAAAGTTGGATGGCCATTATCACAAGTTGAAGGTTAGCCTTACGCCGCCGGCTCAGGGTACGATCCAGGCGCGCCAAGGATACTATGCCCCCAAGGGCGCGACCGATGCCTCGGAGCAGGCGCGGCAGGCGATCGAGGATGCGGTCTTTTCGCGGGAGGAAGTTCGCGACATTCCGGTTGAGCTGCGCACGCAGTTTTTCAAGCCCGATGAGAACTCGGCCCGGCTTTCGGTGCTGGTCCACATGGACATTCGCCATATGCACTATCGCAAGGCCGACGGGCGCAACAACGACAACGTGACTGTAGTCTCGGCGCTGTTCGACCGCAATGGTAATTTTGTGAGCGGCACGCAGAAGGTGCTGCAATTGCATTTGAAAAACGAGACCCTGCAAGCCCGGCTGAATTCCGGCATTACGGTGAAGAGCAACTTCGATGTGCAGCCGGGGAGCTACCTCGTCCGGCTGGTAGTGCGCGATCAGGATGGACAACTGGCGACCGAAAACACGGCAGTAGACATTCCGCAGTAGAGGTGAGGGCCATGAGACGTCAATGTTGGTTGGCGGCGATCTTGATTCTGCTCGGCGGAGTTGGCGCTTCACAAGCACAGCAAACGGCGCAATCCGCCGAAAGCTCCAACCCCACCATCAAGAAAGAAACCAAGCTGGTGCTGGTGGACACCGTGGTCACCGACAAGAAAGGCAACTACATCCGTGACCTGAATGTGAAGGATTTTCGCGTCTGGGAAGATAACAAGGAACAGCCCATCAAGAGCTTTTCGTCGGAAAGCAGCGGCTCGGAGAACGCGGACCAGCGGCGGTTTCTGGTGCTCTTCTTCGACGAATCGACGATGGTCGGGAGCGACCAGGTCAATGCGCGGAACGTTGCCTTGAAGTTTCTCCAGAGCAACACCGGCGCGAATCGCTACATTGCGGTAGTGGACTTCGGCGGGGCCCTGCGGGTGACACAGAACTTCACCACCGACCCTGACCGGCTGAAGCAGGCAGTGCAGAACCTGAAATTCTCGGCCGTAACCGCCAACACGGCTGCGGCAGCATCCTCAGTACCCTCCCCTGGTTCGATTGCGGGCACGCCGCTGCTGCTGAATGCGGAAGCGAACTTTGCCGCGCGTACGCTGCTGCTGGGAGTGCGCGACCTGGCGAAAAGCCTCGCGGGCGTTCCCGGGCGGAAGAGCCTGATTTTGTTTTCCGCGGGATTTCCCATGAACCCTGCCGACCCGAACCTGCCCGAACGCCAATCTGAGCTTACGGCAGCCATCGACGCCTCTAACAAAGCGAACGTCGCCATATATCCCATCGATGTTCGCGGACTGGTGACCACCGTCGGAGCAGTCAACGAGTGGCAGGTGTTTCCGGAAGCTCCAGGTCGTCTGCTTACGGCGACCCTGAATTTGGATGACACCTCAGCACATCTGCTGTATGTGCAGCGCGGAGGAAGCGGCGGCGGAGGCGGTGGTGCTCATGGTGGGACAACGGGTGGAGGAACGGGAACGACTGGAGGCACGGGAACGACTGGAGGTGCGGGCGGATCGCGAGGCAACACCGGCACAACCGGCGGGGGGAACGCTAACACAACGTCCCAGGCGACGCTTCCTCTGTCCTCGCTGAACGGCACGCCGAATTACTACGCGATGGCGCACGACATCCTGCCGCCTATCGTCAATACCGCTGCCGATCAGCAGGTGCTGTATCAGCTTGCCAACGGGACCGGCGGGTTCGTCATCGTCAACTCCAACGATCTGTTGGGCGGCATTCAGAAGATCGCGCAGGAGCAGAGCCAGTACTACGTTTTGGCTTACACTCCTCCCGATTCAGCCGAAGGCAGTTGCCACACCTTGCGCGTGAAGGTGGACCGTCACGACTCAGTCGTGCGCTCGCGCAGCGGGTATTGCAATGTCAGGCCCGCCGACCTGCTCGCCGGCAAACCCGCCGAGAAGCAATTGGAAGACGAGGCGCGTGGATCGCAGCCGGGGAACGTGCAGGCGTCGATGCTCGCGCCCTACTTTTACACCTCGGCCAATACGGCGCGAGTGAATCTGGCCATGGAGATTCCGCCGGGCGCGATCACCTTTGACAAGCAGAAGGGCAAGCAGCACGCAGAGGTCAACTTGATAGGCCTGGCCTACAACTCCGATGGCAGCGTGGCGGCACGCTTCAGCGACAACCTCGAGTTTAATTTCGACGACAAAAAGCAGGCTGAAGAGTTCAGCAAAAAGCCGTATGTATACGAAACCCAGTTCGACATCGGCGCCGGACACTACGACCTCAAGGTGGCTTTCAACTCCGGAGGACAACACCTGGGCAAGCTGGCGATACCGCTGGTTATCGACAACTACGACGCGAAGCAATTCAGCATGAGCGCAGTCGCGCTCAGCAAGGAAATCCACCCGGTCAACCAGATGACGGCGAGCCTCGATGCCGCGATGCTGGAAGACCGCACGCCCCTGGTCACGCAGGGGATGCAAGTCATTCCCGCGGCCGACGATCGATTCAAGAAGAAGACCGATCTGGTGATTTTCTATATCGAGATGTACGACCCCATGCTGACCAGTTCGACCCCACCGAAGATCGACCTTCAGATGAAGGTACTGGACCGCAAAACCCAGGAAGCGAAACTTAACAACGATGGTCCCGTCCCAAATGTACAGCCGGGAGCGCCGGTGGTGACGCTGGGTGTGAGACTTCCTATCGATAAACTTCCGCCGGGGTCGTATCAGCTCGAGTTGCGCGCGACAGATTCCGCGGGCAACTCCACTCCGGTTCGTACCGCGGATTTCGAACTCGAATAATAGCCGTTCAGGTGCAAATAGAGAGGGGTAGTCATGGCGAAAAAGCTGGCCATAACCATTGCGGGTGCGGTCTCGTTGGGAAGTTACGAATCGGGGGTCATGTTCGAGGTGCTGGACGCGCTGTCGCAGCACAACCACTGGGCCGATCAGAACCAAGCTCCCGATCAGCGCATCGAGATCGATGTTCTGACCGGAGCCTCGGCGGGCGGCATGACCGTATCCATGGTGGCGCAGCGTCTGCTCTTCGAGGGCGCCGCGATGTCCCTCCCCTATGACAATCCACTCTATGATGCGTGGGTCCAGGACATCGATATTTCCAAGCTTCTCGCCCGTGGCGCGGATGAGCCGCCGACGCATTCGCTGTTGTCTTCCAATTGTGTGATTGCTATATCGGAGACGTATCTCACGGGCCGCTATACGACAGCGCCTCCTCGCCGCCGGCGTCGCCGCACCCCGCTCTTTCTTCGGACGGCGAGCTGCAACTCGGCCTCGCCCTGTCCAATCTGAACGGCGTCGATTATTGCCAGACAACGAAGAGCGGTGGCCAGTTCATTTACACCGACCACCAGGATCAATTGCTGCTTGCACTTCATGCGGCTTCTGACGATCGCCCCGAGCTTTGGGAGACGATTCGTGGTGCGGCCGTCGCCTGCGGTGCGTTTCCATTTGCGTTTCGTGTGCAGGACCTAGCCCGGAACATTGTCGATTATCCCAGCGAGTTTCTGGTCAAGGAGCTCTGGGGCGGCAATCCCAGCCGATTCTTCACCTACACAGACGGCGGTGTCTTTCAAAATGAGCCTCTCGGCATGGCCAAGAACCTGGTCGAGGTATTGCCTGACGGTCGCCTTACGGCCTTGGACCGTGGCTACCTCTTCATCGCTCCGCAGCCAAAAACTTCGGAGGAGATCCAGTACACCGCCGACGCCGCTGCCGATTCCTCCACCGCCTTTGGCGCGGCCATTGCCAATTACAAGGCCGTTCTCGAACGCATCTTGCTATCCGTCATGGGTCAGGCGGGATTTCAGGACTGGATCGTGGCCGAAGGTGTCAACAAGAAGCTTCACCTCCTTGACGTGCGCGCTGACCAGCTACAAAAGTTGTTTCTCACCAGGAAACTGGCGGCGGCCCAGACTCAACCGGTATCCAGCGCGCTGCTCCCGGGATTTTTCGAGATCGGGGGCGCCATGACGCCAGCGGCTGAATCGAACCTTGACGCCGCGCGCGACCAGCTCCGGCAGCAGTACGCATCGGAGTACTCAGCCTTTGGCGCAGACAAAGTCACGGCCGATGCCTGGCTCGACTCCGTTTTGGTCCTCGAACTGGCTGCCGGTCTTCACGAAAAAGAAGAGATGCTGATTTACGACTTCGTCGCTGATACGACGAAGCTCGCCGGTAATGGACTCCATGCATTCGAAGGCTTCTTTGACGTTAAGTACCGGAAGCATGATTACGATTACGGGCGCAGTGTGGCCCAGCAAAAGCTGCGGGAATACGCCGCCCAGGCGGGCAGCATCTTTGCCAATCTTCAGTGGACGCCGAAGCCGATTGACGCCATTGACCCCAACCTCAATCAGGTTGATATATCACAGGTTGATGAGCATGAACGGCAGCAGGTGAAGGACCAGCTTTGCGCCGCGGTCGACTCACTCCTGCAGGAAGCGAACATCGATTTCGCAACCCGCAAGATCATCGAGTTTGGTTTCGTCGACGGGCGCGTCAAGAAGCTACTTTCCCTGTGAGCTTGAGCGAGCTGTTGGGGAAATGCACTAACCTCCCTGACCAGGGAATTGTCGGATCGGGCGACGACCTCGTGACGGATTGACTTGATTGGTGGGCAGTGCAGGGCTCGAACCTGCGACCTCCTGCTTGTAAGGCAGGCGCTCTAACCAACTGAGCTAACCGCCCAATCGTAGGTGAAGCTCGGTGGGCGCGATCTGGTTTGAGTTTACATGAGGCAAAGCGGCACAACCAAACGCCGGGGTTACGCTCGATTGGTGAAGTTGACGAGGAGCTCCAGTCGCTGGCGGGCATGTCCGCTGTCGATCGCGTAGGCGGCGAGCGGGACTGCGTCCGCGAGGTGATCGGCTTGTCCGGCGGCGACCAGCGCCGCGGCGGCGTTCAGCAGCACGACATCGCGACGGCAGGAGCGCTCGCCGTCAAGGATGGCGCGGATGATGGCGGCGTTCTCGCCGGCGTCGCCGCCGGCGATTTCTTCCAACGACGCGCGTTGCAGACCGAACTCTTCCGGCGCAACCTCGTAGACATGCACCTGTCCGTTACGGAGCTCTGCGATCTTGCTGGGCGCAGAAATGGTGATTTCATCGAGCCCATCGCGTCCGTGGACCACCAGCGCGCGCCGCAGCCCGAGTTCGCTCAGAGCCTCAGCTAATTTCTCCACCAGTTCGCCGGAATACACGCCGACCACTTGCGCGGAAGCGTTCGCAGGATTGGTGAGCGGGCCAAGAAGGTTGAATACGGTGCGCAGGCGCAACTGGCGGCGGGCGGGTTGCACGTATTTCATCGCAGCATGCATCGTCGGCGCATAAAGAAAGGCGATGCCGGTTTCTTCAAGGCAGGCGGCAATTCGTGCCGGAGCTAGATCGATCTTGACGCCGAGCGCCTCGATTACATCGGCCGAACCGCATTTGGAGCTGATGCTGCGATTGCCGTGCTTGGCAACGCGAACGCCCGCGCCGGCAATAGTTAGCGCGGTCGCGGTGGAGATGTTGAATGTGCCGCTGGTATCGCCGCCGGTGCCGCAGGTGTCGACCAGCGCGTCGCGCCCGGTGCCGCTAAGGTCAAGGGCTTCGCCATCGGCGCCGGTCAGCGTCGTCGCCTCGGCGCGAATCGCCTGCGCGAAGCCGACGATCTCTTCGACCGTCTCGCTTTTCATGTGCAGGGCGACCAGCAGGGCTCCGATTTGCGCGTCTGTCGCCTCGCCGCGGAGAATTTCCGCCATGACTTCCCGCGCTTCCTCGCGCGTGAGCGAGGTGCGGTGATTGGCGACCTTGTGTAATGCGTCGAGGATCATAGGAGGAACTGATTGTTAGCTTAGCATTGAGCCAAGAGCTATGAGCGGCGAGCTTCGAGCCCAAGGGCCAACCGCTGCCATGCGATGATGGATAGGGTGAACTCCAGGCTACATTGGTCAGCAGCTATTGTGTTTCTCGCGTCGTTGACAACCTTCGCGCACGCGCAATCGCGGCCCGCCTATCTCGGCATGGACCGCAACGAATATCCCGGTGACAGCGCCATGAAGACCCTGCGGAAAACGTTCGCGTTCACCGGCTACTGGCTGAACAATCCTCCGGGTGAGGCGCAGAACAGTTGGCAGGGACATCGCCACATAGTGGAGACGATGGGCTACGGGTTTCTGCTGCTTTTCAATGGGCGCGAATACGCGGCCATTAAGGCCTCCGGCGATGCCGCGCGCCTGGGCGCGAACGATGCGGCCGCGGCGGTGCAGTCTGCCCAACGCGAAGGATTTCCGCCAGGGGCGATCATCTTTCTCGATCAGGAACAGGGTGGCCGCATGTTGCCGGAGCAGCGTGCGTATATCCACGCCTGGGCCGATGGCGTGATGCGCGGCGGCTACGGGGCCGGAGTGTACTGCTCGGGAATCCCATTTCGCGAGTCCGGCAAGATCACGATCGTGACGGCCAACGACATTCGCGATCATGCCGCCGGCCGCGAGCTGAAGTTTTTCGTCAGCAACGATCATTGTGGACCTTCGCCTGGCTGCGTCGTTCGCCGGCCGCCGCCGCAGCCCGCAGATAGCGGCGTAGCTTTTGCGAATGTCTGGCAGTACGCGCAGTCGCCGCGACGGCCTGACATGACGGCAGCCTGCCGCCAGACCTACGCGTCGGACGGCAACTGCTATGCGCCGGGATTTTCGCCGAACTCCCGCGTGCATCTGGATCTCGACTCCGCGGATTCGTCCGATCCGTCGCATGGGCGAACGCCATAAAGCAGATGGTGAGCGCACTCGTTCCATCTCGCGACGAGATTCGGCACGCCGCTTCGTTGCTGCGCGCGGGAAAGCTCGTGGCATTTCCCACGGAGACGGTTTACGGACTCGGCGCAAATGCGCTGGACGAAGCGGCCGTCGCACGCATCTTCGAAGCGAAAGGCCGGCCAACCACCAGCCCCATCATTGTGCACGTCAGCAGTATCGAGATGGCGCACACCGTTGTAGCCGAATGGCCCCGCTCTGCAGGACTCCTGGCGCAGCGATTCTGGCCCGGTCCGCTAACTTTGGTGCTGAAGAAACAGCCTGCCGTTCCGGCGCTCGTCACCGCCGGGCTGGACACGGTTGGCGTACGCATCCCCGCCAATCCCATTGCGCTCGCGCTCATCGAGGCGGCACAACTTCCCATTGCAGCGCCCAGCGCGAACCGTTTCACGCAACTCTCGCCAACAACGGCCCAGCATGTCCGCGAGGGCCTTGGTTCCCGAATTGATTACATTCTGGATGGTGGCCCGTCCACCGTCGGTATCGAATCCACGGTGCTCTCGCTGGCCGGGCCAGCGCCGGTTCTGCTCAGGCCGGGGGGAATTTCGCGTGAGCGAATCGAAGAGGTGATCGGAGCGGTCGAGCAGCAGCGCGAGCGGTCGGATGGGGCGCATCGGTCGCCGGGCATGCATCCTCGTCACTACAGCCCGCGAACCAAATTGCTGCTGGTGCACGGCGGCGAGGTCCCGCGCACGGGTGCTGGCGCGTATCTGCAGCTGCGGTGTCCGCCTGCAACCGAGGTGCGAGAGGTGATCGCAATGCCGCTTCAGGCCGAAGATTACGCCGCGCAGCTCTATCGCACGCTGCACGATCTGGATTCGCGAAACTATGACTGGATAGCCGTCGATGCTCCGCCGGACAGTCCCGACTGGGAAGCGGTCCGCGATCGCCTCCGGCGTGCGGCCTTTCAGGGCTCGATCGCATAATTCAAACATCCCTGAACCATTCCTCGGCGCTGTCGCTCGATAATTGCCGGAATGATCCGGGTGCTTGCACAGCGCAATTGCCGCCCTTATACCGCGCGCGCTTCTCGCCGGATGCCGTGCTACAGTCGAGGTTTTGCAACTAGCCGCATTGACCGCAGCGCCCTCCAATTCGCGCCCGCCCGAGTCGCCACACCTGCTCCGGCAAATTGGCTTGTTCGATGCCACCATGCTGGTGATGGGCGGAATTGTCGGCTCCGGCATCTTCATCAATCCGTATGTTGTCGCGCAGCAGGTGCACACGCCGTGGCTGATCCTGGGCGTCTGGATCGCCGGCGGCGTCATCGCAATGCTGGGGGCGTTCATCTATGCGGAACTGGCGGCGCTAAGGCCCGCGGTTGGTGGGCAATATGCGTACCTGCGCGAAGCCTTCCATCCCATCGTCGGCTTTCTTTATGGATGGGTGTTGCTGCTGGTGATTCAGACCGGCGGCATGGCTGCAGTTACCGTGACGTTCGCGCGCTATCTCGTCGAACTGACCGGCTGGCAAATTTCCGAGCGCCTCATCGTGGTCGTGACGCTCGTCGTGCTTACGGTGGTGAATTGCCTGGGCGTGAAGCTGGGTAGCCGCATGCAAAGCGTGCTCATGTTGATGAAGATCGCCGCCATTGCGGGACTGATCGGCGCCGGCTTGTTCCTGGTGCGCGCGCCGCACCCGCTGCTGCATCCCGTGCTCGACCGGCCGCCGTCGCTCGATCTGTTGACCGCGATCGGCGCAGCCATGGTGCCGGTGCTGTTCGCCTTCGGCGGCTGGCAAACTTCGAATTTCATCGCCGAAGAAGTACGGGAGCCGCGTAAGAATCTGGCTCGGGCGCTGGTGATGGGCGTGGCAGGAGTGATCGTGCTCTACGTTGGGGTGAACTTCGTGTGCGTGCGCACGTTGGGCCCGCAAGGCCTGGCCGATACCCACGTGCCCGCGACGGCGGTGATGCGCGTCGCCATGGGCAGTCGAGGAGCGCGCCTGATTGCCCTCGGAATCGCCGTCTCGACGCTGGGATTCCTCAGCCAGTCGGTGCTGACCGCTCCTCGCGTTTACTTCGCCATGGCGCGGGACAAACTGTTCTTCCGCAGCATTGCCACGGTAACGCGACGCACGCACGTGCCGGCGCTGGCGATTGTGTTGCAGAGTGTGTGGACGATCGTAGTCGCGCTCTCCGGCCGATACGAGCAAATCCTGAACTACGTGGTTTCGATGGATTTCCTGTTCTTCGGCTTGACCGGCGCCAGCCTGTTCGTCTTCCGTCGACAGGCGCGCGATGCGGGGCAGGGAAGCGGCTATCGTGCGCCCGGCCATCCCATCACGACCGCGGTCTTTGTCTTGGTATCGTGGTTGGTGGTGATCAACACGATCTACAAGTATCCACGCAACACTCTGCTGGGATTTGCAATCCTGCTGCTCGGAGTGCCGGTTTACGCCTTTTGGGCGGCAAAGGCTAAGAACGCGGGAGAGAACGCTCCATGACCTATCGCACGCAGAGCGCGTCGCCGTACATGCAGTTCGCCAAACTGCGCTCGGACGCAACCTACAACCTGGCGAGCAGCGGCATCCTGCAGTGTTCGCTGTCCGATCTGCCGGTGAAATGGGATGACCTCGAAATCAACGGGCCCACGCTCTATGGCTATGCGCCACTGAAGGAGCGTATCGCCAGGTTCAACGGAGTTACGCCGGATCGGGTAGTTTGCGCGGCCGGAACCTCAATGGCGAACCACCTCGTCTTTGCGGCAACGCTGGAGCCCGGCGACGAAGTTCTGGTGGAGCGTCCGACGTACGAACTGCTGGTCAGCACACTGCAATATCTTGGGGCGAAGATACGCTACTTCGATCGCCGCATGGAGAGTGATTTCCGCCTCGACCCCGAGGAAGTCGCGCGCCGGATGACGCCGAAAACGCGGCTGATTGTGCTGACTAATCTGCATAACCCTACCGGCGTGCTGATTGACGACGCGATCCTGACCGCCGTGGGTGACATCGCCCGGGAGCAAAAGGCCCTTGTTCTGGTGGACGAAGTTTATCTCGAGGCGCTGTACGAGCAGCGACCGCGACCTGCCATTCACCTAGGCGATCACTTTCTGGTGAGCAGCAGCCTGACGAAAGCTTATGGTCTAAGCGGTCTGCGCTGCGGCTGGGTCTTGGCGTCGCCGGAGCTTACGCATCGCATGTGTCTGATTAACGACCTATACGGAGTGTACGCGGCAACTACTGCCGACATGCTGAGCGTCATCGCGTTCGACAGCCTAGCCGGCGTAGCCGCGCGGGCGAAAAAGCTGCTGGCCAAGAACCGTCCCGTGCTTGACGCCTTCCTGCAATCACGCGATGACCTCGCCTGTGTGCGGCCAGAGTTTGGCACCATCGCCTTCCCCAAGTTGCTGCACCACAGCGTGCATGATCTTGATCATCTGTTGCGCGAGAAGTACGAAACGAGCATTGTGCCCGGACGTTACTTCGAAATGCCGCAGCATTTCAGGATCGGCATCGGCGGCGATCCGGAGATGACCCGCGCCGCTTTCGAGCGCCTGGGACATGCTTTAGACGAACTGCGTTGAGGTGCGGCCAGCGGGATGAACATGCCTGGCACCGATCACAACATAACAACCCGGAACAAAGGCGATACGGGCGCTGGCGCTGGGTACTTCACCCCCGGAATCGGAGGGCCTGAGGTGCCAGGTATCGGGTTACCGAGGTTATGTGCGTAGCGGCACACAGTGGATTCGGTCGTATCCTGGACGTTAGGACATGACCGCTGTCGTTCACGGAAGCGGCACTTGTTTGTATAATTAGGAACGTCCCCGACCGGGGCCGGTTCTTCTGTTCCATCCTCGCGTGGGGCTATAGCTCAGCTGGGAGAGCGCATCGTTCGCAACGATGAGGTCGTCGGTTCGATCCCGACTAGCTCCACCAAAGAATCAACAATTTACAGGCACTCAAGATCACGTTTATGTTCCAAAATGTTCCAATTGAGGTTCGACTGAAACAGATTTCGGGGTTAGAGGCTGCCGTTTGGCCTGGTCCATGTGAACCATCAGATTGTTGACCGCCTTGCGTTGAGCCTCGGTTACGACCTGGGCGTAAATCTCCATGGTCGCCTTCATGCTGGCGTGACGCATCTGCGCCTGTACCGACTTCGGGTCGGACTTGGCAGCCACCATCCAGGTCGGATAGGAGCGCCGGAGCACCAGCCAGTTGACCCAGCCAATCCCAAGCTTGCGCGCCGCTGGCTTGATGTGCCTGGTCAGGATGTTGTGGTCCGACATCGGCCCACCGTTGCGAAGAGACTGGAAGATAAGAGCGTCCGGCGCATCCGAACGCACCAGCTTGAAGCTTTTCTTCGCTCCTCTCGCACCCCAGCTGATCGTCGCCGACTTCTCCTTCATGGCGAAGATGCGCTTGATGACTCGGTCATCCACAGCTACCGGCGCAAAGCTGGCCTCGGTCTTGGGCTGGGACCAGTCTCCACGGCAATAGCGTTCGTCGATCATAATGAAGTCCGGCCCGATGTCGTCCCACTTCAGAGCGATCAGCTCGCTGACGCGAAGGGCAGCCAGCACACAGACATAGACCATGGTCGCGTATGGCTCCCCCATTGTGTTAACGATCTGCTCGAATTGCTCGTAAGTGACGGTCGGCTTCTTGCGCCCGCGGTCTTTATTCCGCGGGAGGCGGACCGCGCTCAGAGGGTTTTTGGTTAGCAGTCCGAGCTTGACTGCGGCATTCAGCACGGAAGCCAGCACGTCTTTGGTCTTGGCCAAGGTCGCGTGGCCGCCCTCAAGGTTAGCGAAATACGTCTGCAACCTGCGCGCAGTCAGCTCCCGCAACGGCAGATCGCCAAAGTCCGGCAGCAGGCGGCTACGGAGAGCGATGCTGTAGTTTTTCTGCACCGGGGCTGCGAGTAAAGGAAGCACGGCTTTCTTGTAATCGGACTCGACAAAGACCCGGAACGGGGTTACGGAACCGATCGATTCGAGCCCTTGGTTCTGCGCCCGCATCAATTCAGCTGCGATCCGCTGCGCCTCGCGCGCACCGGTATCGGCGGGGGCAACCTTAATGCGTTGACGTTTGCGTTGGATCTTTCCGTCGACCCAGGTGTCAGTCCAGGGATTGATCCACCACCAGTTGCCGATCTTCTTCGGCTTGGGATTTTGAAACCTCCGACGCGCCACAGCTTCCAGATCCTTTCCTGGAAGGCACGCGGGATTCGCCGTCTGCACTTTAGCAGATGGAGGTTCCGTGGGGAATGGCGTTGATGGTGCTGGAAACGGAATGACAGGCAATGTAGAGTCCTCGACCCTGATGTCGGGGATTGCCTGTCTGAACCGTTCAATCTACAAGCTCGAAAGTCCGTGTCAGCCTTTTGGGACGGGAAAGAGGGCCATTGGAATTCGACATGGACGTACACTGTGGGACTCAGGTCGATGTTTGCCCGCAACGACCGTAGCCCATCGCCGAGCAGACCGAGAACGTACGTCTTTTGCGTAAGTACTGCTATGAGGCCTGGACCACAGCCGGGCTTATTATGTTTATGGTGCCCCAGGCAGCCAGAAGACCTACGTGCTGCAGCACCTGATCGCGGAGTTTAACCGGTCGGAGATTGCCAAGAACGGCGAAGGCCGGAAAGCCTACTACGTCTACGTTCGTCAGGGAATCCGCTCGCTGGACCTGATGAAGCGGGTGGCAGAGAGCTGCGGAGCGATTGGGCTAGGCACGGTCGATCGGATTTTGCGCAACCTGCGTTTCGATCTCAGCCAGCGGAAGGTGCTGTTGGTCTTTGACGAAGCCCAGCATC
>CAVQLZ010000009.1:0-227128 GCA_963713465.1 uncultured Acidobacteriaceae bacterium
GCTTTTGGGCAGAAGCCAACGGCCTTGGCCGAGTGCCCAATGCTAAGTGCCAAGTGCCAACTGCTGTCGTTATGCCTTCGCAGACTTATGTATCTCCACCGTGCTCCAGGTCTTGTCAGCCGCGTGGCAGAGCTTTTCCAGCGGGCAGTCCACGCACTTGGGACTGCGCGCGACGCACAATGCGCGGCCGTGCATGATGATCTGGTGCGCGAACAGGATCCACTTCTCGCGCGGAATCACCTTCATCAGGTCCTGCTCAATCTTCTGCGGGTCGTCGTTCCTGGTCAGCTCCAGCCGCCGCGAAATGCGCTGCACGTGGGTATCGACCACCACCCCGTCGGCGATCTTGTACCAGGTGCCGAGCACCACGTTGGCCGTCTTGCGCGCGACGCCGGGGATTTCGAGCATCTCAGGCATGGTGCGCGGTACTTCGCCGCCGAAGTCGCTGACGACCTTCCGCGCCGCTCCCACCAGCGACTTCGACTTGTTGCGGAAGAAGCCGGTAGAGCGGATATCGTCTTCCAGTTCTTCCGGCTTAAGCGCGGCGAATGCCTCGGGCGTTGGATACTTATCGAAGATTACGGGCGTGACCATATTGACGCGCACGTCCGTGCATTGCGCGGAAAGGATCGTCGCGACGAGCAGCTCCCACGCGCTGCGATGATCGAGCGCGCACGTCGCACTGGCATAGCGATCGTCGAGGCGCTCCAGGATCTCATTCACGCGCCCCGGCGCGAGCGGGTTATAGCCCTTCGGAGGGGCTCCGGTTTTGTGCGGCGACTTTGCGGCAGCCTTTGGGAGTTTCGCCGCGCCCTTCGCAGTTGCAGGCTTCGCCGTCGCGATGCGGGTTTTCGCGCCGACGGCTGTAGTCTTCACCTTGTCCTGACGTCCACTGCGCGATGGTCGGCGAGGCATGATGCCGCGAGGCATAAGGTCAGCTCCTATGAACGACGAGAGCCGATTATAAAGGCATACTGGCGTGCCTTGCCGCGAAGACAGGGCACCCGCCGTGAAGTGAGCACTTCCCTGCCAGTACAATGGAATCCAGCATCCCAATCAAGTTCTGGAGTTCCCCGATGGCTTCCGACAATGCTGCTGTACAAACGCTGTCTGGCGAGCTGCACGCCGTTCCCCTCACGCTTGAGGGCTTGAGCGTATTGCATCAGATGTTTCGCTTCCGCTGGCCGGAGTGGCGCCAACTAGGCGAGACCCGCCAACGTGAGACCGCCAGGGAGGCTATGGCTGCTCTCACCGAGCCGGAAGCGGCCGGGCAGAGCGCGGTTTACTCCCTGCTGGGTCACAAGGGCGACCTGATGCTCGTCCACTTCCGCGATTCCTTTGACGAGCTGAACGCTGCCGAGCTGGCGCTGAATCGTACCGCGTTGCAGGGGTATTTGGAGCCGACGCATTCGTATTTGTCGGTCGTCGAGCTGGGCCTTTATGACTCCAGCGTCAAGCTGTTCCGGCAGCTTGCAGAGCGCGGCGTCGCACCCTTTTCGGAGGAGTGGAACCGTGAGCTCGAACAGACCATGGAGCGGCAGCGGCAGGCCATGCGCCCACGGCTCTATCCCAAGATTCCCGATAGTCATTATCTGTGCTTCTATCCTATGGATCGCAAGCGCGGCGAGCAGAAGAACTGGTACACGCTGCCCATCGAAGAGCGCCAGCGGCAGATGGAAGAGCACGGCATGGTGGGACGCCGCTACGCCGGGAAGGTGCAGCAGATCATCACCGGCTCCATCGGCTTCGACGATTGGGAGTGGGGCGTGGACCTGTTCGCTCCCGAGCCGCTGGTGTTCAAAAAGCTGATCTACGAGATGCGCTTCGATGAAGTCAGCGCAGTCTATGCTGCATTTGGCCAGTTCTTCGTCGGCGTGCGCTGCCCAGTCGAGAAGCTGGGCCAGTGGCTGGGCATCGAGACTTAGCGGCGCGTGATCCTGCCCATGAAACCGGGCCAACCCGGTGAGCTCCGTCCTTCTTTTCTGCTTCTGTTTAGATTTGTTAAGTCTTGTGCCACGATTGCGCTACCGAAACACTCTGTTTAAGGTTGGGTTTACAAAGATGCCAGTGCGTCAGCTTCTCGCGCGCGGCGATGTGAGCTAGTTCGCCTCATGCAGACGGTGTGGGGCGCAAGGAGCTGCAAAATGACGGCCCAGCGGTCATTCAAAACGATACTTATTCTTCTCTTCCTGACCTTATCAGTGGGGTTGATTCTTGCTCAGGACCAGAGTGGCCCTCCTGCGTACGATCCGGGCCAGGGGGCCTATGGTCAGGCCCAGGCCGGTTATCCGCAAGATCAGGGCGCTTATGGCCAACCACAGGGCGGTTACGGGCAAGAACAGGGTGGTCTGCCCGCGCCTCCACCTCCACAGGCGAACGGTGGTCCGCCGCAAGGCTACCCGGGACAGCCCGACCAGGCAGGGCAAGATCAGCAGCTTAACCCTCCCGGACGCGTGGCCCGTTTGCAGTACATGTCGGGCGCGGTTTCAATGCAGCCCGGCGGGGTCAACGACTGGATTGCCGCCAGCCAGAACCGGCCGCTGACTACGTCCGATCGTATTTGGACGGATAAAGATTCGCGCGCCGAACTGGACGTCGGCGACGGCTTCATTCGCATGAATTCTGAGACCAGCGTGACGCTGACCAATGTGAGCGACAACGCGGTTCAACTGGAGCTCGACCAGGGCACTTTGAGTCTGACCGTTCGCCACCTTGAGCCGGGTGAGGTCTACGAAGTCGACACTCCGAACTACGCCTTCACGGTGACGAAATCCGGCGTGTACCGCTTCGACGTTTATCCCAGCGAAGATCAGAGCTGGGTGACGGTGCGCAAGGGTGATGGCGTAGCCACTGGCCGCGGGGCGTCGGTTAAGGTCACCTCGGGTTCGCAGATCCGCTTTACCGGCGGCAACTCGCTGCAGCACACGGCTGAGGCAGCGCCGGCCCGCGACGGCTTCGATGACTGGGCGCAGGTCCGCGACAAGCGGTTAGGCGATTCTCTCTCAGCGCAATACGTTTCGCCTGGCGTGATCGGATATCAAGATCTCGACGCCTATGGACGCTGGGTCCCGACGCCCTCGTACGGCACAGTTTGGGTCCCCACTGTGGCGCCGGGTTGGGCGCCTTACCGCTTCGGACACTGGGCCTGGATACCACCGTGGGGATGGACCTGGGTGGATGACGCGCCTTGGGGTTTTGCTCCCTTTCATTATGGACGCTGGGTCTCTTGGGGCGGAGCCTGGGCGTGGGCGCCTGGTCCGGTGGGGTACTGGAATCCCTACTACGCTCCCGCGCTGGTTGGCTGGATTGGCGGCCCGGGCTTCGGCATCGGCTTCGGATTTCCCGGCTTCGGTATCGGCATCAACTTCGGCTGGTTCCCGCTGGGCTGGGGTGAACCGTTCTATCCACGCTACGCGGGGTGGGGCTATGGCGGCTGGTATCGCGGTGGTGGATGGGTCAGCAACACGTATATCCGCAACGTGAACATTACCAATACCCACATCACCAACGTCACGAACATCACCAACAATTACTACAGCGGCAATGCTGCGGCGGCGCATTACGGCTTCCGCAACACGCCGGGAGCAGTGACGGCAGCGCCCTCCTCGGCGTTCACCTCCGGTGCGGCGATCAATCGCGTCGGCGGTGCGGTGCCGGCCTCGCAGCTTGGCAAAGGCACGCTGTTGAGCGGCGTCAATGTAAATCCCACCAAGCAGTCGGTTCTTGGCGGGAACGCGCCGCAAACCCGCGGAGTTCCTCCGGCTTCGGCCTTCAGCCGCAGCGTAGTCACGGCGAACAAGCCTCCTGCGGTCACTCGCCCCGCCAATCTGGAGAGCGCGAATGCGGCGACCGTGGCCCACGGCAACCTCAACGCGCTCGCGGCCAACACCAGGAGCGCTAACCCGGCTGGCGCTAGCGGGAATGGGGCGCGTCCGGGGACGACTGCCAGCAATGCTGGCCGGGTGAATGGAACCGCGAATGGCCGCGTTAACTCGGCGGGTACGTCTGCCGCGACGCAGTCGCGCGAACCAGCCAGCTTCGGGGAATGAGGCACGACTGGACACTACCCCGACGAGCCAAGGCGGGCACTATGTGCCGCGACCGCCGTCGGCGGGTGGCATAGCCAGCCCGACCACCCGTTCGGGCTCGACCAACTCCGTGAATGGATCACGGCCAACTACCGGCAACAGCGGACAGAGCGCAAACGGCTACGGCCACACGAATGGCGCGAACCCGAACTCCACCGCGAACCGTACGCCTACGACCAACAGCAATCAGCGCTACGGTTCAACGACGAACTCGACCGTGCCTCGGCCCGCGCCGTCAAACGAGCCGAGTCGCCAGTCCACCGCGCCGCAGCATTCCACTGCACCCTCGCATGAGTCCTCTGGATCGAAGGAAAAGGAGTCGTCGCACAGCGAGTCTCAGCACGGTCCGGGCGCGTCTCTTTCCTCGCCCCGACCGGCGTCAGGACACTCGCCGACGTACTCCGCCTCCGCCAGCTACGGCAGCCGTCCTCTCAACGGCTACTCAGGCGCAAGCAGTCATAGCAGCTATGGCGCTGCCTCGGCCTACAATTCCGGCCGCAGTTCCGGATCGGCAACTTCGATGCCCTACTTCGGCAACCGCAGTTACAGCCCAACAGCGGCTTCCGGTAGCCGCAGTTATGGATCGACCCCGGCATACGCCAGCCGCAGTTATGGATCCAGTCCGGCGTCCTCCGGCCATAGCGTGAGTGCGTATTCTGCGCCGCGCCCTTCGAGTGCGGCTGGCGCTTACCATGCCCCCAGCAGTGCCTCTCGCAGCAGCGGAGCATCGCACTCTGGAGGCGGCGGTGGAGGCGGCGGTGGCCATGGCCGTTAACGCTCGATCGGAGTTCCAGATGGGCAGCCGCAAGGCTGCCCATCTTTCCTTGCGATCAAGTCCTTTTCGCTCGTTCCCTTACGAAAATTCGTAGAGCTAATCCGCGATCTCCTTCCTCCTGATTGAAATCTGAAACAGGAATTCCAAAATTCATAGTTTTTAAGGTCAGTGCGATTTATAATCTTGGAATCCACTGACAGGTAGGGACTTAGCAACTCCGTAGTGGCGATCGGCATGGCATCTAAGTTGCTTGAACAGAATGGGCTAATGGGCACGTCGCAATCCGTGCGCCTTGCCCATGGGCCTAGTCCGGCGATGGACCGTACCCTCCAAACCCGCTTCTTTGCGATCTTTCTCGCGCTCGTCAGCGTCGCGGCCATTGTTTTTGCCTGGATCAATTTTCAAAAAGACCAGGAATATTCCGCCCCGTACGATGGCGTCTGGTGGGTTGAGGACGCCGGCCACCTGCTTGGGGAACGGGTGGAGATCAACGGCCCCGGTGAGAAGGCCGGCATCAAGCCGGGCGATCGCCTGGTCGCGCTCGATGGCCGGGACATCACCAACATCGGCAGCCTGGAGCAGCAACTCTATCGCGTTGGCGTCTGGTCCAAAGCCAAGTATTCGCTGGTTCGGCAGGGGGTACCACTCGACGCTCCCGTCATTCTGGTACCCACCGACCGCTCGCTCTACTCCGGGCTGCGGCTGATCGCACTGGTCTATCTCGGCATCGGGATATACGTTCTCCTCCGGCGCTGGACGGCGCCGAAGAGCACACATTTCTATGTTTTCTGCCTGGTGTCGTTCATCTTCTATGCCTTCCACTACACCGGCAAGCTGAACGATTTCGACTGGATCGTTTACTGGACCAATGTCGTCGCCTGGCTGTTGCAGCCGGCCTTGTTCCTCCACTTCTCGCTTACCTTCCCCGAGCGCAAGGGGTTGGTCAACCGCCGGCGCTGGCTCATTCCAGCGGTGTACCTCCCGGGCGCGGTGCTGCTGGCGGTTCGCATCTGCGTCATCACCCTGCTACAACCGAGCGAACTGCTGCGCTGGAACCTGGACCGGGTGGACTGGGTCTACCTGGCAGCGTATTTCATAGCCGCGACGGTCACGCTGTGGCACAGCTATCGCCATGCCGAGTCGGCGATTCTGCGCCAGCAGATGAAGTGGGTAACGCGCGGAACCAGTTTTTCGGTTGGGCCCTTCACGGTCTTCTACATCGTCCCCTATCTGTTCGGCACCATGCCTGGCTTCTGGATGAAGCTCTCCGTGCTCTCGCTGGTGTTTCTGCCGCTGACCTTTGGCTACGCCATCTTCCGTTACCGGTTGATGGATGTGGACCTGATCTTCAAGCGTGGCATGGCATACACCATCGCGGCGGGCGCGATCACGGCTGCGTACTTCGCTGCGGTCGGCATGGCCTCAGTGCTCTTTCACCAGAACTTCCCCAGTGTGGGGCCCATTGGACTGGTGATTGCCATTGCGGTCACCGCCATTCTGTTCGACCCATTCAAGAACTGGGTGCAGGAGCGGATGGACCGCTTGTTCTATCGCAAGCGTTATGACTATCGCAGAACCCTGATCGAGTTTGGCCGCGACCTGAACTCCGAAACCGATCTCGACCACATGCTGACCTCGATCGTCGATCGGCTGTCGCGTACCCTGCTGGTGGATCGGCTCGCGATCTTTCTCTCCGACCCCGAGCAGCCGGAGCAGTTCGAGCTCGCGCAATCCCACGGTATCTCGCATACCAGCGGCTTGGATTTTGACTTCCTGCACATCGAGCGCCCGGAATGGCAGGCCGGTCATCTTTTCTTCGATAACACCAACCATGCCGTGCGCGAGACCCCTAGCGCGCGCGACACTATTCGCCGCCTGGAGCTGAATTACTACATCCCCTGCATGGTGCTGAACCGCATGATCGCCGTGCTGGGCCTGGGCAAGACCTCCGAAGGCGACTTCCTCTCCAGCGAAGACGTGCAATTGCTGGAGACGCTGGCCGGCTACATCGGTATCGCCGTGCAGAATGCGCGGTTGTACAAGTCGCTGGAGGAGAAGGCCGGGCAATACGAACGGCTGAAGGAGTTCAACGAGAACATCGTCGAGTCGATCAGCGTGGGGGTGATGGCGGTCGATCTGGAAGACCGCGTCGAGTCCTGGAACTCGCAGATGGAAGTGATGTTCGCGCTGCCGCGCCGCGATGCCGTCGGGCGTCCCATGACGGCGGTGCTGCCGGTGGCGTTTCTGGAAGAGTTTTATCGGGTGCGGCAGATGCATGGCATCCACAATCTGTATAAATTCCGGCTGCGCACCCCGGCGGGTGACATGCGGGTCGCCAACATCGCCATTGCCCCGCTGGTCAGCAAGAGCTTCAACGTCATCGGCCGCCTGATTATCGTCGACGACATTACCGAGCGCATCGAATTAGAATCGCAGCTTTCGCAGGCGGAGAAGCTGTCGTCGATTGGGCTGCTGGCAGCGGGTGTGGCCCATGAAGTGAACACGCCGCTGGCGGTCATCTCGTCGTATGCGCAGATGCTCTCTAAGCAGGTTCATGGCGACGACCGCCAATCGGCGCTGCTGGAGAAGATTACCAAGCAGACCTTCCGCGCCTCGGAGATCGTCAACAGCCTGCTGAATTTCTCGCGCACTTCAGGCACGGAATTCGCCGATGTCGATTTGAACCGCGTGATCAAGGACACGCTCACGTTGCTGGAGCACCAGTTCAAGACCGCAGGCATCAACGTGCAGCAGGAGCTGCATCCCGACTTGCCCACCATCCACGGCAACATGGGCAAGCTGCAGCAGGTTTTTCTGAATCTCTTCCTGAACGCGAAGGACGCGATGCCGGGTGGCGGCACGCTGACCATCAGCACTCTGAACAGCCATCATGTGCAGGTAAGGGTTTCCGATACCGGAAGCGGAATTGCGCAGGAACATATCCATCGCATCTACGACCCCTTCTTCACCACCAAGAACAAGCCGAAGTCGGGCCACAGCGGTGGCACCGGGCTCGGCCTTTCGGTGACGTACGGAATTATTCAGGAACACGCCGGCAAGATCCGGGTAGACAGCGCGCCCGGCCGCGGCACCACCTTCATCATGGAATTTCCATTAGTCAGGAAGGCCGTCAGTGCTTGATGCAGCAGTAACCCGTGCCGCCAGCCGAGACGAAGTGACCTCTCTTGGCTCGGTGCTCATTGTTGACGACGAAGCCGCAATCCGCGAATCGCTCGAAACCTTGCTGGAATTTGAAGGCTACTCGGTGGAGATAGCCAACGACGGCACCGAGGGGTTGGCGCGTATCGCCGAACATCCCTTCGACCTGGTGCTGCTCGACTTCGCCATGCCGGAGCGCAACGGCATCGAGATTTTGCGCGATATTCGCGAGCGCGACTCCGAACTGCCGGTCATCATGATCACCGCCTATGGGACGGTAGAGAACGCGGTCAACGCCATGCAGGCGGGCGCGACCAACTTCATCCAGAAGCCGTGGGACAACGAGAAGCTGCTGGCCGACGTGCGCACCGCCGTGGCCCGCCGCCGCGCCGAAGAAGAGGTGGTGCAACTGAAGCGCGCCCTCAAGCAGCGCTACAACTTCGAGAACATTATCGGCAAGAGCGAGCCCATGCTGCGCATCTTCGACCTGGTGACGCAGGTAGCGCCCAGCCGCTCGACGGTGCTGCTGCAAGGCGAAAGTGGGACGGGCAAGGAGCTGATCGCCAAAGCCATCCACATGCACTCGCCGCGCAAAGATCGCCCGTTCGTGCCCGTCAACACCGGCTCGGTGCCGGCCGATTTGCTTGAATCAACTCTCTTCGGACACGTGAAGGGGGCCTTCACAAGCGCCATCGCCAGCAAAAAAGGGCTGTTTGAAGTTGCCGATCGCGGCACGCTCTTCCTCGACGAGATCGGCACCATGGGCCTGGAGACGCAGGCCAAAATCCTGCGCGTCTTGCAGGACCGGAAGTTCATGCACCTGGGCGGCGTCAACGAAATCCAGGTCGACGTGCGCATCATCGCCGCGACCAATGTCGATCTGAAGCAGCAGGTGAAAGAAGGCAAGTTCCGCGAGGACCTCTTCTACCGCCTGAACGTCATCACCATCGACCTGCCGCCGCTGCGCCAGCGCAAGAATGATATTCCGCTCCTGGTGGAGCACTTCATCGTGAAGTTCGCCAAGGAAAACAATCGCGCTCCGTTGCGGGTGACGGCGGAGGCCCTGCGTCCGTTGATGGATTACGACTGGCCGGGCAATGTGCGCGAGCTGGAGAACGTCATCGAGCGCGCGGTTGTGCTGGCAACGGGTCCAAACCTCACCCCCGATCTTCTCCCCGAAGACCTGACCGGGCGCGGCAGCAAGTTCGCCCTCCTCGAACACTCCCCGGACGCGTCGCTGTTCGAAATCATCGAAGACTGCGAACGCCGTGTCATCGCCGACATGCTGGAGAAGTGCGGCTGGAACCAGACCGACGCCGCCGAACGCTTCCGCATCCCGCTCTCCACGTTAAATCAGAAGATCAAACGGCTGAATGTCGAGATCAAGAAAAAGGGGCGGGAGAACGGAAGCAGCTAACCCTCCGTCGGCGAAACATCAGTCAGATTCCTGGGCCTTCAAAGATCACATCCTGACGTGAGGTGCGTCACAGCCTGCCTGTGCGCTTCGGGAACAAAATACCCTCAAGGATGGGCAGCCGTCGGGGTGCCTGACAAGGAGTCGGTCATGTCAGAAGACAAACGCGATGTGCTGGAAGTGCTGCGGTATGAGCTGAATTTTCTGGAGCAAGGCGGTTATGGAAACTGGTACAGCACGCCCTGGGGTCCGGCGTCGATCTTCCAGGACTCGCTCACCTGCCCCAACCATGGCGATCCGACACGCCCGCACGCCTGCCACGAGTGCCTGCTCTACGACTTTGTGCCGGAAGAGTATCGCACCGACGACGTGCCCTGCCACCACATACCGCTCAACCGGCACGGAACGACGGTCGCTACTCCCGATCAGACGGAAGAGGAGCTGCGAGAAAACGTCAAGCACTGGTTGAAGCGCACCATAGCCAGGATCGAAGCGGATCGGGCTAAGCAGAACGCCCCGACATCGGAGCAGCCGACGGTCGTGCGATGATTCCCGTTTGCGGAACCGACGCGCTTTTTGCCACTGTGTTTCCACCCGTGACGCGTATTTGTCGTTAGAATTTCTCTACACAACTATGCTTCCGGAGCGCGCCATGCAACGCAGCTTTGTCTCCTTAAGTCCGCAAGAGGTCCTGCAGGTTGCGATTTCCATCGAAGATCGCAATGCCGAGCTCTATCACAACTTTGCCCAGATGTTCACCGAATTCGGCGACCCGGAGTCACTGGAGATCGCTGCGGTGTTCTGGGAGATGGCGATTGAGGAACGAAGCCACTCCTGGCAACTGAAGCAGAAGTACACCGAACTGCACGGCGAGCTCGTGCCTTGCATCACCGAACAGGAGCTCATGGAGATCGTTGAGGTGCCGAAGCTCGATGCCAACGTATTAGCTTCCCCGGTCGAAGGCGTTCCCGGACGCGTGCGAGCACTGAAGGTAGCGCTGCAGGCCGAGCTTAGCGCGCAACAGTTCTATGCGAAGTTGGTGGAGCAAACTCCCGAGGGACCACTGCACGATGTTTTCCACTACCTGGCGGAGATGGAGGACGGCCACGTCACCTATCTGGAAACCAAGCTGGAGCAGAACCGCGCCCAAGAGCCTAGCGTCCAGTAACGCGACCTGCCGGCAGCGTGGACTCACGAGGTTGGTCCGCGTTTACTCGCTGCTTTAACCCCAGCGCATTGCGCGGAGCATATCCGGAATCGTCTGAACGACTCACAACACCCAAATTGCATCGTTCTTCCTCTGCCCGGTGCTTCCATCTCAAGACCCCACTACCGATTTACTTCCGCCGGAAACGACTTGAACTCTACCTGCCGCTGCATCGCTTTATCTTTTCCGGCCTCATCGGTGGTGTGCTGGATAAGTTTTCCGCGAATCAGGTGATAGCCTTCCTCGCCCGGCTTCTTGTTCGGGGCGGTTGCGATCACGCCCGAAAAGTCGTACCAGATGCCGTGCACCGTTTTCGTGTCGAAGCTGAGGCGAATGCCCTCCAGGCTTGTCTTGTCGAAAAATTGATCGATGAACTGATCCTTGTCGCTCTCGGAGTTTCCAAAGCGGGAGATGTAGCCGGAGAGTTTGCCATCTTCGACCGTGAGCTGCACGAACTCGCCCTCGCGGAGGAAGGAGTAGGTTCCGGAGATATTGTTGGGGGAAATGGCGTCGTTGCCGGTTTGCTGCGCGGGCCATAGCGGACGCGTGCTGATGAGGGTAATGGCAAACAACAGAGAAAACGGCAGCAAAAGATGCAGAAAGCGCCTGCTCACGGGGTAACTCCAGGAAAAGTGCAACCAGCATCATGTCACGTCGTCGCCCGGTTGCGAAGCGCTAACTTCTTGTTTCGGGCATAAAGCGTGACGACCATCAACCCTTGGCGGCCTTCGCCGCGATTTGTTCGGCGACTTGAACTCGAAACTCGAAGCTGGAAGCTCCTATAATCGAAGCTCATGCCCTCCTTCCCCGAAGTCGACGAACAACTCGCGTACCTGCGCAAGGGCGCGGCCGAGATCATTCGCGAGAGCGACCTGCGCGAGCGGCTGGAAAAGTCGCGCCAATCAGGCAAGCCGATGCGGGTGAAGGCCGGCTTCGATCCCACGGCGCCCGACCTGCATCTGGGGCACACCGTGCTCATCCGCAAGCTGAAACACTTTCAGGACATGGGCCACACCGTCATCTTCCTCATCGGCGACTTCACCGGGCTGATCGGCGATCCTTCGGGCCGCACCACCACACGTCCTCCGCTCACCCGCGAGCAGATTGACCAGAACGCCGAGACTTACAAGGCGCAGGTCTTCAAGATTCTCGACCGCGACAAGACCGAGGTGCGATTCAACAGCGAGTGGCTCGACAAACTCGGGTATGAAGGCTTCATTCGGCTGGCATCGAAGTTCACCGTGTCGCAGATGCTGGAGCGCGATGAGTTCCACAAGCGCTTCATGGAAGAGAAGCCTATCGCTCTGCACGAACTGCTCTATCCGATGGCCCAAGGTTACGACTCGGTTGCGCTGGAGGCTGATGTGGAGCTCGGCGGCACCGACCAGAAATTCAACCTGCTGATGGGCCGCGAGCTGCAACGGCACTACGGACAACAACCGCAAATCATTCTCACTATGCCGCTGTTGGAAGGCACCGACGGCGTGCAGAAGATGTCCAAGTCCTACGGCAACTACATCGGGATCACCGAGCCGCCGCAGGAGATGTTTGGCAAGGTGATGTCGATCTCCGACGAGCTGATGTGGCGTTACTACGAGCTGGTGACCGATGTGAGCATCGCCGAAATCGAGCAGATGAAACGCGATGTGTCCGGCGGCGCGGCGCATCCGATGAAGCTGAAGCAGGAGCTAGGCCAGCACATCGTCGCCGACTTCCACTCCCGCGAAGCGGCCGAGCAGGCGGCGCAGGACTGGTCGCGCATGTTCCAGAAGGACGGTATCCCCGACGACCTGCCGCTGCTTACAGTTCCCTTCACCGAGGTCGCGGCTCCTAACGCCGCCGTCAGCGACGGCCATCTGCAAATTAAACTCGACAAGCTGCTGGCGCGCACTGGCCTTGCCACCTCCGTGACCGACGGTGTCCGCAAGCTGAAGCAGAACGCAGTCAGGATCAACGGCCAACTGCACAATGAGATTGTCGCCACCATCGACGCCGATACCGAATTTACGTTGCGCGCGGGCAAGCGCATGGTGAAGGTCGCCGTCAGCCCGCCTTAGTCCGTTTTCCGACAATCTGATCGTCCCTAGTAATGGCACCAGTGTGCCAGAAAAACTATTGCTCTCCGTAGACAAGGGAGCTGCAACTTTTTTCACCATCCCACTCAGGCGTCGACCAGCCCATCGTCCAAATTCCTGTGCAGGACTCTCTGCAGACCCTTGTATCATAGTGGTTTAGGTCTCTTCGACGGCGTCCCGCACCGCTCGAGAAATCTTCCCGCCATTGGCTAATAAGCTGCAGATATTTAACAAAAGGCGCAGTTATAGCGACAACGTGTGCTGCTACTCTGGTAACCGCTCGAACGTGGAGCCACCGGATCAGCTCCCCTGCCCGTGTGTTCGCGGCGACGTTCTTCACCCCGATATAGAAAGTTTGGTTTGGGATTCACCTTGCTGTCAGGGATACTCTGTTGTCGACAACCACTAACTGTCGTAAGCGGGCGTTCGCGAACGGCTTTTCAAAACTGTCAACGCTGAGGAGAATTGAATGAAGAAGACAAGTATTCTAGTGGTGGCCGCATTGGTCATCTTGACTTTAACAACCGGCGTATTCGCGCAGAACCAGGCGGTTACCATCGCTCCGCCCAGCAGCCATGCGGCCGCAAATCACCCGCGGACCCCACTGTTTATCTACTGGCCCGAGGGAATCAGGCACTATTCTAGCCCGCCGGCAAGTGCGGAAACGCCCGGCTCCATCGCCTGCATTTATGGCGTAACCCCTCCGACCAGCGGCTGCCCGCGGCAGGGTTCTCCCGTGGCCACTGGCGGCGCCAAAGCGATCGCGGTCGTCGATTACGGTCACAACAGCACACTACAGGCTGATTTCAACACCTTCAACACTCAGTTCGGCTTGCCGGCGCAGACCCTGCAATTCATCTGCGATTGCGGCTCCTGCCCGGTTAACGACGGCAGCGGCTGGGATGTGGAAACCGCTCTGGATACCCAGTATGCGCACTCCATGGCGCCCAACGCGCAGATTATCGTCGCGCAGTTCTGCGATGATCCTTATCAGGGCGGCACGCAGGCGGCTGAATACCTGGGAAGCCAAGCCGTGGCTGCCTTGGGCGGCGGTGAGGAATCCAACAGCTTCGGTTACGGCGGCGAGTTCAGCGGCGAGACCGGTTATGACCAGTACATGACCACCCCCACCGTTGTTTATTTCGCTTCCGCGGGTGACTCCGGATTGGGTCCGGATTATCCCAGCGTTTCGCCAAACGTAGTATCGGCCGGCGGCACCAGCATCGTTCGCGATGGCAATGGCAACTTCACCGGAGCGGAATATTGCTGGAACGGCAGCGGCGGCGGCATCAGCACGATCGAGGCATTACCGCAGTACCAGCTCCTTCTCAATAACAAACTTGCAGGGAAGCGCGGTACGCCTGACTGGGCAGCTGACGCGAACCCCGGAACCGGAGTCGCGGTTTACAGCACGACGGGATGCGGCGGCTGGTGCCAAGTGGGTGGAACCAGCGTCTCTTCGCCTACGCTTGCCGGCATCGTCAATGCGGCCGGCAACTTCAAAAACAACAATCAAGTCGAGTTGGGGAACACCTATCACCTTTACTTCGAAGGTATCCTTAGCTACCGCCGCGCCTTCTACGACGTCCAAGTTGGCAACAACGGCTCACCTGCGATGACAGGATGGGATGAGTGCACCGGTCTGGGCACCCCGAGAAGTCTCTCAGCTTTCTAGGCGGAATTGACTTTTATTATCTCTGAGTTCTTCCAGCCCTGCCCCAAGCGGCAGGGCTTTTTTCTAGCAAGAACTTGCTTGCGCACCCAACGACAACTACTACTAACCATAGTACTTTCTGAACCAATGCGCTGCTCTTTAAGCTTTGTGCCTAGGTTTTAGCACGATTTGGAAATATCGTTGCAAGTTTCCGCAAGTTCATACCTGGTAAATGCCTCGAAGCTCGGATCAGGGTGATTGTGTTAAGCAAGGTATTTATGGAATGAAGCAGTCATCATCCGATCCTCTCGAAGCGCTTTGCAGGCGCAAGTGATTATGGATCTGCCGATAGATCAGGTTTTCAGCTACTAAAGCGGTGGTCAGGGCTATTGCCCTTATCTGCCGCTGGAGGCTACGTTATCCACAACTATGCTTAATTAGGGTTAAGGCGGCTAGTTATCTACGGCGTCGATAGTAGGATAGTGCAATTAAACTGTACAATTAATCATCTCTGAGCCATCGACAAAGCAGCTCTTCTAGACTACTATTTACGTGCTCGGGAACTCACAAACCCACGCATCACTGTGACTGACCCCAAACCAAGACTCAGCCATCCTGATGAGCGACTGCCCTGAAGTCGCGAAACGATAGTGTTGTGATATCCGGGAATCCCGCCAATATGTTTGGCTACAGATCACGTAACTTGGCTACAGATCACGTAACAATGAGGAGAAAATTAGACGTATGCGTAAGCTAATTGCGAGCTTGACTTTTGCTCTTTTGGTGTCTGGGACAATGCTACTCGCCCAGGCCCCTGACTTGAACCACATTTATGCTCACACACCCATTGAGGTTGCGAATGTCCCGCACAACCCCAGCAGCCCCACCGGAATCCTGCCGCGCGAGTTCAGGCAAGCGTATGGGTTCACTCGCATTCCCAATCAGGGGCAGGGCCAGACGATTGCTCTCGTCGACGCCTATAACGATCCCAACATTACCTCCGACCTGGCGTTTTACGCCTCGTATTTCGGCCTCGCACCCTGCAACTTCCAGAAGGTGATTGTGGGCAGCCCGATCAACGGTCAGGGTTGGGACCTGGAGGAGTCGCTGGATGTTCAGCAGGCTTGCGCCATCGCGCCGGCGGCCAACATCATCCTGGTGGAAGCGAACAGCAGCAGCTTTGCTGACCTGCTCACCGCAGTGCAAGTTGCTTACTCGGCACCCTACAACGCGACGGTCGTTTCCATGAGCTGGGGTGGCGGCGAGTTCAGCGGTGAGAACCAGTCTGACAGCTACTTCTGCAACATAACCAATGGCAACGGCCAGCCCGTTACTTTTTTTGCGTCCAGTGGTGACGGCGGACATGGGGTCATTTATCCTTCCGCCTCGCCCTGCGTGATCGCAGTGGGCGGCACCAGCTTGTTACTGGCTAGCGCTGTGCCCGGCCCGAATCCCTTCCAGATCACTTGGTCGAACGAGTTGGGATGGAACGGCAGCGGCGGCGGCATCAGCGGCTACGAGTCGGAGCCGTCGTGGCAGGATACGGCGTGCGCCCCCTATTCACCGAACGGATTTAGATGCGTACCCGATATCGCCTCCGATGCAAACCCGGGCACCGGTGTTCCTGTGTATGACACCTACAGCTACGGCGGCTGGGTCCAGGTCGGCGGCACCAGCGTGTCGAGTCCCGATTGGGGGTCGTTCTTTACGCTCGTCAACTCTCTGCGCGCGGCAGCCGGGGAGCCTCTGATTAGCCAAGGCGCCCTGGATCTCTACAATGCTTACTACTCCAGCAACTACGACAACCTCTTCCATGACATCATTTCGGGAACCAACGGCAACTGCGGATTGGATTGCGACACCGAAGTGGGCTATGACCTGGTGACCGGCATCGGTTCCTATCAGGCCAACACCCTGTACTCGGCACTGGTTGCAGATCCGAACTAACTCTGCCGGCTTGACGGCTCAGGCGCGCTCTCGGGCGCGCCTTTTTCTTCTCCCTTTTAGCGCTATGGTTTTCCTGCAGGCACCCACCGGCCTCCGCCGCCACACTTTTTTATGCTTCGCTCAAGGAAGATGAGGATGCTTTGGGGGCAATCGCACCCGGTGCCGCTCACTCTCCCACGGGCTGGGCGCCGGGGCGCCTCACCGCTTTTTTGAGAAGAAACACAATCGGAATGCACGCGAAGCAGACCAGCGCCATGTAGCGGAAATCGTCGACGTACGACCAAAGCCTGGACTGCGCCGTTAATTCGCCGCTGATCAGCGCCAGGGCTTTCCTCATCGCCTCCACCGGGCCGTAGCCTTGCGTGTAAAGGTATTGCTGCAGCGCTTGCAACTGGTTCTGGAAAGTCGGGCTGCTGGGGACCAGCGAGCGTACCAGCTCGTTCTGGTGCAGTTGCTCGTGGCGGGCGACGATGGTGTTGACAATCGAGATCCCGATGCTGCCGCCCACATTGCGGAACAGATTGTAAAGGCCGCTGGCGTTGCCGATCTCCTCATTCTTCAGTCCCGATACGGCGACGGCGTTCAGGGGAACAAAAATCGCGCCCGAACCGAATCCGCTGATGATGATCGGCCACAGGAACGACCACTGGGAAATGGCGAGGTTCGCCTGGCCAAACCACAGGCTGGAGACGGCGAACATGGCAAAGCCGAGGGCAATCAACCAGCGGTTGTCGAGCTTGGCGGTGAGAATGCCGATGATCGGCATAGCTATGATCGCCCCGATGCCGCGCGGCGCCACGGCCCAGCCCGCTGCGTAAGCCGTGTATCCCAATAGCTCCTGATAGAACAGCGGCAGCAGCGTGATGAGGCCGTAGAGGGATGCCCCGAAGAGCGCAATGAGCACACTGCCTATGGCGAAATTGCGGTGTCGAAAGACGCGCAAGTCCACCAGCGGCTTCTTGGCGGTGAACTCGCGAATAAGAAACCCCACTAACCCCACCACCAGGATGAACGCCGCCCAGCGGATCCAGGTCGCGCCGAACCAGTCGTCCTCCTGGCCCTTGTCGAGGATGATTTGCAACGCTGCGAGCCAAATCGCCAGCAGGCCCAGTCCGATGGCGTCGATTCTGCCCGCCTTGGCGTTCTTGATGTACGGCGGGTCCTCGACAAAGCGCCCGATGAGCAGGATGGCGAGAATGCCGATCGGGATGTTGATGTAGAAGGCCCAGCGCCAGGAGTAGGTGTCGGTGAGATAGCCGCCCAGCGTGGGCCCCAGAACGGGCGCGACGACCACCCCAAGCGCGAAGACGGCCAGCGCCGCGCCGCGCTTTTCGGGCGGGAAGGTCTCCAGCAGGATCGCCTGCGAGAGCGGTTGCAATGCCCCGCCTCCCGCGCCCTGGACCGCGCGGGCCAGGAGAATCATCCCCAAACTGGTCGCCGAACCGCAGGCAAACGACGAGACGGTGAAGATGACAATGCAGGTCATCAGGAAGCGCTTGCGGCCGAACCTCAGCGAAAACCACGTGCTCGCCGGAAGAATGACGGCGTTGGCCACCAGATAGCTGGTCAGCACCCAGGTGGCTTCGTCGTTGGTAGCCGAAAGGCTGCCGGCAATGTAGGGCAAGGCCACCGACGCAATGGAAGTGTCCAGCACCTCCATGAACGTGGCCAGCATGACCGAGACCGCAATGAGCCACGGATTGGATACCGGGCGGCTCATTGACATCCCTTGCGCGCCGGCTATCGTCGTGCTCGCCATCAGATTGCCTTTAGCTAGATGACCGCTCGCCAGACCCGAAGACAGGCGCCGCATCCGAACTGCGAAAGTCTACAAGATGCCTTGGGGGTAGAGAACGATTCGCTCAGCCCTGTCTTCTCCGTCACACCGCGACATTCGCAGGCCTATTTACGCTGGACTCAATCGCGATTGTCGGTTCCACACGCTTCGCGGTCTCAGGCGCACAGCACTGTCGAGTTGCTAAGAATTACGCTATGATGCGCAAAGAGCGGCTTGCGGCAGCTAAGCGAGTTCTGGCCGTGCCACCCTCCGAATCGGGCCATGCATACCCTGAGCCAGGACTTGCGTTATGGACTGCGAATGCTGCGGAAAAGTCCGGGATTCACCGCCGCGGCGATCGTCACCCTGGCCTTGGCAATTGGCGCCAACACAGCGATATTTTCGGTGGTTTATCCGGTGCTTCTGCGGCCTCTGCCGTTTGCCCAGCCTGACCGGCTGGTGACGGTCGGCGAGGGTCGTCATAAGACCGTCTGCTGCTCATATAACGCTTCGTATCCCGACTACCAGGACTGGATCCGCACCACCAAGAGTTTTAGTTCCCTCGCGGGCTATGCGCCCGACGTGTTTGCGCTTTCCGGCAACGGTGAGCCCAAGACCATCTTTTGCGACATGGTCACGGTGAATTTCTTTTCCACGTTGGGCGTCAGTCCGATCCTGGGACGGGACTTCGCACCGGGTGAAGACCTGCCCGAAGGCTCCGGTCCGACGGTCGCGCTCTTAAGCTATAGCTTCTGGAAAAGCGATTTCGGCGGCGACCCGCACGTGGTCGGACGCGTGGTCCGGATGGACAACAAACCGGTGACCGTCATCGGCGTTCTGCCCCGTGATTTCGAGTTTGCACCTGCGGGATCGGCTCCCTTGTGGGTGCCTCTTCACCTGAACCCGTATGAAGCGACAGCGCGCAACGCCCACTGGCTTAGCGTAGTTGGGCGACTTGCCCCCGGGCAGACGCTGCCGCAGGCACAAGCCGAAATGCAGACCGTCACCGCTCAACTGGCTCGCCAGTATCCTCAGCAGGATGCTGCCATCAGCGTGAGTGTGGCTCCGCTCCGCGAGGAGATCGTCGGCAACGTGCGTCCGCTGCTTTGGATATTGTTCGGCGCGGTCGCTTTCGTGTTGATCATTGCCTGCGCCAATGTCGCCAACCTCCTCATGAGCCGTTCCATCGATCGTCGCCGCGAGTTTGCGATTCGCACCGCCTTGGGCGCCAGCCAACTTCACCTCATCGCGCAGTTGCTGATTGAAAGCCTCATCCTTTCCGTATCCGGCGCACTCATGGGATTTTCCGCGGCCTGGCTTGGTCTATGGATGCTGGTACGCTCGCTGCCTGAATCGCAGCTCACCAGCATGCCCTATCTGCGCCATGCCGGAATCAGCTTCCCCGTGCTGGGCTTCGTCGCGGCAATCACCATGCTCACGGCGATTCTCTTTGGAATGGGACCGGCCTTGTCCGTACCCCAAACGCCAATCACCGAGGTGCTCAAGGACGAATCGCGCGGCGGCACCAGTTCCAGCCATGGCCGCATGCGCAATGCTCTGGTGATCGTGGAGATTGCGATTTCTCTGCTGCTGCTGGTGGCAGGCGGCCTGATGCTGCAGAGCGTGCGCGCTCTGCTGCGCCAGAATCCGGGATTCGATCCCGATCATCTGTTGACCTTCGTCACCTACCTTCCTGGATCCGATTATCCCGTCGACCCGCAGTGGCCTTTCAGCAACCCGCACGGGTTGCGCTTCGCGCACGAGTTTCTGGAGCGGCTGCGCAACCTGCCCGGCATTCAAGGTGCATCGGCGACCAGCGCCCTGCCCGCCGTTAGCCTCCACAGCAGCACCCGGTTTGTGATCGACGGACGCGCCGTGGCTCCCGGCGAAGAGGAAGCTGCCTCTTCGCGCCGTGTGGACGCGGAGTACTTTTCGGTGATGAAGATTCCCCTGGTCCATGGCCGTTCCTTCAACCCCTCCGACACTGCCGGCCGGCCCTGGGTGGCCATTGTGAACGAGGCTTGGGTCAAGCGTTACCTCTCGCCCGGCGAGGACCCCATCGGCAAGCGAATACGATTGACCATGGCACCCGAAGAACCTTTCCGCCAGATCGTCGGAGTGGTGGGCGATGCGGCGGAAGACAACCTTGCGGTCGCACCCCCGCCGGTGATGTACTTCCCCATCGACCAGGACTCCGGCTATTCCGGATACCTGAGTTATGTTGTCCGGACCCAAGGAGAACCGGGGGCGGTCCTGGGATCGGTGCGCGCGGTCCTGAGTTCGATCAATCCGCAATTGGCCATCATGCAGCCGCAACCCATGCAGGAATATGTTGACCGCTCGCCGGCAGTGTTCTTGCGGCGCTATCCCTTTTACCTGATCGGTAGTTTTGCCGCGCTAGCGGTGATTCTCTCCACCGTCGGCCTTTATGGCCTCATCTCGTATTCCGTCGTACAGCGCACGCGCGAGATTGGTATTCGCATGGCTCTGGGGGCGCAACCGGAGAACATTCTGAAGCTGGTCATCCGGCAAGGCGTACTGGCGGCGATCCTGGGCGTAGCGGTTGGCGCGGCAGCCGCCCTGAGCTTCGGGCTTGTGCTCAGCCGTGCGATGCCCAATTTTCTTTATGGCGTGAGTTCTACCGACTGGCCCACCTTTACGTTTGTCTCGTTACTGCTGTTGGCCGTGGCCCTGGCCGCGTCGTACATTCCGGCCAGGCGGGCAACCCAAGTCGATCCCATGATCGCGTTGCGCAACGAGTGATTTGGCCTGCTGGTGCCCCAGGTTCGGGTCCATCCGTTGGACGCTAACCTGGGTTGTAGAAGCAGGCCCAGGTTAGCCCAAAAGATGGCCGAACCTGGGGCACCGGCCGGATGCGGTACACTGCATTCCACCTCGTCATGTCCAACAACGACTTTGGCTTCACCCCGGCAGAGCTGCGCAAATTGCGCAGCTTGAAAGACCCCGACGGGATTCAGCGCTTCCTCGATGACCTGCCCTACCACCTGGCAGACACCGCCTGGTCGCCGCGGCGTGTGTTGCGGGAACGTACCGCTCACTGCCTGGAGGGAGCGATCTTCGCGGCGGCCGCGCTACGCGTGAATGGCTACCCGCCACTTCTCGTCGATTTCGAGGCGGAGCGCGATACCGATCATGTCCTCGCCATCTACAAAGTGAGAGGGCACTGGGGCGCAGTGGCGAAATCGAATTTCACCGGCTGCCGCTTTCGCGAACCGGTCTATCGTTCGCTGCGCGAGCTGGCGATGAGCTACTTCAACATCTACTTCAACCTGCGGCGGCAGCGCTCGATGCGCAGGTTTTCGCGGCCCGTGAACCTGAAGCGCTTCGACGATCGGCAGTGGATGACGACCGAGAAGCCGATCTGGTTCATCGTCTACCATCTGCTCGAGATTCCCCATTACAAGCTGCTCAAGCCTGCGATGATCAAACACCTGCATCGGGTGGATGAACGCACGTTCCAGGCAGAACTTTTGGGCAAGCAATACAAGGTGCGGCATCCGGGAAACTGAAGTCGTTTCCGGTAGTTGGTCAGTACGAAATTCCGAATTCTGAATAACCCCATTTGGGTGCCCCAGGTCTGGCGATTTTCCAGACCTGGGTGCGCACGGTCGCAGTAGTGTCACCCAGGTCTCGAAGAACGCGAGACCTGGGGCACCCCCATCAACCGGCGGGGAACTCTCACCAAGTGCTATACGCTGTGCCTTCGCTCGAGTTCTGGTCGCTGCCGCTGTGCACGTCAATAATGCCGGGTTCGGTCTGGTCGGGTGACTGAATGCTGTCATCGGTGACCGGAACCCAACTATCGCGCGAGTTGGTGAACGGGTCCTTGGGAAGCTGCTTCAGGTAGCCGGCGTCGACCAGGTCCTGCAGCTGCTGCGGCGCCTTTTGCTTGTCCAGCGTGTACTGGTCAATGAGCGAACGCATAGTGTAGAGATCGTCGCGCAGCGCGGTCTCCTTGGCGTGGAGAATGGACGACGAATAATTGGGGATGGCGAGCGACAGCAGAATCACGATGATGCTGATGACCACCATCAGCTCAATCAGGGTGAAGCCGCGTTGCCGGATGCGTTTTCTCACCAGAGCTACCAGGTCTTATACTTCGTTCCGTCCAAGCCGGTGCCTTCGGACTTGGTGTAAACGTCGAAGACGTCCTGTCCGCCCCAGGAATCGGAATCGACGTCGTCCTGCACCGAGCGCAAGCCCCACTCGTCCTTGCCGGTCATGGGATCGACGGGGACGCGCCGCAGGAAGCGCAGCTTCTTGCCGTTGGCATCCACGCCTTTGACCAGCGTATCCAGATCGGGCGGATAACCCTGGCTATCGACCTTAACCTGAAAGGCGCCGCGATCGGCAGCATCTTTATAGCGATCGATGGCGTCACGCATCTCCCAAAGATCGCGGCGCAGTTCGCGTTCTTTGTTGCGCTCGATGGTGATGCGCACCACCGGAGTTGCCATCGCAGTCAGGACCATGAGGATCGTCATCGCGACGATTAACTCGACCAGGGTGAAGCCACGGCTACGCCGACGCCGCACGGGTAAAACGCCGGCCGCCGAAGCCGGCGACACGCTGGAGCTCTTGGAGAACACTGCTTCTATTTTAGCCCTTCCGCAGCCGAGGCTTGGCCCCAACTGGCAGGCCAATCTCATGCTGTTTAGACGCAGCCGTCAGTGAACCGTCACAATGGCTTGCGAGCCGCTTGCCGGCGTAGTCTGCTGGGCGGCATTCTTCAGGTTCGCGCGATTGATGCTGAGGGTGGACTGTCCCGGAGCTCTCGCCTGGAAGGTGAGGGTGAACACGGAACCGTCACCCGAGACGCCAGGCGCTCCCGGCGGCCGCTCGGCCGTGACCTGCAGGATGCCGGCCAGGCTGTCATCGCGGTTCACCAGCGTCGGCGCCTGCCCGTCCTGCGAGAGCATGGGCCCGTTCGAGACGTTCAGCAATTGCAGCACGCGCGGGTTGTACATGATCTGCAGCGGCACGGCGGAGACGTTCTGTCCGCCCGTGAGATTCACATTCACCGTGAAAGTGGAGCCTGCCGGCTGGTCGATCGTGGGCGGATCGAAGCTCACGATGGGGCTGCCCACCGGCGCCGACGCGGCGGTCGGCTGCACACTGGCCTGCGGCTGCAGTTGGGACTTGCTCTTGGGCGGCGCCGAACCGTTCGTCGCTCCCGGCGGCGCGCCCGCCTGCGACTGTTGCGGATTCACCGGCGGTGTGTTGTCACGCCGCAACTGGATTACGTTGGCGGTGCCGACATCCACTGCCTTCAGGTTGCTGGCGACGATGTCCTGCGCGCGAACGATGTGCGGGATCAGCACAAAGATGATCTCGTTCGTCATGTTCTCTTTCTGCGTCGAGGAGAACAGATACTTAAATAAAGGGATCGAGGCCAGTCCTGGAATGCCGGAGAGGGCCCTGGTTTGGGTGTCTTCCATGATGCCGCCGAGGATGTTGACTTCGCCTTCCTTCATGCGGATCTCGGCTTCGATCTTGCGCTGGCCGATGACGGGCTGGCTGATGCCGCCGATGTTCTGGTAGGAGTCCACGTCCGAGATGTCCATGGCCAGCTTGAGCGTGACCTCGTCCAGCCCGTGTACGTGCGGCGTGATGTCAATGTTGACGCCAACGTCGATGTAGTTGAATTGGGTGTTGACCAGCGGGTTGATGCCGACGCCGCCGATGCCGGGCTGGAACGAACCGGTCGCGACCGGCACCCGCTCACCAATCTTCAGCGACGCCTTCTGGCCATCCGAGGCGCGGATTTGCGGCTGCTGGATGAGCTTGCTGCTGCTGTCGGTGAGCAGGAAATTCGCGGTCGCCGCCGGGATGGTGACACTGAAGTTGGTGGCATTCAGATTGCCAAAAGTATTCAGCGTCAGGTTGCCGGTATTCGAGGTCGTGGTCGCGGTTCCGGCGGCTCCGCTGGCGGTGCTGGCACTGGTTGTGCTCGTCGTCCCGCTCGACTGCTGCAACTGGACCGAGACGCTGCTCGGCGGGGTGATGCCCAGATTGGTCATCTTGTCGCGCGTCACTTGCAAGATGGCGACTTCCACCACCACTTCCGGTTTCGATTTGTCCAGGTCCTCGATCAGCTTCTGCGCCATGACGATCTGGTCCGGCGTGCCGCGCACCACGATCGCCTGCTGCGAGGGGAATTGTTGCAGCCGTTGCGTGTCCAGCAGCGTGCGCAGGATGTTGACCAGGTCCTGCAGCTCGTTGGGCATGGAAAGATTGCTCAGATAAAAGGTGCGGATGACGCTCTGCTCCAGCTCCTTGCGCTTGGCGGGAGTGTCGGCGGCAACAAAGATGGTGTTGGGAGTGACCGGCCGCCAGAAGGTCTTCGACTCCAGCGCGGTGATCTCCAGCGCCTCCTGCAAGGTGACGCTGTTCAGGTCAACCTTGATGCGCTTGGAAACATAGTCGGGATCGAACAGAACATTGATGCCGGCGAGCTTGCCGATGCTTTCGTAGACCGTCTTGGCATCCTGGGTCAGATTCAGGGTGATGGGCGTCTGCGAAATCGGCGCCAGTTCCACCGGGCCGGTAGCTTCGTCCAGGCGCTTCTGCAGGCCCGATTCGGTGGTCGGCGGAGGCGGCGTCGGGTTTAGCTGCTGCTTGATTTCCTCGCGCACCCGATTGGCCATCTGTTGCGCGATGAAGCTGGAGGGATCGATGGCCAGCGCCTGCTCGAAATCGGTCAGCGCCTCCTGCAGCTTGTTGCCCTTCATCAGGATCTCGCCCTGATGCACATAGGCAGCGGCGGCCAGGAACCGCACATATTCGTAGGCCGAGCGGTACGTCAGGTCCGTGGGCTCAAGCTGATATGCCTTGAAATAAAAATTGTAGGCAGTGATGTAGTCCTGGCGGGCTTCCGCGAGCTTGCCTTTCTGATAGAGCTGCTTGGCTTCCTTGGCCGCATTGGCAAATGCCGAGACCGCCAGCACGATCAGCAGCATCAGCACAGTGGTGAAGCGTTTCATCACGTTCCTTAAAACCCTGGGAATGTTGACCGGACCCCTCGCCTTCGTACGGCTGCTGCCAGGCTCCGGAAGTAAGACTTGGACCCACGCTAAACGTGAGCATGCTTCGCCCGCTGACGCAATCTTACGTTTACACTTGCAACCGCAGACAATGGGATCGCCGCGATTATAGCACCTCCAAACGCATCGGAACTGCGGCATTCACCTGTGTTAGCATGATGAATTCGCGTAGTAAACGCGTTACGTTCTTTCAAACAGCTTTGCATCAGGGCACGACCTAACAGCCCGCTGAGAAACGCGCTGCACCGTGCCGTTCGGGTAGAGCTGGCCTTTAGGCCAGCGTCTAGGCCGCTTTATTTTTGTCATCCCGAGCGGCCTTCAGGTCGCTCGGGATCCGCGTTTCTACTTTTTCAGCAGCCGGCTTTAGCCGGCGCCACATGTCCCGTCAACCAATACAAACGCATCCGGAGAAGAAGTCTGGCCTGCGGCGCGATCCTATCGCCAGCGGCGATCGCGACGCTTCGCAGAATCGGGCGGCGTCGCACAACTACTTCCTATTGGAAAAGTTTGAGGCGGGCGTCGCCCTGCGCGGCACCGAAGTCAAGTCGGTGCGCAATGGCCGCGCGAATCTGAAAGACGCCTACGGGCTGGTGAAAGACGGCGAGCTCTGGTTGATCAACGCGCATATTGGGCCGTACGAGCACGGCAACATCTTCAATCACGAACCGCTGCGCACGCGGAAGCTGCTAGTACACAAGAACGAATTGAACAAGCTGATCGGCAAGACGCAGCAGAAGGGTCTCACGCTCATCCCCACGCGGCTGTACTTCAAAAACGGTCGCGTGAAGGTGGAGATGGCGCTGGCGAAGGGCAAGCAGACATGGGACAAGCGCGAGACCGAGCGGAGGAAGACCGCGGACAAGGAAGCGCGCGAGGCGGTCGCAAGGAGCAGAAAGGGCTAACTTCCTTGTCCGAACACGGGTTCCCCAAACATTGCCTTCAATTCGATAAGCGCCCGCCTGCGGCTCACCCGATAGTGGTACTCATTTCGCCCCCTCCCGCGGTAACCAAAAAACCTCTTATCTGGTGATGTGTCGTCGTTTGCAATGGCGCATAGTACTGTCATTGAAACCGGAAAGGTGGCCCGCTGAGGCAGCAGAGATGTTGAGGCGGCCCAAAGTAATCGCAGTGAATACAAACGAACGGACGACAACGATGAAGATGGACAAAATCGAGTTAAGCATGCTGGAGATCCTGCAGACCGTGGGATGCATTCCGGTTGCGGAGCTGGCAGACCGCGTCGGTCTCTCGCCAATCATGTGCTCGCACCGCTTGCGGCGGCTGGTGGACGAAGACATCGTCGCCATGTATCACGCGGCACGAAATCCGAAAGCGCTTGGATTGGAGCTGGTTTGCGAATTGCTGGGTAGGGCTTCCGTCCCGACGGAACCGGCACGGAATCCACGTCTATCCATGGTTGAGGCTCTGAGCTAAACTTTTCCATCTCGCTGCGCGAGACCGAGTGCCTCTAAAGCCGTTCCATCGAGAGTCATCGATTTCGGTACACCTTCTCCGAGATACTGAAATCCCAATCGCGCGGCAAGCGACCGCATCGCAGCAGCGTGACGGCGATGGCGGACGAAACCGACAAACCCGAACACTCCCGCGGGCTACAGTCAGAAATAAACCCAAGCATCCATTGCACGCAGTTTACTTTAGAATCGCAGAGACGATGTTTGAAGCGCGGCACTATGGAACTGAATATGAAAACAACTGTTAATACAGCATCACCTTCGCAACTGGAAACCGATTGCCTCGTGGTCGCCGTTGTCGACAACGCGGCGGAAACAAAGGGCGGCGGCAAACCCGCAAAGCCCAAGCCTCAACTCCTGACCGACGACAAGGCCGTACTCAAAGCCTCGGCCGACCTCATGACCTCCGGCGAGGTTACCGGCAAAGCGCTCGAAACCACGCTTCTGCACAAGCCGCAGAGGCTCAAGGCCAAGCGTCTGCTGCTGATCGGCGGCGGCAAGGCGAAGAGCTTCTCGTCGGCGGAAGTTCGCAAGCTCGCGGGCGCGGCGGTGCGCACGTTGAAGGCGAAAGGCGTCAAGAGCTTCGCCCTGGTCGCGCCGGCGGGCGATACCAGCGTGAGCGCAGCCGACTCCGTGAAAGCCATCGTCGAGGGCGCGCTGGTCGGCAACTTCGAGCCCAACTACTACCAGAGCGATCGCGACGACAAGAAAATTGACAAGTTGGTCGTCGTCGCCAAAGGCGATGAGAAAGCGTTGCAAGAGGCGCTGAAGCAGGGCCGCATCATCGGCGAGGCGCAGAACTTCACCCGCGACCTGGTCAACGAACCGGGCAACCGAATGACGCCCACGATCCTCGCCGAGCGCGCGCAGAAGATGTGCGAGGAGGTCGGGCTGAATTGCGAGGTCTTCGGCGGCGAGAAAATCCGCGAGCTGAAGATGGGCGCCTTCTGGAGCGTCGCGCAGGGCTCGGACGAAGACCCGAAGATGATCATCATGCGCTACGAGCCGGCGGACGCGCCGGAGAAGCCGGTGCTCGGCCTGGTCGGCAAAGGAATCACTTTCGATAGCGGCGGCATCTCCATCAAGCCGGCCGATGGCATGGAGAAGATGAAGTACGACATGGCAGGCGGCGCGGCGATGATCGGCGCCATGCGGGCCATCGCGCAAATCAAGCCGAACCTGCGCGTGATCGGCATCGTCTGCGCCAGCGAGAACATGCCGTCGGGCAAGGCGCAGAAGCCGGGCGACGTGCAGATTGCGATGTCGGGCAAGTCGATCGAGATCATCAACACCGACGCCGAGGGCCGGCTGGTGCTGGCTGATGGGCTGCACTACGCGCGCCAGCTTGGCGCAACACATTTAATCGACGCGGCCACTCTGACCGGCGCGTGCGTGGTGGCGCTGGGGATGGTGAACGCCGGCGTGTTTGCCAACGATGACGAGTTCTGGGAGCGTTTCAGCCGCGCCTTGCAAGCCTCGGGCGAAAAGATGTGGCGGCTGCCGGTCGATGATGATTATCGCGAACAGATCAAGTCGGACATCGCCGACATCAAGAACACCGGCGGGCGCTGGGGAGGTGCGGTAACGGCGGCGATGTTCCTCAAGGAGTTCGTCGGTGATACCCCGTGGATGCACCTCGACATCGCCGGCGTGGCCTGGATGGAAGACAACAAGCCGTGGATCGCGAAGGGACCGTCAGGTATCGCGGTGCGGTCGCTGGTGGAGTTTGCGCAACAGTTCGCCGATGCGAACGGCGATCCGGAGCGGGGATAGCGATCGATGATTGTTGCGATTTGGTGCCCCAGGTTCGCCCATCTTTTGGGCTAACCTGGGCGAGCGACGATTGGTGCCCCAAGTTCTTTTGGACTAACCTGGGCCCGCGCCTAAGTAGGCCCAGGTTGTCGCCCAAAAGAAGGACGTGAACCTGGGGTACCAACAAACCCTGGATTGCCCGTGTTTGCGTGCTGCGCACAGCCCTCGTAAACTGGATGCACTATTCCCGCCAGAGCTGCCCTTCGCCGCCGGCGCCTCATCTGTGGAGGTTGGACTGAAGCTTTCGCTTCGCATCTTTGGTTCCTTATTCCTGGCGCTTCTGACGACCGCCGCTGGGGCGCAGTCTCGCGCCACGCTCGACGTCAGCGAAACCCTATTCAGCGTGGTCTCTGCCATGAACGTCTGCGGATACGATGAGGAGCTGCAAACCTCGTCTCCCATCCGCACCGAGGTGCTTGCTGACCTGGCCGAAGCCAGCAAATCACCCGCTGCGGCTTCGGCGGCAAAAGAGATGTGCCATTTCTATCGCGACCATCAGCAGGGCGACATGGCGCATGACCTGGCGCAGTACGTCTCGCTCGCGCTCAACCTGGGGCCGCCGCCGGAGTTCACTCCCAAGATGGAAGAATCCGATCTGCCGCCCGACACCCACTACATTTTGGGATTTGTTCCCCTGTTGAAGGCCTACTACGCGGCCGCTAACCTCCATTCCATTTGGCTGAAGCACCAACCGGAATACGAGGCCCTCATTGATCGGTATCACGCTCCGGTCGCGCAGATGATCACCTCAGTAGACAACTACCTGCGCATGCCGATGTCCGGCTTTGCCGGCCGCAGTTTCACCGTGTATCTGGAGCCCATGAGCGCGCCGGGACAGGTGAATTCGCGCAATTATCTTCAGGACTTCTATTACGTAGTGGTTTCGCCGGCGGCCGAGAACCTTCACATGGATGCGCTGCGGCACACCTATCTGCACTTCACGCTCGATCCACTGATCGTCCGGCGCGGGACCACGCTGCAACGCCTGCAGCCAATCCTTCTACCGCTGCAGCGAGCGCCCATGGCCGAGGAGTACAAGACGGATATGGGTCTGCTGGTGATCGAGTGCCTGATTAAGGCGATCGAGGCGCGCACGCCTTCCGATCCCAAGCTGCCGGAAAAGTCGCGCATGGCCCTGGTGCACAACGATGAAGCGCAAGGTTTCGTTCTGACCGGCTACTTTTACAATCAATTGCGGGACTTCGAAAAGGGCGGCGCGGGACTGCAAACCGCATTTCCCGACTGGCTGCACAGCATCGACGTCGATTCAGAGAAGAAGCGCGCCAGCCAGATCGCGTTTGCGGCGCAAGCCGAGCCGGAGGTCGTGCAGGCCGCAAAACGTGCATCTCAGCCGAAGAAGATCGATTTGGCCGAACGAGCTTTGGCCAGCGGCAATCCCGCCGAAGCCGGCAAGCTGGCGCAGGAAAGTTTGCAGGCCAACGAAGATCCGGCGCGCGCGTATTTCGTGCTGGCTAAGGTGGCCAGTTTGAGTGGGCAGATGCAGGAGGCGCAAGCTGATTTTCAGAAGGCGCTGGACGCGGCCAAGGACCCGCACGTGATTGCCTGGTCGCACATCTATTTAGGACGAATCCTGGACATCCAGGAGGAGCGACAAGACGCGGTAGCGCAGTACAAAGCGGCGCTGGCCACCAGCGATGTGCCGGAGGATGCCAAGAGCGCGGCCGAACACGGATTGCAAGCGCCGTATCAGCCGCCTACGGCCAAGCGCGAAAACGACTGACGCTCTCATAAAGTTTTGGTTCACCACGGAAGCACGGAAGGCACGGAATTTTCAAAAATCAAACTTTCCTCGATTCCGTGTTTTCCGTGCTTCCGTGGTGAGAACGAGAACGAGAGCTCGGCCGGCATCAGTCCTGGATCTGAAACGCAATCCCGCTCCGAAGGAAAGGTAAGAAGGAATGAAGACCATCGCAGTTCTGTCGGCTATGCTTCTGGCTTCGGCAATGGGCTCGGCCCAGGCAACTCCGGCGCAGACCAATCCGCCGCCGGCGCAAGCTCCGGCACAAGGCAACAGCCCACAGACGCCCAACGGCACGGCGACACCGGCCGGCGCGCAGACAGCCCCGGCCAACGGCGGCCATCGCATGCTGCAGGCGAAGTCGCAGGACGAGCTGAAGGCCTATCAGGATGCCATTACCAAGACCGACGCTACGCAAGCCGAAGCCGCGGCCAACGACTTTGCCGCCAAGTTTCCCACCAGCGAACTTCGCGCCGCGCTCTATATGCGCGCGATGAACATGTATGCCCAGGCGAATAACAGCGATAAGGTGATCGACACCGGGCGACAGGCCATCGCCGCTGATCCCAACAATCCGGTTCCGCTGATGGAGGTGGCGTCCACCCTCGCCGAGACGACGCACGACACCGATCTTGACCGGGAACAGCGCTTGGCGGAGGCTGCCAAGGACGCTCAGGCTGCCATCGACAATCTCGATACCGGGCTGCTGGTGCCCGCCAACGCCGATCCCGAGCGCGTCGCCGGAGCCAAACGCACCATCCTGATGAACTCCTACGACACGCTCGCTATGGTGGATATGAACCGGAACGATTTCGCGGCCGCGGTCACGAGCCTGCAGAAGGCGATCGATGCGAACAAAGGTAATCCGGATGCCGTGCTCTACCTTAGGCTTTCAGTGGCCCAGGACAAATTGAAGCAGTATCCGCAAGCGCTGGATGCGGCGAACAAGGCGGTGCAGCTTTCCAAAGACGGCAGTGCAGCCCAGAACCTGGCCAAGCAGCAGCAGGAACGCTTGCAAAAGTTGATGAGTGCGCAAGCTCCGGGTGCAGCCGCGGCGCCGATATCGCCTTCGCCCGCGCCTACACCCGCTCCCGGCGCGCCGGCCAACCCTGCGCCCGTTCCCGGACAGCCAACTACCCCGCACTGATCGGGGCGTCTACGAAATACATGAGGTCACCTGCCCAAAATACGAGCTTGCTGGAGGAATCGCTCGGGCACACTTTTCAGAACCGCGAACTGCTGCAGCAAGCGCTCACGCACGCCTCGTTCGCTCGCGAAGCCGAATCGCAAGCGGATGCCGGCCAGCATCCCGACAATGAGCAAATGGAATTCCTGGGCGATGCCGTGCTGTCTTTCGTCGTCAGCCAGGAGCTGTTTCGCAGGTTCCCCGAATATCGCGAAGGCGAGTTGTCGAAGTTGCGGGCCCACATCGTAAGCGCTCGCCGTCTGCTTCGTCCCGCGCGCGAGCTCAGGATCGGCGAGTACCTTCATTTAGGCCGCGGCGAGGAGCGCAGCGGCGGCCGCAACAAGAGCGCCCTGCTGGTGGACACGCTGGAGGCCATCATTGCCGCCCTGTTCCTCGACGCAGGACTCGAGGCGGCGCATCCTTTCATCCTGCAACATATCCTGGAGCCGGAGCTCGCCGAGGTGAACAGTCAGGGCAAAGAGCTTCCGGTGATGGATTACAAGTCGGCGCTGCAGGAGGCGGTCCACGCCAGTGGACGTTCGCCGGCGCGCTATCTTACGGTGAAGGAGGAGGGTCCCGACCACCGCAAGATGTTCACCGTGGAAGCGCATATCGCGGCGTCGCCGGCGGGCGACGATGCCTTCTCTTGCCGCAGCGAAGGCAGCACCAAGAAATCCGCGGAACAGGCCGCCGCACGGCTCGCCTGGGAACGTCTACAATTGATGCAGGTCCGCTCCGCAGTCGCAAGGCCTGCTGCCGGAGCGACGCACCCCGAGCATTCATGACCGAAGCAGGCACCCAGGAACCAGCTGTCGCAGCCGCTACATCGTCACCACCAGACGGACCCACGCGCGCGCCGCGCGGCTTCTATTCCCTGCAATCGCTCGCCGGAACCATTGTGATTGCGGTCTTCGTGATTACCTTCATCGTGCAGGCATTCCAGATTCCCTCCGAGTCGATGGAAAAAACGCTGCTCATCGGCGATTACCTGCTGGTGGACAAGGCACATTACGGGCAATCGCGCGCGTGGAGCTGGCTGCTTCCCTATCGTCCCATTCGGCGCCAGGACATCATTGTCTTCCGCTATCCCGTAAACCCGCACCAGCACTTCGTAAAACGTGTGGTCGCGATACCCGGTGACCGAATACGTCTGGTCGATAAGCACGTCTACGTGGATGGCGTTCGCCAGGACGATTCCTACGCAATTTTCAGATCGGCCTGGCACGACAAGTTTCGCGACGAATTTCCCGACGGTGGTTTCTACGCCGAGCCGAGTTCCAAGGGCTGGTTCCGGCAGGCGCGGAAACTGGTCGAGGACGGCGAGCTGATCGTGCCCGAGGATTCCTATTTTGTGCTGGGCGATAATCGCGACGACAGCTACGATTCGCGCTATTGGGGTTTTGTTCCGCGGGAAAATGTGGTGGGACGGCCGCTGATGATTTACTGGTCAATGGACCGCGACGAAGAAGCCATGGCGGGCGCGCTTCCGTCTGATAAACTTTCCCATCTGACTCTCAATGTCACGCAGTGGCTGAATGCTCTGCGCTGGCATCGCGTGTTGCGGATTCCGCAATGAGTACAGGCCATCTCACGCGTCGGTTTTGATCTGTAACAGGGCACGACTTCAGTCGTGCCGAAACGCGCAACCGAAAGCCGGGCTTTAGCCCCGGTGCCCCGGCGATAACAAGAAAGCGTGCCGCCGACTGAAGTCGGCTCGGGGCAGAGATTAGACAGCTATTCGGCACGTCGAAAGACGTGCCCGGTTACAAAGCGGTTTCCAGGGTGCTTTACCAGCAGTCCACAGAGTGCTTGAAGGGACTTGATATTGGCTACTACAAAGAAGATGGCGAAACCCGCGGCGCAACGGCCGCAAGCGAAGCCCCAGGCGGCGAAGCCATCGGTACCGGAAAAGCAGAAGGAAACCACTCCGGAGTTCATCGCCTCCATTGCCATCGTTCTGGTGACCGGCCTATTCATAATCACCTTTACCCTGCAGGCCTTCACCATTCCATCCAGTTCAATGGAGAACACGCTGCTGATCGGCGATCACGTCTTCGTCGACCGGATGCTGCTGGCGCCCGCAACCAAGTGGATCGGCAAGCTGATTCCCTATCGCCAGCCGCACCACGGCGACGTTTTCGTTTTTATCTCGCCGGCCCAGCCCGGCTTATACGTCGTCAAACGCGTCATCGGCCTGCCCGGAGATCGTATTCATCTCCAGGACGGCGTGGTTTATCGTAACGGCGAGCGGCTCAACGAGCCCTATGTCATCCGCAAGGGCGATTACATCCCGTATCGCGATAACTTCCCGACTGTTCCGGTCAGCGACTTCGAGGACGTGACCCCGGAGTGGCGCGCCGAGCTTCCCTCGTTCACCAAGGACGGCAACCTGGTCGTCCCGCCCAATAGCGTCTTCGCCATGGGCGACAATCGCGATGTCAGCCTCGACAGCCGTTACTGGGGCTTCGTTCCCTTCGAAAATGTCATCGGCCGCCCCATGTTCATCTACTGGTCGTTCATCACCCCGCGGGACGAATACGAGCGCCAGACCATTGCCGACCGGCTGGAGTGGCTGGGCAACATCATCCTTCATTTCTTCGGCCAGACGCGCTGGTCCCGAATGTTCCACGTGGTGCACTGATGTGGCGCCGTACCTCGCGGCGGTTGACGTGGGCAGTATTCCTGCTGCTGTTTCTCGCGCTGGTACTGCCTCCCTTCATCAACGTGAATCGTTACCGTAGCCGGGTTGCGGGCGCCATCAGCCGCGCACTCGGCCGTGACGTCACCGTCTCCAGAATTTACCTGAAGCTGCTGCCGCGTCCCGGACTGGTGCTCAACAACTTCGTCGTCGCCGACGCGTCCTCGTTCGGGGCCGAGCCGATGCTGCGCGCCGATACGGTGACCGCCTACATTCGGCTCACTTCTCTGTGGCGCAGCCGTATGGAGATCGGCACGCTCGATCTCGACAACCCCAGCCTCAATCTCGTTCGCCTTCCCGACGGGCGCTGGAATGTCGAGGAACTGCTGGAGCGCGCCGCGCAGTCCAGTCCTGCGCCCACTGGCCAATTGCGGTCCGCGTCGCGTCCGCGATTCCCTTATGTTGAAGCTTCGTCCGGGCGGATCAACTTCAAGTTCGGCGAGGCCAAGAAGCCGTTCGCCTTCACCGACGCCGATTTTGCCCTCTGGGTGGATTCCGAAAGTTCGTGGGGTGTGCGGCTGGAGGCGCGGCCGGTTCGCACCGATGTGAACATCACCGACACCGGAACGTTGAAGCTGGATGGGCGCTTTCAGCGCGCTGCCAACCTGCGCGACACCGTGGTTTCCCTGCGCATCAACTTTGCCGATGGGCCCTTGGGACAACTGACCAAGCTGGCCTATGGGCGCGACCGTGGCTGGCGGGGTACACTTCGCCTCAGTTCGATTCTTGCCGGCTCGCCGGCCAAGCTGGGTGTCACTCTCGACGCGCAGGTGGACGATTTCCGCCGCTACGACATCGCCTCGGGCGAGGCTTTGCGCCTGCGAACCCACTGTACCGGGACGTATTCTTCCGCGGGAGACGCATTGTACGACCTTCGCTGCGAATCGCCCGTGGGCACCGGCACGGTGCGCCTGAAAGGCGACGCGCAAGGCTGGGGCGCCGGCGGCTACGAGTTCGGAATTACCGGCGAGCACATCCCCGCCGAGCGCCTGGTGGCTTTTGCGCGACACGCGAAAAAAGACCTGCCTCCCGATCTAACGGCCGCCGGCGAAGTTGACGGCACATTCGCGGTGCGTGGTTCCCCCGGCAAAACTCCGGCCTGGACCGGAGGCGGACAAACTACTTTGTTGGCGCTGCACGCCAATGTTCTAAAGCAAGATCTGCAACTCGGCGAGATACAGTTCGCAATTCCCGCCAACGAGCCCGTCCCCTCGAAGCGGACGCGCCCGAAGCCGGCGCCCCAACCAAGTCCCGCTTTTCAACTCGTCGTCAAGTCCTTCGGGCTACCGTTAGGCGCGGCCTCGCCGGCTACCGCAAGCGGAGAATTCGATCTCGCCGGCTATCGGCTTCACCTGGCCGGCGGCGCCGAACTCGGCCGCTTGCTGGACGCCGCGCAGGCGGTGGGCGTCGGCACGCCGGGCGTGGGACTGGCCGGGTCGGCGCAATTGAATTTGGATGTGGCCGGAACCTGGACCGGCTTCGCCCCACCGGCACCCTCCGGCAAGATGCAAATCAAGACGGCGACTGCCGAGTTGCAAGGCGTCTCGGAACCCCTGATGGTCGATTCCGCTTCGCTGGTCCTCGAAAACCAGATGGTGAAGGCCACGGCCTTTTCCGCCGGTTTCACCAAAGGCGGCCAGCTTACGGGTTCGGCAAGTTTTCCCGTGCACTGCACCGGCCCGGAGAACTGCGTGCTCCAGTTCGACCTTCGCGCCGACGATGTCTCCCTGGCGCGATTGAATCAGCTCTTTAATCCGGCAGCTGGGCAGCCGTGGTATCACCTGCTGGCCATCGGTCGCCGCCATGAAGACATTCTGTTGAAGCTCCGTGCGCAGGGGCATTTCGCGATGCCTCGGCTGGAGCTCGGCGCCGTGACCGCGACCAACGTCAATGGCTCGATTGAGCTTTCGTCGGGCAAGTTGCGCCTTCCCGAGCTGCGCGCCGATCTGCTGGGTGGCCACGAAGACGGCTCTTGGCTGGCTGACTTTACCGTTTCGCCGCCGCGTTTCATGGGCAACGGCGTCGCCAGCAAGATGTCCATGGCGCAGGTCGCAGCGCTCATGCACGACAACTGGGCCACCGGCTCCGTCGATGCGGACTTCAGCCTCGTGCTCTCCGGCCTGACCGCCGCTAGGCTCCGCAGCACCGCCGGCGGGACCGCCGATTTCACCTGGAGCAATGGCGCTCTTCGGCATGTCTCGCTCGACAGCCGCGGAACGCCCATCGCGTTCTCAAAATTTACCGGCAAGGTCTCGTTGCAGGATGGCACCTTCACTTTCAGCAACGGCAAGATGCAGTCCGGCAGCGCCAGCTATGCCGTGAAAGGTACCGCATCCTACGACCGCAGCCTTGCGATGAAGCTGGAGCGCGCGACCGGGCCAAGCTACGTCATCTCCGGAACGCTGGACAAACCGCAGGTGCAAGCCGTGACCACCCCGGCAGCCGAGGCCTCGCTGCATTAACGCTGCTTGCGGGCCGCTCCATCTCAACTTTGTGTGTTGTCACACACTACAACCGGAATAAGGCCATCAATTCCCGTGTTATGACACATTATCTACCCGCAGGCAGGGATGACTTGCGTGTTGCCACACACGAATTCCCAGAGCGCAGGATACCCCTACGTGCCAGGGCGCGCCACTAGTCACCGCCTTAGGTGTCATCGATCACATCGGCGAAGACACGCCGTCACATAAAAAACGTCGCGCTATCACTGACAACCTCCTGACCCAATTGCGACAGTAAAAGTGCTCTCGGGCGCTCTGATTTATGCCCACGCCTGCCGAGCCGATAGTTCCTCCAGGTGTGGCACAAAGCAAGCCCTTACCCTCGGCTATAACCGGCTTGCCCGCGCTCGTCAGCCGCCATTTTGTCTGAACGAATTTCATCGCCAAAGGAAATGCCATCATGGAAGACACTGCTCATCGTGCGATCGCGATTGTTGGGGTGGGAGCCATCCTGCCTGACGCTCCGAATGTTGCCGCTTTCTGGAACAACGTAAAGACCGGACGCTACAGCATCAGCGAAGTCCCACCCGACCGCTGGGACCCTGCCGCATATTACGATCCCGACCCCACTGCCCCCGACAAGACGTATTCGAAGATTGGCGGCTGGGTGCGCGAGTTCGCGTGGGACCCGATGAAGTGGCGCCTGCCAATCCCGCCGCGCGTGGCCGATGCCATGGACATAGCGCAGCAGTGGGCCGTGGCCTGCACCCGCGAAGCGCTCGAGGACTATGGCTGGCCCAAGCGGACGCTCGATCTCGATCGCACGGCGGTGATCCTGGGCAACGCCATGGCCGGCGAAAAGCACTACCTCAGTTCGACCCGCGTCTTCTTCCCCGAGTACGCCCATGAGCTGGAGGAGTCGTCGAGTTTTTCCCAGCTTCCGCCCGCACTGCAGCACGAGATCACACAGCAGTTTCATGAACGGATCAGCCAGCGCTTCGCCCCCATAACGGAAGACACCATGCCCGGCGAGCTGGCCAATTGCATGGCCGGCCGCATCGCCAACCTCTACAACTTCCATGGCCCGAACTATGTTTGCGACGCGGCCTGCGCCTCGGCAATGGCGGCGATCAGCTCCGCGGCAGAGGGCCTGATTCAGGGCGACTTCGATATCGCCGTGACCGGCGGCATCGACCGCAACATGGGCGCGCCCACCTTCGTTAAGTTCTGCAAGATCGGCGCGCTGTCGCCGACCGGAACGCGTCCCTTCGCGCAGGGCGCGGATGGCTTTGTGATGGGTGAAGGCGCAACGATCTTTCTGATGAAGCGGCTGGCTGACGCCGAACGCGATCAGGACAAAATTTATGCCGTGCTGCGCGGCATCGGCGGCGCGAGCGACGGCAAAGGCAAGGGCATCACCGCGCCCAATCCGGTGGGACAAAAGTTCTGCGTCGAGCGTGCCTGGAAGAACGCGGGCATCGTTCCCGGCATCGGCACGTTGATTGAAGGCCACGGAACCTCAACCCGCGTCGGCGATGTGGTCGAAGCCTCAAGTATGGTCGAGGTGCTCGGCAGCGCGAATCTGCCGGTGCACTCCGTGCCGCTCGGCTCGGTAAAGTCGAATATCGGCCATCTTAAAGGCGGTGCGGGCGGAGCCGGAATGCTGAAGGCGACTATGGCGCTGTACGATAAAGTGCTGCCGCCCAGCCTGCACTGCGAGCATCCCAGCCCCGACATCGACTTCGCTCACTCTCCTCTTTATGTGAATACCGAACTGCAGCCGTGGACCGTTCCCACGGATGGCTTGCGCCGCGTCGGCGTCAGCGCTTTTGGATTCGGTGGAACGAATTTTCATATGGTGATGGAAGAACACATTCCCGGCAAGCTAAACGGCAACGGTAAGAAGTCGATCGCCGTTCCAGCGATGCCGCCCGCAGTGACGAATCCAGTCACAATGCAAGCGGTGCCCCAGGTTCGGGAATTGGTGCCCCAGGTTCGCGGCCCTCAGTTGGCCGCTAACCTGGGCCCGGCGACTGCCGTGGGTAAAACGATCGCCGACGACCGGGTGCCCCAGGTCTCGGCGTTTTCGAGACCTGGGTCTGACGGCTCTGTTAATGAAGCCCGCAAAGCGCCGCTGCGCGGCGCACTGGTGATCGGTGCGGCAACGGCGGCTGAGTTGCTCGAGCGCCTGCGCGCGGCCCAGAAGTCAGCGCAAGCCGGTCAGGCGCCCGCATTCGTCTCCCCCGCCGATGCCGACTTGGCTGCGCCGGAGCGTCTGGCAATCGACTACGCTGACGCCGCCGATCTGGCGACCAAGTGCGGTATCGCGCTCAAAGCGTTTCAGGCGAACCAGCCCGCATTCTGGAAAGCAGTTCGCGCGCAAGGCATCTTCCGCGGACACGGCCCGGCGCCGAAGGTTGCCTTCCTCTACACCGGGCAAGGCTCGCAGTACGCGAACATGCTGCGCACGCTTCGCGAGCAGGAGCCCATCATCACGGAGGCCTTCGAGGAAGCTGATCGCGTGATGACGCCGCTCTTGGGCAAGCCGCTGACTGCGATCATGTACGTCGATCCGGCGGACCAGAAGAAGGTTGCCGAAGCCGATGAAGCGCTGCGCCAGACGGAGATCACGCAACCCGCGGTCATCACCATCAACCTCGCAACCACGCGGCTGCTCGCGGCCTACGGCATTCGCCCCGACATGACGATGGGACATAGTGTGGGCGAATACGGCGCATTGGTTGCTGCCGGCGCCTGGCCGTTTGAAGACGCGCTGGAGGCCGTCAGTGCCCGCGGCCGCGGGATGACCCAGGTCGCCATGGCCGACAATGGCAAGATGGCGGCAGTGTTCGCGCCGCTTGCCGAAGTCGAGCGCTTGCTCAAGACGGTTGATGGCTATGTGGTCATTGCCAACGTCAACAGCAACACCCAATCGGTGATCGGCGGGGCAAGCCAGGCCGTCGATCAAGCCGTGCAGATGTTTTTGCAGGCCGGCTATGACGTCCGGGAGCTGCCGGTGAGCCACGCGTTCCACACCTCGATCGTCGCGGCAGCAAGTGTGCCCTTGAAACAGATCCTGCGCCGGCTGCGGTTGCAGACACCGCAGATTCCAATCGTCGCCAATGTGAATGGCGAGTTCTATCCCAGCGGTGTCAGCAAAGAGGCAATTACCGACATTCTGGGGCAGCAGGTTGCCGCGCCGGTGCAGTTCGTCAAAGGGCTGCGCACGCTGTATGACGCGGGAGCGCGCGTCTTCGTCGAAGTCGGCCCCAAGAAGGCGCTGCAGGGATTCGCCGAAGACGTGCTGGGCAGCGACCCCGATGTGTTTTCGCTTTTCACTAATCATCCCAAGCTCGACGACCTCACGGCATTCAACCAGGCGCTGTGCGGAATGTACGCGGCAGGATTGGGCGCGGCGCAAGCGGAGGTCGCGACCGAGCTTTGCGCGCAGGTTGCTCAAGACGAAACTTCCGGCATAGTTGCTGTTAACTCGCAAGTTACGCCACTAAAGGAGGATGCCGCATCCGAAATCGATGGTTCCTCAGCCACTTCCGACAAAATGTTCTACGTAGAACAATCCCCAACAAGTGCTTCTGCTGCGGCTTCGGTCGTTACATCAGATAACGATCGCTATTCGAAGTTGGGCCAGTACTTCGCCCAGGTGCTCGATCGCGGCTGGGAGATTTACAAAGGGCAACAGCCGAATAAAGAAGAACCGATTGTGATTACGGGAGCGGCGGTGGGCTTGCCCGGCACCGAGCACATCTTCGATGACGGCAACATTGCGCGCCTGCTCAATGGAGATCAGTTCATCGGGCCGATTCCGCAACGGCTTCGCGAGGCGATGCTCGACAAGAACATCACCCGCCTGGTCAAGAGCGACAACGGCGGCGCGGTCTTCGACACTATCCATGATGTGGGCGACGTCATCAAGCTGGCCGGGCGCGGGCGCGGCTTCGATCTCGAAAAGGAATTTGGAGTTCCCGCCGATCGCATCGCCGCTTTCGACCGCGTGACCCAACTGGCGATTGCCGCTGGACTTGACGCCATGCGTGACGCGGGCATTCCCCTCGTCATGCGCTACAAGACGACCACCAAGGGCACTCAGCTCCCGGAGCGCTGGGGCTTGCCCGACGCTCTGCGCGACGACACCGGCGTGATCTTCGGTTCCGCCTTCCCCGGCTACGATTCCTATGCCGAGATCATGGGAGGCTATTACGCCGATCGCGCCCGGCGCGAAGAGCTGGCGCGGCTGGAGAAATGGAGCGCAGGGACTGCGAATGGCCACTCCGCCATGGGGCAGGAGGTCGCGCGCCGCATCGACGAGTTGCGCGCGATCCTGGAGAAGGAGCCTTACGTCTTCGATCGGCGCTTCCTGCTCCGCGTGCTGTCGATGGGACATTCACAATTCGCCGAACTCATCGGCGCGCGCGGCCCCAACACGCAGATCAACGCTGCGTGTGCGACGACGGCGCAAGCGGTCTCGCTGGCCGGAGACTGGATTCACGCCGGGCGCTGCCGCCGCGTGATCATTATTTCCGCCGACGATGTCACCTCCGACAACATGATCGAGTGGTTCGGCGCCGGCTTCCTGGCCAGCGGTGCGGCGGCTACCGACGAAGCGGTGGAAGACGCAGCGATTCCCTTCGACCGCCGCCGTCACGGCCTGATCATGGGCATGGGTGCCGCGGCCATTGTGGTCGAGAGCACCGGGGCCGCGCGTGAACGCGGTATCCAGCCGATCTGCGAAGTGCTGAGCGCGGTCACCGCCAACAGCGCATTTCATGGCACCCGCCTTGATGTGCAGCACATCGGCGGCGTAATGGAGGACCTGGTTGCTCAGGCGGAATCGAGCGGCGGAATTCGACGCCAGCAGATGGCGCCGCAAACGGTCTTCGTTTCTCACGAAACCTACACCCCCGCGCGTGGCGGAAGCGCTTCCGCCGAGGTCAACGCATTGCGTCGGGTCTTCGGCGAGCACGCGGATGAAATCGTAGTCGCCAATACCAAGGGCCTGACCGGCCACGCCATGGCCACCGGCATCGAAGACGTGCTGGCGGTCAAGACACTGGAGACGGGATTGGTGCCGCCAGTGGCGAACTTTAAGGAAGTCGATCCGGAGCTGGGGCCGCTGAATTTGTCCAAGGGCGGTGCCTATCCCGTCGAATACGCGCTGCACCTGGGCGCCGGGTTCGGCTCGCAGATCAGCATGATGCTGCTGCGCTGGGTCAGGACGAAGGACGGCAAACGTCCGCGGCCGGATGCATTGGGATATGCGTACCGGGTTGCTGACCCGGCAATCTGGAACGAGTGGGTGGGCCGGATCGCAGGCTATCCGAAGGCCGAGCTGGAGGTGGTAAAGCGCACGCTGCGAGTGCGCGACCAAGGTCCGCAAGCGCGCGTTGCGCCGGCAATGCAACCAACGCGAGCAGCAACCGCAGTTGTTCCGACGCCTGCACCCGCGGCAGTCGTCAAGCTGCGGCCCCCGCGCCACCGAAAGCGCAACCCGCGCCTGAACCCGCTGTGGCTACGGTCAACCAGCCTGAGCCGAAGACTGCAGTTGCTGCTGTCACCGCGCCCGTCGCGTCTGTGTCGGCGACTGAGGACGTGAAGAAGCGAATGCTCGCATTAGTCGTGGACAAGACCGGGTATCCGGAAGAGATGCTGGACCTCGATCTCGATATGGAAGCCGACTTGGGCGTCGACACCGTCAAGCAGGCGGAAATCTTCGCGGCGATTCGTGAAATCTATAACATCCCGCGCGATGAGAGCCGCAAGCTGCGCGATTATCCGACACTGGCGCACGTCATCCGCTTCGTATATGAGAAGCGGCCCGACCTGGCGACGACGACTACGGCGGCAACGCAGGTTGCAACGGCCCCGGCGGACAGCGCGCCGGCTGCCACGCCGGTTACGCCAGCGCCAGCTGACGCACCCCAAGCCTCAGCGCCGCCCGCCGCTACTGCTCCGCAAGCCGTCGCTGACGATGTGAAGAAGCGCATCCTCGCGTTAGTGGTCGAGAAGACCGGGTATCCGGAAGAGATGCTGGACCTCGATCTCGACATGGAAGCCGACTTGGGTGTCGATACCGTCAAGCAGGCGGAAATCTTCGCAGCGATTCGTGAGATCTATAACATCCCGCGCGATGAGAGCCGAAAGCTGCGCGATTATCCGACGCTGGCGCACGTCATCCGCTTCGTATATGAGAACCGGCCAGACCTGGCGGCCACGGCGGCGCCGCCCGTCGCTGCTGCTCCGCAAGCTGTCGCTGGCGATGTGAAGAAGCGCATCCTCGCGTTGGTTGTCGAGAAGACCGGGTATCCGGAAGAGATGCTGGACCTCGATCTCGACATGGAAGCCGATCTTGGTGTCGATACCGTCAAGCAAGCGGAAATTTTCGCGGCCATCCGCGAGACCTATTTCATCCCCCGCGACGAGAACCGCAAGCTGCGGGACTATCCCACATTGGGGCATGTCATCCGCTTTGTCTATGAGAACCGTCCCGATCTGGCGGCCGCTCCCTCGGGGCAGGTTGCAACCGCAGCGGCAACAGCGAGCGTACCGGTGACTACGGGAACGGCGACCGGCAAAACGCCAACTCCGACCAGCGCACAAACTGTGGTGCCTGCTGCTGTGATTATGGCAGCGCCCGCTGTGGCGCAGACGGCTGCTGAGGAAGTGAAGAAGCGGATTCTCGCGCTGGTGGTCGAGAAGACCGGCTATCCCGAGGAGATGCTCGACCTGGATCTGGACCTGGAAGCCGATCTTGGCGTCGACACTGTCAAACAAGCGGAAATGTTTGCCGCGATTCGGGAGATCTATAACATTCCGCGCGACGAGAACCGCAAGCTGCGCGACTATCCCACATTGTCGCATGTCATTGGTTTCGTCTTCGAGATGCGCCCGGACCTGGCCGGAACACCCACGACGGAAAACGCGCCCGCGGCGCCGGCGACAACTCCGATGCCCGAGGCCCAGGTTAGCCCAACGGATGGGCGAACCCTTCGGCAAGCTCAGGGCGGGCTCTGGGGCACCAGCTTGGGCACCCTGACGATCGAGTCGATACAGCAGAAGGTGCTGGAGATCGTTGCCGAGAAGACGGGCTACCCGATAGAAATGCTCGACCTCGATCTGGACCTGGAAGCCGATCTTGGCATCGACACCGTGAAACAGGCGGAGATGTTCGCCTCGGTGCGCGCGGCGTACAACATCCCTCGCGAAGAGAATATGAAGTTGCGTGACTTCCCTACCCTGGCGCACGTGATCAAGTTCGCACAGGACCGGGCAGGCGCCGCAAGTAAAACAGAGGCTACGGCTGAGACATTAGCGACGGCAGCAAATACAACTCCTCGTCCGGAGCTGTTGAGCTTCGACGCTGCCAACAAAATCCCGCGCCGTGTGCCCATTCCGGTGCTTCGTCCGCCGCTCACGCTGTGCAAGCCGACGGGCGTGACGCTTGCTCCCGGCACTCGTGTCATTGTCATGCCGGATAAAGGCGGTGTCGCCGAACTACTGATCCAGCAATTGCAGAGCAAGGGTGTCGAACCGCTGTGCCTCACGGCTGGAACCGATACCGGCAAGCTGCTTAACACAATCGACAACTGGTTGAAAGCCGGTCCGGTGCAGGGCGTTTATTGGCTGCCCGCGCTCGACAACGAAGGCCCGATCAGCGGAATGGCCGCCACGACCTGGCGCGAGAATTTGCGCGTTCGCGTGAAGGCGCTCTACGCAACCATGCGCAAGCTGTATGACCAGATTGCAGGCACGGGCACGTTCCTGATCGCGGCCACACAACTTGGCGGACAGCACGGTTATGACGACACTGGTGCGGCTGCGCCGATGGGTGGAGCGGTTGTCGGCTTCACCAAGGCCTATAAGCGGGAGCGTCCTGAAGCGCTGGTGAAGGCAGTGGATTTCGGGGCCGAGCGCAAGCCATGGGAGATTGCGGCGCTTCTCCTGGAGGAGACGCTGCGTGATCCTGGCGCGGTTGAGATCGGTTACAAGAACGCGTTGCGCTGGACCGTCGGATTACAGGAGCAGCCGGCGGAACGATGAGCCGGCCGGCCTCACCCTCAACCAGAACACCGTCTTCGTGATCACAGGTGCGGCGGGCAGCATCGTATCCGCCATCACGCAGGACCTGGCGGCCGCATCCGGCGGCACGTTCTATCTACTCGACCTGGTGCCCGAGCCGGACGCGAACAATCCCGACCTGGCGCGTTTCGTTAGCGACAAGGATGGACTGAAGCGCGATCTGTTTGCGCGCATTCAGGCGCGAGGCGAACGGGCCACGCCTGCGCTGGTGGAAAAAGAACTGGCCGGGCTGGAGCGCGCGAATGCAGCTTTAAGCGCAATCCGCGCGGTCGAATCCGCCGGCGGCACAGCGCACTACTTCAGCGTCAACCTCGCCGATGGCGAAGCCGTGGCCAAGGTCATCGCCGCAGTCCGCCAGCGCAGTGGGCGCATCGACGTGCTGCTGCACGCGGCCGGCCTTGAGCGCAGCCATTTCCTGCCGGACAAAGATGACGCGCGAGTTCGACCTGGTCTTCGACGTCAAGGCGGACGGCTGGTTCAACCTGCTGCACGCTATCGGCGACATGCCTCTGGGCGCGACGGTTGCCTTCAGCTCGGTTGCCGGGCGCTTCGGCAACGGCGGCCAAACCGATTACAGCGCGGCCAACGACCTGCTATGCAAGTACACTTCGAGCTTCCGCAGCACGCGCCCGCAGACCCGCGGCATCGTGATCGATTGGTCGGCGTGGGGCGGCATCGGCATGGCCACTCGCGGCTCCATCCCCAAGATGATGGAACTGGCGGGCATCGACATGATCCCGCCCGAGGCCGGCATCCCCATCATTCGTCGCGAACTGACGACCGGCGGACGCGGTGAAATCGTCGTCGCACAACGGCTGGGCGCGCTGCTGAACGAATGGGACGCGACCGGAGGACTGGACGTGGAGACATTGTCAGCGTCAAGCGCGGCGCTGGCGAAACAAGGGCCGATGGTTGGCCGCATCACCGGCGTCGGGGTCTATAGCGGCCTCACCATGGAGACGACGCTCGATCCGGCGGTGCAGCCGTTCTTGTATGACCATCGCATTGATGGAACGCCGGTGTTGCCGGGGGTGATGGGAATCGAGGCGTTCGCCGAGGTCGCGTTGTGCCTCCATCCGGGATGGCACATCGAGGCGATTGAAGAGGTGAACTTCTTAGCCCCGTTCAAGTTCTACAAGAACGAACCGCGGACGGTGACCCTGCAGGCGGTCATTCATCCGCAAGCAGGCAAGCTCATCGCGGATTGCCGCCTGATCGGCCGCCGCACTCTGCCCAACAGCCCCGCGCCGCAGGAAACCACACATTTCACCGCACGAGTGCGCGTCGGCCAGCGAGCGCCGGAAGCGCTCGGCGGCCCGGCGCCGATACTTTCGGCGGAGGGCGTGGTCAACGCTGCGCAGATTTATCGCATTTACTTCCATGGCCCGGCCTACCAGGTGGTGGAGCGGGCGTGGTGGGATGGCCAGCGCATCATCGGCGAGATGGCGCCGCATCTCCCGGACAATCACCAGCCGTCCGACCGGCCAACCCTTATCTGGCCGCGCATGATCGAGCTGTGCTTCCAGACCGCCGGGTTGTGGCAAATGGCGGCACAGGGCCGAATGGGTCTGCCATGGAAGGTGCAGCAGGTCGAGGCGCATAGCGCGCCAAAGCCCAATGGCGGCCGGCTCTACGCAGTGGTCACGCCACATCCGGCCGAAGGAAGCTTCGATGCGGAAGTGGTGGATGCCACTGGCAATCGCTATCTGCATCTTGGCGGCTATCAAACCGTCGAGTTGCCCGACCGGGTGGACGACGAATCGTTGAAAGCGATTCAGAGCATTCTTGCGCCACACGAAGTCGCCCTGACATGAGTTGGTCATGATTGTTGGTACCGATGACGAGATTGGGGTGATGTTAGGTTCGAGTGCCGTGGCCAGAGGCCGCGTCGCCGTAATCAGGAACGAGCGCCTCGACTCTCAGCACCGCAGCCCCGAGCTGTCGCAAGTGTGTTGGTTCGAACAGTGCCTTGCCCAAGTGCGGGGCGAATCCGACTGGCTCAGTCCCGCCGAGGCCGCGCGACTGGAAGCGGCACGGATCCCCAAGCGGCGCGACGATCTGCGGCTCGGCCGTTGGACCGCCAAGCACGCGGTGGCGGCCTACCTGAACCTGCCCAACGATCCCTCGACTCTGGCCTGCCATCGAGCTTCGTCCGGACGCTGCGGGCGCACCCTGGGTTTTCTTCGCGGACCGTCCCGCTCCGGTTGCCGTCTCTCTCAGCCACCGCGGCAGCCGCGCCGTGTGCGCCCTCGCCGCACCGGGCGCTGTGCTCGGCTGCGACCTGGAAATTGCCGAGCTGCGGTGGAATGCCTTCGTTACCGACTATTTCACCGAAGAGGAACAGGAACTCATCGCGCGCGTTGCTGACAGTCAGCGCTGGGCGGTGCTCGCCTTGTTGTGGAGCGCTAAGGAAAGCACGCTGAAAGCGTTGCGCGTGGGATTGCGGATCGACACCCGGCAGGTTGTGGTCGAGTCGGTGGGAGGGATGATCAAGGCTGCCAACTGCGCGACTCGGGAATTCGAAAACGGCTCCCCTGATGCGTGGCATCGGCTGCGCACGCGCTTCGAGCGAAGAATGTTCTACGGCTGGTGGCAGTCGAGCGGCATCTTTGTCCGGACGATGGTGAGTGAGCCGGAATTGGGTCCGCCGACACCGTCTGCGACTGGTCCGGAATTCGGAATGACGTCGGCCCCAAGTTGGCCGGCCGCGGCGACGAACCCTTCGCCAAACTCAGGGCAGGCTCCGGCATAAGACGCCAAGATGCAGAAGCTTCGATGGTGGGCCATGAAGCTCTCTGCCGCCGGGCCTCATCCAATTGCGCGATGCGTAAACTTCTCTGTGTCACCGCCCATCCCGATGACGAAGCCGGAGGTTTCGGCGGCACACTGCTGCTGTATCGGGAGCGCGGCGTAGAGACGGCCGTCATCTGCCTGACCGCCGGAACCGCAGCGCGTAATCGCGGGACGGCCCGCACCAACGAAGAGCTGGCGGCGTTGCGGCGCGCGGAATTCGCCGCCTCCTGCAAAGTCCTCAATGTCAGTCACGGCGAAGTGCTCGACTACCCGGACGGCGGCCTGGATCGTGCTGATCTGTATCGCGCGGTAGGCGATCTGGTGTGGCGTATCCGCAGCCTGCGTCCGCAAGTCATGCTGACCTTCGGCCCCGACGGCGGACTCACCGGGCACATCGATCACGCGATGGCGGGCACCTTCGCGACCCTGGCCTTCGAGTGGGCCGGGCGGCCCGATCGCTACCCCGAACAACTGCAACAGGGACTCACGCCGCACCGCGCACAGAAGCTGTACTACCTCGCGGCCGATTTCGTCCTTGCCGACCGCCAACCAATCTTGCCAGCACCGGTCACGGCGCGCATCGAAGTTGGCAAAGAACGCTCTGAAAAGAAGACGCAAGCGTTTCAGCAGCACACAACGCAGACACCGCTATTCGAGCGCGTCAAGAAGAACCTTGGCCAGAGCCTAGGAACAGTGGAGATGTATCACCTGTCGGCGAGCAGCCGGCCGCAAGAGGCGAAGCTCGAAACCGATTTGTTCGAGGATGTGCTGGAAGATGAAAGCTGATTGAACCAGCGGAAGACTGGTTGAGATTGGCTTTGCAAGCGGCGGGATCTCGGTCTAGTGTCCCAGCTGAGTGCGGGGATCGAGCGAATCGGCAATGCGATCCAGCGCTATTTGGATACGGTCCAACTCGCTGTCCAAATTGCCGTTCCAGTCCAGCAGCCGGTCGGGAGCCTGCCAGAATTTTTGCAGCATTCTGCGCAGCACGCTCCGTCCTCGCTCGGTCAGCAGCAACGCGCTGACGCTACCTAATCCTATGACGGTTACGGGCAAATACCATCGCCGCATCGGAGTCTCCTGGTCGGCGCGCGACCGCGCCTACCAGCAACTTACTTCGTTTTGATTCGCTGTTACAAGGATAGGATGACCCCGGAGCCGCAAAAGTACACAGCGGTGCGATTTTGAAACTTTGGTACCTGATCGGAACGGAACTGCGGCCCCGGCGTAACTACACCCTCAGAGCTGAAGGTTCAGTGGTGTCAATTGCCGAGTCTCAAACTCGCTCCACTCCTGAATAATCCTGGTAGTTGACGCGTGCACTTTAGGTACTTGATCAGCCGCCTGCGTGGTCGGCCCTCGATCAACCTCCTGGAGCATATTCAGGAGTTGCAGAAGCGACGAACGCACTCCGGTCAGGTTTTCCGCCGCTTGATCCGCGCCTGCGTCTTCTCTCGCCGCCTTGCAGCGCCTGCAATTGTTTGCCGATGGCATCGAGCTTGTCAGCCTCGGCGCCGCTTGCCTGTTCGCGCATTGTCTTGAGCTTCGCCTGGGCAGCCTCGGCCTTCTCGACGACGGGCTGAAGTCTCAGCAAGTCCTCATACACTTGCTTGGAGAGCTCGAATTGCTTTTGCAGGTCGGCAGCCGGCGTCTTGACTCGCGGATCCATCTCCACCGTGAGCGGCTGCGTGTACTTTTGCCCGTCAACGGTGAGCGTGACCGTGTACCTGCCCGGCATGATCCACGGCGAGGTCGGCTGCGGGGCGGTGTTCATGTACACGGCGGCGATTGGGTATTCCGGCTTGATGCCGGGAACCGGCGCATAATGCATGTCCCACACAAAGCGATGAAAGCCGGCGGTGCTCGACAGCCGCCCCGGCGGGCGCAGCCAGTACGCCGGGATTTCCAGCGTAGGGTTGGGCGGCGGAAGAGGATCGGCGCTAGAGAAGCGGCGGACAGCCCTGCCGGAGCTGTCTGCAATCTCCAGTGTGACAGGGCTGGACGAGGAAGACTTCAAGTAATAGTTTAGGATTGCTCCGTCGGGGGGGTTCTGCCCTGCCGGAACATCGGGCGGCAGCGGCGTGTCAGAATTCGTGTCCCAACGGACCCGCAAGGCCGGCTCCGGAGCAAACAAGAGCGCGCTGCCTTCGCTTCCCTTTTCGTCCCACTGCCGCAGCGGCGTGATGTCGTCAAGGATCCAGAACCCGCGGCCATGGGTCGCGATGGCAAGATCGTCATCCTTGATCAACAGGTCACGGACCGAGGTGGCCGGCAGGTTCAAGCGCAGTGACTGCCAATGATCACCATCGTCTAACGATACGTAAACCGATCCTTCCGTCCCGGCAAAGAGCAATCCTTTGCGTTTCGGGTCCTCGCGAACCGAGTTGACGTTTTGATCGGCCGCGATGCCGTTGACGATCTCCGTCCAGGTCTTGCCCGAGTCGCGCGTGCGGAGAATGTGCGGGCGAAGGTCGTCGAGGCGCAGCGTGTTGATCGCGGCGTACGCGGTCTGCGGGTCGGTGTGACTCGCCTCCAGCACAGAAACCTTCTGCCACGCGGAGAGCTGCGGCGGCGTGACGTTGTTCCAGTGTGCACCGCTATCGGTTGTGAGCCAGATCAGGCCGTCGTCGGTCCCGGCCCACATCCGGCCTTTCTCGACCGGCGAGAGCGCCAGCGCATAAATCACGCCGCGCTGCTTTGGCTGGGCGGTCGGCTCTGAGCGATAGATCCCAACCGATGCCGGCACCGCGAACGTCTTGCGCGTGAGATCGGGACTGACCTGCTTCCAACTGTGGCCGCCGTCGCTGGTTGCCCAAAGCGCGTTGGCCGCGAAGTACATCAGGTGCGGATCGAACGGCGAGAAGGCAATCGGCTCGGTGCGAATGACGCGGAAATCGGGCGCGCCAAGAGGCACGGGCAGGATGTTCTGCGCCTGCGTGGTCCGGCGGTCATAGCGCGAGAGTTTTCCGCCGACCACGATGTCGGGATCAGTCGGGTCGGGCACAACGTAGCCGTACTCCTCAGCGGCAACCGGATGCCAATCGCGAAAGGTGATCTCGCCATCATTGCCGCGGCTAGCGATGCACACCGACCCGCTCTCCTGCTGTCCGCTGCACAGTCGATAGGGAAAGGCGTTGTCGGCATTGACGTGATAAAGCTGCGCGGTGGGCTGGTTATACCAGGAACTCCAGCTCTGCCCGCCGTTGACGGTGATGATAGCTCCCTGATCGCTGCCCAGCATCAAGATGTTTGGATCGTTGGGATTGATCCAGACGTTCTGATAGTCGTCGCCGCCGGGTGCGCCGCGCCAGCCCGTCCAGCTCTTGCCGCCGTCGGTAGACTTCCAGGTCACCGTGCTGGTGCTGTACACCACGTCGGGATTTTTGGGGTCGATGCCGGGGACGGGAAGGTCGCCGCCGCCGATGCGCATCTTGGGGCGCGGGTCGTCGGTGGCGTTCGTCCAGCTCGCGCCGCCGTCATCCGAGCGATAAAGTTCGACTCCGGTCTTGGTCGCCACCGAGGCAAACAGCCGTTGCGGGTTGCTGCGCGCTATCGCTACATACGCCTGCACGATGCCGCTGGGCAGGCCGCCGGTGAGCTGCTTCCAGCTCTGGCCGCCGTCGGTTGATTTGAAGATGCCGCCGCCGGCGCCGCTCCAGTCGCCATTTTCCCAGGGCGCTTCCCGCGCCTCCCACAACGTGGCATATACCACATTGGGGTTGCTAGGATCGATCTTGACGTCGTTGCCACCGATGTTTTCGTCTTTGTACAAGACCTTCTCGAACGTCTGACCGCCATCGGTCGAGCGATAGATACCTCGCTCCGGGTTGGGCCCATAGGGATGTCCGGCCACGGCGACGAAGAGCCGGCTGGCATCGTGCGGATCGACGGCGATCTGCGAAATCTGCTGGCCATCGCGCAAGCCGAGATGCGTCCAGGTCGCGCCGGCATTGGAGGATTTGTACATGCCATTGCCAACCGAGAGATCGGGACGATGCAACCCCTCGCCGCTGCCGACATAGACGATGTTGGGATCGGATGGCGCAACCTCAATGGCACCGATGGAGCCGGTCGGCTGTTGGTCGAAGATCGGGTTCCAGGTTCGACCGAAGTCGGTCGTCTTCCATACCCCGCCGTTCACCGCGCCGAAGTAGAAGACGTTGGGCTGGCTGGGAACGCCGCAGATGGCGCGCGTGCGTCCGCCGCGAAACGGGCCGATGTTGCGCCATTGCATCTCAGTCAGGATTTGCGTATCGAGCCCGACTTGTGCGCCAAGCGGAACAACCATTGCGAGCAAGGAAAAGAAGACGGAGAGCAGAACAGGTAATTTCTTCATGAAGTCATCGCGCCGATGCGCTATCCGCGAAAACTCCACCGCAGAGGCACGGAGGCACAGAGAAACCCGGGTTCCGACCGTGCTTTGTGACTCTGTGCCTCTGTGGTTCATCTTCGAAATGCGGGCATTAGTATCAGCAATGAATAATACGCAAACGTGTAATGTAATCTATTCGCAACTATCTTGCAGGTAGAGGACCTCCGATTTGAATCATCGCGTGCGGTTTTTCTGGCCGGCCATTGCTGTTTTCATTGCGCTCGTTTTCAACATCTCCGCGACTGCCCAGGCGGTCCCTCCCGAACTGTTGAGCGGTTTGCAGTGGCGGCTTATCGGCCCGTTTCGTGGAGGCCGCGCGGTCGCAGTTACCGGCGTCCCCGGCGGTGGCTCTACCTTTTATTTCGGCTCGGTGGATGGCGGCGTGTGGAAGACCAACGATGCCGGCATCACCTGGAACCCGATCTTCGATGGCCAACCGATCGCCTCGATTGGCGCGCTTGAAGTCGCGCCCTCCAATCCCAACGTCCTCTATGCGGGCACGGGAGAGTCGGACATCCGCTCCGCGCTGAGCTCGGGCGATGGTGTGTACAAGTCCACCGACTCGGGGCAGACGTGGAAAAACATCGGATTACGAGATTCGCGGCAGATCAGCCGCATCGTTGTCGACCCGCAAAATGCGGACATCGTGTACGTCGGCGCGCTCGGCCACGCTTATGGGCCCAATGACACGCGCGGCGTCTACAAATCAACCGACGGCGGCGCAAGCTGGACACGCGTTCTCAATAAAGGAGCGAGCATCGGCGTCTCCGATCTCGCCATTGCCGCGGCCAGCCCCAACATACTTTTCGCGGGAACCTGGAACACGCATCGGCCGCCGTGGAGCACCTACGCTCCGCTGCAAGGCCCAGGTGGCGGACTGTATCGCACCACCGACAGCGGCGCGACCTGGACGCGGCTCACCGGCAATGGTCTTCCCGATGGCGATTGGGGACGCGTGGGGGTCGCGGTCGCGCCCGATGGCAAGCGCGTGTATGCGTTGATCGAAGCCGGCAAGAAATCCGGACTGTACCGCTCCGACGATGGCGGCAACACCTGGACGCTGCCCAACAGCGATACACGTATCACCAGCCGCGGGTGGTATTTCATGGGCATCACCATCGATCCCAATAATCCCGACGTCATCTACATGCCGAACATCGCGCTCTATCGCTCCGAAGATGCCGGCAAGACCATCTCGATTGTGCGCGGCGCGCCCGGCGGCGACGACTATCACCAGATCTGGGTCGATCCCAAGGATTCTTCGCACCTCATTCTCGGCACCGACCAGGGAACGACCATCAGTGTCAATCGTGGCCAGACCTGGTCTTCGTGGTACAACCAGCCCACCGCGCAGTTCTACCACGTCATCACCGACAATGAATTTCCTTACCACGTCTACGGCGCCCAGCAGGACACCGGCTCTATTGCCGTGCCCAATCGCACGGATCACGGCATGATCACCGGGCGCGACTGGTTCATGGTGGGCGGCGGCGAGAGCGGCTGGATGGCGCCCGATGCCGACGACGCGAACATTCTCTACGCGAGCGGCGTCTACGGCAGCGTGGTTCGCTTCGACCGCCGCACGTCGCTCAGCCAGGACATCACTCCCTGGCCGATGCCGAACTTCGGTAGCGAGATCAATCAGCGCAAGTATCGCGATACGTGGACACCGGTGCTGGTGCGGTCGCCGATCGAGAAGAACGCGCTCTACCTGGGCACGCAGTACGTGATGAAGACGACCGATGGCGGCCTGCACTGGCAGCAGATCAGTCCGGACCTCACGGGTGCTGTGCCGGATGCGCCGACCTCCGGGCCGACGACCGTGCAGAATGCCAAGGAGCGCGGCTTTGGCGTGGTGTTCAGCATCGCGCCGTCTCCGTTGCAGGCAGACGAGATCTGGGCGGGCAGCGACACGGGTCTGCTGCACCTGACGCGCGACGGCGGCAAGAGCTGGCAGGACGTAACGCCGAAGGGGCTTACCGCCTGGAGCAAGATCGCGATGATCGAGGCCTCGCACTTCGCTCCCGCCGTTGCCTACGTTGCGGTCGACCGGCATCGCCTCGATGATCAGACGCCGTACCTCTATCGCACCGGCGATTACGGCAAAACCTGGCAGCCGATTGTCACCGGCATCGCTGCCGGTTCGTTCGTCAATGCTGTCCGCGAGGACACCGAACGCAGGGGTTTGTTGTTTGCCGGGACCGAGCTCGGAATCTACGTCTCGTTCGATGATGGAGAGCATTGGCAGCCGTTGCAGCTCAACCTGCCGGTCACATCGGTGCGTGACATCACGATACATGGCCACGATCTGATCATCGCCACGCACGGGCGCTCGTTCTGGGTTATGGACGACATCACGCCGCTGCGGCAGATCGATGCGCGGGCGCAGGCACGAAACGTAACGCTCTACAAACCAGCGACGGCGATTCGCATCGACAATGATGGCTTTCTCGGCTCACCGCTGCCGCCCGAGGAGCCGACGGCGAAGAACCCTCCCGACGGTGCGATCGTCGACTATTACTTGCCGAGTGTAGCGAAGAACGTCACGCTCGAAATCTACGGCTCGGATGGCAAACTGGCTCGTCGATATGTAAGCGGCGTGCGAAAGGAAGCAGCGCATCCGCCTCCGGCCATTGCTGAGCGCTGGATTCCCAAGCCGGTGGTGCTGGAGAACGCGGCCGGGGCGCATCGTTTTGTCTGGGACCTGCGCTGGGGGAATTCGGGCGCAAATCCAGAGATTGAGGAAGAGGAGGGCCGAGGCGCGCCCCGCGGGCCTCGCGTCATACCTGGCGAGTATCAGCTCAAACTCACGGTTGATGGCGCTAGCTTCACGCAACCGTTGAAGGTCGAGATGGATCCGCGTTCGCAAGCGACCACGGCAGAGTTGAACGACCAGCTCCGCGTGGGCCTGCAGATCTTCGACGAAGTGCAGCTCACGCGTAAAGCCCTGGCCGAAATTGGCGCGGTGAAAAAGCGGCTGAGCGAGATCGAATCACAAAGCCTGAAGCAGCATCCCGAACTGCTCAGCCAGATCAGCAGCGTACAGTCGGCAATCGCGAAGATCGAGAAGGGCGAGCGACCCACGCCCGGCGCTGTCACCGGACTGGAGGCGGCGAACACGGGATTGGCGGCGGCGCTGAGGGTCGTGCAAAGCGGCGACCGCGCTATTCCATCGCAAGCCATGGAGCTTTATCGCGAAGCGGATCAGGTCGCCAAGGCAGAACTGTCGCAGTGGGGCGATGTGAAGAGCACGCAAATCCAGAAGCTGAACCAGGTGTTGCAAAAGGCTGCAGTAGGGGTAATCCAGACTTCGGAGATTGCGCGCGAAGCGAACGACGAAATCTCGCAATGACCTCTGCCGAGCGGTGTATTACCGCTCGACCAGCTTTTCCAAGTCTTCGAAAAATGCGGGATAGGAAATCGCCACGCACTCCGCACCGCGGATGACGCTGTCGCCTTCAGCCCGGAGTGCGGCAATGGCGAACGCCATCGCGATGCGGTGATCGTCGTAACTCTCGATTTCCGCGCCTTGCAGATGTTGGCCGCCGGGAATGCGCCAGCCATCGTTGGTCTGCTCCACTTGCGCGCCCATTGCTTGCAAATTGCGAGTGACCGCGCTCAGGCGATCGGACTCCTTGACGCGCAGCTCCGATGCGTCGCGCACTTCCAATCCTCCTGCAGTAAATGGCGCGATGGCCGCCAGCACCGGCAGCTCGTCAATCAGCAGCGCGGTTTGCGCGCCTTCGATGCGAACCTGCCTGCCCTTGCCCGCGGCCAGCGATATGGTTCCAACCAACTCTCCGTGCTGCTCCTCAACCCGGAGCATCGAGATGCGGCTGCCCATGGCGGTAAGAATATCCAGCAGCGCCGAGCGTGTCGGGTTCAGCAGCACGCCATCAATCACCAGGTTCGATTCGGGGAAGATCGCCGCGGCGCACAAGAAGAATGCGGCCGACGAAATGTCTCCCGGCACGTATGCCTCAAGCGGATGCAGAGTCTGACCTCCGGCAATCGTGACCGCAGTGCGCGTCCGTTCGACCGCTGCTCCGAAGGCGCGCAAAGCGAGTTCACCGTGATCTCGCGTACGGGCCGGCTCCTCTACGCTGGTTTTTCCTTCGGCCAGTAATCCCGCGAACAGCACGGAGGTCTTCACCTGCGCGCTGGCCACTTGCGGGCGATAGTCGATCCCACGCAACTTGCCTCCCGTGATGCGCAGGGGTGCGCGATCAGCCATCGGAAGCTTCGATCTTCGCGCCCATCTGAGTGAGCGGCTCGATGATGCGTTGCATCGGCCGGCGCGAGAGCGAGGCATCGCCGATCAGCTCGCTGGTGAACGGTTGGCCAGCCAGGATGCCGGAGAGCATCCGCATCGTCGAGCCGGAATTGCCGCAATCCAGCGCGCGGGCCGGCGCCTGCAGTTGCGCGCCGCGTCCGTCGATGATCACGACATTTTTTTCGTCACGCTCGACCTTGCAACCCAGCTCGCGCACGCACGCCAGAGTGCTGGCGCAGTCGGCGCCCGGCGCGAAGTTATCGAAGCGCGAGCGTCCGCCGGCGAGAGCCGCAAGCATCGCGTAACGGTGCGAGATCGACTTATCGCCGGGCACGCGCAGGCTTCCGAGAAGGTTGCGAGCGGGGCGTATCACGATGGTTTTTGCGTCAGGCATGTCGGCCAGCAAGAAACCCGATGCGTTCCAGAGTTGCCCGTGCGCACTTCTATTTATTTCGTGACGTAGCACATGCGCGCAGCCAACTTCATTCAGCAAAGCTCATCTCAGGAATTAGCACAGCGCAAAACCAAGCCTGTGCCGAGCGTGAAAGCCCCGATCTGCGCTAGAGCAGATGCCAGGGAAAGACACCTCGCGGATATCAGTGACCAGGTGATTGCAATGGTTTCCCGCGCCCGCGTTGTAATGTTGCTCCTGTCGTTCTTGCTGGTCAACCCACTGGCGCGCGCGCAAGCTCCACACACCAGTTCGCAACAGAACGCCGAGATCGCGGCACTCGAAGGCAAGGTGCTGAACGCCGACGGTCAACCGTTGTCCGGCATCCACATCGAACTGGACGACGCCAACACCGCCATCCCCGTGACCTCTACGTACACGCAGAAAGACGGTACATTCGAACTCTACAACATTCCTAAAGGCAACTACGAAGTCGTGGCCGAATCGGCAGACTCCGAGATCAGCAATCCGGTTTTGCTCGACACCACACGGCCCAGCCTGCAACTGCAGTTGCCCAGCCGCACATTGGCTGCGGCGCCTCTGGATGCGACCACGTCCGTGGCCCGCATGTTGGTTCCCGGCAAAGCGCGAAAGTTATACGATCAGGCCTTCAAGGAATTTAACTCCGGCAAGTATGACAAGGCGGAAAAGCAGCTCGACGCCGCGTTGCAGATCGACGAGGATTTCCCCGACGCTCTCACCCTGCGCGGAGTGATTGAACTCAACAAGCCGAATATTCCCTTTGGCCAGCAGTTTCTGGAGCGCGCCATCAAAATCGATCCCTGCGATAGCGCGGCCTACATCGCATTGGCCGCGGTGTACAACCATCAGGGCCGTTTCGACGACGCCATGCGCGCGTCGCAGAAAGGGCTGTCGCTAACGCCCAGGACGTGGCAAGCGTACGTCGAAATGGCCAAGGCCTCAATTGCGAAGTCGATGTACCAAAGCGGGCTCAAGTTTATTCGCCAGGCCGAACGCCTGGGCGGCAATACCTACGGCGAAGTCCATCTGGTGAAGGCCTATGCGCTGATACCGATGAAACTATACAAAGACGCGAAGTATGAGCTGCAAGCATCGATCGCGCGCGAACGCCACGGTCAGGTAGCCGAGCAGGCGAAACAACTACTCGCGCAGCTCGATGCTTTGGAGGTCGCGGAGGTCGCAAAGCAGCGCTGAGTTCGCGCGCATCTGAACATCGGACAAGCCCAGTTCACGCTGGGCTTTTTGCTGCTCCGGCGGTGCGCGGCGTTGCGGTTTACAATTTCGCAGCAGGTATTTCCGCTTGGACAACAAAGCCATCGCCCATGTCTTTTACGAAACCGCCGACCTGATGGAGGTGAACGGCGACGACTCGTTCCGCATCCGTTCCTACCGCCGCGCCGCGGAAGCGCTGGAGGCACATCCGCAACAGGTTTCTGAACTGCTGGACGATCCGAAAAAGCTGCTGGCAATTCCCGGCATCGGCAAGGGAATGGCGGCCAACATCCAGGAGCTCTGTCGCGAAGGAAAGTTGTCGCCGCATCAGGAACTGCTGCAGAAATACCGGCCCAGCATGCTGGAGCTGCTGAAAATCCAGGGGCTGGGACCAAAGACGATTGCGCTGCTGTGGAGCGCGTTCCAGGTCAGCGACCTCGCCGGCGTGGAGCAGTTGGCGCGCGAAGGCAAGCTACGCGAGCTGCCGCGCTTGAGCGCCAAGAGCGAACAGAAAATCCTCAAAGCCATCGAGGACTACCGCCGCATCTCCGGGCGATTTCTGCTGGATGAGGCGGACCGCACCGCCGAGAAATTGACCGAACACCTGAAGCACATCGCCGGGATCGAGAAGATCACGCCCGCAGGCTCGTTGCGGCGCGGGCGTGAAACCGTGGGCGATCTGGACATGCTCATCACCGGCCCGTGCTGTGTTGACGATGCGCAGCGCAGCGGTCTGATCGAGGAAATCCTGCGCTTCCCCGGCATCCTCGACGTGCTGGCCAAAGGCGACAACAAGGTCAGCTTCAAGCTGCGCAGCGGCATGCAGGTTGACGTTCGCCTGCTGCCGCCGGAATCGTATGGGGCCGCGATGCAATACTTCACCGGCTCGAAGAACCACAACGTGACGCTCAGGCAACGCGCGCTCAAGATGGGACTCACGTTGAATGAGTACGGCCTGTTCCGGCTGGAGGACAACGAGCGCATTGCCGGGGCGACCGAGGACGAGATCTATGGCGCGCTGAAGCTCGATTGCATTCCGCCGGAGATGCGCGAGAACTGCGGTGAAATCGAGCTGGCTGCCGAACACAAGCTGCCGCGGCTCATCACGCTCCAGGATATTCGCGGAGAAGTACACATGCACACCGTCGAAACCGACGGGCGCTGCACCATCGGCGAGATGGCAGAGGCGGCGAAAGCGCGCGGCTACCAGTACATGGCAATTACCGACCACTCCAAGAACCTGGCATTCGCCAATGGCCTCGACGACAAGCGGGCTGTGGAGCACATCGCGCGAATTCGCGCGGCTAATGACCAGATCGATGGCATCACCATCATGGCGGGTATCGAAGTAGACATCCTGGCTGACGGCGAGCTGGACCTGTCCGATGCGGTGCTGGAGCAGATGGACGTGGTCGTCGCCAGCGTGCACTCGGCCTTCAACCAGGAGCCGCAGCAGATGACCGATCGCTTGTTGCGTGCGCTGGACAATAAGAACGTTTCTATCCTGGGGCACCCAACCGGCAGGCTGTTGCTGCGTCGCGACGCGTATGCCTACGATATGGACGCGGTGCTAAAGACCGCGCTGAAGAACAAGATCGCTATGGAGCTGAACGCCTATCCTGACCGGCTGGACCTGAATGACGTTCACTTGCGCATGGCGCGCGAGCGCGGAGTTAAGATCGTCATCAACACCGACGCGCATCACACCTCGCACTTCGAAAAGATCAAGTACGGGATCCTGCAGGCGCGCCGGGCGTGGCTGACGGCTTCGGATGTGCTCAATACATTACCGGAAGAACAATTCCGCAAGGCAATGAAGCACGAGTGGCCGGCGCGAGTGGTTAGTCGATAGTGGTTAGTGGACAGTTGTGCTGCACCAGGGCTGGTTCCGGCTCACGCTGGGGAGAAATTCTATGACTGAGAACGAAGCGACTCCCAAACCGCCTGCGCCCCAAGCTTCCGGCTACGACGAATTCGGCACGGCCAAACGTAACCTGCCGCCCGCCGCGCCCGTGGCCATCGCGCTCGCTATTGTCGCCGTCGTCGTTGGTGTTATCGCCTACACGCAACGCGCTAAGCCCGCGGCGCAAGGCAACATTACGGGCGCATGGTTCAGCCAGCCCGCGAACATGGAAAGTCCGATGATCCTGCTTAATGTCACGCTACGGAACGTCAGCGACAAGACGCTCTACATCAAAGACATCCAAGCCGCTATATCGACGGACAAGGGCGACCAATCGGATGAGGCGGCTTCGGCCAGCGATTATGACCGCTACCTTGAGGCGTATCCCGACCTGCGGGGACACGGCAATCCGTTGCGGGTGGAGACGAAAATTGCGCCCGGCGGCGAACAAACCGGCACCGTGATGGTCACGTTTCCGGTGACGCAACAACTGTTCGACTCGCGCAAGGACCTGACCGTGACCATCGAGCCTTACGACCAGCGGACGATTGTGCTGCATGAGAGGAGCGGCACAAAGTAGGCCAGCGCCGATCCATGAACATTCTTGTTATCGACGGCACGCGCTTCATCGGCGCGCATGTCGTGCGGCAGCTTGCGAACACCGGGCACACAGTCACGGTCTATCACCGTGGCGAGCACGAGAGCCAGTTACCCACCAGCGTTCGCCATGTGCGGCGGCGGGAAGCCGCGATGCCCGTCTCCCGTTTTCCCGCGAAGCTCCTGACACCCACGCCCGATGGTGTAGTCCACATGATCGCCATGGGAGAAGTGGATGCGCGTGCCGCAGTGGACTTCTTCGCTGGACGCACGGCGCGAATGGTCTGGATCAGCAGGGGCGATGTGTATCTGGCTTACGGCCGCTTCACCGGGGTTGAGCCGGGGCCGGTCGTGCCAGGATTGCTGAACGAGAACTCGCCGCTGCGCACCGTGCTGCATCCCTATCGAGACCCCGGCAAACCTCCCGGGGATTTCGTCAACATCTACGAAAAAATCCTTATGGAGCTCATAGCCCAGGGCGAGCCGGCGCTTCCCGCAACGGTGTTGCGTTTGCCGAAGGTGTACGGGCCCGGCGAGAATGCCGATCTGGCGACGGTTTACGAATTCCGCAACCATCCGCAGTGGCGCTGGACCCATGGCTACGTCGAGAATGTTGCGCGCGCAATTGTATTGGCCGCGCTCTCTCCGGCTGCCGCAGGCCGCATCTACAATGTCGGCGAAGAATACACGCCCACGATTGCGGAGCGGTTGGCCAGTTTGCCGCCCTCGTCTGTCCCCGACAACACCGACCCAAAGTTTAATTTTGAGCAGGATATTGCCTATGACACGAGCCGCATCCGGGAGGAACTGGGATACGCTGAACTGGTGCAGGAAGACGAAGCGATGAACGCAACCATTCTTGCTTAGAGCAGTGTCAGGATTATGTATCCACATAGAGCGAGCCTTTAGGCTCGCGCGTTCGGTAGATCGTCGGAGATAGGTTTTGCATTCCGCTGCCTTCGCAGCGGAATGCAAAACCAAGAATCAGAGGGCGGCCCTAACGCGGCGCTGAAGCGCCGCTCTACCAGGACACACCAAATTCGGAAACGCGCTAGAGCTGAGATCTGATCGTTGGCGGCTTACCGCGTCACCGGCTTGGGCGCATCCTTCGGTGTGGACAAATAACCGCTGATGCTATTCTTGTCCGCCGTAAACACAACCAACTCGTACAGCAGGCGATCGCGGCCGCTATAGAACTGGAGCGGCTCGTCCAGCGTGCGATCTTTCTTCTCGATGGTCTTATCGTCGGCGATCACATTCAATGTGAACTTGCTTTTCTTGGGATCGACCTTCTTCAAAATCAGGCTCACGGTTGAGACCGCCATGCGCGCATTCTTCTGTAGCGTGAAGTCGTAGTAGTTCCGCTCGCCTTTGTGCCTGAGAGCCTCGAGTTCCTGGGCGTTGCGCGCAATCAATCCGCTCTCGACGCCCAGGTCGCCCATGGCCCGCTCCAGTTTGGCGTTCGTGGCCGCCAGATCGCTCTGAGTCTTCTGGAGGTCGGCCTTGGCTGTTCCGACGTCACTCTTCACGGCGCCGATCTCGCCGCTCACGGCGGCTAACTGCTTGCTCTCCTGTGTCTGTGCGGCTGCGAGGCGCGCAACGGCAGCCTTCTGCTGGTTCTCCAACTCAGCCGTGCGGGCGGCTATTTCCTGCTGGGCTGAACCAACCCCGGTGCTTACCACGTGCTTTAACTCCGAGGACGACGCGTGCAGACGCTTGTCAAGCTCCGCCTGCTTGGTCTCCAAGGCCCGCTGCCTTTGTTCCAGCGCGACCATCTGCGGCGCCACGTTGTACACCGTATACGTGAAGTACGTGAAAGCGAGCGACGCAAGCAGATACAGGGCCGCGCCTGTAAGCAGCAGGTACTTCAGAATAGGCTGCCAAGAAAAGGAGCTTCTTGGATACGAAACAGCTGCAGGCGAAGTAATGCTGATTGGCGTCCGTTCAGCGTACATTGGCGCATCCTTTCGTGCTTACCGCGATTGTCCCTTAGATGCTATCAAGTGTCAATAAAATATGACTCTTTAGAGACCACATGTAATAGCACATTAGTGGTTTGTCGGCGGGCTGGTCGCTTCAAGAACTAGGCGTGGATTATCTGAGTCTTGGACCATCTCTCAGGCTGGGACTTGCGAAGTATTCTTCGGGATCGACTATTCTGCCCTGCCAAAGGACATAGCTCTCCTGAACGCATTCTCGAGCGCGGGAGTCTGCGCGGCGCAGATTTAATGTTGTTCTCTTACAGAGTTGTCGCCTATGGTGTTACCGGCGTCGGCGCGTTCTTAGGGGTCGACAAATAGCCCGTCACCACGTTCTTCTCCGCCGTGAACACCACCAACTCATAGAGCAGATGGTCGCGTCCTGTATAGAACTGCAAAGGCTCGTTCAAGGTGCGGTCTTTCTTCTCAATGGTGCGATCGTCGGCAATCACATTCAGGGTAAATTTGCCCTTCTTGACATCGACCTTCTTCAAGACCAGGCTGATGGTGGAGACGGGAGTGCGCACGTTCTTTTGCAAGGTGAAATCGTAATAGTTTCGGTCACCCTTGTGCTTCAGTACCTCCAGCTCGGAGGCGTTGTGCGCGATGAGGCCGCTGGCCAAGCCCAGGTCGCCGATCGTCTTTTCCAGCTTGGCATTGGTTGACGCCAGATCAGTCTGGGTCTTCTGAATGTCGGTCTTGGCGGAACCCACATCGGTCTTGACGGTGGTGACTTCGCCGCTGACTGCGGCCAACTGCTGGCTTTGCCGGCTCTGCGCCGCGGCCAGGCGAGCCGAGGCGGCAGCGGCGGCCTGCTGTTCGTGCTCAAGTTCGGCGGCGCGCTCCGCCATCTCCTGCTTGGTCAAGCCAACTTCTGAGCTCAGCTCCCGCTTCAATTCGGAGGATGTCGCAGCCAGGCGATTGTTCAGGTCAACCTGCTCGGCCGTGACCGCTAGCTCCTTTTGCTCCATCGCAAGCATTCGCGTTCGCAAGTCATAGATCAGGTACAGCGACATGATCACATAAACCGCAGCGAACGCGATGCCTACACCGACTAGAATCGAACGCTTGTCGAAGCGCGAAGGTTCAGGTGTAGTGGCCGGCTCAGGAGTAACGGCCGGTTCATTGATGCTGACCGGAGCTTCGTGGGGGAACATCGGACATCCTTTCGTGCTGCTCTTAATTGTCGAGGAGCGGGAAAACGCTGTCAATCAGCAAGTTGCCATAGTAGTGCTTCATCTGATCTGCGCGCCAGAGGCAGCCGGCTACGGGGCTGGTTTGCGTCGCTAATCGCAAGTCGAGTGCGCGCCGCTGGTGTCTGCCCCATGTTGGGTCGCCCATTCCAGAAAACTGGGTGGCGCGTTGCGCACTTGCCCCAGGCTTGTGCCCTTCAAACTTCTTATCTTTTGCCACTTGATGTTGTTCAGGTCGGCCTTCCCCAGGTCGGCGGAGTCGAGCGTCGCCCCGTCAAGATTGGCCCCGCTCAGGTTGGTGGAGCAAAAGTCGGCGTTCGCCAGGTCCGCATACTGCAATTTTGCGCCACCGAAGTTGCTATGACGAAAATTCCCCCATTGCAGGTCCGCGGCGGTGAGGTCAGCGCCCGCGAAGTCGCTATTGCGGGCATCAACCGCATTCAGATTGCTCCGCACCATTCGCGCCCGCGGCAATTGGAGTCCCTGAAGAAATGCGCCCGAAACGTCCACTCCCACCAGCGGAACGCCGTCCTGGTTGAGCTCCTGCAAGGCCTCAATGCGGCCGCCGCTGCCGCCCTTGCCCTGGGCGGTGTTGATGACCTGCCACGCCTGGAAATGTTTCTGCTGCAAGCGGTCGCCGGACTCGCTGAAATAAAAGATTACGGCAACCAGAATCGAGAAGCTGCCCATGTATTCCAGCACTTCCAGAAACGACCAGCGGCTGAGGAGGTAGGCCAGCCAATCGAAGCACCAATCGATCGCCGCCAACGGACGTAGCCAGGAGTAGCGGATCTTAGAACGACAGTCCCCCCAAGACTCGGGCCGATTTCGAGCTGAGTGCTGAATCATGGGTTGGAAATCAGAGGATCGTGGCGAGTGAATAGAAGTCGCGCTTCAGAGTTCCCAGAGGATCTATCCCCTTCCACTGACAACTATCCACTATCCCATGTTTCCTGTTCAACTGCTTTTGCATCGAACGTAAGCAGCGGGTCAATCACTAGCGTCATGGCAGGTATATCTGAAACTTGTTTCCCTTTTGGTGTTGCTGTTGGCTCGCCTCGGCTAGTCTGCCGGGAGCGGTTGCCTCGCAGGCGGATAGCTCTAGCGATACATCACAAACGATCCCGGCCTGCGGCTCTACGATCGACCTCACCGTGAAGGACGATGCGCAAGCCCTGCCTCACGCAATGATTGTGAACTGGATCAGTCGGGCGGCGGATGCCGTCTGCACCTACTACGGGAGATATCCTGTCCCCCATGTCAGCTTGAACGTTTTCGTGCGCGGCCATGCCGGTGTCGATGGCGGGGTCACGTATCCCGCGCAAAACGGCGCCCGAATCAGGATCTCCGTCGGGCCTGGCACCACGCAGGCGCAGCTCAACGACGACTGGATGCTGACCCACGAGCTGATCCACCCGGCATTTCCCTACATGAGCGGAGAAACACCATTGGATCGAAGAAGGTATTGCGGTCTACGTCGAGCCGATCGCGCGCGTGCAAGCCGGGCAGCTCTCGGCTGACGAAAATGTGGCACGACGTGATGCGCGACATGCCGCAAGGCGAGCCGGCGGCCGGCGACGAGGGGCTCGATCACACCCACACCTGGGGCCGCACCTACTGGGGCGGGGCGATGTTTTGCCTGCTGGCAGACGTGCGCATCCGCGAGCAGACCCACGGTCACAAGGGGCTGCAGGATGCGTTGCGCGGCATTCTCGACGCCGGCGGCAACATCGACCAGGATTGGTCCATTGAGCGCGCCTTTACGGCGGGTGACAAGGCAACCGGAACCACCGCGCTGATGGATCTTTACCGCGAGATGGCCGACAAGCCGGTGCAGGTGGACCTGGGCGCGTTGTGGCAGAAGCTGGGGATTGAGCGCAAGCCGGATGGCTCGGTCGAACTGGTTTCGCATGCGCCGCTGGCCAATGTTCGCGAGGCCATCACCAGTCCGCCGGTCGCGGTGGCGCACCGCGCAAGCTCTGCACAATAGCCGCTTACTTGGGATTCTCCCTGGCTGGTGTCGCTGTTTTATCTCGCGCGGCTGCAGCGATGAATGGGGCCAGCGCCAGCAACCCGAAAAACGCGCCGCATCCCAGCGTAATCAAAGGCACGGCGAAGAAGCGGCGGTTCCAGCTCGCGCCGATGCGCACCTGTTTTGGATTCTTGGGATCGTAGCGAATGGCGTGCCGGCTGCCCACCGGGAACTCGGCTGCGCGCCGCACGGTTTCGGCATAGTTGCTGCTTTGGAAGCTGGTGAGCTCGGCTGTGACCGGTTGGCCGTCGACGACGTAAGCGATCTCGATGTGGGCCGAGTAAAGCTGGTCATGCTTGCCGGTCGGCTCGGTCACGACCACGCTGCGAATGACTTCCGCCTGCCGCACCGGCCAGGACTGCAATACCCGAATCTGTCCCCAAAAAAATGGAATGCTGAATATCGCGAACAACACGCAGACGATGAGGCAGCCGACCCCAATCAGTTGCAGGGTGCCGCGACGCTCGGTGGTTGTCATGCCCGGAGCCACGGGGACCTCCATTGTCCGGGTGCCGCGCTCACACTGCCGAGCGCTTGAGCGTTGCGGGAGCCGCACTCCGCGGAATCGTCCGCTCCAATTCTTCCCGTTCGGCTGCAACTTTCTTCATGCGCATTAAGATGCGCCCGAGGTACCCCAGGTAAATCACCCACGCCACAACGTACGCCAGTTTCAGAAATCCGATCGAACTCATCACGCCACTCCCTTCAGCGCGGCTTGCGCGTGTGCCGACTCCAGCACTTGCTCCTGGAGTGCCAATTTGTATCGCAGCCAGACAAATACCGCCCCGAGAATCGTGAAGGCCACCAGGGTGAAGAGAAAGACATGCCAGATCTCCGGCGCCAGTCCCGACCCCTCGCCGCCGCCGATCACCGGCGCGGGATGCTGCGTTCGGAACCAGCGAATCGACATGTAGACGATGGGCACATCGGCAAAGCCAAAGACGGCGAAAGCCGCCGCCAATAACTGCGTCTGTCCTCCGGCGGAAAATTTGCGCAGGACCAGATAGCTAACATAGATCAGCCACAAAACAAGCGTCGTGGTCAGCCGCGCGTCCCAAGTCCACCAGATGCCCCAAACCGGTTTCGCCCAGAGGGTGCCCAGCAGCAGCAACACGCCGCAGAAGACAACGCCGACCTCGGCCGAGGCTTCGGCCAAGGCATCGCTCGCGGCGCTGCGCTTCCACAGATATACGATGGAGGCGACAAAGTTCACAAAGAAGCAAACCATGCCGACCCAGCCGGATGAGACGTGGTAGTAGAAGATGCGCTGCACATCGCCCATCGTGGCTTCCGTTGGCGCAACCACAAGCGCGAAGTAGCTCGTGATGCCGAGTAGCGCCACGATGATCAGAGTCGAAGTCATTGCAAGCTTTTTCATTCTGCGTTTCACTCTTTATTCGGCGTTCAAAACCGTCTCGAACAGTAGCAGGCAAATCAACGTGAACACCAGATCGTAGACCGTCAGCATCTTGATCCAGAAATCCGGAGAGGCTTCACCGGTCAGGATCGACGTGGTTGCGTCGACCATGCCCAGCAGTGCCGGAATGGAGATCGGGAAAAGAATCAACGGCAGCATGATCTCGCGGCTGCGCGTGCGAATCGAGAGCGCGGCGAAGAATGTTCCATTCACTACCAGCGCCCATGTTCCCAGCAACGCGACGACAATCAACTGCCAAACCGGCCCCACCGAGCGCAGCTCATAAAAGACCACAAACAACGGCGCCATCAGACATTCCAGGACGACGACGAACAGAAAGTTGCCCACGGTCTTGGCGAGGAAGAGCGCATTCGGCGGCGCAGGCGAAACGCGATAGGCGTCCAGCACCTGATTGCGCAGCTCGCGCGCCCAGGTCTGGTTGAGCGCGACCACGGCAGCGAAAAGAAATGCCACCCAGATTAAACCGCCCGCAATCTGCCGCGATTCCTCCGCCGTGGGATTGAAGGCGAAGCTGAAGATGACGACCACCAGCAGCGCGAAGAACAGCATGGAGTTGATGGCGTCCTTCGAGCGCCATTCCATGCGCAGGTCTTTCATCAGCGTTGAGCGGGTTACCGCGAGGGTCGTCATGGCGCACTCCTCAAGGCCGGCTCCGCTGCCGCTACGTTTCCGAGCTACCTCTTGCCGATCGAAAATCTGCCCCGCCGCCATGTGCACGAATTCGTCGGCGACGCCTTCCATCAGTTGCGCCTGATGCGTGACAACGAAGATTGTCTTCCCCTGATCGCGAACCCGTCCCAGCACCGCAGCCATCTCGCGCGCGGAATGCACGTCAACATTGGAAAAGGGCTCGTCCAGCAACATCAGCTCGGGATCGTGCAGAACGGCGCGCGCCAGCGACAGCCGCTGCCGCATTCCCTGCGAGTACTGACCGACACGGCGCCCAAGATCAGGATCAAGGCCGACCATCAGCATCGCCTGGCGGCCCACGTTGTCGCCGTGAAGGCCGTAAAGCCCGGCGAAATAGCGGAGATTTTCCATGCCGCTCAGCTCGTCATACAGCAGCGGCGCGTGTCCCATATAGCCGACGCGATGTGCCACGTCGCGAACCTTTTTCGCGCCCAGAAGCGTGAAGCTGCCTTGGCTGGGCTCCATCAGTCCGGCGACAATGCGCAGCAGCGTGCTCTTCCCTGCCCCATTGTCGCCGAGCACCACGTAAAGACGGCCGGCGGTGAACGTCGCTGAAATGCCGCGAATGGCGGCAAAGCGGCCAAAGAATTTCACCAGGTTATCGAGAACGATGACAGGTGGTGAGGATGGTGCGGTTGCGATCAACGGTTCCTTCAGAGGGCGGATTTTCAGTCGCAGAGTATTGAATTAGAGCTTGAGCCGCTCCTCGACTCGGATCAGGCGGTTGTCGATGCCGACCACCTTGCTCGTAAGATCGTCGAACCTTTGATCGAAGCGCGCGAAACGCAGGTTCATATCGGAGCGCAGAACGGTCATCTCAGAGCGCAGGTCGCGAATGCCAGTGTTCTGGAAGTAAAAGCCCACCAGAAAAACAATCAGTGGCAAACACAGCGCCGTGAAGAACTGAGCGTTACTCATAGACCGATTCTAACTCCATCCTGAAATTGCCAACTACAGCGCCGCCTTCTGCGTCGTGCCTTGCACCGCCGGCTGTGCTCCCGGCTGCTTGGGCGCGTACTTGGACGCGCACTTGGCCTGAATGGTACTGGCGTGGAAGACGCCGTCGCGCCCGAACTTGCCTTCCGCCAGCGCCTGCGCGTTGTCCTTAAAAGTATCCGGAGGAGCTTCTGTCCCGTTGTAGACGACCGGCAGCGTACGGGTTTCCTCAACCAGCAGGAACTCCAGATGCGTCCCCTGGCGCTTGATGGAACCCGGCTGAACGTTCCCGGCCACGCGCAACCGCTTGCTGTAGGCGCCGTTGCCCATACCGTTCAGTTCCTTGATGGTCACGTAGTAGCTCTTGCTGTCCTGCACCCCGGTGTAGGCAAGATAGCCGAGAGCGATTACGATGACCGCCATCACCGCGCCGAAGCGCATATATCAACGTCCCTGCTCAGACATTGTTGCAAATACCCCTCTCGCGCAGCCTGCCGGGCCGCACAGCACGCAATAAGAATAGCCCCATTGCGCTCACAATGCTATGTGACTTTAGTCACAGGTAGTGGCTCTGAGCCACTACCTTAGTCACAGAAAGAGAGAAGAACGTGCGCCTTCCGGCTTCACGCCCTCCACGCGAGTTCGGGTCAGCGATGGGCTAATCCGGGCCGGACTTGCGGGACAGTGCCGAAACCGGCGGTAACAGCTAGGATAGCTACAGGCTCCAAGCGTGGGGCAGTTTCGGCGTGCCGCCCTGAACTTTACGGAACTTTACGTTTCTGACCCGTGAATATGAGGTAGAAACGAGATCAGGACCACCACTGAGGTGAAGTTGCTGACCGATTTGACTGACGAGCAACTGCTGGCGCAGGCCCTGGCAGGAGACGAAGATGCGTTCACCGCGCTCTACCGTCGCCGGCAAGGCCCCATCTTTCGTTTCGCGTTGCATATGAGCGGCTCAACCCAAATCGCCGAGGAAGTGACGCAGGATGTCTTCATCTTCCTGGTGCAGCGCGGCGGCGACTACGATCCGGCGCGGGGGGCGCTCGGCGCCTATTTGTTCGGCGTCGCCCGAAACTACGTACGCCGGGCGCTGGAGCGCAGCTACTCGGACAATGCGTTGAGCGCCTCGGTCGAGGATGAAGCGGCGGCGCTGATGACGGAGAGTGATCCCAGCGAAGGCATTGCCCGCAATCAGACTTCAACTGCCGTCTGGAAAGCGGTGCTGTCGTTGCCGGAGCACTATCGCGAGGTGGTGGTGTTGTGCGACCTGCAGGAGTTGAGCTATGCGCAGGCGGCGGAAGCCATGGGGTGTGCCATCGGCACCATTCGCTCCCGGCTTCATCGCGCGCACGCCATGCTCAGCAAGAAGCTGCACCACTCGGCGGCGATGGCCCCAGGGATCTCGGGAATTGCGGCGAGGTGCGCATCATGACATGCCGTGAGTTTAGACATTACGTCGCGTCATTCAGTTTGCCGGAATTGGCCCAGACGCAGATCGAAGACCCGCAGATGGCCTGCCATGCCCAGGCCTGCCCGGCCTGTGAGTCGTGGTTCGAGGCGCAACGGACGCTGAATGCGTCCCTGCATGCGCTGCGGGCAAGGACCGCCGGCCGCGAGGCTGGCCCAGATGTGGAACGGGCGTTGCTTCAGGTGTTCCGGCAGGGCATTCCAGCGGGCAGGGCTTCGCTCGCGACGGCGCAAGCTGCGGTCGCCACGAGGCCAATGCCATCTGGAGTGACGGAACCATGGAAGATGTGGCGTCCACAATCCAAAGCAGCGCCGCGTTCCACTCCATTCGCTCTGCAGTTGAGCCGGTTATTCGAACTTGGAGCATATGCCGCCGTCGCCGCGGCGATTGCGATCGCAATTTTCCTGGGGATCCATTTGCTTCAGCATAGCTCCAGTGCCAAGCCGATGGAGAGCAAGTCTGCGCCGGAGCAGAGCGTACCAGTCATTCAGCAGCCAATGGTGGTCGCAAGCGGCCAGCAGGCGACTACGGCTGGCGTCGGCGATTCTCGACCGAAACAGGGGCATGCGTCGATCAGCCATCGGGAGATCGCGCAGAAGTCGTCGTTAGCGCAAACGGTAACGGCGTCCAAGAGCAGCCCCGCAGCGGCTGACGACCCCCAGAGTGATGCCGATGCCGGTTACACGGCGCTGATGTTCTGCGATCCGCTGAGCTGCGCCAGCGAAACCCAGGTGGTGCGGATGGAATTGCCGGAGTCGGCAGACGCCGGCCAGGGAGTCCAGCCGCGGATCGCGGACGTAGTGGTCGGGTATGACGGTGTGGTACGGGCAGTTCGGTTTGAAAACTGAAGTTGAAAGCGGAAATACTTTCTCAGACGAGGATGAAGCTATGAACTTTGGGAAGAATTTGCGACTTCGTGCGGTATGGCAATGGCTGTCAATGGGAGCGTTGCTGGTGGCGCTCGCGGGAGTGGCCATCGCCCAGAGCGAACCGGCAGCTCCGCCACCTCCGCCGCCAGGCGGACCGGGAATGCAGATAATGGGCATGGAAGGGGGGCCACACACGGGCGGGGCCTTCTTCTATCATGAAGACGTCGGCTTGGGCGACAAGGTCGTCACCGGCGCGCCCATGACGGCCACCGTGGAGGTGACCCACGACCAGACCCTGGCGGATGGCAACAATATCCATACCGACAATCAGAGCACGGAATACCGCGACTCCCAGGGCCGGATTCGCCGCGAAGTTCCGTTCAAGCTGGTCACCCCCTCGACCGGCGCGGTAGAGGGCACCATGATCATGATTATGGATCCGGTTGCCGGCAAGCGCTACATGCTAAACCCGCAGAAGAAGACCGCGCATGAGATGCCGCTGCGTCCGCCCCGGCCGCCCAAAGGGGACGCCATTGGAGAGCCGCCTGCAGGTCCTGGCCAGGCGAACCTGACCACGGAGCAGCTAGGCACCAAGACCATCCTCGGCTTGCAGGCACAGGGCACGCGCGTGACGCGCACCATTCCGGCCGGACAGATTGGTAACACCAATCCGATCTCGGTGGTGACCGAGCGCTGGGTGTCAACCGACCTGCAGATTCCGCTGAGCATGAAGCACAGCGATCCCATGATGGGGACCATGACCAGCACGGTGACCAGCGTCAGCCGCGGCGAACCGGATGCGTCGTTGTTCCAGGTGCCGTCCGATTACAAGGTCGAAACCGGCAAGCCCGGCGACATGATGTTCATGAAAGCCAAGCCTTAGTCAGGCGCCTCTCATCGCCGGCGGAGGTCCCGGTTTCGGGACCTCTTTCTTTTTGGGGAGAGGGAGCGATTTTTGCGGATCGCCTTAGCGCAGCGCCTCTTCCATCTCGGCGAGGATGCGGCGCGCAGCCGCGAGGGGGTCGTCGGCTTGCAAGATCGGCCGTCCCACGCCGAGGTAGGTTGCGCCGGCTTCGATAGCCGCACGCGGCGTCATCACGCGGGCCTGGTCTCCGATGTCCGCTCCGGCAGGCCGAATGCCGAGCACTACGATGGGGAAGCCCTCGCCTAACTCACGCCGTAGCTCGCTGGCCTCCTGCGCTGAGCAGATAATGCCCCCACAACCGGCGCTTCGGGCCAGCGCCGCGAGACGCAAAACCTGGTTCGCCGCGGTACCGCAAAATCCAATCTCGGACAGATCTGCATCTGACAGGCTGGTCAGGACGGTGACCGCAAGCACCAGTGGCTTGGTCTCGGATTGCGCCGCTGCCTCGACCGCAGCCTTCATCATCTTGCTGCCGCCGGAGGCGTGGACGTTCAGCATGCTGACACCTAGCCGGGCGGCCGACCGGACCGCTTCGGCAACGGTGTTAGGAATATCGTGAAATTTCAGGTCCAGGAAGACCTTGCGCCCGGAGGCAACCAGGTCGCGCACAAGCTGCGGCCCCTCGGCAACGAAGAGCTGCTTTCCGATCTTGTAAGTGGTTATGGTTTCGCCAAGCGACTGGACGATCTGGCGGGCTTGGGTGGCATTGGGGACATCAAGCGCCACGATGAGCCGATCTCGTGCTTGCATCGGCTTCCAGTCTATAACAGCCCAGACCACCACGGAGGCGCAGAGTGTTTACCGATCGAATCTCTCTGTCGCCTCTGTGGTAAACCCTATCCGGGCAGACTGCTTGAACAGCGCCGTTTGGGAGCGCCGTGAAAAAGGTTAGAAAACAGGATTACAGTGGCGCAAGATTGTCTGCCAATTCAGGAGTTGGCAGCAGTTCCAGGCGCACACGGTCAATCCCGCGCATGCCCAGTATCTTGGCCGCTTCATAAGACAGGTCGATGATCCGATTCTTCGCCACCGGCCCGCGATCGTTGATGCGAACTACGACTGCGCGCTCGGTTTTGAGGTCCGTGACCTTGACCCAGGAACCGATAGGCAGGCTGCGGTGAGCCGCGGTCAAGTCGAACATGTCGTAAGGCTCGCCGCTCGCAGTCTGCTTATGCTGGAAGATGCGGCCATACCACGAGGCCTTCCCGACTTCGGCCTTTGCTTTCGCCCGCTTGGCCGGCTTATGCTCCTGAGTCTGTTCTGGGGCCGCTTTTTGCGAATCCGGTGTGCTATTACCGGGTGCCGCACCCAGCGCGGTGGCAAACAGCAATGTCGCCGCAACCGGGCTAAGTACTCGTAACATTCAGACACCTCTCATCGTTAAAGTTGGTCCTCCCTGACAGGATGTTAAAAGTCTTTCAAAGCCGGGATTAAGAGTCAACCCTATTCTGCCGATACCCATAAAGGGGACTTGCCAATTCGCCACGGTTGTGCTTATCCGTTTTGTCGGCTAATCCACTTCTCCGAGCTGCAAAGACGAATTCTCCTGCCGAGAATTTGGGACCTGACTGGGCGGCGTAATTGTTAAGATGGTGCTCCGACCCTCTCTGGTTGGATGTAAGCTGCTGAAATCCAGCAACTTACAGATCCCGCAAAGCCGGGGATCCCCAACAACCGGCCGGTCAACACCGCTCGCGAAGAGGCTCGATAAGACGCCTGCGGACGCTCAGGCTACAGTTGCGTTACAGTCATGCCATGCGGACGCGCACACCCCCGGTTGTGCTTAGCATCGCCGGCTACGACCCCTCATCGGGTGCCGGCATCACCGCCGACATCAAAACCGCCGCCGCCCTAGGCTGCTATGCCGTGACCTGCATGACGGCGTGGACCGTCCAGTCCACGCAGGGCGTCTTTCGGGTTCGAGCTTTGGAACCTGACCTGGTTTCCGCAACGCTGAACGCGCTTGCCGATGATGTGGCGTTCGCGGCTGTCCGGATCGGCATGCTGGGGTCAGGCGAGGTAGCGGCGGCGGTTGCGGAATTTCTGGAGAAACGCACGCTTCCCAACATCGTCCTTGACCCGGTTGTGCGGTCATCATCCGGGGCCGCTCTGCTGGAAGACGCAGGAGTGAACGTCTTGCGAACTCGGTTGCTCCCCCTCTGCGACGTAGTTACGCCGAATGGTTATGAGGCGATGGTACTGGCCGAGGCAGCCGAGTTCCTCGTTCAGGATGTACGTCCATTAGCGGACGCACTGCACGCTCTGGGTGCCAAGGCGGTCGTTATTACCGGCGGAGAGCTCGATCCGCCCAATGATTTCCTAAGCGATTGCCGTTCCGGCACGGTGCGAGAGGAAGTGTTCCCGGGTGAGCGGATCGAGTCGCGCTCGACGCACGGCACCGGCTGCGCGTTTGCCACCGCGCTGGCCTGCCGCCTGGCGTTGGGCGACGATCTGAACCAGGCGGTTCGAGCCGCCAAAAACTACGTGCGCAAGGCAATACTATCGGCCTACCCGCTGGGCAAGGGAACCGGCCCCGTGAATCACTTTGGGTGACACGCGACGTGGTCAGGTCTGCATCCAACAAATTGCGGCCAGCATTAGCTGGCCGCGGAGCGAGTTTCTTCCTGAATCAACGACCGGTGTTGAAAATTGCGCCGACTGCTGCGGCGTTGACCGTCGTCGTCAGGCAGGTGCAGGACTTTACGCCAGCCTCTCTGAGGCTTGCCGGACAGCCGCTGGGGTCGGGGATCACGGGTGCACAGCTGGCGGAGAATCCTCCAAAGATGGATCCTGGATCCGGCGTTGCGGTAAGGGTCACCGGCCTGCTCAGGGCGAAATTCCCGATGCAACCATCGCCGCCACTGCAGCTGATCTCATCCGGATTGCTCACGACCTTACCCGATCCCTCGCCAGCCTGATGGACGATCAAAGTGGAGCCGCTGCTGGAGCCGCACGGTTCCACGACGAAGGACGCCGCAGCCGTGAGTGAGCTTCCACTGCCGCCCGGCCCAACTGCCGTAATCGTCGCTTCAGGACCAGACCCGACATTGCTGCAGGAAGCGGACAACGTCACCAGTCCAGCCGCGTCTGTGGTGGCGACGCGAGTGTCGCTCGTCGACCACTTCACCTTGTCCGTTAAGTCCTTGGTCGCATTGGAGCCGGCGTAGGTGCCGAGGGCGATGAATTGTGCTTTGTCGCCGCGGTTACTCAACGTCTGCGGCGGAGACAAAACCTTCAGTGAAGTTAACGAACCCAGATCGGATCCTGATTGCGTACACACGTTGATCGAAGCGCTGGCGATGAGGCCACCACTGGCGTTCGCATTGATCACTCCAACGCCGCATCCCGCTGGACTTACCACTCCGGCAGAAGTGACAGTAGCGACGGCTGCGAGAGCCGTCGTCCAATTCACCTGGTCCGTAATGTCTTTGTAATACACTCTGCCAGTCTTACCGTTGCTATAGGTGCCGGTGGCCGTCAGCTGGGCAGTTACAGTCGTAGGCACGAAGTCTGGACTTGGAATGTTAGTTTCGAAGCTTACCGTCGCGGGCGTAACGCTGACACCACTCAGTTGTGCGCTGGAGCCACAACCAACGGTCAAAAGCAGAAGTCATCGCTACGACGGAGAACAGAAGAATTCGGCCAGCCATGAGGTCGTTTCCTTTCTGGGTTTTCGTTTTGCGAGGTCATGGTCAGGGGGAACTTTGCCCCCTTCTTTCCACCTTGATCCGATGAACCCGGCATTCTACGGGCCCGATGCCCGAGGCGAATGAACGGAAGCGCGCTTCCGGTGACATGTCTGCTAATCACCGCGAGTGTTCCACCTTAGTTCTAAAGTGTCAAGAACTAATTGGCAAAATGTTACTAAAGTGTTATGACAGAATCTCAACCTTAAGGCTAGATACCTTTGTCACCTCTTGGCGTAAGCGCCGGAAGCTCTCCCGACGAAAAGCGAATGGCGAAAAGCGACGAGCGAATAGCGAAAAGCGGTTACGGCTGCTTGGCCGTCGGCGGTTGCTGATCGTCGGGCAGTGGCATCAGGATGCCATTGTTTGAGTTGGCTGGAGTATTGTTCTGCTGCGTCTGGGGAGGACGAGGAACCGTGTTCTGCTGCGGCTGAGATTGCGATTGCGGCGGACGCGGCACGTTCGGCTGGTGTTGCGGCTGACCTGATCCCTGTGCCGCCGGCGGCTGCTCATTCTCAGGCAGAGGCTGCAGCAAACCTCCGCCGGAATTTGCGGGCGCGTTGCCCTGAGGCGGCTGGGCGTTAGGCTGCGCTGCGGGCGGCTGCTCGTTTTCGGGCAGCGGCTGCAGGATTTCATTGCCGCTGGGCGCCGGCTCTGGCGTGGGATTTGCCGGTTGAATCGGCCTCGGCGGTATCGCCGGTTCCATCACCGGCTGATTGTTGCGATAGCGCAGCACCACTGGCCCACCCTCCTCGCGACGTAGCGCGGCCGCCTCGTCGATGGCCTTGTTGACCGCATCGTCGCTATCGTTGGCGACAGAGGCCAGCTTCATGCCTTCAACGTCTTTGCGCGAGGCATAGGCCACCTTCATGCTCGACTGGTCGGCTTCCCTGGCCTTGTCGTAGTAAAAATCGGCGGTCTCTTTGTCGCCGTCCAATTCGGCCAGGTAGCCCATATTATTCAGCGCGAAGGCATTCCTGGGATCGAGTTTGTAGGCTTCCTGGAAATACTGCTTCGCCAGCTTGTAGTCGTTGCGATTGATGGCCGCGACGCCGCGCGTGTTCAGCCGCGCGACTTTTGCGGAGACGCTTTGCTCGTGCTCCATCACGTTCTGGACTTTGTTGGCATTGGCAGCGGCAATTTCGCTGATGGGCTTGCCGCGCCACGACCGCCGCATGCTCACCACGATCGGCGTGTCGGAATGCTGGTTCGCCGCCTCTGAATAGAACCTGTAGGCCTGTTCCAGCTCGCCTTCCTTCTCGCGCGCGTAGCCGAGATTGTTCAGCGTGAACGGATTCGTGGGATCGAGCTTGAGCGCCTTTTGCAACTCGAGATCGGCCTGCGGCGCCTGGTCCTTCTGCAGCAGCCCGATAGCAGCGACGTTGATCCGGTTCACCTGCATCTTGTTGTCGGCGGCGTTGCCGGCGATCTGGTCCACGGGCTTGCCCACGGCCGCGCGCTCCGTTGACTTATAGACGATCGCGTCGGATCCCTGCGCCTGCGCCAGGCTGTAATAACGCTCGGCGCGATCGGCCTGGCCCTCCAGTTCGGCGATGTAGCCCAGATTGTTCAGCGTGAACGGGTCGTTGGGGTCGATCAAGTAGGCCTTGTAAAAGGTGGCCTTGGCCTTTTTGTACTCGTGCTTCTGGAGTTCCTTGACGCCTTCCTGGTTCAGCTTCTGCACCGGCGTGGGCTTGGTGCGCTTGGGGATGCTGATGCGGACGTCCTTATCGGCCGCCGACAGAGCGACCGCGCTGAACAGGACGATGACAATGGCGAGACGCTGGGGAACGGGCATTGCAACTCCAGTGGTTAGTAAATAGTGGTGAGTGGATAGAAAAACCCGGCCGGGACCGTGCCCCAGGTTCGCGGCCTTCTTTTGGACGCTAACCTGGGCCCAGGTTAATCGGCCGCGGCGGACGAACCTGGGGCACCGGTCCACTATTCACTGACCACTATCCACTGCTCTTAGATGGCGATTCCTGCCGTTCGCGTTGGCAGCTCTGTTGAGAGTTGCGCGTACCTGACCGAACCCAATATGCTAGGCCGCCTGGAGGAAAGTTCCTGATGATCCTCTCCGTACGGCGTTTCGCCTCGACCGCCGCAATCCTGATGGCCCTGTTGTGTCTTCCCGCCGCGCTCGCCCAGGTGCAGCAAACCTCTGCGCCCGCGCCCGCCAAGTATCCCGACCTGCTGAGCGAGATTCCTGCTCACTTCAAACCGGTCACAACCAGCTTCGATTTCGAGAAGCGCGAGGTCATGATCCCGATGCGCGACGGCGTGAAACTGCATGCCGTGATCGTGATGCCCAAAGGCACGAAGCACGCTCCCATCCTCGCGACCTTCACACCGTATGATGCCGAACACATGGTCACGCAGAACCCGAGCTCGCACCTGGCGAACGTGCTGGAAGGCTATGACAATCCCACCGACGTGATTGTCGAAGGCGGATACATTCGGGTGATCGAAGACGTGCGCGGCAAGTATGGATCGCAGGGCGACTTCGTGATGAACCGCCCCTTGCGCGGCCCGCTGAATCCCACGCCCGTCGACGACTCCACCGATATCTACGACAGCATTGATTGGCTGGTGAAGAACGTTCCCGAGAGCAATGGCAACGTCGGCGTGCTGGGGATTTCCTACGACGGCTACACGACGTTGATGGCGATGTTCCATCCGCATCCAGCATTGAAGGTCGTGGTGCCCATGAATCCCATGGTGGACGGCTGGATGGGCGACGACTGGTTCCACTACGGCGCATTTCGCCAGCCCAATGAATCGTACATCTATGAGCAGGAGGCGGCGCGTACCAACACCGACCAGTACAAGTGGTGGTACAGTTACGCCGACGAGTACACCGGGTTCCTGGAAGCCGGCTCGGCGGGCGAAATGGGCCGCAGCCACGGGCTGGAGCAAACCGGCTTCTGGCGCAAGATCCTCGAGCATCCCAGTTATGACCAGTTCTGGCAGGACCAGGCCATCGACAAACTGCTGGCGGCGCAACCGCTGACCGTGCCAACCATGCTGGTCCACAGCCTCTGGGACCAGGAGGACATTTACGGCGCGCCCGCCGTGTATCGCGCCATCAAGCCCAAAGACACGAACAACAATATGGTTTACCTGGTGCTCGGTCCCTGGCATCACGCTCAGGAGATTGGCGAAGGCAGCAGCCTGGGTGACCTCAAGTTCCCCAGCGATACGGGAAAGGAATTTCGCGAACGGATTCTCGCGCCGTTCCTGGCGCAATATCTGAAGGACGGTGCGCCGAAGGCGGACATCCCGCCGGTAATGGCGTACGAGACCGGGACGAACCGCTGGGTGCGCCTATCGGCCTGGCCGGCGGGATGTCCGAGCGGTTCCGCGCCAACGACCACAAAATCGGCGGTTGTTGGCGAGAGCGGTTGCAGCGTGACGGCAACCCCGCTGTACCTGGAAGCGGGGCGCAAGCTCAGCTTTACGGCGCCGCAGGATACCGGCGCAGCTTACGAAGAGTACGTTTCCGATCCGGCGAATCCCGTTCCCTATCTGCCGCGTCCCGTGCAATCGGTCGAATATGGACCGGCCGCGACCTGGCCGATCTGGCTAGTCAGCGACCAGCGTAATCCGACGGCGAGAACCGACGTTGTGTCGTTTGTGTCCGATACGCTGACGGCGCCGGTGAAGATCGCGGGCCAGCCGGTCGCGCATCTGATGGCGTCCACCAGCGGCACCGACTCCGATTGGGTGGTAAAGCTGATCGATGTTTATCCCGATGAGGTCGCGTCCGATCCGAAGATGGGCGGCTATGAGCTGATGGTCTCGGCCGACATCTTCCGCGGACGCTATCGCGAGAGCTTCGCCAATCCGAAGGCGATCACTCCCGACACGCCGCTGCTGTACCAGTTCGCGCTGCCCACGGCAGACCATGTCTTCCTGCCCGGACACAAGATCATGGTGGAAATCCAGTCAAGCTGGTTTCCGCTCTACGATCGCAACCCGCAGATGTTTGTAGAGAACATCTTCTGGGCCAAGCCGGGCGACTTCAAGAAGGCGACGCAACGGATCTACCACGCAGCCAGGCAGGAGAGCTATGTGGAGTTGCCGCTGGTGACAAAGTGAGTAGGGGAATGATGGTGCCCCAGGCTCGTCCGCCACGGCGGGCTAACCTGCGCCCTAGTGACTGAACCCAGGTTAGCGTCGCGGCGGACGAACCTGGGGCACCGAACCGATAGCTATCGCACCACCCCTTCCAGTGGCGAGCTTGCCGTTGCGTACAGCTTCTTTATCATCCGACCCGCGAGATACGCCTGCCGTCCGGCCGTGACCGCGTTCTTCATCGCCTCAGCCATCAGCACCGGGTCCTGCGCGCCGGCAATGCCGGTGTTCATCAGCACGCCATCGACGCCCAACTCCATGGCAATTGCTGCGTCGGACGCGGTGCCCACACCTGCGTCGACGATCAGCGGCACGCCGGTGATCACTTCGCGCAGGATGCGAATGCTGGCCTGGTTCTGGATGCCCATGCCGCTGCCAATGGGCGCACCCAAAGGCATCACTGCGGCAGCCCCGGCATCGACCAGACGCTTGGCCACAACGACATCGTCGGAGGTATACGGCAGCACGGTGAAGCCTTCCTTCACCAGCACGCGGGTGGCTTCGATGGTCGCCTGCACATCGGGAAACAGGGTTTGCTGATCTCCGATCACCTCGATCTTCACCCAGTCGGACAGGCCGACCTCGCGGCCCAGCCGCGCCGCGCGAATCGCCTCTTCCGCGGTGTAACATCCCGCGGTGTTGGGCAAAAGAAAATACTGCTGTAGATCGATGAAGTCGAGCAGCGATTCCTTGCTGCGGTCGAGGTTGACGCGCCGCACTGCGACCGTGACCATCTCCGCGCCGCTGGCCGCGATGGCGCGCGCCGTCTCCTGCCCTGACTTGTACTTTCCGGTGCCGACGATCAGCCGCGAACGAAACTGCCTGCCTGCAATAACGAATGAGTCCATGCCAGCATTGTAATGGCTCACGCCTGCCTAAAGATGTGATTCGCACACATCTCCTCATGGCTCCTTATGGGCCGGCGATGTTCTAGGCCGCTTTGCGCATGGGGCGAAATGCGAAGTTATTGCTGACGACATCCCAGCCGGGCGAAACCGTGTCGGTAAACTGAAATGCGATCTGGCTGGCGGGGTCCGGTTCCATTCCCAGCCAACGGGCGAGACGGCTGGGTGGTTTTACGACTGCCGATCGGCTCAGCATCGGCGTCGCCGCATCAACAAACGATGCAATGGTGTGCACGGTCAGGTGGTAATCGGAAACTTCGAGCACCGCCTCGGCTTCGGGAGGCAACTCGTCGACCGCCGCGCGCGAGAAATGTCGCGGCATGAATTGAACAGAAATCCTGTACCGTTCTTCCGGGGTAAGCTGGAATGCGTTAAGCGCAATCGAGATCAGCTTTTCTGCCACCACGCGCTTTTCGGCCAACGACATGTCTCGCGAGTAAAGCCGTATGTACGGCATTTGAGGCCTCCTGCTGCGCTACCAAAGGCATAGGTGAGCATGTCTTATGCCATGAATTCTCTGATGCGGAATTTGGCTAAATTGAACGCCTTTATTGGGTTGGAAACAGCAGCGATCACATGGCGGGCGCACGGGCATGTAATTTCTTCCGGCGATCATTACCTATCGCGCAGCACCGCCGCAGCCGCTAGTGATGAGGAATGCGGGCTGCGGCGTTTGACCCACTTTCCCGCACTTCCCTACAATCGAGAATTCTGCCTTCATCCAGGACCACTACATGGCGCTTGAGCTTTTCAATACCCTGTCCGGCAAAGTCGAGCAGTTCCACCCGCTGGAGGACAATCTGGTCCGCATGTACGCCTGCGGTCCCACAGTGTATGACTACGGGCACATCGGCAACTTTCGCACCTTCATCGTGGTGGACACGCTGCGGAGATTCCTGAAGCAGAGCGGCTTTCAGCTCAAGCACGTCATGAACGTCACCGACGTGGACGACAAGATCATCCGCAACGCCGCGCGCGACGGCGTGTCAGTCCAGGAGTACACGAAGAAATATCGCCAGGCGTTCCTGGAAGACGCTGATGCGCTCAACATCGAGCATCCCGAACTGCTGGTGAATGCGACCGACCACATTCAGGAGATGGCGCGCTTCATCGCCAAGCTGGTCGAGAAGGGCTACGCCTATCGCACCGACGATGGCTCTTACTATTACCGCATTGCCAAGTTTCCGGAATACGGCAAGCTGTCCAAGAAGGACTTCGCCGGCATGACTGACGGCGCCCGCGTCGACGTTGATGAATACGACAAGGACAACGCTCGCGACTTCGCGTTATGGAAAGCGCCGAAACCGGGCGAGGCGTTCTGGGAGACCGAGATCGGGCCGGGACGTCCGGGCTGGCACATCGAGTGCTCGACCATGTCAATGAAGTACCTGGGCGACAGCTTCGACATTCATCTCGGCGGCGAAGACCTGATCTTCCCGCATCACGAAAACGAGATCGCGCAATCGGAGGCCGAGAGCGGCAAACCGTTCGTGCACGTGTGGGTGCACTCGCGTTTCCTGCTGGTCGAAGGCGAGAAGATGGCCAAGAGTGCGGGAAACTTCTTCACCGTGCGCGACCTGATCCTGATGGGCCACAAGCCATCGTCGATTCGCTTCCTGCTGATGTCGGTGCCCTACCGCAAGCAGCTCAACTTCACCTTCGACGGCCTGACGCAAGCGGCGAACTCCGTCGAGCGGCTGCGCAATTTCAAGCTGCGGCTGGAGACTTCGCAGTTCGCCGACGGCAATAACGACGCGATTGCCGCGATAGCCAAGAAAACCTCGGAGGAAATGACCGCTGGCTTGAACGACGACCTGAACACGGCGCGAGCGCTGGGCGCGATCTTCGATATGGTGCGCGACGGCAATGCCGCCGCCGATGCCGGCGAAGTCCGCAAGGGTGACATTCCAGCGCTGTTGCAGACGCTGACGCAGTTCGACGGAATCTTCGCGGTGCTGAAAGATGACGACGCCGCCAAGGTGCGCTCCACGGTAGAGTGGGCAAACAAAGAAGGACTCGCCGATAAAATCAGCCCCGAGACGGCGGAACTGGCGAAAGCCGCGACACTTTCCGATGACGAGATCGAGCGGCTCGTGGCCGAGCATTCCCAGGCGCGCAAGGCCCGCGACTTCGCCCGCTCCGACGCGATCCGCGCACAACTCGCCGAGAACGGCATCATCCTGGAGAACACCAAGGACGGTGTGCGTTGGAAGCGGAAGTAACGCTCAGCTTGCGATGTGGCGATATTACGCCAGTTAGGCAAACGGAGGAATCCGGCAAACGGCCCCGCCTCTTGCACCTAAGTCTGCCCACAGATCATCTGAAATTGGTGGGGCGCGTCATCGAACTCCTAATCTCCCACTACCGCGTTCTTGAGCGGATCGGGAGTGGCGGCATGGGCCTGGTCTACAAGGCTGAGGACCTGCGCCTCCACCGCTTTGTCGCGCTCAAGTTCCTCGACGACACCCTAGGCCACCGGCCTTCCCTGAAGTTGGTTCAGCAGGAGGCCCAAGCCGCTTCTACGCTCAATCATCCAAACATCTGCACGGTTTACGACATTGGCGAGGAAAACGGCCAAGCCTTCCTCGCCATGGAGTTCCTCGAAGGCTCAACCCTGCACGAACTCATCGCCGCCCAGCCTCCTCCAAGCATACCTAGGCGGGCTTCAGGTCTGGTTAAGCCGCGGGACTTGAACCGTCGATCGGACTAGCACCCAGTTCAACCTGTCCAGAGCGATCGGCTGGTTCCGCATCCCTCAGCAACGGATACTTCCTCCGGCGATAGATCAGCGCGACGGACACGACGAAAATCGCCTCCGAGATGAGTACCAGCAGACTGCCTTCAGGACCATCCGTACCTCCCGCCAGCAGCACGGGGCCGTGGAAGAACGGCTTCATCAGCGCCTGCGCACCATGCAGGCCGCTGTTGGGCGTACCGAAGAGGAAAGTTTCGCCCCAGTCCCAGGCCGCGTGGTTGCCGATCGCCCACCACAGGTCTCCGGTGCACCACAGGCTGAAGCACATGACCATTCCGTCGATGAACACCATGATGATGCCGAACTTGTTTTCACCGGCATTGCTAAGGTGGCCTGCGCCAAACAGGAGCGAGAAGAAAATGGCCGCAGTCCAGAAGCTCCAGCCCTTCGGCAGCCTGCTCAGTCCGTCGGTGGTAACGCGTTGCACATAGCCGCGCAACATGCCTTCTTCGGTGACGCCCACCCAGAGAAACATCAACAACCAGATGACGCCGTATTTCATGATCGCCACGCCGTGCAGTTGCATGGTGCCGAAGTCGAACCATCCGCCGAGGTGCATCAGTTCAAGCTGCAGCGACAGCGCGCCCAGCCCGATGACAGCGCCAGTCCAGAAGGTGGAGCGAAACGCATTCCGCAGCGGCATGCCGAAATAGCCCCAGGGCTTGCGGTCGATGAACCTGGCCATAATGCCGGTCGCGATGAGCAGCGCGGCCATGCCCAGGAATTCATTCACGAACGCGACCCCCGGCGGCAGCGGCAACTTGGGATTTACCTTCCCTTGCATCCTGACGATTGGTTGGAAACAAAAAGCTACAGCGGCAAAGATCAGGAAAAAGATAAGGACTTTCCAGCCGGCGCGTACCCCACGCGGACCGACGAAGACCCTGTACACCGCGGAGTGAGAACGCGCTGGCGGTGGCAGCAATGGTTCGGCAAGTGGTGGCGCAGGTTCCAGCGAATCGGGCCCATGAATTTCGTTAGTCATATTAGGGAGAAGTCTTCCGGCGGAGAGCCGCAAAGGTAATTAACGCGCGCGGAGAGGGAAAAGTTCCATTTTCTGAGTAAATGCGCGAAACTCAGAACCCGGCTTTGAAAGGGACAATCTTCAGACCGTCCGTAAGCTCGGTCATTCAATCTCGGCTTTAGATTCTCTGTTGAAAGTCAAAAGCAAAATCAAACCAAAGCGCAGGGAAATCACCGGGCAGTCGCGCCGGGGGAACAAGCCCTCCGGAATCCTAGCTTGAGGTCAAACCACCGAACTCAACCCCCCGGTTCCCACACACGCTCTTTAGGCCGACCTCGGCCTGAGTCGCTTACCCACGCGCGGTGTCGCCCATCACAGACAGCCGCTCGTTAGCGCGCTAGCGTAAGACGTAATGCGGAGGTGTGTGGTGGCAGCTCCCTGGGCACATCGTTACGCGCAGCGCACCAAGTCGGCCAAGAGTTCCATCATTCGCGAACTCCTCAAGCTCACGCAAAATCCTGAGGTCATCTCCTTTGCCGGCGGCCTTCCCGCGCCTGAAGTTTTTCCGGTGGCGCGCTTTCAGGAGGCCTGCCAGCGGGTCTTGCAAACCCAGGCGTCGGCGGCATTGCAGTACGGCCCCACCGAGGGCTATCGGCCGCTGCGCGAGTACATCGTCGAGCACATGGCGCGCTATGGCATTCTCGCCGGCGTCGACAACGTGCTCATCACCGCGGGCTCGCAGCAGGCGCTGGACCTCATCGCCAAGCTGCTGATCAATCGCGGCGACCGCATCCTGGTGGAATCGCCCACTTATGTCGGCGCGCTGCAGGCGTTCGATCTGATGGGCGCTGAGTACGTGACCGTTCCGATCGATGACGATGGCCTGCAAACCTCGGAGATGGAGCAGGCGCTGCGCTCCGGCCCGAAGTTCATGTACATCCTGCCGAACTTCCAGAACCCGGGCGGGGTGACGCTGTCGCGCTCGCGGCGCGAGGAGCTGGTCGCGCTCACCGACAAGTACGGCATCCCGATCATCGAAGACGACCCTTATGGGCAGCTTCGTTATGAAGGCGAGCACATGCCGCCGCTGCTGGTGCTGGACCGCACGACCCTGGCGCGCGACAACGGCTACAAGCTGGGCAACGTGATCTACCTCAGCACGTTTTCGAAGGTGCTGGCGCCCGGCCTGCGGGTGGCGTGGATTGTCGCTCCGCCCGACGTGATTGCACGATTGTCGCAGCTCAAACAAAGCACCGATCTGCACACCAGCTCGTTCACGCAAATGGTGATCTACGAGGCCGCGCGCGATGGATTCGTCGACGACCACGTAAAGCTGATTCGCAAGACGTACAAGCAAAGGCGCGACGCGATGCTGGAGGCGCTACACGATTACTTCCCGCCTGAGGTTTCGTGGACGCATCCCCAAGGCGGACTATTCCTGTGGGTCACGATGCCTGCGGGGATCAACTCACGCAAGCTGCTGGACACGGCGCTGCGGCAGAACGTGGCTTTCGTTCCCGGCGAGGCGTTCTTCCCGGCGGGCGACACCGGATCGCATATGCGGCTGAATTTCTCCAACGCGCAGCCGGAGATGATCCGTGAAGGCATTCGGCGGCTGTCGATCGCGGTCGCGCACGAGCTGGAGCATCGACCGACGCCGATGATGGTGTAAGCTGAACGGCGGTGCCGGCCGGAGCCGGAGAGTTATCCGTGAAAAGAGTCGCCGTTAAGCGATGAGTGGGGAAAACGGAACAAAGCAGCGTGCCAGCCTGGGAGATTATCTTGCGGCCGAGCGAACCCTTCTTGCCTGGATTCGCACCGGTCTGGCGCTAATGGGTTTCGGCTTCGTGGTGGCGCGCTTTGGAATTTTCCTGCAGGAGTTTCAGTCGCTTCAACACACTGCGGCGCAGCCGTCCGGGCCGTCGCTGTGGTTTGGAACGGCCCTCATCGCGGTTGGAGTACTTGTCAATATTTACGCGGGTTGGCACCACGTGCGCCTGGTCCGGCAACTTGACCGGGGCGAGACCGGGAAGTCGCGCCGCTCGCTTCAGCCGGTGGCGATCGCTTTCTTCCTCGCGCTGGTCGGACTGGCGATGGCAATCTATCTGGTGTCGGTGCGCGGCACGACTCGCTCGATTTCCGGCAGCGGCCGATCTCAGGCTATGCAATGCCTGCCGGCGACCTCACCAGCCACCGCTCGCCCGAACTCGGTATGACGCAACTGAGTCTTCGGGCTCGGAACGCAGATGGCGCCGCAGGGTTTCGCCATCGCCAAAGCCAGCACTCTGCGCGACCGCCTCAAGTTTGTGATTTGCGGCCGCAAGCTTGGCCTTGGCGGCTTCCGTCCGCAGGCGCGCCACGAAGCGTGCTGGAGTCATGCTCACCTGCTGCGTGAAGACGCGGCTGAAGTTGCGATCGCTCATTCCGACGCGCCGCGCCAGCACAGGCACCGAGAGGTCGGCATCGAGATTCTCCGAGATCCAGGCAATCAGGTCGCGAATGGGTTGATGGTCCGCGGCCTGTGCGGCCAATTGCGAACTGAACTGGCGCTGGCCTGAACCGCGACGCATGAACAGCACCATGCGGCGCGCGATCTCCAGTGCAAGGGCATGGCCGTGGTCTTCCTCAACCATGGCCAACGCAAGATCCACGCCGGTGGAAACCCCGGCGCTGGTCCAAACATTCCCGTCCTGCGTGTAGATGCGATCGCCGTCCACAGAAATCTTCGGATAGCGCCGAGCTAACTCATCGGCCAGTTGCCAGTGGGTTGTAGCTTCACGCCCGTCGAGGATGCCCGCCGCCGCCAAAAGAAAGGCTCCGGAACACACCGAAGCCGATGCGGCGTGTGTCTACGGCGCGGGCGCGTATCCACGCAAGTAATTCGGGATCGATCTGCAAGCAGGCTGCATCAGCGCTCGCCAGCACCAATAACGTATCGAATGGAGTACGCACTTCCCTCCAGCACCCGCCGCCGGTGAAGGACAGGCCGCAGCATATCGGCAGCGGTGCTCCGTCGGTGGTCAACAACTGGATCTCATAAGCAGGGGTGCGCCTGTTGCCCGAGCGACTCAGCTCCAGCGAGGCGCGCGTGAACGCGTCGATAGGACCTGCAAGGCTCGTCAAGTGTATGCCCGGGAGCACCAACAGAGCTACGCGGCGGGTCGGCCATTCCTTTGTCTTGAAATGGTCGCCATTATTCGAGCTTCTCGTGTGCATGTATAGAAGATGAAGAACACGTGCACCGCGTTACATGAATATCCGGTAATACGAAGATTGGCAGAAACTGAGGGTACTTTGTCCGTGCGAGCAGCCGGGGTGCTCAATCTCATATGCAGCTAGGAGGATGGTTTATGAAGATCAGAACTTTTGCTTCGATTGGAATCCTGCTGTTGGTATCGGTCGCAACGTTAGCAGCGCAGAATTCCCTGCCTAACCCCAACGACGATGCCTGCTGGTCGAGCCTGTCTGCATTGCGCACCTGCCAGCTTCAGGCCTATAACCAGGCGCAAGACTACGCCCAGCGCTGCACGTCCTATCCCGAGTACCAGTGCTTTGATTATTACCAGCCACAACAGAAAGCTTCGAAAACTGCGGCCAAAGCCAATTCGAATAGCCGCAGCACCGTCCCGGCCAATGCTGCCAGCTCGCAAGCCGCTACTGATAGCATCACCGCCACCAGCAGCGCCAACTGAGCAGCACGCTTGTGCTTGGATAGCGCTCCATTCGGCGATGGAGCGCTTTTTCTTTTACCGCGATTGCCGTGCGGAAAAGTCGTCGAAATAGTATAGAGTGCCGGGAGTGGAACCTGGGCCTTCGGCGGTGCGTAAATAACAGGAACTGCACCGTGAGGCCCCTCGCGCATGGCAACCACAACGGAACCGGCACTGCATAGAGTAGTCAGTAGAGACAGATCCGACACCATGGCCTTGATCGCTATCGCGGTCGTGGTCGCGCTGGTGCACCTGCTGACCAATGGCCGCTACGGCTTTCATCGCGACGAGCTTCAGACCCTCAGCGATGCCCTGCACCTCGACTGGGGCTTCGTCGCCTATCCGCCGTTCACGCCCTTTGTGGAGCGCATCGGCCTAACCTTATTCGGACATTCGCTTGTGGGCCTGCGGCTGTTCTCGGTCGTAGCGCAGTGTGCGGCAGTGGTCGTGACCGGCCTCATGGCGCGGGAACTCGGAGGCGGGCGGGTGGCCCAGGTCACGGCTGCGCTGGCCGTTGCGCTCTCTCCTCTGCCCATATTTGAGGCGACTGAATTCCAGTATTCGAGCTTCGATTACTTATGGTGGGTACTGATCGCCTATTTCGTCATTCGCCTGCTGAAGACCGAAGACCCACGATGGTGGCCAGCCATTGGCGCTGCCGCCGGCGTGGGCCTGATGACGAAATACACAATGTGCTTCTTCCTCGCCGGAGTCGTCGGTGGAGTGCTGCTGACGCCGACGCGGCGCTTCCTAGCGAGCCGCTGGTTGTGGGCCGGTGTGGCGCTCGCGTTCGTGATCTTCCTGCCCAACCTCATCTGGCAAATCCGGCATGACTTCATCTCCTTCCATTTCTTGCAGCATATTCATGCGCGCGATGTCGGCGAGGGCCGCGCCGAACATTTTGTGCGGAACCAGTTTTGGATTTGCGCCAACCTATTCGCCGCGCCGCTGTGGATTGCGGGCTTACTCGTGTTCTTTCGCGACCGCCGCTACCGCATGCTGGCCTGGATGTATGCCATCCCGTTCGTACTCTTTCTCGTGGCTAAGGGGCGCTTCTATTACCTCGCCGCGGCTTATCCCATGCTGTTCGCGATGGGCGCGGTTGTGGGGGAGCGCTGGGTGACGTCGCTGTCACGCCGTTCGCGGCTGGCGGTCGAGAGCGTGTTCTTTGTAGGGTTAGCGGTGTGCGGGTTAGGAATGGCCGCCATTCTTGTTCCCTTTACTTCCAGTGGGCCGCTGAAAACGTTTGCGCTAAAAATCAACGGCGATTTGCGCGAAGAGATTGGCTGGAATGAGCTAGTCAAGACGGTGGCTGGAATTCGGGACAGTCTACCGACCGAGGAGCGCAACCGCGTTGGCATAGTGGTGGGAAATTATGGAGAGCAGGGTGCGGTGGAGATCCTGGGCCCTGCCTATCACTTGCCACCGCCGATTAGCGGGACCAATTCGGCGTGGCTGCGCGGCTATCCTACGCCGCCTCCGTCTCCGCTCATTGTGGTGGGACACTCGCGCAACTATGTGGACAGCATGTTCACCGGCTGCCGTCTGGCAGGACACAACGGCAACACGGCGGGTGTGAAGAACGAAGAAGCCGAAGACCATCCTGACATTTTTGTGTGCGATGGCCCACGTTTGCCGTGGCCGGAGTTCTGGAACAAATACCAGAATTTCGGCTAGCTCTTATGGTCAAGACCACTCACCATTTACCGACGAGCAGCGTACTCAGGCAGGTATCCTGGGTGGGACGACCCTTCGTCAGCCAGGTGTCTTTGTCATATGTTAGAAGTAGAATGTCGGGAGAATTATCCGCGTATTTACAGACCTCCGCACCAACTGCCCTATACGCTCGCAGAGCGGGATAGGGTGGAACATTGAGCTCGCCTAGCGACCATTTTCCGACATCCAGCATGTAAGTAGCCGCAGGAAGCACTTGCACATACTTTTGTACGCGGCCAGGCAGTTCGTCTTTTACCTTACCGCGAAAGAATACCCGCGCTTCAGGCACATTTGCCGAATAAAGGGACGCGGACAGATATGAATCCCACCAGCCAAAGAAGCTGAAAAAAGGCAGAATACCGAAAAGGACCAGAACCACTTTTTGCAGTGGCATGGGATTCCGCCAAACCGCCTCGATAAACGAGAAATCGGTATTCCAGAATAACAATATAAGCAAAGCCATCATGGTGATATTCCACGGCCAGACAACCGAATTCCACTGGTGGACGATGATATTGGAAAAAAGAATGAACACGTGCATACCAAACGCAGTAACAACCGCGACATTTCTGTATCTTCGTGTAAGCAGAGCAATCGCGATACTCATCTCAATGGCAGCCATGATCCACGGCCACACATGCAACATCGGTAGCCGTGCGGCCCTGGGACCCAGCATTGAGATCACACCAACCGCGGCGAAATGAAAATTCATCTTCTGCAGGCCGCTGTAGAAATAAGTCGTTCCTATAAGCAGCCGGCAAATATTCAGGGCATTCTCCTGGCCTCGAATATCGTCCTGGCTTCCAGGAAAAACAGCCCAGGGCGAGCAATAGAAACAAGTAAAGATAAACCCAGGGTTGCCAGCGAGTTTGGTCGAATATAGCTAGAAACACCAGCAAGACGGCGAAACTGACAATGAATGGCCGGGGCTTGGAAGCGAAGCCGATCGACCATAGCAAAAAGAACAGCAAGCCGGCACAGACATAGTCCAGAGGAAATGGGATCGGGTGCAAGCCATGGATGATCGGGATCAGCGGATAGGATCGAGAACTAATCCACAAGCGATGGGAGAGAAGAAATCCGGCAGCAAAGCCCAGGACGACGGTGATCCTGGTGTAAGAGATCCGCTGAAACGGAGTTAAGGTGATACCGCTGAGCTCCAGCACGTCACTTCGCCTTGGCGTTTTCTTTTTGCTTTACCCGCAGCCTTACCATTTTCTTAATGAGAGCAGTCGGGAGTGGCTTATCCAGCGGGAAGCGAATTGTGCCCTTCGATAGCCCGACCTCCTTCAACTCGTCCTTGAACTCCTCAATGACGGACGCTGTCGGAAATAGACTGCAATGCTCCGCGAAGGCAGCGAACCAGACGAGCACGCCATCGTGAGCGAAAGCGGGAATGTTATAGCTGATGGTTTCCGTCGCGGTTGCCGGCACGGCGGAACGAATGGCGGCGCGCAGCTTCGCAAAACTCTCGCGTGCACCTTCGGGGATGCCGTCCGTATACTCATCGACGCTCTTGGGAGGCCGCTTTGGTTTTGCGGCAGAGCCGGTTATTTCCGATTTCACTGTTCGCGCCATAGGCATGAAAACTATATCGTCTCGACCATCGCCATCACTAACTCGCGCTCGCGCGGACCATCCAACTCAATGAGCACAACGCGCTGCCAAGTGCCCAAAAGCAATAGTCCGGCTTCTACCGCCAGGCTCGCCGAGCAGCCGATCATGGCCGATAGAATATGATCGGGCACGTGCTCGGGGTTGTGCTCATGGCGATAGTCAAGCTTGGGAACCATGATATCGAAGGCATCGAGCATGTCGAGATCGGTGCCGGGATCGAGGTCGGCGGTGGTCAGGGCCGCCGTGGTATGCAGAAGGTTAAGCTGGCAAATGCCGGTCTTGTCCGCATAATGCTTCCATAGAATGGCTTCCAGTTTCTGCGTAATGTCGATGACCTCGCGCTTCTTGTGTGTCTTCACCACGAGACGATGCATAAGCACCTACTCTTCCACCCCAAATGGTCAAAAGCCCGAATCAATCGGGGACCCCGGATCTTTCACTCGCGCCGGGGACGCCGCAGTCGGCTTGAACAACTCCAGCCCGACCCGCCACGCCACCGACTGCCCCGGCTTTAGCAAGACCATTCCTGTATCCACATCTCCCCAGTTCTTGTTATAAGGATCAGGCAAATTGAACTGCGGTTCAATAGCAACGAAGTTCTTTTTCGGCGGGGCATATACCTGGATAGCCTTGATTTCCGGGGAAAGCGTGATCAGGCGCAGTCCGTATTTCGCCGCCGGATCGATTAGCTCGGAGACCGTACTCCCGTCGGCGCTGCGGTGCAGATTCGAAAAGTTGTCGTCGAGGTACTGATTGCCGAGCGTCCGCCCGCCGGGAGCGGAAAAATCGTAAGGCGTGCCCTCCACCGGCACGCGTTGGCCGGTGGTAAAAGAATCCTGATAGTTGTTCATCACGGCGCGAGTATCGCTGGGCAGATGCAACCGCACCTGTTGCCGGTCACCGCTGGGGAGCACGAAGTAGGGGTGCCAGCCGATACCCATGGGCAGCGGTTCGTGGCCGACATTCTTCGCCGTAACGCTCATTTCGAAGGCGTCATGGCTCAATGTGATCTCGACCCGGACATCGGTGTCGGAGGGCCAATGTCCGTCGAAGTCGCCGGCGTGCAACGTCGCCGTCACGGTTGAGTCCTGTTGTCCGTTGCGAAGTACGACGTCATGGAATTGCGACCGGCGCATCAGGCCATGAATCGCGTGCCTTTCCGCGCCGGGCTCGTCGCCGCTCCAATTTGCAGGCAAAGTCAGGGTGTGTCCTGCGACGATCGCGGTGATGGTCTTGCCATCGGACGAAACCTTGCCGCGAATACGATTGGCAAACGGCAGCAGGATCGCGCCTCCGATCTTGAACACCTGGTTGCCGAACTCGTCGTCGCCTTTGTCAAGCAATTGCTCGGCGTCGGGCAGCGGCGGCGAATTCAGCAGATCGATTTCGCCCCTGCCGGGCAGATAGGCTGTGATTTGCAGGACGGCCATGCCGCGTCCGGGCAGGACGGTCGCACTGAGAAATTGCGGACGGCTTTGGTCAGCGACAGCTGGCCGGCGAAGTATGACAACCGGCTCTCCCCCGATCGAAATGTTGGAAGCGTTTGACGTAGTCATGGCATACGACATAACTGCGGCCCCGATTGCGAACGCGATAGCTACGAAGTTGCGATGACCGCGTCTCATGGCCCACTCACCTCATGGCATGGTACAAGGAAGCGGGCCAATGTTGCATGGGATTTCGAGCGGGTGGCTTACGACGGCAGCCGGCTTCGCGCCAATTCGGGTAACGCGGGCCAAGGAAGGTTTCGTGGCCAAAGCGCGGAAGACTTGGCGGTATTAGCGTCGCGTTACAACAATTGGAATCAGACGAGGGCGCCCAGTTCGGCAGGTGATATCTTGTTTTTCGCCGCTTGTTTGCGCCGCTCGGCCAGCGCTGCCTGGATGAACGTAACTTCGCGGCCCAGCATCTCGGTCGCTTCGCGGCAGAGCTCCGGCCGTTCCCGCATGATGTGCAGAAAATTAGCTTGCTCGACGTGGACCGCATCGACTTCGGTCATGGCCTGCGCCGTAAGGCTGTAGTTATGCCCGGTGAACGTGGAAGGCAGGCCCAGAAGCGAGCCGGCAGAAAACAGCCGGTCGAGTTTGGCCAGGCCCCGCACGCTCATGCGCGCTCGGCCTTTCAGCAGAAGAAACACTCCGCTATTACTGTCTTCTTCCCGGAACAAGTTCTGGCCGGCGGAGAAACGCTGGCGCGTGCCCGCAGACTCCAGACAAGCCTTCAAGGCGGCTGAGGCCTTGAGGAAATTGCATTGGGCTCCCACATTCGTCATGTGATCGTTTATGCCAGAGCAAGCACACCGTTGCTGTGACCGCAATCACACACACGTGTGAGAGGAAAACCACGCATCCGGGCCTGCATCCGGAACTCAATCGCTGTCCGAGACTTACAGGCCTGCCGAACTCCCGTTCCACAACGCTCCCGGCTAGGTCAAAGTGGAGAAGTGTTGTACATTGGATGGCACCGAGGAAGACAATCCCTGGGTCGCAGTGCGAGGCATGTCGAAGACGCCCGGCAACAGCCAGCCAACACTTGTCAAACGAAATGTTTTCCCAGCCGGTAATGTGGCCGTCGCCGCTGCCCCGGCCAGGGTGAACCAGCTTCGCCGCTCTTTTCGCGCGCGCGATGGCGTGGCCCTGATCGTATCCAACGTGATTGGCGTGGGCATTTTCACCACCCCGGCGATCATCGCCAGGAATGTTCCCCAGCCGGGGGTGATGCTGGCGCTTTGGGTGATCGGCGGATGTCTCGCCTTGTGCGGCGCGATGTCGTACGCGCAATTGGGCCGGAGGTGGCCGGCGGCGGGAGGCGAGTACATTTATCTTTCCCGCGCCTATGGTCCCACTGCGGGATTTCTTTCCGGCTGGACCTCGCTCATCGCGGGATTTTCCGGAGCGATTGCGGCCAGCGCCGTCGGCCTGGTGGCCTATCTTGGACGATACTTCCCCGCCTTGGCTTCGGACCAGGGCTTCTTCTCGATCAACTTCTATGTTGGCAGCTTCACCGTCTCGCCGCGCGCGCTGGGAGCGGCATTCGTCATTCTCGCGTTTGCGCTGCTCCATGGGTGCAATCTTGGCGCCGGCAAGCTGACCCAAAATATGCTGGCGCTGTTCATCATTCTGATCATCGGCGCATTTTGCGTATTCGGGTTCACCTTGGGCACAGGTTCGTGGTCGCACTTCCATTCCGTTCCGTTCGCCTGGAAGCCGAGCAATTGGCTGTTAGCATTCCTTCCTATCATGTTTTCTTATAGCGGCTGGAATGCCGCATGCTATATCTCGGAAGAGATGTACGACACCCGGCGCTCCATCGGTCCGGCGCTATTGGCCGGCACCTGCGTGATTGTTGCGCTTTATGTGGTCCTGAACGCGCTCTACCTGTACGCCGTCCCGGCGGCGGAGATCAAGGGCGCGGTGAATGTGGGCGATGTGGCGGCGCGAGCCTTGTTCGGCGTGGGAGGGAATGTTATAGCTCCCGTGATGTCAGCGTTCACCATCGTCGCGCTGCTGGGATGCATCAGCGCCATGACGATTGCCGGGCCGCGGGTTTACTTTGCCATGTCACGCGACGGAGCATTCATCCCCAGCTTCGCCCACACCAGCGCGAGATTCGGAACACCGACGCTGGCCATCGGACTGCAGGCCTTCTGGAGCATCTTGCTGGTGATGACCGGGAGCTTCGAACAAATTCTCAATTACACCGGTTTCACCATTCTGTTGTCGTCCGGTGCTGCGGCTGCCGGTCTTTTCGTGGCGCGCCGCCGGGAGTTGCGTTCGCAACCGAAGCTTTGGCTAGGCATGATTGCTCCTGCGATATTCGTCGTGGCCTGCGCCGCGATCGTAGTGAACACGGTCTGGGGCGCTCCGAAAACCGCATTGCTGGGATGTCTGCTGATTGCCGCGGGCCTGCCGGTCTTCTACTGGTCACGCCGGCGAAGACCCGCCACGGACTATTTTGCACCTTCGCCCATAGACGACGAAACGCCGCGTCTGGTACATCGGAGCATGCCCGAGTAATCCAATCCGTTCATCCCATATGCACAGAGCACTCGTTAAAGCAATCGGCCTGTTTGTAGTCTGCATTTCGTCATCCGCGCTATTGGCGCAGGCTCCCCAGTTCGTTCCCTTCTCGGCCGCGCAGCCCATTCTGAAGGCGTACTTGAACTCCTTGCCCGGGGACCTGAAACCCGGAGGCCAGCCAAGCGCGGCGGCCTGGGACACATGGGTGCACCGCAACGATCAGGAAATCCGCGCGCGGCTGGAGCGCGGCCAGGAGGACACGCTCACCAATCTCTTGCGCCTGGGCGTCACCTATACCAAACAAGAGCGCATCTCCTACGCTGACCTGGAACGCTTCGGAAAAGATAAGTACATTGATTCCCTTGCAAGCCAGCGGGCCGACGATTTGATCCGTGCCTTGTCCTCTGCCCATGCCAGTGAAGGCATGCAGGAGATGCGCGGTTTCCTGGAAAAACAGGGTTTCAACCTCAGAACTCCGGACGGGCAGAAGAAAGTCAAGGCTTACATGCTGGCGAACCTGGCCCGCATGCGCGACGAAGTGATACGCGCCGAGGCCGAGCTCTATAAGAAAAAAAATGCCGACCTATCGCAGCAGTTCAAAGATCGCGGTATCTCGACCGACAGTAATCTCTATCCGGACTACACGATTGAGCTTCACCTGCGCCACATGATGGAGCAGGGAATGCTGAAGCCGGGCAGCATACGCCGGGTGGCAATCGTCGGACCGGGACTCGACTTCGTGAACAAGAATTCCGGTTCCGACTTTTATCCGCCGCAATCGACGCAACCCTTTGCGGTCATCGACACGCTGGCGCGATTGCAGTTGGCGGACCCGGCAACCGTCGAATTAACGACGTTGGACATCAGCTCACGGGTGAACAAACATCTGGCGCACGCCCGCACCGAGGCGCAGGCCGGCAAGTGGTACACGATCCAGTTGCTCTCCAGCCCGTCGGACCAATGGAGCAAAGACTACGCCGCTGGTTTTATGGAGTACTGGCAGAAGCTGGGAGATCAGATTGGCAAACCCGCGCAACGCATTCCCGTGCCCGATGCCGCGTCGGATATCTGGAACCGTGCTGTCAGCGTGCGTCCGGCGGTGGTATTACATGTGATTCCCGAGGATATGAACGTGGTCTTTCAGACCATACCGCTCACGCCGGAGAAGCAATTCGATCTGGTTATCGGGACGAATATCTTCGTTTACTACGACAGCTTTGAGCAGTCGCTGGCGCGGGCGAACCTGGCGACTATGATTAAACCCGGCGGTTACCTGATTACCAACGAAGCCCTGGCCGGCAATGCCCCAACGAAACTGGCGGATTCGCTAAAGACCAAGATCGTGGTTACGCCCTCGGACACGGAGTACATGTATACCTATGCTCGGCAGAAGTGAACGCGAGAGAAATTGTGCCGTCCTGCTTTTTGTTTGCCTTGCGACCGGCTGCCTGGCAAGTGCTCAGACGCCGCAGTTCGTACCCTTCTCGGCAGCACAACCGGTGCTGAACGTTTACCTGAGTTCCCTGCCCGCTGAGCTTAAGCCGCAAGGCAAGCCCACGGCTGCTGCCTGGGACCAATGGGTGCGCGTGCAGGACAAAGACATTCGACTGCGCATCGAGCAAGGCGAAGAAAACACGCTCACCAACCTGCTGCGCCTGGGCGTCACCTACACCCAACAACCGCGAATTTCGTACGAATACCTTGCCGAATACGGACACAGCAGCTTCGTCGATTCCATTGCCGAGAAGCGAGCCAATGACCTGGTCCGCGCCCTGTCGTCGCCTCATCCCAACGAAGGTATGCAGGAGATGAAAGCGCTACTCGAGAAAAAAGGCTACAGCCTCAAGACTCCAGAGGACCAGAAGAAGGTCAAAGCCTATCTGCTGGCGAACCTGGCGCGTTTGCGCGACGACGTTGACCGTGACCGGCAATTGGCCAAGGCGAACAAGTACCAGGCATTCAAAGATCGCGGTATTTCCACCGACAGCAATCTTTATCCCGATTACACCATCGACCTGCACCTGCGGCACATGATCGAACAGGGCTTGCTGAAGCCGGGCGGCGTGCATCGCATCGCCATCGTCGGCCCGGGACTGGACTTCGTGAATAAGAAATCGGGTTCCGACTTCTATCCCCCACAGAGCACGCAGCCCTTCGCTGTGATCGATACACTCGCGCGCCTGGGACTCGCGGATCCGGAAAAGATTGAAGTCTACACCTTCAACGTCAGCTCGCGGGTGAACCAGCACCTGGAACGCGCCCGCAAGGAAGCCGCTATGGGTAAGCCCTATACCATCCAGCTTCTCGCCAGTCCGTCGGACGGCTGGAGCAAGACCTACCTCTCAGGTTTCCTGGAATTCTGGCAGAAGCTGGGTAAGCAGGTGGGCAAATCGACTACGCCGATTCCCGTGCCGGAGGAAGCGTCCGACATCTGGAACCGCGCCATCAGCGTGCGGCCCAGCGTGGTCAAGCGGATCACGCCGGTGGACATGAACGTCGTCTTTCAGACGGTCGCGCTGCCCCCGGACAAGCAATTCGATCTGGTGATTGGCACCAACATCTTCGTTTATTACGACAGCCTGGATCAGTCGCTGGCGCGGGCAAACCTGGGCACGATGATCAAACTCGGCGGGTATCTACTAACCAACGAGGCCTTGCCCAATAAAGCTCCCTCGGACCTGACGGACTCGCTGAAAACCTCAGTGCCTATCACCAACAATCCCCCGCTCACGGATTACATGTACAGCTACGTGCGGCAGAAATAATACGGCGACTGGCTCGGCTTCAATTCGTATAAAACTCCGCGATCGCGGCCACGACCCGCTGCTGCTCGTCTTCGCGTAGCTCCGGGAACATTGGCAGCGCCAACACCTCTTTAGCTGCTCGCTCCGACTCCGGCAGGTCGCCGGTTTTGTATCCCAAATAGGCGAAGCATTCCTGTAAATGCAGAGGCAAGGGATAATAAATCTCGCTCCCAATTCCCTGCGCTGTCAGGAACTTTCGCAGCTCATCGCGGTTCAACGCCCGCACCACAAACTGATGGTAGATGTGATGAGTGCCGGGCAGCGACGCCAGCAGCGCGATGGGAGCTTGCCGAGTCACAATCTGCGCTTGCGATTGCACTAATCCCGCCGCAGTGAACATGCCGTGATAGCGGCAGGCGAGCATGCGCCTGTGCTGGTTCCAGTCGTCGAGGTGACTGAGCTTGACCCGCAGGATCGCCGCTTGCAGCGCATCCAGGCGGCTGTTCCAACCGATCTCCGTGTGGAAGTAGCGACGCTCGCTTCCGTGATTGCGCAACCGGCGCAGATGCGCGGCCAAATGCTCGTCATCCGTCGTAATGCAACCAGCATCGCCTCCGGCGCTCAGGTTCTTGGTGGGATAGAAGCTGAAGCATCCCGCTTTCCCCAGCGCGCCAGCCTTCTTTCCTTTCCACGCCGCCCCGAATGCCTGCGCCGCGTCCTCGACGATCGCGAACTTGTACTCGTGCGCGAGCTGGCTGAAGCGGTCCATATCGGCGCACTGGCCGTACAGATGGACGGGCATCACCGCGGCAATGTTTTGCCTGTGACCGCGCTTCAGGGCAATCTCGACTTTCGCTGGATCCAGGTTCAGGGTTGCGGGATCGATATCGGCGAAAATCGGGGTTGCGCCACAACGAACAATTGAGCTGGCACTTGCGAAAAAACTGAATGGCGTGGTGATGACACGGGTCTCCGGGCCTACGCCGCAGGACTGCAAGGCGAGCCAGAGGGCGTCGGTACCGGAAGCGCAGCCGACGCTCGCCGCGACACCCAGATATTCGGCCGATTCGCGTTCGAAAGCTTCCAGCTCGGGACCGCCGATGAAGTGTTGCGCGGTCAGAACGCGTGCAACCGCAGCATCGATCTCGGCCTTGATGGCTTCATACTGCCGCTTCAGATCGAGCATGGGCACGGGCTCGTGTCGCCCCGCAGCGGCAGGGCGAATCGCAGGTTGTGCGGTATCGAGAGACATGAAGCTCTGATTTTAGCAGCGCCGCATCGCCTCATCGCGCCGCAAACAGCGCATAATGGCTGGCGGCGCCCATGAAGAACAGCATGGGAAACGACAACCAGAAGCTCACGCGGGCGCACAGATTACTCAACCGCGCCATCTTGGCGGCTTCCGGAGGCATGGCCGTGCCCTCCGCGGCACTCTCCTCCGTCCAGCGAATGATGCGCTTCTGCATGCGCCAGACGATGCCCCAAACATTCAGCATCATGAACCAGCCCAATCCTCCGCCGATGCCGATAGCCAGCAGGCGATTGCTCTCCCATCCCTGCTGATTGATGGTCAGGAAAATATACGACGCGGCGATCACCACCACTGCCATGACTACGCCCAGCATCGCGCCTTTGCGCAGCACCTCGGCGGGCGACATCAGCATGCCCATCTCAATGGCAAACGCGACCGTCCAGATCACGAAGAAGCTGCCCATCACGCGGCCCACTGACGCCGGCTCGCCAATAGCGTTCGCCGCATGCGCATCGCTGCCGACAATGTGGCCCCAATAGGCGAGCCCCGCGAGCACGGTCACGACCGAGCTCCAGCGGAACCACCAAAGGGCGCGCGGCATCAGCCTGGGCACAACCACTCCGCGCTGTTGCTGGTCGAGTTGTTGCAGAAACGGGCCGTTCACCAAAACAAAGAAGTAAAGCAGCCCGAGCCAGGTGATCCCCGCCACAAGATGCACCCAGCGGAATGCGATGAGCAATGTCTCAGTGGCGCCCGGAAATTCGAACTGCGGCGTGAGGAACCAGGCCGTGAGGTGAAGAGTCATGGTTTCTCCAGTCAGATTGGCGCGATTTGGCGGGCGCACCGCATACCAAGTGCGCGAATTTTACATCATTGCGCATTGTGTCGAACATCACTGAAGTCTTGCGTCAGAGGTGCTATCGTAATTGGCTATAATTTGATTAGCCGCGGACCGGCATCCGGCTCTGCGGCAGATGCTATGTTGAACAGACCCCCTGTTCGTGCGGGGCCGCGAACCCTGGGGCTGGCTGTTTTTTGCAGATTGCCGGGGAGGGACCCATGGAAAGCAAGCCAGCACAGAACATACAAGATTCGTTCCTGAACACCGCCCGTAAAGATAAGTGCGTGATCACGCTTTACCTCCTGAGCGGAGTGAAGCTCTCCGGGCGAATTCGCTCGTTCGACAAATACTCGGTCGTGCTTGAAAACAACAATCAGGAGCAATTGATCTTCAAACACGCGATCTCGACTGTGGTCATGGCGCGGTCGCCGCACCTCGATCGCCACGGCGAATCGCGACCGGCATCCGAAGGCGCTACTCCGGTTGCCGCCGGTAACACCCCCGGAACACTGGAGAGTTAATCTATCGGCGCTAAGGCTGTGAACTCGGCATCTGGGGGTCCGGACGGGCAGGAACGGGCCTTTTTGGTCGGAGTGCGGTTCTCCTCTTCCCCGGCCAGCCGGCGCCAGGCCAGCCGCTCGGACAGTCCAACCGACATCGGAAGCGAACCCGCTTCCCTCCCCGTTTCACGTGTGTCGCGCAAGCTCCCGCCTGCGGCGCGGGCGGCGCGCGACGCCGCATCGGCCGCCCCTCCGCTGATTGACCCTACCGACTCACAAGAAGTTTCTTCCGGCGAATTAATGGCCGAACTGCGCGAGCTTACTACCAGCGCGGGCGCATCGATCGCGGGCGAAATGCTGCAGCAGCGACACCGGCCGGATCCGGCTACCTTGATCGGCAGCGGCAAGGTCGAGGAACTAAAAGGCGCGCTCGCTTCCACCGGCGCCGATCTGGCCATCTTCGACCACGAGCTGACCGCGTCGCAGCAGCGCAATCTGGAACGCGAACTCGAGGTGCGCGTCATCGACCGTACCCAGCTCATACTCGACATCTTCGCCCGGCACGCGCGCTCGCGCGAAGGACAGCTCCAGGTTGAGCTCGCACAATTGCAATACCTGCTTCCGCGCCTCGCCGGACGCGGCCGTGAAATGTCGCAACTGGGCGGCGGGATCGGCACCCGCGGCCCGGGCGAAACCCAACTGGAAACCGATCGCCGCAAAATCTACCGCCGCATTCGCCACGTGGAGCAGCAACTGGAGAACGTGCGCCGCACCCGCGGACAGCAGCGCCGGCGGCGCGAGTCGGCCCTGATCGCCACGGCGGCGCTGGTCGGATACACCAATGCCGGCAAGTCCACGCTTTTCAACGCCCTCACCCGCGCGGGCGTACTGGAGAGCCCACGCATGTTTGCCACCCTCGATCCCACATTGCGGCACATCGCTCTGCCCTCGAAGCGCGAAGTGCTGCTCTCTGACACTGTAGGATTCATCCGCAACCTTCCGCATACCCTGGTGTCCGCCTTTCGGGCTACGCTGGAGGAGGTGCAACGCGCCTCGCTGCTATTGCATGTGGCCGATGTCACCAGCCCCGCCGCCGAGGAACAACAGGCGCAGGTGGAAGAGGTGTTAGCCGAACTCGAATCGCAGGACAAACCGCGCCTGTATGTCAGAAACAAGGTCGACCTGCTGCCGGCAAAAAAGCGGGAGAGCCTGCGCGACTCAGACAATGTGGTACATGTGTCAGCCGCAAAAGGTTTGGGTCTGGAGCAACTGCTGGCGGCCATCGACGCGAAGATTGCGGAAGATCCGGTCCAACGCGCCCGGCTACGTGTACCGCAATCGGAGGGCAAAGCCCTCGCGCTGCTCGACGCCAAGTCGCACATTTTGGCGCGCGAGTACCGCGACGGCTACGTGGAACTGGATGTACAGGCGGCGGAATCAGTGCTGCGCAAGCTGAAAGCGTTCACCAGCAATTGATAGCGTATGCCAAGGCGCTCCACCCGCTGATGGCTACGCCGACTCTTACACCGTGATCACCGGGCGTTCACCCTTCAGGATCCGCGCGGGCACCGCCTGACGGGCACGCTCCTCCTGGTGGCAGCTCCAGCACAGCGGACGCATGCTCTCCAGCGACGAGGCCAGCCGTTCCAGCGTCATCTCGCGCAGCTCGAAGATCTTGTTGTCGCTGTTGAGGAGCCCCAGGCGGCTGCGCTGCCAGTCAGACGGCCCCAGGCTACGCATACAAATCGCGCAGGACTTTTCCTGGTACCACTTGTTCAGCAGGCGATCGATGTTTTCCGGCGAAGGATCGAGCTGCGCCAGGCACTCCTGCCCGCAGTCGCCCTTTTCCGGCCAGCGTGAGCAGGCCTCCAGCCGCGAATGCTCTTGCCCGCGCAGGGCCGCCCAGAAGGCGAACTTGCGGTCGACCTCGACGGCGGCCAACTGGCGTGAGTCGGGACAGGTCACCGACTGGCGGCCGCGGTTCTGATAGTAGTTCTGCAGGCTAACCGCGACCGGCAAACCAGTCAGCAGAAACGCCCCGATGAAGAACAGGGGCAGGAAGAAAAGCGCGTAGGTGAGAAGGGCAGTAGTCATAAAGCACCTGCGGCCGCGTCCGGGCCCCCTGCGCGCCCGTGGTTGGCGCGATGGGGTGGGGGAGCGGTCTCCAGTGCTGTTGTAGCGCCTCCGTCACAGGTATTCAGTGCCGCAGAACACACGCGGCTGTGACACGGGGGTTCACCCCCCCGCTGCCGGTTGGGGAAGGAAACGATAGCCTACGCCGCGCACCGTGAGCAGGTGCTTGGGCTTCGAGGGGTCTTCCTCGATATATCTCCGCAGCCGCACCACGAAGTTGTCGATCGCGCGCGTGTCGGTGTCCTCGTGCAGTCCCCAAACTTCCCCGAGGATCTCTTTGCGCGAAACGACTCGCCCGCTGCTGCGGATGAGGTGCCGCAGAAGCTCGGCCTCCATCAACGTCAGGCGGACGATCTTGCCATGCGCGCGCAGCTCCAGCGTGCCGAAATCCACTTCCTTGCCGTCGAACTTGTAGACATCGAACTCGCGAACCGAATCGGCGTCCGTGGCCTCGGCCACGCGCGCCTCCGCCGGAGGATCGGTCAGCAAGGTACGGCCCCAATCCCGGCGGCGCAGCAGGCTGCGAATACGGGCCAGGAGAATGGACAGATCGAAAGGCTTGGGCAGATAATCGTCGGCGCCGGAGGCGAAGCCCTTCAGCACATCTTCCGGGCGTCCGCGCGCGGTCAGCATCAGCAGCGGGATGTAGTTGCTCGCCTTGCGCAGTTCGCTGGCCACCACAAAACCATCTTTGCCGGGCAGCATGACGTCGAGCACCAACAGGTCGAATTCGCTGCGCTGCTGCAGCAGCAGCTCGAGCGCGGTCTCGCCATCGCCCACTACCTGGGTGCGATAGCCTTCCGCCTCCAAATTGAATTTCAGCCCGCGCGCCAGGTGCTCTTCGTCTTCCACCAGCAGGATGTTCACTGGGGGTTCCTCGGCAACTCAAGGGTAACGGCGGTTCCGCGGCCCGGCCCTTCGCTCTCGGCATGCACGTCGCCGCCATGGCGGCGCGCGATGGCGCGCACGATGAACAGACCCAGCCCACTGCCCTTCACCTGCGACGCCGCCGGCGTGAGCGCGCGATAGAAGCGCCGGAAAATCCGCTTCAATTCGCCATGCGGGATGCCGATGCCGTTATCGCTCACCCGGATACGGACGTGTTGCAGGTCGGGCGTGATGACGCTCACGCGAACGCACGGGTCCTTCGGCGAATACTTCACCGCATTGTCCAGCACGTTGGAAATTGCGGTGGAAAGCTCTTCGCGATCCCCCATCACGCTGAGTTGCGGATCGGGTGCCCCGTCGGGCGCCCAGTCTACCACCTGCGGCGAAAGATGATGGCGCGAACGCACCCAGTCCAACGACTCCTGCACCAGCGGGCCGACGGCAACTTCGGCGCGCGACAGCGGCGCGTTTTTCTGCGTCACCCGCGCCGCGCGCAACACGCTCTCCACCGTGCCCATCAGCCGCTGCGTGTCCTCCAACATTACTTGGTAGAACTCGCGACGTTGGGCGTCGTCCACGCTACGCTTCTGCAAGGTTTCCAGGTAGAGCCGGATCGAGGTGATCGGCGTCTTCAGTTCGTGGGTGACGGCGTTCAGGAAGCTGTCCTGCTGCTCGTTGCGGCGCACCTCGCGCACCAGGAAGATGGTGTTGAGAATGATGCCGGCGATAATGAAGCCGAAAAAGATGACGCCCAGTATCAGCGGCACGATCTGGCGCCAGTTAATGATGACCCAACTGGTGCTCAGGATGCCCGCGGCCACCGCGATGCATACGCCCAGCGTGACAAAGAACGCGATCTTCGCTCTGCGGCTAACGGACATGGGAGGACGGCTCAGGATAGCAAACAGCAGTGGCCAGTGGTCAGTAGTCAGTAGCCCGTAGACTACTGGCTATTGGCTAGTGGCTGCTGATCTGGCGGCTTCCAGGTTCGCACGTGCCCGCTCGGAATCGCCGAGATCGCGATAGGCGTAGCTCATGTAGGTGAGCGCTCGGACCCGCATCTGCGGACTAGCAGCGTTCGCGACTACTACTTCGTAATGCCGAATCGCTTCCGGCAAATTACCCTGCTTCTGCTCATAGACGGCAATCGCGAAGTTGCTGTCCGGATCAGAAGGTTTGATCGCAGTAGCGCGAGCAAAATGCTGCATGGCTTCCGTCGGTTGGCCACGTTTGAGTAGTTCGTCGCCCATGCGCTGCTCCGAGATCAGGTTGGGGCCGATTACGTCGCTTACGTGCGACCACAGGACGAGATTGTCGCTCCAGTACTGAATCTGCCGGTGAGTCGCGATAGCAAGGGCAAGCAACACAACGCCACCAACGGCGTACAGCACCAACGTCTGCGGACGAGGTGGCGTGAGCGAAATTTGTCCAGCGCGATCCGTCGGATTCGGCGCAACTACTGCGTCCGCAACGCCCCAGCACACCATGATGAACAACCCGATGAACGGCAGGTACGCGTAGCGATCGGCCATGGCCTGATGGCCCACCTGCACAATGCCGATCATGGGAACCAGCGTGCCGAGAAACCAAAGCCATCCCACTAACAGATATCGCCGGCGGCGGAATCGGATGACAAACTCGGTAACCGCCAACAACAACAAAAGTGGAAGCCAAACCTGCCACGGCTTCAGGGAATTTCCCGGATGCGGGTACATCAACGCCAGCTTCGACGGCCAGAACGCCTTGCCGAGGTATCGCATGTACGCGACCAGCGCGTTCTCCAGTCGCACGGCCAGCGAATACTTGACCAACGACGCCACCGCGCCGCCCGCGCGCTGCGCCTGCATGGTCACCAGCGCACTCGCAGCGCAAAGAACCAACAGCGGGACCTTCTCCAGCAGCAGGGTTCGCCAATCGCTTCTCGCTATGGGTTCCTGGCTCGTCGCGATTCGATTTCCCTCGGATGGTTCATTGCTGCGCCTCTGGCGAGAAGCGAATGGCGAAGAGCGAACAGCGAGTCTTTCCAGCGGCCAATAATCCCAAAGCAGCAGCACAAAGGGCAACGTGATGACCTGCGGCTTGGCCATCAGGCCGAGCGCGAAGCAGACAGCCACGAGCAGATACCGCCCAGCACGCATCGCTCTTGCCTTTGCTGGGGCGACCGCATACCAGCGATAGCTCCCCAGCGCGAGCAGGAAAAATAACATGCTGAGCAGGTTCTTGCGCTCGGCTATCCAGGCCACCGATTCAACGTTGATGGGATGCAGCGCAAATAGCGCCGCGACCATGGCGCTGCGACCGACGTAGCCTGTCGCCTGGCGCAATACCAGAAACAGCACAACCACATTCAGCGCATGCAGCAGCAGATTGACTGCGTGGTGTCCGGCAGGATCGAGGCCGAAAACCTGCACGTCAGTCGCGTGCGACAGCCACGTAAGCGGATGCCAATTCAGGGCATCGTAGCTGGTGAAGGCCCAGGTGACGGTTGACCACGTCAGACCGTCCTGAATGTAGGGGTTCTCGGTGACGTACTGATTGTCGTCGAGATTCAGAAAGGGATGATGAATTACAGGAAAGTACAGCGCCAACGTTGCCAACGCGAGCAATAGGGTGACGACCGCCAGAGTGCGAAGTTCATTTGACGAGCGCGCCGTATCGGGGCCTACCGGCTCGGCGACGGTAGTGGAACTGCCATTCTGGATGTGACTTCGGAGCATGACGTGAAGGCCAGCGCGACTTTATGACCAGTTGGCGAGGACTTCTTCCTCACAGGCAACAGCCACCAGATGTTTCATCTTTTCGGTGTGGGCATCCGTTTGAGCTTGGAGGACGGGACCCGCCGGCTCCATCTCGGTGTCAGCAAGGTCTGTGAAATGCCGCATAAAAACCTGCATCACGTGAGCTACGCCCGATTCGAGAATCGTTCTGCCGTCTTCGGCGAAGTAAGCTCCACGCGAGAAACTGCCGGTGACGATTTCGTAGGAAGGAAAATAGGTGACGTCCGAGCAATTCTGGGCGACCGTTTCGGCCGCTACGCGAAGCACTGACTTGGAATACGTAGTCGCAACCAAGACGTGGCGGTGCTCAGCCGTTGCCACCAGCGGAACCGGCGAGACGGTCAGGATCGTCCGCGCTCGAGGATTGACGGAATGCAGCAGGGCGATGAATTGTTCGAGGTCCGAAGTCACTGCCGGTACGTTGAAGTTCACGAATTCATATTTGGCGGGATCGAACTCCCCGCCGCCGGTGCCGGGGCAGATGGGATACGCAGCGCCATCCTCGCGCGCGACCCAACATTCCGTCAGGCCCAGCGTGAACACAAATATATCCAACTCTTCGAACGCTCGCCTGACGCACGCGAAGTGGTGCTGCCTGTCGGCACGATACTCCACCAGAGTCTGAAACCTGTCTTCCTGAATGCGGGGACGGAAGGGGTCGGTGTAGCGTCCGTCCGCTTCCTGCCAGTAGTCCTCGGTTGGCGTGAACTGCCCGTAGGCGCGTTGAAAAAGCTGCAGTAACTGGCGCGCCGTGTAGATGTTCCCGTAGCGGGCGGAGAACAAATCGTATCCGTACTGTTCTGCGAGGTCGGGAGGCGTGATCGGATGCGCAGTTTCCGTTACCAGAAAATTGAGCCCGGCGTTGCGCAGATAGCGCGCGACATGCTGAGCGAAGCAACTGCCGGCGGTGACAATGCGATCCGTCTTCTGGATGCGGTAGGGCACGGAGATAACGGGATCGACCTCCCGCGGCGGCCGCTCCGAAATCGCCTTTTTCCAGAAGTGGTAGTCCGGCAAGTCGCGATAGGGATGTTGGCTCAACGCGACACCTCAGCTGCTTGCGATGGCTGCAATGCCATATCGATCTGCTTCAGGACCAATTCGCCATACCAGGGGCTCGCATGGATCGAGTCCTGCCACGATCCGATCTCCTGCAGAAACCCGGAACCATCGACGGCCTCTGCAGGGACTTCCAGATACCGGCATCCCAGTTCCTCACAATGTTGCCGGTAAATGGAAGATTGCAGCAACCATAACTTCATTCGCAGACTCGCGGGCGCGATGCCGTTTTCTTCGATGGCACTTTGAAACGGTCCCGGATGGTTGCGGATGAAGTCACTGCTCGAAACCGGCGGCGGGGACTGCAGGAACACGATCGGTATGTCGGTTGCTTCGCGGAGGGCGGTCATAATCGCCAGCGATAGGGTAGTATCTGCCATCGAGCGCTCGAGTGTCTTGCGCATCAGGCTGGGCGCGATGATCTGAACTCCAGATCGCACCGCAAGGTCGGGACGGCCGGGTAGGCTGAAATCGTAGGGTTGGGGATGCTCTGTCAGGCCAACCAGAAAATGCTCATTGCCGCCGATGGAGGCACAGAGGAATGGCGGCGTCTCGGTAAGCGCTGCCAGCTCGTTGTCCAGGCGCCGCCGGAGAGCCGGGCTGAGGGTCGTACGGCGGTCATCAAGAATTACGTTAGGTTGAAGTTCCTCATCCTGCAACAGAATCGTGTGCAGATGAGTGGTCAATTCCTGGCCTTGCTGAATTCGCGCTTTTTGCGCGTCCACCAGTGCGATCAGGTGACTATGCCCGACAGCGACTGTACAACCGAGAGAAGCCGGCGGACATTTGCGGGCGGCCTCAGTTCCCCCGCGATTCGCTCCGTCGTTCTGAGCCGAAAGTACGCGCTTAAGCTTTCTGCCCTTTCGCCAGAACGTCGTCCACATGGAGCTTGGCAAACGAATCTCCTCCCCGAATAGAGTTTACTCGAAGCGGCTGTCGGCTTGAACGCCATGCTGTCAGCGAGCGATTGCGTCTATGGTTGCGGTGGCGAGACCGGCATCTCCAGCCGGTTCACGGCTGAGGGATCGTCGCGCAATCTGACGTATAGGTCCTGGCCGTTGGGATGCGGCACATTCAATTCCGAGCCGGCAAAGCCGTCGGGAACCGGAGTGCTCTGCTGAAACTGCGGATCGTTGGAGACAGCGTCGAGCAAGTACAACCCCGACCCCTGCAACGTGCATTGCTGATCGGCCGCATCGGGACAACGAAGCTGCTGCACGGTCGGCAGCCTGACCAGCGTAACCAGCGGCTGCCAGTCGCCCTTCTCGCCATCCGCCGCAACCGGACGAAAGCGCAGCGGCCCGAACGCCGATGGCCCGAGGTCCTTGTGCGGATCGAGCGTCGCCAGCACCGTCTGCGAATCCTGCAACAGCAGGCCGCCGTCGCTGACGCTCAGCATCACATGCACAGAATCGTCCTGGGTTGCGACCTCGATCTTCTCGTCATGCGGAAAGCTCTGCGGAAACTGCGTCTTCAGGGAAAACGCCAGCCGCGCGTCTACGGGAAGCTCGTCCTGGCTGGCCAACTGGATGGGCGAGGTGGTGGTCGAGCTTGCCGGCACAATGCTCTTGCTGATGAGCGTGACCTTGGGCCGCGGTGCCTGCACGCTTGCGGCCAGATTCATCGCCCGGCCATCTTTCAGCGTCACGCGCGCAGTTTGCGAAGCCCCCACATGCAGCGCGTTGACCTCGGCAGAGGCGGGCGCAGACATCTGCAACTGGTCCGCGCTCCCAGCACGAGTAAGTCCGGCCGGCTCGAAATGCATTCCGTCGAGGTCGAGGCCGGCAACCTCGTCGAGCCGCGTGCCTTTCAGCACGCCCTGATGATCGCCGGCATCGATGGTGAAGCTGTCGAGATGGCCGGCTTCAGCATACGAATGCAGCGTCACCTTCTCGGGAATGGGCGATCCAAATTGCTTGATCGCCATCGTGAGCGGCCCCGGCGCGGCATCCTTCAACGCCACCGTGACCTGCAACTCGCCCGGCTCGGTAATTTTGTGGGTCGTCTTGATCGGCTTGTCCTTCTGGTCGGTCACGCTCACCGTATCCACGCAGACCGCCGCGTCTGACTTGAAATGCACCGCGTCCTCGCGGCCGACAATGAGCGCACTCTGGTCGGCGGAGGCTAGTGTCCATGTCGCCGCCTGCGCCGTGCGCAGATGAAACGTTGGCCCTGCGAACGCGTCGAATCCCCACTTGCCGCTAAGCGTTCCACTCACTTCCGCAGGCAACTTCGACAACTGCACTTCAGGTTTATCGCCATTGCCGCTCAATTTGTCGAGTGAGCGATGGTCGATGACGAAGCCTCCGCGCGCGGCATCGGGCTTGACGGGAATATCCATGGAGCTGCCGGACTTGCTCCACAGGTGCAGCACCCAATCGTGTCCCAGATTTGTGGAGAACACCAGCGGAGCCCCGTCGGCAGGCAGCACCACCGACGGATTCGTGGCGCAGTAGACGCCCTTGGCATCAACGTCGCGCAGCGGCGGAAGCTGCACCGGCTCAACCGCGGGCAAGGCAATCACGATGACAGACTTCGGCTTTTCAAATGACGGCGCCGCGTTCAGCAGCAGATTGAGCTGATCGGTTTTCGGCACCGCGAGCGCAGGGATGTATTGGTAGTCGGCAGTGTGGAACGACGTGAGCAAGTGCGCCACGTCAACCACCGCGCCCACGTACGGGCTGTAATAACCGGCGCCTGCCCACGGCGTACTGCTGATCTGGCCGATGAGGTCGACGGTTGCGCCCGTCGTCAGCTCGGCCACCATCGACTGGCTGTGCGGGTCATCGAGGACCAGGTTGCTGGAGTTTTGCGTCAGGCAGGAGGCCTGCTCGTCGACGGGCTTCTTGAAGCAATCGCCGTCCAGCTTGATGCTCAGGCTCCGCGCCAGCAGCGTCGTTTCCTGCTTTAGCTGGTCGGGATCGTCAGCCGAAGCCTGCTTCACGGCTGCGAGATAAACATCCAGGCGCGAGCGGTCAAGGCTGGCGCGAACCAGGTCCTGCGAGGCGCGCACAAACGCCCCCGGCCGGCCGCGCACATTCGAGCGCAAGGTGCCGAAGTCGCCGCCGGTTTCGGGAGCCAGGAAAATCAGCGCCTGCTCGGCGCCTTTGGGCACGGTGACCACGATACCTTCCTGCTGCACATGCTTGTTCCAGCACTCAATCTTGGTAAACCAGTTTTCCGGCGGAGGGTTCGTGGTGCCGCGCAAAAATGCCACGATCAGCAGATAGTGCGCACTCTGCGTGTCGGGAAATGCCGGATGCACCCACAGCCGATCCCCCACCTGCAGATTGGGGACGTCGGCCACCGGCAGTTCCTTGCCGCCACGGCTGACGCGCACTTCCACCCGCGGACCGGGCAGGTCGAAGGCAGACGCATCCGCCAAAGCATTTTGTGGCAGAGATATCGCGCTCACGATCAGAACAGAAAAGAAGGCCCAACGGAAAACCATGTCTCTATCTTAGAAGCAAACGAGAGTTTCTGGGTTGATTTGGATAATGCCTCAGCATTCTGCATCGACATTTCAAGCAAGAATGAAACATGCGCGGACGCCTGCGTTTATGCTTTAGCAATGAATGCGAGATATCCCCTGGCGTCGACCGCCGCGCTGATTGCCGACCCAGGCCGGGCGGCGATGCTGACGGCATTGCTGGACGGCGGCTCGCTGCCTGCCGGCGAATTGGCCCGCATCGCGAGAGTTTCGGCGCAGTCGGCCAGCATGCACCTGGGGCAACTGGTTGACGGAGGCTTCCTCACCGCGCGACAGCGTGGGCGGCATCGTTACTACTGCATTGCCACTCCCGAGGTGGCGCACGCGGTGGAGGCGCTGGGAGTGATCTCGACCGTCGGCAAGTACCGTCCCAGCGGCGCGGACCGGGCGCTTTGCTATGCCCGCACCTGCTATGACCATCTTGCCGGAGAGCTCGGCGTCGCCTTGGCGGCCGCCCTGGAGCACAAGGGCATGATCGTTGCGCGCGGCGAGCATGACTACGAGCTGACCGATCGGGGCGCAGTTCTTCTGAACGATTGGCAGATCGACGCGATTGCACTGCGCCGCTCGCGCCGAAGCTTTGCCCGCCGCTGCCGCGACTGGACGGAGCGTCGTGACCATCTGGCCGGCGCGGTGGGCGCAGCCATCTGCGGCAAGCTGTTTGAGTTTCGCTGGATCACGCCCGACCGCGGCAGCCGCGCCGTCCACCTGACCATCACCGGCCGCGAGCAGTTGACCAAGCTGTTCGATGTCCCGCCTTGTTAGAAGCTGGCGATGTGCCGCGTTGTTCACGTCTGAAGACGTGCCCTGCTACAAAACAAGGAGAAATTATGATCACGCTATGCATCCGTTATACCATCGACATTCAAAAGCACGGCGACTTTGAGCAGTACGCTCGCAATTGGCCCGAGCCCATTCGCCGCTGCGGCGGAGATCTAGTCGGTTATTTCCTGCCCACGAAACTAGCAGGAGCAACCAACATCGCACTCGCGCTGATCAATTTCCCCAAGCCTGGCGGCGTACGAAAAATATCGCGAGGGCCTGATGAGCGACCCGGCCGCAAAGGAGAACGTCGCCTTCGCCGATCATTCGGGCTGCATTCTGATTGAAGACCGATCGTTCCTGCAACAGGTCTCATGAGATTGCGGAGTTGACGGCGAGTCGCGCCCCGCGACCAACGATGCGTAACCTGCCTTTACTTTTTCGGTCGTGGATAGCGCGCGATCACCACCGTCCCGAGGCCGCCGCGCGGGCGGAATTCGCCCTTCACTTCCGCCCACTTGGGACGGGCGGCGCGCACCACGTCCTCTAGCACGCGATTGACCACGTTCTCCTGAAAGATGCCGAGGTTGCGATAGCAGATCAGATACTCTTTCAGCGACTTCAGCTCCAGGCAGTCCTTGTCGGGCATATAGCGGATCCACAAAGTGCCAAAATCGGGCAGGCCGGTTTTGGGGCATACGGAGGTGAATTCCGGAACGTCGATGACGATCTCGTAATTGGGGAACTGGTTGGGCCAGGTTTCGATCTCGGGAAACTTGGCGTCCAGGCCGGACTCGGCGTGCTCCGGCGTGTAGCGCGCACTCTTTGCCATTGCCCTATTGTAAAGGCCGGTTGCAGCCTCACTCTTGCTGTTTGTGGTGCTTGTGCGTGGGCGTCTGGTTCGGATTGTGCGCGCGGCGCGCCGCGAGCTCCTTCATGCGGGCTGCGAGCGCTGCCTGATGGTTCGCTTTCTCTTGCGCCTCTTCTTCCGGCGTGAGCACGCGCCGCACGATGGGGCCGTTCAGCTTATATGTCATTTCGACGATTTTGCCGTCGACTTCCATCTTGCGGATGGTGAAGGTAGGCAGGTCGCCTTCCTTGCCGAAGTCCTGATGTCCGACCTTCACCGGCAGGTAGCCCTCGAGGTTTCGCTCGCGATAGGCCGTCTCGTACCGGTGACGGGGACGGTTGCGGGTGAAAACGCGAATTTGGTTGTAGTCGTAAACAAGGCCGTCTTTGGGCTCGTTGAGCAGCACCAGGTACTGTGCTTGCGGCTTGCCGTCCTCTTCCACGGTGTTCAGCACGAAATAGCCGATGATGCGCTGGCCCTCGGCGTACTGCGCGATGTCGAGCGGGATGTCGAGGTCGATCATGCGCAGCAGCACCCAGCCGGCGTGCCCGGACGCGTCGCGCACCAGGTACCAGTCTTCCATGATGGGCTTGGGCGCGGGCGGCTCGTCGGCCGGATGAACAGCGGCGGCAGCAGGGTTCACCGACGCAGCAGCCGTTGAATCAGGCTTGGCCGCGGCTCTGGCGACTGAGCTTGCGGTGGCTTTCGTCTTCTGCTTCGTGCCCGGTTTGGCCTGCGCGACGGCAGCAGGCTTCGGCGCCTTCGGCGCATTCTTCTCAGCCGTGGCGCGGCGGAGGATCTCGACCTTGTCGCCGTCCTTGAGCTGGTAGAGGTGCTCGGCCTCACGCGATGGGGTCAGGTGCATGTTGAGTTCGGCGCGGGTGGCACCGCGGGCCTGCACCGGAGTGTTCGCGTTATCGGCAGCAAGTTTTTGAAACTGATCGTAGATATCCTGCGGAACCAGACTGCGCTCCTCGATCCATCCCTCCTGGCCGGCGTCGGTGCGAACTCTCAGGAAGCGCCGTTGCTTTTCCAGCACCTCCACGCGATCGCCGTTGTGCACCGTGCCAACCTTGTTGTAAAGCGTGGCGACGCGATCGCGCAGGCTGGTCTCGACCGTCGAGACGTACATGTACTCGTGATGGGCGAGGGTTTTGCGATTGCACGCGGGGGTGAGCGCGAGCACGAGCAGGGCCGGCAGAAGTCGATGGCAGTAACGGCGGAGGGAGTTCACGGAACCACTGACCAATATAACGCAGTGGCCAGTGAATAGTGGCTGGTGGATAGTGCCGAGATGGATGCGGGGAAAGAATATGCGATTCAACTGCTCAACGGAAACCCTACTATCCCGCCAGGAACTTGTACTGCGCGGACGTGAGCGGCACAACCGACAGCCTTCCCTGGCGCACCAGCGGCGAGTCTGCAAACAAGGAATTGGCTTTGATCTCGGCCAGCGCCACAGGTTTCGCAATTGCCTTGCCGGACTCGATCTTCACTTCGGGGTTCTTGGGATCGGAAGGGTCAACCGAGACCACCGATGCCGTGCCGACGGCGCTCTTCTCGTCGCCAGTGTGATAGACGACCAGCCGGTCGCCCGGCTTCATCTCGCGCAGATGCTTGAGCGCGACCGGATTCGAGACGCCGTCCCAAATCGTCTGCTTATCGCGTTCGAGATCCGCAAAGGAATATTCCGACGGCTCGGTTTTGAGCAGGTAGTCCACGGCAATCTCCTCTGGCAGTTCAACATTGTAGCCGACTCCGGCGGCCGGTACTTGTGCCCGCTGCCGCTGGCGTGCTAAGTTGCGCGGTCGCTATAATCTCTAAGCCGCGCGAGGTCTCCGGTCGATGAGTACAACCATTTCAGCCCCACCCAGGAAGTTTCGCTCCTACGTTCCCGATGACACAACCATGCCGGAGTTCACTCTGCGCGCGGTGCTGCTCGGCCTGGTGCTCACGGTCGTTCTCGGCGCTGCCAACGCGTACTTGGGCCTGCGCGCGGGCATGACCATCGCCGCCACCTATCCCGCAGCCGTCATCGGCATGGCGGTGCTGCGCGTGATGCGCGGCTCGTTGCTGGAAGAGAACATCACCCGGACCGTCGGCTCCATCGGTGAGTCGGTAGCCGCCGGCGCAATCTTCACCATTCCGGCCTTCGTCATTTCGGGTGCGTGGCCGGTCTTCGATTTTCAACATGCGTACCTGAAATCGTCAATCCTGATGCTGGTGGGCGGTGCGCTGGGCATTCTCTTTGTCACGTTGCTACGCCGCGTGATGGTCGAAGACCCTGAGCTTCCCTTCCCTGAATCCGTTGCAGCTTCTGAAATCCACAAGGCCGGACAACAAGGCAGCCGCGCCGCGAAGATTCTGTTCTCCAACATGGGATTCGGCGGATTGATCTATCTGCTGGGCCAGTTCAGCCTTTTCAGCCCCAGCCGCGATTTTCTGGTAAATGTTGGCCAGCTCGGCCGAAGCTTCGTGCGCATGGGGCGCTCGAGCACGGCTCCGAAACTGGCCGCTGGCGCGGCGACCACGTGGTCGGCGCCTGCGATCAGCCCCGCATACCTCGGTGTGGGCTATATCATCGGGCCGCGCCTGGCGTCGCTGAACTTTGCCGGCGGTGTGATCGCCTGGGGCCTCCTGGTACCGCTCATTCTGTTCCTCGGCGGTCCGAACTTCGTCGCGCAATTCGCGCCCGCAGGCCACGTCATGACTCCTGACAATACGTTCTGGGCCGATCAGGCGGGCGCGGTGTGGAGCTTCATCGTCCGTCCGATCGCCGTCGGCGGCATGCTGGTCGGCGCCTGCTACACCCTCTTTCGCATGCGTAAGAGCCTGGGATCCGGCATGGCGCGCGCCGTCTCCGACCTGAAGAAGTCGGCCGCCGCACATGCCAGCACCGCTCGCACCGAACGCGACCTGAACGCCAAGTTTGTGTTTGCCGGCATGTTCGTCGTGCTAATCAGCATGGTGTTCCTCTACAAGAGCTATGCCGCGGCTTGGGTACCGGGTATCGTAGCCGCGATTGTGATGATCATCGTCGGCTTCTTCTTTGCAGCGGTGTCGGGAAACCTGGTAGGGCTGATCGGCTCCTCCAACAATCCGATTTCCGGACTAACGCTCGCCGCGCTGGTGATTGCCGCCATCCTCATGGTGCTGATGGGCGTTAGCGGGATGCATGGCGTAGCCGCCGTGCTGGGCGTCGCCGCCGTTGTTTGCATCTCGTCCGCCGTGGCGGGCGAGATGTTGCAAGACCTGAAAGTCGGACACATACTTGGCGGCACGCCCGCCAAGATGCAAATCGGCGACTTCATGGGCGTCACCGTAGCCAGCTTCGCGCTGCTTCCCGTGCTCTTGCTGCTGAACCAGGCCAACTTGAACAGCGGCGGAATTGGTTTCGGCGATCGTCAGCTTCCCGCGCCCCAGGCTGGACTGATGGCGATGCTGGCTAAGGGCATCGTCGGCGGAGAGATGGCGTGGCCGCTCATCGTCGTCGGCATCCTCATGGGCTTCGCCTTGATCATGATTGAGGTCAAGAGCCCCATGCTGTTCGCCGTTGGTATGTATCTTCCGCTAGAGACCACGTTCGCCATCTTCATCGGCGGCATGATTCGCTGGATCACCGACAAGATTCGCGACAGCAGGGACTTCAACGACGCGCAGAAGGCCCGCGTCGAAAATGCCGGCGTGCTCACGGCGTCGGGATTTATCGCCGGCGAAGCGTTGATGGGAATTGTGATCGCTGTCTTCAAGTACAAGCAGTGGCCGCTGCCGGTCATCTTCCAGCATCCCAACGTCGTGTCAGGTTTTATTGTGCTGGTGATTCTGGCGATCGTGATGATTCGCGTGCCGCTGGCCAACGCGGGCAGCCCCGACGAGCCGGCGCCCCCGACAGCGATCATGTAGCTGGTAGAGCGGGCCTTCAGGCCCGCGTCACAGTTCGCTAAGAAGGTCGGTGGGATGATGCCGTCGCGAAGCGACGGCATCATCCCACTTCTCGTTTCGGGTGCGTTGACGCAGCGCTGAATGAAGCGCCGCTCTACCCCTCACTTCAGCAATGACACCTTCAGCACCGGCGTTGTGGGCGCGCCGTTCAATCCCATGGTCAGCGCGCCGCTGCCGGTAAGCTGCATCTGGTCCGTCACCACGCTGCCCCAGATCATCGTGCCGCTGGTCGTTCCTCCCGGAATCTGGAAGATCGTCGAATAGCTGCTGGAGTGGAAGTACAGCGTCCCCGTGTAGGCCAGCGTGCCCGAGCCCTGCAGCTGCGGGGAGGCGGTATCGGCGTGGTCCATGAACATCAACAGCCCGCGAATGCTGCCCGAAGAATCGGTCGTATCTCCCGCCGTATCGTAGTAGCTGCCCTTGGATGTGCACTGCGCGAGCATGATGTTGGTATTGAGCGAGCTGGCCAGGTTGAGATAGGCCGGCGGCGTGCTGCCGTCGCAGGTCAAATCCGCGACCGGAACTTTGTCCACGCGAGGAAACGCCGGCGCTCCCGAGGCTCCGCTGATGACCGGCTTGGCCGAGCCGTGAAAATAGAACATCACCCCATCGGTCTGGTGCCAGGTCCACGGACCACCTCCGCCCCCGCCGTTGGCTCCGGCTGTCTGGGTCAGGGGACTGCAATTGCCGGTGCTCGCGTTGGTATTCACCACGCCCTGCGAGTTCGCACAGGCTTTCGCCATGCGGATGCTGTCGCTACCCCCGATTGCCAGGTCGCCGTCCATGTAGTAAACGCCCGGCAGAAAGGTGATCACGTCGCTGCCATTTTCGGAGATGCCGTTGGGGTAGTATCCCGGGCCGTACTCTTTGCAGCCGCGGCAGTACCACGACTTGCTTCCGTATTGGGCCAGATTGCAGGTCCAGTAGGTGCTGTCGTTGTAGCTACCGTAGTTGGTGGGAGCGGTGTCGGGACACCCGTCCATCTCCGGCGCGGCCAGGTTATATAAAGTGGTGCCGTTGCTGCTCGTGCGTTTTGTGGCTGGCGTCACGGTCTTCATTCCGCTCGCACCCGGCACACTCGCGAAAGGATCCGGAACGGGCGTGGCTGGCCAATCCCAGTGGCCGCTCGTGCCGCCGTTGAATCCTGCCGCCTCGCCGGTATTGCCGTTGGTGCCATAGCATCCGGTTGAGCTGCCCGGAGCGACATGCGGGCCACCGTAGGTGCCAACGTCGGAACCGGTGAGGTTCGGGCCACCTTTGCTGGTATCAATCACACCGCTGGAACCGCAAGAGACAGCGGTTGCGCTGCTGGAGTTGACGACAATGCTGCGCGGCGGTCCCCCCACGATGGTCAGGGAAGCTCCGCCACTGTAGGACAGCGCCCCGGAGATGGTGGGATTCAGCACCATGATGGCGCCGCCTTCCATCATCTGGGTCAGCCCGCAAGTCGAGACCGCCGACACCTGCTGCGTCGGATTGCCGGTCAGCAGAGTGCTGAAATAGGTCTTCACCGGCAGCGAAACGTTCACTTGCATGAAGGGGTATGGAACGGAGGATGATGGGGGCGAGGTCACTCCGGACACCGAGCCGGGAAATGTCCACGAAACGTCCGCCGCTCCGCCGGTGTAGCCGTTGAAGCCATTCTTGGCGGCATACCAGCACATGATTGGACCAGGGGAGCCGTAGGCGTTGCAATCGCCGGCAGTTCCGACGGCGAACCCCATGTTCGGCATGGCGGCTCCGCTTACCGACTGATAGACGTCCATCGCACCCGCCTGGCAGGCGGCATCGGCCGCCGTTTGCGCCTGCTGCCGCTGAAACCAGATGTTGGTGTAGTCCACGGCGAAGGCCAACACCGCCAGCAGGAACAAGCTCAACATCAGGACCACGAAGATGCTCGCCTGCCCGGCTTCATGCCGGCCTCGTTGCACGCGCGATCGATTCTTTGCTCTGTCAGCCATAAAACTGCCTCGTCAGAAAACGATTCGCCCTTCCGCGGTCACCTGCATGGTTGGCGCATTGAAGCCCGGCAGATCCAGGTAAGGGACGTACGGATATGTAATTGTGATAACCACGCGGCTGGAAGGCGTCGACGTGCCATCCGGCCAGGATGGAGTGATGGTCATCCCGCTGATATCGTGAAAGCAGACCCCGGCATAGCCGTTCACCACGGCAGTCACATTACTGCCGTTGCTGTCGCCGCATCCGCTGCTGGGGCCGCTACAGAGGCCGCTGTCGGTGCCATGCACGACGGCGTAGCGTATCCCCTCGCGCGCGGCATTGCCCAGAACGCTGTAGGTGTAGACCGTCATGCAGAACTCAAAGATCAGAAACGTCATCAGCACCAACATCCACATCGAAAGCGAAAACTCCAGCAACATGCTTCCGGTCTCGTCGTTCGCAATGAGCGGCGGGATTCGGCGCAACCGGAAACGGAGATAGCTCGCTCGCTTCATCAATCCACCGCCCGCATCTCCGCCTGCCAGTGCAGCGTCAGGCCCGGCATGGTGAACGTGAAAAAGTTGATGGGAATAGGCGGATTGACGGTGTACACCACATCCACGCGCTGGGTCAGCATGCCGTTGTTGGACTCCGGGTCCTGGTCGGGAGTAAAGCTGAGCGAACCGGACGGGTAGGTGCTGCAATTCGTGACATAACCGTTCGAAGTCTGGGTAACTCCGATCTTCTTGGAGCAAACCTCCACAGTGGTCTCGGTTGTCATACTGGCGAGGCCCGAAAGATCGCCCCCCACCAGTCCGGCTACGCCGGCGGTATCGCTGAGCGAACCCGAAGTACCCGCCGATGGCAATTGTTGCTGCGCCGGAGAAACGAATCCCTGCCCCGAGTAAAGAACTCCACTGCGAGCAGACGACACCAAGTTGGCGGACACGATGAAGAAGTAGCCGATGTCGATGGCGAAGCAGAGCATGAGCACGAGCACTGGCATCACCAATGCGGTCTCGACCAGGCTCGATCCGCTGGCATCCTCGACTGCTGCTCGCGATAGCCACGTGCGATCTGCCATCCGGCGTGCAACTCTCCTAACCAATGCTATCGGCGACAGCCTGCCGATCCAACATTGGCTTGCCAAAAGATGGGCGCTGTCGCTCCCCATTCGGCACGATTTCAGAATGGATTGGAAGGCACGGAAATCGAATCGGGACCCTGCAGCCTATTCCAGCCCCTTGAATTCAGCGCCGATAGCCTGATTGTGAACACCGAACTCTCCGCGACCGCAAGGCTCGAAGCTCGGCCATTAACTTTTCCTGTCGCCGTCTCCAGCGCGCGAACCAGGTTGTGGAAAAAAGTGTTCTCCTTCCCCGTGCTGCTTGCGCTGACTATCGGGACTTCCATCTTTGTTTTCGATAGCAACAGCATCGCCGACCCTGACATCTGGTGGCACCTGCGCAATGCCGAGATCTTCGTGCAGACGCATTCGGTGGTGCATCGCGATCTCTATTCCTTCACCGCTCAGGGCGCACGCTGGATCAACGAATCCTGGCTGGGCGAGCTGCCCTATTACTTTGCCTGGCAATGGTTCGGCATTCGCGGCATTTATCTGGTGATGCTGGGGGAAGTGGAGCTGATCCTGATGGGCGTCTTCGCCCTCGCCTACATCGAGTCGAGAAATGTCAAAGCGGCGTTCTGCGCTTCCTGGCTGGCGGTGTGGCTGGCCACGGTCTCTTTCGGTCCGCGGACGCTACTCGCCGGCTGGATGTGCCTGGTGGCGGAGCTCTTCATCTTTGCGCTATTCAAGCGCGGCAAAGACCTGAGCTGGCTGCTGCCGCCGCTGTTTGTGCTGTGGGCGAATTTGCACGGGTCATGGTTGATCGGCATGGCGCTGTTCGGCATCTTCTTCGCCTCCGGACTGGTGGAAGGAGTCTGGGGCAGGTTGCAGGCTACGCGCTGGACGCCGCCTCAGATTCGCAAGCTGGTGCTGGTGGGCAGCCTGAGCGTCGCCGGATTGTTCGTGAATCCTTACACCTATCACCTGGTGTTCTATCCCTTCAATTTCGCGTTCCAGCAGAGGCTCAACGTAAATCACGTCGACGAGTGGATGAGCCTCGACTTTCATGGAGTGCGCGGCAAGATTTTGTTTGGAATGCTCGCCGCGACCATTGTTCTCGCGCTGGTGCGCAAGCGGCGCTGGCAACTGCATGAGCTTGGGTTCACGCTTCTCGGTTTCTATGCGGCCGTGACCTATAGCAGGTTCTTGTTTCTGGCCGCGATTGTGGTGACGCCGATGCTGGCCAAGGAGCTTGATTTTCTCGCGCCCTACCGCCCTGAAATCGACAAGATCGGCTTGAACGCCGCGCTCGTGATCGCCATTGTTCTCGGGTGCATCTTGCGTTTTCCGCGACGTGAATACCTTTGGCGCGACACCGTCCGCAACTATCCGGTAAAGGCCCTGAGCTACCTGCAGCAGTTTCACTTTGAAGGACGCGTTTTCAACGATTGCCTGTGGGGAGGCTATCTGATCTGGAATGCGCGCCACATCCCGGTATTCATCGACTCGCGCATCGATATCTTCGAGTACAACGGCGTCTTTGCCGACTATCTCGACGCCATGGGTGGCAAGAACACGCTGGAGATCCTGGACAAGTACAACATCCGTTACGTGCTGTACAAGCAGGAGAGCCCGGTCGCGTATCTGCTGATGCACAACCCCGGATGGAAAATCGACTATCAGGATGGAACGGCGGTCTTGCTGGAGCGCAGCGCGGCGCGGTAGTCGCTGGTCGCCTTTCGCTCTTCGCTATTCGCTTTTCGCCAGATCGATCGAGTGGAGCGTGCTTCAGGCGAAAGGCGAATAGCAGCGGTACGCACTGCCAAGAACATACGCGTGCCTCTGGCGAAGAGCGAATGGCGAAGAGCGAAGAGCGGCACCACTCAAAGCTTCCCCAGCAGCCGTTTGACGATCAGCTCTTGATATTCACGCAGCGTCTTGAACGGATTCATCTTACTTTGGCTCTTCTTCAGGCCGTAATCGTAGAGCAACGGCACCTCGCTGAAGCGGCTGCTGAATGGCCGTACGCGCATGAGGACTTCCAGGTTGGCGGCGAAGGATTTCGTGGTGACGAAGCCCGGGCCGTAGTGCTGCAAGGCGCGCTGTACCGCCTCGCCGCGATAAGCCCGATAGAAGATGGTGTAGTCGGTGATACCACGCACATGGAAGAAGACGGACACCACGAAGTTGACCACATAGCTGCCCCAGGTGCGCTGCCAGGGAAAATTCAGATAACCGCCGCCGGTGATGTAGCGCGAGGCCACCACCACATCGTCTCCGTTGTGAACCCGCCGCGCCATCTCGGGCATGACCTTCAAATCGCTGGTGCCGTCGCCCTCGATGATGAAGATGCAGTCATTTCCGTCGGCCCGGGCTGCCGCGGCAACCAAGCCGTCATAGAAGGTCATCGGCACGCCGAGGTTAACCGGATGGGTGACGATCTGTAGATCGAGCTTGTCGCGAAAGCGTTCCGCTTCTTGCAGAGTGTTGTCACGGCTGCCGTCATTGACAACGATCACCGCGAGCGGCATGGACGACGACAGTTGCCGTAACTGCTCCAGCACCGACCCCAGGTTCGGCCCTTCGTTGTAGGCAGGGATAATGACGTAGGATTTTGGCATGGGGTAGAGCGACGCTTCAGCGTCGCGTCAGCGCGCCCTTCTCTATTGCGGAGCCGGCTTCAGCCGGCGGTACATCTCTATCGTCGGCTAAGCCGACTCCAGCTCAAGCGTCAGCAGCGACGCGGGCCTGAAGGCCCGCTCTACCCGAAGGTCGCGACCACGCGCTCCACGTCGGCGCGATTTTCGCTGATCCAATCGAGCAGCCTATCGATTCCCGGCAGCGGATCGACCGCGGGCCGCCAATTCAATTCGCGCTCGGCTTTGCGGATGTCTGCCACGAACACCGGCTGATCGCCGGCGCGCGGCTCGGCGTAGCTGACCGGAATCTTCTTGCTCATTCGCTTTTCCAGAAACGCGAGCAACTCAACCAGCGAAAGCGTGCGCGTCGGCCCTCCGCCCATGTTGAAGATTTGTCCGGCCGACCGCGAAGGATTGTTGACCGCCGACTTGTAGGCCGCAACTAGATCGTCCACATGCAGCAGATCGCGAACCTGCAGCCCGTCACCATAAACGGTAATCGGCCGATTCAGCAGCGCCGCGATGGAAAACCACGCGACCCAACCCTGGTCCTCGACTCCAAACTGGCGCTGCCCATAAATGCACGACTGCCGAAACACCACGGTCGGAATGCCGTAAATTCTCCCGTAATCATGAACGTACTGGTCGGCGGCGCCTTTGCTGCAACCGTAGGGGGAATGAAAATCGAGCGGCTGCTCTTCCGAAATGCCATCGGGAAAGTCGCGAAAGCGATAGCGCGTCGCTTCCTTTACGCAGATCACGTCCGGCATTCCGCCGTAAACTTTATTGGTTGATGAGTAGATGACCAGCGGCTTGTTGCCCGATTCGCGCACCGCCTCCAGCACGTTGAAGCTGCCGCGCGCGTTAATCTCGAAGTCTTCGATCGGCCGAACGATCGAGGTGGTCACCGCAACTTGCGCGGCCAGGTGAAGCACCAGTTCGGCGCGTCCCACCGTGCGCAATAGCGAAAAATAGTCGTAACGAATGTCGCCCAGAACAAATTCGCAGTCTGCGGGATACTTCTGCCGCAGATAGCGCAGGTTCAGGTCGGTGCCTTTGCGCCAGAGATTATCGAAGAGGATGACGTGCCAGCCGTCGCGAATGAAGCTTTCCGCGGCATTCACGCCGATGAATCCTGCGCCTCCTGTAATGACGACTGTTCTGCCTGCCAAGCTCGCTCCGGTCTCCGCGTTCCAATCTACCATAGGCAAGATCGGCTCCCATATCAGACGGCTGCGAGCTACTAACTCTGCGTTAGAATTGCCGCTAATGGCCGATGTTGAAGCAGTGATGACCCAGCCGCGCCCGTCGCCGCGCGCGCCAGAAAAGCGCCAGAGGCTTGCGCGGCTCGCGCGTCATTGGGATGTTGTCGCAGTATTGCTTCTCGTCATCGCGTCGCTGCCGCTGGCGTGGCTCTCGCCACAGACGCTGGTCGTCATCCAGCACCCGGGCACCTTCGACGACCATTGGGTGCTCGACGCGGTTTACAAGGTGACGCACGGTATCTATTTCGCCAAGGATGTCGTTTTTCTTTACGGGCCGCTGGCGCATTGGCTCATGGCAGCTCCGCCGCGGCTCGCCGGTCTCTCGCTCGGCTCCATTTACACCAGCTATCGCACGCTGTTGCTGTGGTGCGCGATTCTGTTCAGCTACTGTGCCCTGCGGCTTCTCCTGCCCGAACAACCGGCGTGGAAGCGCGCTGTTCTGCTGCTCGTGTTATGTGTTTTCTGGACGTCCTGGGACGGACGCACCGCATTAGGGATTCTTCTGTTCGCGGCCTTTCTGCGCGGTTGGTATGCGGTACGCGAGGACCGAGTAAAGCCGGTTCCATTTGCCTGCGGCAGCGCGGTCGCAATCGCGTTTGCGTTCTACTATTCCGCCGACACCGGGGTGTACGGAATCGCCGCATGGTTCCTGGCACTCGGCGGGGTAGCGTTTGAGCATCGCCGGGAAACGCACAAGCTGCGGCTGGCGGTGATCGCGGTCGCTGCATTCGCGGCCTCTGCCATTGTTCTCGTCAGCTTCATCAACATCGTCAACGGCGGCGTACTCGATTTTCACTTCTGGCGCACTTCGCTCGCGCTCGTTTCCGTGCATCGCTGGAACGAACCGGCAGCCATGTCCGAAGACGGTGCGGTGCACTTGCTGGCGCCGCTAGCGGTTGGCGCGGCGCTGTTTCTACTGCGGCTGTTCGTGCCCGCGAATCGTTCCACAGTGATAGCCGCCCGCACGGGATTTCTGCTGAGCGCCTTCGTCTTTGCCCTGCTCTCGATGCAAAGCGGCCTGGTGCGCTCCGACTTTCCTCACATCATCGCCGGCGTGTATCCGATGGCGTTCTTTTCCGGCGTCATACTTTTCTCTTTTCGTTCGCGAGTGGCCTCAGCCGCAGCGGCCATCGGCACGGTTGCCGCTTCTCTGCTGTTTGTCCACCCATTGCCTGAATTCCAGCCGGCCAGCCTTCGCTTCCGGCTTGCGCAGCACAGTGCATCCCGCAACCACCTGTCCCGATGGCTATCGCGATGTCAGCCATGCCTGCTTTCCAAATGAATTCGCCAACACCCTGCAAACGATTGCGAATTACCTTCAGCAGCACAGCGGCGAGCGCGATTCCGTCCTGATCTATCCCTATCAGTACATGTTCGCGGTGGCGGCGCATCGCGACGTGGCCGGCGCTGTTGAGCAGTCGTTCCTGGCGAACGGCCCTTACCTTTCGCAAGTTGATATCGCTGGCATGCGGCGCGCGAATGCGCCGGTTGGGATGTTCTTTCGCGATGCGACGCCGCGCGAGTACGCCAGTCCGACATTGAGTCTGCCTATCGACGAGGTCAGCAACTTCACGCGCACGCCCGATGTGTGGTTTTGGACTTTCCGCAACTATCGCGCTGACCAGCCGCTGGCGTCCGGAGTTGTTGGACTTTTGCGCGACGACCTTCGCAGCGCGAGAATCACGACCCAGGATTATCCGCTAGCGCTGCCGGCGCGGAGCTATCCCATCCAGCAGCCAAGCACCGCCATCGAGTTAGGCGCGCCGGATTGGCCCGCCGGCGGCGCCGATTTCCTGCGGTTACGCCTGAATGTCCGCTACAACCTACTGTGGAAGCTGCGCAAACCCGAGCGTTTGCAATTGGAGATCACGCGCGCCGATGGCAGCCGCTCGCTGCGGAATTTTGTCGTCGAGCCGAACGTCGATTCTTACGTATGGTTTTATCCGTGGGACGAGGCTGACCTGTCGCGTTATTTCGATGCGGACGAAAGTCAGTGGCGCTCGTCCCGCCGTCCCGCGATCACGAACCTTCGCCTGATCGTCACTCCGCTCGACTGGTTTTCGCAGAAGCCCACGTCGGTCACGGTCGACTCCGCCGATGCCGTGCGGTTTCGGTTGCAGCAGTAAATTTCCGCCTGGCTTTCGCTGCGCAAATCCACCATGCCCCGCTATGATCGAGCTGCGCTTCGTACAGAGTCCGTTTGCCCTGCCGCTGCCAGTATCGGCATACGAGCAGCGCCATAGAGACCGGCGTCGCCGCCCATCAGCGCAATCGTCACGACGGTGTGTTTCTTTCCCACGCCCTTCACGTCTGGCGCCGTAAGGCCATAGATGAGCGCGCGCATCTTCAACTCCTCAAACATGCTGGGTGCGAAGGCGTCCCAGGCACTCGAAGCGCCGCCGCCGATCACGTACATCGGCAGGTTCAAGGCGTTCACCATGCCTCCCACGGCAATGCCCAACGCGCGCCCAACGCGCTGATAGATTTTCTGCGCCGAGGGATGGTTCTGAATCGCGAGCTGATAGACGCTGCGCGAGGTGAATTCGACGTTGCCGCGTGCCAGATCGGAGAGATCGGGCGCGTTGCCGCTATCGATAGCTTCATGGGTCATGCGCACGATCGCGGTCGCCGAAGCATATTGCTCCAGACAACCGTGACTGCCGCAGCCGCATGGGTGGCCGTCCGGCTCGACCGTGTAATGCCCCAATTCGCCCGCCATGCCGGTCATGCCGTGAAAGATGCGGCCGCCCAGGATGATGCCGCCACCCACGCCGGTGCCGAGCGTGTACATCGCCATATCGTCGAAGTTGCGGCCCGCGCCCAGCCACTTCTCGCCCATGGCTGCGACATTGGCGTCGTTCTCCAGAATGACCGTGGTCTGGAGGATGCGCTGGATCTCCTCGCGCACGGGAAAGTTCGCCCAATCGGGAAGATTGGGTGAGCGCGCGATGATGCCCGTCTCGATGTCGATGAATCCCGGCACTCCAATGCCGATGCCCGCCAGCTCGCCCGCCGTGCGGTACTTCAGCATCAGCGACCGGATTGCGTCCGTCATTTCACGAATGACGAAATCCCGGCCCTTGCGGACCTCGGTCCCGGTGGTCAGTTTCTCCAGCAGTTTGCCTTCGTCGCTGACCGCGGCGATGCGCAGGTTGGTTCCACCCAAATCGACTGCAATCGAGTAAACGCTCATGAAGACCTCAAGACGTATTGGTTCACCACGGAAGCACGGAAGTCACGGACTTCCTCATTGCCGTCCCGCTACCAGCGTTGCATTCACGGCGGCGGACTGACGACCGCGAACTGAATATGTGATTATCTCTATTTCCGTGTCTTCCGTGCTTCCGTCGTGAACGTGATTTATTTTTGGCAACGCGGACAGTAGTGACTGCTGCGTCCAGCGATAATAACCCGCTTGATGGGAGTTCTGCACACCAAACATGGCTTTCCTTCCCGACCGTAGACCCTATGTTTCAATTGGAAGAATCCTTCGCGGCCTTCGGCATCGACGTAATCGCTGACGGAAGAACCGCCCAGCTTGATCGCCTGGCGCAGAACGTCTTTCAACCCGCGATGCAGCTTCTTTAGCTCGTCGCTGGTCAGCGACGAAGCCCGCCGGCGCGGCCGCACGCCGGCGCGAAACAGCGACTCATCGGCATAGATGTTGCCCACTCCACTCAGCAGCTTCTGGTTGAGAAGAGCGCTCTTGATCGGCGTCTTGCGATGCCGGAAGAGCGTTACAAAGCGATCGATCTGCGATTCCAGCGGTTCGTCGCCAGGGGCGGCAAAGCCCGTGCCATTCTGTGATTCGATGCGCACCACCGCCAGGCGTCCGAAACGGCGCGGATCGACGAAGCGCAACTCCCGTCCGGAAGCGAGTTTGAGTACGGCGTGGGTGTGCTTGAGCATCTCAGTTTCCGGCGAAGCGATCAGTAGTTGTCCCGTCATGCCGAGGTGCACGATCCACTGCGCGTAGTCCCGGGTCTTGGAGGTCACGAGTGCCCCACGTCTCGTGCTTTTAGAGACGCGGGGCCCGGAGGTTTTCAAATCGAAAACGATGTGCTTGCCGACCCGCCGCACTCCCACAATGTGGGAGTGCTCAAGGACGGCGGCGATTGCCGACGCGGGCGATTTCAGCGGCTCGGGCTTGGATCCAAGCCAGACAGATTCGATCGTGTCGCCCGCAATGCGCTTGTCGAGCCCGCGGGCTATGGTTTCAACCTCAGGAAGTTCGGGCATTGATAAGAGTTTAAGTCATCTCCTTCGCACCGTTCGTGATCGCCTGGCCGAATGCGATGAGGTTGCCATCGGGTGCAAGTACCAGCAGTTCACGTTGTCCATACGGCTTGTCAGCGGGCCCATGAACATCGCGCGGCGCTAATGTGTCGAGCTTCGGCTTCAGTTCCGCATACAGTTGATCAACGTCGTGAACGTCGATGTAGTAAGCGAAGCGGCGATTGCCCGGCGGTGCGCCATCCGGGCCGCGGTTCTGCAACATACGAAAACCTACGCTCTCACGATAGACATAAGCGTAGCCTTCGAGGCGAAAGCCAATCTTGAATCCCAGTATGTCGGTAAAGAAGGCAACGGCACTGTCGATGTCGGGGACATGCATGAAGGGCGTAACTTGGATAAAGCTCGACATGGCTAATCTCCCTACGCTCGGTAAGAACTAAAAGACCGCCGATGGCGCCAACGTCCAGCGTTTGCACCTGTTAGAGTTCCTTCTGTAGAATCAATAGTTACACAGCCCGTCTCACTTAATTTCCCTTTATTCAGTCCTTGCTTTCCAGTCAAAGGCGAGTTGTGTGCGGATACTCGGTAGAGCAGGCGTTCAGGCTTGCGTTGCAGGTTAGAACCACGAATGCGCTTCAGCCGATGAGGTCTCGACCTCATCGGCGGAAGCCAGATCTTGAAACCGCCGTAACGCGGGCCTCAAGGCCCGCTCTACCAACCAGCGGAGTGGCAATTTGAACAGAGGCAAGACGGCGGTGGTCGTCGGCGCGCAGTGGGGCGACGAGGGCAAGGGCAAAATCGTTGACGTGCTCTCCGAGCGCTTCAAGGTCGTGGCCCGCTATTCCGGCGGCCACAACGCCGGACATACCGTTACCATTCACGGCCAGAAATTCATCCTGCAACTGATTCCCTGTGGCGTACTGCGCCCCGGCTGCCGCGGCGTGATCGGCAACGGCGTGGTGCTCGACCCGTTCGCTTTTATGAAGGAAGTGGAAGCGCTGCGCGCGACCGGTGTGCAGGTCGACGGCAATCTCTTCGTCAGCAACCGCGCGCACGTCATCCTTCCCTACCATCGGCTGATCGAGTTGGCAGCGGAAAACGCTCCGGGACGCGTGAAGATCGGCACCACCTCGCGCGGCATCGGTCCCACGTATGAGGACAAGATGGCGCGCAGCGGCTTGCGCGTGCAGGACCTCTTGGACAAGAAGCTGCTGCAAAAGCATATCGCGAACGCCTGCCGCGAGAAGAACACTATCGCTCATGCACTGTTCAACAGCGAGCCGCTCGACGCGGACAAGATTTTCGGCGAGTACTCGGCCGTCGGCGATCGGGTTGCGCCGTTTGTGGCCGACACCGCGCTGCTGCTGAACCAGGCAATCGCTCATGGCGAGCCGGTGATGTTCGAGGGCGCGCAAGGCACCATGCTCGACATCGATCACGGGACGTATCCGTTCGTGACCTCGTCGAGCGCGACCTCGGGCGGGGCGGCGACCGGAACCGGCGTTCCACCCACTTCCATCGACACGGTGATCGGTGTGACGAAGGCTTACTGCACACGCGTGGGGGAAGGCCCATTCCCCACCGAATCGAAGGACGCGATCGGCGAAGCGCTGCGCCAGAAAGGCAAGGAGTTTGGCGCCGTCACCGGACGCCCGCGCCGCACCGGCTGGCTCGATCTGCCGCTGCTGCGCTACTCCAACATGATCAACGGCACCAGCTGGCTGGTGGTCACCAAGCTCGACGTGCTCGATGAGCAGGCAGAGATTCCCGTCTGTGTCAGCTACAAAATTGAAGGCAAGGAGACGCAGCAGATTCCGGCACAAATCTCCGGCTATGAGAAGATTCAGCCGGTTTATACCAAGCTGCCGGGCTGGCAGAGCAGCACGTTTGGCATCAGTTGCTACGATCAACTTCCGCCGAAGGCGAAGCAGTATCTTGAATTCGTGGAGAAGGAATCGGGCGCGAAAATTGCCATCATCTCCACCGGACCGGATCGCGAGCAGACGATCTTCCTGCCGGAGTTCCAGCAGATGCTGGATGGCATGAGTGCAAACGCTGCCGGCTGAGAATGGGAGGACGCGATGGTTGTATTGGCGGTGACGTGGGTGGCGAATCCCGGACATGAAAACGAAGTGGCCGTCATCTTCGAAAAACTTCAGACGGCGTCGCGGCAGGAGCCCGGATGCTTAATGTACGTGGTCCATCGGCATGTCGATGATCCGCGCCGCTTCTTCATCTACGAGCAGTACCGCGATGCGGCGGCACTGGAGGCGCATCGCAACTCGCCGCACTTCCAGGAATACGCAGTGAAAGCGTTGCGGGCCATTGGCGAGCGTCAGCAGGGTGATATGTACAGGCCGCTGACGGGCGACTGAAGTGCACCCATAAGCCATCAGCCTAATCCGGTGCCTCGGATGGCTTCCGGCTCGCTCAACTCTTCCCGCAACATCCCGAACACTGCCGCCAGCACCGAAGCCACAACCGGCCCCAGGAATAATCCCAGAAAACCGAACGCCTCAACCCCTCCAAAGATGAAGAACAGCAGCACCATGGGATGCAGTTCCACGCGCCCGGCCACCACCCAGGGCCGCAGAAAGTTATCCACACTGCTGACCACGACCACTCCCCAAATCACCAGAAAGACGCCCTTCCAGATGGCGCTACTGAATAGCAGGTAAATCGCCACCGGCGCCCACACAATCGACGATCCAACGACGGGGATGATGGAGCAGAAACCAGCCGCCAGCCCGAGCAGGAGAGACGACGGCATGCCCACAATGCGCATCCCGATCCCGGTAAGGAGTCCCTGCGCCACGCCAACAGTCAGAATGCCGTAGACATTGGCGACGATGGTGTCGGAGATGTTCCGATACAGGTGCGCCACCTGCGTGTCTGAGAGCGGCGTCAGCTTGCCGGCGCGCAGCGCCCAGTCTTTGCCGTCGCGGAAGAAGAAGAACAAGATGACAATCGTGATCAGCGCATCGACGGTAAAGCGCGCCAAGTTGCTGAGCACAGCGGCGCCGAAGCTGAACATTTCCAGACTTAGCTTCTGGGTATTGGAAGCGATGATGGCGCGGAAGTCATAGTGCGAGAGATCGACCCAGCGGCCCACAAACTGTAACGGGCGCGCCGCGAGGAACATAGCGAATTGGGTGACGCCGCCCTCCTCGACGCTGCGCCGGCTGAGATAGTGGGCGGCGGTAAGAGCTTCGTTGGCCGCGAGCGTGGTGATGATGAAAGCGGGAACTCCGAAAAGTAGCACCACCCCGAGCGAGGAGAGCAGTGCAGCCCAGCCGCGGCGCTGCCCGGTGGCGCGCAGAATGTGGTCATGTAGAGGGTAGAAGACGACGGCCAGGATGACGGCAAAAGCGAACGGCTTGACGAACGGCGACGTGATGATGAACGCCAGTACCAGCGCGAGCAACACCAGCGCGGCAAGGAAAATGACAGTGGCACGTTTGCTGTTCATATCAAGCTTGTTCCCAGTTGTAACACGGCCATGGCGTGACCGGGTTGGCGCTCGATACTACGCTTGTGATAAGAGAATTCCCGGTCAGTCTTGAATCGCCATCAATGGCAACTATTGAACTTGAAAGAGGTCAGCTCGGTCTGCCATGGTCCCCCGGTTACTGCATAGTATTCCTGGGCATACCAGAAGGTGCAGCCATCGGATCCGTCAATCACCATGCTGGAGTAGTCTCCCCATCGGCCTTGGCCGGTTTCGGATCCGGTACCCGCATAGAGCTCGACTTCCTCTCCCATTTGCCCGAGCGGGTCGGCAGGCACGCGTCCGGTTACATAGATTGAGGGGTACATGTCCGTACTGGATTTGCTGTAGCCCAGCGCGATGTTCCCCATTTTGTCCTGTGCCATCGATCCCATCCAGCGGTGGGTCAAATCCGGCGCAAACGTTCCCGACTGAAACAGCGTGACCGGGCAGTCATCCGGACAGCCGGAGATTGCTACCGCCTGCACCGGCGCTCTGAATTCATACCAGCGAATGCCGGCCTGCCCGCCCAATGCCTTCACTCCATGATTTACATACCAGTGCTGCGCAGGCGACCCACTACCGTTCGCTTGGACACTATCTTCATCTTGCGGACCATCATTCCAATAGGCCAGGCGCGGCATCAATACATTCTCCATAGTATCGAGCAGTTGCTTGGTGCCCAATTGAGGGATACATTCGCCGCACATCAGCGTGTAGGCGGGAATTCCGGGAATGCGATGGCTCAAACCGCTACCCACAAAGGAGGACTGTTCTGGATCGGCGTACACGGGGTGCATGGAATACAGGTACAGGGTAGGGACGGTGCCGACTCCCATGCCGCCGATGAAGAACTCGTCTTGCCCGGCGGGTGGCGGAAGGTTGGAATCGACATCGGCAGCCAGCAAGTGGAAATCTGCGTTGGTGAGGCGAAAACAGATCTGCTCCGCCGACCGGTCGCCTACTCGCAACTTCGCGTCATTGTAGGCACACACTAGAGGTCCGTATTGGACGTTATCGTTGGTCTGGAAGTACCCGGTAGGCCAGATTGCCCACTTGGGAAAGTCCGCAAAGACCGTACCCAACGAAAATTCATACGCGTACCAAGTGCCTGCGGCATGCTCGGAAGTTGAGACCGCTACGCAAGCAGGATAAAAACTCTTCGAGTTGGCTGCGCCAATGTTATAAGCCAGCAACCACCGATGGTGCGCCTTGTCCCAGTCAACCATGACGTCTCCGCCGGGAGTTTTTCCGCAATCCGATTTCCAAGGAAACAGCAGGTCATCCTCGACCGGCGCGGTTAATGGCTGGCCATTGGCCTTGTCGAAGACCTGAAAATGATTGCTGACGAATTCCACCACCTCATAATCGCCGACGGCCATGTCGGTATCGGGCGGCGGCCCGTCGTGAGTTACGTTTTGACCGATCCCAGGGACATGCAATCCGATGGTAATGCTTAGTGTGTTTCCGGCCACTGTTTGCTCTGCTAGCTGGCCGGCAGGTTTCTGAGCATCTGCTGAAAGCCTTGGTTGTGAAGCTGGTTGCTGGAACGAGGAGTTCCCCCGACGCACTTTTCGAGGCTTCGCCAATGATCGTGCGCGTTTCGATACCCCGAACGCCACCGGTTTACCCGTCGTCATTTGCTTCGCCGATTGCTGCTGAGCGAGTAAAGCAGGGCAAGCGAGCAGCAAAGCCAGCGAACACAGAATGTGCGCAATAAGAGGCCAATGCGCTCTCGTCATGCGCTCTTTGGTTCCGGCAATGGCATGGTTGACGATAGCAGCGTTATCGTAACTTATAGGCGAGAGGCTTGCGGCCGGCTGAACCGGTCGCTGAAAAAGTCGAGAACGCAGATCTCTCATGGCCTGAAGGCAAGCTGAGGCTTAATCAGAGCCTCCTCACACCGTCGCGTGTTTACTGGTGCCCAGCGCCTCCAGCACATCCACGGCGCAGGGATAGCGGCCGAAGGGTGCGCTGATCTGCGCGCCCTGCACCATGTCTTTCACGGCCGCGAGCATGTCGCGCGCGATGGCCACGCCTTCGGCGCGCGCAGTATCGGCGGTGGTCGCCTTGGCCATGCGGGCGAAAATCTCGTCGGGAATGGAGACGCGCAGCTCGTTCTTCATGAACTCCGCGTTGCGCGTCGAGGTGAGCGGCCAGATGCCGGCCACCACCGGCACGCGGCAATGCTCGATGCGGCGCATAAATTCCTCCAGCAGCCGCGCGTCGAAGACCGGCTGCGTGACCGCCATTTCCGCGCCCGCTTCCACCTTGTACTCGAAGCGGCGAATCTCCTCATCGATGTTGGGACTGCCGGGGTTGGCGCCCACCGCGATGACGAACGCGGTCGAACTCCCTATCGGATTGCCGCCGATATCCAGGCCGCGATTCAGATTGCGCACGATGTTGACTAAGCCGATGGAGTCCACATCGAAGACCGCGGTCGCGTCGGGATAATCGCCCATCTTCGGCGGATCGCCGGTGATGCAAATGAGGTTGCGAATGCCGACGGCGCTTGCGCCCAGCAGGTCGGACTGAATGCCCAGCACGTTGCGATCGCGGCAGGTGTAGTGCAGGATGGGCTCGATGCCCACTTCCTGCTTGACCAGCAAGCACAGCGCTTGATTGCTCAAGCGGGCCGAGGCGCGGGGGCTATCGGGGATGTTCACCGCGTCAACGCCCACCGACTTCAGAAACTTCGCGCCTTCCAGTTCGCGTTTGGCATCGATGCCGCGCGGCGGAACGATCTCCACCATGGTCACGAACTCGCCCGCGGCAATCTTGCGGCCCAGGTTTGAGCGCTGGCTGAGCGGCGGTGGTTCGACGGGCTTGGTTTCAACGGTCTTGGTGGCCTTGTAAGACGACGCGCGCGCCGCCCCCACCTTCAGGAACAGCTTCATGGTGTGAATGTGGTCGGGCGTGGTGCCGCAGCAGCCACCAATCAGGCGCACCCCGGCGTTGACGAAGGGTTCCATGTAGTTCGCCATGTACTCCGGCGAGCAGAGATAAATGTTGCGGCCTTCGACCGAGCGCGGGATTCCGGCATTGGGTTGCGCCGACAGCGGCTTGCTCGTAACCGCGTGCACGCGCTCCAAGGCGTCCAGCATGGCCACCGGACCTACGCTGCAATTGCAGCCGATCACCTCGGCGCCCCAGGCTTCCAATTGTGCCCCGTAGTGCTCGGGACTGGAGCCATCCAGGCAGTTGCCATCTTCATCGATGGTCACCTGGGCCACGACCGGAAGCTCGGGGTTTACTTCGCGCGCGGCCAGGATCGCCTGATGCAACTCTTCCAAATAGCCAAACGTTTCCAGGATCAGCAGGTCGACGCCCTCTTGGTTGAGCGCGGCGATCTGGCCACGAAAAGCGTCGCGCGCCTCCTCGAGCGAAATCTTGCCCAGCGGTTCGATGCGAACGCCCAGCGGCCCCACCGCTCCGGCCACGAAGGCATTGAAGTTCTTGGCTGCCTCGCGCGCCAGCCGCGCGCCCTGGCGGTTGATGTCGGCCAGCCGATCCAGGCAGCCGTGCTTGGAGAGGCGAAACGAATTGGCGCCGAAGGTGTTAGTTTCAATGACCTCGGCGCCGGCCTTGAGGTAGTCCTGATGGATTCCGCGGATGAGATCGGGCGCGGAAAGGTTCAGCTCGTCGTAGCAGCGATTGATGAATATGCCCTTGGCATACAGCAGGGTGCCCATGGCGCCGTCGCACAATACAGCGCCCTTCTGCAGCCGGACGAGAAATTCAGTTGGCATGGTGTTCTCGGAAACGTGCAACACAAAAAAGGTTGATGGAACTTTATCGTAAATTGCGGGAAAGCGCCATTGGCGCGCAGTAAACGTGAGCAGCCGCCGACATGAGCTGCCCGTGTGCTCTGTTATAATTCAGCGAATTACAGCATCTCATGGCAAATCATAGCGTGTTTTCCGGCGCCCGCGGGTTGCGGCTCGCATCGCTTCTTCCCGTTCTCACAATGCTCCTTCTGGTTGCGGCATGCGGCGGCAGCGGTACGCCGGCTAATGCCCCAGTCAGCGGCCTGAAGAACCGCGCGTTCATTAGCAACAGCTACGCCGGGGACCTGCAGATTGTCGATACCCAGAACGACACCACTGCTTTTACGCAGGAGACGACGAATTCTGCAGGGCAGCTCGTTCCCGGCGTGCCGGTGACGATTACGGTCTCGTCAACCGTAACGTTTGAAGTGGAAGGCCCCAACAACGCGCTGACGGCGGTTTACGACCCCAGCGCGTTGTCGCTTTATTTCGTTACGAATTCCACAGAAGCGGTTGCCGGCACCGCGGTGCTGGCCAGCGGTACCTCCATGGCCTTGTTCTCTCCCGACGGCACCACGGTGTACACTCCGGAGCCCAATCTGCCGGTAGCGGGTTCACGAGCGGGTGGCATTGAAGTGTTCAGCAGCTCGAGCTTCAATCTTACGACCAGCTACGACGTGCCTTCGGTCCGCTACCTCGCGCTCAGTCCGAGCGGCCAGTACCTGCTGGCTTTCGCGAGCAATTCGGACTCGCTGTGGCTGATCAACCTGACCGCGAGCACGGTGACGCCGGTGGAAATTCCGGGATTCGCGCGGCCCATCAACGCCTTTTTCAGCACGGACAGCAACACGGCTTACGTGCTGAACTGCGGCCCGGAGTGCGGCTCCAGCGGTAAGGCATCGGTGGCATTCTTCGATATCCCTTCGCAGACCATTACGGGCACGGTGCCCGTGGGCGGCGCCAGCGTTGGCCTGCTGAATGGCACTACGCTTTATGTCGCCGGCAGTCCGGTACCGCCGGGAACCGCTTCCACTTTTGACGCCGTCAACGTGAGCAACATGACGCGGTTGACCGCGACGTCCGTGCCCATTGGCGACGGCTTCCACACCACGATGGCCTTCACCAGCAGCAATAACAAGCTCTATATCGGCGCTACCACGTGCAGCAACAAGGCTACCGGCTGTCTGTCGGCGGTCAATGTGAGCACCAACACCGCCGACCCGGCGCTGCCCCCGCGGGGAGCCATCACCAGCCTACTGGCGATTCCCAATCGCAATGTGGTGTACGCCATCGAAGGCGGGGTGCTGGACATCTACAACACCGACACGGACACCTTGCAGACGCCATCGACTTTGATATTTACCGGCGCGTTGTACGGGATTGTGCAAGTGGATCAGTGAAGGCAGTGGTTAGTGGATAGAACTGCTGCCCGCGAACTATCCACTAACCACTATCCACTCTCTTAGGGCTCCAGCCGCAGATGATGCGCTGCCGCCTGCTGCACCGCGTTCTCCGAAAACGGCAGGGTGAAGGTCCGGCCGTGGTAGTAGGCGTCCCACTGATCGTTGTAGTGGTCGTCGAAAATGTCGCCCGACTGGCCGTTCACGATGTCCAGCGTGGTCGCATCCAGGTCGGAAAAATCCACGGTGATGCGTTCCGAAGGCCCCAGCGGCGGCGACTCCTGCATGATCGTCTGACCGTCGCCGGCGATTGGTACGCTGCCAGTGCCGGCCGTTCTTTTCAGAATAGGAAAATGGCTCCAGAAGGGATGCGTGATGTTCACTTGATGCACGCGCCCCCACTTCCACAGCGTCAACGGGTGGGTCGCACTCGCATCGGATACCGCGTCCTCGACCGCGGCGGTGAGCAGCGCGTCATAGCCGGCATAGCCCTGCGGCAGCCAGCGCGACGGCTGGTAAGTCAAAACATTCTCCAGCCAGACCGGCTTCATGAACCACCTGTAATCGCGCCAGTCGCCGCCCAGCTTGGATTTGAGCAGCAACTCCTCCAGACTGTGGCGGGCGAAGACCGCGATGGTTGCCGCGGCGGAGTCGGTGTCCATAGCGCCGTCCCAATTGCGCAGGAGATCGGCGGCCGCCTTGGCACGCGCCGACGCTTTCGGCGTGTGATCCACCGCATAGACGAAGCGCTCGGCACAGAAGCGATCGAAGGGCGAGACCACGTCCGTCTCGATCGCGAGCATGTCGGCGGGCGTGTATTTCTTCGGCGCACCTAGCAGCTTGTAGATGCGCTGGGTGCGATACGGCGGCATCCATTCAATGCTCAGCTCGTAGGGATAGTTGTCCGGCGTGGCCCGCCCATTGGCGGTCGCGATGATTCCCGACGGCGGATCGTAAACGCTGGGCAGCTTGTCGTAGGGCACATAACCGATCCACTCGTAACTGTCGCCGTCGCCGGGCTCGGGCACGTCGCCATCACCGGTGGCACGAATCGGAATCAGCCCGGTCGCCTGATATCCGATGTGACCCTCGACGTCGGCATAGACGACGTTCTGCCCCGGCGCGGCGAAGTACGAGAACGCCGCCTCGAATTCCTGCCAATTGCGCGCTGAATCCACGGCGAAGAATGGAAGATGCCAGGCCTGGGGATCGTAGATAGTCCACTTCAACGCCAGCTCACGCTGCTCGCCCGGAATCAAATCGGAGATGATGGGGCCGTGCCGCGTGGTTACGACATCGAAGGTGATTTCCGGCTTGCCCTTGACGCGAATGATTTCTTTGCGGCGCTCCGGCTGCTGCCAGCCTTGCGGCGTTAGATATTCGCCCTTGTCGTTGAACTTTTCGATGTAGAGGTCTTCCACGTTGGGACCGAGATTGGTGAATCCCCACGCGATGCTGCGATTGTGACCGACGATGACGTAAGGCACGCCAGGAAGAGTGACGCCGGCAACATCGAAGTCGCCCGCCGTGAGGTGCGCCTCATACCAGACATTCGGGATGGCAAGGTCGAGGTGCATATCATTCGAGAGCAGTGGCTTGCCCGAAGCCGTGTGCGCGCCGGAGACGACCCAGTTATTGGAGCCGGGACGAACCGGTTCTTCGTCGCTCGGTCGAAAAGCGTTCACCACGGAAGCACGGAATGCACGGTATTCTTCTGGACTAAATTCTTCCGTGCGTTCCGTGTTGTAGCCTGCCCCGAGCGCAGCCGAGGGGTGGTGAAAACCATTTCTTGCCAAGGGCAAATATCGCGGATGAGCGGCGCCTCCCTGCTCTTCCGGCTGCTCGGGAGCCGTTTCTCCCGGCACATCATTCTCGATCGAGTTGCTCTCCGCGCCGGGCGGGTGGTCGCGCCACGAATGGTTCACGAACAAGTCCGCCGTCAACTCCGGCCCCAGCTTCGCCAGGATTTTCTCCTTCTCCAGCTTGTTTCGGTACAAGCCGTGATTCAGGAACTCGGTCATGGACAGCCCGACGAGGATCGAATCTTCCACCGTCCAGACGTGCGGAAAATATTGCAGGAAGCGGAACTCCAGCGGCAGGGTCTTCCGATGCTGATCGATGTAAGCGTTCACGCCCGCAGCGTAGGCTTTGAACTGCGCCCGCTGCTGCGGATCCATTCTGGCTGCGCTTTGCTGCGCCACCTGGAGCAGGCCCAGAATGCGATTTTCGCGATCGTACTTGACGTACTTCGGCCCAAGAATCACAGCCAAGTCGCCCGACGCGAAGCGGCGCGTCATGTCCATTTGCCACAGCCGGTCCTGTGCCGTCACATAACCCTGCGCGAAGAAAAGATCGGGGAGGTTCGCGGCAGAGATGTTCGGGACGCCGAGGCGGTCGTAGGTCACGATCACGGGGGCGGTCATTCCCGCGAGATGCATTGTGCCATCGCGCTGCGACAAGCTGGCGCGAACCGCGTGGTAGAACCAGTAATCAAAGGCCAGGAAACCGACGAGCAGCAAGATGAGAACGACCACAACCCCACGGAAGATGAAATTGGGTTTTCGGGGAGCAACTGCGGGATACGTGGCAGGCATGGGGCAACTCGATTATAAGTCGCCGAGTGGACGTGATTCGCCGGTATTAAAGGCAAATTAACCACAGAGGCACAGAGTTTCAAGGATAAAAAGGTCGAGTTTCAGATGTTGCTTTCTCTGTGCTTCTCTGTGGTTAGCCTGATTTTTCCTACACCAGCTTCCGCAGCTCGCGGCGGAGGATTTTGCCCGAGGCGGTGCGCGGCAGCGTCTCGACGAAGCGGATTTCGCGCGGCACTTTGTAATTCGTCAGCCGCTCGGCTACGAACGCCTGAATCTTCTCCGCGGTTTGCTGGGTCGGCAGCTCAATGTTGTTGACCACGACAAACGCGCATGGAATCTCCTCACCGTCGGCATCGGTGCGCGACACCACGCCGCAATCGCGCACCGCGGGACACTCGAGCAGCACGCTCTCCACTTCAGCAGGAGCGATGGAGAACCCTTTGTACTTGATCATCTCTTTGCGCCGGTCAACGACGTAATAGAAGCCGTCTTCGTCCTGGCGCACGATGTCGCCGCTCCAGTACCAGCCATCGTGCAGCACGGCTGAGGTCGCGTCGGGCGACTTCCAGTAGCCCAGCATGAATTGCGGACCGCGCATGACCAGTTCGCCGAGCTGACCTTGTGCGACATCGTTCCCGTTCTCGTCCACAACGCGGCAGTCGGTCTGCGCGACCGGCGCTCCCACCGACGCGGGCCGATAGAGCTCGTCGGAGAGAAATCCCATGTGGGTTACGGGCGAGGCTTCAGTCATGCCGTAGCCCTGACGAATGCGAACGCCGGTGGCTGCGGTGAAGCGGTGCGCGAGTTCGGGCGCCAGCGGAGCTGCGCCCGACTTCACCCAGCGCAGGCGATGCTCGCGCGGGAACCTTCCCTGCTCTGCCGCCTGGCAATACGCCAGCAGCGTCGGCGGCACGCACAACGTGATCGTGACCCCCTCGTCAGCGATGAGTTGGAGCGAGCGCTCGCAATCGAATCGGGGCATCAGCAGCAGCGTACAGCCGCGCATCAGGGCGAGGTTCAGTCCCACGGTCAATCCGTAGATGTGATACAGCGGGAGAAAACAGAGGATCACATCGTCTTCGGTGATCGCACCGTACTCGCCGGGCGTCAGCGTCTGATAGACATTCGCCACCAGGTTGTAGTGCGACAGCATCACGCCCTTGGGCAGGCCGGTGGTACCGCTCGAATAAGGCAGCGTCGCCAGCGCGACCTTGGGATCGAGCACCGGCAGCGATGTGCCTAGGCCGCCCGCGGCTCGCAGCAACGAGTCGAACGTCTCCGAGCCGCTCGGGCCGGGTGTCCGCGTTGTATAAACATTGCGCAGCTCGGGCAGGCCGCTCAGATCGACTCCCGTTAAGCATAGGCCGTCGCTGATGAGCGCCACCGCATCGGAGTTCTCGAGTTGATAGCGCACCTCGCGCTCGCGATAGGTTGGATTCAGGGTTGTGGGGACCGCGCCGGCCAGCGTCGCGGCATGAAACGCGACTCCGAACTCCCAGCAATTCGGCAGGAAGATGGCAATCCGATCTCCAGGGCGAATCCCCGCCGCGACCAATCCGCGCGCGGCGCGTTGCACCATCTCGCCGTACTCTGCGTAGGTGAGGCACCGTTCGGGCGCGCAGGACACGTCGATGATGGCGATCCGTTCCGCACGCCGGCGGCAGGAGTCGAGCACCACTTCGTGCACGAACTTGCCCGTGGGATCGGCAAAGAGCCGGGTGCGCAGAATTTCCGGTTTGACCGCCATAGTGACGCGCAGAAGTTTATCAGGCCGCAACCGCAGGGTCGTCTGCTATCTTTGAGCGCAGAATGCGGGGACTGCGCGACAAACACGTGCTCATCACCGGCGGCGCCAGCGGCATCGGTGCGGCAACCGCTGCGCGCTTCGTCGAAGAAGGCGCGCGAGTGGCAATCGTCGATCGCGATCGCGAGGGATGCGACCGCATCAGCCAGGAGCTGCCGGGACTGGTGGGAGCTTTTCGCGCCGATGTCAGCCATGCCAAGCAGGTGCAGCACGCCTTGGGCAATGTGATTGTGGCGCTGGGCGGACTCAACGTCGTCATCAACAACGCCGGCATCAGCATTCGCCACAGCTTCCTCGACATCACGCCGGAAGAGTGGGAGCGCGTGCTGGCGGTGAATCTCACGGGCGTTTTCAACGTTGCGCAATCGGCGGCGCGATACATGATGCAGCACTCCGGCGGCGTCATTCTGAACATGGCTTCGACCAATGGAATCGTCGGGCATCCTCACTACGCCGATTACAACGCGACCAAAGCCGGCGTCATCGAGCTGACGCGCTCCATGGCGCTGGAGCTCGCTCCCAAGGTGCGAGTGAATGCGGTTGCACCGGGATACGTGCTCACGCCGATGCAGCGCGCCGAATATTCGGACGCGATGCTGAAAGCGGTGAACCAGAAAATCCCGCTAGGCCGCCATGCCCAGCCGGAAGAAGTTGCGGCGATGTTTGCCTTCCTCGCCTCGGACGAGGCGGCCTATCTCACCGGCCAGGTATACGTGATCGACGGCGGCGAAACCGCCGGCGGGCTGGCCAGCAGGTAAAGGCAGTTTCGATAAGTCAGTTTCGAGTTTCAAATTCAGTTTCGAGTGTGGCAGGCGAGGGACCGCGATTTCGGAGGGGCTTTTGAGTGTAATCGTGTTCTCGACAGCTACCCGGGAAAGGCACAGAGTCTACTCGATGCGACCGATGCCTTGTGATCTGCTCAGTTGCGACGCCGCTACGGATGTAAAGCAGCTATCTGCGGTGAAGGTGTGATCCGGTATTGCTGGGACGACCCTACGAGATTCGCCAACTGATACCAACCGACACCATCGAAAATGACCATAAGAAGGGACATAAAGATCATTCTCTCGAACGTCGTGCTTCGGCCAGGATATTTAGCATCAATACTTAGGAGCGGCCGGATTCAATGCGCGTTCATCTCGTAAATCCCAGCGATCATTCTTTTGGTACAGCCGTCATCACGCCCCGGTGGCTGTTTGTTCTCGCAGCGGCGACACCTCGCGCATCGGGAGACCCCATGCTGGTCGATGAGTCGCTGGAACCGATTGTGCCGGAAAGCCTTATGCCGGGAGACATCGTCGGAATCAGCGTCCACACGGGCAACGCTCTACGGGGATATGAGGTTGGCCGGATGGCGCGGAAGCGTGGTGCGTGGGTGATCTATGGCGGCATTCACGCGACCCTGTTCCCGGAAGAGGCCCTGGAACGCGGTCAGGCTCACGCCGTGGTGAAGGGCGATGGCGAGATCGCCTGGGGCAAGGTCGTCGCCGACTGCCTCGCAGGCACGCCCAGTCGAATCTATGAGGGCGGCAGGATTCCAGGCAGCCAGTTCCTGGCCGCGCGCTGGGATCTCATGCCGCGTGACAAGTACATGTGGGCTTCGGTGCAGACCATTCGCGGATGTCCGAAGCATTGCTCTTTTTGCAGCGTGTGGCGCACCGATGGGCAGCAGCCCCGGCAACGGCAATATCAGAGTGTGGTCGACGAAATCGTTACCCTGCGGCGCCGGGGTTTCCGCTTTATTGCCCTGGCCGATGACAACTTTTACCCGGTTACGTTGACCGATCTTCGCCTGGCCCAGCAGCAAAATAACGTAGCCAAACTGCAAGAGTTGTCGGCGATCCGCAGAGAGCGCTTCGACCTTATGGAAGCATTGGCCAGGCTGCCCAGGGACATGGTGTTCTTCACCCAGATCACGATGGAGGCCGCCGAGGACGCCACCTTTCTGGACGCCATGCAGAGAGCCAACATTAAGGGCGCCCTGGTGGGAGTCGAGGCGGTAACCCCAGAAGGACTCAAGGCGGTTTTCAAAGACTTCAATAAGTCTGGCGAGGCTCTGACCAGACAGTTGCTGACCTTCGAGCAGCACGGCGTACACGTACTCGGATCTTTCATCTTCGGGCTTCCGACAGATAAGCCGGAAACCTTCGATGCCACCGTGGAAGTGGCGCTGAAGTCGGGCATGCGCTTCGCTCAATTCTTGATGATGACGCCCTTTCCCGGCACCGTGGATTTTACCCATTGGGAAAAAGAGCAGGCGAAAAATCCTGCGTTGGTGGGCGATGTGCCAATTACCCGCTACTGGCTGATTCCTAGCGAGGTCAGGCCGAAGATGTTTACGCCACACCCCTCCATGAGCGCGGCCGAAATTGCTGAACGCACCCAGAAGGTCTGGGACAAGTTTTACAACTGGAGCGCGGTCTGGCAAAGATCGGCCTGCGCTCCACGCCTGCGCTCCCGGGTAGCTTTCGTGTTCCTTTCGAAGCTCTATCGGCAGATGTACGCGGGAACGGGAATTTCGGCCGATAGCGCCCGCAGAAGGAAGTCTAAGACATGGGCGCGGTGGACGGCCAGACAGTGCAGAAAGCTGTTCCAGGCAAAACCAATGCCACAACTGCAGTCGCCGGTCCAGGAGTACGAACGTTAAATCGCCATAACGCTCAAAATCACCCCATCGCTTTGCAGTCTAAGTCCGGCAGATGAGGCCTTGCTGACGCCTCCCTTCAGGTCGAGTTCAAGCGATTACAATGAAACTGAAACCGCCATTGGGGGCTCGAACCTGCCTGTCCGCAACTCGAAACTCGAAACTGGAAACTCGAAACCGCTTCTGTCTGTCCGCAACTCGAAACTCGCTACTCGAAACTTGAAACTGCTTCTTCTTTGTCTGCTGCTTGCGGTTCCATGCTGCGCACAATCCACGCGCACCTGGGAACAGAGCAAATTCGATGACTTCGAAAAGGGCACGGCGCACGGTGTGGCCATCAGCAGCGACGGCCAGTTGACGCTCGCGCCGTCATTCACCGCGCTCTATACCTCGCCTTCGTCATATTTATGGGACATCGCCTCCGACTCGCAAGGCAATGTTTACGCGGCAGCAGGTTCGCCGGCACGAGTCTACAAGCTCACGCCCGATGGCAAGGCACGCATCATCTTCGCGCCGCAGGAGCTTCAGGTTCAGGCGCTGGTCGTCGACACCAGTGGCGCGATCTACGCCGCGACTTCTCCCGATGGCAAGGTCTACAAGCTAGTGCACGGCGGGCCCGCACCGGGCAAGACTCCCGAGGGCTCGCACACCACGGCCGAAGTGGCCGCGGCGCAAGAGGGCGCCAAGCCCGGCGAGAAGCCGCGTCCCTCGGTCGATGTCGATCCCAGCTATACCGCCAGCGTTTTCTTCGATCCCAAGACGAAATACATCTGGGCGCTGGCGCTCGATCGCGAAGGGCAGCTTTACATCGGAACCGGCGATCGCGGCGAAATCTTCCGCGTAGACCGCAGCGGCAATGGCAGTGTCTTTTTCAAAAGCGACGAAGCGCAGATTCGCGCCCTCGACTTCGACAACGCGGGCAATCTGATCGCGGGCACCGACGGCAGTGGACTGATCTATCGAATTTCGCCGCAGGGCCAAGGCTTCGTTCTGTACAGCGCGCCGAAAAAAGAGATCACCGCGCTCGCCGTGGATGGGCAGGGCAACATCTACGCTGCGGGCGTGGGCGAAAAACGCGGGGGCGCGCCGCCGGCCGGCAGCGTTGGCATCATCGTAGCGACTCCTGCCCCTGCTGGCGCGCAAAACGCTCCTGCTGCGCCGGGCATTACAAGTGCGCCGTCTGCCTCCGCTGTCGCGAACCTTGGCGGCTCGGAGGTATACCGGCTTTCGCCCGACGGTTCGCCCAGCACCATCTGGAGTTCGCGCGACGACCTGGTATACGCGCTGGCATTCGACGAGCAGAAGCGCCTGCTCGCCGGCACCGGCAATCGCGGAAAAATTTATGTCCTGCTCGACAACGAGTACGTGGACCTCGCGCAGGCGAGCGCGAGCCAGGTAACGGCGTTTGCGCGCGATCCCAAAGGCGGCCTCTACGCGGCCACCAGCAATCTGGGGAAGGTTTTTCGTCTCGGCCCCAACCCGGTTGAGGAGGGAAGCTACGAAAGCGATGTCCTGGACGCGAAGAATTTTTCGCGCTGGGGCCGCGTCGAGGTCCGCGCCCAGGGCAGCTATCAACTCTTCGCGCGTAGCGGCAATGTAGACAATCCCGACCGCAACTGGAGCCCGTGGAAGCCGGTCAACCTGCAGGAAAATCTTGCCATCGATGCTCCGCCCGCGCGCTTCATCCAGTGGAAAGCGGTGTTGCGGCCGGGCAAGCCTGCGCCGGCGATTGAGAGCGTCACCGTCAATTACCTGCCGAAGAACGTCGCTCCCGAGGTGTCGAACGTAGTGGTGCTGGTCGGCTCGCGTGTGCCCTCAGGCGTTCATAGCGAATCGGAGAGTTCGAGCTCCGGCTTTGAGCCGTCAATCCCAACCGTTAAGGACAGACGCTCCATTGCCGTGAAGTGGAAGGCGCACGACGATAATGGCGACGAACTGGTTTACAGCGTTTACTATCGCGGCGATGGGGAGAAGCGCTGGAAGCTGCTGCGCGACGACATTGACGAGCGTTTCGCCAACTTCAACTCCGATCTATTTCCCGATGGAGGTTACGAAATTCGCGTGGTCGCCTCCGACTCGCCCTCTCGCTCCGCCGAGGACGCGCTCACCGGTGAGGCGACCAGTCCCCGTGTCGAAGTGGACAACACGCCGCCTATGATTGACGGGTTGCGCGCCAAGGCCGAAGGCAGCAAGATTCGTGTTATGTTTCGTGCGGTGGATGGCTTTTCGCCCATAACTCGCGCCGAGTATTCGATCGACGCGGGCGACTGGCAGATCGTCGATCCGGTGGGGCAGATCTCGGATTCGAAGACCGAGAACTACGATTTCGAGGTCCCGGTTCCCGCCCCGGCCTTGGAGGCCAGCGGGAGACGCCAGCCCTCGGCAGATTCCGGCTCCGAGGAGCACACGATCGTAGTTCGCGCCTACAACCGCTTCGAGAACATGGGCAGCGCCAAGGTTGTGGTGACCGCGCCCGCGGGCCGGTGAGGCATGCAATTTGAGCTTTTTGTCGCGGCGCGTTATCTGCGGGCCAAGCGCCGGCAGGCCGTCATCGGCATCATCACGGTGATTTCGATTATCGGCGTCGCCGCTGGCGTCGCGTCGCTGATTGTTGCGCTGGCCATCAATAACGGATTCCGCCAGGACTTGCAGGACCGGCTACTCGGCTCGACCTCGCACATCAACCTGCTGCGCGTCGCCAGCGACGGCATTCGCGACTGGGAGACGCTGCTGGCACGGCTGGAGAAGACGCCGCATGTCGTCGCCGGAGCGCCCGCCATCTATGAACAGGTGCTGATTTCGCGCGGCGCGCGCGCGCAAGGCGCGATCCTGAAGGGCATCATTCCGCGCGAGGAGCGCAACGTCAGCACGATCCTGGATACGGTGACGCAAGGCTCGGCGGCTCCGCTGGACGCAGCCCCACCGTCGGCGAACCGCAACGCGGAGGAGTCGGCGCAGCTTCCGCCCATCATTCTCGGCAAGGACATGGCCGACGAACTGGGCGCGAATGTTGGATCAGTGGTAACCGTCACCAGCCCGCAAGGCGAGCTCACGCCGTTCGGCGTCGTCCCCAAGTACAAGCGCTTCAAAGTCGCCGGCGTCTTCTTCGTCGGGCTTCTTCGACTACGACAATTCGTGGGCATTCATCCGTCTCTCTGACGCGCAACGGCTGTTCGATCTCACCGACGTGGTTTCGGTGCTGGAGTTCAAGGTTGACGACATCTACAAGGCGCATGTGATCGGCGAGCAGCTTGAAGCGGAGGCCGGCAAGGGCTTCATGTCGACCGACTGGATGGACCAGAACCGCGCGCTGTTTCATGCGCTGCGGCTGGAGCGGATCGTCACCTTCATCACGATTGGCCTGATTGTTTTTGTGGCCGCGCTCAATATCCTGATCTCGCTGATCATGATGGTGATGGAGAAGACGCGCGACATCGCCGTGCTGGTCTCGATGGGCGCCAAGCGGCGGCAAATCCGCCGTATCTTCATGTACCAGGGCATCCTGATCGGAGTGATCGGAACGGTGCTCGGACTGATCGCCGGCTTCGCGCTGTCGTGGGCGGCCGGCCATTATCACCTGATATCGCTCTCGGCCGAGGTGTACTCCATCGACTACGTTCCCTTCGCCCCGCGGGCCATGGATGCCTTGCTGGTGGCGTTGGTCGCCATCGGGGTGTCGTTCGTGGCGACGCTGTATCCATCATGGTCCGCCGCCAGCGTGTTGCCGGCCGAGGCGCTGCGGTACGAGTAGGAAGGGACAGACAGCCTCTTAGATTGATGGCCAGCATGGCAATTATGAACACAATCGTGCGGAAACAGGCGAAGATGACCGCGAAAGGTCGGATCACGGTGCCGTTGGAAGTTCGCCGTGCGCTCGGAATTCGAGCCGGAGATTATTTGCTCTTTGAAGGCGACGAAAGCAGAATGCGAGTCCGCAAGGCGAGCAGCGAGAGCCCGTTCGCGAAGTACGCAGGAATCGGCAATCCAGGAATTCCTTCTGGACGCAAGGGGATCAACAGGTGGATTCGAGAACTGCGCGGTCGATAACACGTTAATTTCGAACTCGAATGAACATCGAAGCCATCACCCTACGCGAGCTAAACCTGCCGCTGGTGCACTTCTTCGAGACCAGCTTCGGACGCACCTACGCGCGGCGTGTTCTCCTGGTCACACTGCATTGTGATGGAGTCGAAGGGTGGGGCGAGTGCGTCGCCGGGGAAGCGCCTTATTACAGCGAAGAGTACATCGATGGCGCATGGGACGTGATCGTGCGGCATCTCGCGCCCATGCTGCTGGGCAAGACGATCGCGGCGGGGAGTGAAGTTCCGGCGCTGCTGGCGCGGGTCCGCGAGCATCCCATGGCCAAAGCTGCGCTGGAAAATGCTGCCTGGGATGCCGAGGCGCAGGCGAAAGGACTTCCACTGTGGAAGCTACTGGGCGGGACGCGGCGCGAACTCGCCTGCGGCGTGAGCATCGGTATTCAGGACTCACACGACCAACTCTTGCAGAAGATTGAAACCGAACTGGCGGCCGGGTATCAACGGATCAAGGTGAAGGTAAAGCCCGGTTGGGATGTGGAAGTTTTGGAAAAAATCCGGGCGCGCTGGCCGGAAATCCTGCTGAGCTGTGATGCCAACTCCGCCTACACTCTCGCCGATGAAGAACATCTGAAGAGCTTCGACCGCTTCCACTCGCTGATGATCGAGCAGCCGCTGTGGAGCGACGATTTCTACTTCCATGCGCGCCTGCAAAAGCAGCTCCAAACGGCGCTTTGCCTGGACGAAGCCATCCGCAGCGCGCGCGATGCCGAAGCTGCTCTGGAACTGGGCTCATGCCGCATCATCAACATTAAAGTCGGACGCGTCGGCGGCTTCTCCGAGGCCATCGCGGTACACGATGTCGCGCAGCGCTTCGGCATTCCGGTGTGGTGCGGAGGCATGCTGGAGTCGGGCATCGGCCGCTCCCACAATGTGGCACTTTCCACTCTGCCCAATTTCACGCTGCCGGGAGATGTGTCGGCGTCGAAGCGCTACTGGAGGGAAGACATCATTGAGCCGGAGGTTGAAGTCTCGCGGCGGGGAACCATCGCCATCAATGATAAGCCGGGTCGGGGATATGAGGTGCGAGTCAAGTTGATTCAAGAGCTGACCGTTCGCGAGGAGACGGTCAGGAATTCCTGAACACATCGTAGCGGATTTACTTGCGGGCGTTCGCCGCTTCTTTCACCCCGGCGCCATTGTCGGCAACTTGTTCTGCACTCTTGTGCAGGAGATCGAGGGCCTGAGCGGTGGTGAGATTCGAGGGTATGGGGCGAAAGTCGGTCATGGTCTCGGTTGACCAGATCGTCAGCGACTTGATCATCAGGATTTTGCCGTAGAAGTTGAGGGTTTCCTCGATCTCTTCCCAATGGCCGCCGCCGACGTCGCGTTGCACGATCCGAAACTTGCCGCCTTTATAGAGCTTGCCCAGAATGCCCCAACCGAAATCAACATCTTTAACGAGCGTGCCGTCGATCTTGGCTATGCGCATGGCCCGCTTATCGATGATCATGTCGCCCTGCATGCCCTGGTAGACCGCGGTTTCGTGATTCGGCGGATTGAAATTCGGGTTGGGCCTGAAGTTCAGGTGGACAAGTTCCTCGCCATTGGGGCCGGGATCGGTGCCGGCATAGGTATACAGGAACGCGTCCGGCAGGCTGGTCAGCATAAGCTCGGCACGTTTGTCGTCCGCCTTACTCGCGTCGCGACGGCGGCGGCGCGCGTCGGGGTCGTTGGCGAACTTCCGCAGTCTGTCATCTTCCTTTTTGCGATCGGGCGCGCTCAGCGGGTGGCCATTCATCAGCACCGTGCTGCTCAGGCCGCCTTGCGGGGTGCGCACAATTTCTTTGGTTATGGAGTGGTCTTTGTACTCGGTTGTGTCCTTGAACATGTAATACTGCTCGACGTCGTTGGCGCGAATCTCGTTCTTGGCCGCGCCCCGCACCAGGGCGATGGGATCGATATCGGGCTTCTGCTGAGCGAGAGCTGCTATGCCGGCCAGCGGCAGCAGCAGTACCGCGGCCAGCGCGCGGCAGATGTTGTTGCGGTGCAAATACACGAAACCTCTTGGAGAGTACCTCTCGCTACAGATTAGACGAGGAGCTCAGGAACTCAGTTGCTTTTTTGAAAAAGTCTTTTGACAGCAATAAGGTGGGAGAGCAGAAGCGGTGCAATAGCAGCGTCGATCCGGCGGAAAAACAGTCCCATTGGTTTTACCGATGGCCCACGAACAAAGCCGCTGTTCCCCTGGTATCGGCTCTGCCCGTCGGATCGGCACCCGCCGGACCGACCTGTACTCTAGGTGTTGCAAGCGGATATCCAAATGCCGAAGTGCATCTTGCAGGCAAGTGTCAGGGCCAGACCGCCCGCTTCTTGCTCTCTGGTGCATTGCCGTCCATGCAGTTGAGCCGGGGCATTACCACAGTGTGGCATCGGGGTTCCACCTCTAGGCAGCCGAGTTCCCGCCTCCGGTTTTCACACCACAGCCAGGCTTCTCCGGTTAAGATCGAAAGAGATGCCGCTTATCCTTGGCATGAGGACATTTCTAGTTGCGACGTAAGGTGATTCCTGAGTTGCTCGATGAAGACCTGGGAACGCCCGCTGAAATCTCCTCCAGCCTGGCGGACCTGCGCGGCATCAATGAACGCTTTGGCGGAACCGGCACGACAGTCCACCTGCTGCAGCGTGTGGCCGCGCAGTGCGCCTGCCGCGAACTATCGCTGCTAGAGGTCGCGTCTGGCTCGGGCCATGTTCCCATGGCGGCCAAGCCTCAACTCGCGGCAAACGGAGTCGATCTTAAGATAGTCTTGCTGGACCGCATGGCGTCGCACCTGAACGGTAATCCGGCAGCGGCGGTGTGTGGCGACGCCCTGCAACTGCCGTTCTGTGATGACGCCTTCGATGCCGTGAGCTGCTCCCTGTTTGCGCATCATCTGGAGCCGCACGAGCTGCGGCAGTTTGTTCGCGAAGCTCTGCGGGTTTCACGACGCGCGGTGCTGATCAATGACTTAATTCGCAGCCGCCTGCATCTATGGTTTGTCTATGCCGCGTTGCCGCTATTCCGCAGCCGCGTAACGCGACACGACGCTCCGGCTTCCGTGCAACGGGCATACACAGTCGAGGAAATGCGAAGCATGTTGCAGGATTTTCCCGGCACTCGAGTCGAGATTTCCAGGCATTATCTTTATCGGATGGGAGTGTTGCTGTGGAAAAGCAGCAATTAGCAACGAGCGGCTAGCCATTCCAGCACTGGGTTGCTCCGACGAACCCAAGAATCTTCTCGTTTACTCGTATAAGCTAATTGCTAGTTGCTAATTGCTTCTTCACATTTCGATCTCGCCATTGTCGGCGGAGGCCCGGCGGGAACGTCCGCGGCCATAACGGCCGCGCGCGCGGGGGCCAGTGTCGTCTTGTTCGAATCCCGCCAGTTCCCGCGGCATAAAGTTTGTGGAGAGTTCGTTTCTGCAGAGGCACTGGATATTCTGGCTGAGCTGCTGGACGACAATCCTGCCAATTCTCACAGGCTGCCCCGCTCTAGCCAAAAGAAGGCTACAAGCGAGCACCTACGTCTGAACTCGTTGCTCAATATATCGCCGGTACTCCGTCGCACGCGTTTGTGGTTTCGCAATCGCATGCTGGAAGCGCCGATCTCGCCGCCTGGGCTCAGCATCCCGCGCTATCACCTCGATGCCACATTGTGGGAGGCGGCGCAGGCTGCCGGCGTGAGTTGCCGCGAGAACTGCGAAGTCTCCGCCGCCCACGGTGACGGGCCATTCCACCTCGAGACCACCACCGGGACGATCTCTGCGCGCGCGCTGATCGTGGCCGCAGGCCGTTGGTCGCAGTTCGTCGCCGACCGCGCGCTTCCGCCCGGGCCCAAGTGGATTGGGTTAAAAGCTCATTTTCGCGAAACGCACCCCAGCTTCACCACCGATCTGTACTTCTTCGAAAATGGTTACTGCGGTGTGCAGCCGGTTTCGAGCGATGTGGTCAATGCGTGCGCCATGGTCCGCTCCGATCGCGCCAGCTCCTTGCCCGAGGTCTTCGGCTTGCACCCAGCATTGCGCGACCGCGCTGCAAATTGGGTCCCCGTCATCGCCACGATCAGCACAGCGCCTTTGATCTATCGCGCACCGGAGCCCGTGCGCGGCAACATCGCCTTCGTGGGAGATGCGGCCGGCTTCATCGACCCCTTCGTCGGCGACGGCATTTCGATCGCATTGCGCAGCGGCAAAGCGGCCGCGGGTTGCTTGCGCAGCTTCCTCGCCAACCAAGCGCCGCTAGACGCATCCGTCACGGCCTATCGACGCGAGTACTCCGGGCAATTCGCCCCGCTGCTCGCCGTCGCCTCGCGAGTACGCGGCTTGCTTTCGCTGAACGGATTGGCCCAGTCGGCTGCTTTCGAAGTATTGCGAGTACCCGGCTTGTTACCGCTAATCATGCGCAAGACGCGGCTTGTCGCCTGAGATCATTCGCACCAGAGCAGCGAAGTAATCCAGGAGCCGCCGTTTTATCGGATTACCAGCATTTCGCGAATATTGTCGCGGCCGAGGAAGAACTTGATGGAAGCGTAGTCGCGAAACAGGTTTTCGACCTGCCGGTTCTGGTAGACGCGCTGCAAACGAAAGCCGCGGACGGGCTGGAGTTCGAGGGTGTCTTTGGCAATAATGTTGTAACGATAGAAGGGAGCGTCGGGGCCGGCATCTTTCGTGTGAAAGAAAGCCAGCATGATCCCGCCCGGCTTCATGGCGTAGTGAATACGCTCGATCACCGGAGCTACCAGGCAATCAGGCAGGAAGTCAGCTACATCCCAGAACATCACCGCATCGAAATCTTCGCGCGCGAAGTTCATGCTTTCGCGCAGGAAGCGCTCGACATCCAGCGTGGGGATACCGTCGCCATTGGGCACAACCAGGGACTTGTCGCTGGCCTGCCGCAGCACATCTCCTTGGTGGAAGCCGTGCCCCAGCCCAGTCATGAAAGTTATGTTCGCGGCCGAGGTCGAACCCAAGTCCAAGACCTTCATGCCCGGCTCGCGCGAAATCGCTTTGATGAACTCGTTGAAGCCAGTGGAGCGGCGAATGACCTTCTGGCCGGACACAATATCGTCGTCGGCACCCTGCCGGCCGGAGCCGCCGAACAATTTATGGAAGATACCAGGAGTCACTGCGCACCATTGTAGGGGCAACGGGCACAAGCGGCAACGGCCCCGGCAAATCGAAAGCGATGCTCCTGTCTTTGCTTGTCGTCCGGCTACAGACCTGACTTTCGATTCGAGTTCAGCGGCTGCGTCCGGTGATCTGCTGCCGGGCTCGTCTTACCGATACTGCAAGGTGCAACGCGACTAATCCAAACCGATGTTTCTCACCAGCGCGTTTCCGGCCACCTCCTAGCGGCTACCCGGGAATTGCGATCTGTCTGGGTGCGGATTGGTCGCCATCAGCGTGGCTCCTGGCTGGGCGCAGTGGGCTCATTCCGGATGGGCCCTGTGTTACGATTCGACCGCCTGCCCTACTAGTGATGCCGTGTCGCCGAGGAATGTCCGCTTGGCTTGACCGCGGCGCTACTGCTGGACACGCAACAGGCTTATGCGTCCTTCACAGATTCGGGTTTTCATTCTTGGGCTAGTGGGTTTAGCGTTTATCGGTTGGGCCATCCCGACGGCCGCTAATTTCGTCATCGAGTACAACTGGTGGAAAGAAGTCGCGCAGGTCAATACCTGGTTCAGCATGCTGTGGTACAGCATTGCGCCGGCAGCGGTGGGCGCGCTAATCGCTTTCGTTGCGCTTTACGTAGCCCATGCGCGCGGCCTGCATTTCGCCGGCATTCGTCAGCGGGATTACCCGCTCTACCACCGGCTGGTGCCCATTGCCTTGGCCGTAGTCGCGATCGTGTTCGCGTCTACCTCCATTGACTTCTGGACGGTGATGCGCTTTGTCGGCTCGCGTGGGATCGCTGCGCCTCCCGGGGCTTGGCAGGACCACGTCTTTTCCCACGCCTTGCCGTTTTACCTGTTCGATCTACCTTTCTATTCGGACCTGCTGGGATTTGTGTTTGTCCTGGCGATCCTTTGCGCCCTGCTGTTCTGGGTCACAGCACGCGGATGGCAGTTATTCGAACGAGTCCGCTATCGCCTGGCAACCGACGCGCGAACCAGAACGATTAATCTTCGAGAATACCTGCGATTGCCCGGCGCAAGCCGCGTGCCTTTCGTCCGCGTAATTGCTGTGATTTTGTTGCTCGGCTTTGCCGGTTGGGTCTACCTCGGCAACTATGAGCTCCTGTTTAACTCTCATGCCTTCATGACCGGCGCGGATTTTGTGGATGAAAAGATTACCTTGCCCCTCCGCTGGCTGCTCATTATTTCTACCTTCGCGGCACTGCCGCTGGTCTGGCTATCGCGATTCAAGCAGGCAATCGCCCTTGTGGCGGCCTGTTTTGTCCTGCAACTGGCCGCGCCGGCCATCGTTCGCGCCGTGTACGTTCGCCCCAACGAAATCTCGATCGAACGGCCCTACATCCAGCGCCACATCAAGGCGACGACCGCCGCCTTCGGGCTCAATCGCAATGCCACAGAACAGCCCTTCACACCGTCGGGTCAGGGCGTGGTCGATCCGGTGCAGGACAAAACGCTGCTGGAGAACGTTCGGCTCTGGGACCTGCGCGCCTATAACGCAACCATCACTCAAATTCAGGCGCTGCGGCCCTACTACACCTTCCCTGACACTGACGTTGACCGCTACTTCGTGGACGGCCGCATCAAGCAGGTGCTGCTGTCGCCGCGCGAAATCGATGTCAGCCAGTTGTCGGCCGAGGCCAGTGAGAGCTGGATCAATCCTCATTTTATTTATACCCACGGATTCGGCGTGGTGGTTGCGGAAGTCAATAAGATCACGCCTGACGGCCTTCCCGTCCTGCTCATCAAGAACGCTCCTCCGGAAATTAAATCGCCTGCGTTTCAGCTTTCGCGGCCGGAGATCTACTTTGGCGAGAGAACTCAGGATCCCGTGTTTGTTCACACCGCGCGCGAAGAGTTCGATTACCCTTCCGGCGATCAGAATAAGTATTCGACCTATCAAGGCACAGGCGGCTTTCCAGTAGGGTCTTTTCCTCTGAAGGTCGCCGCTGCCATCTCCCAGGGCGAGCCGAACATCGTTTTCACCAGCTATCTGACTGGACAAAGCCGCATGATGATCTACCGTAACGTGCGCGCGAGACTAGCCCATCTGGCTGGCTTCTTGAATTGGGACCAGGACCCTTACCTGGTGATTACCGATGACGGCAGACTAGTTTGGATGGTGGATGGCTATACCACTTCTCTATCCCATCCTTATTCTGCGGTATTACCGGTAGCTGGAATTGATGAAGGCGCAAACTACATCCGCAATGCCGTAAAAGCTACGGTGGATGCCTACACGGGAAAGATGTCGTTATATGTATTCGATCCCACCGACCCCATTATTCAGGCTTATGAGAAGCTGTTCCCGCAATTATTTCGGCCTGCGTCGGAAATGCCCGCCGATATTCGCCGGCACGCTCGCTATCCCGAAGCTCTCTTTCAAACGCAGGCCGAGGCCTACCGGATTTTCCATATGCGCGATCCTCAGGTGTTCTACAACAAAGAAGACATTTGGGAGATCGCCCGCGACCTGTTCAGCCAGTCGGGACAGCCGGAACCAGTAACGCCAACCTATATTGTGGCCACGTTGCCTGGAGAGAAACAACCGGAGTATTTGCTGATTTTGCCATTTACTCCAAGAGGTAAGGACAATCTGATCGGATGGATGGCCGGTCGATGCGATGGCGAACAACTGGGGAAGTTAGTTTTCTATCAGCTTCCCAAGCAACAATTGATGTACGGTCCCATGCAAATTGAATCGCGTATCGACCAGGACCAGAACATTTCCAAGGACCTCACGCTATGGAACCAGCAAGGCTCGCGCGTGCTGCGCGGAAACATTATTGCTCTGCCGGTGACCGGCGGATTCCTCTATCTCGAGTCCATCTATATTCAGGCTACCGAAGCCCGAATGCCGCAACTCAAGAAGGTCGTGCTGGCGATGGGCGACCGGCTCATTTACAAGGACACGTTCGACGAAGCCCTCGCTGAGCTGACGGCTGCACCGGCACCGGCCGCCACCGCTCCCGCTCCGGCTCCAACCTCGGCGGCGGCAACCGAGAAAAATCTGCCCTCCCTGGCTGAACAACTGCACCGCCTTCGGGAGCAGGCCGAACAACTGGCCCAGGAACTCGAGAAGCTGGAGAAGGAAACGGTCAAGAAGTGATCAGTTACTCAAGACACCGGAGGTGAGGTTTAGCATTGCGTCGTCACTGACGCAGACAGTCTAATCCGGCACTTTCAGGTAATTTGCTGGTCACGTTAGTGGTCTTGACCACCCAACTATACTTGGAGGCACAAGCACGAGCTAGCCCGGTGAATCGGCTGAGTTATGCAGCCGTCGCTCCTACTCCCGGGCTCGCTGAATAGCGGTGGCCCGCCCCTGTTCTCTGGCCAACCAACCTGTGGGCGTGCCGAATTCCCAGTGGTTTTCTTAGCTTGCTGCTGTTATCGGGCAGTGGGATTGTAGTCCAGCGCTGAGTCCGATGTGTGCAGCCGTTGTGGCGACAATGAAAAGCAATGAGGCAGCGGTTGCCAGTATGGGCCTGATGGGCAGCGTGAAAGAAGGCGCTGGCCAGCGAGCCCATCCACCGTCCCCGTCTAGCCGGATGACGGACTGGCTGCTACCAGCCAGAGCAAGGACGTTGAGGCTAATCGCCGGTCCCGCAAGGTCCTTACAGAATGACAGCTCGCCGCTAAGCCGCCGCACTCCAAAAAAAAATCCTTGCCGCTTGTGTAATCTGACGCCGCCGGAGCGTTATGCAGCTTAGGGCGCGGCAACATGAAGAATTCAGCGAACAAGAACTGGTCCGGGACCTGGTGGCGACAGGCGACCGGAACTGCTTCGCCGAGCTGTTCCAGCGCCACCAGCGCAGGATCTATTTGGATTGCTTCGCATTCTTCAACGAAAAATCACGGGCGGAGGACGCGACCCAGGAGACTTTCCTGCGCGCCTACAAGGCCAGCGAACGCTTCCACGACGGGGACTACCTGGCCTGGTTGCGCCGCATCGCCCGCCACACCTGCATTGATCATTGGAGGAGGAAACGTCCTGAGGTCCCGATCGATGCCGCCGACGAAGAGGCTGCGGTGCAGCTCGTCAGTCCGGCGCCGGACGCGGAGCAGCAGTCGATGTTTGACCAATTGCACCGGGAGATGGCCAAGCTCCCGGAGGAGCAAAGGAGATGTCTGGAATTGAAGATTGAAGGTCATTCCTACGAGGAGATCGCGACGAAGACCGGCCTCAGCGTCGATGCGGTGAGGTCGCACTTGCAGAACGGACGGCGAACCTTGCGGTTGCGCTTGGGAGCCATGGTATGAGCCAGCTGCAGGAAGCTGCCTTTCTACGCTCGCTTTCCCTCGACGAGGAAGAAGTCGACCGCCCCGAGAGGACCTGTCCGCAGCCCGGCATCCTGTGGTCGCTGATGCAGAAAGACGCCGGCGAAAGCACGCTGGCCGAGGAGCTGCGCAATCACATTGCAGTTTGTCCATCGTGTCTGGAGCTTGCGACGAGGCTGAACGCGTTTCATCGCGCGGTGCAGGGACAAGTAAACCGCAAGGCAGAAGCAAGCTGGCCTGAATCGCGGCCTAGGCTCAACCAGTGGCTCGACAGCTTTCTGGAGCAGCAAGGCCAACCGGAAGCGCGGCCGGCGCCGAAGCCGCTGGTATTGGTAACGCCCCCGGTGCGGCGGCGATTCTTCCGCCTTGCCTGGGCGATGCCGCTCGCAGCCGCAGTGGCCGTGCTGGTGGTGGTCCTGTTGATCCAGGGCCGTCACACCGGCGGCCAGCATAGCGCGGCGCAGATTGCTACCGGGCCGCTCCAACCGGAAAACCATCCATCGGCTGCGCCGCCGAACGCGCCGTCCGCCGACAAGCCCATGCTGATGAAGAACAACGGGGAAGTTCCGGCGGCCAATTCTGCCGGCGAAGTTCCCGAGACTATCGCCTTCAACGGCGGTGAGCGGTTGAAGTTGCAATTGACGTCGGTCGAGCTGCTGGAAGATGGCAGCTATCAGCTTACCGGCAGGCTGGCGCCGATCGACTTGCAGAACGGAGTGCTCGACTCGGCGGAGGTCAGCGGCATCTATCGGCCAGCGCAGCCGCGGGGACGTCTCCAACTCAGCATCAACGCGGCAGGCTTCAAGAACAGGAGCTATCGGGTATTGCCGAATGGTATCGACGATCAGGTGACGGCCGTCCCGCTGCATGATCACGTGGTACCGCGAATCGGCGAGACCATTGAGATCCAGGTCAAGCATGGGCCGAACCTGCACCTCAAGCCGTAAGAATTAATTTTCAAGCGCGTGTGTAGAACGCACCGGGAACAACGTTGTATGGGTGAAGCAGCAAGAATTTCTGGAGGGAAAGCAAATGAGCCACGCAGCGATCTGGTCGGGAAGGCGCAACAACATCCGGCTGATGTTACCGTGCGTCCTCCTTGTAGCTGTGCTCGTCGCTATGGCGCCGCAGAGCCTGGCGTCCGATTCCAAGTCATCCGCTAAGGCGGCGGCACCGGCACCGCACCCGGCGGCGCCCGCTCCACATGCGAATACGTATCCGGGCGCGAATCAGCCGGGCGCAACCGGCAGCCGTCCACCGAGTTCGAACGGCGTCTATCAGCGGCCGCCGAGCAGCAATGGCACGTCGCGTCCACCCAGCAGCAATGGTACGTCGCGGCCGCCCAGCACCAATGGAACCAGTCAGCGGCCGCCCAGCAGCAACGGAATGTCTACGCGGCCGCCGAGCAGCGCTTCGGGCGGTCCCCCGCACAACAGCGGTCTTGCTACCACGAACAAGAGCGTCCCCAATTCGGCCAATGCGGGCAGCCCACACAATACCGGCAATCCGGGCGCGCCGGGGCCGCAGAGGACGGTCACGTCGCTCAATGGCCGTCAGGTTTCTGTGCTTGACCACAATGGTCATCCGACGATGACTCGCGTGCAGGGAACGGACGGCTCGTTGCGGACGACGCAGCGGCTATCCAGCGGTACGCGTATGGTTCAGACGGAGACCAACGTGCACGGAGTTGGCGTGGTGCGCACGACCAGCTTCAGTGCCAATCGCGGGGTAGTGGAGCGGCCTGTCTATGGCCATGCCTGCTGCATCCGTCGCAGCTACTTGGTGGGACCCAGGTCGTACGCCGTGGTGTACCGCGGCTACGCCTATCGCGGCTTCGCCTACTATCGGCCGGTCCCGGCTTATGTCTATGGTCCGGCGTTCTACGCCTGGACGGTGCAACCATGGGGGCCTCCGGTAGTCTACGTGTGGGGATGGGGTGGCCAGCCCTGGTACGCGGCGTATGGAGGAGTATTCACGCCCTATCCGGCATATTCCAACCTTGACGGCTGGATGACGGATTACGTGATCTCGTCGAATCTGCAGCAGGCCTACGCCGCGGGGCAGGCGGACGGAATGAATGCCGCGCAAGCGCAGGCGCCGCCTCCGCAGATCACGCCCGAGATGAAGCAGCAGATTGCCAACCAGGTGGAGGACGACCTGAAGAATCAGCAGCAACAGGCACAGACCGCGGAAGCCGCCTCACAGCCGGGCGCGAATGTGGCTCAGGTCACCGAGACCCCCGGTGACGTGCCCGAGGCCTTACAGGATGGGCACGTGCTGTTCCGGGTAGTGGACCCGTTGAGTGTCAAAGCCGACGGACAAGAATGCGTCCTGAACACGGACGACTGGGTAACTCGCACCAGCGGCGTGGACACGGAGGGCATGGTGAAAGTGCAGGTGAAGGCCAGCCGCGAGGCCGATTGCCGCCAGGGCGCCAAAACCGAGGTTGCGCTCAATGATCTGATGGTCATGGAGGGCGACTTCGAGCAACAGGTCCGTAACGGCGTGCAGTATGCCTCGAAAAACCTAGGCAAGAATGGATTGCCGCAGGGACCGGACCCCGGCGCAGCCCCGGTTTCGCTGGGCACTGCCGTCGCGGACGCGAATCTGTCCAATAGCTTGAAGCAACAGCAGCAGGCTGCGGACGGCGATGAACGCCAGGCGATGGCGTCCTCGTCAGCCCAGGGCGGCACGTTCTGAACGGGCGGCCGCCTTGCTCTGGACGCTTGGCCAGGAATTAATTCCGAGAAAGTGAGATGACTTATGCTGAGAAAATCTTCCAAGACGATCTTGCAAATGGCAGTCTTACTGGCGGGCGCGATGTGCGTAACGGCAGCAGCACAAACCGCGCCGGCAAGCCTGGAGTCGCAACTGGAGACCATCTACAAGGTGACGCAACTGGAGGGCAATACCAAGACCGTAATCGCGCCCGGTGCGCTGCTGCGGGTCACGAAAGCCAACCTGCTCTACGAAACCCCACTCGACAACATGTTCCGCTGCAATGCCAATGTGAAACCGGACAAAGCGCAGATTCCGGGCGGCTCCTGCATCGCCATGACCAAGAGCGTCGGCTCGTTCTTGCAAGCGGGACAGTTACTCTACATTTCGAAGATCAAGGTGAATGCGGCGAAGGACATCGTTACCTTCGAACTGGTGGAGGCCGCGGCCGGGCCCAATGGAACGGCGGCGTGGCCGAATTTCAAGACCGGCGTGAATTTCGTATTCGATCCGGGATATCTGGCGAAGGCCGACCCGGGACAGATTGCCGATCTGATCAATACGGTCATACCGCTGGACGATGGTGGCAGCGACAATTCGCAGGCTGCGGCCCCGCAGCCCGGACCGCAGAACATGCAGGATCTGGCTGCGCTAAGGGCTTCGCAAAGGGCAGCCCGGGCACAACTCGCGGCCCAGCAGCAGGCGGCGGCTGCCCCAGCACAGCCAGCGGCTACCGGGGGACAGGTAGTGCAATTGGGGATGACGGAGGACCAGGTGAAAGGTATACTCGGTCAACCTACGTCGTCGAGCCAGGTTTCCAACATGACCATTTTTGTGTACCAGAAGATGATCACGTTCCAGAACGGCAAGGTGGCGACAATTCGGTAGCGTACAGAACACAATTCTTAGGGTGTGGGGTTTGCGATGCATCTCTCTGCGCGTGCTTTTTCTTTCCTCCGCCATTCGGCGAAGCTCCTGACAATTCTAGTTCTGATGGCGACGGCAGCTTCGCCAGCCGGCGCGCAGGCAGGTCTGCTCAGTCCCGACGCCCGCCGCGACACCGAGCTGCGCCCGGGCGTGGTGCGAGTCATTATCCCGCTGAAAGCTTCTTTTGGAAGAATCGCGTGCAGGACGGGTGTATCGGGGACCGGCTTTCTGTATCGGCCCGACGGTTACCTCATCACCAACGGCCACGTCGCCCAGATTGCCAACGAGAAAGACGAAGACGCCCTCATGGAGCAGCGGAAACTGGCATTCAAAGGATGCCTGCTGGAGACGGTTGAGCAGGCGGCAGGGCGGCGACTGGCCCCGGCGGACCAGCTTTTTGTATTCACCCACATGAAGGTGGAGCCGGAGCTGAGGGTTGTGTTGGACAACGGCGCTCCCTACGACGGCGAGATCAAGGCGTACAGCGATCCCGTAACCAGCGGCGGCAAGGACGTCGCGATCATCAAGATTGACGCCAACAATCTGCCTACCGTTCCCATTGGCGATTCCGACGCGGTCAACGTCAACGACCGCGTCTATGTCATCGGCTATCCAGGGGCGGCCGACATCAGCACTTCTTCTGCGCTGGTGGCAACCAGTAGCGATGGCATCATCTCGGCCGTCAAGAGCAAAGACGCCTCCTCTACTCCTCTGTTGCAGACCAATGCCAACATCAATCACGGCAACAGCGGTGGTCCAGCGTTTAACGCCGCCGGTGAGGTCATCGGAATTGCGACCTTCGGCAAGGAAGTTCCCGGGTACAACTTCCTGGTGCCCATCAGCACGGCCAAAGAGTTTATCCGCCAGGCCGGGGCCGAACCGATGCGCGGCAATTTCGATAAGACTTGGCACGAGGCGCTGGACGCCTATGCCAACCAGGACTGGGGCACGGCTCACAAGTTGCTGAGCGACGTGCTGGAGATGATGCCGAACCAGCCGGAGGCGCAGAAGCTGCAATTGCAGGCGGCCGCCAACGAGCGGGCGGAAACGCCAATGCACCATGCGGAGAAGATGCTCGGCGTCCCGGGACTTGTGGGCCTGGTTGTGGTGGTGGTCGTACTCGGAGGAGTGCTGATCTGGCTGCTGGTTCGTAAGCCGCCGCAGCAACAGGCTCCGCCGCCGGCCTATAAGGCCAGCGTTCAGGCTTCGGGCGCAGGCGTCGGCGGAGGCTCGTCCGCTGCGAACCTGGGCGCTACCAAGCTTGTTGCGGCGGCTCCAGCATCGGCGTCGCGACCCGCGCTCGGCGCCGCTCCGGCGGAGCCGTCCTACGGATCGCTGATGGTCAGCGGCGGGCCGCTGACCGGCAACCGCTTCCAGGTAACCAAGGCGGGCCTGACGATCGGCCGCGATCCCGCGAAATGTTCGGTGGTCCTGGCCGACGATTCCATCTCCAAGGAGCACGCCTGGATTGTGCCCGTGGAGAATGGGGTGGCGGTCATCGATCGCAATTCATCCAACGGTACTTACGTCAACTCCACCGATTCGCCGCGGATCAACAAAGTGGTGCTGCGCCACGGCGACCGGGTCTATCTCGGCAAGACCAGCCAGACCGTCTTTACCTACTACAGCTCCTAGCCGTAAGAACAGATTTTCGGGGAAACGAATTCATGCCACCCAAATTTTGCAGTAACGGACACCAGATGGAAGAGGAATGGCCGGTTTGTCCATATTGTCAGCGGACCGGGTTCCAGCGTACCAACATCGTGCACGGCGCCGATAAGACGCGCATCGAGTCGGGAGCCGATATCGCCGCTAACGCCGTGACCGCGTCACTATCTAACGCCGTGACCGCGCCACTCCCGGTGCCGGAGATGCGCAAGACGGTAATCCTGTCGTCGCTGCAACGCCAGCCCGTGGTGGGGTGGCTGGTGGCCTTGAACGGACGCCACAAGGGCGAAGACTTTCGCCTGCGCGAAGGGCAGAACGTTATCGGCTCCAGTCCCGGCCTGGAAATTACGCTCGACGATCCCGCGGTTACCGCCCGTCACGCCAGCCTGCGCTATCGCGAAGGCGTGTTCTTACTCACCGACCTGGACTCCACCAACGGTACCTTCGTCAACGACAGCAACGAACCGGTGGCGCGGGTCGAGCTGAAGGACAACGACGTGGTGCGCATCGGCGAAATAGCGTTGAAGTTCAAGTGTCTGTGAGGCAAGGGCAAAGGCCATGGTGATTCGTCCCGATGTTGAGCTGGCCAACCTAAGCGATGTCGGCTGCGTACGCTCGGTCAACGAGGACTACTTCGCTTACATCGAGCCGGAAGACCAACAGGAATTCGACCGTCGCGGCCGCCTGTTCATGGTCGCCGATGGCATGGGCGGACACAAAGGCGGGCAGGTGGCCAGCGGATTGGCAGTCGACGCCGTTCGCGACCGCTTTCTCCAGACCGAATCCGAGGACGCCTGCGCCGTGCTGGTCGAGTCTTTCCAGGAAGCCCACCGCGTCATCATGGAAGCTTCCCACGACAGCAGCGAACTGGACGGCATGGGAACCACGTGTTGCGCCGCCATCCTGAAACATGGCCAACTGGTTTTCGGCAGCATCGGCGATAGCCGGCTGTACCTCATCCGCGATGGCAAGGTGCAGCCGCTGACCGAAGACCACACGCTGGTGAACGAGATGATGAAGCAAGGCGTGCTGAGTCCGGAAGAAGCGCGCACCCACGAGCAGCGCAACGTGCTGCTTGCGGCGCTGGGCGCCGAGTCGTCTCGCATTGCCGGCGAGTTTGCCAGCACTCCCATCCCGCTGCGTGCGGGCGATACCTTGCTGATGTGCAGCGATGGTCTGCACGGCCAGGTCACCGACCAGGAGATGGGCTCGGTGGTGGATTCACAGCCGCTCACCGACGCCTGCCGCGAACTGGTGGAACTGGCCAAGCAGCGCGGCGGTCCTGACAACATCACCGTCCAACTGCTGCGCGTGAGGGATGTTCCCGCATGATCGGCGAGCAGGTCCAGCAGTATCTGGTGCAGAAGAAGCTCGGCGACGGCGCCATGGGCAGCATCTACCTGGCCCTGGACACCATGCTCGACCGTCCGGTTGCACTCAAGTTCGTCCTCTCCGATATGAATAACCACCCGGGAATGGCGCGCCGCTTCCTGGAAGAAGCCAAGGTGCTGGCCAGCCTGAATCGCCCCAACATACCGGTCCTCTACGGCTATTTCATTTGGCAAGACCAGGGCGTGATGGCCATGGAGTATGTGGACGGCGAGACCTTCGAGAGCATGATCACGCGGCGCGGGCCCATACCGGCCACGGTTTGCCTGCCGCTGGTGAAGCAGGCGCTGCAGGGGCTGGCAGCCGCGCACCACCGCGGCATTGTGCATCGCGACCTGAAACCCGGCAACCTGATGATCAATCAGGAAGGCACGGTCAAGGTTGTGGACTTCGGCATCGCCAAGAAGCTGGAAGTCGAGGTCCGCCTGACCGCGACCAACACCACCGTGGGCACGCCCTTGTATATGGCGCCGGAACAGATCATGGGCAAGCCGGTCACCGCGCGCACCGACATCTACTCCATGGGCGTGGTGTTGTATGAGCTGCTGGCGGGGCAGGTTCCGTTCAACGCGGACTCGCTGTACGAAATCCAGGCGGCGCACGTCCACAAGATTCCGGACCCACCCACCATCCACTATCCGCACATTCCCAAGCCGGCGGTGGATGCGGTGATGAAGGCGATGCAGAAGGACCCAGCCGATCGCTTTGCCAGCGCGGAAGATTTCATGCGCGCACTGCCGGAGCTGGAGCCGCTGCCGCTACCGGCAACTGCTCCCATGCCGGAAACGATCATCCGCAAGCAAGACACGGGACCGCGGCCGGTAGCGCTCTCTCCGGTCGTGCCATCTCCGGTCGTGCCATCTCCCGTGCCTGTGCCGGTTGCGGTGATGCCGCCGAGTCCGAGCAACACCGCCATCCAGCACTCGATTGCGGCGCCCGTTGCCGGCCAGACGAGCCGTGCCGTCGCGGCGCAGCCGGCGCCGGTGGTGGTGCCGGCGCGGCCCGCAAGCGCGCGAAACAAGCCGCTGATTGTAGGAGTGGCCGCCGCGCTGCTCGTGATCGTTGCGGCTGCGGCGTGGTTTGTCTTTAAGCCCTCGCCGGAGCAGCCGGCAGTAGTCGCGGTGCAGCCGACCAAGCCGCCAGTGACCGCTCCCGGCGCTACGGAAAGCGATGAGGGCAGCGCTCAGCCGCCGGTTGCGATCAACCCTCCCGTCAAAACGCAACCGGGGCGAAATATTGACCACAGGCCAGGGACGCGAACGACAACCGCGCCCAGTCAGCCTCACACCTCTGGCACCACCGCCAATGCCACGCCGCCGCCTCCGCCGGTGCACCAGCAACCGGCAGCCCCCACCGATCTCTCCGGCCAATGGCAAGGCTTCTACTTCGACAAGGCTGCGCAAGCCAAGACCAGGGTGGTTTTGTCGATTCGTGAAGTGGACGGCAGCCACATCACCGGCAGCCTGCAATTCCAGACTCCCGACAACACCACCGGGCAGTGTGACCTGAAAGGCAGCAGCTATCAAGGCGGAACCTTGCGGCTGCTGACGCACTGTGTTCCCAAGCTTCCCTACTTGAATACCTACACCACGTTCCACGGCGTGGATCCGACTGCCAAGCTGCTTTCGGACGGAAGAGTGTTCAACGCTTCAAACATGGTTGCCAGTCTGCAGCGGAACTAAAGGTGTGGAATTCGCCCGTTCCGTTAAAACCCCGTGCCGTCAAGAAACGGAAAAAGGTTAAGCAAACGGTAGTCTGCTTGCACCGCAGCGCCAGTCAGCAGAAGCAGCGACAAACCAACTACACCGGCCCGCAAACGAGTTGCGAACAAGAAAGAAGCTAATCGCCGTAGCCGGGTCATTGCCGCCCTCCTAACTGGGCTTCTGGGTTCACAGGTGCGCAGGTACCGGATGGCTTTTGGCCCGCATGTAGGGAATCAGGTTCTTGGTGGATGGCTTTGATGAGGGCCCACAAAACGGTCACCGTCAGCAAAATGATGTAGGCGCATACGGCTACTATTCCTGAGTTCACGCTTATATCCTCCTTGGGTGTGAACGGCATCAGCTCAGGCGGGACATCGAAGTTTTATTCGCCTGTCGAGTGAACTGCAGCGATCCGCTGGTTTTCTGCTTTAACCTGATGCGGGCGTGGCGTAATGCGCGACGCATTGGTCGCCTTGCCGATTGACTTCCGCTGATCCTTCAAAGCTGCGGCCTTGGGGCTCGCCTTCGGCTGTTTTGCAGACTGGCCAGTCTTGGCCAGCTCCGCCTGGTCAAAATGATCCGGGTCGATCTCCTGCTGCCCCACGGCTTGCATCAAGAGCCCGGGTACGACGCCAGTCATTGCCAACAGAACCAAGAACCTTGCAAACTTCATCCCACACCTCCTGCGAATTGGCGGCTATATTGCCGCAGCTTTCGCCGAGGCTCAATAACGCCGGTCTGTCGGATTGCTTAATTTTTATGTCGCGCTAAGTTTCTGGGAACAAGCCAGATGCAGAGATGGAGCAGGCCGTTGTAGAATCGACGCCTGGCCATCAGGGGGAGCCGTGGAGTCCGGGCCGCTGCCACTCGAGCGACCGATCAAGTTTGGTGCGGATTGCGAGCTCGATCCGGCGAGCTATGAATTGCGCCGCTCCGGTCGTGTGCTCAAACTGGAGCGCATCCCCGCCGAAATCCTTCTGCTACTAGTCGAGCGTCGCAGCCAACTCGTCACTCGCGACGAGATTGTGGAACGTATTTGGGGCAAGGACGTCTTCCTCGATACCGACAACAGCATTAACGGCGCCATTCGCAAGATCCGCCAAGCGCTGAAGGACGATCCCGAGCGTCCGCGTTTCATACAAACGATCTCCGGCCGCGGATACCGCTTCATTGCCCCGGCTCCCGAGGAAGCGCTCGCCCCGGCAGTTCCTTCAGCGCAAACGACCAACTCCACCCCAGCCCAGGCCGCCTCCGCGCCGGCACCGGCGGCGAATGATGTTAAAGATCTGCCTCCGCCGGCAGTGAAGTCGAGCAAACATCACAGGCTGGTTGTCGCGGCCATCGCCGGGGTACTCATTGGCGGCGCGGCTACCGCGGCATGGATTTTCCGGCCCTGGTCATCGGCCGGCGTGCACCCGGCAGGAGGACGCGTTGTCCTTGCGGTCCTCCCGTTCGAGAACCTCACGGGTGACCCGTCGCAGGATTACTTCAGCGAAGGCATGACCGAAGAGATGATCACCGAAATCGGAACTCTCGATCCCCAGCATCTGGGAGTGATCGCCCGCACTTCGGTGATGACGTATCAGCACAACCCAAAACCCTTATCGCAGGTGGGGCGCGAACTCGGCGCACAATATGTGCTCGAGGGCAGCGTGCGCCGTAGCGGAGACAAGGTCCGCGTTACCGCCCAACTCATTCGCGTGCAGGATCAGACGCATCTCTGGGCGCGCGAGTACGACCGCGAACTGAAAGACCTGCTGGTGCTGCAAAGCGATATCGCGCGCCACACCGCGGATGACATTGCGGCAGCTTTGGGTGAGCACAACACGGGCGCTGTCAAGGAGGCCACGTTCCTGACCGGACAGGCATACGAGTCTCACGACCTCTACTTGCGAGGCCTTTACTTCTGGAACCAGAGAGGTTTTGAAGGGCTGCAGCGGGCCATCGATTACTTTCAACAGGCCGTCGACAAGGACCCGCAGAACGCGCGCGCCTATGCCGGGCTCGCCGACTCGTATGCGCTGATCGGCGGATTCGGCGACATGGAGCGCCCGGAATATGCGCCGGCGGCGAAGGCCGCGGCACTACGCGCGTTGCAACTCGACCCCAACCTGGCGGAGGCGCACACAGCTTTCGCTCTCATTCGTGAAAATTACTATCTGGACTGGCCAACCGCGGAACAGGAGTACCAGAAAGCGATTGCCTTGAACCCGAGCTATGCCACGGCTCACCAGTGGCATGCCGAGTGCCTGATGTGGCAGGGCCGCTTCGAAGAGGCGCTCAAAGAAAGCGATCAGGCCCGGCAGCTCGATCCTCTCTCCCTCATCATCGCCGTTGATCGGGGCGCGATCTTCTATTACTCGCGGCAATACGACCGCGCGATTCAGGAATTTCTTCGCGTACGCGAGATGGACCCGAACTTCCCGCGCAGCGGTTTGGTCCTCTTCGCATATGCGGAAAAGGGCCAGTTGCAGCAGGCATTCGCCGCAATGGGTCCCGCGAGCGACACTCCATGGTACTGGGCGATGCAGGCGTATCTGTACAATCGGGCCGGTCGCCACGCGGACGCACAGCATGCGCTCGATCGGTTGCTTCAATTGCAAAAGCGCCAGCCATTGGATCTCCGCAATCTGGTCGTCGCCTACATCTCGACCGGAAACAAAGGCCAAGCGCTGGCATCGCTGGAACGAGAATATAAGGAAGAGCCAAATGCTCTGACCGGACTAAAGGTTGATCCGCTTTACGATTCCCTGCGCAGCGATCCCCGGTTCCAGGAGTTACTCCAGCGCGTCGGCTTGGCCATGTGAATACTGGTGTCCCAGCTCGCGCTCATCCGTCACCGGATGCGGTACTGGCCGCAGTCGAAGCGCCGATTGGGCGTTAGTGCCGGCCTGCCGCGTTATGACCGGGATGGGCGCCCATCAGGCCGCGAAATGGTTGTTCATCTGAGCCTTGACCTCCGTGATACTTCGACTTCCGGATTACCAGTTGCCTGGACAAGGTAAAAGGGTGCCGCGGGCAAAGGGCACAACTTGACCAGATCGAACCGGCAATCCGGGGAGCCTCGTTGGTTACTTGCCGGCGTAAGTATGGGCGGAACCGATGCCGGTGCACAGGTCCCAACCAACTTTGCAGCGCGGATCACCCATCGTGATGTCGTTGAAATCAGCATGGTACTTGACGGGACTGAACAGCTCGTTGTACATCATGGTGAGCTCCGCCAAGGACGACGGTTGTCGGCTGCCGGCGGCGTTCACGATACCAGCAAAGGTAGGAGACGACCAACTCGTACCTCCGACCGAACCCCAGCCTCCATTGAGGTAAATGGCAGTGCAACAAAAGTCGGAACTGACATCAGGATAGCCGCGGAGGTTTCCTACGATGCTGGCAATGCCATTCTGATAGCTGGGACGCGGCTCGTATGGGCTAATGTCTCCCCCTCCGCCGCCAGTGTAGTACTGCTCGTAGGTGAAATTTCCGTTGCTGTCGCGGTTAAAATAGGTTCCTCCAACCGCCACAACGTTCGGCGACGCTGCCGGATAGGCGCTCACGCCCAGTCCCCCATCGCCGGCGGCTGCAAAGTAGACGACTCCCGGGGAAGTGAAGTATTGATCAAGGCCGGTTTCCTGAGGAATTTCCGCATCGGCAAAGCTCATGCTGACCACGCCGCCGCCGTTCTGAGCCACTAGATATCCGGCGTACTGTACCGCTTGCCAAGTCGGATCGGTCGTGCAGGTCGGGTCTAGACACAGGGCGGATACGACCAGGAACAGCTTGGCCTGCGGCGCCATGGCGTGAGCCCACTCGATATCTAATGCTTCCTCGACCTCCCAATCCCCGTAAGTGGGCGGCCGTATCGGGGTGGGCCAGACCTGCGTAATGGTCGTAGCCGGAATACCAAAGTAGGAGTCAAAAGCATCCAGGTCAGACTGTGCGGTCGGGTAGTAACCGGCGTCCACGATGGCAATAGCGCCAATACCGCCGGTGGGCACTGTTGTACTTGTGGCAATCGGGCAGCCGGTCGGTCCAGTTACCAACTTATATACGCAGGCAACTGACCCTGGAGTTTCAGTACCCGGGGGGGGTTGAGGGGCCGGTTGGTCCGAGTCGACAAAAAAGTAGTTCGTGTGAATGCGACCGGGCTCGGGGATGCTGGATGCTGGATAGATAATCGTGTGTCCGTTGTAAACGGACTCATAGCGGGCTTGTGCAGATGCTGGGCAAAGGGCTGCACCGGCAAACAAGATAACGGCAACCATCGTTAACATTACAATCTGGATGTCTCTGCGGGAAGTAGTCATTCATTGGCTCCTGGGTGACACCCCGAAATCATGAAGGGAGTTCATGGAAAATGCAAGCTCGAAACCCATGCGAGCTGTTGTGTCTGCCAAAAGCGTGCCATGCGCAGTTTCTCCGCCAGGAGCCGCGCATCGTGTGCGCTGCGATGCCCCGGCCACGTTGGCGAGTGTGCCTCCCGCGCTCTCTCGACATGGCATTCAGCATGGCCACATCGAGCCTCCGAATGAGCGGGTAGCGGCAATCCGGGTGCTCCACACGATAGAAACTGCGCGGTCCCTAAAGGACGGTCTTAGGTTGAGGAAGACAGGCAGGCGAAATCGGCTCCCGAGTACAGCGAACGAAACGAAGCAAGGGAGCGGTGTAACCGAAGCAGCAGCGTCCTCCTCACACTCGCGCGACTGGAAGCGAGGTAGCGCATTCAGTTGCGATGGTAGGAGCTTGCGCGGATTGACCCCCTGCCCTACAATTCGGGCTTCGAAGGAATCCCGCCTAAACGTCTCATTTAGCGTTGGTCGGGGCGAGAGGATTTGAACCTCCGACCCCCTGCGCCCAAGGCAGGTGCGCTACCAGGCTGCGCTACGCCCCGACAGGGCTGATTATACCAGTGGTTATGCGGCTTCCCCGTTGCGGCTTGTCCTCGTCCGCTTACCGATCGAACGGCAGCGCGATTCCTCGACGGCCTTTATAATGAGTCCTTCATGAATGACCTGGTCTACGCGGTCATTGCGTACGTGCGCAGTCCGGTTGGGATTTTTGTCGAGGAATTGCGCCGTGAACTGCATCCCGCGCACACCCACGCGGATGCGCATTTGACCATCCTGCCGCCCCGCCCGCTGCGCGGCAGCGAGCCGCAAGCGTTGGAGCTGCTGGCCGAGGTCAGCCAATCGGCGACGCCCTTCGAGGTAATGATGGGCGAAGTGGAAACCTTTATACCGGTCACGCCTACGGTCTTCCTGCGGGTTGCGCGCGGCGCCTACCGCATGCGCGAGTTGCGCGACCAGCTCAACCGCGACGCGCTGCGCTTCGATGAGCCCTGGCCGTACATGCCACATCTGACCATCGCCAAGATGGACAAAATAAGTGAAGCTGAAAAACTGCTGGAGGTCGCCCGCCGGCGCTGGCAGGCGTATACCGGCCCGCGAAACATAACAATCGATTCACTCACCTTGGTCAAAGGCAGCGGTGAGCGTTGGGTAGACATCCGCAAAATGCGCCTGGCCTGCGTAGCGAGTTAGCGGGCAATCTGACCAAGCCCTATGCCGTTCGTCGTCCCGTGATCAGGCGAATCAGCAACGTTAGTATGACCGCACCGATCACTGCAACAATGATCGTGTAGATCATTCCCCCCGAGCCCGAGAACCCGAGCGCGCGCATGATGAAGCCGCCTATGATGGCCCCGATGATGCCGACGACGATGTCCATCAGCGCCCCGTAACCCGAACCCTTCATCAGTTTCCCGGTAATCCAGCCGGCGATCAAGCCGACGATGATCCACCATAGAATCCACATGTTGGTCTCCTCGTGCGAAGAAGTGTCACAGCTTTGATCCTGCAACCGGGCGGCAGGGTTGTGCCGCAGAGAACTTCCGGGGAGGGGCCCAGCCTGCCCGGCAGCGGTCAGGTTCGCCGGCAGGTTGGATTATTTCATCACGCCGGCCCGCGAGTGTTCAATAGGGCCCTCCTCCTTGCAATGCCGTCGTTCCGGGGGAAGGTAGGCATCCCGAGCGGAGCCGAGGAGCCTGCCCTGAGCCTGCCGAAAGGATCTGCGGTTCGCCACCCGCTCGATTGCCCGTTCGCGCCTTCTTTCATCCGCTGACGTAATTTGGCGCCACACGCCGGTGTGATTCCCCTCACACGGCACAACGACTTCGCTCACTGACTCTCGGCCCGTCGATAACCAAGAATGCGAATCAGCAGCCGTGTAGAGTTCCGGCGGCTGAACCAGGTCGCCACTCCCAACGGCATTGCCATTCGTGTGTCCAACACCCGCGACGCAATGCTCGCGGGCAACGTCTTCTGCGCAACTCGCTTGCTGGCCACAAAGGCGGAGAGGCTATGTTGATGCTTGCAGCCGCTGAATTTTCCGCATCCGCTCCATACCGGATCGTCCAGGCGACCTTTGTCATTGCGGTCCTGCAGATTCTCGGACTGGCCTGCTTCGCCTACATTGTGGCCCGGCGATTGACGCCGCTGTTCCGCGCCCAGCGCGACGAGCGTCTGGACCGGCCCTGGCAGCGAGTGCAGAAGCTGGTGAAATTCTGGTTTGGCCAGTGGAAGCATCCGCGCTATCGCGTCGCTGGCACGCTACATTTGTGCATTTTCACCGGATTCATCATTCTCGCGACCCGCGCCTTCTATCTGCTGATCTTCGGCCTGACGAACGATTTTGCTGCTGCGGGCAGCATTGGTCGTGTGTACGACGTTGTCGCGGATTACTTCGCGACCATCGTTTTCCTTGCCGTCAGCGCGGCCGCCGCGCGACGCATCTTCTATAAGCCGGCGCGTTACGCCGTTCCGCCAAAATTCGGCGTCAAGCCCCATCCGGTCGACGCCATCTTCTTATTAGCGCTGATTGCCATCCTGATGACCTCGGAAAGCCTGTTCGAGGCCAGCCGCGTCGCTATCCAGATGCAGCGCGGCCTGGAGCCGGAGTTCCTGCCCGTGCTCTCGCTTCCCTGGCTGCTGAAGGGCGCTCTGGCCTACACACCGTTAGCCACGCTGTGGGACCTGCACCTCGGCGCCTACGTGCTCGATGTCCTGAGCTTCTACTTCCTGCTCTGCTATCGCCCGTTCGGCATCCAGTTCCACGTCGAAACCTCGCTGTTCAATGTCTTCTTCGCGAAGCTGGATCGCGGCGCGGTGAAGCCGGTGCGTTGGGGCGTGAGCGACGCTCAGCTCGATCAGGTGAAATCGTTTGGCGTGAAGAAATTCGAGGACTTCACTTGGAAGCACATGCTGGACTTCTACTCTTGCGCCGATTGCGGACGCTGCTCCGACAATTGTCCGGCGAATGCGGCGGGGCGTCCGCTGTCGCCCAGGTTCCTTACCATCAAGGCGCGCGATTACTGCTTCGAACACTTTCCCGTCTTTGGCAAGTCGAACAACAGCCATGCGCTGGTGGGCGGTATTTACTCGGAAGACGAAATCTGGTCGTGCACCACTTGCGGCGCTTGCGAAGAAGAGTGCCCGCTGCTGATCGAGTACATCGACAAGATCGTGGATCTGCGGCGCGGCCTGGTGGACGACGGCAATGTGCCCAAGTCGATTCAGAAGGCGCTGAAGGCGCTCGAAAGCCGCGGCAATCCTTACGGCAAGATGGAGAAAAAGCGGGCCGACTGGGCAAAGGAGAAAGATTTTGCGCAGAGCTGCGAAGTCAAGCTCTTGAATGGCGATGGCGCGGCGCAGACGCTGTACTTCGCCGACAGCATAACCTCCTACGACGATCGCATCCAGGCCATTGCGCGCGCAACCTCCCGCGTGCTGAGCGCCGCGGGCGAGGACTTCGCCATCCTGGGCGCGGCGGAAAAGGACAGCGGCCACGATGTACGCCGCTTCGGCGAAGAGATGCTCTTCCAGGTGTTGCGCGACCACAACACCGATGCGATTCAAGCCGCGGGAGTGAAGCGGATCGTTACCTCCGATCCTCACGCCTTCAACGCGCTGCGGCACGACTATAAGGACGTGCCGCCGGTCGAGCACATCAGCCAGTTCATCGCGCGCGCGAACCATGCGGGTTGGCTGCGGTTCAACCCCGTCGAGGACGGCTCGAAGATCTACGCCTATCACGATCCTTGTTATCTCGGCCGACACAACCAGGTGTACGACGAGCCTCGCGCGGTGCTGGACGCAATTCCGGGACTCAAGCGCGTCGAAATGAGCCGCTGCCGCGATCGCTCATTCTGCTGCGGAGGCGGTGGGCTGATGCTGTTTTACGAGCCGCAGGAAGAGGAACGGATGGGCGTGCAGCGGGTGCGTATGGCCGCCGAAGCGGGCGCTAACGTGATCGTCACCGCGTGTCCTTTTTGCATGGTGAATATCGAAGATGCGATCAAGGTATCGGGACTGGAAGGCAAGATGACGGCGATTGATCTTAGCGAGTTGGTCGATCAGCAGCTGGTGCGCCCGACGCAGACGAAACCGGTGAGCGAACCGGGGGTGCTAACGGAGGTGCACGCCTAGAGCGCTAGCTTATGAGCTCGGCTTGCTCCAGGTTGAATTGCCAAATATCGGCCTGTTTCGGTTACTGCGAAGACCTTGGCCTTCGGCACTGCAGATCAAGCGGGCAGGAACCGAGTCCCGCTTTGCGGGACGGCGACATGATAGCCCAGCACGTAGCGAAGCGTAGTGCTGGGTAACGTGCAATTTTGATATCGCAGCCCTTTTGAGGGCGGCACATGCGCGGGAGCCGCAGATGATGCACGGGCTGAAGCCCGCTGGAAAATACAGGTAGCGCGGGGTCGGCACGGCTGAAGCCGTGCCCCTTCAAAACTTCTCGGGGAGGGTGATGTGGAAATACTGGTTTGTGCCAGAAGAGTACCCGACACGTCGGAGAACGAAATTCAACTAAACAGTGCGGGGAACGACATCGAACGCGACGACCTGGTCTATTCGATCAACGAGCCGGACAATTACGCCGTGGAAGAGGCCTTGCAGATTGTCGCCAAATCCGGTGGCAATGTCACGGTGGCTACTGTGGGCACCGATGAAGACGAGGAAATCCTGCGCCGCGAACTGGCCATGGGCGCCAACAAGGCCGCCCTGCTTGCGGACAGCGCGTTCGCCGGCTCCGACGCTAAGGGAATCGCGACCGTGCTGAAAGGCTTCGTCCAGAAGAGCAAGTTCGATCTGGTGCTGACCGGCGTGCAGGCCGAGGACGGCGGCGCGCAGGTAGGCGGGATGCTGGCCGCGATGCTCGACTATCCCTTCGCCTCGCTGGTCAACTCCATCGAGGTGCTCGACGGGCAATAAGCTCAAGGTCAGCCGCGAGATCGAGGGCGGCAATCGCGAGATCAGCGAGATCGACCTGCCCTGCGTGCTCTCCATCCAGACCGGCATTAACGAGCCGCGCTACGTGGGCATGCGCGGCATCCGCCAGGTCGCCTCGGTGGAGATTCCCACCTACGGCGCCTCCGACCTTGGAATCGCTTCCGGTACGGTGGGCGAAGCCGCCGCAAAGGTGAGGCGCGAAGACTACTTCGTCCCGGCCTTGGGCAAGGGCGCCGAAATCCTTCAAGGCAGCAACGAAGAAATTGCCGACAAGCTGATTGAGCTGATGAAAGCCAAAGGAGGTTTGCAATGACCGCCCGGATTCTTGCTTACATCGTGCATAAGGCCGGCGTGGTGGACGACACCGCCGCCGAGCTGTTCGCAGCCGCGAAGAAGATCGATTCCGCGGCAAATCCTACGGCGATTGTCGTCGGCTCCGGCGCGGAGCTTGACACAGTTTGCAAGGCTGTAGCGACCACCTTTCCCGAAGTGTGGAAAATCGCAAGCGACAGCCTCGTATATCCAAATGCGGAGCTGGTTCGCCAAGCTGTGGTGAAGGTCGTGTCGCAGGGCTCGATCGTGCTGGTGCCGCACAATCACTTCGGCATCGATCTGGCGCCGGGTTTGGCGATCAAGCTCAACGCTGCGTTTGTCTCCGACGTGGTCGGCATCGACGGTGTGGACGGAACCAATCTTAAATCGTTCGCCAGGAATTCGGCGGCCAAGTCAGCACTCACGTGAGTTGCGACATCTCTTCCGGCGCCGTGATCACGCTGCGTCCCGGCGCGTTCAAGCCCAACGAAAGTGCTCCCGTCGCCGGGGCCGTCGTGGATAAGTCGGCGCAAGTCGGCGCGCTCACGACGAAGCGCCGCTACCTTGCGACGATTGCGCCCGAAGCGGGTGACGTTGACATCACGAAGGAACCAGTGCTGGTCTCGATCGGGCGCGGCATCGGCGAGAAGGACAACATCCCGATCGCCGAGGAACTGGCCGAGGCCATGGGCGCGGTCGTGAGCTGTTCGCGTCCGGTGGTCGATGCCAAGTGGCTGCCCAAGTCGCGCCAGGTCGGCTCGTCCGGGCAAACGGTGAAACCGAAGATCTATCTGGCTTGTGGCATCAGCGGATCGTTCCAGCACCTGGCCGGACTGAAGGGAAATCCGTTCATCGTCGCCGTCAACAAGAATCCCAAGGCGCCGATCTTCCAGGTCGCCGACGTGGGCGTTGTCACCGACATGCTGGAGTTCATGCCGGAGCTGGCGGAGAAGGTTCGCGAAGCGAAGAAGGTAACGGCGTAAATGCTGAATTCACCACGGAAGCACCGAATTCACGGAACAAGTTCGGCTAAAGCAATTTTCGTGTCTTCCGTGCTTCCGTGGTGAAAACCATTTCCTGATTAACGACGAAAGGTTTTGCCATGATCACCAAGAAGACCCTGCAACTCAGTCTGAAATCGCTGCGCGACTTCGCCAAGAAGCGGCTGCCCGACGAAGAACTCATCGCCCTCGACGAACGCGACGAATGTCCGGTCGAAATCGTCCGCGACATGAGCAACCCGGACAAGCTCGGCATCCAACTGCTCTTCATTCCGGAAGAGTACGGCGGCATGGGCGGCAGCACCATGGACGTCTATCTCATCTGCGAGCAGATGGCGCGCATCGATCTCGGCGTCGCCACTTCCCTGTTCGCCACTTTCCTCGGCAGCGACCCCATCACCTTTGGCGCGACGCCCGAGCAGAAGAAGAAGTGGCTGGGCAAGATCGCGGACGAAGGCGTTCTCTTTGCCTACGGCGCGACCGAGCCCGATGCCGGCAGCGACCTGGGCGCGCTGAAGACCACCGCCGATCGCGTCGAAAAAGACGGCAAGATTGTCGGCTACAAAATCAACGGCAGCAAGCAGTGGATCTCGAACGGCGGCATCGCCGACTATTGCACCATCCTCGCCAACACGCCGGCCGGGCCAAGCTGGTTCATTGTCGATGCAGGCACCAAGGGTTTCGCGCACGATGAGCCCGAAGACAAGCACGGCATTCGCCTGAGCAACACGGCCGCGCTGGCGCTGAACGACGTCTACGTCGATGCCGACCGCCTGGTTGGCGGCGTCGAAGGTCAGGGCCTGATCCAGGCGCAGTTGGTCTTCGGCTACACGCGCGTGATGGTCGCCGCGTTCGGGCTGGGCGCAGGCTGGTCGGCGCTGGACCGCGCGATTCCCTACTCGACGAAGCGCATCCAGGGCGGCACGCCGCTATCCGAGAAGCAGGGCTACACCCACAAGCTGATCGTGCCGCACGTGGTGAAGCTCGAAGCCGGCCGCGCCTATATAGAAGAGACGGCGCAGCGCATCGATGCCGCCAGCGAAGGCACGCTGCTCAACACCGAAGGCGCCATCGCCAAGTACATGTCCACCGAAGCCGGCCACGCCGCAGCCGACGCCAGCATCCAGGCGCTGGGCGGATACGGCTACACCCATGAGTACATGGTGGAGAAGATCAGCCGCGACGTGCGCATCACCCGCATCTACGAGGGCACCTCGGAGATCATGGAGATGACGATCAGCCGCGACCGCTGGCAGCTTCATCTGAAGACGCGCGGCCAGTACTATCACGACAAAGCGCGCGAGGCCGAAGCGCTGCACGCCACGCATCCCAACGTCGGCGCCGACGTCGCTGCCCTCGCGCTGCACGCGCTGGCTGAGCTGATGGAGAAGGCCCGTGTCCATCGGCTCACCCGCTTCCAGCACATCCTGTTCCGTATCGGCGAGTGGATCGCCTATGCCGAGTGCGCTTTCACCTTAGCCAAGCGCGCTGCGCTCTTCGCTGACGGCAAGCAGCACGAGAAGGCCAACGACCGCTTCGACGCGACGGGGCTGGCGGCCATCAGCCGCATCTTCGCTCGCGAGGCGGCCATGAAGGTTGCCGCAGACGGCCTGAAGGCGATCGCTGGAGCCGGCGGGGTTAGCGACGAAGAGATGCCGCTGTTCGAAGCTGCATTGAGCACGACCGCCATTCACCGCACGCAGAAGGGACTGGTCGAAGACATGGACTACGTTGCCGACGTGCTCTACAACCGCGTCAAGAAAGATAAAGAGGCGAAGCAGCCCGTTCTGGCCTGAAACGTCGGGGAGTCGACGAAGTCAGGCTCGGACACCGGCAGCGCTTGCCCCAGCCAAAAGACCTAAAGACGGCTAGGACGGGGGGCGCGGGTGGAATCCGACGCCCTCCACCTCCCCGATCCCTCGAAAACCTTGCAACGTCTTGCCCTGTAGCCACATCTAAAACATTGACAATGATTCACTCAAGTTCTATAGTAAGTCTGCTATAAGAACTTTGTTGCTGATTTAATACATATTTTTCAGCAACTTACAAGTTTTCAACCCTGAAGGAGGGTGGCTGCAATGGCAAAGATTATCGGAATTGACTTGGGTACCACGAACTCCGTGGTCGCCGTGATGGAAGGCGGCGAGCCCAAAGTCATCCCCAACGAAGAAGGCGGGCGCACGACGCCCTCGGTGGTCGGCTTCACCAAGAACGGCGAGCGGCTGGTCGGCCAGGTCGCCAAGCGCCAGGCCATCACCAACCCGGAAAACACTATTTATTCCATCAAGCGTTTCATGGGCCGCCGGTACGACGAAGTGAACGAAGAGATGAAGATGGTGCCCTACAAGGTCGTCCGCTCGGGCGACCACGTGGCTGTCATCGCGCAGGGCAAGGAATACACGCCCCCGCAAGTTTCGGCCATGATTCTGCAAAAGCTGAAAAAGGCCGCGGAAGATTACCTCGGCGAGACGGTGACCGATGCCGTCATCACCGTGCCGGCGTATTTCAACGACGCGCAGCGGCAGGCGACCAAGGACGCCGGCCAGATCGCAGGCCTGACGGTGAAGCGCATCATCAACGAGCCGACGGCGGCCGCGCTGGCCTACGGGCTCGACAAGAAAAAGGACGAGACCATCGCCGTGTACGACTTCGGCGGCGGCACCTTCGACATTTCGATTCTCGAAGTGGGCGAAGGCGTCATCGAGGTGAAGTCCACCAACGGCGACACGCACCTCGGCGGCGACAACATCGACCAGCGCATCGTTGACTGGCTCATCGACGAGTTCAAGAAGGACGAAGGCCTGAACCTGCGCGACAAGGGCAACGAGATGGCGCTGCAGCGTCTGCGTGACGCGGCCGAGCGCGCCAAGATCGAGCTGTCGACCACGATGCAGACCGAGATCAATCTGCCGTTCATCACGGCGGATGCGAGCGGTCCCAAGCACTTGGTGAAGACGCTCACCCGCGGCAAGCTGGAAGAGATGGTGAAGGACATCATCGACCGCTCCATCGGGCCGTGTAAGGCGGCGATCAAGGATGCGAACGTCACGCCTGACCAGATCAACGAAGTTGTTCTCGTCGGCGGACAGACCCGCATGCCGCGCATTCAGCAGCTCGTCAAGGAGCTGTTCGGCAGGGAGCCGCACAAGGGCGTCAACCCTGACGAAGTGGTCGCGATCGGCGCTGCCATTCAGGGCGGCGTGCTGGGCGGCGAGGTGAAAGATCTGCTGCTGCTCGACGTGACCCCGCTGACGCTGTCGATCGAGACGATGGGCGGGGTGGCGACGCCGATGATCCCGCGCAACACCACCATTCCGACCAAGAAGTCGGAGATGTTCTCGACCGCGGCGGACAGCCAGACGTCGGTTGAGGTGCACGTGATGCAGGGCGAACGTCCGATGGCGCGCGACAACCGCACGCTGGGCAAGTTCCACCTGACCGGCCTGCCGCCGGCGCCGCGTGGCATACCGCAGATCGAGGTCACCTTCGACATCGACGCCAACGGCATCCTGAACGTCAACGCCAAGGACATGGCCACGGGCAAGGACCAGAAGATCACGATCACGTCGTCTTCCGGTCTGAGCAAGGAAGAGGTCGAGCGCATGGCCAAGGACGCCGACGCGCATGCCGCCGAAGACAAGGCGAAGCGCGACGAAGTCGAAGCGCGCAACCAGCTTGACGGCATGGTGTACAGCATCGAGAAGATGCTGCGCGAGCACGGCGACAAGATCTCCGGCCAGGAGCGCAGCGATGTGGAGAACGCTCTCGCCGACGCCAAGAAGGCGCTGGAGGGAACGGACGCGGCGGCGATGAACAAGGCGCGCGAGAACCTGACGCAGGCTTCGCATAAGCTGGCCGAGGCGATGTACAAGGCGACGTCGGCGCAAACGCCTCCTCCAACCGGCGGTCCGGCTCCGGGAGCGAACGGACAAGGTCCGGCCGCCGACGCCGGCCAGAAGAAGGACGAAGGCGTGATCGACGCCGAGTACGTGGACGTGGAAGACAAGAAGTAACGAGCAACTAGCAATTAGCAACTAGCTAAGAGCGAGATGACTGCATAGACAGCAACTGGAGTAAGGGGCGCGCAGGCGCCCCTGCTCACAGCAGGTGTCCACAAAAGAGGCATGGCGCCAAACAAGCGCCCGCAAAGAAAAGTTTGCGCTTGCACCGGTGCTTGCACCAAGCACGGCCGAGTGCCGCTTGCGGCACGAAAGATCATAGCCCAGCGTTTCAACGCTGGGTAGGCGTAGTAAATGAACCCGAGTCCCTTTAGGGACGACACAAAACGAGCGGGGCTTCGGCCCCGCGCTAACAACAAGGACTCCCCGGATCGAAGGTAGGAATTGAGGTTTGAGGTAAACAATCAATCGTACATGTTAAGTTTCAATCGCGAAGACGGACGCTGGTACCTGATCACCTCCGGCGCGAATGGCCGCATGAAGGCCATCGCGGTCATCAACGATGATGAACTCGGTTTTATGCCGAATATGGTGGTTCCAGTCGGCGACGGCGGACAAGCGAGTATCAACTGAAATAGCATCGTCATAAGGGACGCTAGGCGTGACGACACGATCCAAACTCATGCGTAGGGTACTGCAAACTTGGGATGAGAGTTCAGAGGGGCAAGCTTACCTTGGCTGGCTCATTGACCTCTCTGCCGAACTCGATGGCGGCAACGTCCTCCGCGAAGCGGTCCTCCAGGTAACGGAGGGCCCTGAGGCCAGTGATGAGCAAAGATACCAAGCCGCACTCGAGGAGTTCTGCGCATCATTGCCGACCGCTAAGGCCGAGGCGACACGAAAGGTTGCAGCCGAGATTGGAGACGCCAAATCACAATTCGATCAAGTGGTCAGAGATAGAGTCGCGTTATTCCGCCAATTGCGCCACGAACGCGGATGTGGAAGGTCAGAAGTCCTTGAGTTGTTCGGGAAAGTCAAAGACATAATCAACGAGTTGGATCCGTCGTGGGAGCAGATCAGAGCGATTGAGGAATCGTCGGCGAAGATGGCGGCCTTAGGTCGCACCAGTATAGGCATACCGGGGATTGCGCCGGAGTTAGGCACCAAAGCACCTGATGCTCAACGGGACTCGATCGGCGAGAAAGAAATTCATGAACAGTTGGACCGGTACTATTCCTATCAGCTCGCCGATCGACTGGAGCACATCGTCGAGCGGGCCTCAACCCTCGATACCGTCCAGCTTAACGTGACAAGCGCTGCGGTTAAAGGCCTGTTCCGCGAGGCGCACGAAGCTTACCTGTATGGCTTTGACGTTGCCTGCATAGGTCTTTGCAGGAGCCTGATTGAACATGCTCTCAAAGATAAACTTTCCGTTTCGCCAAAGGAGTATGTCGGCCTCGGTTCGTTGATTGAGAGAGCGCAGCGGGCGAGAGTGCTGGAAGGGGCGGAGTTGGATTGCGCGAGGAAGGTACAACGTGCCGGAGATGATGTTATGCACAAGTTCGAATCACTGAGGAGAACGGCCCAGGAGGTTCTCGATCATACCCGCATGGTTCTCAATGTCCTCTACGCTATACCCGAAAAAGCTGCTGAAGGCTATTAGCTAAACATGGCTACTGCCACCAATAAAGACAAGGATTTTTACGGCACGCTCGGGGTGAAGAAGACCGCCTCGGCGGAGGACATCCGCAAGGCGTTCCGCAAGCTTGCGCGCAAATATCATCCTGACGTGAATCCCGGCGACAAGTCTGCCGAGGAGAAGTTCAAGGCGCTCTCCGAGGCCAACGACGTTCTCAGCGATCCCAAGAAGCGCAAGATTTACGACCAGCTCGGCTTCTACTCCGACAACATCGATCCTGCGGCGGCGGAGGCGTACGCACGCGGCGGCGGCTTCGGTGCGGGCGGATTCGGTGGCCCCGGACAAGGCGCTGGTGGCGGCAACGCGCGTACCTACACGACGCAGGAAGTGCCGTTCGACTTCAGCGGCTTCGACTTCAACGACTTTGCCGATCAGGGCGCAGGCGCTGCGGGACGGCGAGCCGGCACGGGTGGCGGCTTTCGCGATATCTTCTCCAGCATCTTCAACCGCGGTGGCGCAGCCGAGACCATGCAGCACGCCGAACCCGGCACCGACCTGGAATACCAGGTAAACGTCGGCTTCTGGCAGGCGATCCGCGGGGCGGAGTTGCAGCTCAATATTCCCCGCCTCGAGGTCTGCGGCAATTGTCACGGGCAGGGCTACATGGAGCAGCCCGGCGAATGTCCGCAATGCCACGGCAAGGGCACGATCACGCAAAAGAGCGGCAGCATGAAGTTCAACGTGCCCTGTCCGCGCTGCGGCGGCAGCGGCAAGAACCGCAGCGTCTGCCACGTATGTCACGGTGAAGGCCGCGTCGAGCGCAGCGAGTCGCTGAAGGTGCGGATCAAGGCCGGCACGCGCGACGGCCAACGCATTCGACTGCCGGGGCGAGGGAATGCGGGAACCATGGGCGCGCCGGCCGGCGATCTCTACATCGTGGTGCGCGCGGGCGAGCATCCCGTGTTCAAGCGCGACGGCGACGACATAAGCCTCACCATCCCCGTGACCCTGACGGAAGCTGCACTCGGCGCGAAGGTTGAAGTGCCGACCATCGATGGCCGTGCGCTGCTGCGCATTCCGCCGGGCACGCAATGCGGACAAAAGTTACGCCTGCGCGAAAAAGGTGTACCGTCGGCGGTCACGGAAGGCCAGCGCGGCGACGAAATCGTCGAGATCCAGACCGTCACGCCGAAGTTAGCCGACGAGCGCTCGAAAGAGATCCTGCGCGAACTGGCGAAGCTGAATCCGGAAGACCCACGCGAGGCAATATGGAAGCAGGTCTGAGCAAGGCTGCGAGCAGGCCGATCGGCAGCCGGATCGTGCTGGAGACCGAGCGGCTCATATTGCGCCAATTCACAGACGACGATGCGGACGCGATCTTCGCCATCATCGGCGATCCGATCGCGATGCAATACTATCCGCGCAGCTTCACCCGCGAAGATGCGGTGGAGTGGATCGAACGCAATCTGCGGCGGTACGTGAATGACGAATACGGCCTGCTCGCGGTCGTCCTCAAGAGCAGCGGTAAGGTCATCGGGGATTGCGGCCTTTCCTGGCAGTTGGCTGATGGCGAGCCGGTGCTGGAACTTGGCTATCACTTGCGGAGAGATCACTGGGGCCAAGGCTACGCCACGGAAGCAGCGCGGGCATGCATGGATTATGCCTTCCGCGAACTGATAGTTGAAAAATTAGTGTCGCTGATCAGCTCGGAAAACACGCCTTCGCGCCGGGTCGCTGAACGTAACAGAATGCGAGAAGAGCGGCTGGCGATGCACGACGACTTGCCGCACCTGATGTATGCCATCACGCGGGAGACCTATGCCCAAACGTAAAAAGCAAGGCGCCTACATGATCAGCTCCGTCGCGGAGATGTACGACATACATCCCCAGACGCTACGGCTCTACGAACGCGAAGGCTTGCTAAAGCCATCCCGCACCGAGGGCAACACCCGCCTCTACACCGACGAAGACCTGGAGCGCCTGGAACTCATACTCTCGCTGGCGCGCGACTTGGGCGTGAACATCTCCGGTATCGCGATCATCCTCCAGATGCGCGAGCGCATGGAAGAAATGCAGCGCCAGATGGCGGAGTTCATCAGCTACGTTCGCAACGAAGTGGTAGCCCGCGCGCAGCACGCCAATGTGGATGCCAGCCGCGGAGCCATCGTGCCGCTGCGGCAGCCGCTGGTCATAAAAAGGAAACCGTCGTGACAGCGTAGGCACAGGCGCGCAGTGTTAGAAGGCCCGCTGCGAGGCGTTCCAAAACGGTTTCTTCGACCATTTCCATCAGCCCTGTATAAATTTTCGGTGACAATCCTCCCCGCGGTTGACTTCCCGCATCCATTGGCGAATCGTTAATAGAGCAACATCGCGTTCGGGTGCGAGCTGCTGCATTTGCGCGCCCGCAGAAGGAGTGTACTCATGTCTACGGTTGCCCCCGAAGTTGATTCCGAAATCAAGTCCCTCAGCGCCTACGGCCCGGCGCGCGCCACGGTGCAAGGCGCGCCCCTCAGTCCCGAGGAGCTGCGCAAAACCGAAGCCTACTGGCGGGCTTGCAATTATCTGAGCCTGGGGATGATTTACCTGCTGGCCAATCCTCTGCTCACCGAGCCGCTGCGCCCCGAACATATCAAGAGCCGATTACTGGGGCATTGGGGATCGAGCCCGGGATTGTCGTTTATCTATGTCCACCTCAACCGGCTGATTAAGAAGTACGACCTGAACATGATCTTCCTTGCCGGCCCCGGACACGGTGCACCCGGCGTGCTCGGCCCGTGTTATCTCGAGGGCACGTACTCCGAGGTGTATCCCGACAAGAGTCCGGACCCTGGAGGATTGCACGAGTTCTTCCGGCAATTTTCTTTTCCCGGCGGCATCGGCAGCCACTGCACGCCGGAGACTCCGGGCTCGATTCACGAAGGCGGCGAGCTGGGCTATGTGCTGTCGCACGCGTGCGGCGCGGCGTTCGACAACCCTGATCTGATCGTGGCCGCGGTGGTTGGCGACGGCGAATCAGAAACTGGACCCTTGGCTACTTCGTGGCACCTCAACAAATTTCTCAGTCCGCAGCGCGATGGCGCGGTGCTGCCCATCCTTCACCTCAACGGCTACAAAATTAATAATCCCACCATTCCGGCGCGCATCTCGCATGACGAACTGGAGCAACTGCTGCGCGGCTACGGCTGGGCACCCTACTTCGTCGAAGGTTCCGAGCCGGACAGCATGCATCAGGCAATGGCTGCAACCGTCGAGCATTGCGTGCAGGAAATCAGGCAGTACCAGCAAAATGCGCGCGAGAAGTCGATCGCAACGCGTCCCCGCTGGCCGATGATCGTGCTGCGCTCGCCCAAAGGCTGGACTGCGCCGAGGGAAGTCGAAGGCCACTTTCTCGAGGGCTTCTGGCGGGCACACCAGGTGCCGCTTACTAATGTGAAGAAGGACCCGGTGCAACTGCGCATTCTGGAAGACTGGATGCGCTCGCAGGAACCGGAAAATCTATTTGACCCCAGTGGCGGATTCAACGCCGATATTCGCGAGCTTGCGCCGACGGGCACGCGACGGATGAGCGCGAATCCGATCACCAATGGCGGACGGGTGAAACGCGCGCTGCGGTTGCCGGATTTCCGCACCTACGCCGTGAGCGTCGACAAACCCGGCGTCACCCTGGCGGAGAACACTCGCCCGCTCGGCGCTTTTCTGCGCGACGTGATGAAGCTGAACATGACGAACTTCCGCGTCTTCGGCCCCGACGAGACCGCGTCGAACAAGCTGGACGACATCTACGAAGTCAGCAAAAAATTCTGGATCGAGGAGTACTTCCCCGAAGACGCGGACGGCACCCAGATCGCGCGCGATGGCCGCGTGCTGGAGATGCTGAGCGAGCACACGATGGAGGGCATGCTGGAAGGTTATCTGCTCACCGGCCGGCACGGCTTCTTCAACACCTATGAGGCCTTCGTTCACATCATCGACTCCATGTTCAACCAGCACGCCAAGTGGCTGGAGATCTGCAACCACCTCTCGTGGCGCGAGTCGATCGCCTCGCTCAACCTGCTGATCACCTCGACCGTGTGGCGCCAGGACCACAACGGCTTCACCCATCAAGACCCCGGGTTTATCGACGTTGTCCTCAATAAGAGCGCCAACGTCACCCGCATTTACATGCCGCCCGATGTCAATTGCCTGCTCTCGGTGGGTGACCACTGCCTGCGCAGCCAGAACTACGTCAACGTCATCGTCTGCGACAAGCAACTCCACCTGCAGTACATGTCGATGGAGGCGGCGATCACGCATTGCACCAAGGGCATTGGCATTTGGGACTGGGCCAGCACCGACGAAGGCGGAGAGCCGGACGTGATCATGGCGACCGCGGGCGACGTACCCACCATGGAAGCGCTGGCTGCAACCGTCTTGTTGCGCCAAGCCTTTTCGGATATCAAGATCCGGTTCATAAACGTGGTGGATTTATTCAAGCTGCAGCCCAGCACCGAGCATCCCCATGGTCTCTCCGACTGGGAGTGGGATTCTCTGTTCACCAAAGACAAGCCGACCATCTTCAACTTCCACGGCTATCCGTGGCTGATTCATCGTCTGGCCTATCGCCGGCACAATCACGACAACATGCATGTGCGCGGCTACAAGGAAAAGGGCAACATCAACACGCCTCTGGAGCTGGCGATCAACAACAACATCGACCGCTTCAGCCTGGCAATGGACGTCATCGATCGCGTACCGCGGCTGCAAAACATCGGCGGGCACGCCAAGGAGCGCTTCCTGAACGAGCAGATCGCGTGCAAAAATTACGCGCATCAATACGGCATCGATAAGCCCGAAGCGGCAACGTGGGTGTGGCCGTATTGAGGCAGTTTCGAGTTTCCAGTTTCGAGTTTCAAGTTGAACGACCGCGGTCAGTTTCGAGTTCGGAGGTTTTGCTGTCCGACTCGAAACTCCGAAACTTGAAACTCGAAACTAACTTGGATGCGGCACGCCCTCGACGACCCGCACCGTGTCGCGGGCGATCAGCAGCTCTTCATTCGTCGGGATGGCGTATGCCTGGAGCTTGGAATCCTCGCTACTGATCAGCGCTTCCCTGCCAATCGTCTGCTGGTTTCTTGCGGCATCAATGGTCAGCCCCGCCCATTCCATAGCTTCGCAGATGCGGGCGCGCACCTCGGGCGAGTTCTCGCCAATGCCGCCGGTGAAGACCACCGCATCGGCGCCGCCCATCGCGGCTAGATAAGCGCCGATGTATTTACGCGCTCGATAACAGAAGATCTCGATCGCCAGCCGCACCCGCCGGTCATCGTGCTCGTTCAGTTCGCCCAGCAAATCACGCATGTCGTTCGTCAGCCCGGAAATCCCCAACAGGCCAGACTGCGTGTTCAGCAGCGCCTCCACCTGCGAGGGCGACAGCCCTTCCTTCGTCGCGATCAGGTTCACGATGGAGGGATCGAGATCGCCGGAGCGCGTTCCCATCACCAGTCCTTCAAGCGGCGTCATTCCCATCGAGGTGTCGACCGACTTACCGGCCTTGATCGCGGTCGCGGAGCAGCCGTTGCCCAGGTGCAGCGTGATGATGTTGGTCTGCTCGCGCGTCAGTCCGCGCAAAGCGCGATAGCGGAATGCCACATAGCGATGCGAGGTGCCATGGAAGCCGTAGCGGCGCATACGATAACGCCGGTACAGATGATACGGGATGGCATACAAGTATGCCTGGTCGGGAATCGAGGTGTGGAATGCCGTGTCGAACACCGCGACCTGCGGCGTGTCCTTGCCAAAGATTTGCCGCGCCGCGGTTATGCCCTGCAAGTTGGCGGGATTGTGCAGCGGCGCAAGGTCGATGCAGTCTTCAATCCCCTTCAGGACGTTGTCGTCGATTCGCGCCGATTCGCTGAACTGCTCGCCCCCGTGCACCACGCGATGTCCGATGGCGTGAATGTCGGCCGTGCTCTTGATTTCGGTAACCCCCGACTGATCGGAGGCGATGTAGCGTACCAGGTAATCCAGGGCCGCCGGAATGTCGCGCAGCGATGCGGTTAATTTGTGCTTCGCAGCCTCGCCGGCCTGGAAGGTGATGATCGCTTCACCGCCGGCGCGTTCCACTTCTCCCTTGCAGAGCCGCCGGTCCTGGTCTTGCTTTATGCGTTCAAGATCGGTTGCGATGATTTGAAACTTTAGACTGGAGCTGCCGGCATTCAGCACAAGCACGTTCATGAGTAATGTTCCCTCAGAACGAGTATGGCACGGGAACATCGTTGCATCGAAATTGCTTCCGCTGCTTCAATGAGTTCGGGTGATGTGCACTTCCGACGATCCCACCGCTCCCGTCCCATCCCATGCGTTCACTCCGATGACGTGTTGGCCCATGGGCGTCGGCACCCACATCTGCAAAGTGGGCGAGCCGGGCGCGTACGCATATAGGTGGCCATCCACATAAACAGCCCATTCCGTAATAGGCCCGTTATCGCTGTGCGCGTTGGCGTTGAGGTTGGTGGCAGGACCGGCATCGGGATCGTAGTTGTAGGGAGCGGTGATGGTCACCACCGGATGTTGCGCCTGGAAGAATTCAGCTATCCCTGCGGCCTGCGCGCCATCTCCCGGGCAGGGCGAAACCCCCAACAGCTCGCAGGTGCCACGCAACATGTCGTTTTGCATGATGTGGGCGGAAGTTTGGTAAGTGGATTTTGCGAGAGGACCGATTACCGCGAAAAGGATGTGCCCACCACATCCCTGCGGCTGATTTTGACTACACGAATTATCGCCTTGCAATTCGCTTTCATCGAAGGCTACCAGCAGCACGCCGTCGCCACCAGGCTGGAAGTATCGCGACCGCAGCAGCGCAGGCAATTGTTCGGAAAGGTAAAGGTCTGCATTATGCAGTGCAGTCTCGTCATCGCCGCCGGGATTGTGCCCATCGTGCGTCAGGTCCGGTACCAGCCAGGTATAGTTCGCAACATTGCCGGAGGCCACATCCGCCGCGAAATTATCCTCCCAGGGATACATGTTGGCCTGTTGGTGGTGATCATTAACCACATCGCTCAGGTAGGCATAAGGGTTGTGACGCTTCACGTAATCGCCGTAGGTATACCCCATGAAGCCCCGCGCTGGCATGGATTGAAAGTACCCTCTCCACGTCAGATGACTCGCATTCAGCTCCCGAACCATGTTGTCCTGCGTGTAGGGATGCTGGCAGTTATCGCCGTTGCAATTGCCGTGGTCGGACTCGCCGTTTACCGGATGGGAGCCGGCCACAACTTCAAGATAGGCATTGAAGGAGCCATGCGAGGGTGAGTAGGTTTGCAGCCCGTGTCCGTATTGGTTTGCCAATCCGGTAAGGTAGGGCATGTACCGCATCGCCTGATCGTCGCTGCGGTTTTCAAGCATCAGGATAAACACGTGGGACGACTGTTGCGCTGAAGCTACGGTCGCAAGGAATAACGCGAAGAGCAACGTGAATAGGCTGCGCATGGCCTGGAATATAGCTGGCCAGAGTTGTTCCTCAGTTCCGCATCAACCCCTAAGGCTCTCACTCTTTTCCCCTAGTACACCCCTAGTACCTATGTTTCAAGTTCTTGAAAACACAATGTATATCCATATAAGCAATGGGTTTAAGGACTAAGGTTCGCATCCGCAGTGCACTGTCTATTCGCGCAATCAGCACGGTGGAAGCTACTGGCCTGCTTTCTTAAGCAGCGCGATCTGTCCCAGATGGTAGATGTGGTGCTCGATCAACCCATGCGCCTCGTCATAGAAGGTGCGCTTACCAGCCGCGCTCAAGTCATCCAGCTTCGCCGCATCCAGTTGCGATAAAGCTTGGCGGAAGCTGCGATTTGAGGCGCGAAGCTGGTCCAGCGTTTTGCTCCAAGCCTCTTCCGTGTGCTCCGGCATGGGAGGAAAATTGCGCTCCTCCACCAGTCCGGCTCGAAGTCCAGCCAGGCGCTCGGTCGCGACCTCCTCCCAGAACATCATGTGCATCGCGATTTCCCAGATAGTGTGCGCTCCCGGCAAGGGGCGGGCGGCCGCAGTTTCGGCGGAAATGCCTTCCAGGATTTGCCACATGGGATCACCGTGCCAAGCCGCTCCGCGCAGCACTTCATCGTAACGATTGAGAATGCGATCGATCTCGGACATTGTTCCACCTAACCTTCTATAATGATATCACAGGTTAGTTAGATCGGCCTTCAATTTTGCCATCGCGCCGCAGAAGCTTGAACTTCTCTCCGCAAGAAATTTGGTGCCACTCCAGCGGTCGAGGGTTTAACATTCGTGCCGCAGGAATTTATCTCTTCAGGAGCCAACATGAAGACGAGACTGAGGACTTTCACGATGCTGGTATCGCTGGGATGCGGCGCCCTGGCGGCGCAGGACAACATGAAGCCTGCAGCCGGCGATGCCGGCAAACCCCCGCAATCAGCGGCCATGCAGATGCCTGCGCCCGCGCCGGAGATGACCAGGTTGATTAAGGCCCTCTCGGGCGCGTGGACGGTCACAGAAAAACAGGACCCCAACCCCATGAACCCCAAGGGCAGTACCGGCAGGGGGACGGCAGTTCTCACTCCCGGACCGGGCAATCTGTCGCTGATCGAGAAGTATCACTCGGTGGGCACAATGGGCGGAATCAACGGCTTGGGCGTCTTCTGGTGGGATGCCAAGGACCAGGTTTATCGCGGTCTATGGTGCGACAATGGGTCTCCAGACGGTTGCGATGCCTCCGGTACCACAAAGTGGGAGGGTAACAATCTAGTGGGGACGACGAAAAGCGAGATGCACGGCCAGACGACGATGATGCGTTTCACGTATTCCGATTGGAAGCCAAATTCGTTTGTCATGACCATGGAGATGGGACCTAATGCGTCCTCCATGAAACAGTTCATGACCATCACCTACAGTAAGGGCGGCGCCATGGCTGCCAAGGCGGAAAAACCTGCGCAGTAAGAGTAAGGTGCCGAGGCGCGGCACTCGACCGCGCCTATCGTCGCCTCAATACACCGTCATGCGACTTCCTGGCCGGCTGAATCGCCCGGCGCGGAGAGTTCCGACGATTGCGGAGTCGGTACATGCCCAGCCGGCAAAAAAATGGAAAACACCGTTCCGGAACGCTCGCGTGTCCTGCTTTTCAGGCGCAGTAATCCGCCATGCCGGTTAACGATGTCGGTGCACACCCATAATCCCAGGCCCGTACCGGCGTCTCCCTTGGTCGTCACGAAGGGTTCGAAGATTCGTTGTTTGACGCTGTCGGATATGCCGCTGCCGGTGTCGGCCACTGTCACCCGGATCCCATGCCGCTCGCGGTCACGCAGGTCAACGCTCGCCCTCGACTTGATAGAAATGCGGCCGCCAGGCGGAGTTGCGTCAATGGCATTGCTGATCAAATTAGCGAAGAGTTGCCGCAGTTCATTGGGAAAAGCCAGGACCTTCTCACCCGCGCGGAAATCCCACTGCATTTTGAGCCGGCGCCGGCCGAACTTGGGACGAAACAGTTGCAGCAAAGAATCCAGCAACTCAGGCAGATCTGTCTCCACCGGGGTATTCGATTTGCGGTAAAAGCGCAGGGTCTGGCCGGAGATTTCGGTGACGCGGGTCAGCTCGCGTTGCGCCAGCGCACAATAATGCCGCGCTTCATCGTCGGAAGAACGCATGTTGATCAAGTACAGAAGATTGGTGACCGCTTCCAGCGGATTGTTGATTTCGTGAGCGATGCTGGCGGCCATTTGCCCGGCCAATGCCAGGCGTTCGCTCTTGCGCAGCGCAATTTCGGAATCCTTACGGTCCTGAATGTCGGAGCAGGTCCCGACCCACTCCTTGACCGACGAGTCCTCGCGGAAAACCGGTACACCGCGTGCCAGCATGGCGCAGTATCGGCCATCACGGCGGCGCAGCCGGTACTCCATTTGATAAGGCTTCAGGGCCGCGATTGCAGCGGAGACGGTCGCCATGGCGGATTTCCGATCGTTGGGATGGACGGCATCGATCCAGCCGTTCCCCCGGTATTGCCCGAACGTCTGGCCGGTAAAACTCTCCCAGGATGGCAAACGCTCGACGATCTGCCCATGCAGGTCGCTCGCCCACACAAGGGAAGACGTTGCCAGGATCAAAGAACGATAGCGCGCTTCGCTGGCCTGCAACTGCTCTAACGTGTCGCGCACCTGGAATTGCCGCTGCCGTGCGCGCAGCACCGTCTCCACCGTACTCACCAGGGTTTCCGGACGGACCGGCCGCTCCAGCAGCGTGGTGTGGCCTAACGGCTGTCGCATACGCGCCATCAGCTTGGAAGTCGCGCCGCTCCGCGACCGGGTCAGGACGATGAGGGGCGCGTCCGACCACGCCGGCTGTTTCTGCACCGCGGACGCGAAGTCCTGAATGAGATCATCGTCCAGGACCTCTTCCTCCAGCAGGAGCGCACCCGGGCCATTCGAGAGCCTGGGCAGGGCGGCACGCGCGTCGCTACACAGTTCGCAATCGATGTGCGCTCGCCGCAGAGTTTCGGCAATCAAACCACCGTCCCGCCCATACGGTGCAACAATCAACACCGGCAGTTCATGATTATGTTTGTTCGGCATTGCGCGTCATCAGCTTCGAATTCCTGGTGGCGATGTAATGTGGCACGCCGGTCAGCACGCCCTGAAAGGCTTTCAAGGGCTGGCCGATCATGATGCCGCCCGGATGCATCTGCAGCTCGCGAATGGTGCTTTCGTGCGCGCCGGAACGCTTCTTAAAAATCGAGATCGCCTTGCGAATTTCGCCGCGCGCCTCGAAATAGCGCAGGAGGATAATCGCATCTGCCAGGTAACTGACATCGACCTTGGTTTGCATGGGCCCCATTACGCCCTGCTGCGCCAGGATGAGGAAAGTTGCGACACCCTGCATGCCGAGGTAGGTAAGCAGTTCGTGCATCTGCAACTCCAGGTACTGTTCCGCCGGCATCGCCTTCAACCAGCCGTTCAGGCTGTCGATGACCACTACGCTCGCACCCTCCGCCACGCGATCGCGGATCCCATTCACGAACTCCCCGGGCGGTATCTCCGCCGGGTCGATCTGCTGCAAATGCAGTTTGCCGCTATCCACGAAAGGCCGCAGGTCCACGCCTAGTCCGGCGCTTCGATCCAGATAAACCTGCGCCGTTTCGTCGAAGATGTACGTGACCGCCGATTCCCCGCGTTCCAGCGCGGTGCCGAGAAAACGCGAAGACAGGCTCGATTTGCCCACCCCCGCCGCGCCCAGAATCAGTGTGCTTGTACCCCGTTGGATGCCGCCCTTGAGCATCGAGTCCATTTCCTTAATGCCCGTCTTGAGCAGCTCGCGATGATTACTTTGCCGGTGCTCGGCGGCCACCAGCCGGGGATGAACAACCAGCCCGCCAGTCGCGATGCGGTAATCGTGAAAGCCTTCGCGAAAAGTTGAGCCGCGGATCTTCTGCACCCGCAGCCGGCGGCGCTCGCTGCCATACTCGCGTTGCAGCACTTGCAGGCACAGTACGCCATGAACGATGCTGTGAACGGCCGGTTCCTGGCGCTCGCTTATCTGGTTATCGAGCAACAGCACGGTGCAGTTGCGCTCTTCGAAAAAGTTCTTCAGCGCCAGTATCTGGCGGCGATAACGGAAGCTGTCCCGCGCAAGCAAGCGAAGTTCCGAGAGCGAGTCGATGACGACAACGTTCGGTTGCACCTCGTCCGTCTTTCGTGAGATCAGGTCGGTGAGCTGGCTCAACTCCACATCTTCGGCGTGGAACACCGAGTATTGCTGCTCTGGTCGCAAAGAATCTTCCTGCGGTGCGAGCTCGAAGATAGGTATCCGATCCAGCTCCCAGCCATGCGAGGCGGCAACCGCCAGCAACTCCTGCCGCGATTCCGACAGAGTGATATACAGGGCCTTCAACCCTTGGTGAGAGGCCGCCAGCACGAACTGCAAGGCGACTGTGGTTTTCCCTGCGCCGGGCGTGCCTTCCAGTAGATAGGTGTGTCCGGCGGGCAAGCCGCCATACAGGATCTCGTCCAGGCCGCGAACCCCAAACGAAACTCGGGAGAATCCGCTCCCTCCATTCCCCGTCCCCGAAACGATTGCGGTTTTCGTTTCCGCCGCCTCCATCTACGAACCTCCACCCGCAAATTTCATTTGGGAACGCGGCCAAACGGGATCCGGAGGGCCAACTGGTTACCGGTTGCCGGGTGCGCTATTCGGACGACTGTTGAGATGCGAATCAGGCTTACGAGAGTTGTTTATGCTCACGCCGAGCGGGCTGTCGCTACTCTGACCGGCGTGCTGGATTTTCGAGTTGCTGCCCAGCCTACCTATCCTCCGGCGTACAGGCGTAGGGAGCCGCGAGTTGCGGAGCCGAGCTCTCGGCCGCTTATAAGGCCGCGGTTTGTAATTCCGGAATGCCAGTGCTACCATCCGGTTTCGCAAGCTTTCAAGGAGGAGATTATGTCGGAGAACGATGGTGGTGGCGCTGGTTTCCTGTGGTTCCTGGCTGGTCTGGGTATCGGCGCAGCGGTAGGGATCCTGTACGCTCCGAAGTCCGGCGGCGAGTTGCGCCAGCAATTGCGCGAAGTGGCAGAGGACGGCAGCAACACGGTGAAGGAGCGCGCGCGCCAGGCACGGGAGCAGGCTGGCACCTGGGCAGAGAAAGGTCGCGACTACCTCAATCAGCAGCGCGATCAGATTCGTTCCGCGGTCGAAGCCGGTCGCCATGCTTATCGCGAAGCTACCGGGGAAGACGTTGAGGGCGCAACGCCCAACGTTCCCTAGTGCCCACATGCTCGCCAAGGTAAGCAGCAGGCGGCCTTGCGGCGAGACTTAAGAAATGAACGCGAACCGGCTGTGCTCGTCAGCTCCCCGCGAGCGGATAGCTGGGCCGGTGGATCCAACATACGCGAGCTGCAGGTAAGGATTGCAATGGACAACACCTTGCTCACCGCCTTCATCGTTGTTACGGCTTGCGCCGTCGTGCTGCAGCTGTTCATCCTCATCGGCATGTTCATTACCATGCGCAAGCTTGCCGGTCGCGTCGAGGCCCTGGCCGATAAAGTCGAGGACACGACCAGCGTTGTGCAAGTGCGTGTACTGCCGCTGTTGGAGCAGGCGAAAGCCGTGCAGGAACAGGTCAAGAGCTTCGTCGACACGACCCGTCCGCAGCTTGAGACGGTCATCGGCAACCTGACCCAGATCAGCACCACGGCCCGCAGCAGCGCGGAACGCTTCCAGGTAACCGTCAACGACGCCATCGACAGAACTCGCTTGCAGGTGATTCGCGGCGACGAGATGCTTACCCGCACCATGAACCGCATCGAGGAGACTTCGGACAAGGTGCAACACACGGTCATGTCTCCGGTTCGCCAGGTTTCCGGGATTATGCAGGCGATCAGCACGGGTGTGGGCGCGTATTTCAATCAGCAGAAGCGGCCCCGCAACGGCGGTCAATCGGACGAGATGTTTATTTGAAGGCAGTGGTGAGTGTGGGTAGTGTTAGGTGGATAGAAAGTCGCCAGGTGGATCCCAACGCGATTTTTCTAACCACTATCCACTAACAACTAACCACTGCCGTCACACAATCCAGCCGCCGCCTATAACAACTTCGTCGTCGTAGAAGACAACCGCCTGTCCCGGCGTAATGGCGCGCTGCGGCGTATCGAAGGTCACCAACACCTCGTCATCGCCGCACTTCTCCAGAACAGCTTCTGCCGGCTCATGACGGTGCCGAATTTTTGCCTGCACGCGCAGCGGCTCGCGAAGTTCGTCGATGGCAATCCAGTTCACGTCCCGCGCACGCAGAGTGCGCGAGAACAACTCGTCGTCACCACCCACCACCACCTGCCGCTGATCACCGCGAATCTCCAGCACGTACAGCGGCGAGCCCTTCGCCACTCCCAGGCCCTTGCGCTGCCCAACCGTGAAGTTGTGGATGCCGTTGTGCCGGCCGATCACTTCCCCGCTCGTGGTCACCAATTCGCCACCAGTGTCGGGAACTTCCTCACCCTGCTCGTCCAGATAGGCATCGAGGAACTGCTTGTAATCGCCGCCGGGTATGAAACATATCTCCTGCGAGTCCGGCTTCTCGAACAGGCGCAGCCCGGCCTGCTTGGCGGTCTCGCGCACATCCGGCTTGCGCATCTCGCCGAGCGGAAACAGAGTGTGCGCCAACTGCTCCTGAGTCAGCCCGAAGAGGAAATATGTCTGGTCCTTGGAGCGGTCAGCCGGTCGCTTCAGCACCCAGCGGCCGCTGCGCTCGTCGTACTGGTTGCGCGCATAATGCCCCGTCGCCAGCAACTCCGCGCCGATCTGCCGCGCAGTTATGAGGAGCTGATCGAACTTCAGATGGTTGTTGCACAGGCTGCACGGAATCGGAGTGCGCCCTGCGAGGTACTCAGCCACGAACGGCCGCACCACGTCCCGTTCGAAGCGCTCTTCCTGGTTGACGACGTAATACGGGATGCCGAGCGTCTCGGCCACGCGGCGGGCATCGTACACGTCGTCGATCGAGCAGCACCGCCCCTGCACCGACTCGGGCATACCCTCACGTCCAGCCAGCCGCCGCTGGTTCCAGAGCTGTAGTGTCAATCCAACCACAGTGTGTCCCTGCTGACACAACATGGCCGCAACAGTGGACGAATCCACACCGCCCGACATGGCTACGGCGATGGTCTTGGAATTCAGCATTTAGCAATTAGCAGTTAGCAGCTAGATTGAGACGTTCCGCGGTCACACAAAGCTTTGGCTAATGCTAAGTGCCAAATGCTAAGTGCTTAGACGGCCACTTTCTTGTACACCGGGCTGATCTCGCGCAGCCTCGCGACAACTTCAGGCACTAACTTCAACGCGAACTCCACGTCCTCGATCGTGTTCTGCTTACCCAGGCTGAAGCGAATACTGCCGCGCGCGCGATCGGCAGAGAGCCCCATCGCCGTCAGCACATGCGACGGCTCGATTGCCCCTGACGAGCATGCGGCTCCAGTGGAGACCGATAGACCTTTGAGATCGAGCGCAATCACCATCGCCTCGCCTTCAATGCAGTCAAACGAAAGGTTGGTCGTGTTCGGCACGCGCGGCGCATCCCTGCTGTTGACCGCGGCCTGCTCGACTTCCCCCAGAATCGCCTTTTCTAAACGATCTCGCAATTCCGCCATCCGCTCAACGCTTCCGTCAGTGAAACCCAGGCGGGCGATTTCCGCCGCCTTGCCCAGTCCCACAATGCCGGCGAGGTTTTCCGTCCCCGCCCGTCGCGAACGCTCGTGGCGTCCCCCATAGAAGAGCGGCTGCAGCAGTGTTCCCTTGCGCACAAACAGCGCACCCGCCCCTTGCGGGCCATGAATCTTATGCGCCGAGATGCTCAACAGATCGCAGCCAATCTCCTTCACATCGACCGGGATTTTGCCGGCTGCCTGCACTGCGTCGGTATGGAAATAGACATCGGCTTCGGCGGCGATCCTGCCAATTTCGTTCACCGCCTGCAGGACGCCGGTCTCGTTGTTCGCCAGCATGATGCTGATCAGCTTGGTCTCGGGCCGCAACGCGCGCCGCACATCATCGGGATCCACGCAGTGCGCGCCCATCCACCGGCAGGTAGGTCACCTTGCATCCCATCTGCTCCAGGCGCGCGCTGGAATTCAAGACCGCGTGATGCTCAATGGCCGAGGTGATGACGTGATCGCCCGGCCGCACCATGCCGAACAAGGCCAGGTTGTCGCCCTCAGTGCCGCCGCTGGTAAAGACGACCTCCGCCGGACGACAGTTCAGCAGGTCGGCAACGCTCTCGCGCGCCTGCTCCACCGCCGACCGCGCCTGCTGGCCTTGCTGGTGAATGGACGAAGCGTTCCCAAACTTCTCGACGAAGTACGGGCGCATGGCGTCGAACACCTCGGGCAGAAGCGGAGTAGTGGCGTTGTTGTCGAGATACACGCGCTGCATGGCCTTCCTATTCTAGCTGTTCATTAGATGGGCGGGCCATGCTGGCGATTCGGCAGGGCGCTAGCTCAACTCGACTCGGGTCAGGGCACGCTATTGAAAGAATTCCGTCATCTGATTCGCGCTGCCTGCGCCGTTCGGAATCGTGCTCACGCTCAGGGCCGTCAGGCTCAGTCCCAGAAGGCTGCGATGGTCGTACATGCCCGTGCCTTGATAGCCGGCTTTGACGCTTGTCCCCACTAAAACGGTGGCGACCAGTCCGCCGCCGTTCCTGTTATCGTCGCGCGATTCGTCGGTGGTGATCACCAGGATTCCGCTCTGCTGAAATTGAGGGTTCGTCAGCAACTGAGGAATGTTCTGCGACAGCCAAGTGTCGGCGGCTGCGACGCGAACGCTCACGTCGCAGTTGTCATTCATCTGCCCGGGACAATCGTGCGCGTCGTGCTGCGCGTCGGGAACCATGTACGAATATGCCGGCAATTGGCCATTCGCCAGGTCGGTCGCGAGCTGCGAGAAGTTAACGATGTTCAAGTTGAGTTGCGAAGGCGGCTGCACATCCGAGAAATACGAAATTGGATTGTGATGGTGCAGGTAGGGATAGACATCGCCTCCAAGGTAACCCTGCGATGGCAAGCTTTGCGCGTAAACCTTCCACGATTTCGACGCCGCTTGCAGCTCCCGGACTACATTGTCGATCGTCACTACACCGGTGTAACCATCGTCATTGGTGATGATCTCGCCCGTCGTCATGGTGAAATAGTTGCCGATCGAGGGATGCGTGTTGGCGTAGTACTGCGTGGCCACACCGCCCTGTGCGATCAGGCCGTTGATGTAAGGCGCGCTCGAGCTGCCCACGACATCGCTGTAATCCAGGTTCTCGAGCACCACAATGGCGAAATGCTGGACCGCAGGGATACTCGGACCGGATCCGCCCGTGCCCCCGGAACCGCCGCTACCACCCGAGCCGCCCGAACCACCCGTGCCACCCGAACCGCTGCCGCCCGTGCTGCCAGATCCGCCAGAACCGCTAGTCCCGCCGGAACCGGATCCGCTGCCGGTTTTGCCGGCGCTTGACGAGGTATTGCTTGAGCCGCTGCCGCCCCCGCAAGCAGCCAGAGTGAGGGCGACGGTTAAACTGCACGCCGCAACTAAGGCGACCTTTGAGAGGCGAGTGCGCAAGATGCGAACCGACATGTTGCACCTCAGCGCATTGGGATGCAGAACAGCTCTGCGAGGCTGTCGAGAGATCCCGATTCCCCTCCCCACTCCAGACCTACGTCACCTTTTCGAGAAATTTTCACCCGTACCCCGTGCCGCCCTCGTCTGCTCTAGAATCATGTTGTCTTCCTCATCCTCGCTCTCGTGAAGTCCGCAACGAAAAAAGCGCGCAAGAAGGTCAGCGACGAAGCGGTCTCCAAAGCTACTCTCAAGCTGCGCCTGCTGAAGCGGCTGAAATGTACTCTGAAGTACGAGAAGCTGGCATGGGCCTCGGGCGCGAAGCTGGTAGCGGGTGTCGACGAGGTCGGTCGCGGATCGCTGTTTGGGCCGGTGGTCGCAGCCGCGGTGATTCTGGATCCTGACTACCGCATTCGCGGCCTGCGCGATTCCAAGCTGCTGGACCGCGAGACCCGCGAAAAGCTGGCGCCGCGTATCCGCGAGCACGCGTTGGCGTGGGCGATTGCCGCGGTCGACGTCGCCACCATCGACCAGATCAACATCTATTGGGCTTCGAAGCGGGCGATGGAAGACGCGGTGGCGATGCTCCAGCTTCGTCCCGACCATCTGCTCGTCGACGCGCTGCGCATTAACTGCGACTGCCTGCAAACGCCCATCATTCATGGCGACGCGCTCTCGGCTTCCATCGCCGCCGCCTCCATCATCGCCAAAGTCGAGCGCGATGCGATGATCAGCGCCTGGGACCCGGCATTTCCCGAGTACGGTCTCGCTTCCAATAAGGGCTACAGCACGCCGAAGCACTTGAAGATGCTGCGCGAAAAAGGCCCCACGCCGCTGCATCGGCTCTCGTTCGCTCCCGTATGGACTTCGTCGGCGCCCCAGGAGGTTCTTGAGTTCATGCTGGAGGAGGAATCGCCCGGTGATATTCCATCCGAGCTGGCCGAGGAGCTTGCGAATCCGTCAGATTGAGCCACTAGACCTTCGCACATAATGGCCAATCAGTCCTGCGGTAAGGATAACTACCGATGTGGGTGACAGAGCCTCAGCCGTTGTGCGGGGTTGCGGTTACTCCTGTACGGTCAGCGCGTGCCGAAGGTAGCTTGCGACCTGAGTGACGAAGCGATGCACCGAGGCCTCGGCGATGCGATGACCGGCGATCGCGTTCATCGTCTTTCCTATTGCGCCGAAGGGTGGTTCGTAGATCCCGGAGAAATCGAGCTGCGTTTCGGTTGAGGTCAGCGGATAAACCGCCAGCTCGCCCCGCATAAAGGGAAACAGCCGCGGCAGGGTTGTGGCCTCCCATTCGAGAAGCAGTTTCGTGCTGGCGGGGGAAATGTCGTCGGCCGGCTTTTCGTCAATGCTTTTCACGACAATGTTGATGTCGGCTGTTACTCCCAGTCCGGCAAAATCGACATGCAGTTCGGCGGCAACGGACTCTGCCCGCGACGCTGCGGCTTTGGTAGCCGACTGGAACACTGCGAGTGCGTTCCGTTTGAGCGCATCCCGGACGCGATCATAGGGGTGGTTTACGTAGTCGTAGCTGCGAATCTGGCGTCCCGTGCTCATCGACTGTCCTTCTTGGCCAGTTCCCTGAAACCGGCAGTCACGCAACTCTACCATAGCCCTGCGCAGGGGCAGCGCGTTGCGGGTTTTCGCGGACGGTGCCCCGTAAATCGCCGGTGCCCCACTCATCCGCTGCCTTTCGGATGAGTGGGTCGATGACTGGTTTGTGTATGATATCTACCGCTTCGGATACAAGCTGCATTTGCGATTCCAGGGGTGAGGAGGCTCGATGGCTCATGTTGATGTCCCATTGTCGCGCTCGGGGTTCGGACAGACTCGGCGCGCCGATAACTGGTGGGTGCAGCCGCTCCTGGTGTTTGTCGGTCTGTCGATATTCATTGTTTACTCCACCTGGGCGGCGTTGCAGGGCGCGCACTATCGCTTCGGGCCGTATCTCTCGCCGTTTTATTCACCGGAACTGTTCGGCCCTGACGGCTGGTTCGGCGAAATGCCGCAACTGGATACCCCTCTGGGTCACTGGCGCGATGCTCATCCTCTGGGCGCCGGGCGGCTTTCGCGTCACCTGCTACTACTACCGCGGCGCTTACTACAAAGCGTTTTGGGCCGATCCACCGTCCTGCACGGTGGGCGAGCCGCGCAAGACGTATCTCGGCGAACGATCGTTTCCGCTCATCATGCAAAACATTCACCGGTACTTTCTTTATCTCGCGCTGCTCTTTCTCGTGATTCTAGGGCGCGATGTGTGGGATGCGTTCTGGTTCGACGGCCACTTCGGGATCGGCGTCGGCACTCTCGTTCTGCTGGGCAATCTCGTGCTGTTGACCTGCTACACCTTCAGTTGCCACTCTCTTCGCCACCTTGTGGGAGGCATTCGCGACCGACTCGCCGGCGCACCCTTGCGCAAGCGCGTCTATGACTGTGTGAGCTGCCTTAACCGGCGGCACATGTGGTTTGCCTGGTGCAGCCTGTTCAGCGTGGCATTCGCCGATCTCTACGTCCGTCTGTGTTCCATGGGTGTGTGGACGGACTGGAGGATCATTTAATGGCCGAGTACATCACTCACGAGCACGATGTAGTCATCATCGGGGCGGGAGGCGCGGGGTTGCGGGCTGCGATCGAGGCTTCCGCCGCTGGTATTAAGGTCGCGGTCATTTCAAAATCGCTTCTGGGAAAGGCCCATACGGTCATGGCCGAAGGTGGTATCGCCGCAGCGATGGCCAACGTAGACGATCGCGACAATTGGCGCGTTCACTTCTCAGACACCATGCGCGGAGGCCAGTACCTCAATAACTGGCGCATGGCTGAGCTGCATGCCAAAGAAGCTCCGGCACGCGTGCGCGAGCTCGAAGCCTGGGGCGCGCTGTTCGATCGCACCAAAGACGGCCGCATCCTTCAACGCAATTTTGGCGGCCATCGTTATCCCCGGCTCGCCCACGTTGGCGATCGCACCGGACTGGAGATGATCCGCACGCTTCAGGATCATGGCATCCATCTCGGCCTCAACGTCTTCATGGAGCACACCATCGTCACGCTGCTCAAAGATGGCGATCGCATCGCGGGCGCCTTTGGCTATGATCGCGAGCGCGGGCGATTTCACTTGTTTCGCGCCAAAGCTGTCGTGCTGGCGACGGGAGGGATCGGACGGGCGTTCAAGATTACCAGCAACAGCTGGGAATACACCGGCGACGGCCATGCTCTTGCCTATCATGCGGGTGCGTCGCTGATGGACATGGAGTTTGTGCAGTTCCATCCTACGGGCATGATCTGGCCGCCCAGTGTGCGCGGCATCCTGGTCACGGAAGGCGTTCGCGGTGAGGGCGGAGTGCTGCGCAACCGGAACGGGGAGCGTTTCATGTTCAAGGACATTCCGCCGCTGTACGTCGCCCAGACCGCCGATTCCGAGGAGGAAGGCTGGCGTTACACGCAAGGCGATAAGGATGCCAGACGTCCGCCGGAGCTGCTGACGCGCGACCACGTGGCCCGCTGCATCCGGCGCGAAGTGCGCGAAGGCCGCGGCAGCCCGCACGGGGGCGTCTTCCTCGACATCGCCTGGATCAAGGCGAAGATTCCCAACTCCGCCGAATACATCAAGAAGAAACTGCCCAGCATGTATCACCAGTTCAAGCAGTTGGCCGATATCGACATCACCCAGGAGCCGATGGAAGTCGGGCCCACGACGCACTACATGATGGGCGGCGTCCGCGTGGATGCCGATTCCCAAATGTCGGACGTGCCGGGACTGTTTGCCGCGGGAGAATGTGCGGCCGGGTTGCACGGCGCCAATCGCTTGGGAGGTAATTCGCTTTCCGACTTGCTGGTATTTGGCCAGCGCGCCGGAGAACATGCTGCGAAGTTCGCGAAGCAGAGCTCGTTGGGCGCGATCGACCCCGCCAAGCTTGTCCCGGCCGAGAAATGGGCCCTGCAGCCCTTCGAGCGCAACGGCTCGGAGAACCCGTACATTTTGCAGCATAAGCTCCAGGACCTTATGCAGGACCTGGTGGGAATTGTTCGTCAGGAAGACGAGATGCTGCAGGCGCTGGAGCGCATTCGAGAAATGGAAAGTGCGAGTGAACACGTCAGCGTCGATGGCAATCGCGAGTACAACGCCGGCTGGCACACCGCGCTTGACCTGCACAATCTGCTGACCGTCGCAGAGATTGTCACCCGCGCCGCGCTAGAAAGGAAAGAAAGCCGCGGCGCTCACTTCCGCGACGATTATCCCAACAAAGACGAGCAGGCGGGAAAGTTCAATATCGTGGCGCGAAAAGGGCCAAATGGAGAAGTGCAGCTCACGCGCGAGCCCATCCCGCCCATGCGCGAGGACCTGAAGCAAGTCATCGAGGAGATGAAGTGATGGCAACGGCAACCTTCCGCATCTGGCGCGGCGAAAAGGGACAGGGTCAGTTCCAGGACTACACGGCTGAAATCTCGACCGGCATGGTGGTCCTCGATGCAGTTCATCAGATCCAGGCGGAACAGGCCGGTGACCTGGCCGTTCGCTGGAACTGCAAGGCCGGCAAGTGCGGCTCCTGCTCGGCCGAAATCAACGGCATGCCGAAGCTGATGTGCATGACGCGGCTGAACTCACTGCCGCTCGACCAGCCGGTGACGGTCGAACCCATGAAAGCGTTTCCGCACATGAAGGACCTGGTCACCGACGTTTCGTGGAATTACACGGTGAAGCAGCGTATCCCGAAATTCCAGCCCCGCAAGCCCGACGCGGAAGACGGCACCTGGCGCATCGCGCCCGAGGATGTCGAGCGAGTGCAGGAGTTTCGCAAGTGCATCGAGTGCTTTCCTCTGTCAGGACGTCTGCCACGTTTTGCGCGACCACCACATGCACGAACAGTTCATCGGGCCGCGTTTCCTGGTTTACACGGCCGCACTGGAGATGCACCCCCTGGACGTGGGCGACCGCGTCGAGGAACTGCGAAAGCAGTTCGGCGTGGGCTTGTGCAACATCACAAAATGCTGCACCAAAGTCTGCCCGGAGAGCATCACCATTACCGACAATGCCATCATTCCGCTAAAGGAGCGGGTCGTGGACCGGTTCTTCGATCCGCTCTCCAAATTGTTCCGCGTTTTCAGCACTACGAAAGCATAGGAGGTGTTATGCATTTCGAACTGAAGTCCATTTCCCTCGAAAGCGTTCCTGAGGCGCTCGCCAAGGTGGAGCGCTACCGGCTGCTGAATGAACCTGCTCTTGCGGAAAGCATTTGCCTTGACATTCTGGCTGCCGTGCCCGACCACCAGCAGGCGTTAATTGCCTTGCTGCTGGCGCGCACCGATCAATTCCACTCCAGCAGCGTGCAGCCGAAAGGGGCCTTTGAGGTTCTGGCTCAAATCAAAGGAAACTACGAGCAAGCCTACTATGCGGGCATCATCTGGGAGCGCCTGGGACATGCCCGAATGCGCCAGGGCGATCCTGGGGCGCGTATTTCCGCATATCACGCTCTCCAGGATGCGATGAGTCATTACGACCGGGCCATGAAGCTTGCACCACCAGGAAACGACGAGGCAGTCCTGCGCTGGAACACATGCGCGAGGACCCTCATGCAGAATCCGGACATTCAACCGTCACCCGAGCACGATCCGCATGCCTGGCTGCACGATGAGGCAGGACTTAGAATGTCTGACACTTAGTGCAATTGCCGGCGACCTTGGCCATCGCGTCCAGGCTTGCAGCAAAACCGAAATCGGCTCTTGCTGGGTATCTCTATTGCGAACCGTAAATTCGAAGCCGCGGCTCTTCATGATACAAATCGAACGCGATTACCCCAGGCCCGCTGGGCCCGATTTCCCCCGGATTTTCATTGATACTATTGATGTAGCGCTTTTTTGAAACCGCCTATGACATCTTGCGTACACGTAGTTCCTTCTCCCTCCCGGCAACAATCTTTGGCGCACGATCCGCTGCTCGACGACATCGGATACATGACCTGCATGACCCTGGTGCTGCTGGGAAATTACGCGCAGACCGGGCATCTCGGCGGACCGCTCGCTTACACCCCGTACAATGTGGCGGCGCATTTGGCCGGTCCTGAAAACGGCGGACTGCGTTACGATTACCGCCGGCCGAAGCATCCTTACTCCGACAAATTCATGATGGCGGCGGGGCACTCGGTCCCCACCTTATACGCGCTGTGGATGATCATGGGCCAGGCGCTGTATCGCAAGTATCAGCAGACCGGCGATCCGCGTTATCGCGTCGATCCACACGTCGCGATGCTGCCCATCGATGCCTTGGGATTCCGGCGCGGCGCGGGCGCACTGAAGACGTTGCTGCACGAAACGAATTTGGAAGACCATCCGCTATTCGCGCAAGCCAAAGGCCGCGGCATCCGTGCGCTCGCGGGACATGCCGAAAGCACCGACCTCACCAACGACGTGAACGGCGGACCGTCTGGCATTGGCATCGCAACGGCCGCGGGCAAGGCGGCATTCTGGGATATCGCCGGGGCGCCCGAGTCGCCGAAGATCATCGCGCTGGAAGGCGAATTCGCGCTCACCGAAGGTCACGCGCAGGAGTTGAAGACGCAGGCACTCGCGCTACAAGTGGGAAAGCGTCTGCGCGTGATGCTTTCCAACAACAACGCGGGCATCGACGATTGCCTGATTGGCGGCGCGATTGGCGGCGTGATCTCCGCGCAGTTCTGCGACAGCTACGATCTCGTGAGTCAATGGACGTCGTACGGATGGAACGTTTTCACGCTGTCGAACGGCAACGATTACGGCGAAGTGACCGCGGCGCTGAAAGCCATGGACGAAGTGGACCCGCACGACCGCCGTCCCATTGTCGCCATCGGCAAAACCATCAAGGGCTACTGGCCCGCGGCGGCCGACGGAAAAATCGTCGGCTACGGCGATCAATTGGTAAGTTACCCGAGCCATCCCTACGCGCTGAAGATGAACTCGGAGTATTTTGTCGCGCTGGCGCAGACGTTCGAGAAGCATTACGGCGTGGAGTTCGAAGGAATTCGCAAGGGCCCGGTCAACGACAATCGCGAGCGCTTGATCCAGTTCAAGACGAACATCGACGTGGTGATGTCGCTGCTCGACCGCGACGGATTGGGCGATCGCCTCGCCGATCGCCTCGTAAAAATCGGCGACACCGTGCGCGACGACGTGAAGCTGCGCATCTCAGCCTCGCGCGACCCGTTCCTCGACGATCGCCTGCGCGTCGCGGCCCTACCGGAAGAGCCGCAGAAGGTCTCGATTCGCAACCCGATTTCCGGGGCTGAGAAGCAAGTCAGCATTGCGCTGTTCAAGAAACCCGGCGAGAAGGCCGGCGCGCGGCGCGCGATTTCCGAAATCATCAAGTGGATGAATTACGTCACGGACGGACGATTCTTCACCGTGGCCGCCGACCTTTCGGAGTCGATCAACGTGGAGCACGGCAGTTTGTGGGGACATTACAGCCCCACGGAGAATCCGCTGGGCACGCGTTTGAAAGCGCCCATTGAAGAAGCGGGCAACGCTTCCACCGCCATCGGCCTGGTGAGTCAAAGCGCTTCCGTCGATCCCGAAAAGTTCGCCGGCGTTTGGGCTTTGAGCGGCACCTACGGAGCGTTTACGCCGCTGATGTACACTCCGGCGCGTGTCTGGAGTCAACAAAATCAGGACAGCAAGTTCCGCATGGGCGTACTGCATATTCTGGCCGCGCACTCCGGTCCTGAAACCGCGGCCGACGCGCGCACCCACTTCGGCATCTTCGCGCCGCAAGTGTGGAAGCTGTTCCCGCGTGGCCAGGCGATCAATCTGAGCTTTTGGGATTACAACGATGTCGCGCCGGGCTATTTCGCGGCGGCGGAGATCGCGGCGCGCGATCCCCACGTGGGCATTATCACCATAGAGGTGGCGCGTCCCGATTTCGCGGCCGCGGACCGCAGCCATTTCGCCGACTCCGATCTGCGCGCTGCGGCAAAAGGCCTGTACGTGATCCGCGATTTCGCGCCGGACAAGCCGCGCCACGGTTACGTGATTGCGCAAGGCTCGAGTTCCACGGTGAATCTGGTGAAGGTGCTGCCGAAACTCGAAGCGGCGGGCGTGAACGTCAAGGTGATCGCGGCCATCAGCGAGGAGTTGTTCGATCGCCAGCCGCAAGCGTATCGCGATTCCGTGCTGCCGCCCGAAGCCCACTACGATTTGATGGTGGTATCAACCGGCACGCGACGCATGTGGCCGCTGCGCAACCTGGGTCCGCTGACGGACGAGTATTCCCTCACCTCCGACTTCGACAATTGCTGGCGAAGCGGTGGCCTCGAAGCCGACGTGATCGCAGAAGCGCATCTCGACCCCGATTCGATTTTCGCGGGCGTGAAGCGCTTCGCAAACGAACACGAGCGCCGCATCGAAGATCAACGCAAAATGATCGGCTAGTCGAGTGGGCTACCGGGAAGCGCGAAGTAAATCGGATTTGCCGCCGAGATGATGCGGCCCATGAACTAGGACACGCCACCGATCAGAGGTGTAATCCCGTTCTGGGTGTTTGTGAATCCGATCACCGCGACGCCGCGCTGCCTTTGCTCTCATGGCGGTGCAGAAGAACTACAACATCATTCTTCGTACCCGGCGCTTGCCCGAGTTCGAGACCCTGTCCGCCGATGAGTTCATTCGGCGCTTTCTGCTCCCACGTGTTACCCCACGGCTTCCACCGCATCCGATCCTCGCTCTTCAGCGAGCGCGGAAGTCTGTGTGGATCTAGTCGACGACGTTAACCGGTCGGCCCTCGAGAAAGGCACGTAGATTCGCAACTACCGCTTCAATCAAACGCATGCGCGCTTCTTTCGTCGCCCAGGCTATGTGGGGCGTGACAATACAGTTTTTTGTATGCAGCAGAGGATTATCGAGCGCTGGCGGCTCGCTCGAAAGAACATCCACGGCCGCGCCTGCCAAGATTCCATGGTCGAGTGCGTCTGCGAGGTCCTGCTCGATAACGAGTGGTCCCCGCGAAGTGTTGATGAGAAATGAGCCCAGCTTCATCTTGGACAAGGATGCGGCATTGATCATTCCGCGAGTTTGCGGCAACAGCGGACAGTGCAAGCTAACCACATCGGCGGCCGACATAAGCTCATCGACGTCGCACCAACGGAAGCCCGGCCAGGTAGGAGGGTCTCTTCTGCCCGTGTCGGCAGCGATCACGCGCATCCCCATTGCCGCGGCGATCTCGGCCACATGGCGCCCTATCCGGCCGAAGCCAACGATACCCATGGTCTTATCCTGCAACTCGACTAAGGGCGTTTTCCAGAAGCTGAAATCTGGGGCTCGCGACCACTCTCCCGCATGAGTCGCAGCGTTATGCACCGCGACGTGATGACAGAGTTCTAGAAGGAGGGCGAAAACCAGCTGGGCTACCGAGGCGGTTCCATAGGTTGGGACGTTTGTGACAAGAACATTGCGCTCCCGCGCAGCCTTTAGATCGATCTCGTCGTAACCGGTGAACATTGCGCCCACGTAACGGAGTTGCTTAAGCTGCACCAGGGTTTGCGCAGACAGAGGTGTCCTGGTGGTCAGCACGGCCTCGGCTTCGCGCGCCCGGGGCACGATTGCATCTACCGGAGTCCGGTCAAAAACTTCCAAGCTGCCCAGGCTTCGCAGAGCATCCCAGCTGAGGTCGCCGGGATTTATTGCGTGGCCGTCAAGAATGACAATCTTCAATGAAAAGCCTCCTTGCGAGCGCGCGCTTCTGATCAATCAATGTCGCTTGCTCGCTACTGACGCGGTGGCCCTACCTTTGCCGGATCGAAATTGAGGGAGATACCACTCTTTTCCAAGGTTTGTCCCAGCACCCGGTCCAACTGACTCGCCGCCTTCATCCAAGCAGCTTTGGCCATTACCTCTGTGGTCTGTGACTGTGCCAAATAGGTCTCCTGTTCGATCACGGAGAGGTTTGTCGCATAGCCGGCGGTGAAGCTTTCCTGGGCCGCGTCAAGCAGCTTTGACTGCAACTCTCGCGCCTTGGTAGCAGCATCGGCGGCAGCTCTTCGCCGCGTTGAGTGCCGTGATTGCGTTCAGTACCTCGGCGGCCACTTGCGCTTCGAGTTGGGTGACCCGCAGCTGCTGCTGTCTCAGGAGCGCCGTGTCGGCACCGAGGTTTGCTTTAGCGACCCGATTTTGTAAGGGAAGGGCGAATTGTATCCCGGCCTCATACAGTGTCGAGGAACGGATGCCTCCGGTCGGGATAGCGTCGGTAGGCACATTTCCCGTCAAGCTATCTCCACCTATCGCGGTCAGTCCCGGGATTACGACGCCCCTTAACTCGTAAGTTCCATAGAGATCGATCTCAGGCTTGGCGGCATTGGCAGAGCCAGCGACCTGCCGCTCGCCGTTGGTCACCTGCATTCGCGCCGCCTGCATGTCGGGGCGTTTGGCCCAGGCACTCTGAACCATCTCATCGACAGATGCTTGGGGCCCAGTCTGTGGTGGCAAGAGCGGATCTGTCGCCACGATTTCCGGTGTCCTGCCCGGGGCGACAGTCAGCGACTGCGGATCGAGCAGCGTTCGCAAAATTACCTGCTGCTGGTCGCGCAACGCAGCCGCCTGCGTGAGCAACAACTGTGTGCTTGTGACCAATGCCTGGGCCCGCGCCACCTCGATGGGCGGCAGACGGCCCACCTTTAACTGCTCCTGATCGTTGTGCAACAGTAGTTCGGCGGCAGCGACCGCTTGCTCCTGCACTTTGACCGCATCCTGCAGGCTAACCAAGTCGATGTACAGGTTGGTCACGCCTGCTATGGTGCTGATCATCTGTTGCTCCAGCACCGCCGCGGAAATCTTCTGATTGGTCTTTGCGATGGCGATGTAGCGCGTGTTGTTGGCGCGTCCGGCGCCGCGAAGCAGCGGTTGCGCAACAAGCCCGTAAGCATTGGGGTGAGTGAACGGCACCGCGCTGGAGCGCCCCGAGTAGAAGCTCTGCACAAAGTTGTTCACGCCAAACTGAATCGTGGTTCCCGGACTGAAACCCTTGGTGAGGATCGTATTTGCGATCGTATTGTCCGTTATAGCGGTGTCCGCCGGCGTCGTGGACGGGGCGCCGTTTGCTATGGCGATGCCCGGATCGCGCCGCAACCATCCGTACTGTCCCAGAAGCTGCGCGTCGAAACCGGGGACCGCCGATCCATTCGAGTAGGAACTCGGAACCAAGGATAAGGAGTGTGCTTCGCCCAGCACCCGGCTGGTGTTGTAGGACGAAGACACGGTTGAGGTGATTGGGCTCACGCTTAACGGCGATAGACCAGGAGAGGAGAAGCTCAGCAGCGGCACGGCGGCTGGGGCTTCGCCGGCCGGCGTTTCCGCCACTGTGTAGTTGATGGAACGCGGTAGTCCGCCGCCCTGCGTCAGCGACACACTGAATTCCGCGATCCCCTGGTCGACGCGCTCCAGTTCGATGTCAAGATCGTTCTTGAGCGCCATCTGGAAGGCTTGCTGCAGGGTGAGGGCAAGCTGGCCATTCGGTGAGCTAGATGGCGCAGATGCGGTCTGGGGCGCCTGCGACGGCCTCACCGGGGCCCGGCCTGCGTACGACAGCACCTCTGGGGTTTGCGGCGTGCTAGCGGGCGACTGCGCAGCCGCCGTGCACACCGATGCGCAGCCAAGCACGAAACAGCTGAGGGCGCGCCAAACAGCAGCGCGTTTATCGGAGCACCAAAAGAAACACCTCATTTCGAGCAGTCCCTATCCGGCCAGAGGTTTACTGTGTTTCAATCTTGCTGGCCGTTCCGTACTTTGCTTCGCGGGGTCCGCATGTTAGTGACCCCGGTCATTCCTGGCCTGTTCAGCCTGGTTGCCGCCCTTACCTCCCGCGGTAGGGTCGGCTGTGACGCCCTGCTGCCCAGCGGGTGCGGGCCGCGTGGTCACCCGCGCGCCCTGCTTCACTAGATCGTTGGGGTTCACTACGATGACATCGCCATCCTTCAGTCCAGCAGGTGACGTACACCTGCGTGCCGAGGTCGCGGCCAACGTGCACGGCCCGCATCTGTATCACGTTGTTCTCCACCACGGGCACAAACTGACCACGCGCCGTCGTAAGCAGACTATCGCCCGAGATCAGAATGCCGGGGTTTGGGGCTTTGTAGTGCATTTGCGTGGAGGCGAACATGCCCGGCCGCAACCGGTGTCCGGGATCTTGTACCTGAACCTCGACGAGCAAGGTTCGAGTCTGCTGGCTGAGAGAGTCGGTGCTGCGAACCACCTTGCCGGTGAACGTCTCTCCCGGCAGCTCCAAAAAGCTGAGCTCCACGGGCTGGCCGATCTGCACGAACGGCATGTCCTGCTCTGGAACCGATACAAAGACCTCCATAGCCCCGAGGTCCACAACATCAAACAGTTCGCCGCCTTGGGCGCCACCAGTCGGCGGACCACCCGTGGGTGTGGGGCTGGGCGTCAGCCCTTGCGCCGAGCCCGAAGCTGAAACCAGATTGCCCACCTCGACATTGCGAGCAGTGACGGTGCCGCCGATAGGCGAACGTACCTGTTCGAAGCTGGCCATAGCCTGGGCACGGGCTAGAGCCGCCAGCGCTCCCTTCACTGCATTTTCGCTTCCCTGCAGATTGGATTGCGCCGTTTGCACTGCCGCAAGGGCCGCATCGTCGTCTTGTTGGGAGAGAATGCCATGGAGCACCAGCGTGTGTACCCGGTCGTAAGTCGCCTGCTGCAGCCGTAGCGAGGATTGTGCGCTCGCTACACCGTCTCTACTTTGCTGCACAGCTGCGGCCGCCTGTGCGACGGAAGCATCCAGGTCCGGCGCTGAAATCACGGCTAGTAGCTGCCCTTTGCGCACATTATCGCCCAGATCCACGTAGCGAGCCTTGAGGTATCCAGCCGCCTGTGCGTAGATGTGCGCAGCCACTACTGGGGTCACAGTTCCTGGCAATGTCAGCTCCTGCTGCGAGCTTGCGTAGTGGACGGTCTGCACCTCGACAATTGGCACCGCGTTCTGCTGCTGCCTTGCCCTGGCGTCAGCTGCCTGGTCGCGTTCGCGATGGGGGAGCCAACCGACCAGCAGAGCGATGATCAGCACCGCCAGCGCCACCAGAATCCACCACCGCCGGTGTTTTCCCTGCGGTTGCGGCTCAGGCTGCTGACCAAGCGCGTGCGTTGTAACTTCTGCGCTCATGACTGTGTTCGTCCTATCTCATCTTCGATTCGCTTTTCCCAGTTCACCAGCGGCTGCTTGGCCAGGAGCGAGTAAATCACAGGCACGATGATCAGGGTGCCCACCGTGGCGAACAGGAGCCCGCCGATGACGGCGCGTCCGATTGGCGCGTTCTGCTCGCCACCCTCGCCCAGCGATAGCGCCATGGGAAACATGCCAATAATCATTGCCAGTGCAGTCATGCATACCGGCCGTAGCCGCGTCGTGCCGGCAATCAGGGCCGCCTCTCTTGCATCCTTTTTGTTCTCGCCCTCACCGCGGGATTCGTTAGCAAAGCTAACGACGAGGATACTATTCGCGGTGGCGACACCGATGGTCATCAACGCCCCCATGAGTGACGGCACGTTGAAGGTCGTCTGCGTGAGGAACAATATCCAGATAATGCCCGCAAAGGCCCCGGGGAGCGCCATCAGGATGACGAAGGGGATAGTCCATGACTGGAAATTCATCGCCATCAACAGATATACGAAGATGACTGCCGCGCCGATACCGATCTCCAGGTTTGAGAACGAGGTGTTCATAGTGAGCACTTGACCGCTCAGGACGATTTGTACCCCGGGCGGCAGCTGTCGTGAGTTTCTTTCCACGATCTTTTGCACATCGCTGGCGACCCCGCCTAAATCGCGCTGCTCCACGTTCGCGAATATATCCATGATGGGCAGGGCGTTGTAGTGCGAGACGGTCATCGGCGAAACCTGGCGTTCTGTCTCCGACACATTTCGCAACAGCTGATCGCTGACTCCAGGTGTAGGCGAGGTTACGACCGTCCGATCCAGCGAGTCGAGGTTGTCGAGGCGATACTGGGGCACCTGCACGATCACTGGGTACTCGATGCCCGTCTTCGGATCGAGCCAGAAGTTCGGCGCCACCTGCCCGCTTCCCGAAAGCGACAGCAACACGTTGTCGGCAACGTCTCTCTCGGTGAGGGCAAACTCCTGCGCCTTCAGGCGATCGACCTTGATATTGAGTTTGGGCGCATTGACCTGCTGCTGCATGAACACGTCCACCGCACCTGGCACATTCTTGATTTGCTGTTGCAGTGATTCGGCAATCTGCGCAGTGACGGCCGCGTCCTTGCCGCGCACCTGGACATCGATCGGTGCGGGCAGTCCGAAGTTCAGCGTTTGATTGGTAATATCGGCGGGCTCAAAGAAAAATGTGTCCTGCGGGAACTTCTCGGCGAAGTCCTCGCGCAGCACCCGCATCCATTCTTGCGTTGGCCGGTGCTTAGCCGCGAGCAGCACCAGCACGTCTCCATCCCCATTGCTGGTGGTATCACTCGCTGAATAGGCCAGGTTTATGCCGCCGGGGGGCAAGCCGATGTTGTTCACCACCATCTGGAGTTGCGCAGGCGGAATCACGCGACGGATTTCGTCGTTTACCCTTTCGAATACCAGCTTTGCTGTTTCAATACGTGTTCCCGCCGGCGGTCGCACATGAAATTCCATCTGCCCGGAATCGACATAAGGAAAGAAATCCCGGCCAATCACCGGAACTAACGCCAGCGAACCAAGGCAGGCAGCCGCGAACACCGTAAGCGTGATCGTTCGATGTCCGAGCGCCCACTCCAGTCCGCCGTGGTACTTCGTTGCAAACCAGTCGAACCCTTTCTCGAACTTCTGGTGGAAGCGCCAAATCGGGCTTTGGCTCAGCGGCGACTCCTTTTCTTGACCTTGATACAGAGGGACCTCCTTCGGTAGGAGGAAGTGCATCATGGTCGGCACCAACGTTCGCGACAGCCCGTAGGAAGCGATCAGCGCCAACACAACGTTCAGTGCCAGCGGCGTAAAGATGTACTTCGCCGAACCCGACAGCAATGTCACTGGTACGAACACGATGCAGATCGATAGGGTCGAGATCAATGCGGGCATCGCGACCTGCTCAGCGCTGTCGAGGATTGCCTTGGCCAAAGGCTTCTTTTCGCCGACTCCAAGGTTGCGGTGCGTGTTCTCTATCTCCACCGTTGCGTCATCGACCAGCATGCCCACGGCGAGCGCGAGACCGCCTAGCGACATGACGTTGATTGTCTCTCCCAGCGACGAAGACACCGCGATCGCAAACAAGACGGCCAGTGGAATGGATGTGCTCACAATCAACGTGCTTCGCCAACTACCAAGAAAAACGAGGATCATCATGGCGGTCAGAAGCGCCGCCGTGATCGCCTCCTGCACCACGTCCTGAATGGAGGCTCGCACCAGCACCGATTGATCGAAAATTGGCGTTAGGGTCAGAGCGCTGGGAAGTCCAGCTTTGATCTTCGGGAGTGCCTTCTTTACATCGTCCACAATCGTCAGCGTTGAGGAGGCGCCACTCTTGATCACAGTCAGCAACGCCGACGCCTGACCGTTCTCGCTCACATAACTGGTCTGCGGTTGATATCCGTTATGGACCCAGGCCACATCCCTGGTCCGAACCACCGCGCCATTGACCGTCCGGATCGGCAGATCGTTCAGTTCCTCGATCGTGCCTGGGCTACTGTTGGTGCCCACCACGTATTCGCGGTCACCAATCTTCTCCGTACCCGAGGCGGTGACAAGGTTCTGATTGTTCAATGCGGCGGACACGTCCGAGGCGGTAAGGTGATTCGCCGCTAGCTGCGTCGGCTCCAGGTCGACCATGATGGATCGTTGTTCGCCGCCGTACGGCAGAGGAACCGCTGCGCCCCGGATTGTCGCCAATTGCCCGCGGATGAAGTTTTGACCGAGATCGTAGAGTTCGGTCTGGGAAAGCCCCTGTCCACCCAGACTCACCTGCACGATCGGAACACTGGAAGCGTCGTACTTCAAAACATAAGGTGGCAATATCCCGGGCGGCATCAGTCGTAGCAGTGATTGCGCTAGCGCTGTTACCTGCGCAATCGCAAGGTCGATCTGGACCTTGGGCTGAAAATGGATCTTGATGACTCCGACGCCGCTGTAGGACTGTGATTCGGTGTACTGGATGTTGTTAACAGAGGTCGGGAGCGCCCGTTCGCACACCCCGACGATACGCTTGGACATGTCATCGGCATCCAGACCGCTGTAGGTCCAGATCACGCTGACAATCGGGATATTGATGTCTGGGAGGATGTCAGTAGGTGTCGTCGCGATGGAAGAGCCGCCGAAGATCGCTATCAGCACCGCGACGATAACGAACGTATACGGCCTCTGCAGAGCAAAGCGGACGATCCACATGTGGCCCTCCTCACTAGCTGTCCCGAAGCACGCTATTCATGCCGAGCTTGCTCGGGAAGCTCGTCAGCGAAGCATGCGCATTGATATATTCCGCGAGGGGCCTCCGCGATCTGCAGCCGAAGCTACAGCGCGGCACACATTCTAATCTGAGTTGAGGCTGAACTTACAAGTTGCTTGCTTCAAAAAGCGTGGATAGCAAATTCGTGCTGTAACCGGCCCTGCTGAGTCAGGCGCCTCATATGACTGTTCATACACTCGGCTGATTAGTAGACTGTGCTCCCGCCTCTCAAAGTTCCGCCGTAGCAGCACCCTGTTTGTTCTTGCTTCGCGATTCGCACGTGGCGCTAATTGGAGCTCTCTACGTGTCCCACAAAATGTGAATCCGATGTCCGGTTGGCACATCGCAAAGACGCCACGATCCAAGGTTTTCGTTGGAAGCTCCTTTTCTAGCACCGGTCGGTATCAGGCGACGACTTCACAAGCCACATATTTGAACAGCATGCCTCGATTCGATCACGGTGAAGCTGTTCGGAGCCGTGAAACAAGCACGTCAGGGAACACGCGGCACAGCGCGATCCAGGTTGCGAGCAAGATCTGCTGTTGAAAAGTGCAGGGTCTCGCCGGAATCTGCTGGAGTCAGCGTAATGCGGATGCATTTTGAGGCGGGCTGATTGCTCTTGGCGGCAACACTGCTGATGGGGATCAAGACATTGGTCTCCGGATAGTAGGCGGCAGCGCTCCGGCGAGCGATCGCATATGGGACGATGGCAAAGCGGGCTGCCTTGCGCACCTCTCCTTCAAAGTGACTGTATATGTCCACGATCTGACCGGCTTGGAGATTTCTTGCCTCCATATCAAGCGGGTTCAGGAAGAGCACCCGACGGCCATTAAAGACACCCCGATAGCGGTCATTGAGTCCATAGATCGTGGAATTGTACTGATCGTGGCTGCGAATCGTTGTCAAAAGGAACTCGTCAGGCTTCAGGTCATGCTTGAGGATTGGGCAAACACTTAGCTTCGCCTTTCCCGAGCTGGTTTTGAAGATGCGCTGCTTCGCTCCGTTCGGCAGATAGAAGAATTTCTCCTTGGCAAGTCGCTCGTTGAAATTCTCGAACCCCGGAATCACCCTGGAAATCGCATCCCGGATCAAGTTATAATCCGCCGCGAAACCAAGCCAATTTGTGGTTGTTCGAGACCCCAAAGTAGCCTGCGCCAGATTCGCAATGATCGCTACATCGCTCAGCAGGTCCGGTGAAGCGGGTCGAAAAAAGCCTTGAGAAGGATCGATAATGCCCATGGAATCTTCGACCGTCAGGAACTGCTTACCGGTCGCCTGTATGTCTTCTTCGGTCCTACCCAGACAAGGCAGGATTAAGGCGCGCTCCCCAGTGATCAGGTGAGAGCGATTGAGCTTCGTCGAGACGTGAGCGGTAAGCTTGCAGCGCTGCATCGCGTGCGCGCTATAGACCGTGTCAGGTACGTTCGAAAGGAAATTGCCGCTGATCGCAAAAAACACCTTTACGTCACCATCGAACATCGCGTGCAGGGTCTCGACGGTGTCATACCCCCACTTCTGGGGTGGTTCAAAGTTGAACTCCTTCCCAAGGACATCCAGAAAAGGTTTTGGCGGGCGCTCCCACACACCCATGGTGCGGTCACCCTGGACATTGGAGTGTCCACGCACACACACAGTGCCTGCGCCGGGGCGCCCGATATGCCCTCCAACGAGTAGCAGGTTCACGATCATCGAAACATTATCGACGCCGTTGCGGTGCTGCGTAATGCCTAGGCACCATGCACAAATGGTTTTCTTTGAGGCCGCATACATATCGGCGGCAACACGCAGTTGATTTCGAGTCAGTCCACTGTTCTCCTCAATGTCTTCCCAGCTCGTAACTTCCAAGTCGGCCCGCAGTGCTTCGAAACCTTCGGTAAAGGTTTGAATAAACTCGTGGTCAATCGCCGAACCGCGTCCCGCTCGCTCGCGCTCGAACAGGTCTTTCAGAATGCCTTTGATTGCCGCCAGATCTCCATTCACGCGCACGGGGAGATACAGATCGGCAAGGGCCTGGCCTTTTCCAAGCAGCGCAATGGGCAGCTCTAAAGGATTCGGGTAATCCTGGGGGTTAGGATTGCTCACCCTCATCAAGCTGACTTCAGGCAAGGGGTTGACCGCGATGATCTTGGCACCATGGTCCTTGGCCCTCTGCAGCGAGGTCAACATTCGGGGATGGTTTGTCCCAGGGTTGTTCCCAAAGATGAAGATTAAATCCGTGCTCTCCATATCTTCCAGCGTGGCTGTACCCTTGCCGACGCCGAGCGTCTCTACCATCGCCACTCCCGACGACTCGTGGCACATGTTCGAGCAATCCGGAAGATTGTTGGTTCCGAACTGCCGCGCAAACAACTGCAGAAGAAAGGCAGGCTCATTGGTCGTTTTGCCTGAGGTGTAGAAGCAGGCTTGGTCGGGCGAATCCAGACCGTTCAGCTCCTGCGCGATCATGGCAAAGGCCTCTGACCATGCGATCGGCTGATAGTGCGTCGCGTTCGCGTGCCGTACCATGGGCGAAGTCAGGCGCCCCTGCTGATTGAGCCAGTAATCGGATCTCGCAGCCAGATCCACTATGGAATACTGCGCGAAGAATTCCGGTCCGATGCGCTTCTTTGTAGACTCGTCAGAGACAGCCTTGGCGCCGTTCTCGCAGAACTCAAAAATCTTCCGCTTCTTGTCAGGACTCGGCCATGCGCAGCTCTGGCAGTCGAACCCAGTTACTTGGTTGATCTTCAAAAAAGCCTGCGACGATCGTACCGGACCCATTTCACCAATGCCGTAGCGCATCGTATTCCAGATGGCAGGAATTCCGGCGGCCTCTTCTGAGGCACGCCCAATCCTGAGCTTGCCCAAATCAGTAGGGTTTTGCGCTTGCAGGGAAGTCGAGTCGTTCGGATCCAGTTGCACCGCGGGATCTATGCCTGCGCTGGTCACGGTCTTCGTGCGTAGGTCCCGCTTGACGCGATAGTGCCCGTCCCGGCACTGTTCGTCCCCCTGGATTACGTCCGAACTGTCTGACGTTTTCATGGTCTCCTCCCCTTCCACCTGCGATCGTTGGCTTGGATCGCGAACGTGGTCGAGCCGACCCGTGTCACGGCACTTCACTCGCGTTAGACTACCGTCGCGCGAGGCTTTTCGCAATCCAGACCATGCACGTCCGAGTATTCGATGGACCTCGCGTTGGCAACTGCGCCCGGTGGCGATCAGCACGCACCTCTGTTTATTGTGCTCGAACGCTCCTGCGGGGTATTAGCATCAAAGCGAAAACCGGCTGACCGACGCGCGCAGCGAGATATTTCAAGATGTCCTCGTGGCCGCGGATCCGGCATTGGGCACCAAAACCCAGATTTGATGGGTTGCCACTCGTTACCTGGGGCGAATTCGCAGTTGCTATCGCAATTCACGTTTGCTGCGGAAGGAGTGAGGAAAATGAGATATAGGAAATTGGGAAATACCGGACTCATCGTCAGTAGCGTGGCACTTGGTACGATGCAGTTCGGCGGCAAGATGAACATGGGCAACCTCGGTCAGGGGGACACAACGCGGATGGTGAAGCTGGCCCTGGACAGGGGAGTTAACTTCATCGATACGGCGGACGTTTACAGTCTCGGAGAGAGTGAGACTCTGGTCGGGAATGCCTTGAAGGGCGTGAGGGACGAGATCGTCCTCGCCACCAAAGTCCGGCTCCCCATGAGCGAGAACTTCAACCGGAGCGGTGCGACCCGCGTGAACATCATGCGCGAAGTGGAGGGCAGTCTCCGGCGGCTGCAGACCGATTACATCGATCTATACCAGGTGCATGGATGGGACAGCAACACGCCGCTTGAGGAGACGCTGCGAACGCTCGACGATCTTGTGCGCCAGGGGAAGGTCCGCTATGTGGGGCTTTCCAACTTCATGTCCTGGCAGGCGGCCACTGCGGTAATGCTGCAGGAGCAACTGGGGTTAGAGAAATACGTAACGGCGCAAATGTACTACAGCCTCGTCGGTCGAGGTCTCGAATACGAGTTCCAGTCGTTCGCCGAGTATCACAACATCGGCATTCTGGTCTGGAGCCCGCTTGCCGGCGGGTTCCTCACAGGCAAGTACAGCCGTGCCAACCCTGCTCCCGCCGGTACACGATTCGCGGAGGCAGGTTCGTTCGTGCCCTTCGACAAAGAGATGGGCTACCGCGTCGTGGAGGCACTGAAAGAGGTGGCGGGTCGACATGGGGCAAGCCCGGCCCGTGTAGCGCTTTCGTGGGTGCTCGGCCGGCCGGCGGTCAGTAGCGTGATCGTCGCTGCCCGCAAGGCCGAGCAACTGGAGGACAACATCCGTGCCGTAGACCTTGAGCTCTCGAACGACGACGTCGGGCTCCTCGACGCGGCGTCGGACCCTGGCGTTCCGTATCCGAAGTGGATGGTACTCCAGCTCGACACCGCGGAAGATCCTCGTTCGAAGACCCTGAATCCCGAGCGTTATGCGGATGGCGGTCCTTGGAAAGACCTCCGCCGGACCGGCTGGTCCGGCTGAGAGCCATCAAGCGGTGCCGGCGGACGTGGACAAAGCTAGGAGTAGTAGTGTCGCCGTGATCCGAATGGCGAGGCTCTTCGGGTCACGATCAGGTTGGGCCCGGCTCATCGTGAAGCTGCGGAAAGGCATAACGGAAGGTGATGGTGAGGCGAACTGTATCCGATGAAGCACTCTACTATTCACCTTCCGATTTCGCCGCAATTCCTCGGCTCAAACTAGATGCACATTACGTTCGATGGTTTTGATGACCGTGTCCATACGGCCGGACAGCACCTGCTTGGCCATGCTGAGGGTATAGCCCTTCACCGTGTGGAAGGGCACATGCGACGGTAGCGAGAGCGCAAAGCGATCCACCACAGCATCCACCACCACCGGTCCATCCTTGTACGCCAGAGCCTCAGTGACCGCGTCCTTCACGTCCCCAGGATCTTCCAGGCGTATACCCTTCGCGCCCATGGCCTCAGCCACTCGGGCGAAATTCGGGTTCTTAAAGTCAACGCCAAACGGCACTAACCCTGCCTCCTGCTGCTCGATGTTAACGAAGTTGAGTGATTCGTTATTGAAGATGATCTGAACGACCGACGACTTGCGCTCAACCTGGGTCAGAAGATCGCCGAGGGCGAGCATGGTGAATCCTCCGTCGCCGCAAAGTGCGATTGTTTGCCGCCCTGGATACGCCAACTGCGCGCCAAAGGCATTGGGCGCGGCATTGGCCATCGACGCCCACGTAAACGATCCGAAGAGCGTGCGCTTCGCCGAGCCCTTTATGTGCCGCGCAAGCCACATGCACGGGGTGCCCGTATCGGCAAAAAACATGGCATCGTCTGCAGCCAAATGGCAAAGTGTGGCGGCCAGGAACTCCGGCCGGATCGGCTTCAGGCCGGGCCCCTTCTCGACATAATGATTCAGCAGTTCGTAGAACTCACGCGTCTCACCGAGGTACTTCTCAAGAAAACTCGTATCGCTTCTTTCGGCCACCTTCGGCAACAATGCAGCGAGCGTCGACTTCACCTCACCGACGAGCGCAAGATCAACGTGAGTGCGACGGCCTATGTGCTTCGGTTCGCGATCAATCTGCACCTTCTTTACTTTGTCCTGCGGCAGAAATTCAGAGAAAGGAAAATCGGTTCCCAGGAGCAGCAAGAGTTCCGCGTCATTAATGGCGCCGTAGGCTCCGCCATAGCCCAGAAGGCCGGTCATGCCCACGGCATATGGATTGTCGTGCTCCAGCCACTGCTTGCCGCGAAACGAATAGCCAACCGGCGCCTTGAGTTTGCCGGCGAGCGTAAGCACCTCTTCACGGGCATTCCGGCAGCCATCCCCTCCGAAGAGCGCAACAGTCTTGGCATCCTGGATCATGCCCGCAAGCTGTTCGAGATCGCCATCCGCGGGGCGAAGCACCGGCGTGCAGCAAGGTGTCGCAGCTTCATAAGCGCCGGAAGGCGCATCGGCTGCTGCGACGTCGCCCGGCAGCGAGACCACGGTCGAACCCTTTTCGGTTACGGCAGTGAGTATGGCCGTGTTAATGACTGCTCTTGCCTGTTGCGGGTCGACGATGCGCCCAACGTAGCGGCAAGCAGTGTCGAAAAACTTATAAGGGTTCAGCTCTTCGAGTGCACACGTGTCGATCAGCGACCGTTCCACGTCACCCGCAATCGCAATAACGGGAGCACCTTCCCTCGTTGCATCAACCAGCCCGTTGAATAGATGTGTAACTCCCGGGCCCGCGGTGCCGCACACCGCTACCGGTCTGCCCGTGAAATACGCGTCGGCAACTGCCGCGAATACGCCATACTCTTCATGCCGCACATGCACGAAATCTATATTTCCGTTGCGGTGAAGCGCGTCAATCACGGGATTCAGCGCGTCGCCGACAATCCCGTAACAGCGTTTCACTCCGGCTTTCTCAAGCATTTCCCACAATAAGTCGGCCACGTTGTGCGCCATGTCATGCCTCCAGTTTGGTTGTCGAATCGGGTGGGGGTTGAGGTTCGAGATCGCCGCCCGCTTGTATTTCAGGCCGTCGTCTTTTCGCCGGCGGATCCCATCAGGAAAACGGTCAGACTGCGCGCGCCCTGCGCGCCGTGGATGATTACGCCTTCAATGTCGCCGGTGGCCGAGGGCCCGGCCATGAAAACTCCATAGGGACTGGCGGTCAGGTCGATCCGTCCGTAGGCATCGTGCATGGTTTCGACGATTGCTTGCGGATCGAGCAGCACGATCAGATGTTGCGACAGCACACCCAGGGCATTCACGCCCAGCTCGTTTTGCGTCAGCCACACCGCGCCAGCCTCCGCCACGCCCAGCGTGGCGCGGACAATTCCGACATCCACGTCATTCAATGCGTGCGGATCGTTCGCGGTTTCGATGCGGCGTGTACCGGATATTTCCTGAACGGCGGAGCAGACGACTTTGGCAACTGGAAACAGCTCGGCGAGTTTCGCCTGCGCGGCGGCAGCGTCCGTCACGTCGAACCATCGCCCGCCCATCGCTTCCAATTGCTTCTTGAAATCGGAAACCGGAGACTCTCCGACATTGTGGGAGTGCTGGACCTCGGGCATCCGAGTGAAGTGCTCTTTGTACCCGAGACAACCCACCACGCCTCTGCACCCGGCCCCGGGATCTTCCGGTAGCGGCACGGCGGGCCGTGGCAGATTCTTTCGCACGGCGGCAAGGACAGCATCACGTGCGCTCATTTTGTCCTCCGGTTCTCGAGGTACCATTGGCGAAAGGTTTGCGGCGGCGGGGCCGGCATTTCACGATGCTTCCCCCACGGGTTTAGCGAGTTGTAGAGCAGAAAGCGCGGCATATGGGCCAGGGCAGACTCCGCCGCCGATTCGCCGGTGTGGAATATTTCGGGATGCGCCAGGGTTTTTCCCAATGCGCTCATGCCCACAGACTTGGTGATCTTCAGCAGGCCTTTCTCCGCGACCACACGACGCCACTTATAAATCTGGTCGGAGATATCGATTTTCACCGGGCACACCTGGGAACACGAGCCGCAGAGCGACGAATGGAAAGGAAGCTCGCGGTACTTGCTCAGGTCGAAGCCAGGGTCGAGGATCACGCCGATCGGGCCTGAGTACGTTGCGCCGTAGCTCAAGCCGCCGCTGCGGCGATACACCGGACAGGTGTTCATGCACGCGCCGCAGCGAATGCACTTCAGGGCGTGCCAGAAGTCGGGCGAGCCCAGCCGGTCGCTGCGGGTGTTGTCCACCAGGATGACGTGCAGCTCGCCGCCCTTGCGCGGACCGTGAAAATGCGACGTGTACTGCGTAATCGGAAGGCCCGCTCTACCTGGAGAGCTCTATCTGGGCAAACACTAAACTGTTCTCGCGTCTTCGCCCAAAGTTGTAGCTCTCGCCTTTGTGCCTAGCTTTCCGCCCGTTTAGCCCTAAGGTAAAATAGGGTGATTTTGGGACAGGGGCCATGTTCAAGTTGTTATTAGTTCGCATGTTGGTTGCCGCGATGCTGTTGGGCGGAACGCTTTTCGCGCAGCAGTATCAGGGTCGCGACCACACCGTGTTTCATCCTGCCGCGCCGACGCCGGCCAAACACGCTACCACCGCGCCGGGTACAACTCCGTCAGGCGCTCGCACCGCTGACTCCGGCAAGCGCCACGATGTGACCTATAGCAGTTCGACCACACCGCATACGCCACAGCCGCCGCAAAGTCCGCCCCGCACCAAATAGTTCGCTGCATCGCCGTGAGTCAGGCACAATAAGGGTATGGAGATCTATTTTCTGCGCCACGCCAATGCCGGCGAACAGAAGCTAAATCCGGCGAAGGACGACCTGCGGCCGCTCGACAAGCTGGGAATTGAGCAGTCCCACATTGTGGGACGCACTCTGGCCGCGCTAAATCTCAAGCTGGACGCGATCATCTCCAGCCCGCTGGTCCGCGCGCATCAGACGGCCTCGATTGTCGCCGACGAAATTGGCTACCAGGAGGCCATTATCACCAATGACGCGCTGCGGCACGACTCGACCTACGAGCAATTTGAGCAACTGCTGGCGCACTACGGTGACAAGGAGGCGATCCTGATGGTCGGCCATCGTCCCAGCCAGACCGAGTTTCTGAACCGCCTGGTGGCCGGCGGGGACACGGGGCCGATTGATTTTAAGAAGGGCGCCATTGCCCGCGTTGACAAAGAGGGCAGCAAGCCTGCCGTCCTCAAGTGGCTGATGCCGCCGAAGCTGGTGCGCGCGATTCAGCAAGCCTCGGCCAAGAGCTCGCGCCCGAAGACCGTTTCGAAGTAATTTTTCTCCTGCTCGACCGCCCAAAGCTCCAAGTCGATTCCTTCCGGCGGGCGCGGTTTCAGCATCAGCCGCACCCGTCCGTCTTGATGGATGCGGACCGTCAACTCGGCCACCGCGGCGCGGCGGCCCTGGTCGAGTGCCCGCGCCAGCCGCAGCAGCGCGACCGCCTTGGAGACGTGGATTTGCTCAACTCCGGGAAGGATTCGCATCACGCGATCACTGGGGCTCGGCAACGACTTGCCCACATATCGCGCGATGGCGCCGATGATGCGGCGCTGCAATGGCGTGTAGCCGAAGATCTCCGAGTTCGAAATGACGTAGTAGGTGTGGCGGCGGCGGCCGGAGCGATTGATGAATGCGCCGACCTCGTGCAACATGGCCGCGGCTTCCAGCCAGTCCGCGTATTCCGGCGGCAATTGATGCACGGACTGCAAGCGGCGGAATAGCCCCAGCGCGAGATCGCGAATGCGCTGCGCAAATTGCAGGTCCGCGCCGTAGTGCCTGGTGGCGGCCAACAGCGCGTCGTGGCGCTCCGATTCCACGCGCTCGCGCATGGCGGCGCTGGCGTGATAGTCGGCCATCATCTGCGCCAGCAGGCCGTCGCGCAGTCCCAGCGGCAGGTAACGGAAGCTGCGCAGCTTGCACAACTGCATCAGCTCGGCGAAGACCATGGCGCCGGCGATGATGATCTCAGCCCGCCGCGGACCAATGCCGCGCAGGGCGCGCCGTTGCGACAGATTGCGCCGGCTGAGTTCCTCGGCCAGCGACACTACGGCGCTCTGCGGAACGACCTGCGGCTTGCTCTCGTCGTAGCCGCGCCGTTTGGCAGCGTACAAACTCGACAGCGCAGCGGGCGTGCCCGAGGTGGCGATGATCACCTGCAGTTTCGCATCGATGATGCGCTTTTGGATGCGCGAGACTTCGCGTTGAATGACGGTGCGCATCTGCTGCAGCTCGGTCCGCCAGGGCGGGTCGTGATGCAGGAAGGTCTGCGTGAGGCGCACCGCCCCAATCGGCAGGCTCACCATGTCGGCGATGTGGCCGTTCATGGAGAGCGTCAGCTCGCAACTGCCGCCGCCCAGGTCGATGAGCAGGGCGCGCGCATTGGCGACGCGCGCGTGGGCCAGCACGCCCAAATGGATGAGGCGGCCTTCTTCGAGTCCGGAGATGACCTCAACCTTCCAACCGGTCGCGGTGCGCACCCAATCGACAAACGCTCGCGTGTTGCGGGCGTCGCGCAGGGCACTGGTGGCGACCACGCGCACCCGGTCGGCGACGTGGGTTTGGGTTGCGCGGTGGAAGCGGCGCAACACACGCAAGGTGTGCGCCATGGCCTGCGGATCGAGCGCGCCGTCGGCGAAGACGCTTTCGCCCAGGCGGGTGACCTCACGGTCGTCGTGCAAAGTTTCCAGGCGTCCACGCGTCACCTTCGCGATCTTCAGCCGCACCGAGTTGGAGCCGATATCGATGGCAGCGAAGGTGGGCATGGGCAAGTAGAACGGACGGCATTGGCCGCGCCGTCAACCACTCGATAATACTTGACGGTAGCTGGGGACCGCATATTCAACTGCTATATTCCAATTGATGTCGTCGCCTAACGTGACCCAGGTGCCGCACGCGACCGGGCTGCCATCGAGCGCAAACGGCCCTTCCGTGCGCAACAACTCGCTTGCACTCGTGAGCGTCGTGTTGCTGGGCACGATCTTGCGGCTCATCGCCCTCGGGCACAAGAGTTTCTGGCTGGACGAGATCGCCAGCGTCGCCATCTCGCGCCGGCCGGAAGCTGTGTTTTGGCGCTTCCTCTGGCACGAGGAAGGCAACATGGCGCTGTACTACGTGCTGCTGAAGCCGTGGCTGCATTTCGGATACGGCGAAGCCACGGTGCGCCTGCTCTCGGTGATTCCGGGCGTCGTGGCGATCCCGCTCATGTATTGGTTGGGCGCTCGGCTTTTCGGACGGACGGTTGGGATTCTGAGCGCCGGATTGCTTGCCGTGAATGCCTGTGCGGTTGCCGTGTCGCAGGAGGCGCGAGCCTACAGCTTTGTCGTGCTGCTGGTTTTGCTCTCAACTTTTTTGTTTGTGCGGCTGATCGAGGAGCCCAGTAGCTCTGCCGCATCGCTGTATGCATTTGTGGCCGGGCTGACGTGCTACTTCCATTACTTCGGTGTGCTCGTTCCCGCGGCGCATGCAGTCTCCATCTTGGCGTTGCCTGCAGCCCGACGGCGCTGGAAGCCGCTGTTGTTGGCGTGGACAGTCATCGCGCTGCTCGCGGCGCCCATTCTGTGGCTTATCCATGCGCAGGACGTGGGGCACATCTCCTGGCTGCAGGCGCCCTCGTGGCTGGAGCTTTATCACCTCGGCGTCTTTCTTGCCGCTGATGGAGGCAAGGCCGTCGGAGGAGTTCTGTTAGGGCTCGAGTTGATACTCGCCGGGTTCTTCGTCGCCGCATTCAGGAGTGCGTGGCGCGCCGCAGGCGATGACCTGCTGCGCTGGCGTTACGCGCTGGTAGCCAGCGCGGCAGTAACGCCCGATCCTCCTTACCTTGCTGATATCGATTGTCAGGCCGGCGTTCTATCACCGCTTCCTCATCATCTGCCTGCCGGGATGGCTGCTGATGATCGCCGTGGGCGCGCTGCACATTCGGGTTGGAGCATGGCGCGTCGTGGCGCTCGCCGGCGTGTGCCTTCTGTCGCTGTTCAGCATAGTGCGTCTTTATGCGAGTATGACGGAAGACTGGCGGGGCGCGGTGATGTATCTCGTCTCGCACGCACGTCCCGAGGACCGCGTCCTGTACTACAAGTCGGTTGGCCAGTTTGCGGGAGAGAGCTATCGCGATTGGCTGTTGCCGCCGGATGCGGCACGTCCCTTGTCCACGGGAATCAATTCTGCGAATTCAGACTGGCAGCGCGAGATCGATCACGCTTCTCGGGTCTGGCTGGTGCTCTATCGCACCGAACCGGGCGACGCGGAAGCCCGCGCCATCGAGCGCGAGTTGAGCCAACACTATGCGTTGGGAAGGGAAGAGAGCTTTCCCGGAGTCGGGGTACTGGAATATGGGGCGAAGTAATCCCGACGCGCTTTGCAGATGCGCGCCCTGAATCGCTTTTGCCGTGTCCCGCCGCGGCATGTTATTCTTGTTGGCGTAACAACATACGATAAAAGAGTAGGAGCGCAGCCGATTCAGTGTTAGCCCGAGAGAAAAAAGCCGCCTTAATTGACCAGCACCGCACGCACGCGACCGACACCGGTTCGCCCGAGGTGCAGATTGCCATTCTCAGCGAGCGGATTGGTGAATTGACGGAGCATTTCAAGACCCACAAGAAGGACCATGCCTCCCGGCGCGGCCTTCTCATGATGGTGAGCAAGCGTCGCAGCCTGCTCGACTACCTCAGAAAGTCCGATACCGAACGCTACAAAACCGTCATTCAGAAGCACGGCATCCGCAAGTAACGGTTGCCCGCCGCTGAACTACTTCGTTTCGGGCGTATTGCAGTCCCACAACCGCGGACGTTGGGG
>CAVQLZ010000010.1:0-475583 GCA_963713465.1 uncultured Acidobacteriaceae bacterium
TCGACTTAGCACTTAGGATCCTTATTTTTTGGGCAGCAGTCATGAGCACTGTTCGCAAGTTCTCCCAATGTCTCCACATGATCAGTCATCGAATCGAATAGGCCGAGAGTGGCGTTCCATTGAGATGTATTAGCCGCCATCTGAGATGAAAAACTCGGTATGCTCGAATTGGATTTTGGTTTATGACGGCCTTTGTGTTTACTGCTGATAGGCAAGTTGTTAGCGGCGGGAGGTAAGGAATCGAAATACAGATCGATCTCTTTCCGCAGATCGACGCTTGCTGCATTCCAGGCCGCGAAACTCGCGGATCGTGCAACCATAGCATCGGAACTATGATAAGCGGTAAGCTGCTGTTCGGCGCGGTCGAGAAACTTATCCAGCGGCCCATCATCTCCTCTTCGTCGATCGGAAAACTGACACCTTGCGATTTGATCTCGTGGTTCACAATATTGAGCAGCTCGTCCAACTGTCCATAGAGCTCGTCGCACGACCGTATAACCTTCATTGAGGCATCGGCAGCAGCATTAGCGGTTTCTCCATACCGCTCTAGGGCCGCCACCAGAAGTGTTCCCAAGGCAGTTTGGCTCCTGAGACTGTGCCAAAAGGTATTCATAAGAGTCGAGGCGGCCACGTCGTGAAGTACGGAGCGTGCTGATTCACTTGGGTCATGTTCTTGATGTATTTGGCAGATATCGCCCATGCTATCCTGCCGCCTTCTTGTATGCTGCCTGATAGCACTCCTATAACATGGTCTTTATAGGTCACCGGGGCTCCGCTGTCGCCTCGATAAATAGCGGGCATAGCAAGAGGGATAATATCGATGTTGCTCCTGAAAAGGGCAATATGCGTGTCGGGAGATCGAATGGCGCTGGACGGTCGAAAAAAATCTGTTATCGCTTGGGTTTCGATGCGCGAGGACTTAGGAGTCTCTCCCAGAACGACAGGATGACCGTAAAAGTGCAGAGTTGCATGAGCGACTCAGCTGGTGATGCTGTAGATATCGGAATGACCGGTACTGGCTGTACCGCATTTCGCACTTGAAGCACCGCCAAGTCATACTCTGGCGCGATGCTGACGACTGTTATGTCATCGTATTTATACCATCCGCGACCTTGTAGGATAATGAAGTTCTTGGCACCTTCAATAACATGATAACAAGTGAGAATTCGACCGTCAGAAGTAAAGAAGAATCCAGAGCCTAATCCGTCATGTGTTGAAGAGCCCTCCGATAGGATCAGCACCACGGCGTCTTGAGTGTCAGCAAGCGCACTCAACGAACACAAAAGCAAGAGCACAGTTATCAGTGTGTAGCGTATCGTAGCTTATGGCTCGCGATCTGATCCTCATAACTGCGTGCCAGATCATACATTTGCTTATAGGATCCTCGATGGGCAATCGTTGGCTTTCAATAGTAATAATGTGGCCTTGCTCACAACCGCAGTGCGCAAGGTATGTCGTTTGGGACGCGGCAGCTCTGTGGGTGACAAAAAGTGATACTGGTTGACCACTATGCCTCCGTAACACCGACAATACAGGCCACAGACAGAGCAAAAGCGCACCTCCAGCGAGTCTTCGATCTGCCGGCGTCAGCTTGTGGAGAAATGCCATCAGTGAGCCGCCAACGAATACAAACAGCAGGCTGATGAGCTCGCCGATAACTCCCTCCGAGGTCATTCCTATCAGATTTCCGATCAGAAGGCCGAGGGCCGCAAATCCCAGGATCATCCACATTAGGCATTCTCCGGCCGAGAAAGATAGCCAAAACGGCTCGCAGTATAGCATTCGTCGGGCTTACGCGGAAGATAATTGTGGTCGCTCAGTGACATAGGAGATATCCGCTCCGCATAGTAAAAGACTGCTTGCGCGAATCGGAAACGTCCTATAAGTCTAGAACCATACTTTCCGTACCGGCTAATTTTGTCGATTTTGGGTGAATGGAATCAATGAGATACAAGGGGCGCTGGCAGCGCCCCTTTTGTACCGGGGTCTATGAGAGCCGGCGAGCGAGGTATTGCAGGGTGCGGGGATGGCGATCCAGCCTAGGCTGCACCTGTGCGTAGCGCTTGAATAGGGCGACCTTGTGCCGGTCGAATGCGCGGCGGATCTCCCGGGCTAGGATTGCGCGGGCGCCGCGTTCCCAGCTGTGCAGGATGCTCCAGGCGATCGCGGCCGCCGAGGTCGCGATCACTACTGCCAACACCAATGTATCGGTCATGCTGCACCTCCCCGCTCAGCCCGTCGTAACGCCCGGATCACCGAGGTCTTCGAAATCGCATGCATCCTGGCCAGCTGGCCAAAGCTGAAACCGCGGTCGCGATCGCGCAGCAGGGCATCGCGGTCGATGTGTAATGGTGGGCGGCCCAAGCGAAGGCCTTCCAGCTTCGCCCTCCTCATGCCGGCGCGCACCCGCTCGACGATCAAGCTGCGCTCCGACTCCGCGATGGCGCCGATGATGACCATGACTGCGCTCCCAGCGCGCCGCCGGTGTCGAGCTGTTCGCGGAAGCTGATGAACTCGATGTTTAGCCGGTTGAGCTCGTCCAGCACTTCCAGGAAGTGCCGGACGCTGCGGGCCAGCCGGTCGCTGGCCCACACCAGCAGGACATCGAACTGCCCCGCCGGGCGTCGGCCAGCACGGGTCCAGACCAGGCCGGCGCGCCTTCGTTCCCGTAACCCGGTCGGTGTACTCTTCACGATCTCGAAGCCACGCTGCTCGGCCATGGCTTCCAGATCGTGGAGCTGCGATTCCGGGTGTTGATCGAGGGTCGAGACCCGCATGTAAATCGCCCCCCGCCTCATGCGTTTGCCTCCAGGTAAGCGCGGACATTCTTGCGCACCGTTGCCATTTCCATGATCAGCTGGGTTACGTGTTCCAGGTTCGGCATGCCGGACAGCACCTCGGCCTCGAAGTCGTCCCGCAGCGTCTGTAACTGGAGCACAGCCTCGGCGATCTGCCGGGCTTCCGTGTCGTCAGGCTTAGTTGGCGGCTCCGTGACCAGGTGGAGGTCGCGGCGCTTTACAGCAGATGTTTTCATAACAGGTCCTTTCCCATAACGGGCTGCGCGCCCGGTTGCCAATTTCGGTTGATCTAGCTTAGCCATATCGCCCATAATTCCGTTATACACCCGACCTGGCGCCGGGCCAAAATCACCCCCCCGCCAAAGGTGTCTACGACTGGACGGAACGCACCCCGGGCCGCAACTGGATCAATACCGGCTACGGCGCCAACGTCCAGTCGGTCGACTTCGGCTCTCCCTCCGGCGGCCGCGGCAAGCCCGTAAAGATGTACGTCCAGCCCTTCTCGTCTCCGCCGGTCATCGGCATGCGCTCCGGCGCCTACAACGGCGGCTATCCCATGTGCATTGTGTATCCGCAGGTTAGTGGTCACGACGGCTTCATAAAACCGGTGCAATACCAGGGCTTTCTCTCGTTCCGTGCCGTTTGCCACCATCGCCATCCGTCGCCACGAATCCCGCTCTGGCGGTGCTGCCAGCGGCTGTTTACGGCCCGTTTGTTGGCGACCGCTGCTGGGCCAGTGGGGTCTCAAGCGGAAGCTACCGACCAAGTGGGGTCGGTTGGTGTCCGGGGCTGAGGAACAGTGCGGAATAGTGAGGAATGGGAGACGGGTAGGTGGTTTCTGGGGGCCCGGCTTTTTTTGCGGCGGGCGGCTGCCGGGAATGGAGGACTGGCTGGGAACTCGGTGCTGGGCCGGTGGGCACTCAAGCGGAAATAACCGATTCGGAAGCTGGGGATTGGGCGCCGGGAACGAGGTTCTGTTGTGGGTTTTAGTGCTGGGCGGGTAGGAGGATTTAGGTTGGGGGCGCGGCTTTTTTGGCTGGAAGCTAGGTTGTGAGAAAGGGTTAGCTTGCTGGATGGGAGATGGGATAGGAGGACAGTCAAGCGGAACCTACTGAGGGTAACAGGGGCAAACAACTGATATCCAGGTAGAGGAAGATGGGTTTGTAGTAGGCGCCGCCGTCTTCGGCTGACGCCCGAGGCGGCTCGGAACCCGATCTTATGCTGTGGATTCGACTTACCGCAGCTGACCAGGGCCGCGACCGCCGAAAAACCGCCCAAAAACCCGCGCATGAAAGAAAACATGCATGAATACTGCCTCCCATGAGGCTCTCAGACGAAGACGAATTCCGCGGAATCGGAAAAACAGGAACCAGAAATGTGAGGAATTCGGCGGCGCGGCCAGTAGAATCTCGGAAATGCGGTTGGGTGCTCAACGCAATGACCGCGAGGCGACTTGCGCGCGCAATGCAGGCGCGCCATCCGGCGCTGCCTACTCGTACCAGCGCGTCAGAGCACCTCGATGGCGCGCAAATCCTGCACAAGGCCGCGCGCATCGATCCCAACATCAATCGCGTCACCGTCTATCGCACGCTCGGCCTGCTCAAGCGCCAGGGCCTGGCGGACGAGCTCGACCTGCTGCACGTCAAAGGCGACGGCCACTTCTACGAGCGCCGTCCGCAACGCGACCACATGCACATGACCTGCCTGCGCTGCGGCAAGGTGCAGGAGTTCGAACGCGACCTCTTCGACCCGCCTCAAAGGCCAGGTCGAGAAGTCGAGAGCGACTGCCACTTCCATATTTTGGTCGCCCGCTTCGAGACAAGAAGTAGCGGGGCTCTTAGTGGTGACTGTCGACAACTCTTATCCAACCGGCCTCGACATGCCGTCGAGTTCTGCACTGATAACCGCGTCGCCTATCCCGGTCGCAGTGATAAGGCCCGCGGTCGACACGATGGCGACCGATTCGTTCGACGAGACCACTTTGCAACCGTGGTGATGTCCTTGCCTTTACCATCAGCGATTCCGACCGCTGCGAACTGCTTGCAATTGCGTACCGTTAGCATGCCGTCCGGCGGTAGAACCATGATCGTTCTCTTCGGAGTCGGCGTGGCGCTTTTCATGAGCGGCGTTTTCATGCCCTGCAGTGAGTTCCTTTCCGGTCGAGCGCTGTTCCCTTGAGTTTCTGCCGGTAGCACTCGCTGTGTGGCTGGCTCACCGCGATTCTGCGAAAGCGATTTGGGGCCGAGCTGTCCGGTTGCCGTGGCCCACCTCTCCACACCGCCCATGGCGTCAAGTAATGCAAGTTCGGACTGCTGCAAGTCAACGATCCCACTAAGCAGCAGGCAGAATTTTTCGATATCCCGGATTTGGCTGGTTATCTGTTCGCCTAACGTGGAGGTAGTCAAAGCGCTCATTCGAATAGAGTCTCGATGAGCAAGAAAATATGCCAGTTGCGCGGCATCCCGGCGGCGGTTAGTTGTTTGATCTGTATACTTAACAGTTCGAATTGTTCATGCGGAGCAACTGTCTGATCGGATCCGTCATAATCCTCGATTTTCGGCAGCGCAGGAACAGAAGCTGGGACGAGTTCCAGTGACGATTCGGACAGTCCAAGTTGAGCCGCTAGGGCCTGACGCAGCTCTAGTGCGTCAGCCTCTAAACCCGCGGCCCGCATACGACTCTGTGCTTCTAAGAGCTTAGCCCGAAACAATATAACGTCATCATCCACTCCAGCTCGGACTCGCATTCGCTCGACAACAACTAGACGCGCAGCGAGCTCATGCTGCTGTTTTCTGGCTGACAACTGAGCAGTGGCCCACACTAGCTGTACATACTTAACTGCGATGTTCACGACTACCTGATCCGTCGCACCGCTCCCGTCCGCATTAGGACACCCTGTAGCGCCCTTTCTGAACCACCCCAGTCGGAGTTCCGTCTGGCAGCTCGTGTCTCCCGAAGTCCCGCCTGGAAGTGGTTCGCAGTCAGGGTCAGATCGATCTGACGGGTCAGGGGTACGTACCTGCTTTGCGATCCGGTCGAAGCAGTACGCGCCGCCGCTGATCAACTCGAGGCGATCGGCGCCGCTTGCTTCCGACTCAGCTCAATCGCGCGCGCGAACGTTATTGGCTCGGCCCAGATATCACAGCCCACAGCTAGCATGCTACAGAACACAAGTAGCAGGCGAATTCTTTTCCTCAAGCAGCTCTGCAATGCGTTCATTGGCGTGTCAAAGTCCAGCTCGCACTGTCACCCGTATCAGCCGTTGCCCCGCCGGTCAGGTGCTGTCCATCCGTGCTAACAGTACTGGTCGAGACATCGGTGCTACCGGGTTCAACGAGGCTCACGATTCCTGTCAACGTTGCCAGCCCGTTCCAAGTCATTGTCCCGCTTCCTGTTCCACTCGAGTCAGCTACCGGAGACTTGCAGGCCGTCCTGACTAATCGTTCCGGTCGCATCTACGCCATCATTGATACCGTTGGTCGCAGTCGTGAACGTTACCGTATTACCATTTACTTGTCCGTTCACCGTATAAATGTTGGCGCCGTCTTCACCTTGTACCATTAAGGTTGCTGTAAGCGAGTTCCCCGTCTGGCTAATCGAAGCCCCGACCGAATATGTGGACTGAGTCTGACCGTCAGTGACAGTCGCAGTTCCAGCCCAGTTGCCCGCCAGAAAATAAGTTGGCGCACCAGCCCCAACCGTGACACTCGCCGTTCCAACTGCTTCGGTGTCCGGGTCCGTCGCGCTAATTTGTACGGTCCCAGAAGCAATGCCGGTCACTAGCCCTGTTTGATCAACTGTAGCGATGGTCGTGTCCGAGGATGACCAGTTAAATTCGGCGTCTACAGGATTTCCAAGTAGATCGACCTCACTAGCGCTCAGTTAACAGTTCCCTGAACGTCGATCATCGAAGTGGACGGCGTCACTGTAACGGTGTAACAGGGCCCGGCGGCCTTTGCCACGTTTGCTGCATACAAGTTGAGTAAGGGACTTGTATAGGGCCGCAGGTTTACGTCGAAGATTGATGCAGTGATACCTGCCTGCGCCTCCAAACCAGCGTTCAATGACCAGCACGGGTTTCCCGTCAACTGGCCCGTGAGTTTTAGATAGCCATCGAGACCAAGATCCACCTGCCCCCGTACGATAGGTAGCGGCAGTGTGACAATGTACAATTCCGCCCTCGCACCGGCCAACCCCTTAAGGTTGACATTACCCTCCGCGGACGTTGTCGCCGAAGCGGCGGTCGTGGCGTCGGTTTGCACTGGCGCCCAGGTGCCATCGGCATATGAAGCTCCAATAGTCAGTGTTGTATCTGTTGAAACGCCGGTCGATATCGTTACTTCAGCGCTTCCGTTTGCTCCGACGTATGGAATCAAAGATGGCGTTACCCCGATCGGAACGCCGCTAATGTCTAAAACAACCGGAGACCATTGCAGAGCGGGGAGATCTTGCGTGACATTGAAGCTTCCCATCACAGTGTCGGACAGATTTGCGGATGTGTGAGCTCCAGTCGTGAGCGAGGCATTCAGATACTGTAATGTGAATAAAGTGATTTGGAAATCAAGGTTAAGAGTCGCGCAGAAATCGTCTTCTCCAGATAGTACTACCCCTTGATATATCGGAACGGAGTATGGTAATTGAAGCGTCAGAATAGGATTGCTACATGGCCCAGCGCTGCCGGCAGGTGTGACGCCCTGACGGGACGCGCCTGAGCGGCGCCCTTTAACTAGTAGCTTCTTACTTTCTTGAGTCAAGTTTTGGGGACTAAGAGCTTGAGTAAAGTGCACCGTGGCCTGCTGTATTGCCTCTGTCAATGCAGCCTGCGCACCCCCGCGGTTACCGTGGTGTCGGTCTTGCTGATCGTAAGTATCTTTAGCAAAAGACCTGACGGTGCGGGTGGGGACGGAGCAACGGCAAGAACGTCACCCACATTGAGGGATTCGGCTACCAGACTTGAAGAGGATATGGTAACCGTCGAGCCATCGGGTGAGACGACAAGGCTGCTGATGCCAGCCGCATCCAGTACTTTGGTCGTAGTTGGAATGATCGTCGAATAGTCTACAGCGGCCGAGGCGGAGCCGGCATCAGATACGGCTACCGACTGAGATTGTACGGAAGGCCAGTAAGTGCTAGTCCCGCTAGTCACGGGGTTTCCAGTGACAGTGTAGGTGCCTGGCGCAACTTGTAGAGTTTGGCCGGCCACAATGGTTTGCGTAAATTGCCCGTACCTGTGATTGTAACTGTGCCTGTCACCGACCCGGTTATTGTAATGTTCAACGCCCCGCCATGCACGTTAACGGTAGCGTTCCCTTGAACTCCGGACAGGGTTGCGGATACGTTCGATTGGCCGTATGCCACGCCGGTGGCAATCCCTGAGGTGGAGACAGTCAAGGCCTGCGGATTCGATGAGGACCACGTATCTGGAGTAATCGGTGCCTTTGATCCGTCACTGTAGGTAGCTGTCGCAGCCAATTGTTGTTGCTGACCTACGTTGATATCAGTCGGCGTGATCGCAATGGACGAGACTGTGCGTCGTTCGACTGTTCCAGTTCCGTTACTACCCCCGCAGCCGACAAGCCAGAGAGAAACTCCGATGGCAAGGCCAAGCTTCGCAAGTGGTGCTCGCAGTCGCATTTGGCGGTTCCCTTTTTCGCGGGCTCCACAGCCCTCATTGATATCAAGGTCAACACAGTGTCAGGTAACCCGCACAAATCATGGCGCGGGCGGCATTTGTCGTAATCGTGCTGGACTATGCCAGCAAATCTGGACAATGGCAATCGCCCAAACGTGCCATTTATGTGCATATTGGTTCTAGACTAAAGCTCCATCGCAGGTCCACCATGGTTTAAACGCCGGGCTTCAATCACTTCCGCCGTACGGCCCCAGCGTGCAGCCATCGTCTCTCACGCGTTCCTCTGATCCTCATTAGCAGATACCGTTCATTCGAAACTGCGAATGACTGCGGCACCCATCCGTACAATTTCCTCTAAGCTCTCAGGAAACCATCTACTACGCTCTTCCCGTACCGAAGTTTTTGTTTTGGAACCTCAATCAAAGAGACATACCTGATCTGATTGGGCGGCTGGCGCGGGCGGATCTGGTGGACGTGCTCATCCTGGCGAGGTTCGCCCTGCGCTTGGGCTAACCTGGAACGAGTTCATTCGGATAAAAATCCCCACCCAAGCTGCGCTTGAACGGGGCGCCCAATGGTGAGTCAGGTTCGCGCTGTTCTCTTCAGTTTCGAACTTCTGTACCGGCATTTCAGGTCAAGCAGAACGCGGAACCGCAGTCACTCATGCCCGTCAATCACCGGGCTGCGGCGCTTGCGACTGATCAGCCGATAGGACGCGGTACTCGCTCTTCACCAGGCCGCTGGGATAAGTGTGGGTCGCGACGTGCTTCAATTGCACATCGCGGGGAAGGGAACCGAAGAGGGGAATGCCGTCTCCGATGAGCACCGGGACGCGAGTAATGGTGAGATGGTCCACGAGTCCTGCGCGCAGGAATCCCTGAATCGTGATCCCACCGTCGACGTAGACGTGCTGTACGCCGCCGGCAGCAAGTTTCGCCACGATCTCTTGTGGAGGACCGGCCATCTGCTCCACATTGCCGCCGCGCACCGCGGAGAAGTCGAGCGGCCGGCTGCTCAGGACCACGACCCGCTTATCGCCATAGGGCCACTCCGGAAAGCCCAGCACGACCTCAAAGGTATTGCGACCGATGACGAGCGCATCGATGGTGGCGATGAATTCCTCGTAGCCGTGAGGTTCGCAGTCCTCGGGCAGAAAGTCGAGAGCGCCGTCCCGGCGCGCGATGAAGCCATCGACGCTGACACCGATGAACACGGATAGCATCATGTAGAAGTTCTCTCCTGGGCCCAGGTTAGCGTCCAAAGGAAGGACGCGAACCCTTCGACAAGCTCAGAGCGCGCTCTGGGGCACCAATATACTTCAAGTTCACGTGTAAATCCCCACTCAAGGCCAAAAGAAGGCCTTGAATGGGGCACCCACGGGCTCAAGCCCGAACATTTGTGCGGTCTTTTTCGGCACGGCATGAAGCCGTGGCCTCCCACCGATTCGGCGCGGCTGGAGTCACGTCTTTTCGAGACGCTACTCGGACAGAACTATGCGGCCCAGTTCTCGATGGGAAGACCGGGAATTCGCTGGAACTCGCGTTGGTTGTTGGTGACGAGGGTGAGGCCCAGGGCCAGCGCATGGGCCGCTATCCAGAGGTCATTGTTGCCGACGAGCCGGCCTTGTTCCTCGAGTTTGCCGCGAATCTCGCCGTAAGCCTGGCCGGCGTGGCAGTCCAGGGTCGCCACCGGGATGTCCTGCACCAATTCCTGCAGTTGGGCCATGGCGCGATTGCGTTGTGTGCTCTTGGTTGCCCCGTACGCGAGTTCGCCGTAGGTAATCGTCGACATCACGACTTGTCCAGGTTTGAGCCGCTCAAAGCGGGCTCGTACCGCGCGCGGCTGCTGCTTGGCGATGTAGATGCAGATGTTGGTATCCAGCATGAAGCGCGGCGTCATAGGGCGCGCCGTCGCTGGGGTGGTTCGTCGTGGCGGCCGTGAGACATGAAGTCGTCGGGCATGGCGGCGAGCGCGGCGAAGGCGCGGGCCAGAGTTCGCCGGGGCTTGCGCAGGACGACTTCGTCCCCGCGACGGAAGATTTCCACCGAGTTGACGTCGAAGCGGAATTCCTTCGGCAATCGTACGGCTTGGCTGTTGCCGGACTTGAAGATGCGGGCGGTGTTCATTTTCGAACCTCCTGTCAAGTATATACCATATGTATACACCTCGATTTTCTTAGCCTGGAATGAAAATCCCCACTCAAGTAGAAGCAGATTGAGTGGGGCACCCTCAGGGCTAAGGCCCTGAACATTTGTATGGTCTTCTTCGGCACGGCTGAAACCGTGCCCTGATACGAATCTCTACTTCGCGAAAATCCCGACCCTCTCGCCAAGAACAAGCGAGAAGGGTGGGGAACCCTCCGGTGAGAAGCGAATCGCGGGGCCCAGGTTAGCGTCCAAACGAAGGACGCGAACCCTTCGACAAGCTCAGGGCAGGCTCTGGGGCACCAGTTCTACGCTGTTCCCAGGCGCTTGAGCACGTTCTCGCGGAAGCCGCGGCTGAGCGTCAGCTTGGTGCCGTCGCGCAGGAGAATCGAATAATCGCCGTAGAGCGACGGCCGCAGCGTCTTGATGCGGTCGACGTTCACCAAGGTGGAGCGATGGACGCGCAGGAACTGGCGGTGGCCCAGGCGCGTCTCCAGCGAGGTGATGGTTTCGCGCAGGATGTGGGTGGCCGCGCCGACGTGCAGGCAGACGTAGTTGCCGGCCGACTCGGCCCAATCGATTTCCCCCGGTTTCAGGCAGACGATCTCGCCATCGGCCTTGATGACGATGCGCTGCGGCGGGTTCTGCCGTGAATCGAGTTCGGAGAGCAGGTTGAGTACGCGGCGCTGGAACATGGCCTCGGAGGGATTCTGGAGCTGCTTGCGGGCGTTGCCGAGCGCCTCCGACAAGCGGTCTTTGGCGACCGGCTTCAGCAGGTAGTCGAGCGCGTGCACCTCGAAGGCCTTCATGGCGTAGCGATCGTAAGCGGTGACGAAGATGGTCAGCGGCATCCACGCACCGCCAAGTCCACCCCCATTGGTCGCTGACCCGGCCGCATCGCGCAACGCGGCGACCACGCCGAAGCCGTCGATCTCCGGCATCTGAATATCGAGGAAGACCAGGTCGGGCTTCTCGCGCTTGATCAGCGCGATGGCGGACTTGCCGTCGCCGCACTCGGCCACGATCTCCAGATCGGGTTCGTCGTCCAACAGGCTGCGCAGGCGTTCGCGCGCCAGGGCTTCATCGTCGCTAAGCAACACTCGAATGGGCATCGCGGGTCGGGACCTCCTCGGAATAGGTACGGAATGGAATGTGGATCTTGATGACGCAACCGCCGCCGGGCGCGTCTTCCAGGATCAAACGGTGATCGTGGTTGTAGAGCTGTTGCAGGCGGGCGCGCGTGTTGCGCAGGCCGACGCCTTCGGGCGGGATGGAACCGTCAAAATGTGTGAGGCCGACGCCATCATCGGCGATCTCCAGCCAGAGCTCGTCGAAGACCACGCGGCTGGTGATGCGAACGTGGCCGGGCGCGCGCCGCGGGCCGATGCCGTGACGGATGGCATTCTCTACCAGCGGCTGCAGAATCATGTTGGGCACCAGCGCCGAAAGCGTGTTGGGCGCGATGTCCATCTCGACGGTGAGGCGGTCCTGAAAGCGCATCTGCTGAATGTCGATGTACTTCTGCAGCAGGGTGAGTTCGCGGCTGAGCGGAACTTCGTGGACGCCCATGGCGTCGAGCGAGAAGCGCAGCAGGTCGGCGAGTTGCAGGGTCATGTTCTCGGCGGCTTCGCCATCATAGCGCGCGAGTGCGGCGATGGAGTTCAGCGTGTTGAAGAGGAAGTGCGGCTCAAGCTGGATCTTCAGTACTTCCAGTTGGGCCAGCGCCAGTTGGGCTTCCAGTTGCGACGATTGCAGCTCGCGCTCGCGATACTTGCCGTAGTAGCTGATGGCCTGGGTGATGAGCACGATGTACCAGTAGCGCTGGAAGTCCATCAAGGCGTGCGAGAGTGCGTCGGCGAAGAAGGGCAGATGGGCTTCGGGCGTCCAGGTGATGAAGGGCTCCAGCCAGACCACGACGCAGGCGGCGAGCAAGGTGATCGCGATGCTGAGAACGAGGTGGAGCGGCAGCACTCGCTGCCAGTTGCTACGGTCGAAGGTGAAGCGGCGGGAGAGCGCGTAAATGGGAGGCGTCAGCAGCGACCAGATGAAGCCGACGGTGACTTCCCAGGTGAGTAGCTGCGCCCAAGTCTCGGGCCCGCGAATGGAGGCGATGTAGACGTGAGAGCCGGCGGCGCTGAGGAACGCCAGCACGGTCCACAGGGCAAAGCTGATGGCCCAGACGCGCAGCCAGCGACGCAAGGCGGCGAGCGCGGGAGGCCGGCGCGCGGCGCGGTCGCGCCATTCGCGTGCAGCGGATTCAGCGAGTCTCAGATCCTCTGGCATGGTGAGCTACCTGTGTTGCACCGCGGACACACGAAGACCAGCGCACCTGTTTAGGTGATAGACGAAATTGCGGGAAGAATGTTTCCGGAAAATGCGGGTATGATGAGTTTGGTTCGGGAGTAGTGTGTCCGTTTGCGGACACGTTTGCCAGCCCGAAAAGGCCTTGGTTCACCACGGAAACACGGAACGCACGGAATAGAAACAAGGCCTATAGCGTCCTCCGTGCTTCCGTGGTGATTTGAATAGCATGCACGAACTCGGCATTGCCGCTTCCATCCTTGACTGTGTTGACCAGGAGGCCGAGCGTCATCCGGGCCAGCATATCTCCAAGGTCGGAGTTAAGATTGGGGAGCTTGCGGGCGTCGATGGCGACGCGCTGCAATTCGGCTTCGAAGTTCTGGTGAAGGATACCGATCGCGAGCCGCTCACGCTGGAGCTGGAGTTCGTGCCGCGCATCCAGCGGTGCGGCAAGTGCGAACATGAGTTTCGCATGACGGAATTCGACCCGCGATGTCCGCGGTGCGGCGACTTCGGTACGACGTGCGTCAGCGGCGAGGAGCTCGACATTACCTACATGGAAGTGGATGAATGAAGGACCGATCTGACCATAGGGGTCCTTCGGCTCCGCGACCGGGGCAACCATCCCGCCAAGCGCAAAAGATGCGCTTGTCAGGATCGTTGCGCGGTCGCTGCGCTCAGGATGACACCCCAGTAGAGGAGCTGAGTGCTGATTGCTCGGCACTAGCATCAGGAAACTAAGAAGGCATACGAATGAATCGCATTGCGGTCGAAAAGAAGGTCCTCAACGAGAACCAGATTCTGGCCGAGCAACTACGCGATCGCTATCGCGCCAATGGCGTGCTGTGCGTCAACCTGATCAGCGCGCCCGGCTCGGGCAAGACCGCATTGCTGGAGCGCACGCTGGAGCGCATGGACAAGAGCGAGCGGGTCGCGGTGCTGACCGGAGATTTGCAGACCGAGAACGATGCGCGCCGGCTGGCGAAGTTCGGATTTCCGGTGAAGCAGATCACGACCGGCGGAACCTGCCACCTCGATGCCAAGATGATCGAGCGGCATCTTGCGGACTGGAAGCTCGAAGAGCTCGACCTGCTCATCGTGGAAAACGTCGGCAACCTGGTTTGCCCGTCGAGTTACGACCTGGGCGAAGACGCCAAGATTGTGCTGCTCTCGACCACCGAAGGCGAAGACAAGCCGCTGAAATATCCTTCCATCTTCTTCAAATCGGAGCTAATGCTGCTGACCAAGATCGACCTGCTGCCTTATGTGCCGTTCGAGGCGGATGCGGCACGCGAGAACGCGCGCCGCGTTCATCCCGGAATGGAGATCATCGATGTCTCCAGCACGACCGGCGAAGGACTGGATCGCTGGATGGAGTGGCTGCAATCCCGGCGTGGCGCCAAGATAGCGTAACCACGGGATCGAACGCCGCTTCTGGCGTAATACACATCTTCCGCCCGTGCACCACCGAGCCTCTCAATGTGACTGAGATCACAAGCGGTTGTGATTCGCGCCGTAGGGCGCGCGGCGCTTTCGCGCTTCAATAACTCCAGACAGGTTCTTATGGGGTTTCTCCGTGTTGAAACGCAGTTCAGTGCCATATTTTGGGCCATTTGCCCGCTTGCGTGATTTCACCTCCGCTGCTGTGAGAAAAGGCCCGTTTGAGCGGCAAACGAGCGTCGATGGGTCAGGCCCCGGCAATTTAGGGGACGCCCAAACCGCTGAAATTAAAAGTGATTACGAAAATCGCGGGGCCGTCCCAGCTTGTCCGCAAAACGGCGAGCTTCGTGCTCATGAACCTGGCAGAGGGATTGTGAGGGTCTCCAGGCAACAACAACCAGCCGCAGAATTGGTGAGTTCGGCGATCACCGGCAGCGCCATCCTATTGGCGAAAATCGTTCTTCTACTGCTGGCGATCGGGTGCGTAACCCGCGCCTTCGGTAGTGTGCATCCGGTGCCGCTCGACAAGAACACCGACTCGGCCAAGTGTGCCGAGTGCCACGCAGACAAGACCAAGGGGAAGTTCGTACATTCGGCGATCGCCACGGGCTGCACCAGTTGTCACGAAGTCCGCGTCAACAAGGACGTTACCCGAGTCAAGCTGATCACGGCGACGCCGCAATCGCTCTGTCTAACCTGTCACGCCGATAAAAATGCCGCTGACCTGAAGGGCAAAGTTCATCCCCCGGCCGTGCGCGACTGCATCAAGTGTCACGATCCGCACGAGTCGGACAACAAGTTTCAGCTGTTGAAGCCGACCTCGGGCGACAAAGACCAGAACCTCTGTCTTAGCTGCCACACGCAGGGCTTGAACGTACCCGAGAAAGGCAGCCGTCATGCGGCGCTCGACATGGGCTGCGACACCTGCCACGTCACCCATAAGACGGGCGAGCGCGGCAACATGGAATTCGACGATCACCTGACCAAGGCAGTGCCGGCGCTGTGCGTTGATTGCCATGATGTCAAGGATGAAAGCCTGATCAAGGCGCATCATGGCCAACCGTTCGGAACCGCCAATTGCGTGCAATGCCACGATCCGCACCAGTCGGCCGAGCCCAAGTTGATGCAGGCGTTCACGCATCCGCCGTTTGAAGGCGGAGGGTGTGACACTTGCCACGCGCCCGCCAAGGACGGCAAGGTGGTGCTGACGCAAGCCGATTCCAAGGCGCTATGCGTGACGTGCCACAGCGAGCAGGCGGAGAAGATCGATAAGGCCAAGGTGCCGCATCCGGGCGCGCAGGGAGATTGCGTCACCTGCCACAATCCGCATGCCGGCAGGACACCGGGATTCATCCAGCCCGATCCGGTGAACGCCTGCCTGGCCTGCCACAGCGAGCAGGCCGACCAGTTCAAGAAGGCGCATTTACATCAGCCCGCGTTCGGTTCGTACGGATTCGGCTGCGCCACCTGCCATGAGCCGCACGGCGGCGACAATGAGCACCTGCTGCGCGCCAAGGGCAATGCACTTTGCCTGGAGTGCCATGGTCCCGACTCGCAGCCGAAGAAGCTGGAAGCGGAACATATGGTAACGATTTTCAATGGCAGCGTGAAGCTCCCGGAAGACTATTTCAAGAAGACCAAGAATGTCGTGCTACCAATTGAATATGGCCGTGGCCATCCGGTCGATGGGCACCCGGTCTCCGATGTCATGGATCCGACCAACGTCACCCAGGTCAAGGCCAAGATCGGATGCCTGACCTGCCATCAGCCCCACGCTTCGGCGCAACCGGATCTTTTGGTGAAGGACCAGGCCAACAATCTGGCGTTTTGCATTACATGCCACGCCAACCTTACGAAGCGGTAGTTCGCATCAGGAGTGCTTGCGATGATAAGAATTCGCCCAACTCGATTCGCTAACGGCCACAGGACAGGCACGGGGTTCCTGCTGTTGATGCTGGCCTTGATGCTGCCGGTGTTCGCGTTTGGAGGTTCCAAGAAGAAGCAGCCTGCGGACACCACGCCCAAAGCGCCGCCGGTCATCGACTACTCGAACATCGTGTGGCCGAATCCGCCGGCGATCGCGCGTATCAAGTTCCAGGCGTGGTACGCATCGCAACAAATTTCGCAGGTCGATCCCGCCACGCAGACCAAGAAGCAGAACTGGATGGACCGGCTGGCAGGGACGCAGACCGAGCAGGAGCATCCCCATTTGCTGTTCCAGTTAGACCAGCCTTACGGCATGGCAGTCGATTCCAAGGGGCAGCTCTACGTGGCGGACTCCAAGGTGGGCGCCATTTTCATCTTCAATACCGAGACGCGCCTGGTGGAGCTGATCAAGAACGGAGTCCATGCCCATTTCGCGCGCATCATCGGACTGGCAATGGATGACAACGATCGGCTGTTCGTCGCCGATCCCGGGCTGCGGCATGTGCTGGTGATGAATGCCAAACATGAGAGGGAAGACGTCATCACCGACGGGATGGTTGAACCCAGCATGCTGGCCATCGACAAAGAAAATCGGCTGCTCTATGTGTCCGATACCGGGCTCGATCAGGTGCTGGTGTACGATGCCGACACGCTCAAGCTGCTGCGCAAGATCGGTACCGCCGGGCATAATCACGAACTCACCGACCCCGGCAACTTTGCCAAGCCGACCGGCGTTGCTGTCGATAAAGACGGCAATCTTTACGTCGCCGACACGCTCAACAATCGCATCGAGGAATTCGATGCCGACGGCCAGTTCATCCGCACCTGGGGAAAGAATGGCGACGGGCCGGGACGCTTCGCGCGGCCGAAGGGCGTGGCCATTGATGCCGACGGCAACATCTGGGTCGCGGACGGCATGCAGGACCGGATACAGGTCTTCAATCAGGATCTGCAACTGTGCATCTCCCTTGGCGGGCACGGAATTATGCCCGGGCAATTTGCGTCGCTGGTCAACGTCATCAGCGACACGCCGCGGAACCGCATCTTCACTACCGAGATTTATTACGGGCGCGCGCAACAGTTCCGCTACGTAACCGACGCCGAGGCGGCGCAATTGCAGAAGGAACGTGACGAATTGCGGCAGAAGAAGGCGGACGAACGCAAGAGCGGTTCCACAGCCACCCCAACTGCCGAGGCCAAGCCACCCCAGGGCTCGTAATTCCCATAGCCGCCGCGAAGAGGTTCAGGCAGACCTGAACCTCTTTTGTCTTTCTTCAGGTACTCAGCGTTGCACCACAAATTTGCCATGCTGGGTTTCAAGGTGGGGTATTTCACTGTGGTTCCGGGCCAATTGGCTCTTTTCACCCACCTTGAGCCGAATCCCAAAACGGGAATGCTCACTTATGCCGAGGTAAGCTGTTTTTATTCTGCAAGTTAGCTCAACAGAAGGGCAGCAGCGCTACGCCGGTTTCTTTGGTTACTGATCTGCACTAACAGAGACCGGAGGTTTGCAGGTGAGTGCGGGGGCCACACTTCCACGACACCTCCGAAAAAGTGGATCCATGAGTGTTGCGACACAATTCACGGAGGATTTTGCAATCATGAAGAAAGCGATTTTAGTTCTGATGTTCGTTCTGGCGATTGCCGGATTGGTGATGGCCCAGAATTGGAGCTCGCCGGTTGACGTACTCGGCGCTCATAACAACCAAGGCCGCGGCTGCACCGGCTGCCATGCTCCGCATAGCGGCTCATTCGGTTCCGGTCATCTGCCCAAGAACAACAACGGCGACGCGGGCAGCTACGCCCTGTGGGGACAGGATGCCAGCCCGTTGTACGGCGCAACCCTGAAGTTTGGCGACAGCGGCAGGTATGTTGAAGTTCTGCCCTCGACCATTGCCAATGGCGGTACTGAAGCCACGGGCATCCTGATGTGCCTGAGCTGCCATGACGGCAACCTTACCTATAGCAACATGATGGTCGGCAATTCGTACGAGCAGCGCATTGGGCTCATTACCAATACCACGTACGGCAGCAATCCGATTCCCACGTTGTTGGGCAATGACGGCACCGGCGCCGGCAACTACACCAACGACCACCCGGTGGGCCTGAACGCCACCATCAGCACCACCGCGAACGGTCTGGTCTGGGCGGGCAACGCCTTTACGGTTACCGCGGGCAGCCCCTATGCTCAGTACGTAGCCAACTACGGCTGGCCGGTTCTGGCCCCACAGGCGCACGGCAAGGCCTATGGCGTCACGCCCGCAGGGCAGCCTTATGTGGCCTGCACCACCTGCCACAACCAGCACGTGATGACGGTCTTCACGTCCAGCACGGCTAACCAGATCATGAATGACGGCGGCGGCAAGTTCTATGCCACCTACTTCTTCGTGAACGGACCTTACAACCCGAATCTGCAGAACTACAACCAGAATCAGGCGCCATCGACGACCCAGTTCTGCCGCCAATGCCACTTCGGCGAGGCGAACGAGTCCAACAACACCAACAACATTACGACCCAGTTCCAGTAAACGGCTGGTGTTCTTACCCAGGGGGAAAGCTCAACCTTTCCCCCTTTTTCTTGAGTCGAGTCAGCGAGGATATATGAAGTATCGAGTTCTAATCTGCGCCACGTTGCTGACGGCAAGTTTCATCGCACCGGTTGCGGCCCAGGTTGCGTCGCACAATCCCACAACGGTGGCCAGCCAACCCGCGGCCATCAGCAAGACCCAGAGCGCGCAATCACCGCTGCTGCAGGCGGGCGACAAACCAGTGGTGAAGGTAAACGGCGCGGTCCTGACCCAGCGCGACCTGGTGCGCGAGATGTATGCCATCTTTCCTTATGCGAAACAACACAACGGTTTTCCCAAGGCGCAGGAAGCCAGCATCCGTCAGGGCGCGCTGCAGATGATCATCTTCGAGGAGCTGGTGTATCAGGACGCGGAACGCCGCAAGCTTACGATCCCGGCGGCGAAGATCGACCGCGCCGAGACCGAGTTTATGGGACAGTTCAGCTCCAAAGAGCAATTCCAGCAATACTTGCAGGTGGAGATGCACGGTTCACGGCAGCAACTGCGCGAGAACATCAAACGCTCGCTGCTGATCGAGCAGGTGCTCAAGACCGACGTGGAGAACAAGTCGGCCGTTTCTCTGGCTGAGGCGCGCGCCTACTATGACAAAAATCCTGCCAAGTTCGAGCATCCCGAGCTATTTAATTTTCAGGCAATCTCCATTATTCCGCCGCGCAATTCCGGGGCCGACCAGAACAAGGAAGCCAGGAAGCGCGCCGAAGACGCGCTAAAACAAGCCAAGGCAACCAAGAGCTACGAGGAGTTTGGGCTGCTGGCGGAAAAAATTTCCGAAGACGACTATCGGGTGAACATGGGCGACCACAAGACCATGGAGCGCGACAAGCTGCCGCCCGACGTGGTGAAAGTGTTGCTGGCGATGCAAGTGGGACAAGTCAGCAATCTCATCCAGGTGGAAAACGCTTATACCATCATCCGGCTCAACGCTCATGAGCCGGCAGGAAAAGCGAGCTTTGACAGCGTGAAGACGCAACTTCAGATCGACTTGCAGAAGGAGAAGTACGAGGAACTGCGAGTTGGGTTAGATAAGAAGCTGCGCGGCACGGCGAAGGTTGAGATCGTGCAAGGGTAGAGACGAGCCTTGAGGCTTGCGGCCCGCCAGCTGCGTTTCTGTTCGTTCGGGCGCCGGCCTCGTCGAGGTCGGCGCCCAAACTATTCCTAACTATTGCCGCTGGACGCGGACCTAAAGAGAGTGTGTCGCGAGTGGTGTCGCCGCTGACGCGGCTCGATTTCTTTCCCACTCACACCCGGCGCTTGCGCGCCGGTCTAACACCATCCCGCCGCTGCGCGGCTGTTTCTACTGCAATTCCGAGTGTTCTCCCCACCGCGCAAACTGATTTCGGGTTGCGACACGGTCTGTAAAGGCCTGCTCTACCATTTTGTTGCGAACTTAAACGCTGCGTTTCGCGGCATATTCCACACAAAAGTCCTACTGCTGAAAATGTGCTTGTGGGAAACGGCGTAAGCCGCCCGTTTACTTGCCTTTGCAGCGGTGTGTCCACGCCTTCGTTTGGCAACGATTGTGCTCTTCCAAGAAGTAGGTTTTGCCAGGTTGGAAGTCATGTGGGATCGAGCCGAACGGGAAGGCGGCCTTGGGGTGAAGACATACCGGATTGTCGCCGGAGTATGGCTGGTGGTTTTATTTGGCTTGCTCCCGTGCGCCGTGGCCCAGGTTCAACTCGGCGAGAACTGGCATCTGGGCGCCACTGGCCTGATCGATCTCGGTTACTCGGCCGATTACGGCGATCAGATTCAGTCTGACCATGGCCTTAACCTGGGAGGAAGCGGCACCACCGCGGGCTATTTCTACAATCCTAACTTCATCAACTTCGCTGTCACGCCTTATTACAATCAGTCGCGCAACGATTCCGACAGCCTGTCTCTGAGCAATGCCAGCGGCGTTGCCGCCACATCAAATTTCTTCCTGGGCAGCCACTTTCCCGGTTCCGTCAGTTATCACTACGACTACAATACCTCGAACCTGCTGGGACAGGTGGGAACGCCAAACTTTACGACCCAGGGTAACGACCAGGGCTTTGGCATCGGCTGGAGTGCGCTTTTTCCCGGTTGGCCAACGCTGTCCGTCGGTTACCAGCAGGGCAGTGGGAGCGGCACGATTTACGGTACGGACCTCACCACTAACTCAAGTACTCGAGTCTTCAATCTGCATTCCACATACAGCGTTGGCGGCTTTCTCTTGAATGCCTACTACGATCACAACAGTTATGAAACGCTGCTGCCCGAATTCCTCTCCGGCTCCGTGACCGATGAGAAGAACAATGCCGAGGGGAGCGACATCGGCATCTCAGGTTCACGCCGTCTGCCGCTGAACGGAGAGTTCTACGGAAGCTTCACCCACTCTGACATCGACACCGACTTTCTGACCCCCATCTTGGGAAGTGCAGAGACAACCAACAGCAACTTCACTACTAACGTTGAGGCCTTGGGCGCTAACTTTCACCCCACCAATAAGCTTGGATTTTTCGCGAACGAGAGCTACATCAGCGATCTTTCCGGGTACCTCAACCAAGGCCTGATCAACAACGGCACAGAGGCCGCCCCGGTGAATCTCGGGACGGGATCGCACTCCCTTACCGCGGGTGGAGGAGTCAATTACAATTTCACCGAGAATCTGGCCGGCCAGGCCCAAGCCACCTACTACGACCAGACCTACTACGGGCAAAGCTACAACGGGACTTATCTCAGCGGCTCGATCTATTACAACAAGCGAATTCTGGATATGTTTAGCTTCTGGGCCTCGGTAATCGACAGTTCTACGCCGGAAACAGGAAATAATGCCGTCGGTTTCATCAGCAATGTGAACTTCTTCCGGCGTTTTGGCCCGTGGGATGTGTCCAGCAATTTTATCTACGGCCAAAATGTGCAAAGTGTGCTGATTTCGTACACGACGTCATATTACAACTATAGCGCCAATGTTCACCGCCGGCTGGGAACGAGATGGCATTGGTCGTCCGCCTTCAGCGGCACTCATAGCGGCATCACCCAGGAGGCGAATTCGTCCTATCGCAGCCAAAGCTATTCCACGGCGCTGAGCAACGGAGCATTTGCGGTGAATGGCTTCTACAACAATGCCAGCGGAAACTCGCTGATCACAGCGGGCGGCATTGTGCCGCTGCCCATCACGACGCCCGGCATCTCGCCGGCCGATCTGATCCAGTTCACCGGCAGCAGCTATGGCGGCGGGCTCTCCTATACGGCTTTTCGCAAGCTGTCGCTCAGTGCTTCTTATAGCCGCGGGCTGAGCGACACCCTGTCCAACTCTATTTATTCCCGCAACAACACAGAAATCTTCAACACGCAAATGCAATACCACCTGCGGCGCATTGGTGTGCTGGCCGGGTACACCCGTCTCACACAGGGGATCACGGCCAGCGGTTTTTTGCCGGGCACCGAGAACTCCTTTTTTGTAGGAATACAGCGATATATCAAATTTTTCTGATGAGAAGGACTGGGAAACATCTGCGCGTTGTGCTGGGAGTGTGGCTCATCAGCCTGCTGATGGGGGCGCTGGCCTGGGCATCGAAACCGCCGAAGACCTTGCCCACCGAAGTGGGTCCGGAGCTTCTGCTGGACGGTGGCCGCAAGCTGGATTATCAAGGCAGCTTCGACTCGCAGCGGGAGGTCAAGCCCAAGCGCGGCTTTTGGACGAAGCTCCTCGATATCGCCATTGGAGAACCGGAATACCACACGCTCATCGCTCCCTACGGCATCGTGACGGATTCGCGCGGCCGCATCATCGTCTCCGATCCCGGGGCCTATGGCGTTCACATCTTCGACTTCGCGCAGCAGAAATATAAATTCCTAACCCGCAAGGACAAAGATAAAGATGGCATGCTGCTGCCGCAGTGCGTTGCCGTGGATGCCCAGGACAATATCTACGTGACCGACTCCGAGGCGGGCAAGATTTTTGTCTTCAATGCCGATGGAAAATACCAGCGGGCCATCGGCAGCCTGAAAGGCGGCGAAGGCTTCTTCAAGCGGCCGACGGGAATTGCGGTCGATTCCGCCGCGCAAAGGATCTATGTGACCGACACGCTGCGCGACAAGATTTTCGTTCTGGATATGCAGGGCAGCGTGCTGGAGACAATCGGCAAGAATGGCGCCGGTAACGGCGAGTTCAATTATCCGACCGAATTGCGCTTGAACGGCCAAGACCTGGTGGTAGTGGATGCCATGAATTTCCGGGTACAGGTGCTGGACCGGTCGGGTCAATTTCGCTACGCCATCGGAGCTCTCGGCGACAAACCGGGGGAGATGTTTCGGCCGAAGGGAATCGGCTTCGACTCCGAAGGCCATCTCTACATTGTCGATGGATTACGGGGGATCGTGCAGGTGTTTAACAACGAGGGCCAGCTGCTGTACTACTTCGGAAACGGCACTGGCGCGGGCGAATTCCAGATGCCTGCCGGCTTGCACATCGACAAGAACGATCGCATTTACGTTGTGGATTCCTACAATCGGCGCATCCAGGTATTTCAGTACTTCGCAATAGCGAAGCAGGCGAGTGGAGGAGTGCATTGAAGTATAGGCTTGCACTCGTCTTCCTGCTGGGCTGCCTGCTCCCGGTTGCCGCCCAGTCGCCGTCGCCCGATGTGCTGGGACAACACGATTTGTCTCCTGGCAGCGGCTCGCCGATGACGACGCGCGGAGCCCTGGGATGCACCTTCTGCCATGCGCCCCACAGCGGCATTGGAGGCAATACTCCTCTGTGGAATCAGCAGCTCTCGAAGCAAACTTACACGCCGTACACGAGTTCGAGCGAGCACCAGCGCGACAACTCGCAACCGCCTCTGGGACAATCCAGCAGCCTTTGCCTCAGTTGCCATGACGGCACGGTTGCGGTCGGGCAGACGCAGGCGTATGGAAAGATCCCGATCCAAGGCTCCATGAAGAGCGCCGATGTTCTCGGGCAGAACCTCAGCACGTCCCACCCTTTCAGCATGGTGACGCCCATGAAGGACTCGCCGGACTTGGCTGCTTCGCTGGTGGGATCGCACAAAACTGCCGACACTACGGGAGCGGTGAAATTAGTTAACGGCAGCGTCGAATGCACCAGTTGTCACGATCCGCACGTGCAGGCGAAGGACAAAGTCGCGCTGGATTTCCTGGTGCGAGACAGTTCCGGCGGCCAGATGTGCCTGGCCTGTCATGATCCCACCCGCGTTGTGCAAGGCCAGGTGAACCGGCTTGCGGGATGGAATACCAGCATCCATGCTACGGCCAGCAACCAGCCCGCCGCACAAGCCAGTGTCGGCCCGTACGGCAGCGTAGCCAAGAATGCGTGCACCTCGTGTCATCAGACGCACAATGCCAGTGGACCCGCGCGGCTGCTGCGAGCGGCGACGCCCGCACTGCCTGGCGTCGATCCCAACTCGCAGCCTTGTATCACCTGCCATAACGCGGGCTCAAATCTGTCGCCGGCCGCGCCAAATGTTTACGCCGAGTTTGCCAAGCCGGGCCATCCCATGCCGGCGGGCAGCAATTTGCACGATGCCGCCGAGCCGGCTGTGCTGAACAGCAACCGCCACGCCAGTTGTGTGGATTGCCACAACCCGCATGACTCCGGGCGCACGGCTAATTTCACTGTGCCGCCCGCGGTGCGTCCATCGCAGACGGGCGTCACCGGCGTCAGCGCTCTCGACGGCGTGACCGTCCTGACGCCCGCCTTGAATCAGTATGAAACCTGCTTGCGCTGCCATGGCTCCAGCGTCGGCAAACGCACACCCCAGGTCTTCGGATACTCTCCTGTGCGCGCGCTCGCGTTCGCGGGCGATCCGCTCAACCTGGTTCCGCAGTTCAGCATGACTGCAAGTTCCAGCCATCCCGTGTTTCATGATCGCAACAGCCGCTTCCCGCAGCCCAGCTTGCGCACCTACATGACGAACCTGAACGGGACCGCGTCCTCGCGACTGGTGGGCCAGCGCTTGTTCTGCACCGATTGCCATAACAGCGACGACAATCGCGAGTTCGGTGGTCAGGGCGCCAATGGTCCTCATGGCTCCATGAATTCGCACATTCTGGAGCGCAAGTATGTTTACACCCAGGCCATGATTCCCGGCGCGCAAGTGACCCAGACTTTCCCCATGCCCGACCTGGGCAGCACGGGACCCTATGCGATGTGCGCCAAGTGTCACGACCTGAGCAAAGTGGTTGCGAACACCAGCTTCACCAAGCATTCCAACCACATCATGCAAGATGGCTTCTCCTGCTCGGTCTGCCACACCGCGCATGGAAATGGGTCGATGTCCTCCAGCATCACTGGGGAACGGCTGGTCAACTTTGATGTGAATGTCGTGGCTCCGAACAAGGGATTTCCTATCTCCTATAATCACGGCTCCGGTACCTGCACCCTCACCTGCCACGGGGTGGCACACAATCCCGATGGCAGCGTATCCTCGGCCAGTGTGCCGGGAGCAGGCCTCGGCCACGCACTGAGGAAATAGAAGTGTCCACTACCGAGCTACGACCGGCTGTCGCACGCGGCGATGCTCGAGGCGGCGTCCACAACCTAACCCTGCTTCATACCGTGGTGCTGTTTTTGCTATGTATTTGCGCGCCGGTCGTAGAAGCCTTCCGCCTGACTTCTCTTTCGTCTCTGGCCAACTCGGATGTGTGGTGGCACCTGCAAACTGGGCTTTGGATACTGCAACACCACGCAATTCCTCGTAATGGACTATTTTCGCAATCCATCCAGCTACCCTGGATGGCAACTAGCTGGGCTTACGATGTATTAATAGCTCTGGGATATAAGGCACTGGGTCTGCGCACGCTCGCGATTTTGCTCATGTGGTGCAAAGCGGGGCTGGCAGCCATGGTATTTTTCCTGGCGCGCGGTCATCGCGGAAAGTTTTTTTCCGCGGTCGCGCTCTCGGCCATCGTGCAATATGTTCTCTTTGACCAGCAAGCCCTGCCCATTTACTTTTCACTGCTATTGTTCGCCGCTGAACTCCTGCTGCTGATGGACGTTCGGCGCTCGGGCGAGACCCGGCGCCTGCTGTGGCTGCCAGTCCTGTTTGCAGTCTGGGCGAATCTGGATAGCGGATTTGTTTATGGCCTGCTGTTGCTTGGGCTGTTTTTTATTTCGACATTCGTTGAGCAGTGGTTTCAGCGCGCGGGAGTAAAGGGCTTTGAAAGCTTCGCTCCGGGTTTGTCGCCGGCCACAATAGCGGCGGTGACGGGCTTCTCCCTAGTGGCGGCGCTACTGAATCCGTATGGTTATCGAGCCTACGCTGCGGCATTCGAGGGTTTCGGAGGACCGGCTGACAAGTATTTTCCCGACCTTCATGCAATAGGTTTCCGTCGTCCGCAGGATTACGCGCTTCTTCTGCTAACGATGGCTGCGTTCCTGGCGTTGGGGCGGCGCCGTTCGCACAGTGTGTTCAGCTTCGCCCTGTTGATCGGCACGACGCTTTTGTCTTTTCATCGGCAACACGATTGTTGGCTTGTAGTACTGGCCTCGGTTGCTATTATCGCCGAGGCAATCTCCAACAATGCGCTTCATCGAGACTCGCCTCTGGCACAGCAGCATCATGGCTACGAATGGACCCGCACGAGTGCGATGGCAGGCGCGTTGGTATTCGCTGCAATCCTAGCGTTGGCATTGGTTCGTCTCCCTGCCGACCCTCAATTGCTGTTGCAGAACATAGCCAAGACGTACCCCGTCTCAGCGGCGAACTATGTTCGCGACCATCATCTTCCGCAGCCGCTCTTTAATAACTACGATTGGGGCGGCTTCCTGGAGTGGTATTTGCCTGAATATCCAGTGGCTATCGATGGACGCCGGGGTCTTTATGGTGGGGAGGAATTTCTGCGCTATTTCAAGGCCATGAATGCCGAGACCGCGCCTGCCGAGGAACCTTTCCTGGCCAACGCCCGCACCTTGATACTGCCGCGGCACTCACTGATGGGACAAGCCTTCAGCAATCTGCCCGTATTCAAGGCGGCTTACCGGGATGAGGTTGCAGTAGTACTGCTAAGAACAGACTAGCTGGCAGCGAATCCCCGCGATGAAATGCTGTGACCTGAATTTATAGAGAACTAACAAGGGCGCGCTACTGAGCGGAAATGTGCCGTTGCAACTGCAGTGCAGCGGCATTAGTGGGATCAATCTGCAGCGCGGCTGCCACCCTCATCTGCGCGGTTTGGTAATCCCCCAGCTCAAAGAGTATTTCGCCGGAGTTGGTCAGGGACGAAACCGCCATGTCCTGGCTATGGGTAAGGCTTAGCGCCAGCTGATATTGCTCCAGAGCGTCTTGAAGCTGATGACGATTAAACAATATTTCTGCCATGTTGTAGTGGCAGACGGGATAGTCCGGTCGCAGTATGCAGGTTTCGCGATAGTGTTGAAAGGCATCGTCAAGCCCCCCGGAAAAAAGCAGGGCATCGGCAAGCGCCTCTTCGATGACGGGGTCGGGCGTCTTGTTCACTGCGCGCGCGCGCAGAAACAGGGTCACGCCGTTTTGCCAATATCGCAGGTAATTCGCGGTTGCCGCGCCATAAGAAACAATTAGCAGGAGTGCTGTCAAAGCGGGTATGAGCCTCAAAGAAGGCATCACATCGGCCAATGTTCCGAGGCCCCATGCAATAACAATGAAAATCCCGATGCAGGGCATGTAAGCATAGCGGTCGGCCATGGCTTGGCGCCCAACCTGGACAATACCGATTACCGGAACCAGCGTGATCAGGAAGAAGAACCAGCCTGTCGCAAGGTAGCGTAGACCGCGCAGGTACAGCACTGCCAAAGTTAGTGCTATGAGGATAGCTGCGAATGCAAGGACTTCCAACGAGGGCAACGCATGCTGCGGGTGGGGATAGAAAACGGACAGGTTGGCAGGCCAAAGCATCTTCCCGATGTATGCTACGTAAGATCCTATGGCATTCTCCAAGCGCACATAGAACGGCAGGGCGGATATCTCTGCCACCGTCCCGCCGGAACGCTGTGCAACCATAGTTACTACCGAACTCACTACGCTCATGGCTAGCAGCGGCAGCTTCTCCAATGCGAGCCGTATCCATCTACGCTGAATCGGTAGCTCCTGAAAGCGCTGCAGTGGCCAATAATCGAATAGCAGCAAGACAAGCGGGAGGCTCACCGCCATTGCCTTCGACATGAGGGCCAGCGCAAAGGCGCTCATTACCAGCAGGTATCTTGCCCAGCCGGGCCGCCGCACATAGCAGCCATAAGCGGCAACCGTCAATAAAAAGAAAAGCGTGCAGAGCAAGGTCTTCCTTTGCGCCACCCAGGCAACGGTCTCCACGTTGAGTGGATGAACGGCAAAGAGCGCACACACCAGAAAGCTACGCCATACCCCCCCGGTCGCTTTCTGCAGCAGGAAAAAAAGAAGTAGCACGTTGGCTGCGTGCAGAAAAAGGTTGACCAAGTGATGCGAGCCGGAGTTCAGTCCGAAAAACTGGCAGTCGGCCATGTGCGAAACCCACGTAACCGGATGCCAGTTAGCTTCGTGAAAAGCGGTGAAAGCCCACAGTATATTTGCCGGCTTCAGACCGGCGTTGACGTGAGGATTGTCCGTAACATAAGCGGCATCATCGAACCGGAGAAAGCTATGGTGGAGGACAGGACTGTAGAGAAGTAGAGTAGCGAGCAGGAGAAGTGCGGCCAATAGAAGCGGCTTTTCTCGGAAAAGCTCCGAAATGTTATCTATTATGCTGGACTGTTTTGACTCACGTGTTACCGGAAGTTCTGCGGCCGAGTGAGCCATATCAGCCTCTGACCCGGACATACACGGTGGCAATCTGGTCCTTATAGACCAGCTTAAAGCGCGGATCGATGGTGAGAATCTTGGCGAGCGGAAGACCGCTGTCGAGTAGTACAAAACCGGCTTCGTCCAAGTAGGGGTTGGTTTTGTAGACCTCTTCCGCATTCTCCGAGGTTGCGAATAGCTTGTCCAGGTCGTCGCCGTAAAGATCTGTGCGCCCGTCGATCGCGACCGGATAATTAGGCATATACCAAGTCAAGAAACCACCCCAGTTAAAGTTGTTATAAATCGGACCGGGCGGGGGGTTGCGGCGGAGAAAATTCGCGGCGTTGACGGGGAACTGCCCGCTGATCGCACGGTCAAGACCGCGTGTATTGAAGCCGGTTCCATTGGCGAACAAGAACAATGCGACAACAACAATAGCAGCAACGACAGCATTCTCCAGCCAGCTTTCTGCGCGGTCGCTTTGGTCCTGTGGAGCGGGGAAGTCCGCAATGCAGGCTGCCGCGGCAAGGCAAACGAACCAGGCGTCGCGCATCGTCCGATAGGCGACGACGCTGGCGACGATCATCAGCAGAAGCTTAAAGGGATCAATCTTTTTTTGCCAGCCCACTGCAAGGAACCCGAATGCCGTCAATAGTAATTCGACATAATGATTGTAGGCGGTGAATGTCAGCGGCTGCAGTTCGATAATAATGCTGTAGATGAACCTCGCCTTCGTGTAGCCGAAAACAACCTGGTATGGATGATAGAAGTTCGGGCCGATTAGGGTCGCCAGCACGCAAGCGACGAATATCCCAACCAGCCTGAGAGCAGGCAGGCTCGGTTCGGCGCAGTAGCGGGGCAAGATTGTCCATTGCAATAGTGCATTCTGCGTGAGGGTGACACCGGCGAGCAGCCCAACCAGAAACAGGCCGTAAATGAATTGTATGTGCAGGTTGGCCCAGAACAGAAATATCAGCGGCAGCCAATAGAGAAGCTGTAGATTGCCGCTGCGGTTTGCCTCACACAGCAAGGCGAGGGTAATGCAGAAGAAACAGATCGAAAAGAACACTGGCCGCGGCATGGTGTTAAATAGGAATCCGGAGCAAACCACGACGGTCAAGATGCAGGAGAGCCAAAAGCGACCGGAGAGGCGGCGCAGCATCCAGTAAGTGGAGTAGACGACAGCGATGGTCAGCAGCGTCCCGAAGACCCCAACTCCTACCAGGCCGAACCAGGTGTAGAAGCGCGACAGTAACACCTCATAGCCCCAGCTATAGGCGGTCCATGGACGAGTTCGCGGCCGTGCGCGACAGGATCCCGGTATGCGGAACTGCCAGATGTTGCACGATCCAATCGCCGACCTTCAGGTGCCACCATATATCGAGATCAAGCACGGACAACTTCAAATTGAAGGCGATCGCTCCGGTCGCGGTGAGAAGTCCGGCCAGCGCCGCTAATCGCAACCAGCGGAGCCGCAACAATGGCCGTACGTCATCGACAAAGCTCAACTTAGGTCCTCCTCCACATCTTGCGCATCAGCGTTTCCCTGCCGCACTGCTGTCGATCTGCAACCCGCTCGTGGTGATCAAGTTCTCCATGTAGTCCACCATCTCGGGACTATATTCAGCGTCCTGGCGGAGCAGCGATAGCCCGGTCTTGCATTCACGCGCGGCCGACACATCGTCGCCGAACACGCGATAGCTTCTGCACATAATCAGGTGGGCGAGGCCAAGACTCGGATCCAGTTGTAAAGCCTGCTGCGCTAGATCAAATGCTTGCTGTGGATTGTTCTCCTTCTCGGTGTTGGCGCGGATTAGCAGTTGCGAAGCGACCATAGAACTGGTGTCGAAGGTCCCTTCGTAAACCAAGAGTGCGCTGCCACCGAGTTTGGCCTTGGGTGTCATACCCTTGAATAAGCGAGAAGTTCGAACCGCGGCTTGAGGCACTCCGATGCCGTCGAGCATGGTGCTGCTTACGATCATTGTACCGGTATACCGCATCGGGAGCGGGTCCCACTGGATTTCAGACATGCCCTGGCATGGAATACCGTAATCGCTATTTAGATTGTTATAAGTACGCAAGAAATAACAATGTGCGGGATGGACTTGTTCGACATAAGCTCGGGCCATTTTCTGCGCCTGACCCCAGTCATCATCTGAATTGGCCAGGTAGCGATAGGTTTCGCCCGGTCCGCCCCAAAGCTCATTGCTGTAGCTGAGATAGTTTGGGAATGCGTGCAAGGAGCTAATGGCATTCCAACTGAGTAAGACAACTAAGGTGACCATCGCCCACCGCTTCTGGCGGGCCACATTCCATACTCCAGCCGCCGCGAAGATGGTGAGCAACGGCAGAACAGGCAAGAGATGTCTCACACCCATGTTCAGCTTGGAAGTCATGCTGAACGAGAAATAGATGACGATAGGTAAGAGCAAATAGAGGAGCTCTCGCAATCGGCTTCTCCAGAAGCGCCAGGACAAAGCCGACAGCAACACCATCAACAAGAGCGGCAAGGTGAACTTGATCATTGCCGCGACGGGAAAATAGAACCACTGGCCTTCTTTGTATAGCTTGCCCAGTATGAAGGCCGGCCTGCCTACTTCCGATTCACACAATACATCCTGCAATCCGACGAGGTATGCCTCTGGTGCGACGCGCCAGCGTTCCAGTTGGGGCACAAACTTGGTCGCAAGCGCGCCATGAACGAGCACTAGCTTGGGCGGGCTCGCAACGGTCGCTCCACCGGGCCGCGCTGCGTAACGGAAGCCGTAGGACGCCCAGAGTACGGCCATGGCGATCGCGCCAGCCGCCACGAAGGCGCCCGCGCGTCGCAGCAGCCTGCGGGTAAGCTCGCGCCGGGCGGTAAGCAGAGCGTCGCCGACCATCAGCGCCGGCAAGATCACCGCCAGCAGGACGGTCGAATGCTTTGCGCCTAACGCAAACCCTATGGCGAGGCCGAGCCCCAACAGGCGGCTGAAGTTCGGCTGCAGCTCGTAGCAGTACAGGGCATAGACCGCAAGCAGAATTCCCAAAGCGGCGGCAACGTCGGTAGTGACCAGCGCGCCATGGGCCAGAAGATTGGGTTCGAAGGCCAGCAGCACGCCACAAATGATGGCCACCGGCAATCCGAACATCTTGCGTGCGAAGAACCACACCGCCAGCAACAACAAGATGGCAAACAGCGAGACGGCAAATCGCGCAGCGGTCAACATCGCTTCGGAATTAGCAAACACAAACTGGTGTCCGATGATGAAATCGCTGGCTTTGTCGTCGGCGAGTCCACAGGCGTGCTGAATCGGATCGTTGACGCGCATGACCTGCAAGGGCAGGCCGGCGACGATCTTGACCAGGGGAGGATGCTCGGGGTTCCAGCCAAAATCGTTGCATTGCCAATAGCGATAGGCGGCGTGGAGATGGTCGATCTCGTCAGAGGTGATGGAGAGTCGGACGACGCTGCTCCACAACTGCACCAACATGATGCCGGCCAAGCCGAGCAGAACTGCCCATTCCAGGTAGCTTCGGCGGGCCGGCGCAATTTCGGGTTGCGATGTCAGCGCCGGCTCCTCCGCTGTTTTCTGCGCTAACTCTCGAAGCGCGTCGGTTTCAGGTGTTGTTCCCGTCATCCCTGTGCCTAGGCTTGAGTCTTGGTTGAGTTCGGCGTGAAGAGCAGCCGCGCCGAACGCGTAGAGTTCAACACAATAAGAGCAACTCTTGTGCCAAATCGGGACAACCGTATGTGTAGGCTAAGCTACTGGTAACCAATGGGTTAACCGATAACAAGGTGGTGAAAAGGCGCGCGAAATCACGCTCAGGCTGGGGCTAAAAGCGCCCTGTTAAGATGATCGGCGGCACTTACCAGCGAAAGGGAACAACGCCCCTTACCGATGCCCACAACCAAATACCGGACCTTAGTTGATGCCCTGTACGCTGCGCCCAGCGATCGGCGCTTCGTGACGGCGTGGATCGACGAAGACGAGCAGGCAAGCGTCACCTTCGGCGAGTTCCGGCGCCGCGCGCAGGCGCAAGCGACATTGCTGCAGCAGAACGGTGTCGGCGCCGGCGATCGTGTCATTCTGATCATGCCGCAAGGGATTCCGCTGATGACGGTTTTCGCGGGAGCGATGCTTCTGGGCGCGGTGCCTGCAATTCTGGCTTATCCAAATTTCAAGGTCGATCCTGCGAAGTATCGTTTCGGACTGGCGGGGGTTACGGCCAATCTGCGGGCCAGGGTGGTGGTGATCGACCGCGAGTTTCCAGACGAACTTGTGGAGCATGTCGTTTTCGGCGATGGCGCGCAGTTGGTGCGAGCAGCCGGTGCGAATGAGGGCGAAGCTGAGCGTGGGCTGCCCAGTGCAGCGATTCAACCCGACGATCTCGCGTTCATTCAGCACTCGGCTGGCACGACAGGCTTACAAAAGGGTGTGGCGCTAACCCATGCCGCAGTGTTGCGACATCTCGAACAGCTGGCGTCTGTGCTGCAGATCGACGACGCTCGCGATTCGGTCTATAGCTGGCTGCCGCTCTATCACGACATGGGGCTGATTGCGTGCTTCATGCTGCCGATGGTCTGCCATCTGCCGGTCATCATGCAGTCGCCGCTCGATTGGGTGATGCATCCCGAGACCATGCTGCAAATCTTCACCGAGCACAAATGCACGGTGGCGTGGCTGCCCAATTTTGCTTTTCAGTTTGTGCCGCGACGCACGCCCAAGGAGCGCTGGACGCAATACGATCTCTCCTCCGCGCGGATGCTCATCAACTGCTCGGAGCCGGTGCGCATGGCAAGCATGAACGAGTTCTACGACGCGTTCGCGGCTTGCGGGCTGAAGCGTTCGGCGCTGCAGGCCTCCTACGCGATGGCGGAAAACGTCTTCGCGGTGTCGCAATCGGGCATCGGAGGGGAGAACGAACCCAGGTTAGCGTCCAAAAAAGGGGCGCGAATCCTTGGGCAAGCTCAGGACAGGCTCTGGAGCACCGGTCCGAAGGTGATTTGGGCAGACGGCGCGCGGTTTCGCGGTGAGCACCTGATTGCCCCCGTTGCGGAAGCTTTGGCCGGCGCGGTTTGCTTCACATCGTCGGGGAGGCTGCTGCCGAACAACCAGGTGCGTATCGTGGCCGAATCCGGCGAAGATTTGCCGGAAGGCTCGGTTGCCGAAATCGCGATTCAAAGCGAATCTCTCTTCGAGGGCTATTACAACCGGCCCGACCTTACGGAGAAGGCGATTCGCGATGGCTGGTATTACAGCGGCGATCTTGGATTTTTCCTGGACGGCGAACTCTATGTGGTCGGCCGCAAGAAGGACCTGCTGATTATCGGGGGAGAAAACATTTACCCGCAGGATATCGAGGAGATTGTGTGCAGCCACCCGGCCATTCACGATGGGCGGGCCATTGCGCTGGGATTGTTCAATCCGGAGCTGGGTACCGAGGACATCGTCGTGGTTGCTGAAGTGGAGAAGGAAGAGGATCTGCAACAGGCGGAAAGCATCGAGCAGGAGATTCGCACGCAAATCGTAACGACTCTGGGCGTGGCCGCGAGGACTATTTTTGTGAAACCACCGAAGTGGATCGTTAAGAGCACAGCGGGCAAGCCGGCGCGGTCGACGACGAAGGAAAAGCTGTTGCGAGAGCATCCGGAGCTGGCGAGGGAGTGAGTTTCAACGTTTCAAGCTGTCGAGTTGCAAACTGGAAACTCGGCCTATCTCACCGCACGAAATATGCGCTGGCGGTGCAGGCAATACCGATCGCAGCCAGGACAAAGCCGAAGTACCAGAAGGCGCGATTATCGGTGAGCAGCGTGATCGAAGTCACGACCAGCGCGATCTCCAGAAATACCTCGCCCAAGTCGAAGCGATTGCCGTGGCGGGTGGACAATCGCACTTCGGATTCGAGGCCGCGCGCCTCAGTCTCGATGTCCTTCTGCTGTTCGCGATACTTGTCGATCTCCTGCTGAAAGTGCTTCTGCACCTCCTGGGCGCGTTCGGCTTTGGTGTTCTCCAGGGCGGTGAGGACTTCGTCCAGCGCCTCGAGGTTATTGCGACGCATATTTTTCGCTTGGTAGTAGCTCCATTGATCGGTGGCGCGAGTCTGCAACAGAATTTCTTCGGTGTGTGCGCGGTGGCCCAGCAGGGTCGCGATGGCGACCAGTACGGCCAGAATCGCCATGGTCAGGCTGACGGGGGCAAGCTCGCGACGTTCCTTGGCGCGCTCGGCGGCTTCTTGCAGTTCTTCGGTGGTTTCCTGTTCGCTCATTTTCGTCGAGGTGCTGGATTGCTGTTGAATAAAAGATGGTACGAAGTTGAAGGCCGGAGCGCAAGGGTGTCTTGCGCCATAGGGGTCCCTCGACTCCGGCGACGAAACCCCCGTCGCCTCCGCTCGGGATGACACCCTTTAATGGCTTTCGACCGCGCCACCGTGAACGAAACTCGAACCTTCAAACTCGAAACTACTTTTCCGCGATCTCGCCCAACTCCCAATAACGCTTCAGCAAAGTCTCCGGGACGCTGACCGAACGTCCCGTGAGCATGTGTTTCAGTTGCAACGCGTTCACCGCGGCCTTACCTTCGAAGTGGTTGTTGGCGATGACGAATGTCTTCTGCGCTTTCTGGGCGATGCTATCGATGCGCGTCTTCCATCCCTTCAGCTCAGGTTCGGAGTAGAGGTAGTTGTAGCGATCGTTGCGCGAGTCGCTGTCGAACCACTGCTCGTAGTTGCGGCCGTGCAGGCGCACGTAGCCAAGCGGAGCGGTCACGTGCTCGCTCGGCGTGATTGCCTTGCCCAGCTTCGGCTGATCGATGTTGCAGAAGGCGACGCGCTTCTCGGCGAAATAGCGCAGCGTGCCTTCGTTGGTCCAACTGTTGTGACGCACCTCGACGACGAGAGGGAAGTGCTTGAACTTTTCGATCACCGTCTCCAGGTAGTCGCGATTGGCGTTCGTGTTCTTGAAGGAGATGGGGAACTGCGCCAACACTGCGCCCAGCATGTTTTCCTGGGCGACGGATTCCAGACCGTCTTTGGCCAGGCGCTCATCTTCCTCGGTGGCGCGGATGGTGTCCGCCGAGGTGCTTTCCAGCACCGCAATCGGCGAGTGGGTGAAGGCGCGATTCAGCTTCGCGGTGAATTGAAATTGCGAGTTGACGGATCGCGCCATGCGGCACCAGAGCTTGCCCCACTCCGGCTTGATGTGGCCGTAGAACGAGGTGTTGATCTCCAACACGTCGATGTAGCGCGCCAGGTATTCCACCGGGTGCTGCGACTTCTTGAGCTGCGCCGGATAGACAACGCCTTCCCAGTCCTTGTACGACCAGCCGGCGGTGCCTACGTAAATTTGGGGCGCGTTCATCGGGCGATCATCAGGTCCGCCGCAACGAAGAACAGAAATGCCATGGACACCAGCCCGTTCATCGTGAAGAACGCCGCATTCACCCGGCTGAGATCGTCATGCTTCACCAGCGAATGCTCGTAGATCAACAGCAGCGCGACAAACACCACGCCCGCGACGGCGATCTTCCCTAAACCAAAGGCCGCAACCATCCACACCAGCAGCAGCACAGTCACGATGTGGAAGAGCCGTGCGATGCCGAGCGCGCTGCGAATGCCGAATGCCTTGGGCACGGAAAAGACTTCGGCGTTGCAATCATGCTGATAGTCCTGGCAGCTATAGAGAATGTCGAACCCCGCGCCCCAAAATACAACGGCTGCGGTCAAGATGAGGATGCGGGGATCGAGCGAGCCGCGCACCGCGACCCAGGCGGCCGCGGGCGCGATGCCCATCGCCAACCCCAGCACCACGTGCGACCAGCGGGTGAAGCGCTTGGTGAACGAGTACGAGAAGACGATGGCCAGCGCCAGCGGCGAAAGATAGAACGCGAGGGGGTTCAGCTCGTAGGCGGCGAGCACCAGAATCGCCGAGGTGACGACGACGAACCACGCCACGAAGGCCTTGCTCAGTTTGCCCGCGGGCAGCGCACGCGTGCGAGTGCGCGGATTAGCGGCGTCGATGGTGGCATCCGCCAGTCGGTTGAAAGACATCGCGGCCGAGCGCGCGGCCACCAGCGCCACGATGATCCAGATCGAGGTGTGCAGGCTGGGCAGCCCGCGCGCCGCCAGCACCGCGCCGGTCAGCCCGAACGGCAGCGTGAGCACGGAGTGCTCCCACTTGATCATCTCCAGCGTAGTTGCAATGCTGCGAAGAAGGCTCACCAGATAATTCTAACGTGGAACCATGGAACCACCGGCGTTGCAGCGTGGGCCTTTGAAGCGGCTGCAGTTGCTTCTTCTAGCTGACGGAACTGCTCTACTCCGTGCGCAGCGCGCGTATGGGCTCGAGCGCCGCGGCGCGTCGCGCCGGCAGCCACGCCGCTAGCGCCGCCGTGGAAAGAATCACAGCGCAGCCTGCGAGCAAAGTGACGGGATCGGCCGGCTGCACTCCGAACAGCATTCCAGCCAGGAGTCGCATGGTGGCAAAGCTCAGCACCAATCCCAGCAACAGGCCGGCCACGGCGAGACGGCACGCATGTCCAAGGACCATCGCCAGGATTCGTTGCCGGTCGGCGCCAAACGTGATCCGAATGCCTATTTCGAAGGTTCGTTGCGCTACGGTGTAGGCAGTGACGCCGTATACGCCGAGCATCGCCAGCAGCAGGCCAAGTCCCGCGAAGGCGGCCAACAATACGGTGCGGAAGCGCTGCGCCGCCACCGATTCACCAATCATGTTGTCCATGGTGGTATAGCGAGTGGCGATGGTGGGAGCGAGCGCCTGAATTCTTGCGCGCACAGCGGGTATCAGCGCTGCGGGATGCGCGCGCGTGCGCACCACCATGTGGATCTGGTTGGCGTAGAAGGGATGCTGCGCCAGCGGCATGTAGAGCGTAGGACCGGGCGTGGCTCCTGGAGATGCCTGGCGAACATCCGCGACCACGCCGACAATTGTCGCCCATGCGCCGGAAGAATCGAGCCCACACTCAATCGACTGCCCGATGGGATCGTCGTTGCCGAAGCTTTGCCGCGCCAGCGATTGACTGATGATCGCAACCGCCGGCGCGCTGAGAACATCGGTATCGGAGAAGTCGCGCCCGCGCAGCAAAGGAATATTCATGGTCGCGAAGTATCGCGGGCTGGAAAGGCTGAAGTCTGCCTGGTCGGAGGTCGCCGACATGGGCCGTCCGCGCACGCCGTAGTGACCGTTCGATCCGTAATCGCTCATCGGCAGACCCATCACTCCCGCAACCCCCTGCACTCCCGGCAAGGTCCGCAGGTCGCGGTATAGGGTGTCGTACTGGCGAATCGCTTGCAGCGACTCCTGCAATCCATTTGCAGGAGCGTCGGCATCCACCACTAGCAATCCATCGCTTCGGTAACCGAGGTCCGAGGCGGAAAGCTTCATCATGGTGCGCATCAGCAGTCCCGCGGCGATGGCCAGGACCAGGCTCGCAGCCACCTCGGCTACTACCAGCGCACTGCGCAAGCGAGAGCTCTCGCGTCCCCCCATGCCGCGGCTGGTATCTTGCTTCAAGGCCGCATTGGGATCGATGCGCGTCGCGCGGCGCGCCGGCACCAACGCGGATAGAACGGTAGCGAGAAAGCAAAGGACGCTGGTGAACGCCAGCACCCCGAGGTTCAGATGAACTTCGCCGATTCGCGGCAAATCGGGTGGAGCTAGGCGCACCAAAACCGCAACTGCGGGTAAGGCGAGTAAAATTCCCAGCGCTCCGCCGCAGATGGCCAGCAGCAAGGCTTCAAGGACAACCACTTTTGCTACCTGCCAGTGCGATGCCCCTAACGCAGTGCGTATCGCCTGCTCGCGTTGCCGCTCGGTAGCGCGCATCAACATGAGTTGGGTGACGTTGACGCAGGCGATCAGCAACACGATACCCACCGAGGCAAGGAGCAACAGAAGCATCGGCCGAACTTTCCCGGTCAGCTGTTCCTGCAAAGGAACCGGCACGAACCGCTTGCCGCTATTACTGGCGGGATAGCTGGCCTCAAGTTGACGAGCGATGCTGTCGAGCTGTGCCTCGGCTTGGGCCTGTGTCACGCCCGTCTTCAAACGTCCTACAGCGTAGTAGTTGAAAGCTGTGCGTTCCAACGACTCGGGACGCTCGGGAGCGGCCAACCACACTTGGCTATTCGTGGGGAAGCTGAACCGGGCAGGCAGCACGCCCGCTATCTGATAAGAGACGTCCTCGATATGTAGGGACGCGCCCAGCGCGGCCCGGGCGCTGCCGAAGTTCTGTTCGGCAAAGCTCTCGCTTATCAGCGCAGAGCGTTTCGCATCATCAGAATTGAACAGCCGTCCAGCGACCGGCACCAATCCAAACACCCTCGGGAACCCGGTACTGACAAACTGTACTCCCGCGAAGACGGCGTGATCGCGCAACTGGACGCCTAGCTCTCCACCGTAGTAATAGCTGAGATGCTCCAGAGTGTCAGCCTGTGCGCGCAGATCGACAAGATCCGCTCCGGTGACTCTGGGGCTGAGGTGGCCGGTGTTGGTAAAGCTCGTATCCACCGCGACAATCCGGTCGGCATCGCGGTACGGCAAGGGCGCCAGCAGGACCGATTGCACCACCGTGAAGATCGCGGTGTTCGCGCCAATCCCAAGTGCCAGGATTGCAATCGCGACGATTGCAAAGCGCGGATGCCTGGCCAGTTGCTTGACGCTCAGTCGAAGCTGCGTCGCCCAGTCCTGCATAACCACTCCTAGGTGCTGGATTTGCTACCGCTTTGCAACTGAAGCAAACACCACCTGTATCTGGTTTACGCAGGACAGGGCAACGATGTTCCTGGGAAGTAGCGAAGCCCTGTTACCACCACTTCCTTCGGTGCGGAGCGGCATTGTTCCCTGGTGTGCCAACGCAGTGGAGCGGCGGGCGGTCGCTATTTTTTCTCTTTGGAATTCAGCTTGACGGCAGCGCGGATTAACTCCTTGAAGGCAGATTCATTGATCTTGTCGCCTTCGTGGAGATCGATTGCGCGCCTCACGTTCCCCTCCAGGCCGGAGTTGAAGATGCCCTTTGGGTCCGCGATGGAAGCGCCCTTGGCGAACGTGACCTTTACGTGAGTCTTGTAGGATTCGCCGGTGCAGACCATCCCGTTGTCATACCAGACGGGAACTCCCCTCCACTTCCACTCTTCCGTTATGTTAGGGTCTGCCTCTTTGATGAGCTTGCGGACGTGGGCGAGCGTCTCGCCCCGCCAGTCGCCTAGCTCTGCGATTCTCCCGGTAATGAGCTGAGAAGGCGATTTGCTTTGAGTGATATCGTTTTTTTTCATGTTCTAACCATCGAGTGAGTGTGGCCGAAATAAGATGTGCGGTCACGGAAACACTAAATTGATGCAGTGATCCTGCGGCGCGACTTTTCATTTCAGTCTGCCAATGACGGGCGCGCAAGTGGGCGCGTCCGTTAAGGGGAAACGAGGCTCACAGAAAGATTATGAAGATGGTGATTCAGCGAGTAATGGCTGTTTCGGGTGACTGGCTTGCGGATACAAGAAGTGAAAACACAACATTGCGAAGCCTAGCGCCAGCATCGAGAACACGCTGGCTTCCGGACCTACTTTTCCGCCGGTCAACCATGCTGGCCCATGGAATGACGAATTGAGCAAGGTTCCCGACGCTGCAAAACCGCTGTCGCGAACCGAGAATAGAAAAGTCTCGGCGTAATCGCCGGCCGCGTGAAAGCCGATGGCGAACCATAGAGCACCGGTTCGACGCAGGGTCAGACAGGCAAACATCGCGAACAGAAAAACCTCTGAAGCCCCGGTCAGATTCTCGCCGGGGTTAAACAAATGCACGCCGGCGAATGTGAGAGACCAAACGATCGCGGCCGGCCAGAATCCAATGGCGTGCGCCAGTGTGAACTGCACATAACCTCGAAAAAGGAATTCCTCCACGAATCCGACTAACAGAAAGCCAATCGCCCATAGGCTTGCGTATTTCAGAAGATCTGGCCCGTGCAGTCTCAGACCTCCAAACGAAAAGCCGTGCAACATCGCGATGAGCCCAATCACGCCGGAGAACACGAACAGCCCCCAGAACAGTCCCCACAAGAAATCCTTTCGGCCTCCGCGACGAAGCGACAGTCCGTAGTTAGCCAGGCTGCGCTTCTCAATTCGCGCCATGACCACGCTGCAGCCGAGCACGCAGATGGCTTGGGAAATCTCCAGCAGGAATTCGAGGCTGGGTGAAAGAAAACCCTGATGGAAGACGCGAGCGGCCGCGGGTATGTGCAGAATTCCGACCTTAAGGACGAGCCAAACGCTGCCCGTAACCATTAAGAGAAATATCGCCAGACGCCAGCCAGAGCGAATGCCTCGACTGCCTATGAAGATCCTGCGCCAAAGCGATGCCGAGTCAGCACTGTCGTTCACAGCGCCTTCAACATTGATTTCATCCGACATTCCCGTTCAGTTCCTCGGCAGGACTGTCTCATGGGAGTGAGGACGGAATATAGAACGCAGTTTACGCTTGGAACGGGATTAGCCGGGGCGGCGTTGCGCCATCCTGAACTGACGGGGCGTCATGCCGGTCGCCGACAGAAAGACACGGCCGAGATGGCTCTGGTCGGAGAACCCGGCGTGCGCGGCGATATCTGACAGGGACTCCTCGCCCTGCAGCGCATTCATAGCGTAGTTTACCCGCAGCCTGCGCACATATTGCCCCACCGTCATGCGGTGGCAGCGCCGGAAAGCGCGAGCCAAAAGAACCGGACTTGCTCCCACGCGCTGGGCAATGGCAGTCAAGCTGAATGGCCGGCAGAATTCGGTGTGCAAGATTTCTACAACGTCCTTCAACCAGAGCGGAGTGACAGATTCAGCCTGTGCCGAATGCTTCCAGGGAAGCTCATAGAGCAGCTCGATGGCCGTGGCTTCCAGCAGCAAAGCGGACCGGTGATCCGAGTCGGTGAAGGCCTGGTAAGCCCGCCGCGCCAGCCACGACACCTGGCGATTGGGGAGCGCGAGCGACTCCTCGGCCTGCAGTTCGTATTCCCGCAGCGTTGACATCCACCGGGGTTCGAGTTCCATGCTGAAGATTGCGCCGCCGCGGTTGCCAAACGCATCGCTGTGAGCTTCCCCTGCGGAATGGTATATGACGTTTTCTGAGTCACAGAGGCGCACTTGTTTCCGCGAGCAGTGCTCCTCATAACAACCGCTTAGAACTAGCGAGAAGTAGGCCAGCTCGTGACAGTGACGACGAAGAACGGCGCCTTCACCATAAAGGTATTCGGTAAAGACGAACCCGCTAACTGAGCGAGTCTTGACCGGAACACCCAAGAACCTTCCAGGACTTAGCTTCAAGGCTCCCTCTCCGATTTGGATTGAGTAATTATCGCAAAAAACGCTTCTCGTAGTGACGACGGCGATGACTGTCTGCTGAAGAACCGATCAGCGTCGATACCCGTTTCCCGACAAGGAAGACACCGGCGGCTACGGCATTGGGCGCATATGAACAGCAGAGTTATTGAACTGAGGAGCTGAACAACTCTGACTACGCAAAGAGACCGTCTGACAAGTCTCGAGCTCGCTCACGCTCCTCTGTTCGGCACGTCTTTACCGTAGGAGGTTGATGTAGCAATGCCAGCGCTGAGAACGCTTACCGCAGTACCGATACCGAATCAACAAACCAAACCTACCGGTGAGCTGCAAGAGCATATCCGCCAACGTGCCTACGAACTGTACGAGCAGCATGGCAGAAATAGCGGTCACGATTTAGAGGATTGGCTGCAGGCAGAGTCGGAACTGACCCAGCAGAAGCCATCCGCCATTGCCGCATAGTAATCTGCACTCGCACGGGCCCACTGCGCTCCGAGAAGTTAAACGGGCAGAGTGGGCCCTTTACGCTCTGCTCAGCGCTCGGCTTCGGTGCTCATCCTTCCTGGCTCCGCCCAGCACACGGCGCCTTCCATCGGGAAGCGTCACCTCCACGGTTCTGGGAGCGATGAAGCGCCCCGATCCCATAATCAGTTCCGCGCCGGTCCTCTTGTAATTCTCCAGATACGTTTGGTTCAGGCCGGATACCATCTTGCGCTTGCGATCACGGACGCCGGACATCTCAATCGTGAAGCCGTCGCGAGAGATGCCAAACTCGTCCGCGTGGCGAACGTACCATGCCACCTTCGCGCTGTGAATGATGTTTTTGCTCGGCAGGCATGCGATGTTCGGACACGAGCCGCCAATATATTTGCGGTCGATGATCGCGACGCGCTTGCCTTCGCCGGCGAAGGTCCACGCCGCAAGTGCCGCTCCCGTACCGCCGCCGAGGATCACCAGATCGTAGTCTTCCGGCTGTGACTTCTTGAGAGCATGGGGAGATGGAGAGGTCTCGGTGCTCTTTATGCGACTTTTCCTTTCCGAGCGACAGGCTCATGCTTGGCTGCATCGACTTGCGTCGAAGGCAATTGAACTCCGTGGATTAACTGCGTGGAGGACGAAGCGGCAAGCTACGTTCAAAGTCGCGCCCGACGGGAAGATGCGACGAACCCCCGCGAGGTTTCGCCAAAAACCGCAGCATTGAATCGACATTCGGACAGCTCTGCCGGGGCTGACCACCGTCCGGTGATGGACAAGCTATTTCGTCTCTGGACATGAGACTACTGCGAAGTGCCCGTGCCGATAGCTCATGGTCCTTCTCATCCAACTACTTCGTTGCACTTAGGAACTGGCGTCGCAGTTGCTGTGCAAGTTTGGTTAGCCTCGCGTCAGGGAGATCCCCCTGCCAGGAGTGGAAATGGGAGGGTTGCTGCAAGACATCCGCTACGGATTTCGTGTTCTACGCAAGAGCCCGGTCTTTACTCTGGTAGCGGTGCTGACTTTGGCGCTAGGAATCGGCGCGAACACCGCAATCTTCTCGATCTTTAATGCGGTTCTGCTCAGCCCCTTCCCTTACCCGCACTCGGAGCGCTTAGTCGCACTGGGTGCGAGTAAGCCAAACTTCCAGAACGGATCGATCTCTTATCCGAACTTTCGCGACTGGCAAAAGGATAATCGAACCTTCGATTCGATGGCGGTGTTTCGCAACAGCTCCTACAGTCTGACGGGATTGGGCGACGCCGAGGAGATTCCCGCCGAACTGGTTTCGTCTGAGCTGTTCCCCATGTTGAACGTGAAGCCTGTGCTAGGCCGAATATTCGTGTCGGGTGAGGACGAGATTGGCGCAGCACCGATCGCCGTGATTACCACCGGACTGTGGCAGCGCAAGTTCAACTCGTCGCCGGGCGTATTGGGCCAGAGCGTCACGCTCGACGGGGGCAGCTACACCATCGTCGGCGTTATTTCCCCTACTCTCGACCTGAACATTCCGAGTTTGGAGCCGGCCGATGTGTATGTGCCGATCGGGTTGTGGGGCAACAATCTGCTCAATCAGCGCGGCGCTGGACTGGGCATTCACGGTTTGGGGCGGCTCAAGCCGGGTGTCACCCTGGAGCAGGCGCGCGCCGACATGGCGCGGGTTACGCAGAATCTTGCCGCTGCCTATCCTGCGGCCGACCACGGCCTGGGCGCACACATTGTTCCGCTGAAGCAGGCGGTCGTTCGCAACCTAAGGCCGATACTGCTGGTGTTACTGGGCGCCGTAGGTGCGGTGTTGCTGATTGCCTGCGGGAATGTCGCCAACCTTCTGCTGGCACGCGGCAGCAGCCGAAATCATGAGTTTGCGGTTCGCGTCGCACTGGGCGCAGGGCGCGTACGACTGCTGCGCCAACTGCTGACGGAGAGTCTTACGCTGGCATTGTGCGGTGGCCTATTGGGCGTGGCATTGGCGCAGTGGGGCACACAAGCGGCGCTGAAGGTCTTGCCGGCGAGCCTGCCCCGCACCGAGAACATCGGACTCGACTATCGAGTCCTGCTGTTCACCGCAGGCGTCTCGCTGCTGGCTGGAGTTTTGTTTGGATTGCTGCCGGCGCTGAAGGCATCGCGCCCCGACCTGAACTCGACGCTGGCGGACCGGAGTCGCGGAACCAGTGCCGCCAGGTCGAGTGCGCAACGCGTTTTCGTGGTAGTGGAGCTGGCGATGGCGCTGGTGCTGATGATCAGCGCCGGCCTCATGACCCGAAGCCTGGCCGCGTTGTGGAGCGTCGATCCGGGTTTTCGGCCGGACAACCTTCTCACTTTCGGGCTGACGATGCCGCCGTCCATGATGAAGGCAACGCCCGATTCCGTCCGGGCCGCCTTCCGCAATATCGACCGGGAATTGAATGCGATCCCCGGCGTCAAAGCGTCGTCGATCTGGTGGGGCGCATTCCCCATGAGTACCGACGACGAAATCGTTTTCTGGAGGGAGGGTCAGCCCAAGCCCGCCAGCCAGAACCAGATGAGCTGGGCGCTCAACTATGTTGTCGGCCCGCAGTACCTGCAGGTGATGGGAACGGAACTACTGCGCGGCCGCTTCCTGACGGACCACGACGACGAACATTCACCAGCAGTCGTTGTGGTCGACGAGGCTTTCGCCCGCAAGTTCTTCCCGCACGAAGATCCTATTGGCAAGCGATTGAACCTGGTTAGCTACGACGAAACGAATGCGGAGATCGTAGGCCTGGTGCGCCACGTACAGCAGTGGAGTCTGGATGACGCTGGAACCCAGGAGCTACAGGCCCAGCTCTACCGTCCCTTCATGCAATTGCCCGGAGCCACGATGGCGCTGACGCCCACCGGGGTTAATTACGCTGTGCGTCTCAATCCAGCGGCGCACACCAGCTTCGACGCGATTCGCCGCCGGCTGCAATCGCACAACGCCGAGCAGGCCGTCTATGGTCCACAAGCCATGAACCAGATCATCGCGGCAACGCTAGCCACGCGGCGCTTGTCGATGGTTCTGCTGACCGCCTTCGCCGTGCTCGCGCTCACGCTGGCCAGTATCGGCATCTATGGCGTGATTTCCTATGTGGTCGCCCAGCGCACTCAGGAGATCGGTATCCGCATGGCGATGGGCGCGGGACGCTTTGATGTCGTGCGCATGGTGGCGCGGCAGGGGCTGAATCTGATCGTGATTGGCCTGCTGTGCGGAACCGTGGGAGCTCTGGTGGCTACCAGAGCTTTGAGCGCGATGCTGTTTGGGGTACGGCCATTCGACTTCCCGACATTCCTCGCGGCCGCATTTATGCTGCTGTGCGTCGGTATGCTCGCAATCTATGTGCCGGCAATGCGAGCGGCGAAGGTCGATCCCATAGTTGCGCTGCGAGATCAGTAGTGCTCAAGCATCATGCATGCTGGCTATCATCCGCGTTCGTGGAGAGTAGCTCTGACGACCTTTCAATCCTAGCTCGATCGCCGGCGGCTCAGCTTAGACTTCCACTTACTGTGGAAATAACAAGGCACACTGAACCGGCGGACCAATGCCTTTGAAGCCGAATCCATTCCATCGATAGGCGGCGAGACGCGTTTGGGTGGTATTGGCATTCGGAACCAGGAACGAATCGCCGCGGTGCAGCGCGCACAACGTGCCATCGTCGGAAACCAGGGCATCGAGCAGTGGCCACGCCAGCGCCGAACCACGCCAGCGGGCGACCAGACCACTAGGGCCTACAGCATAGACATAGGGGCGGAGCCCAAGCTGGTTGTCGATCGACGAAGGATGTCTTTCCAGCGACAGAAGCATGGTCTCCTGCCCCCACCGGTCAATCTCCTGCAAGGACACAAGCTCCTGTCGTCTTGAGCGCCACAGCAGCCTGCCGTTCGTATAACCTTCCAGCAAAATGGAATCGGCAGGTTGATCCGGAGACCATGGCGCCGGCTTGATCGTTGTCGTGCCGACTCGCAAGCCCGCTCCCAGCTGCGGCGTGCAGGCTTCCAGCGCGTGATCGCTTGCGGAGTCTCTTCCCATCAGCACCGGATATGACGTTCCCGAGCCGGTGCGTGTGCGCAAGCCGCCGCAGGTGAGCTGCCCGTCGTGGATGCGGCAATCGGCGATCATGCCTTCCTTGGTCTCGGAGTATTTCTGGTCGAAAAGATGATTGCCTAGCGAGAAGAACACGGGCTTGCCTTCGACGCACCGAGGCGGCTGTATGACGTGGGGATGATGCCCAACGATCAGATCCGCTCCGTGCTTCACAAGCCAGGAGGCTTGCTGCTGCTGAGCTTCGGTGGGCCAGTCCTGCAGTTCGTTGCCCCAGTGGATAGAGACGATGACGAGGTTCGCAAGCTGCCGCGCCAGGCGTAACTTCTGCTCGACAGCGACCGACGGAATCTGCTGCACTTCCCCGTCAGCGGCACGGACCATCGTAATGGCCACTAATCCTACGGTGACGTCGCCGAAGGCAAGAAATTGCGGCGAGTGGTCGAAGTTGAGTGCGAGCATTTCGCTTTTGCGAAACGCCTCGCGGGTTTTCTCGCGTCCCGCCTCTCCCAGGTCACCCGAGTGATTGTTCTCGACGGTGACAAAACGAAATCCGGCCGCGTCGAGCAGTTGCGCGGAGGACTCGGGCGAGGCGAAGCAGAGGCTGTTCTTGCGAGGGCATTCCGTCTCATCGCCAATGGCACTCTCAAAGTTGCCTCCGACAAGATCGGCGCTGTGAAAGAGCCCGCCGAATTCGCGCCAGGGCGAATCTTTGCGGTAATGCATCTCTGCCTTCACCTGGCGTGACATCATGATGTCGCCGGTAAAGACAAAGCGGATGTCCCGCGGCGTCTGCTGGCCGGCAGCAGCGGTCGAGAGCAGCGCGAACGCGACTGCTAGAAGGGCGATTCTGCGGGACATGATAGTTGCTCCGTAGAGATGAATGGTCGCACCCACGAGGGGACCTTCACGTCGAGCTTCGGGGAGCTACCTTGCTGGTTCGCAGGTGCTGTGAGAGGAGGAATGTGCTGAGCCCATTCGCGATCGTTCAACGGTTCGGGAGATGAAAATTCGTAGTAGGAATAAACGCTTCCCTTCACCATCTCGCGTCGGCCGAAGTAGGGGACAATCTGATCCCATTCCAAAGGACGCCCCACAGCTGCTTCGAGATACGACAACCCGGATCCCCCCGCGACATCGGCTATCTTCATCATCGCCTCTGGCATCGACAAAGCCAGGTCCTTGTTGGCAAGACTGTTGTAGACAAGAAGATCATGTTCTGCAATCGCTCCGACGTAGAGAATCTGTTCGTAGTCTGAATCGCTCAGCTCCTCGTTACGCAACTCTTTCTCAGCGATCGAGGCGAAGGATCTTGCTTCATCCTCCGACCACCGCAGACGGCGTAAGATGCCTTCCCGCAGTGATTGATTCTGCGCGGAGTCGTCATCCTCAGGCGACAAGTGCCCCTCAAGATGGTTCGAGCCCGCAACTAACTGCTCCATCTCATCAAATAAAGACGCAATGGCCTTAAAGGTGTTCGGGTCTGGTTCGACATATCCTCGTGGCGGCTGTATTACGAGCGATTCAAAGCCGCCTTCGCCAGCCTCGGCGGAACCGCTTTCGTTGACCAGCACGGTGGCGTGGCGCAGCGTCGCCCAGGAAGCCAAGCCGGTCTGTAATCGCTTGGCCCTCCATAGCACATCGTCGGAAACGCCGGGGAACTTCACATGGTCTGCCCACTGCACGGCAAGTGCGTCAATCCAGGCGTCGTAGACACTCTGGTGCGCGCTATCCCTTGGCCGCCGCGCTTGCAGTGCGTCGAGCGCCGGACCTAGCCGAGGATATTCCGTCAGGTCAGTTTTAAGCAGAGACCGTGCATAGCCGCTGCCAAGTGCGGCAGCAAGATCCAAGCCCGATGGCAATAGACGCGCCTTCCCGTCTCGCCCGAGTATTTGTTCCTCTTTAGGCCAACCTTGGTGGTAAACGGTCGAGAGCAGCACCTCATTGTCGAAGCCCCATGACAAGGGAAAGATCTGCTCTTTGTCGAACAGATGACGCGCATAGGCAGGTGGGTGAAATGATCCCGGGCTCCAGACCAGAGGAGCGCGGCTCGGTGCGATAAAGCCCTGGTAGGAGGCAATCCATTGCAACGCCGTAGCGTTGACTTCCGTGGGAAGCGAATTCAGATCTTGAGCGCCCTTTTCCTTCGCGAGCTCTGTCAGGTAATGCACCGCCTTGAAGTACGCTTCCATCTCGGGCGTTGACGTGTAGTGCCCGCGCGGCTTGAGTTCTGTGAAATCGAACTTCTCATCGAACACCGGCGAATCGAAAACTCCGTCGGCCTGTTGTATGTGCAGGGCTTCGGCATTTGTAGGCTTCGCCGCACTGCGAGATTCGGCAACCGCATCGAATGCCAGCGCCCATTGCGAACCCGGAGCGCTCGCGTGCAAGGATTTCTGCGCAGCCGTAACGAAAGCCCAGAAGGCAGGCATCGCTTCCTGGTGTTCCTTCACGATGAACGTGCCTTCGTAAGCCGAGGCAAGAATTTCCCAGAAGATGTCCGTGGTTACCAGATAGGGGCGAGATGGCTCGCTATCCGGATGGGCAGGGTACGACTCGGAGTCGTAAAGCTCGTACAACTGATCATCGTAGGTGGGACGAAGCATTCCGGCATTCGTCGTGAACATCTGCTCGTCGGTTGAGTTCTGTACAAACATCCAGGCATTCATTACGTCGGCCAGCGCAACCTCGATGGGCACATAAACGAGGGCCTGCCGGTCACCGCGCGCAACCAGCCCCACGATTCCCCTGCCGTCGGGAGTGGATGACGGTGTCGCGATGAACTGATATTCGCGAGCTTGCGTGGCCGTGGAGCGGCCGTGATCGCTGATGACGGTAATGCCCGGCTCTCCGCGCCTCCAATGCAGCAGGGCGGCGCCGTTCGGCGTAACGGTCAGCGATCCGCCACAGGGATCGCCTGCTACAGCCGCAGGCTTGCCCCAGTTCCAATCGGAGTAAGGAAGCTGTTGGAAACAGCCTTTGGCGTCTTGCCAGATCAGAATATGTCCGGCGGGATGAAAGGCAGCGGGCAAAGCCGAAGGGGTGAAGTTTTGCGCCGGGTCGGCGCCCTCGCCGGAAAGCCGTACATACGATGTTGCCGGTCCAATCACCTGGTACTCACGCTGACCATCCTCAGTAACCGAGCGGGTGGAATAGGCTCCATCCGGCTCGCGCGCGGCGAAGAAGATCCGGTATTGCTCCGGCACCTTGGCGTCGTAAGAGATCTGGAAGGGCCGCGGTGCGACAAGCAATCGGCGTAGTTCCAGCGGCGATTGGTAGATGGTGCGCTGTTGCCACTTTCCGTTGGATTTGTCGACGGCCAGGATGATCCACTGTGCTCCGCTTTTGCCGCTGACAAAGAACCGATCGGCCTCTGGGTGGACCGCGATGGACTGGGCTTCGAACCCGGCCGGCAGATCGAGCAGAGGAACCGTCTCGTTGTTTCCCACGTGCCAGCTCGCCACATGACTACCGGAGGCGTCGCGAAGAAGAATGAGCGCATCTGGCCCGGTCGGCCAAATGTCGTAGTCTGCCACGGTCGTTCCAGATGGAAGATTCAGCTCCGATGCGACGCTCGGCGAGATAGCAACGGTCGCTTCCCGCGAATGAAAGGGAGACTCCTGGGCGAGCGCAGTTGCAGAGAGCAGTAGAACCAGAATCGACTTTGCAGATATCATGCCGACCCCCAGTGGTTGCAGTCTGAACGATGGTTTTCGAACGCGGTACGGTTTCGAGGAACACATAGTCTGAAATCCGATTTCGTAGTCACCTATTTAGCGTCGCAGCACTCCCTACTTGCACGAACCTCTGGCGATTTGCACCGAGGGCATCTCCGCGAGTCGCCGATTAATCGGCCGGCGGGGAAGCCGAAACCGCTGCTGAAATTGTCAAGATCAACGCGAGTAACAGGACCACCCAATCGCTTGCATGTCTTGGCCCCTTAAGCAGGGTGTCGGTCGTCAACCCCACGACGAACGCTCCCATCACTGCTCCCCACACGGCAGCTCGGAGTTGTTTTGCTGTCCTATTCGCTGGATCAACTGGCTTCCACATGTCTATCCTCCACTGGCAGTTCGTTCAACGGCAGGTCGCAGCAACTGGCGCATGCAAAGTTCAGATTCATGTTTCCTCAACCAGCGAGCGGCCGAATCTCTTCTCTATGAGCATCTCGCGCCTGCTCGACGGCTTCGACACCATACGCGAAGGAAAGTTGCGAAATATCGAAAGGATAAACCTTGTAGTCCCGGGGTTTGTTGATTTGCTGATCCAGCGCCTTCCCGTCCTTACTTTCGCTGCGTGGGTCGCGCAGTGTGCACAAGGTGTGCGCCTTGGCAACCAGAAGGTCGGCATGATTGACTCGGGGGTACCGATGAAAATCGGCAGGGAGACAGATATGGACTTCGGGAATCTAGAGTGGCTTTTCCCGGTCGTGATCGCCCTTCACAACGCGGAAGAGGCTATTTGGTTTCCAGCTTGGTCGCTGGGGGCTGGTCGCTGGTATCCCCCAGTTGCTCCAAGGCTCGTTCGTTTTGGTGTGACGGTTTTGACAGTCCTGGCTTTCGTTGTCACCTGGCTTAGCGCGAGATCGGGCAGACAGACGGTGTGGACGTACTTAGCTTTTGGATATATGGTCGCCATGCTGGCCAATGTAATTCCGCACATCGCAGCATCTGTGGCGACCCGCAGCTACACGCCCGGCGTGGTAACGGCCGTAGTCCTGAATCTGCCATTGTTATCGCTGCTCGTGATATTGGCGCTCAGGAACGGATACGTTTCCGGATGGATGGCCGTGGCATATTCCGTAGCCGTGCCCGGTCTTCTGCTCCTGTCGATCCTGGTGCTGTTCAAATTAGGAAAAATCCTGGCGTAAAGTTTCTTGTGGAATTCACAACCCGGCGAATCCGAGTCGTTGGCCGGCCGTCTGGAGCGCCCATACAGCGCTCGCCCAGCGCACCAACCCCACACCGGCGGCCACAGAGCCGATCAGGCTATCGCCATGGAAGAGGAGTAGGCACGCAATAGCCAAGACGTCAGCCCGCATCGCCGAGAGCATGTTAATCGTGCTCAGAAGCTGAGCTTGGCTTCTGCTCCACCCCCAAATAACTCAGAAAAGCCCGTAGAAGCTCGCGCTTGAGTGACCCTTCATCTTTCGGGATCACGGCCTGCCAGTTCTTGAGATCGAAATCGACCACGATCAACTCTATTAGCGTACTCACCAGCATCATCAGCGCGAACGAAACCGCGGTTCGGGGGTCAGGGTGCTTGATCTCGTTCCGGTGTTCCAGAAACAGATCGACCACATACTGGTAGGTGCGTATTTCGAGCTTGGTGATCCTCTTATAGAAGGAGGTCTGTTCGCGCCCTTGCGCGAATCGTCTCACTGCGCGCAACAAGCCGGTGCTGGCGCGATAGCTGACCACCATGCTGTAAATAAGCTGCTCGGCCAGCACCGTCAGCGGAATTTGCCGCGCCATCTCGGGCGTGAAGGTGACCCGCAATCGCTCGTCCTGCCGCTCATACAGGTTGACAATCATCGTCTCCAGCAATGCGTTCTTATCAGGGAAGCGGCGGTAGATGGCCCCCGGCGTCAAGCCGGCATGCTGCGCGATTCGCGGAATGGTGGCGCCTTCGACGCCATGCTGCCCCATTACTTCCTGCGCCGCGCGCAACAACTTACGCGTCGATTCCCGGCTGCGGGCCTGCTGAGGGGCGAGTGCTTTTCTTGGCATGACCACCTTATATCAGAGCGCCAAATATCGGAGCGCCCAAATTTCGCTTGACATCCGCAAAATGCAAATGTAAATATACATTCCATAAGTAAATGTAAATATACATTTGCTTACGATTTACGGTTGGCGCAGGTCAAAGCCGGGCTGGCTGCCGGCGCCGCGCATCATCGGAGGTTGGTCATGGCCACTGCTAGCATTTCCACAACAGCCGTTCCCGGCTCGACCCTCGAGCATCCGCTGCGCAACCCCAACTATCGCCTGTGGTTGACCGGCGGCACGATTTCCCTGCTGGGGGACCAGTTCTATCTGGTTGCCCTGCCTTGGCTCGTCTTGCAACAGACCGGCTCGGCTGTCGCCATGGGCACCATCATGATGGCTGGCGCCATTCCGCGCGCTGCTCTCATGCTCATGGGGGGAGTGGTTAGCGACCGCATCTCCGCGCGCAAAGTCCTGATGGCCACGGCAACCGCCCGCACCATCTGCGTCACCATCATCGGGGTCCTGGTCTGGCTGCACGTGTTACGCACCTGGGAGCTTTACGCGCTGGTGGTTGCTTTCGGCGTAAGCGATGCCTTCGCCGCTCCTGCTTACACGGCCTATCTGCCTTCTTTGGTGAAGAACGAGCAGATGGTCGCAGCATCGTCGGTGAGTCAAGGCGCCGCCCAGTTGACCACCATTGCCGGCCCGGTCCCTGCCGGGTTTGTGATCAAGGCACTTGGAGTTGCTTGCGCATTCTTCGTGGATGCCGTGAGCTTTCTCTTTATTATCGGTGCGCTGTGGAAGCTGCCCGATCCCCCAAAATCTCAGGCGGCCCGCAAACCGGTGCTGCATTCAATCGCAGAGGGAATAGCTTACGTGAGCAACGATATCCCGCTGCGCTCCTTGATGCTGCTGGCCACCGTCTTGAACTTCTGCATTGCCGGGCCGGTCTCGATTGGCCTCGCCTACCTGACCAAAACCAGATTCGGTTCGCCAACCGTGTATGGCATCGTGATTTCAGCCGTTGCCGCCGGAAGCCTCCTGGGCGCGGTCGGAGCCGGCCTGTGGAAGGTCCGCAGACGCGGGGTCATGATCCTTCTAGTCGCAGCCGTGTTAGGCCTTTGCCTGGCGGCGATCGGGTTGATGACAACTGTGTGGGGCGTCGCCGGCGTGCTGCTGCTCATGGGCGCGGCGGCGGGACTGGTCAACGTCCACGTCGGCGCCTGGGTAATGCAGCGGATCGACACCGCGGTGCGCGGCCGAGTGGCCAGCGTACTCATGCTTGCCTCGGTCGGACTAATCCCCGTCTCTCTCGGCGTCGCAGGTTTCCTTATTGCTTGGAGCTTAAAGGGAATGTTTTTGCTCGCCGGAGGAATGGTCCTGCTGGTTACCGCCGGAGCTTCCTTGCAGAAGCCGGTGCGGGAGATCGAGTAAACTTATTTGCAGATTGAACAGCAGATCAAGCAGAGCATCGCTTCCGGGCTTCTCAGCGCAGGCGATGCGCTGCCTTCCACGCGCCGCACCGCCGCCGATCTTCGCATCAATCCCAACACGGTTGCCCGCGCCTTCCAGAACCTCGAACGAGAAGGCATCATTCGCACCGTCCCCGGCGGAGGAACCTACGTTGCCGACTTCACGGCTTCCGGCCCGGGCCTGTTGAAAGCCGAAAAGCTGCGCCGCCTCCGTCCCCTGGCGACGCAACTTGCTGTCGAAGCGTTCCAGCTCCGTGTCGCTTCCGAAGATCTGCATAAGCTGCTCGACGCGGCCCTGCTCGAACTTGAGAAGCCTCGCAAGGTTCGCAGGTCCATTTCCAGTGATGAGCCACAAGAAGGAGACCTATGACACCCTTCGCTATTCAGACCCACTCTTTGGTCAAGACCTACATCGGTCCGGCGCCGTCCTACGCGTATGCCGTGATTCCCGTCATGATCGCCAGTCGCACGACTAAGGCTCGCCCAGTTTTCCATCGCGCGCAACGAAATACAATGAGGAACACACCATGCTCTTGCATCCGTTTCTTCTGCTTTTCCGCAAGCGCTTGATTGCGACCGCCATGCTCTCGCCGCAGGCGCAGTCCTTCCGCGTTGCTCGCCCTGATCGAGCGCGATACGAAAACCGTTACTTTCACGGCCGCACCAACAGAGCCAGGCGGGGAAACACAAAGTGGCCGGCGGCGTCATCAATGACATTGATCTGGCAAGTGTAAAAGCCGGGCTTTAATTGCGAGAGGGGCACGTCGAGCTGAAATACCGCAGCATGGCGATTAGGAACCGAGACTTCATGAACTTCCGTCAGAGATGTTTCATAGGCTTTCACGCCGCCCTTATAGAACGCGACATTGCTTAACAGCCGAACCGGGTCTTTCGTGTGGCCGCTGGAGTTGCTCTCGCTCGGGCGCCTGCGATCGGCAGCATTCTCAGCACTGCTTCGAGTGCGCGCCGGATCGTAAACTTCGTAATACAAGTACAAGTGCTGGCCGCTGGCAAAGACGCGGGTCACGCTGGGCACAATTTGCGAGCCGTTGCGCAGCAGGGGGTCGTTGGGATTGGCGCGCTTGCCCGCCGGGTCGAGCTGGCTGGCCATGACGATGGAGCTCATCTTCAGCGGCGCTGATTTCAGATCGGGGACCGCGAAATCGGTTTCGAAAGCGCCCATCTGCCCGTTCTCGTTTTCGCGAACGACGATCTTCAGATGATATTTGCCGGGCGGCAAGGTCAGTCCATTGTCGTACTGAACATTCTTTCGCTGGACCTCATTCGCAGCATTGACGGCGAGCTTGACGGTATCGCGAATACCTCCCGCCGGAAACTTCTTCTCGTCGGTCACCAAGCCAAGCACATCGAGTGTCGCCTTGTCCTGATCGCGATTGCGGCTGAAGGGAATTGCCGAGCCGGGGACAATGAGCGAAATCGGAACATAGTATCGATTGTCGGCGAGCCGGAAGTATCCGGTCGCGAGATAAAGCGGCAGATCGGTGCTGGGCAGGTCGGACGCGAGTTCTTCCTGAAGCTGGCGCTCGCGGTCTTCCTTATTGGAGTGCTTGAAGTCGGCTGCGGCGTAATAACCCTTGCGGTATTCCAGCTTCACGCCCGGCCGGTTCAGGCGCACGGTGATGCGGCGGAATTTGCCGTCGCGCGCGGGATTCGTGCTGTGATAGCCCAGCAGGTAGTACATCTCCATGTCCTGCTGAACGCCGCGAAAGACGCGGCTGAAATCGTTGGAGTCGAGATAGGAGCGGCCGCCGGTATCCACCGAAAGCGAGACCAACGTTTCCTGCGTGGTGAAATTGGAGTTCAGATCGTTGAGCGTGGATTGTCCGTTGTAAGGCGAGACCCCGCGCAGGCTGGCGTTCTGCGCCGCTCCGCCGGGTGGCAGCGCCTGCAAGCCGCGAATGTCCATGGTGTAGATGGCCATGTTCGCCAGCACCGCGGCGTTGGTGGCCGAGCGCAGCTCGGATTCATTCTCGATTCCGGTGCGGTCCATGCCGCTGGAGAAGTAGATCAGCGCTTTCTGTTGCGGAACGCTGGCGACCTGCTGCGCCACCGTGCGCAGCGCTTCCAGCCGGTGATCGGTGTTGAAGATGTTGTACTCGGTGTCGTCAATCGTGAACGAGTTGGCGTTATCGGCAGTGCCTTCGGTCGTGCCGGTGCTGCCTTCCTCGAAACCCGCGCCCGCGCCGAGGTTGAAGCTCGCAAGCGCTTTCTTGAGCAGAGCGCGATCGGAGGTGAAATCCTGGTTGAGCGTGATGCTGCTGCCGAGCGACACGACGGCGACGAGATCGGCGGGCTGCATCTGCTTATCAACGTAGTTCTGCGCGGCTTGGGCTGAGCGCTCGATCTCGTCCGGCTGCATCGCCGACAAATCGAAGAACAGAATAATCAGCCGCCGGTCCTTAATGGCCTGCGCCTGCTTGGAAAGCAGCGCATCTTCCGGGACAGCCGTAGCCTTTTTCGGCGCAACGCTTAACAGGTTTACTTGCTCGGCTGCGGTCTCGACCGTCGGCGCATTCTGCATGTTCTCCAGGTCGAAGGTCGCCACTTTCTGCGGCTTGTTGTCTTCCAGGATGGTGAAGTCTTCCGGCTTGAGGTCGCGAACCAGATTGCCATTGCGGTCACGGACCGAAACATTCACCAGCACCAGCTCCGATTTGGCTTTGAAGGTGTATTCGGTTTCTTGAGCAAGCGCCACATGGGCACAAAGCAGCGCGATAAGAACAGCTGTCGATGCCATGCTCCCCAACGCACATTTTGCAATTCGTTTCATAGCTAGAACCTGAATCTCGCCGTCATCAACAGCGCGCGCATCGCCCCCGCAGAAATTACCCGCCCGAAGGTCGGCGAATTCACCACCGTGTCGATCGCGGTGAATTGTGGATGATTGAAGACATTCGTGGCCGAGGCGCGAAGCTCGAGCATCCGCGATTCTTTCAGCGGGATCTCCTTCGTCATCGCCATGTCAAAGACGATCTCGCCAGGACCCTCGATGCTGTTGCGGCCGGCGTTGCCGTATTGTCCCGCCGGTGGAATCACAAAAGCGCCCACATTAAAAAATTCGCCAATCGTTGGATTCGACAGGCTGATGGGCTCTCCCGTCAGGTTCGGCCGCAAGGTTCCGTTGACGCCGCTATTCACGTTGCCGAATTCGCCCAACACGCGCGGAGTGAATGGAAACCCTGATTCAATGGTCCAGTCACCGCTCCATTGCCAATCTCCGAGAAAATCTCGCGCGAGCCCTGCAGTCGAGAGCCAGCGCTTGTCGTGACCGAGCGGCAGCTCCCACAAGTAGTAACCGGTGAACTTGTTCCGCTGGTCGAAGCTGGACGGCCCGTACTCGGCTCTCAGATTCAACGGATTCTGCGCAACCAGTGTCTGGCCGGTGACCGTGCCACTCGGGCTCACCAAAGCCGAGCCTGCACCGATGGTGGAAGCATCGTCCAGCGACTTCGACCAGGTATACGTTCCGCCGACCGAGATGCCGTGCGCCAATCGTTTGCGCAGGCGCACCGTGCCAGCATTCGCGTTGGAATCGGCAACCGAATCTTCGTAGTAGAAAGCGGGCACAGCGGGATTGAGCAGGCCCAACGGCGTTCGGTTCGGCGCATCCAGCAAATCGAGGTGCGTGCCTTTGGTTCCGGTGTAATCCAGATTCAACACCAGCGTCGGCGTGATGGTCTGCTGAAGATCGAGGTTCCAGATCTGGACGTAACCGAGCGGATAATTGACATTCACAGCGTAATTGTTGGTGACGGTGTTCACCGGCGGAATGGGAAAGCCATTTTGCAGGGTCAGGTGATTGGTCACCGACTCGACATTGGTCTGGGTGAACGAGAACGGCGGCTGGAAAGCGAGGTCCTGCGCGATGTTTGCGTAGGCAGTGGTGTTGTAGTTGATGCCGTAGCCGGCGCGCACGACCGTATTGGCGTACCACTTCCACGCAACCCCCGCTCGTGGCGCGAAGGCGTGGTGATCGGGATTCACCAGCGTCTCTGGATAGGACGTTCCCGTTAATGCTCCCACTTGACCGGGAAACACCGGAGCAACGGCCGCGAGACCCGGCGCGATATCGAGATTCACGAGTTGATTCGCAGTCTCGCTGTAGGGCGACACATACTCGTATCGTAAACCGATGTTGAAGCTGAGATTGCCGCGCACACGCCACTCGTCCTGCGCATAAAGGTCCCACGAATTGCCGCGAAAATGGTAGCCGGAGGAGTTGGTGCCGTACTGCACCGCAGTCTGTTGCGGAAGGCCGAGCAGGAAATCGGCGAAGTCGTAGCCGGTGCCCGGAACCGGCGAGCCATTCATCGTCTCGGCGGTGTTGAGCCCGGTAAAAACAAAGCTGCCCCGCGGATCGCTGGCGGTCCGAGTATTCAGCTCAATGCGGCGAAAATCTCCACCCCAGCGCAGGGTGTGTTTGCCGTGCGAATAAAGCATCTGGTCGGTGAGAGTGACGGTCTGATCGCGATTGGAAACCGGCAGCGTGTCCTGAAGGCCGGCGAAGTTCGTGAACGACAGATTGGGCAGGCCCCAGTTCGCCGGGTTTTGCGAAACGCCGCTGATGCCGAGATCGCCGGTGACATTGGTATTGAACGCATAGAGATTTTGCGTCTGGATCTCGCTCAGGTTGTATTCCACGCGGAAGGTATTGATGAGGCGGCCGAAGCTGCGAATATACCCAACCGGCGCATCGTAGCCATGCGTGATGGTTTGACCACCGACGCTGGGCAGCGAATTGGTCAACGTCTGGTCGGCTTCGTGATAGTGGAAGCCGAAGGTCAGGTTGTTCTGCGGGCCGCGAAACCTGCCTGGGCCGCGTGTGCTCGATGCGCCGCCGAGCGCCTGATTCAGGCGAATATTCAGGTCATTGCTATCCGTCTTGGCCGCGCTGACCAGGCGGAAGTTCTGCACCGTTCCCGGCAGGTTGGGTAGAGGGATGTAGTTCAACAGGCCCGCCGCCGCGGGACTGATCATGCTGGCCGGAATCGTGTCGTTGGCAAAGGGCAGACCGGTCGCGGGATCGTAGATCTGGATGGGCTTTCCGTTGACCAGCGCCTGCGAGAAGTTACCGGCACGCTCCGCCAAGGTCGGCACGGTCGAGTAGTAGCTATACGGAGTGTCGCCCAACGTGCCGTTGTAATGCACGAAGAAGAATGTCTTCGATCCATTGTAAAGGTGCGGAATAATCAGCGGCCCGCCAATATTGCCGCCAAACCGCTGCTGGAGATAGGCGGGATTCGGTGAAGGCTCTCCGGTCAGCGAAAACGGTGCGGCATTCAGCGCGGCATCGTTGGCGGAGTAATAGACAGTACCGTGGATCTGGTTGCTGGATCCACGACCACCGAATCTGCCACCACCACCGCCGCGTCCACCGAATCCTCCTGGGCCGCCGAATCCGCCACCGCCCTGCGCTCCGCCAGCGGCGCCGGGAATCCCTCCGAGTTGATTGTCGCCGAAGCGCGAGCGCAACTCGTCTGGCGCCATTCCGGCCAGTGTCGGGGTGTTCGTTCCCGTAACTGCGACCGACTCGGTGGCGATGGTTGGCGGCACGCCGGGAACGGGCATGCCGGAAGGCGCAACCGAATCGGCGCCGTTCACTCCCTGATCGCTCCCGCCTTCACCTTGAATCACGGACAACGATTGGAATCCGCGATTAGCGCCATTGCCGCCAGATCTCGCTTGCGCATTGCCGGGCACGGATTCGGCGCGCGAAAGCAGCACCAGGTCGAGATCAACGCGCACATTCTGATTAGAGGGGCTGACGGTCACCCGCGAGCTGGCCGTGGCGAATGCCGTCATCTGTGCCCGCACCACATACTCGCCATCCCCCGGCAGCGCGAGTTTGTAGCTGCCGTCGGTTTGCGTCCATCCGACTACTTTTTGCCCTGTGGCGTGATTCGACGCCGTGACGGTTGCGCCAGGAAGCGGAATCTTGCCCGATTTCACCACGCCCTGCAGGGTTCTGGCCGGAGCCGGCGACGCTGCAGACTGGCCCCAAGCCAAGCTGCACCAAAGCAAAACCGAGCCCGCCATCAACCAGAGTGCAGTCGCGCTCGTCGGAGCGCGGTTCGTCCCAACTCTGAGAAGCCTCTTCAAGACGTGAAAACCGAACGACCTTGGTTGAGGTCGGGACAGAAGAGTCGTAAGTTCAAGAGAAAGGGCAACATTACGGAGAGGCTCCTTGAGTATATTCCGGGAAAATTATATGGAAGTTCCAGAACAGAGCAGATGGGCTAACGCTGTGGAAACAGAAGTTAGTGAGAATGATGGTGGATGATGGTGGATGAAGTGCATTATGGTTCAGCGACCAGACTTTTCAGCTACTTGCGCCCACGTCGAGGACTAACCGTAAATGCTGTGCGCGGCACAAGAAAACCGGAATTACGTGAGAACAAGAAGGGGTTCTAAGTTATTGGTGATGTGCCGCGTCTTGTCAGCTTGTTGAAAGCTAGCAAAATCTGGTGAACTTTGGAGGCGCGAGCATCACAAAATCGTCGACAGCCTTGGAGGCGAACAAATAACGAAATAAGATTTGTCTTAGACGACCTCCAAGCCCTCGCCTGCGTTCCTGCGAACTGGATCTGGCGCCGTGATTCATTGCTGCCTTCTAGCCAGCTCCGCTTCGAATGCCGCTTGAAGCTTCTTCTGCATTGCAAAAATACGCGCAGGTTTCCTCGGGCCCCGGGTCTTTTTCTTGGCGTTTGACTTCGGAAGATGCGTTTCGCGAAGTTCAGCCGTAAATTCTGCCTTCAGCTTTGGTCCCCCTTCTTCCAGGGCCTGAGCTAGAAACCTCAGCCTGGAGGCCGGCAAATGTTTGTGCCCCCAGGCATTCATCTCCATCAGAAGAGGCATCAATTCGATGCCCCTTTCTGTAAGACTGTAGATGGCTTTCTGTTTATGGCTGGGGTCATGAGACTTGACGATGATCCCTTGCTGGACAAGCCTGTGAAGACGATCGGCCAAAATATTCGACGCAATCCCTTCCAAAGACTTGGTCAGGAGCTCGCGAAAATGCCTTCGGTTCATGAACATGATGTCGCGGATGACGAGCAGGGTCCACTGATCGCCAAACGTTTCGACCATTCGGTTCATAACGCACTCTGACCTGTGATCCCTGCGCACACTTGCCTCTATTCCAATTTGGCGCTGCTTGCCTGAATGATTGTACAACTGGTTGCACGACGAGAACTAGTTGTAGTACTACTAACGCAACCAGTTGTTATATGCAACCAGTTGCATAACGGTAACTGTTCTCCGAGGTTGTTTTCTTTTTCCCATAGAATTGTCCTTGCTAAAGTCCCATTTCCTGTAGATGTGCGTCGGCTTTCGGCAATCAAATCTGCGAACGAACGTGATTTCAAGTAATGCTTTCGTGTAAATCGCACTACACCGCGAGTAGTCCGTCTCTGATTCCATTCATGCCGTAACTAAAGCTGAGGTCAGGCGGCCTGTAGCGGAAGCTGATGGCAGCTTGAATGCCTACATACACGCCATGCGCGGCACCACATGCTTCTGTTTTCGGGTTGCACATTAACAATCAGACCGCGCCGAGTAGGCACGCGGCGTGAATCGCCAGGATCGCGCATCTGCCGTACGGCTACCTGGTCAGGCTGCGGCCTTGAAGTTTTGCTTGAGACGAACAAAACCAACTGGTCGGCTGCACAGAAGAAGAGATGAATCTGATGTCAGCAGCTCTCGGCTAAAACGAGAAATTTCTCCTGCCTGGCTCGAAGCCAAGGCGGGAGAGACTCAGCGGTATCGCCAAGTAGGCGGAGTCGGCAGCAGAAACGCCTTCCGTCTCCAAACCAATAACAAAGCAACGAAACACTAGCCACTGCTTCCAAGGAGTTCCCGTATGACCACTCATTTTCAAATCAACTCAGGAGGAGTTATGAATCGATTGCAGCAGCTTTGCAAAATAGTAAGCGTCCTACTTCTTGCATGTGGTTTAGCAAGCGCTCAACACATCACCACCTTCGAGGCTCCGGGCGCAGGCACAAGCTCCGGGCAGGGCTCCTCGGGCTTAAGCATCAACCTGGAGGGGGCGGTTCTGGGATTCTACGCTGACTCAAACAACGTGGTTCACACCTTCGTCTGCGTTTCGGGCTGCACATCGCCCCGCACCTTCACCACCTTCGAAGCTCCGGGCGCCGGCACAGCCGACATCGGTGCCAACTGTTTTGTCCCCCAGACTTGCCAGGGCACTTACGCTTTCAGCAACAACGCCTTGGGGGTGATTGCGGGTTTCTACCGTGACTCCAGCAACGTGATTCACGGCTACGTGACCGCTCCGCCTTACAGGACCTTCACCACCTTGAACGAACCGGACGCGGGTACAAGCGCCAACCAGGGCACTTTCGCGACGAACATCAACCTGGAAGGGGATATCGCCGGAAACTACACTGACGCGAGCGGTGTGTCTCACGGCTTCGTGACCGCCCCGCCTTATAGCACCTACACCTCATTCGATCCCCCGGGCTCGGTATTCACCCTTGCCGCAGAGGTGCTCGGCATCAACCTGGAGGGGACGGTCACGGGAACCTACTTCGACGCGAGCGGCGTGCTTCACGGCTACGTGCGCGCTGCGAATGGCACCATCACCGAATACAACGTGACGGGCGCAGGCACGGCCTCCGGCCAGGGCACCGAGCCCTCAGGCATCAACGACCTGGGGGTGATCATGGGACCTTATATTGATTCGAACGGCGTGTTTCACGGCTACGTGCGCGCTGCGAACGGCGACGTCACCACCTTCGACGTTCAGGGGGCGGGAACAGGCGCCGGCCAAGGCACCGAGCCTGAGGGCAACAACTTTTTCGGGGAGATTGTGGGAAATTACATCGACTCGAGCGGTGTGAATCACGGCTTCGTGCGGAGTCCTTCCGGCGACATCACCACCTTCGACGCTCCGGGGGCGTCAAAAAGCTCCGCTCAGGAGGGCACCATTCCAACAACTCCCAACCTGTTTGGGGAGATCGCCGGGTTCCTCCAGGATGCGAACGGGGTGTTTCACGGCTTCCTGCGGACCCCGTAGGTCCGCTCTGGGGTAAACAGGTATCGCCAGTTGACGGTTAATTCTGCGGCACCGGGACGCAGGAAGCTTGCTGGTCCGGTCGGACGAAGGGAGAGGGGTGTCGTGAAGTGAACCCCTGGCGTGAGACACGAAGTTAAGGGGGTATGCGCCGTTTGATGAAAAATCGTTGCGCGGCGACGTGGTTGTATTGCATGGTTCGGCTGGCTGAGCGGAGGATAGGGCTCTGCGGGAACGCAACCTGAGCGCCGACTCAGCTGCCGAAGTGGCACGGGGTAGCGACGGCTGCCCCGTAAAACTTCTCACGCTAGTCTCCTCTGCCATTTTGGCCACCATGCGATAAATCCTGAGCTCGTCCCACGAAACACAGGCGTGCCCGCCATGATGTCTGGGTCAGATTGAACCATCATCGCACCCGATAACATCGCCGTGCGGTACATGAACCCGGCGCTGGAGAAAGTCGGCTTGGGAAAGTTCCGGCTACACGACCTGCGGCACACGTTCGGTTCACTGCTGATTCAGGGCAGCGCGTCGCTGGCCTAGGTGAAAGAGCAGATGGGCCATAGCTCGATTCAGGTAACGGTTGACATCTACGGGCACCTGATCCCTGGCGCGGACATCAAGTGGATTGATCGGCTGGACGCGAAAACAACTCCGAAACCAAATGCAACCCAGGCGCAACCTGAGCTAGTTGAGCAGGACGAGGAAACGACGGAAATTGTTGAAAAGATTTGGCTGCCCCCCAGGGATTCGAACCCCGATATGCTGATCCAGAGTCAGCTGTCCTGCCGTTGAACGAGGGGGCAGCGAGATAAAGCGCGACAAACGTTTGGGGTGGCGCAGGATTGCGCCGCGCCCCTTCGATTGTATGGTCAGCGCGAACGCAGCGTCAATTCGCGAACGCAGCGTCAATTAAAGTTCGCGCCTCAAGCGGTCTCCAGTAAAGTCTCGCGCGTTACAATCGCCATGCAGGAGAGGATTATGTCATCCATGCTGGGTAGTATCGCCATCGCACCCGACGCCGCAGAGGTTGCGCGGCGCCCGCTTGAAGTCGCCCAATGCGCGCTGGTTGTGGTCGACATCCAGGAGAAGCTGCTGCCGCCGATTTTCAATAAAGAGTTGCTGGTGAAGAATTCGCAACTGCTGATTCGGCTGGCGAAGATTCTGTCCATACCGATAATGGTCACCACGCAGTACAGCAAAGGTCTGGGGCCGACGGTCGCCGCCATTGCCTCGCTGTTGAGCGACGTGCCCAGCACCGACAAAATGGAGTTCGGCTGCTTCGGCAGCGACCAGTTCCGCGCCCGTCTGAAGTCGCTGCCGGGTGAGCGCAACACCGTGCTGCTGTGCGGTATGGAGTCGCACATCTGCGTGATGCAAACCGCATTGGGCGCGCTGAATGAAGGCTACCTGGTGCATGTGGCCTCGGATGCCGTCGGCTCGCGGGCGGAGTGGAACTGGAAGATCGGTCTGGAGCGCATGCAGGCGGCGGGGGCGGTGATCTCGTCGACCGAGATGATGATGTACGAACTGCTGCGCTGCTCGGGCACTCCGGCGTTTAAGGAGCTGCTGCCGTATCTGAGGTGAAAGCTAACCTGCGGATCAACGCCTCGGTCGCACTCGAGGCAGGACGTGGCCATGCCGGCCAGAACGGGGCAGCCGTCTTTAACCGACCCGGCCCTCGGTGACGAAAGTCCTCGAATCCCAAGCGCTGCGGGTGTATCCTTTGCGCTTGCGCGGAAACCCGCCTGTTGCTCACAGGGCAGTTTTCGCGCATCCAAGTCACGCGCGCTTGCGTAATTCGCATTCCTAGCTCTCAATTGCAAGCCGCGCTACGGAGACAACTATGGCAACCAGGATGCAAATCGCAGAACCCGTTACGCATGCTCCCACGGAGAATTTCGAGACCGATCTTGCGCTGGAGTTTTTGCGCGTCACGGAAGAATCCGCCATAGCCGCCGGCAAGACCATGGGGCAGGGCGATCGCAAGCACGCCGACGAGGTTGCAACCGAAGCCATGCGCAGGGTTATGGATTCGGTGCCGATGGACGGCACCATCGTCATTGGCGAAGGCGAGCGCGACGAAGCGCCCATGCTGTACATCGGCGAGAAGGTGGGCAAGCAAGACGGCGATAGCTACCCATCGGTGGACATTGCCGTCGATCCGCTCGAGGGCACGAACCTGTGCGCGACAGGCTCACCCGGCGCGATCACGGTGCTGGCGGCGTCGGAAGGGGGTGGCCTGCTGCACGCGCCGGACTGCTATATGGAGAAGATCGTTGTGGGCCCGTCGTGCAGGGGAGTGGTCGATCTGGAAGCGCCGGTGGTGCACAATCTCAACGTCATCGCCAAGGTGCTCGGCCGGCGCGTGGAAGACCTGGTCATCATCATTCTGGACCGGCCGCGTCACGAGAAGCTGATCGGCGAGATTCGCAAGGCCGGTGCGCGCATTCGGCTGATCTCGGACGGCGATCTCTCGCCGGGAGTTGCGGCGGCCATGCTGGGCTCGGGCGTACACGCCGTCATGGGCACCGGCGGCGCTCCGGAAGGGGTGATTACGGCTGCGGCGGTCCGCTGCCTGAACGGCTATATGGTTGGCCGCCTGGTGGGCTATACGCCGGAGCAAGGCGAGCGCATGAAGGACATGGGGATCAGCGATCCTAAGCGGATCTACACGGCCGATGAGCTTGCACCGGGCAAGAACATCATCTTCGCCGCCACCGGGGTGACGGATGGGCCGCTGCTGAAAGGCGTGCGCTTCTTTGGCGACGGCGTGCGTACCACATCTCTGGTGATGAAGCTGAACATGGGCAAGGTGCGGTTCATCGAGAGCATTCACCTGGAGAAGCGTCCAGACGCGAAGGTCAGGATTCCGGAACGCTGATCGCAAGGGAGCGCCCTGGGCACAAGAAAGCAGGGCCCTCGGCTCGGTCCGCGGCTGCGGGTTTCCGCTCAGGATGCCTGAACGGGCACCCGGTTTCGCGATATGCCGGACGGCGACAGCTACTCGCGTTCCGATGTGGCTCGCGGCCGCAAAGCAACTCGTCATTTTCTGCTTGCTTCTGTAATAGGAGGAGTAAAATCCCAGTTAGAAGCGGACGGTACCTACGGCTGGAAGTTGCTCCATCCGAAGAGGCGTTGCATGAACGTCCATATCAGCTACAAGATTTCCAAAACACCCGACCTCGAAAAGCTAATTAATCAACAAGTAGAAAAGCTGGGGCGATACCTGCAGGTGTTCCGCCCTGATCTGGTGCACCTGAAGGGCATCATCGCGGAGAACTCCGTCCGGCAGGGTATCGGGGTGTCGCTGAACCTACGGCTGCCGTCCGGGCAGATGGCATCGCAGGAGACCAGCGCAACGGCGAGCGCCGCGGTCAAAATCGCTTTCGACGATATCGCCGAGCAGGTGAAAAAGCACAAAGAGCTATTGCGCAACCAGCACAGCTGGCCGCGGCGGCGCGGTCCGCGGCGGGCGGTGGTCGAGACCGTCCCCTTCGAGGAAACGCTGGCTGCGGTGAAGCCGGAGCAAATCTCCTCCGAGGACATTTCCAAGTACATCGATGTTAACTTTCCGCGCTTGAAGCGTTTCATTCAACGCGAGCTGCTTTATCGCGAAGACCAGGGCCAGTTGCAGCCCGGCCAGATTGCAGTCGAGGACGTGGTCAATGAGACCATTGCGAACGCGCTGGGCGAGCATGAGAAACCGGAGCGGATGAAGCTGGAGCCGTGGATGCATCGTCTGGCGATCGAAGCCATCGCCCATTTGGCAGCGGATGGCAGCGATCCGGGTCAAAGCCCATATGGTCAGGAGAAGCCTCAGCCCTCCAGTGATGCTGTCCTGCAATTCGAGGAGCCGGACCAATATGCGCCGGAGGAAAATGTCATTGCCGATCCTACGGCCGATAATCCCGAAGAGCTGGCGGCACGGCGCGAGCTGATCAGCCTGGTGTCGTCGGCTTTACGCGACGCGGGACGCAGCGAGCGGGAAGCGTTCATCTTCTACACCGTAGAGGGATTCACGCTCGACGAGATCGCCGATATCACCAATCACACCGTGGAGGAGGTGCGAGCCGCCATTCGCCGGGCGCGCGAGCATCTACAACTCGCCTTGCCCATGCAAGATCCCCTAAAAAACAAGCTCGTGGAGTATTCAAAAAGCGCCTGACCAGGGCATATCGTAATCCAACCTGCAAGACAGGAGAACCGGAATGATCACACGCGATGACATCCGTGAACTAGCTAATTTTCGGTCGCCGGAGGGCTGCGCGATCACGTTTTACTATCAGCCCTCGACGCCCCTCAATAAGTCCCACCGGGAGGAAATCATTCAGGTGAAGGACATGATACGCAGTGCACTGCGCGAGGCTGAGAAGAACGGGAAGAACGGCTCGACGCGCGGCGATTTGGAGCGTATCGCCAACATGATTGATCCTCTGCATGGCAACGGCAAGGCGAGGGCTATCTTTGCCTGCAGTAAAGAAGGCTTCTGGCGTGAATTCGACATTCCCGCGCAGCTCTTGCAATCCAGGATTGGTGTGAGCCAGCGCTTTCGCCTGAAACCTCTGGCCGCGGTACTGGATGGCGAGCAGCGCGCCTGCATCGTGCTGGCTGATCGCACCAAAGCGCGCGCGTTCGAATTAGTGAACGACGACATCCGGGAAAAGCTGGACTTCGTCAATGAGCTGACCAGGCGCGGCAAGAGCGACGGCTGGAGCGGCTATGACGCGGGGCACGCCGAGCGCAAGCAAATGAACGAAGCCCTGCAGCACTTCAAGACCATTGCCGAATACATCGAGCATTATTTCGAGCGTGAAACGCAAGCGCGGCTCGTGATTGGCTGCCGTGACGATGTGTGGTCGGAGATCGAGCCGGAATTGCAGTCGCGGGCCAGGCAGCATCTGATTGGGCGCTTCCGCATCGACCCCAAAGTCGCCACCCCCGAGCAGGTGAAGCAAATGGCGCGCCAGCAACTGGCGGAATACAGCGCCAATATGAAGCAGGCGCTAATTCGCGAGGTGATCGGCGAAGCGCATCGCAACGGCCGCGGAGCCATCGGACTCCGACGCGTCCTGCGCTCGCTGGAACTGGGCGAGGTGCTCACGCTGCTAGTGGGATCGAGCTTCAGTGCGTCCGGGGTCAAATGTTATAACTGCGGACACATGGACCTGCACGACAGTCCCACGTGCGCCGTCTGCGGCAAAGAGAACACCCAACTGGACGACATCGGCGATGCCATCGTGGGGCACGCGATCCGCACCGGCGTCGAACTTGTATACATACCTGATGACGAGGAGTTCGACCGCATTGGCCGGATCGCGGCTCTACTGCGCTTCCGCGCCGATCAGAACACGCCGGCGAAGGCGGCCAGCTAACGGTCGCAATCTGGAGAGGGAGGCACGGCGAAAGCTGTGCCTTCCCTCGTTTTGTAATTCACCACTCGCATTGATCAAGTAGAGCGCCGCTGCAGTCCCTTTCGCGAAACGTGCTACCGCGCGCTGCCACGTTCCTGCCATCAATCCAAGCTGATCTGAACACGTTTCCGCACCGTCAGAATGCGACGCGAAGCTTCCTAAGACGGCTGGGCCAACCTTGACTTTCAAAGCTCCATCCGAAATAGCAGGTTCGGACCGCGGTTAAAGTCGCACGCCGCGGTTGCCGAACAGATTGTTGTGAGAGCCGCGGGAAGTCCCGGAGAGAAGTTCCCCTACAAATAACTCAGGAACGGTGAGGTCTGCCTCAAATGACGATCCCTAATGACGTGCTTTTGGTAATGGTTTTAGGCATCCCGGCGATGCTGCTTCACGAATTTGGACATATTGCGGCAGCGTTGTTTTGCGGGGTCAAAGTGAAAAAAGTGGGCCTCTCCCGAGTCGGCTTGTATACGGTCCGAGAGCCGGGGCCAAGATGGGCAAACCTCTGCATCTCCGTTGCCGGCCCGCTGTTCAACCTGTTGCTCTGGATCGCGCTGCGAGATGTGTTGCCCACTTTCGCGTGGGTGAACCTCATCGCCTTCCTTTTCAATTTGCTCCCCATCCCGCATTCGGACGGACGGCGGATCGTCGCGCTTCTGGCAGAGCGCGGATCTATCGGCGCAGGCGCACGTCGCGAACGCTTGCCGGGGACGCCTGTCTAGTTCCACCCAAACGGGGAAGCGATTATTGCAGATCGAGGACTTTCTGTTCTAAGTTTCCGCCGATCCTGCGCGTTCCGGCCATAGCTTGGATTTTGCGCTGCCAGATAGCGAAGTTTTTCTTGCGCAAGTCAATGGTGTGTTCACCCGCAGCGACCGCAGCAGAATACGGTGTTTTGCCGACGTACTCGCCATCCAGGAAAACATCCGCGCCGGCCGGACTAGACCAAATATCGAGTTGCGGCTTCGGCGGCGGAGGCGGAGCCGCGGCTACAGGAGGTGGCGGCGCCGGCGGTAGGTGAGCGGCAGGCAGCGGATCCAAACCCGGGGAGACGGGCTGGCCGTCCACATCGCAGTTGACGTAGTACACCGATAACGGAGACGCGAATGGCTTGCGGCTCTCCGGCGGCGGCGAATCTTTCTCGATGTCGGCCAGTATCTTCTCCAATAGCTTCTCGCGGGATGAAAAGGTTTCCAGGCTGCCTTGGGATACGGTTCTTCCGCTCTGGTCGAAGGCGCGCACCTGCAGCGACTTGGGTTTGTCGTCGAGCTTCAGTTCCAGCGTATTCGTGGTGGCCGCGGGCGCAGCCCCGGTGTAGGCGTAACTCCAGGTGCCCCCATAGCTGTTAACTGCCGCATTACCTTCGTGAACCTGGGTGGCGCTTTTGTAAGTATGCGCAGACGCTTTGAGCCCGTCGAATGCATTTGGATTCGTGGAAAAAACCACGATGTAATTGGTCTGGGTCGCCGAGGGCACCTGCGAGAAACAGAGGTTAGCGAACTCCTGTTGGCGCGACTTCCCCCCGATCCACTTCAACGTAAACTTTGGAATTGCAGGAACCGGCTGTCCGTTCTCCGCGATGGCGAATGAAACATTCTTGGCGCACCCTTCAGAGGTGGGGGCCTGTCCCCAACCGAAGGTGACTGATACAAGCAGCGTAACCAACGTAAGCGAATATCGCATTTTAATGCCAATTCGAAAATTTCATGCCGCAAGAGAACGGCAAAACTTTCCGTATCTTGCCGGTACCAAGCATGATGCTGGGCGCTGAATCTTGTAATACCGCCAGCTTACACCTGCGCCCCGCACAAACCAATAATAATCAGGAAAACGAGCTTTTTCCCTTTTTGGACGCCACCTAAGTTTTATATTGACGCAACCTTGACTCGTGTGCTAAGTACATAAAATAACTCATTGTCTTGTCATCTTTGTGCCACTTGTCATGAGTTGTTTCCACTGTTTCCTTGGCCCAGGAGCGACGAAGGTGGGCATGCGAATTAACCCCTGGTGGTTTGGACAGGAGCTGTAATGTTGCACAAAATTGTGACAATGAAAATCCTTGCCGCATCGCTCGCTGCGGTTGCCGGATACTTGCTTTATGCGCTTGGCATTGACGTGTTTTTGCACGATGAGACGTTGTATGAGGCGTTGAAAGGCTTTCCTTATCAACTCGCGCGCGCTCTAGGCAACTTGTGTGCAATGGCATGGCAGTACAAGTTCGTTACCCTGGTCGTGCTTGCTATTGCGACGGGCGTCGTCTACGTACGTCGCGTACCCGACATCAGGAATTTGTAGGCACGGGCTGGCCCAGCCGCTAATGCTTGGACGACGCTGCCGCCCCGGGCGCCGTGCGTTCTAACAACTCGGCAATGCTGTCGGAGTACAGAACACGCCACGCTGGGGAGTGCTCGAGAACATAGGTCAGCGGCTGCCTGGGCTGCACCAGAACATAGTCGACCCCGTACTTGTCGAGGATTTCGAAAGGTTTCTCTACCCCCATCGCATTTAGAAAGTCGATGAAAATCCCCTTGTAGACGAAGATGTCCGCCCGGCCATCGATTCCTGGTTTCAGCTCAGGCGCATTCCATTCCATGTAGCCGCCCCAACCATAGCGATTGAAAATTCGGCCCTGCAAATGGTGCGCCTGCATGAACTCGAGGGCAGCCCGCGGGTACACTTCATCTACCTTTTGCTGAAGGTGCGCCTCGGTCGGAAAAAAATAGACCATCGCAGCGAGAATCGACGCGATAATTGCGGCGTTAAGCCATGGCTTGTCCAACTCCCGCTCATAGGGCGGAAACAGTTTCAGGCTGGGGGCCAGTATCGGCGCCAGGATCAGCCCGGCAAAGAACATGAAACGAGCGTGCGACAGCGCGGTCCAAAGAGCAAAGCCCGCTAGCATTGCGTCGTCCAGGTTCCAGCGGTGGCGGGAAAATAAGGTCGCGGCCAGCACGGCGAAGATCAAGATCATGGCCAACTTGCCGTTTCCGGTGCTGAAGTTCACCGGCTCCCATTCTTCGATGTATTGCATCACGTGTTGCTGGCGGAAGAGCAGATCGAACGGGTAAAACACCAGCTTGTAGCCGATGGGATTGATGAAAAGAGCAGCTACGGAAGCGGCCGAAGCCACCAGCAGTTTTTTCAACTGAGATGGGGACCAGCGCTGGGCGACAACCAACCCCCATTCGCCTTCGAACAGTCCGGCGACAATGGTTGCCGCCAGAATCACGAACCCGAAGACCCAGGATCCATGAAGGTTGATCCACAGTGCAAACAGTGGGGGCATTAGCCAAAGCCCGCGGCCAGTTCGCTTGAAGTGGTCCAGGATCAGCAACAGCCCCATCAGGCACAACCAGCCGAACAGGAGCATGCGCGGCGCCATGGAAACCCCACCCAGGCAAATTGCTCCCAAGGTGATGATCGCCGCATCCTTGCAGTCGGCACCGTCCCGGCAGCAGCAACGGTAATAAAGCGCGATATAGATGAGCGCCACGACCAGGAAATACACCATCAGGATGCCTTTCAATCCTGCGGCATGGTAAGCGAAATAATAGGGCACCTCGGAAAGCCATTCGAAATTGATCCAGGGCGATCCCGCTGCCGTAAAGGTATAGGTGTCCGAGCGCAGGAAGACGTGGTCTTGCAGTAAGCTGCGGGCATTGCGCAGGTGCCACCAGATATCCGGCTCATCGATTCCTCGGATGGAGTAGTGAAAGATCACGGCGATGAGCAATGACATGCACATAACCGGGAAGGAGAAAATCGCGGCGACCCATCCCAAGCGGGAACTATGGGTCGCTGACCGAATGCTTGCGACAGCGGGACTTGAGCTGGTGAGCAATCGTTTCTCCTGCGCGCTCCCAAAAAGGACACGATCCTCGTTGCCAACGAGTCTCACAAAACTAGCGGCAACCGTCGGGAGGCGGAGGTCAGCCCTGGTTCTGGCTGCGGGCCGAAGCGAATTCGTTCCCGGAGTAACTGCCCTCGCCACCGTCGCGGAGCTGTCCGGAGGCAAATATAGTGGCCTGCATAGGCACTGTCGAGCCATTTTGGATGGTCGGTGGTTACGACAGTAACCGAGCCAAGGTACCTTAGAGAGGCGCGCCAGATGGGGCGGCAACCCGGTTCCTCCAGCACATAGGTCATGGGCTGTTTCGAGTTGTATCAGTACGTAGCCGATCCGGTACTTTTCGGTATCACGAAGGGCTCTTTCACGGGCCGACTGTTGTTCATAAACAAACGACTTGTTGGGTTCGTTTCGCAATACTTGAATCCTTAATCTAAGAAACAAACCAAAACAGCAAACGACAAATTATATCGTAAGGCGATATATTGTACCTCGCCTCGCGTTACATACTTTCATTCTCAATTGGAGGCCCCTGCAAGAGGCTCAGCCTCGTGGCTCAACATTTCGCTGAAGGGCGTATTCTGCAGCAAATCAACGCGGCTCGCTGGTGTGCTTCGTGAGGCGTCTGTGTCATGCTCGCGGCCAGCGCCCGGCTGCCTGATGGCCTCTTCCGGCGAAGTACTCGCTTGCTCTTCAAGTTGCGGATCCTCGCGTTCGAATATTGGCATTCGCCTAGTCGAAGTAGCTGATCGTGGATCCTGAGCAAGGCTAGCAACAGTTCCTGAGTTCTGTCCGACGCTGGTCCCCAAAGGGCATTCAGCTTCAGCACTCGGTTGCCTGTCAGCCAGCAGATGCTCTTCTCGCTGTGGTTTTGCGAAAAGACTTTTCCGCGTCTTTGCCTTCTTCGTCTGAGCCGGAAGGCGTTCCGTCCAAAGCGATAGGGTCGTTGAATATTCAGCGTGGGAGGCGCCTAGAATGGTGAGATGCATCTCCGTTACTTGCCCGTGACGCAGTCCGACAGGCATGAGGCCACCGACTCCCAAGAGCCAACCTTCCAACCGACGTGTCCCTGGCAGTTTCTTGCGCTCCAGCAAGAGGTGGTTGATAACCTCGTTGTATGCGAGCTCTAGGCCGTCGTCACTTGAAAACTTATAAACCCGGTTTATGCTGCCTTGCTTTCCCGGGTCGTGCCAATTGACATCGACCGGCGTTATCCATTGAAGAAGAGAGTCGTCCCAAGGCGTCCGCAACTCGACGTCGATTAGGTCGATAGTTCTTGAGGTCTGATTGGTCACGGCGATGTAGGCCATGTAAGCAACGCGCCCGTTTTGAAGCTCAAAGACCTGCCCGCAGCGAGAGTTCGGTTCAACCTGAGCAGGTCGAATCCTCCTAATCTCCGCTGCGGGCTTTTTGCATTCAGTGCTAGCCGTGACAGGGCAGCAAAATTTGTGTCGCACAGAGTGCCCTATTTGTTCTCCGTGGCCCGTTGGTCCGAGCGCTCGCTGGCGGAATTGAGCTTCGAGCTGCGGATTGGCGACCCCACCAGTCCGGAGAATCACGATCTGCCGCAGCTGTTCGCATCGAGTCTGAGTCACTGTTCCCTCTCCAGCATGCCCAGCCAACAAGAATATGAGAGCGCCGGAGCAATACTAGGCCACATCCCCCGCCGTAGCGAAGTAACGATGAGTGGCCCGTTACTTTCGTTCAGGTGTCATTGCTTTCTCTTTGGGGAGTACCCACTCTTCCTGTTAGGTTTGCACATACCCACTTTTATGGGGCACTATGGAGCCACAAACATGCTAAACATATTGAAGAATCTGCACAAGGAAGAATCTGGACAGGGCTTGATCGAGTTTGCCCTGATCGCGCTGATCGTCGCTCTGGGGGCACTTATTGGCATGGGCAAGCTCGCTTCTTCCATCAACAACGAGTTCAGCAAGGTCTCGGGTAGCCTAACCTAGCCCTCGGGTCTGTGGCGGCTGGTTTCACGCGAGCCGGGCCGGCCGCTCCATGCGAGGGTCAGACACCGACTCTCCCACGTAGGAATGAGCAGCAAAATGCATGACCGCGTCAACGCGGGTCAGCGCGGGCCGCAGTTTAGCCACATCAGCAATGTCGCCGTCGATCAGCTCGAAGCCTTCGGCCAGGCAACGAAAACCGGTGCAGAGATTGTCGTACAGCACAACCTCGTAGCCGGAGCGCTTTAGAGCCGGAGCCGCGTGGCTGCCGATGTAACCTGCTCCGCCCGTTACCAGGATAGCCATGCGGGACAGATGTTTCTCTGAATCATGGCGGCGGCCGCAGTCACGTGCTAACCCCTCCTCTGTAGAGATTCCCTGCTAACAGGGAAAATACACGGTTATTTCGCTATTTGGCAAGCGCAGTTACCCTCGCGATCCTGTAATCCCTTGATCGTGCGGGAGTTCAGTCCCCGATCAGGAAGCTAAGCCAAGAAGTAAACAGGGAATTATTACGTGTCTTTGAGGGAATCTTGCAGGTATTTAAGGGAATTAATTGATTTCCGAAAAAACTTTGCCGTCACGGATAGCGGACCGCATACCCGCCGCCGGATTATTGCGTCACGTACTGCTCTTGGTTGCCGTCTTCAGACTTCTCCGACCGCCGTGCCCTCATATGTTGCTACGAATCTCGGGAAGCATGTTGCCTTCTTAGGCACCTCAAGGATAATTTTCCATCTTTTCCACCATCCATGATGCAAAAATAAGTGCAAGCTAATATCCAAAGAGCTTACAGCGCTCCGGTTTATGAGTGAGTGACACATCAAATTGTCATTTTGATCGGAGGAGGTAAAATGTTAACCCCTAACGAACTTATTGTAAGTCCATTGTGGTTTCGCTACAGTTGCGCAGATTCCAGCAAGTCTGCGGCACTGCGCTATTTTCCTGTTCTTAATCGCGTGTCTATGAGTTTATCTAGACCTTGCTCTCCCCGTGATGTGGTGGAACACATCGCAAGCTCAGCTCAAGTGTCAGTTCCGATAGAAGCGCTGTCAGAGCGATTGACGACAGCTAACTTACCGCGAGGGTATATAGGGTTCGGCCCAATTGGAGATTTGCTGGACGAAATCGCGGAGAGTTACGACGGCATGGTCTGGTGGATCTCCGATGACGGACTCAACATGGTGGTACGTGAACCGAAGAGTTCAGTACTGCGAGATTTTGATGAATTCGCCGGTGGCCTTACCGCCGCCATTGGAACAAACGGCACCTTTCCAAGGCGGCTCTGCTGCACATAGCAGAAGCGATTGATGAGAAAGGCTTCACGCTCAAAGAGGAGCTACAACCGACGCAGTGGAAGAGGATTGCCATTTATAACCAGAAGCATACGCACAACCCAATCAAGACCTTTTATGCAGCTGCTGGTCACCATCGTTTTGCCTGACACGTTAGACGCCGGCTGTATCTGGCTCGCAATCGGTACGAGAAGTCTCTGAATAGGTGTTTTCTTCCAAGGCTGATTTGTCCACGCATAATTGTGGACAACTTTCTAGTGGCTGCTGAATACCCTCATAAAACCTGACTGGATAGTCTCTTTCCTTGTCCGATTCTGCCGAGGAACAAATCTGAGGACTATGCGCAGCTACCTGCTGAAGTGACACTCGTCCTGTAGCACAAATCAATGCGACTGCTTGGCTGACCTGCTCGCGCAAGGCACGACGCAAGTCGCGGTAGTGCGCAGAACGAGGAGAGGTTATGACGGAGGTACCTGTTTACAAGCTGTCAGTCGTTTATCAGCCCATCGAGGCATTAACCGCATATTCCAGAAATGCCCGAAAACACAAGCGCCGTCAGATTCGCCAAATCGCGGACAGCATTAAGCTTTTTGGTTTCACAAACCCCGTCTTGCTGGATAAACAGAACCGTATCATTGCGGGACACGGCCGGGTAGCAGCGGCCAAGCTTCTGGGCCTAACCGAAGTACCCACCATTTGCTTGGAACATCTCACTGAAGATCAACTTCGAGCCTACATCATTGCCGACAATCGCCTCGCTGAACTGGCTGGTTGGGACAAGGAGATCCTGGGCATTGAGCTCCAACACTTGCTGACCATTATTGATTTTGACGTAGCAATTACAGGCTTTGAGGTTGCGGAAGTTGATCTGATTCTGCTTGAAAACGCACAGTCCCTCGATGCAGAAGCACCCTTGCCGCAGACAATGGGGCCAGCCATCACCAGGTTCGGTGATCTTTGGCATCTGGGAAGGCATCGTGTTTTATGCGGCGATTCGCTGCAGCAGGCAAGCTTCACGCACCTGCTGGGGCACCGGCAGGCGAATGTGGTTTTTTGCGACCCTCCCTTTAATACACATATTAATGGACATGCCTGTGGCAATGGCTCGATCCGACATCGCGAATTCATCATGGCCTCGGGAGAGATGAGCGAATCCGAATTCGTCTCTTTTCTCACTTCGAGCATGCGGCTTCTAGCCCTCTACAGCACAACCGGTTCGGTCCACTTTATCTGCGCGGACTGGCGACACACCGGCGAGTTCCTGGCCGCCGGCAAGCAAGTGTACGACTCGTTTCTCAATCTTGCTGTATGGGTGAAAAACGTTGGCGGAATGGGTTCTTTCTATCGCTCGCAGCATGAACTGATCTTTGTATTTCGGAATGGCAAAGGCAAGCATCGAAATAACATTCAACTCGGGAAATATGGCCGCAACCGCACCAACGTCTGGCAGTACCCAGGCGTAAACACCCTCTCGAAGCAAACTGACGAAGGCAACCTCCTGGCTCTGCATCCGACCGTCAAGCCCGTGGCACTGGTGGCGGATGCGCTGCTCGACTGCTCGTCACGTGGCGACCGGGTTCTCGACGCCTTCCTGGGCTCTGGGTCAACCCTGATTGCGGCCGAGCGGACGGGACGCGTCTGCCACGGGATCGAACTCGATCCGATCTATGTCGATACCGCTATCCAACGTTGGCAACGCTATACCGGCGACTACGCGATCCACGCCGTCAGTGGGAAAGCGGTTCAATGACGTGGCAGATGAATTGGAGAGCCCGCATGGGAATGGAATGACCGTTCGCAATATGGAGATCGGTTATAAGAAAGCCACCGCACGACACCCAATTCAAGCCTGGCCAGTCGGGCAACCCTAAAGGGCGGCTTAAGAGAGTAACGACGTTGTCAAAGGCGCTGGAAAAGGAGTTATTCGCGCTGGTCACGATGGTCGAAGAAGGCGGTAAACGTCGCAAGATCTCGAAGCTGGAAGCGATTTTGAAGCAGCACATCAACAGCGCGGCGAAGGGCGACCCGAAAGCTGCAGCCTTAGTGTTGAACTTGCTTAAGGTTCAGCCGTCCGACGCGAGCGACAACCTCGGCGCATTGCTGCATGAATTTCGCGCGAAACACGCCCGCAACATGGCCGTCGAAAGGAGACAAGATCGGACGATCGATGATGAGAAACCTGGCGGGGACGGCAAATGAGGACGGAGCAACGGCTCAGTGGAGCCTCCAGCATGGCGAAGCAGCGCGAAGCCGGCTTCCAAGGTGATCACACGGTGCATGAAATAACGCAAGAAGGCACTCCCAGCCAGCCCTAGACAGGTTCAGAATGCTTACTCTTAACTTCGGGTCCCGTGCTGAGCGGTTTGCAATGCGACCGCCGGAACAAGACTGGCCGATCAACATCCTTGAGGGCGCAGTTCGCAGCGGGAAGACCTGGTGCCATCATGCGAAGGCGCTCTACTGTTGTGCTTACAACGTGGGCGGCCGCAAACTATTTACCGGGGTTTCGAAGCAAAGTGTTTACAACAACGTTCTCTCCGATCTGTTCGATCTCGTCGGTCCCGCGGAATTACTGCTACAACCGGAACACCGGCCAGCTGAGGCTTTGCGGTGCCGAGTGGCTGGTCGTCGGCGCCAAGGACGAGGGTTCGGAGCGATATATTCGTGGCTTAACTGTCGGGGTTGCGCTCTGTGATGAACTTAGTCGTTATGCCGCAGAGCTTCTTTCAGATGCTGCTTAGCCGGATGTCGCCCCCGGGCTCACGACTCTACGGTACGACTAACCCGGACAGCCCTTACCACTGGCTGAAAACTGAATACCTCGACAACCAGGAGCTGAGAGACCAGAGGATTTTGTGGTCCGAGCATTTCACCATGGCCGACAACCCGAATCTCGCCCCGGAATACATCGAAACGCAGGAGCGACTCTACACCGGATTCTTCTACAGGCGGTTCATTCAAGGTTTGTGGGCTGTAGCGGAAGGGGCGATCTACAAGGATTCCTGGTCCGAGGACCTTCTCTACGACCTCAAAGACGAGCCGGTCGGACTTCGGGCTCGGGGCGGGCATCAACTACGCACTATTGCAGTTGATTATGGGACGACCAATCCCATGGTGTTCCTGGACATCTACGATGACGGAAAGATCTGTTGGGTCGTTCGCGAATATTATTGGGATTCCGCAAAGCAGATGCGGCAGAAAACCGATGCTGAGTATGCCGAGGATCTGGCTGAATTTATCGGGCCCAGCCGCAATGCCAGAGGTAATCATCGACCCGTCGGCAGCGTCCTTCAAAGCCGAGATGACCAAGCGCGGCATTTGGCACGTGGATGCAGACAACGATGTAAGTGATGGTATTCGAATCGTTTCCATGGTACTGAATAAGCGCATGGTGCGATTCTGCCGGCAGACGACGCAGAACACGGTCCGGGAATTGCAGACTTACGCTTGGGACGCGAAGGCGGCACAGCGTGGCGAGGAAAAACCATTGAAGATGCACGATCACGGCCCGGACGCATTCCGCTACTTTGCGAAGAGTGAGGTTCCCTATTGGAGGCTGGAAGCGTAATCCTTTTTGTCCTTCGATGATCTTTAATTTCCTTAAGAGCGAAGGCATTCGCATCAGCGGGGAGTCGAAAATCGGCAAGCTTTGGATCGTAACTCAATGGGGGAACAATTGAAAAGACCGGATGTGGCATCAGCGTTCTGTAAGACCCAGTCGAGCGGCAGCCGCTCGATGAATTCCGCTAAAGGATAATCGATGCTGCGGATTGCCGAATAACTGCATCGAGCCAATGGGGCGACAAAGCGGCGACCGAAAAGGTTCGGGTGGCATATCTTGGGTTGAGATTGGCTTCTGAGGCCATCTGCCGTATAGAACAGATTCTCCTGCAATGATGCGCTGTTGCCAACGGTGAGTCGTTACGATTGACTAAGCTACGCCGTGCCTACGGCACTGCTTGCATTGTGCCGATTGTGCCTTGCTGCGCGCCAAAATCCCATCCCAAAACGGCAGCAGGACGCGAAAAGGTTTGCCGAGGGCGAATCAATCGTCTCTGGCGGGAATGGGGGCACGGCGAGCGCATCGTTCATCTGGATGGCTACGTCGAAGTCGAGGCCGCATTCTATGGCGCACCGCTTGGCTGGATCGGGCGCGTGCTGCGAGTGCAATGGGATGAGCTGCATGCTCGTCTGCTCTACCCCAAGACCGGTCAACTGCTGCGCGAACACGTGCGCCAGAAGCGCGGCTGGTACCACATTAAAGAAGAGGACCACCCCGAGCGGACACCACTGCGCAGATAACGGCGGACAAAGCCGTATTCCTGCACTCCCATGTCCAGCGCAGCGGCGCAGGCTCATCGACCGCGGCGGTGCCGTACTTCTTGGCCAAAGAGAGAACGCCCAAAATGCTGCGCACACCGACCTCTCCTTGCTGGGGCTTGCCACAGCAGTTGCGAGAAACATGGAGTTCCTGGTGACCGCGCCGCTGCTCATCATCGATGACTTGGGAACGCGTAAGCTGCATCTCACGCCGCCGAAGAACTGCTGGAGATCATCATGCGCCGCGATGAACGGTTGGTCGCTTTTGAAGCGATCACTGAGGGGCGAGTGCACAGATTACGAACTGGATGTGCAGGCTGACTCATTTTCGTTGCTGGTATCGTCCTTCAGCGCGGGGCGCGAGTGTTAGCCGTAATCCTTTGTCACCTACACTGGTTTTGTTCTTCGGTCATATCCACCTGCTCATTTGCATGACGAGTGTACTCGCGGCAGTCTCCAGGGTCGCCTTAGTCTGTTGGTACACCACAAGTGTATGGACAAACTTGCCGAGAGTGGCGTCATCAGGAAAGCTGAGGTACTGGTCAATTAGTCGAAAGAGTTCTTGGCCAAACGCTTCTTGCAGATGAGATTGCGGCGTCCACTCCCGCATCGGATTCTCCTCCTGGGCACCGTTAATGTCTTTGACGCCGACACATTAGGTCGTGTGTTGGGAATGAACGGTTGCCGAGATAAGGGGATGTATTTAGCAACAATTATGCTGTCAGTAGATCAGATTGCCGCGGAGCTTTGGGTGAGGGTTTGGGCAAACAGATCCTGCCACAAAGTCACTAATTCAGGCCTCGGCCGGGATGTATGGGTAGCAGAAGTCATTCTTACCGAAGCCGTGGATCTTCACGGTGCGACACCAAGTGATGACGCCGACCGCTGCCTCTTCTCTGGGCCGTGAACTGGATAATCGTGCGGGAAACCAGGGAAAAGCGCCCCTTTGGGGCTATTTTCTTGCGATAAAGAGGTATTTCCGCGCGAATACTGCTTGACTTGCGGCGCGCAGGAAGCGGGAATGTCGTTGCACTGGCGTGACCTATGACCTCAGCTTCCCACCGGCAAAATACTCTGTCTGCCGGCACCACTTTGAGGACTAGCGCGGTCCTCCGTCCCAGTCCCGCAGCAGGTGAAGCGTTCCCATTGGTCATTCCCTCTGCACCTTCGAGACTACAGCCGAGGAGCTTTTCATGACCGAAACTCACGATCGAAATCGCCACGCAAAACAGAGAAATTGATCCGATCTTCTGCGCGAAAATGTCCGGCTGGCGCGTCGATTACTTGGGCACGCCATTGATAAACGGCAGACGCAGTCGCTGGAAAGCCTCTCCCGAGATTTCCATTTCTCCATTCGAAACGGCGAGCTCCAATTACTGAATAACTCGTGGTACGTAACTCACACTGGGCTTACTTCGTTTGTCCCGTCGTAAGAGATGCCGGGGCATCCAAGTTGAGGCCGTCGATTCGCTATGTGATTCCGCAGCCAGTCGCTATGTGTTGAAAGCGACGGTGTATCCGTCGAAGGGTTCGGCCGGCTTCGTCGGCTACGGCGACGCCGATCCGTCTAACGTCTCGCTCCGTGTCCGCGGCGCCGAGATGCGGATGGCCGAAACCCGGGCAGTCAATCGCGCACTCCGTAAGGCATACGGCGTCGGCATCTGTTCGGTCGAGGAGATCGGGACCGTCCCGTTGCCGACTGGTTCTTCGACTGCGCCAAAAGTGCACCCCAGTCCCGCCAAGGACTCGAGCAATATCAACGGCAACGGCTACACGGCAAGGGTCACAAGGTGCGCGACCGCTTTGCCAGATCATCCGTCAGCACAAGCTTGATCCTGAACTGGTCAAGGCCTACGCCGTCGATTTCTGCGGCACAAAGGCTTTGAAGGACGCCACCCGCGAGCAAGTCGAGAGCTTCGTCCAGCAGCTGGCAGAATCGGCCAAGAAGGATCGCGCCGCTTTGCTCTGCCAGCTCAACAGTTACGCACGCCCGAATCAGGAGGTGGTCGCATGAAGCGGCGCCTACCCGGAATCTCGGCTACGCGTCGAGGACTCGCGCCCGGCAGTTCCCGACGGCATCTTCCTCGTCCGTCTCGATCATGCTCAGCACCGCTGGCACCCGCAGAAGCCGTTTTATGTACTTCGGCTGTCGATTCTCGAGCCCAAGCCAATTTGCCGGCCTGCCCCTCGTCAGCCGGCTCTACTGCACCACGAAGGCCATGTGGAAGCTGGGCTGGTTCCTGCGGGACTTTCTCTACGATCCGGAATCTCTGACCCGGGATGAGATCGACGAGAAGGCCCTGCGCGGGTCTGGTCGGCGTGGTGAAGATCAGCCACACGGTGGTGAACGGTGCCTCGCTGGTTAATTTCGACGGATTCGCTCCAGCCAGCCAGTGGGAGGAACTGTCGGCCGGGTTAAGAGTTCCGCCACCTGCGAAACTCGACCGGGGCAGGGAAGAGGAGGGTGTCGTAATGACCTACAGCTACACCCAGATCTCTCAATACCTGACTTGCCCGCGCCGCTATCGTCACCGTTATCTGGATGGTGGCAGGAGAAAGAACAACGAGCCGCCATGTTGTTCGGCCGGGCCTTTGAGCAGGCCGTGGCCGCATTGTTCCGTCATGAGGATCCAGGCGCGGTTCTGTTCGAGCAGTGGAGCGCCTACAAGCAGCTGGACGTGCTTTATCCGGCGCGTGAAACCTGGGACAGCATGCTGCAGCAAGGCGTGCAATCTGCTCGAACGCTTCGTCCAGGACGGACGAGTTCAGATTCAGCCGGCCCAAAACCCAGCAACAGATTCAGTTCACTCGCCCGCTCGGCTCAGGCGGCAATTTTGTCTCCTTCGTCGATGCCATTGGCGAACTGGATGGCACGCCCTGCGTACTGGAGTGGAAGACCTCTTCGGCCCGATATCCGGAGGAACCTGTCGGCATCACCGGACTAGATCCGCAGCTGATCTGCTACTCATGGATGACCGGCATCGATGAAGTCGCCCAGGTCGTTTTCGTACGCAAGCGCGCGGTCGAGGTGCAGTATCTGCGGGCGACCATCACCGAAGAACAGCGAAACGAATTTCAAACGCTGGTGGAAGACACCGTTCGGCGGAATCGAGTCTGGGTTGTTCCTGCCGCACAGCGGCATCCGCTTTCCGCAGAATCCATGCACAACTTGTCCCTTTGTCGGGCTCTGCCTCGACCAGCGCGATCTCGTGGAGACCGCGCTGGTGCGCAAGCCAGGAGTTGACCTTGGTCTGTTTGACGAACTTGGTTACTAGGTATCCGCCGATGCCGCCAAAGCTGAATCGCCGCCGTGCCGAAGCGGTGCTGAGCCGGATCGACGCGATCCTGGCTTGGGAGGCACAGCACGAAAACGAGCGCGACACCCGATTCGTCGAACTCGGCAAGTGCCTGTGCGAAGTGCGGGCCGGCCAGTACTGGCGGCTGGAGAACCTGAAGTCGTTCGACGATTTCTTGGAGCGTCGTTTTCCGGAGTCCAAGACGGAAAGCCTATTACCTGATGTCGATCCACGAGCAGCTGCCGCCGCAGGTGAGAAAAGAACTGAAGGAGGTAGGCTGGACAAAGGGAATGGAGTTGGCGAAACTGGCCCGCAAGCAGGGCGAGCGTTCGAAAGTGCAACCTGGTTGCACAAAGCCCGGACGATGCCGAAAGAGGAATTCAAGAGGGAGGTAGAAAAGGAACTAACTGGCAAGGACAGCGAACCCGCGGAGCTGATCTATTTCAAGGTCTACAAGAGCCAGATACCGGTGATTGAGCGGGCAATCGAGACCGCAGGCACTGATGCTGGGCTCGGACAAGTCCCGCGGCTACTGCCTGGAGATGATCTGCGCGGACTTCCTGGCGGGCGCCTACGATCGAAGGCAACGACCCGGAGATACTGCTGCAGTCGCTGTCCCGCTATTACAAATTGCTGCCCACGACTCAGCAAGAGACCTTCTTTTCCGAAATCAGCGGTGGGGCTTCGTGAACAATTCGCGCCCGAAGAAGCCGCGAGTTCGACTTGATTCCGAAGCCTACCGCAGGCTGCACCGACAAGTTCTGGAGCGCGATGGCTGGCGCTGCCAGGTGTGCGGCAGCATGGAACATTTGCAGGTGCACCACATCAAGTTCCGAAGTCACTCTGGAAACGATGTCGCAGATAATCTCATTAGCCTCTGCGCAAGGTGCCATGCGAGCTTGCATGGCAGCCGTTAAATCCTCCAGAGAGCAGCTCCAGGGCCGAGATTCGCTTCGCAGACCCGTGCTGGGAGTTCTTACTGGCTGCCATCCATCATCGCCGGTCCGCGCCTTTTCTGCATCCAAAACCATGCGCTTGATACGATCTCATCCAGATCGCGTTTTGGTGTCCACCGAAACACCGCTTGGGCCCGCGAAGGATCTGCCACTAGGACCGGAGGATCGCCTGTCCGTCGCGATACGATCCTTCGACGAACAGGGCGTTGCGTGACCCTTTCTACCGCATCGATCACTTGGAGAACAGAATAGCCGTGCCCCGTGCCGAGATTCGCTGCCAGCGACTCGCTGCCACTTTGCAAATGCTGCAGTGCTCGGACGTGGGCATCTGCCAAGTCATTAACATGAATGTAGTCCCGAATACACGTGCCATCCGGAGTCGGGTAATCTGACCCGTAAACCTGCAGCTCGGGCCCGTTGTCAGTGCAAGCGGCGAGCGCCAGCGGAATCAAGTGACGTTTCCGGATCGTGAAGCTCGCCAATTTCACCACTCTCAATCAGCCCCGGCCGCATTGAAATAACGCAGCTGCGCAGAACGGAGTCCGTAAGCTTGGTTGTAGGCGTCGAGGGCGTTCTCGAAAAAAAGTTTTGATGTCCCATAAGGATTGACTGGCTGGCGCGGCGCCTGTTCGGTGATGGGGACCTGCGCCGGGATGCCATAGACGGCACAGGTTGAGGAAAAAACAAAGACCTTGACGCCTGCGTCCACTACCGAGTTCAAGAGAGTGAGGGCTGCAGCTACATTGTTCCGGAAGTACTTGCGAGGGTCCGACACCGACTCTCCCACGTTGGAGTGAGCAGCAAAATGCATGACGGCATCGGCGCGGGCCAGCGCGGACCGCAGTTTCGCCACGTCAGCAATGTCGCCCTCGATCAGCTCGAAGCCTTCGGCCAGGCAACGAAAACCGGTGCACAGGTTGTCGTACAGCACAACCTCATAGCCGGAGCGCTTTAGAGCCCGGGCCGCATGGCTGCCGATGTAACCTGCTCCGCCCGTCACCAGGATACCCAACAAAATACTCCCGTGTTCAAAGTGTCCGCTCGTTGACAACGGCGTATTTGCAAAGCCAGGTTCAGGATACACGCCGAACTTGCCACGCAAAGGCGAGAAGACCTCCGCATTGATGTTTACTGACGCGTTGGCAGCTCCAAAAAACCACGGCGAGGTAACCGCTCGGGCGTATGATTGTGCGAAACTTACCCCGAAGCCTCAGAGGTTATTGCCAGTCTCACTCTTCTCGATTAGGAATGATTCCTGATTAGAAATGATTGGCTCCGATCTATGCCTCGCCAGCCCACCGCATCACCAGTACCCGGCACCGCGCCTGAAGCAACTCCGGCAAACGTCGATGGCACGCAGAGTCGGCTTTTGCAGCGCATCTTTCCGTGGCTGCTTACCGCGATTGGCCTCTGGTGGGCAATCCGGGTGGTCGTGACGTTCTATTACATGCTGAAACCAGTTGAAATGACAGGACTGGGCAGGCTCGGGAATCCTAGCCTCATGCTGCCCTCCGAGGCCATATTTGCTGCGCTGCTGGCAATAGTATTTTGCGTTATCGCGCAAGGCCGCGGGGTGAGACTTGCCACCGGATTATTTGCCTTGTCAGCAGCGTTGAGCCTGGTTATCGCTTTGTGGCCGACCATTGTCCTCTGGCAATGGGCCAGGCAGCACAATATTCCAGTTTCATTGAGTTTCATGCTCGTGTCGCACGCCAGCCACTCCTACCGTGATTCGGACAAAACCATTATCTATGGCATCTTACCGGATGGTTCCAGGCTGGCATTGGATGTTTGGCCGGCGGGAAATGTGCAAGGTGATCAATTGCACCCTGCGATAGTTAAGCTCCATGGTGGCGCATGGGTTCAGGGCGGCCGAGGCCAGCTTAGCGACTGGAACGAATGGTTCAACCGTCTAGGTTACGACGTATTTGATGTTGATTACCGTATGCCGCCAGTTGGACAGTGGCGGGACGAGGTCGGTGATGTGAAATGTGCTCTTGGCTGGGTTGCGACCCACGCGGCGCAATACCATGTTGACGCCGGGCGCATCACCTTGATGGGCGACTCCGCTGGTGCAAATCTTGCCTTACTGGCCGCTTACAGTATGGGAGACCCCGAACTCCCACCCTCGTGTAAGGCGCCGGAGGTGAGGGTTCGCTCTGTCATTAACATATATGGCGCCACCGATATGGCATCGCTGTACCTAACTACCGGGAGCCAGTCTTTTCTACCCCAGCAAATCGCGACTTATATCGGTGGTCCACCATCGCAGTTTCCTGACCGCTACAAAATACTGTCTCCGCTAACTTACATCACTGGCGAAGCGCCACCGACGCTTACCATCCATGGTGAGGCCGACCGCATCGTGCCGGTCGCACAGGCAGCAGCTCTGGACAAAGCTCTGACGGAAGCCGGCGCCTATCACGAAACCTACTATCTTCCCTGGGTCGACCACAACTTCGACCTGATCTGGAACAATCTTCCCTCGCAGATCGCGCGTGCCAAGATCAAGGAGTTTCTCCGGCAACACTAATCGTCGCCAAGGTGAAGGTAAGCGGGCTAAGGTTACTTTCGTAACGAGCGCCCGGTGAGCTTAACGCCCAATCCGGTGATGAAACCGCGCATAATGGCGAGTTACCGCTGAGTATGGACGGGTGGTAATCGGAGGAGAGATGAGTTCCGTGAACTATAACCTGGCGGGCCCGCTATTCGAGCACGCGCGACGCAACGGCTCGCGGCTGGCGGTGTCGCTTGAGAAAGAAAGCCTCTCCTACGGCGAACTGAACGCGCTTGCACAACGACTCGCATCCTGGCTGAGGACTGGGCCGCCGAGGCCGCGCCGTTTCGTCGGGATCCTTGCCTCACGCAGCGTTATGGCATACGTGGGCGTGCTGGGTACAGGATGGGCGGGCGATGCTTACGTGCCCATCTATCCGAAACTGCCTGAAGAGAGGCTCATAGAGTTATTGCAAATCACCAATCCCGTTGCATTGGTGGCGGACGGAAAGCAGGAAAGCGGGTCCTCACGGAGCGAGTGCGCCAGGCGGTGGCGGGACGAATCCTCACCCGCCTTGACGATTTGCCCGAGCACGATCCGGGCGACCGCCCGCAGGAAATGGACTCGGAGGAAACGGCGTATATGATCTTCACCTCCGGAAGCACGGGCGTTCCGAAGGGCGTGTTGGTGCCTGTCCGGGCGATTGCCAATTTGCTCGGCAGCCTGCAATCGATTTACGGATTCAAGCCGGAAGACCGTTTCTCGAAGGCGTACAACCTCAACTTCGACGGCTCGGTCCATGACATGTTTGCGACGTGGCACGCTGGAGCCTCGCTCCATCCCGTGCCCGCCTCCCAGCTGATGGCGCCGGCAGGGTTCATCCGTGAAAGGGAGATTACGGTGTGGGCGTCGGTGCCGTCCACCGCTGTGTTTCTTGAGAAGATGAAGATGCTCCAGCCCGGAGTCTTTCCCTCCTTGCGATGCACGATTATGAGTGGCGAGCCTCTTCCCGTTCGCTCGGCACAGGCCTGGCAAAGCGCGGCCCCAAACAGCGTGGTGGATAATATCTGCGGACATACCGAGAACTGTGTGTTCAGCACCCTGCAGCGTCTTACCGACCCCCCATACGTGACTCCTAACCGTGGCTTGGTAGCGATTGGCAAGCCGATGCCCGGGATCGAGGCGGCCGTGTTCGACGAAAACTGCCGGCCATTGGCGGATGGCCTCGAGGGCGAACTGGCGCTCGCAGGTTGACAGGTTGCCAAAGGGTACTTTCAGGATCCAGAGCGCACCGCTGCGCGATTCCCGGTAATTGATGGAAAGACCTGGTATCGCACCGGAGACTTGGCGTGCCGCGACGAGCAGGGCGTCTACCATCATTTGGGCCGGGTCGACTCTCAAGTCAAGATCCTTGGACACCGTGTCGAATTGGGAGAGGTGGAGGCTATTCTGGCGGAGGTCTGTGCTACGGATTCGGTAGCAGCCGTGGCGTGGCCCGTGGAGTACGGCTCAGCCAGAGGTCTGAGTGGCATTTCACTGCGGCGTTGACCGCGAGGGCCAGCAGATACGGGACGAGCTGGCCAGGCGGCTGCCGGCGATGCCGTACCCCGCCATGTGCGGCGCATTGAGAGCCTCCCCATAACGTCCAATGGCAAGATTGATCGCAGGGCCCTGGTGGAGCAACTGGAAAAAGAATCGCTTCAGGCGAGATAATTTTGACGTCCACATCACTCAACCTCCGATGCGGGAGCTCTCGTCTCCCTGATGGTCTGGAAGTCTTCGCGTTGAACGCCGATGAGACGCGCTTCGTGCACGGGGAAGTGTTCGGTGCGCGGTGCTATCTGCAACATGGCATCGAGTTGCGTGACGGAGACTGCGTTTTCGATGTGGGCGCCAACATTGGGCTGTCCACTTTATTTTTCCATCGGGAGCGCGTTGGCATTCGGGTTTATGCGTTCGAACCGAGTCCGGCATGCTTGTGAGTGCCTGAGGGCCAACGTCGAGACTCCACGGGGTCGATGCTCGCGTGTTTGAATGCGGATTGTCTAGCAGTCCTGGCGTCGCGCAATTCACCTTTTACCCCGCCAATTCTGTACGTTCTGGATTTCACGCCGACCTCGAAGCCGACCGAGCCACAACTCGTACCTATATGCTTAATACCGGGTTTGCCCCGAGGCACGCGGATCTGCTTCTGAGTTCCAAATTCAAGCAGGTGACCTTCCCTTGTCCTTTGCGTACTTTGTCGGAAATCATCACCGAGGAACGCATCACCAGGATCGATCTGTTGAAAGTTGATGTGGAGAAGAGTGAAAGGCAGAGGTATTGGCCGGAATCCAGGACGGACACTGGGGAGGGATTCGCCAGGTTGTGGTCGAGGTCGATGATCGCGCCGGCGGCCTTGCTCAGATCCAGTCCCTTCTGGGGGACCGCGGCTTTAGCGTTACTACTGAGCAGGATCCACTGCTGAAAGGCACGGCGGTATACGACGTTTTCGCTTCCCGGTTTCGGTAGGTTTATGAGTTTTGCCGTCGGATAGGCGGGCATCTGGGCTTGGTTACTTTCGTAACAACCGCGTCGCGAAACTGTCTCGACTCCGTCAACTCGAAGGCGCTACATTGCCCAAGAGCACCTCTTTGTCCATGAACGCGACCCTAACTGCCCCCCAGCCCAAGACGGTTGAGCCCACCGCCGGACGCTGGGCTGACTTCCGGTTGATCCCGCGAATCGAGACCTTCCCCTCAGTAGTTTCGTTCGCGCAGACGGCAACCGGAAAGATCACGCTGCTCGGAATCTTTGGCCTGGAGTTGCGTTTTTTCGCTCCGGCCGTCAGCCAAGTTCTGCCTCTGCTGTTGGCCGTTGGCGTTGATCACTTTTCTGCCGGAATATCGCCGTTTTGTTTTCGCAATTGTTCCTCTATGCCTTGTGTTGATGCAGATTGGTCAGTCTCCAATGACTGTATTTGTGACGTTGGCGTGTAATCGCGGGCAGGTATTGTTCTGTTCTGCTGCGCCAGGCGCTGGCCAAAGTCTCGGTTCGGCAAGAGACCGGTTCTGTTTCTCTTGTCGGGGTTTAGCCTGCTTATTCTGCTGGCGTGCACCGCAAAGCCGCAGACGCTCACTTATACGCTCATGTGGAGCTTGGTAAGCATCTCGGCGGGTTACGTTTGGTTTATAGGTTATGCGCTCTATGGATAAGTCTGGTAAACCGGGCTCTGATATCTCGCTGGAACTGGCTAGCTTTCGTCCGCTCTGGGGTTCCACTACGACTCCATTTCCCAAAGGTGCCGCGTATCTCCGACGCATCGAAGCTCGAGATGCGTCGCAGCTCGCGGTTGTGCAGTTGAAAGGCATAAAGCTACTGGGGTGGGCCATCCTTTTGACGTTGTTACAAGGGCTTTTGACTAAAGTCTTCCACGGATACCTGCAGATCCCTACTTTCGACCGCGCGTTGGCCATGAGCGTTCGCGGTGTGCCGCCCGCTTGGCACGTGCGCTGGGCCAGCCAGATACTTTACTTCCTGGAAATGACGCTGAGCATCGCAATCATGGGGCACAGATTCATTGCGGTCTGCCGTATGGCCGGATTCAACGCATTACGGAATAGCTACAGGCCGCTATCCTCAACGACGATTGCGGAGTTCTTCAATCGTTTCTACTATTATTTCAAGGAATTGCTGGTTGATTTCTTCTTCTATCCCACTTTTCTTCGCTACTTCAAGGAACATAAGCGGCTTCGTATATCTTTTGCGACATTTGCGGCGGTGGTCTTCGGCAACTCGTTATTTCCACTTCACACGGGACTGGACAGTTTATTCGCGACTATGGCTCTGTGGCATGCGCTTGTGACATACCAGGTCTTTTTCTTTTACAGTGCTGATACTGGCTGCCGCTCTAAGCATTTCACAACTGCGAAAGCGTAAACCCAGACCCAGCGGCTTTATTCGTGGGTCATTTGATACCCGTCGTCGGCGTCATGTTTTTCTACTGCGTGCTGAGCGTTTTTATAGACGAAAACCGGCAGTACCCGCTAGATAGTCCATTTACGATATCTTCGCAAGTTTGTTCTTAATAGGGTCATAGAGCTTGCATGAAAGACAGATTAGAAATACGCGCATTCCTGACAGATCTCCTGGTCAACAAAGGAGACACACAGCCGTTTACTGACGATGAATCCTTCTGCTGAGCGGGCGCCTGCAGTCCATTGACGCGGTCGAAATTGTGGTTTTTCTTGAAGAGAAATTCGGAATCGACTTTGCCGAAATTGGCTTCGACGAAGAAACGCTCGACAGCGTCGAAGCCATCTGCGCTCTCATACAGGCTTCCGGCAAACTCCCCATTGCGATCTAGTACCGAAGTTCAGTAAAGGACAATGCTCCCTCCATGGACCGCGAAAGGCAGATTGAGGCTGTGCTGCGCTCTCATCCGGGCGTTCGCGACGCCAGAATCGTTCGCTCGGAGAATCTTGTGGCGGGCCCTCGTCATACCGGAGGACAGCTATATCGAGGAGGCCCTTGGTTTCAGCGGCATTGCGGCGAAGGTGGCAGGCAAGTGGCGCAAGGTCTTCGACCTAAGCCAGTTCACTGCGCGAGCCGCCTCTGCCCCCGTCGGATTCAACACTTTGGGCTGGAACAGCAGCTATACCCGGCAGCCCCTTCCCGCTGACCAGATGCGGGAGCTGGGTCGAATCCACCGTAGCAGGAAATCCGGTCGCTCGCTCCCAAGACGTCTACGAGGTGGGTTGTGGCACAGGCATGCTGCTGATGAGAATCGCGCCGCGAGTGCGAGCGATACATAGGCTCTGATTTCTCGCCCGCCGTCCTGGCCAGCTTAGAAGCACAACTCTCGAAGCTACCTGCATTGCGGGAAAGCGTACAAGTGATGGAGCGAGCGGCCGATGATTTCAACGGCCTCGAGCCGCATTTTTTCGATACGGTCATCATCAACTCTGTCGTACAGTATTTCCCCACCCTTGGGTATCTGACCAGAGTGCTTGGCGAGGCGGTGAATCTGGTTAAAGAGGGAGGCCACATTTTCGTCGGCGATGTTCTCAGTCTGCCTCTGCACGAGGTGTTTGCGACCTCCGTCGTAATGTTTCAAGCAACCGACGACGTCAAGGTGGGAGAGCTCCGCAATCGAATACAACGGCGTCTTGATGGCGAAGCGCAATTGATCCTCTCGCCGGCATATTTTCTTTCGCTGAAGGATTGCTTCCCAAGAGTATCCGGAATAGAAATTCGACTCCGTCGAGATCGCACCGACAACGAGATGTCACGCTATCGTTACCACGCCATCCTGCACATCGGCCATCCGCGGCCAGCGCCGGTAGAGATGAAGTTCCTCGACTGGACTGACGATTGGAGTCTGCCTGAGATCCGGTCATTCCTCGAAGGTGCGCGAGGCCAGGGCGTTGGTCTCAAGGCCGTGAGGAATCGGCGGCTCGAGAAGGACCTCACCCTGTTTGAGAGACTCAGCCGTTCCGACGCAAACGACACCGCAGCGCAGCTGAGAAGCGGTGACGCTCAAGCGCGCGGTCTTTATCCGCAAGCCTTGCTGGACCTGGGAGCGGAATTGAATGTCCAGACGCTGCTGAGTTGGGCGGCTTGCCGGGCGGACGGCAGCTATGATGTCGCGTTCATTCCGGCGCAGGCTGCAGCAGGGCGGTCCTGCATCGCAGTGAACTGGCCGGAGCCGGAAGCCGCCGACTGCATGCACTTTTCGAATGCGCCCGGACAGGGGCAGTTTCGTACCGAGCTAAAGAAACTCCTGTTGGAGCATTGCCGCCAGCATCTTCCAGAGGAAATCATTCCCCAGGAAATTACGTTCATCGACGCCCTGCCTGAGCCGGGCAAACTCTGATGCTGAACTGGACAGGCTTCGGCTAGTGCTCGGGAACCGCGGAGGCACCTTCATGGGTGCGTTCCAGGACCTCGGCGATGTTGTCGGAATAAATCGCGTGCCAGTCCGGCGAGTGTTTCAGCACATAGGCAAGAGGCCGCTGTGGCTGTATTAACACATAATCGATTCTGTATTTATCAAGGACTGCAAAGGGATCCTCAAGCGAGCTTGCGCGCCTATGATCATCCAACACCCCGTTGTAGACGAAGATATCCATGCGTCCATCAATGAAGGGTTTTAACTCGGGCGTATTCCATTCCATATAGCCGCCCCACGCATATTGATTGAAAATCCGTCCGTTCATTTGTTTCGCCTGCATGAACTGCAGCGCGGCTGTCGGATAATCCTTCTCAACTTTTTCCTGAAGCTCGGCATTCGAAGGGAAGAAGTACACGAGCGCGCCAAGAATGCAGGCCATGATGACGCCGTTCAGCAACGGCTTGTCCAGTTCGGGATCATAAGGCGGGAACAGGTGTAAGCGCGGCGCGAGGATCGGCGGAAAGACCAGTCCTGCAAGGAACAGGAAACGGGTGTGCGACAGCGCGGCCCAAAGCGCAAACGCCATCAGCAGGACCTCGTCCAGCCTCCAGCGCCGGCGGACCAGCAGGTTCAGGGCGAGCAACCCCAGAAGAACGAAGAGCGCCAACTTGCCGTTGGGACTGGCAAAGTCCACTCCCTGCCACTCCTCCACATATTGCATATTGCTCTGCTGGCGAAACAGAAAATCAAACGGGTAGAGGACCAAGCGGTAGCCGAAGGGATTGAAAAACAGTGCAGCTATGGAGGTTGCAAGAATGATCAGCAGCTTGCGAAGCCTGCCCGGATCCCACCTGCGCGCCTCCACCAAGCCCCACTCGCCTTCCACCAGACCGGAAGCAATCGTCAGGCATAGCACGACCATTCCAAATGCCCAGGAAGGATGGAGATTGATCCAAAGCGCAAACAGAAGGGGCAGCATCCAAAGGCCTTTGCCGGTTCGGCGGAAGCGGTCCAGGACAACCAACAGCCCAGCCATGCATAGCCAGCCGAAAAGCAGGGTTCGCGGTCCAATGGAAACTACGCCAAGGAATATGCCGATGAGGGTGACTACAGTCGCATCTTTACAGTCCGCTGCCTTGCAGGAAAGGTAGTACACGGCAGCGTAGATGAGCACCAGCACCGAAAAATAAACCATCAGGATACCGTGCAACCCCGCCACGCGGTACGCCAGGAAATACGGCACCTCCGACAACCATTCGTAGTTGAGACGATAGGAGCCCGCCGCGGTGAAAGAGTATGTATCGACTGGCGAGAAGGTGTGGAGCTGAACCAGGTCGCGCGCATACCGCAGGTGCCACCAAATGTCGGGCTCGGAAAACTGCTTAACACAGAAGCCGAAGATTACCGCGGCCAGCAGGAACATGCACATCGAAGAAAAAGAGAACAGGCGCGCATAAACGCTCTGCGAAGGCTGTTTGGTCGCTAGCGCGTTCCGACGGTGAGTGAGGGATGGCGGCCATTGGCACCTCTAATCGCCGCCCGAGGACACTACGGCGCGGGCTTTGGGCAAAGCTACGCGTCTGCGGGCGTTGATGGAGGCTCCTAGCTCGAGCATAGGCCGCTCGACAATAAAATAGGAAGCGACCGCGCAGGCGGTAAGCATGAGCAATGCCAGCGGGACCGAACGCGGGTGTTCTGCGATGAACGGCTGCTGCCAAAGATATAGCGAGTAGCTCAGCACACCTATGCCGCACGCCACAGGGTTATTAAAGAGCCAATCCCGGCGCTCCACCAGCAAGAAAATCCATAATGCAATCAAGATCGGGACGATCCCCCAAACTGCGCTGAGCGCGCGAACCCCAATGTTCGCGGTATCTCCCCAGCAGATGATGGCCAGCGTCCAGGCGGTGAACGGTATGGCAATGACGATGCCTGTGCTGCTCGCCATCCAACCGCAGCGTTCACGAATCTGCGGCTCATAGACCGCGAGCAGGCAACCGGCTGCGATGCTGTCCATGGTTCCTGGAAACCAGAAATGCATATACAAGGTAGGAGCTTGCAATCCGCTGAACGCCAAGCCCAGTCGGAAGAGCGCAGCCAACAGCATCGCGACGATTGCGATCCGTCCACGATAGCGATATCCCAGCAGCAAGGCCAAAGGCCAGAGCAGGTAAAACTGCTCTTCCACCGACAGCGACCACAAATGCTGGAAGATGAGAGGTATGGTCAGGTAATGATAAGAAACCGTGTAGGTAGTGGCATAGAGCAAACCTGGTCTGGAGGCCGGCACTGCCAAAGCAATTACGAGCATGAATGCATACGCAGCCGGAAAGATGCGGAAGCAGCGGCGACGATAGAAAGCCGCAAGATCGGTCTTGCCGGTACGCTGGTGCTCGTTTTGCAGCAGCCGGGTGATGAGGTAGCCGGAAAGGACAAAGAAGGTCTGTACCCCCAAGGCACTGAGTATTACCGTAGGCCCCATCGAACCCCCCAGGTGCCCAAGGATTACAAGCAGTATCGAAAAGGCGCGCACCCCATCCAACGAGGGGATCCGGTTTGGGGAACCGTAGGTCATGTTCGGGCCTTCAGTCGCGGACAGTGACCGAAGCAAGCGGGCCGCCACTGCAAACTAGCAGCTAATATTACTAACCGGCAACCCAAAGGGTGGCGCTATCAACACCTTAGTAATCTCATAGAGGTTACCAAGGTGTACACTGGCCGCTGCAAAGCTTCTACGAGGGCAGCCATGCAAAATGCTATGCTACCCGCGCGATCGCATGTAAGTCGACGTTGTCGGCATGCATCGGTACGACCTCCGAATCGGACTTCATTACCCCGGGTTTGCGCCGCGGTCTCCCGGCCGTCGCGACATTCATTGCGGAGAGTTCACAGGCAACATGATGAAAGCACCCGATGCACGCGTTGGTTGAAAAAGGCGGGCCAAGCTCTTCGGTCGCGGTAGCGAGCAGCCGTCCTGGCTGCTTAATCCTGGCCGGATTGGTAATCGGGTTAAATGCGGTTTTTTTCATCCTAATCCAGCGATCCAATGCTGACCTGCTGAAGGGGGATTTCAAGATGTTCTATACGGCGGCAGTTGCCCTACGGTCGGGGCACGCCGCTGATCTTTACAATCGAGATTACTACATGTCGATGCAGCATCGGCTGCTGCCGTCGCTGCCTGCGAGCGACACGAAGACGTACACGCATCCGCCTTACGAGCTGATTATCTTTTGGCCATTATCATTCCTTTCGTACAAGGTTGCCGGGTACTGCTGGCTTGCGACTTCTATTTTGCTGGGTATTGCGTGCGGCCGCATGTTGGCGAGTTACGTTGCTGTTCTTGGCCTTTTCCCATTCCTGGCGATGCTGCTGGAGCAGCAGGATTCGGTACTCGCGCTGCTTATTCTGATCGGCTGCTGGCGCGCGTTGCGTGGGGGCAGGGAAGTGCTCGCGGGTTTTCTGCTCGGACTGGCTCTATTCAAGTTCCAGATGGTCATTCCACTTGCAGTGGTGCTTCTGTTCTGGCGGCCGGCGATTTGGAAAGGTTTGGCCATGTCCGGACTGCTCGTCATGGCGCTTTGCATCGCGTTGGTCGGTCCGGCAGGGATGCGGTCCTATGCCCGCTATCTCTCATCCATGGCGCGCGATTCGGCGACGGGCGTAAGCGAGCGCTACAAGATGGACCCGCGCACCAATGCCACATTGCGGGGCCTCACCTACGAAGTGTTCAGTCGCGGGCGGCAAGCCACGTCGGCCGCTGCCGCGCACGTACTGCCCCTCGCCCTTATATTGCTGGATCTGCTTTGTCTCGCAGCCGCAGCGAAATTTATGTTTACCGACGCTGCGCCCGAGTTGAAGTTTTCTGCTGCGGTCCTCAGCGCGCTGCTGCTGAGCTTTCATTTGCTGATGCATGACCTGCTGTGGCTCGCCATCCCATTTGTTCTATTGCGGGCCTCGCCGGCGCGCTGGCCGTTGCTGGTCTTTTATGTCGCGCCCGTAGTCTACTTGTTCTATCCCGTGTCGCAATCCTTGCTCGCCCTGGCGATCATGGCGACTCTGTGCTTGGTGCTGCTATCTGGCTCACCGCGGACGGTCCATGAAACGAGCAGCTAAATGGCTGGTCATCATGGTGATCGCCGTGCAGTTGCTGGCTTTCGCCTACATCGCGCGACATAGGTTCATCGACGGAGACGAGGGGGCCTACCTTCTAGCTTCGCGCCTGGTCTTGGGGCACAAGACTCCGTATCTCGATTTTTTTTGGAACCAGGCGCCGCTTCTGCCCTACGTCTACGCAGCCTGGATGAGCGGTGCGGGCATCTCCTGGTCGGCCGGGCGGCTGCTTTGCGTTCTACTGACGAGCCTACTCGGCCTTCTGCTATACCTGCATATTTGCGAGCAGACAAAAAGTTCATTGGCCGGCCTGGTTGCCGTTGCCATATTCGTTTCCAGCACCATGGTCTTTGCCTGGTTCCCCGTCGTAAAGACTCACTGTCTCGCCGGACTGCTGCTCTTCGGCGCTTATCTGGCGACCTGCCGGGTGCCGACAAGCAATTCACGATGGTACTCGGCCGCCTCCGGCTTACTACTCGGCTTGAGCGTAGAGACACGCTCGTATCTGCTATTGGTGGTGCCGTTGTTCCTATACTGGATGCTGACCAATGTCGCAAAGCCTGCTCGACTGCGACAGAGCATCGCCCTGATGGGCGGCTTTGCTCTGGGTACTGCGCCTTCGCTCTATCTGTTCTTGTCCTCGCCGGATGTGTTCCTCTTCGACAACCTGCGCTATCACGGACTGCGTTCAACGGCCGGGTTGATCGGGTGGTGGCAGGAAAAGCTGGTGGTCTTCGCACAGCTCTTCCTGGGAAGCCGCGAGGGCAACGGTCTGCAATGGAGCATTCTGTTCCTGATCAGCTTTGGCTTGGTTCTTTCCGTATCGAAGCGGCCCTACCCGCCGAAGTTCGCATTTCAGGTTGCTGTGCTGTTGCTAGTTATCGGTCTTTTGCCGACGCCTTCGTATGCGCAGTATTTCTGCCTGTGCATGCCTTTCCTGATCGTCAGCGTGGTTTGCGGGACCAGCGAACTGGTGTCGCATTTCGACGGACGACGTGATCGGCTGCTGGCCGGCATTGCCTGCGTTTGCGTCCTTGCGGTGTACGTCGGCTCGGCAGTGGGCGATTTTCGCAGGTATCTGGTCACCGGCGAGGGCGTGCCGGGCGTGCAGCCGGCGCTCGATCGCGGCGACTGGCGGCTGGAGCGAGTCGTCGAAGTCTCGCGCGCCGTCGGCGATCTCGCGCAGCCGGGCGAAACTGTAGCCAGCTTCTGGCCGGGCGACATCTTCCAGACCACCGCGGCGCCATTGTCCGGCCTGGAAAACCCGTTCGCTATGCCGGTTTCGGACAAGCTCACGGCGGAGCAAAGGGCGCGCTATCGCATCATCACTCCGAACGAGGTCGAGAGCGGTTTCGCGGCGCAGCGGCCGCGTGTGGTCGTGTTGCGCAACCAGATCATTTCGGCCGTAACGGCCGACGAGCTCCGCCGCATGCAGACGCTCGATGCCACATTCCGCAGGTCGCTCGTTGCCGGCGGCTACACGGCGGCGCGCACTATCGGCGGCATCTCCATCTACGTCGCAACCAGCGACACGCGCGCGCTAACGCGCTTGCAGCCATGAGAGAAGCTTGGGTGGCGGCGCCGGTGTGCCGGGACGTTACTCAGTCCCGTTTCAGCCAAGAACGAAGCTGATTGTATTCATTGATTGGCTTGTCGTCGCTGAGGGCCGCTGTGCCCGGCGCAAGCAGGCAGAGATGCCGCAGTGAAATGGGCTGCGAGATGACAGCGTTGATCTGTTCCAGCGGTGTCTTCGACGGCCCCCATTCCATCATGTCGGCAACCGCTTTCGGTGGCATGCGTTGCAAGAGTTCTTGCGGTGTGCGATTCGGAATCGGGTTCATGCTGGCGAAAAAGTAAATGCCTTCCGTGCCAAAGGTAGACGTGTATGCATTCACGTAAGGGAACTCTTCTTGAATCGCCCGCGTCACGGCTGCGATATCGGCTTTATCGCCGGTGAAAAACCATTGCTCCAGAATGCCGCCGGGCTTGAGTCGCTGCCGCGCGATGGCGTAGAAATCGCGCGAATACAACAGGCTGGAGCCGGCCGACTCAATCGGCGGGGGTGGATCGATAACAATCGCGTCGTATTTCTCCGGTGTCCGCTCCAGGTATCGTCGGCCATCGTCCACGACGACCTTCGCCTGGGGTGCAGAGAGTACCGAGGCCGCGTCGGAGTGATAAAACGGGAACAGCTTGGGGACGCTCGGGACCAGCTCGACCGCAGTTACCGGTACTCCCCACGACGCCACCGAACGAAACGTAGTTCCCATGCCAAAGCAGACCACCAATACGTCGCGTGGCGCGGACGGCAGCGCAGCTAAGGTGAGGTGCGCCATCATCTTGGTTACCGGCGTGAGGGTTGTCATTCCATAGCCGTTCACGAGCAACGACTTTTGCATCCCCTGACCGTAAGCCGTTACCGTGGCCGTGCTGTCGCGCATCACGATGGCGCCGGGAAATCGTGTCTCGTAGTCCTGCGTGAACAGGCAGACGATGATGGCAGCGAAGACGAAGCCCGTTGCACCAGCCATCTGGCGAGGACGTTGTCCCACAAATACAAGGCTGATGAACCATGGCAGGGCTAAAACCACCATGGATACACGCTCGCCAAGGTGCGGCAACAACAGGAAGCCCGCCAGCAACGGTCCGACGATGCAACCGACAACGTTGATGGCATAAGCTCGTCCCGCACGGTCCGGGTCGCCGCCGGACCAGCGGTCAATCAGCATCGGAGTCAGAAATCCGATCACCCCGGCGAAGGGCGCAATGCCCAGGAACACCCGCAAATCAGCGGACAAGGGAAGGCGGGAGTCTGCGGTCAGCAGTGGCAGTACTCCGAACAGGATCAACGAAACCCAAGGAAGGGGACTTTCGACAGTTCGCTGGCGGCTCCAGCGGCGATAGAGCTGCGAACCCGCAAAGGTCGCCAGTAGATAACTGGCAAGAATCTTTGCAAAGGAATAAACCACGGGGCCGACATAAGGCGTGAACAGTCGTATCCAGATGACTTCCACGCCCATCGTTGCCAACCCTGTGGTGAACAGAAGCAGCAGGATTCCCTTGCTGCGCTCAAGCGTCGCGGATGCGGTGTTTACGGTTGCTGCCGGTCCAGCCGAACCGCCGGACGCAGGCTTCGCGACCAGGAAAGCGATGGTTGCAATGACCGTATTCAGCACGGCTCCGACGCGGAGCGTCCCATGAAAGCCGTATAGCTCGATGAGCAACAGAGGTATCGTGGCACCCGCAACGGCGCCCAGAACATTTGCCAGATACAAGAAGCTGAACGAGCGATGCGAATCGTCGCGGGAAAATTCACGCAGGGCAGACATCGCTAGAGGTATGGTCGCGCCCATGCAAGCGCACCACGGTACCAGAGTGACGGTCAGGAGGGCGCCGGCAATAAGGTAATAGGTGCCGGAAGAGAGCGGTGCCCGGTCGGCCATAACCTGCAGCAGGCGATGGGCCGACGCAAATTGAAACGGAACCGTAACCGCCGATACCCCGATGAGAAGCTCGCAAAGCGCATACAGGCGAAGTCGCGGAAATCGTATTCGGCTTTCGTACCGATGAACCAGCCACCCTGCAACCCAGGAGCCTAGCCCCAGGCCGGCCATGAACACGGAAAGTACGATGGACACCAGTGCGGTGGTCACGACGAAATTCGCCATGGCGAGACGGAGCCAGACTAGCTCGTAGAGAATGCTGCAGAATCCCGAGATGAAGAAAAAAACGAAGATCCAAGTCAATGGTCTGCGGGTTGAAACCATGCCTTTCGGCGCGAATTCATAAGAGTTCACCGCGGTGCCGTGTTTAAGTTCATCCGGCGCCGGGACGGTCGTAGTCGGAGCCATTGATTTCACATCTGCAGCAGCACCATTGCCGGCGTCTACGGTTGCCGCGCGTTACAACGAGCTGTGGGCCGAGGTGACCATCGTCACCTCCCGGAAGGTTAACGGATTTATTGCTCGCGGCTACACCGTAGCCACGCTCTTGATCTCCAGCGCCGGTTCTTCGGCACTCGCCGGATGCGGTATTCGCGAGACGATTGCAATCGCCAGCCCCGCGATCCCCAGCCCCGCCACGATGTCCACGAAATAGTGCCATCGCAAGATGACAATGGCCGGGATCAACAGTGCACAGTAAGCGAAGATGAGCAGCGACGCTCCTTTCCATCGCCGCAAGAACCAGCCCGCGATGAAGGGCTGGGCCACATGTACCGAAGGAAACGCGACGAAGTAACCCAGCGCCGGATCGGACCAGGCGGTGCGATGGTACAGTGCGGCGGCATTCGCATAGGTGGCGCGCTGGACGGCGCCGGTCACCATGCCTGGAGGAAAGCTCCAGGCGGCCAGAGCGTAAGGCCCATGCGATGGCCAGATGTAGAAAACAAGCAACGAGAAGTAATAGGACAGCAGAATCGCACCGGACATTTGAAAGGCAGCGCGACGGTCGCCGGCCAGGCATAGGAACAGCAGCCCGGCGCCCATGACGCCTCCGATGGCGTAATAAATGACTTCCGCCGGAGTGTAGAGCATGGACGCAGCGCGGCTGATGCCGCTCACCGAGATGTGAAACAGAAGCATGTCCAGCCGCTGGAACAGCGGGTCGTACAGGTTGAACGGCCGCACCGACACAATTGCAGAGTTATAGAGGAAGGCGAGCTGAATGCCAAAGGCCAGATAGGTCCACGGCAGCAGAACCGACGCTGCCGATTTCCAGCTTCCCCGGCGATACACGAATTCCAGCACAATGATTCCAATGGCGGAGATGAGAATACCGATCTCCAGATCATGAGCGACGAATGCGAACAGCGGTATCACCAGGGCGGGAATTTCGGCTGCCAAGAGAAGTCGCTTCCAGTTCTTTCGCAGTGCCGCCCAGGAGCCTGGAGCACCCAATTGATAGAGGGCCCCGGCCCATATGATGGACTGTGCGATCCAGCCAATCATGAAGGCGGGCACGTAGGAAAGGTTTCCGATGTGCAGTCTCGCTGCGTGACAGACCGGAAGCAGCAGCACAGTGAGAGCACCGGTCAGCCAAAAATGTAATTTCCACATACGCCCACTCAATTTCCTGTAATTGGTTCCGAACGTTTCAGCAAGACTGCAATATTGTCCGAATAAATCAACTGCCAGTTCGAGGAGCGCTTGAGCACATAGACCAGCGGCTCGTTCGGCTCCAGAAGGACGTAGTTGATGTGGTATTTGTCCAGCACAGCGAAAGGCTGCCGGATGCGGAGCGCGCTGATGTAATCGTCGAACGCCCCGTTGTAGACGAAGATGTCGGTCCGCGAATCGATGAAAGGCTTCAATCGTCGGCATATTCCACTCCATGTAACCGCCCCACCAATCTTCATTCAGTATCCTGCCGGTAAGCTGCTCGTGCTGCATGTACTCCAGCGCGGCCGCGGGAAATCGTTCGCGCAATTGCTGCTCGAGCTCGGACTGGGTGGGGAACGAGAAGACGATCCAGCCCACCATGACCGCCAGGATTCCGGCATTGACCCAGGTGCGGTTGGGCGACTCGCCGGTCGGAGGGAATAGGAGCAAACGGGAAGCGAGCACCGGCGCCATGATGATTCCCAGGAAAGAAAGCAGGCGCACGTGCGACAGACCCATCCACAGCGCGAAGAGCAACAGCAACAGGTCAGCCAGGCGCCATCGCCGGCGCGAGAACACGGCCGACAGCAGCAGGGCCAGCACCGTGATCAGGGCCAGCTTGCCGCTGCCCTTGGCGAAGTCCACCGACTGCCATTCTTCGACATACTTCATGTTCGCGGGCTGGCGGAATAACAGGTCGAAAGGGTACATCAGCAACCTGTAGCCGAACGGGTTTACGAACAAGGCGGCGAGCGAAGCCGTCGCGGCGAGCAGTAATGCGCGCCGTTCAGGCGGTGACCAGCGTCGCGCGACCACGCCTCCCCATCTGCCCTCGAGCAGGCCCGCAATGATCGTGATCGCCAGCACGGCCATGCCGAAGACCCAGGAGCCGTGCAGGTTGATCCACAAGGCGAACAGCGGCGGCAGCAACCACAGGCCTGCGCCGGTGCGCTCAAACCGCTCCAGGATGAGCAGCAGGCCCATCATGCAAGCCCAGCCAAACCACAGCGGGCGCGGGCCAATGGAAACCGCCCCCAGCAGGACCGCCAGCGCGGTTACCAGCGTGGCGGTGATGGGATCGGCGCCGCGGGAGAATGCCAGGTAATAGACCGCGCCATAAATCAGCGCCAGCAGGCCGAAATACAGCCAGAGGACGCCGCGCAGAGCGAATGCCTTGTACGCCAGGAAAAACACGGCTTCCGATAGCCACTCATGGTCCAGCCAGGGCGAGCCGGCCGCCCCGAAACTGTATGTGTCGATGCGCGGGATGGAATGGTACTCGACGATCTGCTGGCCGTTGCGCAGGTGCCACCAGAAGTCGGGCTCGACAAACCGCCGCGCAGCGAAGCTCAGGATCAACAACGCCACCACCATGGCGCAGATCACAGGGAAGGAAAAGACGCGGTCCACAAGTCGAAGGCGCGCCGGCGCGGCGGTTGTCGTCGGTGGTTGTTCGGCAATGGTTGTGGAGGCGGCCGGCAAGACATTCCTTTCAAATTCGTTGGCTACAACGCGCCTGGGGCTCCCTAAGTGTTGCTGCCTGGAACTCTTTCAAAGATCTTCACTACATCGTCCGCGTAGATCACGCGCCAATCCGGGCTGTGATCGAGCACGTAGCTCAAGTGCATCCCGGCTGGAAACAGTACGTAATCGATTTTGTATTTATCCAGCAGCTCGAACGAATTATCGATGGCATTGATCTTCAGATAATCCGCGAGCACGCCGTTGTAGATGAAAATATCGGTGCGCGGGTCGGCGAAGGTCTTGATTTCCGGGGCGTACCACTCGATATAGCCGCCAAACGCGTAGTAGTGAAAGAGGCGTCCTGAAATGTGATTGCGCTGCATAAAACGCAGCCCGTCGCGCGGAAACTGCGAGTCCATACCGCCCTGCAAACGTGCGGCGCTGGGATAGGCCCAGACGATGGTTGCTGCGACAATGGCGGTCACCGCCAGGTTCAGCCAGGGCCGGGGTTTCGCCTCATTGTCCGGGGGCGCAAGCCAGCGCAGGCGCGGTGCCACGATGGGCACCAGAACAATGCCGGCGAACAGCAGAAAGCGAATGTGGGTCAGCCCGGCCCAGACGGCAAAGGCGGCGAGCACCACATCCCGCAGCGGCCAGGGCTTGGGTGAGAACCATGCGGCGGCAAGCAACGCCAGAACCATTGCCATCGCCAGCTTCCCCCAGAGAGTATGAAAGTCCACCGATTGCCACTCGGTTAAGTCGTCGCGAACCGCCTTTTGCCGGGACAGTAACTCGAAGGGATACCAAACCAGCCTGTAGCCATAGGGATTGATGAACAGAGCGGCTATCGAAGCCGCGGAAGCCAGCAAAAGCTTGCGTAGGTCGGCACGCGGCCAGCGTTCCGTGACGATGTTGCTCCCATGCCAATCCCGGAGGCCGCAAACCATATAAATCCCCAAAACAACAAAGCCGAAGACCCAGGAAGCGTGCAGGTTGACCCAGACGGCGAAGACCACGGGCAGCAACCAGACGCCGGAGCCGGTACGCTCGAAGCGATCCAGGATCAACATTACCGCCATCAAACAAAGCCAACCAAAGTGGAACATGCGCGGCCCAAAGGAGTAAGAACCAAGCAGCGCCCCAGCCATGGCTACCAAAGCAGCATCCGCACAATCGGCGCCCCGCCGCAGCGCCAGGTAGTAAGCGCCACCGAAGGTCAGCCATAACAACCCAAGCTCAACCGCAAGCAATCCCCGCAGGTTCCACCCACGAAAAGCAAAGTAATAGGGCAGTTCGGAGAGCCATTCGAAGTTCATCAGCGCTGCACCCGCGCTGGTGAAGGTGTAATGATCGGAGTGAAGAAACGAATGGCTACGGCACAGCTCCTGGGCATTGCGAAGGTGCATCCAGATATCGCCTTCGGCCATGCGATGACTGGCAAGCTGCGAGATCCCGAGGGCGGCGACGGCAAACCATACCCAACTGAATGGGAAGAAGGTGCGTACCACCGAAGTGGGAGCGACTGAGGCGGGTGCCTCTGCTAGAGTCGAGCTGGCCATTTTATGCTGGTTACTCCATGTGACCTTTTCTCTCGAAGCCGATGGTTGGCGTGGCAAGCATAACACTGGAAATTCGGGATCACAATGTTTTCCGTTTCAATACGATAGGTAATGCGAGTCTTGGGCAATCATGTAACCATGGTGCTAGTTACCTTAGTTTGTGCCCCAAAACATTTTACTTGTCCTGGCACAAACGTCGCTGTTATGTTGGCATCACCGTAGACCTTAGACCTTCAGCTTCCGTGCCACTATCCCTTACGGATGGCCGGGACTGAGTGTTGCAGGCGCTAGCGGAAATCGAACCTACATTTGTGAAAGGAGCTGTAAAATGATGAACCTTCTGAAAAGTCTGCACCGGGAAGAGGCTGGTCAGGACCTGATCGAGTACGCTCTGATCGCTCTGCTCGTCGCTCTGGGAGCAGTTATGGGCATGGGCACCTGGCGAAATCAATCAACAACGAATTTTCGAAGGTGTCGAGTAGCCTGACCTAGTCCGGTACAACCACAAGTCTTGGCAAACAGGCCAGGAAAGAGAGAACGAAAGATGGTCAACACTCTAAAGAGACTGCACAAGGAAGAAGCGGGCCAAGACCTGATCGAATACGCTCTCGTCGCCTTGCTCATCGCTCTGGGCGCGGTTGCCGGTATGGGCACCTTGGCTTCGTCGATTAACAATGAGTACAGCAAAGTCTCAAGCAGCCTAACCTAACCTGCCAAAGCGGCCACCGATTTTGAACCAGGCTGGATACAAGTGGGTGGCTGGGCTGAGGCGCTGAAAAGACTGGACAGGGAACTGGCCAGCCAGGACGTGATCGAATTCGCTGTGTGGCCCCAATCGTGGCGTTTGGCGCGATTGCCGGCATGGGCCAGTTGGCGGCCTCGATCGAACATGGGTTCAACAAGGTCGGCGAAAGTCTGACCTAATTCTGAGTTTCGTAGTGCCTGTTAGGAAGCAGGCTATGTAGGCGGAGCGACCAGGAGCTTTAGATCGGTCCGCAGGCAAGACACAAAGGGGCAATCGCGGTTGGCCGGGTGTGTCGCTACGAGTTGGTCGTAACCTCGTAGCTTGCTTCCGTAGTAATTTTTGCAATGATGCGCCATGGATCGGGATAGTTATCTTCTCTTGGCCGCGCTGCTGTTGGCGGTTGCAGCAGCGATTATCGATCTGCGGCAGCATCGTATACCGAACTGGCTCACCTATCCCGGGATTGTTGCCGGCATTGGGTTGCGGGGAGCGGTCTTGGGATGGAAAGGCTTGGAAACGGCATTGACCGGCTGTTTGCTGGCCGGCGGCATCATGTTTGTGTTTTTTGCGGTGCGAGCCATGGGAGCGGGTGACGTTAAGATTATGGCCGCGATCGGTGCGTTTGTAGGATGGCACCATGCCGTGGACGTTCTTCTGGCCACGGCGATCTGCGGAGGAGTGCTCGCCATTGCGTACGCCTTGTACCAGCGGCGCATGATTTCCACCATCAAGAATGTAGGCGCGGTGTTGCGCTTCCACGCTTGGGCGGGGGTGCAGGCTCACCCCGAGTTGAACTTGGACAATCCGTCGGCGCTCCGGATGCCGTACGGATTGGCGATCGCGCTGGGAACGCTTTTCGCGTTTGCGGCTGTTTTGTGGAGGTGATTTACGAAGCAGCGTCGCCTCGGTTTCGCGCTTCTGATGGCGTTGGTGGTCTCCCTCGTCGTTTCGTATTTCCTTTACAACCGAATCAAGCGCCAATATGCCGCGGCCGTGCAGCCGATTAAGATTGTCGCCGCCACTAAGGCACTAGACGCGGGCACCACGATTACGGCGGACGCGGTGGCACTGGTCGACTGGCCAGTGAATTTCCCGGTCGAAGGGGCCATGACCAAGCCGCAAGACGCGATCGGCAGGATCGCGCTCTATCCCTTGGCCGCCAAAGAGCCAATCAGGGAGCCGTTATTGGCAGCTCCCGGCTCGGTGGGACTGCAAGCCAAAATCCCGGACGGTATGCGCGCGGTGGCGGTAGAAACCAACGACGTCACCAATGTGTCCGGATTTCTATTTCCCGGCTGCCGTGTGGACGTGCTGGTGACCTTCCGTCCGGACGCGAATGGAGCGAATAACCAGGACTTGACGGCGACGGTCCTGCAGAACGTCGAGGTTCTCAGCGCTGGCGAACGGCTACAGCCCGATCCTTCCGGCAAGCCGCAGAAGGTTCGTCAGGTAACGATGCTGTTAACCCCGGATGACGCTGAGAAGATGGTGCTGTCTGCGAACAAGGGTACGGTGCAGTTTGTGCTCCGCAATGGGACTGATCAGGTGCAACAAGCCCATCGCGCGGTGCAGTTGAAAGATCTGCAAACGACGACCATCGCTCCCCCGACCCAGGTTGCCGTCAAAAGGGCGCCTGCGCCGCCCAAACCTCCTCCCAGCTACTATGAAGTCGAAACCTACGATGGCACCAAGAAAAACACAGTGAAGTTCTAACAAAATAGCGATTACCGAGGCACCCGTGGGACTGCATAAACGTAGCGAGAATGGTTGGTCCTGGCAAGGCATCGGCTGCTTACTGCCTTTGTGTGCGGCGGTTTTTATGGTTGCGTTGCCGAGCGCGGCACAGCAATCGCCCGCACCCCCTTCGACTCCGCCGCCGGCGCCGGTTGCAGCGCCAGCGCCGCAAGGCGGGCAGCCGTCACTAGCCGCAGAGCAAGGGCCCGGCACGGTTCACATCGTGGTGGGGCACTCGCTGCTGATCCATACTCCGAGTCGGGTAAAGCGTATCCTCACCGGCAACCCCAATGTGATCGAGTCGGTGGTGACTTCGCCGGCTGAATTGGTTATCACCGCCAAGGATCCAGGCAGCAGCAGTCTGATGCTTTGGGACGAGTCCGGGCGCAGCCGCTACCTGGACGTTTATTCAGACTTAGACGTAAGTGCGCTGCGCGCCAGCCTTGACCAGTCATTCCCCTTCGCGAACGTCGATGTGCAGTCGGAGGGTGCGAGGGTGATTCTGGTCGGAACGGTTCCCAACAAGGACGTTGCCGACCAGATGTTGAAAATGGCGCAGAACTTCGCCAAAGATGTGGTGGATGGCTTGCGGATTGCGGTACCGGCGCGCGACCGGCAGGTAATGCTAAAAGTGCGTTTCGCCGAGGCGGACCGTCAAAAACTCTCGTCGTTTGCATTCAATCTGCTGAGCACGGGCGCTACCAATACCATCGGCACAGTATCGACCGGACAATTCAGCCCGTTTAATCTTAGTAACATACAGAGTGGTGGCGGTGGCCAAACAACCAATACATTCAGCTTCAGTAGCCTGCTGAACATCTTTCTTTTCCGGCCTGATATTAACCTGGGCGCTACCATTCAGGCACTGCAGACGAAGAACGTGCTGCAAATTCTGGCTGAACCTGATCTGATGGCGATCAACGGCCAGCCTGCACATTTTCTGGCAGGCGGCGAATTTCCTTACCCGGTGGTGCAGGCCGTGTCGTCCGGCACTGCCCCAGCTATCTCGATTCAGTTCAAGCCCTACGGAGTGAAGCTGGAATTTACAGCTTTCATCGAGGACAACAATGTGGTGCGGCTGAAGATTGTGCCGGAAGTCAGCACCCTCGATTATTCCAATGCGATTACAATTTCGGGTTTTATTCTGCCGGCCCTCTCGGTGCGGCGGGCGGAAACCGAAATCGAGCTCAAGGATGGGCAGACCTTTGGTATCGCCGGTCTGCTGGACCAGCGGACGACGGTTCAGCTCAGCAAGATTCCGGGTATCGGGGATATCCCAATTTTGGGCGAGCTTTTCAAGTCGCGAAATGCTAGCTTTCAGAACACGGAGCTGATCGTCCTCGTCACCCCGACTATAGTAGACCCCATGAATGGCGAGGCGCCGGCGCCACAGCCTCAGGTCACGTTCCCGATGAAAAACGGTGTAGAGCCGAGCCAGTTCGACAAGAATTTGCCCTACGCGCCTAAGAGTCCGGAGTCGGCAAATCCAGAGGCGGCGAAGTGAGTACGAATACCGAGCAGACTATCATTCAAGGTTCGCGCAGCTCGGAGTTGCGCATTGGAATCCTGTGCATCAATCTGGACCCCGTTTCGCGGGAGGGTTTGGAAGTCCTGGTCGCGCAAACGCCGGGGGCCCATATTGTCGACAATGTGGACCGTTTGATCACGCCGCGCGAAGTCCTGCGCATGTTGGAACAGTTTCAACATCGCGTCTGCGTAATTGACTTCGACGACGGCGAGGAAAGCTTCCGCATTGCTCACAAGCTGCGTGCGGGATGCGGCAACTCTATCTCCTTGTTTGCCGCCTCAAACGACTCCCGTCCGGAGCAAATTATTACCGCTATGCGCGCCGGATGTTCGGAATACCTGGTGAAGCCTTTCCAGCCGGACCGGTTGCTGGAATCGCTTGCCCATGTGGAAACCTGGGGACAGGGCAAGGTAACCCAGCAGAAAGGCCGCGTGATTTCGCTGGTAGGGGCCAAGGGGGGTACGGGGGTCACTTCGTTGGCAGTGCACCTGGCCCTGAGTTTGATCCAAAGACACCACAAAAGCGTCCTCTTAATCGACCATCATCCCGCGCTTGGCGAGATATCCCTCTGTCTGGGCTTGGGGCGGCATCAGTACAGCTTCTATGAGCTAGTCCATAATATGGACCGGCTGGATGCAGAACTGATGCAGGGGTTTCTGTTGCAGCACCACAGCGGATTGCACGTTCTCGATGCGCCGCAGGCCATGCAGGCCTTCCGCGACACGCCGTCCGATGCGATCGAACACACGCTGGCATTCCTGGCCGAGAGCTATCAGTTCGTGGTCGTCGACTGCCCGCCCGGACTGAGCGAGGACACCTGCGCTGCCATCCGTCAATCCGACCGGCTGGCCATCATCATCACCCCTGAACTGCCGGCAATCCACAATGCGATCCGCTCCATCGAGTACCTGACCGGGCTGCACTATCCCGGCGAAAATATTGACATCGTGCTGAACCGCCATTCGGGAAAGAATACCTTGCATGATCGCGAGATCGAATCGTCGCTTCGGCGGCACATCAGCGTGAAAGTGCCCAACAACTATGCCCAGATTGTCAGTGCCATCAATTCAGGGACGCCGATTGACCGTAGCCGCAAGTCCGACCTGCCCGACGCTTTCGACGCCTGGGCCGACCGGCTCATCGGCGACGAACCTGGGGCAGAACCGCAGAATGGAACGTCGCGCAAACTGTTTGGCCTTTTTGGATAAGTTAGGGAATTAGATGGCGAATACAAAGACCTTCGGGCCCGATATGCGTGTGGGCAGCGGCGTTTGGACAACGCCGCGCAATGTTGGCATAACCGCGCGGGCTTACCAGGAGTTGAAGACCACTCTCCACCACGAGCTGCTTAGCCAGATCGACTTGGAGAAGCTAACCACCCTGGAGGACAGCAGGGCACGGGCCCAGGTCAGGGATGTAATCCAGGGCCTTATCGTAAAGCTCGAGACCCCTCTCAGTACCGGCGAGAGGGACCGCCTGGCGCGAGAGGTCGTCCACGAAGTGTTCGGGTTGGGCCCGTTGGAGCCTTTGCTCGCGGATGCCACCGTCAACGATATCCTGGTCAATACTGCTAAGCAGGTCTACGTGGAGCGCTCTGGCATCCTGGAGCTCACAAGTGTGGCGTTTAAAGACGACGCTCACCTCCGCCACATTATCGATAAGATCGTCTCCAAAGTGGGCCGGCGGGTGGATGAATCCTCGCCGATGTGCGATGCGCGACTGGAAGACGGCTCCCGTGTCAACGTGATCATACCTCCGCTTGCGGTGGACGGACCCATTCTCTCGATCCGCCGTTTCGGAAAAATCCCCATGGGTACGCAGCAACTGATCGCTACCCGTACCGTCACGCATCCCATTTTCGAGGCGCTGAAAGGTGCGGTGCGCGCCAAGCTCAACATTGTGATTTCCGGCGGCACCGGCGCCGGCAAAACGACCCTGTTGAACGTATTGAGCGGTTACATCGGCGACAACGAGCGTATTCTCACCATCGAAGACTCCGCCGAACTGCAGCTGCAGCAGGCGCATATAGTGCGGTTGGAATGCCGGCCGCCCAACCTCGAAGGCAAGGGCGCGGTGCGTCAGCGCGAGCTGGTCATTAACGCTCTGCGTATGAGGCCGGACCGCATTATCGTGGGCGAGGTCCGCGGCGAAGAGGCGCTGGACATGTTGCAGGCCATGAACACCGGCCACGATGGGTCCATGACTACGATTCACGCCAATAGCCCTCGCGATGCCGTGGCCCGTCTGGAAACCATGGCCTTGATGTCAAACCTCAACCTGCCGGAAAAAGCCTTGCGCCAGCAAATCGCGTCCGCCGTCGCTCTCATTATCCAAATCTCTCGCCTCAGCGACGGGACGCGGCGCGTAACCTACGTCACAGAAATTACCGGCATGACCGGCGACGTGGTCGCCATGCAGGATATTTTTATCTTCGAAAAGCTCGGAATCGATGTAAACGGTCGTGTGTTTGGGCGTTTCCGCGCGACAGGTGTCTCCCCCAAGTTCGCCGAACGGCTGAAGAAGGCCGGCATTGTACTTCCCCCGAACCTTTTCGAACATTCCTTCGAGGTATAGGACGAAGCAGACCCATGTCGATGATCAGCATATTCGTGATTCTTCTGGTCGCTGTGTTCGCCACGATCGCGTATTTCACGGAGCCGTCGGAGACTGAGAAACGCACTCAGGAGCGTTTGCAAGGGTTGGCACGTCCCACGTCGCACGACGATGATTCGGCTGAGGCAGAAATCGTCAAGCATGTCACCTTCAGCCGCATTGGCTGGCTCGACGCGGCGTTGCGGGAGAACAAGCCCGCACTGCAGTTGAATTTGTGGCTGCAACAAGCCAAGTTGCCCTGGACAGTTGGCCGTTTCTTCTTCTATTCGGCTTGTCTGTTGGTTGTGGGTGCGCTTATTGGTAACTGGTGGATACCGGTAGGGATTGTGGGGTGGGTTCCGGGCCTGGCACTGGCCTTTGCCCCACTGGCATACGCGGGCTTCAAACGTAACAAGCGTTTTCGCGACTTCAGTGCACAGCTTCCGGAGGCCGTCGATTTGATCGCGCGCGCTCTACGTGCTGGCCAATCCTTGCCCGGCGCTTTGCTGACGGTTGCCGAAGAAGCCGGGGACCCATTGGGACCGGAATTCCAGCTCTGCGCGGATGAAATGAACTACGGTCTGCCCTTCCGCGAAGCCATGAACAATTTGCTCCAGCGGTTTCCCGTTCAGGAGTTAAGTTTTCTGGTATCTGCAATGCTGGTGCAAAGAGAGACGGGTGGCAACCTTCCCGAACTACTCGACAAAACAGCCGCGGTATTACGGGGAAGAATTCAATTGCAGCAGAAGGTGAGGGTCTACACTGCGCAAGGCCGCTTAACTGGTGCCGTGCTCCTCGCTCTACCATTCGTAGCTTTTGTCCTGATGAGTCTCGCCCGGCCGGGATACACAGCACCATTATTTGAAACCGAAACTGGACACCATTTGGTCTATGCAACCCTGGTGAGCATGACTTTGGGTGCCGTATTCATCCGAAAAATCATTCAGATTAAGTATTGATATGGGAATGGTAATCATCCCGGTGTTGTTGGGTCTCGCAGTTTTTGCCGCCCTGGCGCTGGCCATCATCTTGATCGTTGGGGAGCGCACGACGGCCGAAAGTCGACTGGCAGCGCTTCGCTCGGTCTCGGAGTTTGGCGAGGCGGAGGACGTCCCGGCACGCCGCTTCCATCCGCAAGATGTGCTAGAGCTGATCACCCGCCCTCTGTCGCCGTTTCGCAATTGGTTGCGCTCCCGGGACGACGAATTGGCCTATCGGTTGAGCCTTGGGGGCTTCCGCAATCCAGGCGATCCGGATACCTTTCTCAGCTGCAAGCTGCTGGGCCCGATCGTCGGCATCCTGTTGGCCACCTTCGCGGGCAGCGACAATTTCCTTTACGCCGCCATGATCTTGGGTGTGCTTGGATTTTTTGGCCCAGATATCTTCCTGTTCCGCGCTATAGGGAGGCGAAAGGCCAAGATCGGCATAGCCTTACCCGACGCTTTGGATCTGTTAGTGATTTGTATGGAGGCGGGGTTGGGAATTGACCAGGCAACCCTCAGAATCGCAAAAGAAATAGAGCCGGTTTACCCCGAGTTAAGCGATGAGTTGTTTATAACCAGCTATGAACAACGCGCCGGCAAGCCGCGTTTGGATGCATGGCGCAGCATGTCCGACCGCATCGACTTGGATACTGTGCGCCAATTCGTTGCCATGCTGGTGCAAACCGAACGACTTGGGACCCCAATTGCAAAGGCGCTCGGTATATTTGCCGATACTTTGCGTGTCAAACGCATGCTGCTGGCCGAGGAACGCGCGGCCAAAACTACCGTCAAGCTTATTTTTCCGCTGGCAATTTTCATTTTTCCGGCCCTGTTCATCGTGCTGCTTGGGCCGGGCATACTTTCGGCGTTGCAGGCCATAGAGAATAGTGGCCCATAAAAGAACAGGAGAACAATTACTATGGATAGCGTAACTATGATTCGGGTGGCGGCTGGGGTTGTGGCCGTGATCCTGCTTGGCATCATCATTGCCCGTCGCAAGCGCATGTCGACGGCGGCTCGGCACACATCCACGAGACGGTAGCATGTCAACTGGGACGGTTTCGGTCCTCAACACCACCAGAAATACGGTGTTGGGCGGGCGAATCACTGTGGCCGAGACGAGCCGCACTCGTATGGTTGGCTTACTGGGCAAGCGAGGGCTCGAACCGGGTACAGGGCTGCTGATTTTTCCCTCGCAGGCGATCCACACGGTGGCCATGCGCTTTCCCATTGACGTGGTCTTTATTGACCGTCGATGGCGCGTGGTTCACGTGCGGTCGGCAATGGTGCCGTTCCGCATGACGGGCATTCACTGGAAGGCACGTTGCGTGCTAGAACTACCTTCCGGACAGATCGCCCAAACCTCGACGGCGGTCGGAGACCAACTGTCCGTCGAGGAGCCGTAGCGGAACGTTGTTGCGGGCGCTTAGAGTTTCGTATGAGGCCATATCCGCGCTGGCGCGGCGCTGCATGTTTCCTCCGCGAACCAGAGGGAAATGTGCGCCTTATGGACACGACTATCTCCAGCGGCGAACGTTCGGAAAGGATCGTTCAAAATTAAGAATTTCTCGGCAATCAAGTTTTCAGGACTTCTCGCCATTGTCTTATGCTCATCGCTGGGCCTCGGACAGGAGGTGCAGGTCGCTCCGGCAAAGGGCGGCATTACGCTGAGCGTTTCTGCCGACAAGCCTTACCAACTCATGCCCGGCGAGACCAAGCTGCCCGTCTTAACCCTGGAATGCTTGCTCAAGAACAAGAAAACCGCCCATGTGTTGATCTTCCAGCCTGGAGGCGAAGTTGGAGACAACTCCCAGACAACAGGTATTAAGGGCGGGGAGTCTTTTGAAGTGAAGGTGAATGGGACCAAGCAAGCGTCGAAGTGGGTGCCTTACCAGGATACCAGCAGCTTTGCCTATTTCGCCAAGACGGATGCTGAGCGCATGCAATTCATCCAGATGGTCTTGAATGCTGGGACGATTACTTTCGATTTCAAGCCGTTCCTCACGGGCGTGGCAACCACCGCCGTCTTCGACGTAAGCAAACTTCGCGATGAAGTAAACAAACACCCCGAGTGCAGCGTCCAATAACGCCCGAAGCCTCCTACCGACTTCAGCAAACCGCTTCGTCATCACTCCGGTTGTACCACCAGGAAGTTCGTGTTCCCTCCGCGATTCACCAGGAGAACAACCGCCTGTTTCCCGGTCTGCGCGATCAGTCGTTGATAATCTGAGACCGAGTTCACCGGCTGCCGGTTGATTTGCTCGATCACGTCCCCCCGCTGTAGGCCGGAATCTGCGGCTGGAGAATCGGAAGCGACATTCGACACCACTACGCCCCTGACATTCGAACTCAGTCCAAGCTGCTGGCGGATGTCCGGCGTGAGTTCCTCCACTTGAACTCCTCGCATTGCGCTGGCCTGGGCCGAGCCGCCGGCATTGGCGGCGTTCTTGGAGGACGGGCTTTCTCCCAGCGTGACCGTCACGTCTCGAGGCTGGCCGTTGCGGAGCACTTTGAAATGCACCGTCGTTCCCGGTCCCATGGCGCCTACTTTCAGGCGCAAATCATTCGGGCCGGCGATTGCTTTGCCGTCCATTTCCGTGATCACGTCGCCGCGCTGCAGGCCGGCTTTCGCGCCCGGACTGTTGGGATCGACATTGCCCACTAGCGCGCCCTTTTCCGCGGGCACATTGAAGGCCTTTGCCAGCGCCGGCGTGAGCTCCTGGATGGCGACTCCAATGTATCCGCGCACCACCTTGCCGTTTTTCAGGAGTTGCTCCATCACGTACTTCGCCATGTTGATGGGAATGGCGAAGCCGATCCCCTGATTGCCGCCGGAGCCGCCGGAAAGTATGGCGGTGTTTATGCCGATCAGTTGGCCACGAGCGTTCAGCAGCGCACCCCCGGAGTTGCCGGGGTTAATGGCGGCATCGGTCTGAATAAAATCCTCGTAGTCCTCAATCGACAAGCCATTGCGACCGGTAGCGCTAATGATGCCCATGGTTGCGGTCTCGCCGACTCCAAAAGGATTACCAATGGCAAACGCATAGTCGCCGACCTGGAGCTTGGAAGAATCCCCCAGAGTCAGCGTCGGGAGATTGGTAGCATCGATCTTCACCAGCGCGATATCGGTCTGCGGATCGGTGCCGATGATTTTGCCCGGCAACTGCCGCTTGTCCGCTAGAAATACTTTGATGTCGGTGGATTTTGCGACCACATGATTGTTGGTCAGGATATATCCGTCGGCACTAACGATGACCCCCGAGCCCAGGCCCATCTCGCGCTGCTGCTGCGGCCCCTGCGGCAACTGCCCGCCGAAGAACTGCTGAAAAAATGGATCGCTGAAGATAGGGTTTTGCGGCACGTTCACCATCCGCGAGGAAGTGATGCTCACCACTGCGGGCAGCGCAGGCTTAAGGATGGGAGCAAAGCCGAGGTCGTTGGGAATAGGGGCCGGGCGATTACCTTGCGCTTGGTTGATGTAGGCGATGGGGCGGCGTGCTGCCCCCAGCGCAACATGCCCGGACGAACTGAGGCCCATGCCAATAGCGGCCCCGATGATGAAAATGCAAACCGTGAAGAAAATGGCGAGGGAGTGGCGGAGCTGTATCGAACCTTTCACAGCGAGTACCTGCCTTGCGAGTTTTACTTCAATACAGATTCACATTGCTGCCGCTCTGTTGCCGCGCGATGAACTGGGAGATCGATATGCCAATTCCTGCCTGAGGATTGCACATCAGGTAACAAGCAGCACCGAATACGAACATCGGACAAAACGGAATGGAGTGGGAGACTCTGGTCTGCGATTCTTAAAAGCAAGCAGCGAACCAGCACCTTGCCACCGGCTCCGGTTCAGGCCCGGCGAGGTCTCATTCGCCAGAGCCGGTGCAGGCTTCCGCGGAAATCGATCACTTGCAACCCTTGCACTCGCGGAAGGTCATGTTCGCTGCCTTGCACTTGGTTTTACGTTTCCACTCGAAGAAAAGTTCCGAATACGATTTGGTGACGTACTGGTCGGAGCTCACGCCCAGAGCGCGTGCCGTGCGGTCGATCCATCGCGATTTGCCCTCGATCTCGGCAATGTCGCCGATCGGAGTGTGATCGAGTACGACGTTGCCTTCAGCGTCGCTCCATTCCGAGCGGAACTTTTCGTACACAAACGACGGCGCAAAGCCCAGAGCGCGCAGCAAAGCGTCCATGGTTTTTCCATCGGATACGCCGGTCTCCAATTCACCGCGCGACTTGTGACGCCCGGGCAAGCCTTTGGCCTTATGGGTGAGCTTCCACTTGTCGCCATAGTTCCGCAGGCGCAGTATCTCTCCTTTGCGGCGCAGTTTCTGGCCGGGCAAGTCGTACAGGGTGTTCACTTCGTGTGTAGAGGGAGTTTTGCAGTCGAAGCCCAGCTTGCCCAGTTTCTCTTCCAGCTCTTTAAGGTCGCTTGACGTAGAACTTGATTTCGATCTCTTGCGGGGTGGCCATGCCAAGAGTTTAGAACAAGCTGTACCTCCGTGCCCGGACCGGAATGCCTGCCTAACTGGAGCGCTTCCATAACCAGCCCAGCGCGAGACCGCCGGCGATCGTAAACAAGCTAATCGCCGCAGCTCGTTTCATCGAACCGTGCTGAGCGCGCACACGTGGTTCAACAAAACTCTTCTCGGGATAGGGAGCTGGCGTTTCACCGCCGCCGTTCCGAATGGCCAGTGCCATCACTTCGGCTAAATGCAGCGCGTGCCGCGGCGTGTCCTGCTCGATCTGTCCCTTGCAACTGAACCCATCGGCGATGATCAGGGTTGATGGGTCGGACTTGCGAACGGCAGGAAAGAGCGCGCGCTCGCCACACGCGATCGACACCTCGTACTTGTCTGCCTCGTAGCCAAACGCACCGGCCATGCCGCAACAGCCGGAATCGAGCGTCTGAAAGTCCAGCGCCATCTTCTTCATCACAGCTTCCTCATCCTCCAGCCGCATAATGGCTTTGTGATGGCAATGGCCCTGCACAATCGCCTTGCGCTTGAGCTTCGGCGCTTCGTAGTCTTTGACCTTTTTTTCCAGGAACTCCGAGAGCGTGAACGTGCTCTCCATCAGCCGGTGAGCGCGCGGGGAATCTGGCATCAGGCCGTTCAATTCGTCGCGAAACACCGAACAACAACTCGGTTCCAGCACCACCATCGGCGTGCCCGCTTCAAGTTCAGGAGCGAGCGCATCGAGAATGCCGGCGAGATAGCTCTTGGCGCGATCGAGAAATCCATAATCGTACAAGGGACGCCCGCAACACAGGTGTTGTTTCGGAACAACAACCCGATATCCGAAGTGCTCCAACACCTCAACCGCAGCCTTCGCCGTCTCCGGGAAGAAGTAGTTGTTGAAGGTATCCGGCCATAGGATCACCTTGGGCATTCCCTGGTTGCGTAATCCGCGTCGGCTAAACCATTGTTTGAAGGTCTCGGCCGCAAATGCCGGGATTTGCCGCTGTTGCGGTATGCCCGCCGCCTTCTTCGCCAAGCTGCTAAGCACCGGAAGCTGGGTGAACAAATTCACCAACCCGGGCGCAACGGAAGCCAGTCGCGACCATTGATCGATCAGCCCAAAGGCATACGCATAGCGGGGACGAAGCCGGCCTTCCCAGTAGTGCGAAAGGAACTCGGCCTTATAGGTGGCCATATCGACATTGACCGGGCAATCGCCTTTGCAGCCCTTGCACGCCAGACAAAGATCGAGGGCCTCCTTCACATTGTCATCGCGCCAGCCTTTGGTGATGACCTCGCCGTTAAGCATCTCCCAGAGCTGATGAGCACGGCCGCGCGTGGCGTTCTTCTCTTCATGCGTCACCATGAAGCTGGGGCACATGGTGTCGTCCTCTGGATTCTTGCCCGTCTTGCGCCGGCATTTGCCGATGCCCACGCATCGCAGCGCGGCGTGCGCGAAGCTGCCGTAGTCGTTCGGCCACTGGAAATGCGTCTTCGGCTCCCATGGCTGGTAATCGGCGCCGAGGCGAAGATTCTGGTCCATGCGATAGGGGTCGATAACCTTGCCGGGATTCATCTTCCAATCCGGATCCCAGATCGACTTGAACTCGCGGAAGGCCTGAATCAAGTCCTCGCCGAACATCTTGTACAGGAACTCGCCGCGCGCCTGGCCGTCTCCGTGCTCGCCACTTAAGCTGCCGCCGTACTTAACGCAGAGGTCGGTCGCGTCTTCCATAAATGCGCGAGTCTTCTTGATCCCGGCTTCGCTGGTCAGATCGAAATCGATGCGGCAGTGGATACAAGCCTGTCCAAAGTGTCCGTAGAGCGCGGGATTGTATTGATAGCGGTTGAATAGCGCGCGCAGGTCGCGCAGATAGCTGCCGATCTTTTCCGGAGGCACGGCCGAGTCTTCCCATCCCGGCCAGGTTTCCGGCTCGCCCGGAACCATAGCAGTGGAGCCCAGGCCTGACTCGCGAACCGCCCACAAGTGCTCCATCTCAGGCTTGTCAGTGTACAACTGCATTGCGGGCGCGCCCGGCTTGCTCTTCAGCATGTCCATCGCCTGATGCGCAAGATCGATCGCGTCCTGCCGGCGGTCAGCGCCGAACTCGACCAGGAGCCATCCTTTTCCTTCCGGCAGCAGACGGATGTAATTGCGACTATGACCGCCTTTCTTCATGATGTTTTGGTATAGGCGGTGATCGATCCCCTCGAGCGCCGTAGGTTGAAGACGATCGAGGTCGGGCACGTGATCGGCTGCCTCGTACACGTCGGGATAGCCGAGCATCAGGATTACGCGCTCGTGCTTGGCGTCAATGAGGCGGCACTTGGCTTCCAGCACCGTGACCAGAGTGCCTTCGCTTCCGACCAGCGCGCGCGCGACGTTGAAGCGGCCGTCGTCTCCCGGCAGAAGCTGGTCGAGGTTGTAGCCGGAGACGCGCCGCGGAATCGGAGGATACTTGTCGCGGATGCGCTCGGCGTAGTGGTCGCGCAAGGAGCGCAGGTTGCGGTAGATGTCGCCGACGCGACCACCCTGCGCGATGCGTGGCGCCCAATCGTCATCGGTCATCCAGCCGACGCTCATGCGCGTGCCGTCGTAGAGCAGCACCTCCAGTTCTTCGATGTTGGCGTCGGTTTTGCCCGACATCTGAGCGTGCGCTCCGCACGAGTTGTTGCCGATCATTCCGCCAAAGCAGCAATGATTGTGCGTGGCAGGATCAGGTCCCCAGATCAGCAGATTGTTGCTCTGCTTCAGCACGGCATCGCGCAGCTCGTCGCAAACCGTGCCGGGAAGAACGCGCGCCCAACGCTCGGAGAGGTTGATCTCCAGCACCTCGTGCATGTACTTCGACCAATCCAGCACGATCGCAACGTTGCAGCACTGGCCGGCAAGGCTGGTACCGCCCCCGCGCGAAAGCAACGGCGCACCGAACTTGTGGCAGGCAGCCACCGTCTGTACCACGTCCTCCTTCGAGCGGGGAATGACCACGCCGATGGGGACCTGGCGGTAGTTCGAGGCATCGACCGCGTACATGGCCTTGCTCCCCGCATCAAAGCGGACTTCGCCCTCCACCGTTCTTCGCAGCTCGGCTTCCAACTGCTCGGCATCGACGCGCTCTCCGGCGGAGCGCCAATTTTGCGGGCGAGACTTCAGGGTATTTGTAATTTCATCCGGCGTGATGAGGGGAGTCTTGACAATCGACATCAGTCTTCCTTTCTCTTTCAGGCGGCGAACCGCTGAGCGTCGGCGCGTTTCAGTTCGAGGCCGTTTCCGGGACGCGACAGGTCGGGTCGCAACTCGCCGTCGATCAAGCTGGGCAGTCCGTCGAAGAAAATTTGCTCGATGCGGACGTGGTCGTGGAAATATTCCAGGTTCATGAACATGGGCACGCAACACGCAACCGGCGTATGCAACGCCGGGGCGGTATGTCCGGACAGCGGCACGTTATGCGCCTGGCACAGCGCTGCCACTTGCATGAACGCCGTGACTCCGCCACAGCGGCTTATATCGGCCTGCTGCACGTCGACCGCGCCGGCCGCGAGCATACGTCGAAAATAGAAGATGTCATAGCCGTATTCGCCCGCCGCAATTTGCATGGGCGCGGGAGCGCGGTCGCGAATCAGGCGCAAGCTGTCAAGATCGTCAGACGAGACCGGCTCCTCGAACCAGCGCACATCATAGTCGCTGAACAGCTCCGCCTGCTCGATGGCCTGCTTCCGGGAATAAGCCCCATTGGCGTCGACGAACAACTCAATCCGCGGGCCGATCGCGTCACGCGCGACGCTCACGCGCTGAACGTCTTTGTCCGCATCGGGGCCAATCTTCATCTTCACGCTGCCAATCCCCTGCCCGGCCCATCCCGCAAGTTGCTCGGCGAGTTGTTGGTCGGAGTAGGACGTGAATCCACCGCTGCCGTAGATGGTCACTCCCTCGCGCACCTGCCCCAGCAGTGTAACCAGCGGCAGGTTCAGCAGCCTCGCCTTCAAATCCCACAGCGCGCAGTCCACGGCAGAGATCGCCATCGAGCAGATACCGGGTCGCCCGAGATTGCGAATGCGGTGCCACATCGCCTCGTAAGCTGCAGGCGGCGACATGGCATCCATCCCGGTCACCACCTTGCCGAGAAGATCATGAATCAGGGAAGCAGTGGGTTCGTCAGCGTAGGTGTAACCCATGCCGCGCTTCCCGCCGGCACTCGCCTCCACCAGCACCAGTGTCGTCTTGTCCCACTGCAGAGTGCCGTCGGACTCGGGACAATCGGTAGGAATTGTGTAGTGAGAAACCTGGACGGCATCTATCGCGACAGTCCGGTGCGCGCCGGTCAATGGCACCTCCTCACGAGCTTCTCAACTGGTTTTGCTTTCCTCTTGTTGTGATGTGATCGGGCGGCAAGCGGTTCGCCTTGCTATGTCGTAAAACGACATGTCTCAGGCAAACACAGAGAACGTCGATCGATCCTCGTCATTGTCGCGATATCCCTTTTCGCGGCGCGCAAGCAAACGGCAGAGGCGCTCGGAGGCATCCATTCTATGTTGGCGATAATTCGCTCCCAGCCGCACGGCAGCAACCCAGTATCACGGAGAGGACTTCTCTGCATCTCCGCTGCGGAGCGTCAACGTGGTTTTCAAATAAGGAGAGATGAATGCCCAAGCAACACGAAGTGGTAGTGATCACGGGAGCGTCGGCGGGCGTGGGACGCGCAGCCGTGCGGGAGTTCGCTAAACACGGGGCGAAGATCGGACTGGTGGCGCGCGGGCGCGACGGGCTGGAGGGCGCGAAGCGAGAAGTAGAAGCTCTGGGCAGCAAAGCGTTGGTCCTGCCCACCGACGTCGCGGATGCATCGCAGGTTGAAGCTGCGGCCGCCAAGGTGGAGAAGAAGTTTGGTCCCATCGATATTTGGGTCAACGACGCGATGGCTTCTGTATTTTCGCCAATCAAGGAGATGACCGCAGAGGAGTTCGAGCGCGTCACCCAGGTCACCTATCTCGGCTATGTTTACGGCACGTTGTCTGCACTCAAGCGAATGCTGCCACGCGATCGCGGAACCATCGTGCATGTCGGCTCGGCGCTGGCCTACCGCAGCATACCTTTGCAGGCCGCCTATTGCGCTGCGAAGCACGCCATCCTCGGCTTTCATGCCTCGTTGCGCACCGAGCTCCTGCATGACAAGAGCCATGTCCACACGACTATGGTGCAGATGCCGGCGCTGAACACGCCGCAGTTTGGCTGGGTTAAAAGCCGCTTGCCGCACAAGGCGCAACCCGTGCCGCCGATTTATCAGCCCGAGGTTGCCGCGCGCGCCATCTACTACGCCGCGCATCACCCTGAGCGCCGCGAATATTATCCGGCATGGTCGTCGATCGAAGCCATCTTCGGCAACAAGATCGCGCCCTCGTTTGTCGGACCGTTATCTTGCGCGCACTGGTTACGAATCGCAGCAGTATGACGGCCCCGAGGATCCCGACCGCCCGAACAACCTTTGGGAGCCGGTCGCTGGCGATCACGGCGCCCACGGTGCGTTCGACAGCCGCGCGCGGTCCTGGAGCTCGGAGAACTGGTTCGAAACTCACCCTCTGCTGTTCGCAGCCATAGGATTGGGTACTTTGGCCGCGATCTTCGGAGGCTCTACCGCCGTCTACAAGAAGGCCAGGAGCAGCGAGGATGTCTATACCAGTGATAAGCGAAGGGCAGCGTAGCCAGCGCACGGCACGCCTGAACGATTGCGTTACGCCGCTGCGGCAGTTGCGGAGTAGGTGTCGAGCGGACCTGGCGTCATACAGAGGAGTAAGACCATGAAGTGGAGCAAAGCATTTCTCGCGGGGATCGTAGGCGCTGCGATCATGACCATCATGCTGAGCAGCGCCAATGCGGCGGGTTTCCATGTCCTCGACTTTTCCATGATGTGGGGGACCCTGGTCGGTCTTCCCATCGGAGTTTGGGCTTGGCTCGCCGGATTCGCTATTCACCTGGCCGTCGGCGGCATTTTCGCCTTGATCTATGCGTTACTGTTCAATGCATTCTCCGGCGCGGGTGCGGTCCGCGGCGGCGGCATCGGCATCGTGCACGGCGGTATCACTGGTATCTTCCTGCCCTTGCTGCCGTTGGTCCATCCGCTCATGAACAACGGGAGAATGCAGAGCCCGCGGCCGTACTTCGCAGGGCACGGTTTACCGGGAATCCTGTTTTACTTCGGAATCCACATTGTTTATGGCATAACGGTTGGGTGGCTATACGCGCGCATTGTACCGGAGGCGCGGGAGATCCCGGAGAGTGACGATTTGCGGATAGCCGCATAGAGTGCTCGGAAACGAAGCGCCACGAGTTCGCTGCACTCAGCGCTCACGCGAACAGCCGCAACTGCTCGTCTTGCGGAGGAGGATGTGCGCTCTGGCTGCGCGAGCTGAATTCGCGCGAAATGCCGTGCTTCTTGCGCAAGCCCGCCATCAGCTCCGAAATCCGCTTGCTGTAAGTTTTGCTCACGAATGCTCGTCCGGCAAAGCGCTTTTGATAGTCGCCGGCGAGATGCGGAAACTCCTTTTCGAGAAACGGCAGGAACACGCTCGCCGAGCACGGCTTCAGGAACAGCGGATTGGCGTAAATGTATTTGCCGCCGGCTGCCTTCGTCGCCCGCACCAGCGAGTCGAGAGCAGCGGGCGAATCGGTGATCCCCGGCAACACCGGCGCGCAAATCACGCCCACATTCACGCCCGCGGCGCACAGTTCGCGTACGGCTTCCAGGCGCAGGTCGGGACGCGGTGCGCGCGGCTCCAGAATTCGCGCCAGCTTGGCATCGAGCGTCGTGACGGTCACATTCACGAACAGGGAATTGTTCTCGGCAATGCGTCGCAACAGCTCGACGTCGCGCAGGACCAGGTCCGACTTGGTAACAATGCCGAGTTGCAGCCCATGATGTAGCGCAAGCTCTTCGAGAATACCGCGCGTAATCTCGAACCGCTTTTCGGCGGGCTGGTAGGGATCGGTCGCCGTGCCGATCGCGATCTCTTCCCCGCGCTTGACCTTCTTCAGCTCCTGCCGCAGCAGCCATGCCGCCTGTTGCTTGACGTAGATCTTGCGCTCGAAGTCCACTCCGTCGCGCAGCTCCATGAACTCGTGCGTATAGCGGGCGTAGCAGTATTTGCAGGCGAACTCGCAACCGCGATAGGGATTGATGGTCCACGTAAATGGAACGCGCGACGAAGTGCAGCGGTTCAGCAGCGCGCGAGTGGGCAGGGTGAAGTATTCCACCAGGTGACCCTGGCGAATCGACTCGCCTTGCGCCGCCAGTTTCGCAATTCCCACCAGCGGCTGCGACGGTTGCTCTTCTTCGGTTGTGAGTAGTGCCGGGTGCATACAACAGCTACTTATATTCGCCTTTTGTTCGCTCTAGCGCGATCATATCCGAATGGCGTCATAAGCGTCAATCGGCGCGCCCTGCAGCACCGCGGTGCCAACCGGCGAAGCCCTCCAGCCATCCAACTTGCGAGACTGTAACTTCATTGGAGCGATATTATGCCGGACAGCCAACACATCGCCGAAGAGTTGCAAGAGCTGATTCGAATTTGCCGCGACGGCCAGAATGGCTATCGCGACGGGGCCGAGCACGCAAAGGATCCAGAACTGAAGCGACTGCTGAACGAGGTGAGCCTGGAGCGCGCCAAGTTTGCCGGCGACCTGGAGAACGAGGCGCGGCACTGGGGCAAACCGGACGTCGACCGCTCCGGGACCGTAGCAGGCGCCGTTCATCGCGGATGGGCCGATCTGAAAGCCAATCTTGGCGGTGGCGACGACGCCATTCTGGCGTCCGTGGAAAGCGGCGACGAAATCGCCCGTAAGCGCTACGACGAAGCCATTCGCGACGAACAAACGCCCGCGGAAATTGTCGGCATTCTGCGCAACCAGGCCCAGGCGCTGGTGGGAACCTTGGACCGAATTCGGGCGCTTCGGAGGACGCGGCGCGCCGCCTGAATCGCATTATCGCGAACAGTTACAGCCTTAAATTCAATTACTGCTTTAAATTATTGGCAAGGAACTTCTCGGTGATCTGTTCCGCCTGCTCAGCGTCTTCTTTCCGGTAGCCCTGCTGATTATTCGGGTTCTCGAAAGCGTGCCCGGCGTCGGGGAAGATGTGGATCTCCACTTTCTTGTTCAGGGCCTTCATCTGCTTCTCAAACTTCATCACATCGGCCGCGGGAATGCCGCGGTCCTGCCCGCCGAAGATGCCAAGAATGGGCGCGTGTATTTTCTTCAGCGTCGCGTCGTCGCTGGCCAGATGTCCGTAATTGATGACCGCGGCCTTGAGCTTGGGATCGGCGACGGCCAGATCGAGCGCATAGCCCCCTCCCATGCACCATCCGATGGTGCCGATGCGCTTCGCATTTACCGTATTCAGTGAGCTCAGGTATTTGACAGCCGCCAGCAGGTCGCGCTTCGCGCGGTCTTCCGGGACGCCGCGCATGATCTCGTGCGCCTGGTCGGGAGTGGTAGCCACCTGGCCGCGATACAAATCGATGGCCAGCGCAACGTAGCCCAGTTGCGCGTAACGGTCAGCTTGCTGCTTCACCCAGTCGTTCAGGCCCCACCATTCGTGGATCGACCACCAGCGCCGGAAACGGCCCATCGCCGGCCGGCTTGTAGAGAATGGCGTGCACGGTCTCGTCGCCGCTGCGGTAAGTGACTTCGTGCGACTCGGCGGCAACGGCGGACAGGGCGAGCAGCAAGACCAGGCTAACGATCAGCGCAGATTTCATGGATGGCTCCGCGGAATAGCAATTCGCCATGTTCTCACAAATCGTTTCAGAAGGCACCGATGACGAGCGGTCGCGCTGACGGCCGATAGCTGAATGCTGTCAGCTGATTTATGTCACCCAGCCCTGCTGCTAATCTATTTCTATGCCCTCTCGCAAGCTATCCGGCTCCGAAGTTCGCCGCATGTTTCTGGACTACTTCGTCTCCAAGGGACATAAGGAAGTCCACTCGTCTTCGCTCGTCCCGGCGAACGATCCCACGCTGCTGTTCACCAACGCCGGCATGAACCAGTTCAAGGACGTCTTCCTCGGCATCGAGAAGCGCGATTACAACCGCGCCACCTCGTCGCAGAAGTGCGTGCGCGCCGGCGGCAAGCACAACGACCTGGAGAACGTCGGGCTTCACCAATCGCCACCACACCTTCTTCGAGATGCTGGGCAATTTCAGCTTCGGCGACTACTTCAAGAAGGACGCCATCGCCTACGCGTGGGAGCTGGTCACCTCGCCCGAGTGGTACGGCATTGAGAAGGACAAGCTGTACGTGACCATCTTCAAGGGCGAGCAGGGAATCGCGCGCGACGACGAAGCGTACGAACATTGGCGCGCGGTTCTGGAAAAAGACGGTGTCCCGCTGGAGCGCATCCACGAGATGGGCATGAAGGACAACTTCTGGATGATGGGCGACACCGGCCCCTGCGGCCCGTGCAGCGAGATCCATTACGACATGGGCCCTGAGGCGAGCGACGCCGGCCACACCGATTGCCAGTTCGGCTGCGAATGCGGCCGCTACGTCGAAATCTGGAACCTGGTCTTCATGCAGTTCGACAAGCAGCCCGACGGGGAGATGCGGCCGCTGCCCAAGCCGTCGATCGACACCGGCGCCGGCCTGGAGCGCGTGACGGCGGTGATGCAGGGCGTGATCTCGAACTACGAGACGGATTTGTTTGGCCGTTGATCCAGCGCGCGGCAGAACTGACCGGCGTACAGCGCAAAGAATATCCGATCTTCTTTGCCGTTCAACCTGACGCCCCTATTCCGCTGGTTACGAGAACTCCCGAAATCGAAGAGGAGATGCACCGACGTGATCTGCTCCGCAATGCCTCGCTGCGGATCATCGCCGACCATTCGCGCGCGTCAACGTTCCTGATAAGCGACGGCGTTCTGCCCTCGAATGAGGGCCGCGGATACGTGTTGCGCAAGATTATTCGCCGCGCGATTCGTCACGGACGGCTACTGGGTCGAGAACAGACCGTTCCTGCACGAGATGGTGCCTGCAGGTTGTAAGAGTAATCAATGAGCCTGTCAACCAGATGCCATATCCGGAGCTTATCGAATCGGCAGAACGCGTCGAGAAGATTGTTTACGAGGAGGAGAAACGATTCGCGCACACGCTGAGAATCGATTGAGAGTCTCGAAGCGCGTTGGAAGATCTGCATTTAGCGACCGTTGATGCGCGGAAAGGCTGATAACGAACTGCGCAGGAACGTTTGGCGACGAACATTTAGCGCGACCCGAGCACGAGGAACTGATTGGCTGATCTGCATTGACCAAGGCACTTGCCAAGTCGGCTCGACCTAAGTATCTGGCGAGAAGGCTTTTAAACTCTACGACACGTTTGGCTTGCCTCGTGACTTCATCGAAGATGCTTGCCGTGATCCTGGAATTAATCTTCGATGCAGTAGGTTTCGATGCCGCGATGGAAGAGCAGCGCCGCCGTGCGCAGGCTTCCTGGAAAGGCGGCTCGAAAACGACGTGCTAATCCGGTTCTATCAAATCGCTGATCGAACGCACCGAGTTCAGCGGTTACCACCTGACACTATCTCACGGCATGCGATTGTAAGAGGCATACATCAAGTCCGGACGATGGCCCGTCTGCACACGCGTTCGGAGCGATGCCTGGTCAGGCAGAAGGCGAAATCATTCTCGATCGACACGCCGTTTTACGCCGAATCAGGCGGGCAAGTCGGCGATGTTGGCTGGCTTACTCGACAGTGAGCGACAACACCATCGTTGCCGAGTTCTTGGCTGCATCATGCCTGTCCAAGGCGTGCGTTTGCATAAGCGTCAAGGCGCAAGCGCGGATTCGACGTCGGCGACAAAGTTAGACCGAAAGTCAACGACGAAGTGCGCCGCTCGACCATGCGCAACCACACCGGCACGCATCTGCTGCACGCCGCGCTGCGCAATGTGCTGGGCACGCACGTGAAGCAGGCGGGCTCGCTGGTCGATCCCGGCCACCTGCGCTTCGACTTCTCGCACTTCGCCTCGCTCGACGACGAGGAGCTGCAGGACATCGAAGACCTCGCCAACCGCGAGGTGCTGCGCAACGATCGCGTCGAGGTCATCGAGGACGTGCCCATCGACGTTGCCGTCAACGAGTACAAGGCGATGGCGCTCTTCGGCGAAAAGTACGGCGACCGCGTGCGCGTCATCCGCATCGGCGACTTCTCCACCGAGCTGTGCGGCGGCACGCACACGGCCGCGACCGGCGAGATCGGGCTGATCAAGATCCTGAAAGAGGGAAGCGTCTCCAGCGGCGTGCGGCGGCTGGAGGCGGTGACCGGCGAAGGCTCGCTGCGCCACTTCCGCAAAGATCATCAACTGGAGAACGTCGTCTCGACCTTGGTGCGCGGCGATGACGAGTCTCCCGCCGACGCGCTGAAGCGCGAGCTGGAGCGCCGCGAAGACGAGCTGAAGAAGCTGCGCAAGGAGCTGGAGCAGGCGCGCATGAAGTCGGCTGCGTCGTCGGTTTCGTCGGCGACGGAGAACGTGCGCGAGGTGAAGGGCGTGAAGGTGCTGGCCACGCGCGCCGACAACCTGGAGCGCACGCAACTGCGCACGCTGGTCGACAACCTGCGCAACAAGCTGGGCTCGGGCGTGGTCGTGCTGGGCTCGGTGAATGACGGTCGCGTGGCGCTGATTGTCGGCGTCACCAAAGACCTGACGTCGCGCGTGCAGGCGGGCAAGATCATCGCCGAGGTCGCGAAGAAAGTTGGCGGCTCCGGCGGTGGCCGTCCCGACATGGCCGAGGCCGGCGGCAAAGATCCTGCCGCGCTCGATTCGGCGCTCGCCGTCGAGCTATGGGGTGGTCGAAAACCTATTGCAGTAATCCGCGAAGCCCCGGAGGGCGTGCATGACAGCCCAGCGTGCAGGTCGCCGCGGCGACCGGAACGCTGGGTCATGGTGCCATGATGATGCCGCGTCCCCCGGGGACGACGTGCACCCCCCAAGGTCTGTGCCGTCGGCTGAAGCCGACTCCGGCTGTCGATTTTGACGCTTACCCAGCGTTCCGCTTGCCACCCCGCTTCGCGCAAAAGCGGCGAGAAGCGGGGGCCCCGGCTTCGCTCCACGCTGGGCTATCATGCACGCCCTTCGGGCTCCGTTCCTGCACAACCCGCGTGGCATGCAGTGGCGTCTCATTCTTGCAGGAGGCTAGGCAACCATGGCAACCGCAAGGAAATCGAGTTCCAGCCATCGCAAGTACAGCAAGAAAGCGCAGAGCAAAGTCGGGAAGGTAATGCGCGAGTACAAGCACGGCAAGCTGAAATCGGGCAGGGGCGGAAAGGTGAAGAGCCGCAAGCAGGCGATCGCGATCGGGATCAGCGAGGCGCGCCGTTCGGGTGCGAAGGTGCCGCGCAAGAAAGCGGCGTAAGTTGATGTTGTGCCGCCTGGGTGGCCAAACCGACGTAGGGGTCCTTCGACTGCGCGGCCGAGCAACTACCCCGCCAAGCGCAAACGGCGCGCTTGTCACGGTAGTTGCGCGGTCGCTCTGCTCAGGATGACACCTGAAAAGAGACAAGCGGTAACGCCGGCCTAAAGGCCAGCTCTACCCGTTTAAGCCTTCGCGCCGGGCTTCGTCAGCAACTGGCGCAGCACGTATTGCAAAATTCCGCCGTGCTGGTAGTACAGCACCTCCTGCGGAGTATCGATGCGGACAATCGCGTCGAACTTCACCAATGTGCCGTCGGGTTTCGTCGCTTGCACCTTCACCATCTTGCCGGGGGCGAAGTTGTTCAGCACCTCTTTCACACCGCCAATGGCGAACAGTTCTTCACCGGTCAGGCCGTGCGATTCTGCCGACTCGTTCGCCAGGAACTGCAGCGGCAGGATGCCCATGCCCACCAGGTTCGAGCGATGGATGCGCTCGAAGCTTTCGGCCAACACGGCGCGCACTCCGAGCAGGCGCGGACCTTTCGCCGCCCAGTCGCGCGACGATCCGGAGCCGTACTCTTTTCCCGCGAGCACGATCAGCGGCGTTCCCTCGGCGCGATATTTCTCCGAGCCGTCAAAGATCGACATCTCTTCGCCATCCGGCAGGTGACGCGTAAATGCGCCCTCGCGCTGAGGCGTCAGCTTGTTGCGCAGGCGCACGTTGGCGAACGTGCCGCGCATCATCACTTCGTGGTTGCCGCGCCGCGAGCCGTAGGAGTTGAAGTCCGCCGGCTTCACGCCGTGCGCGATCAGGTACTGCCCGGCCGGACTGTTGTGCTTGATGGAACCAGCCGGCGAGATGTGATCGGTGGTGACACTGTTGCCGAGATAGCACAGCACCCGCGCGCCGGAGATGTCCTTCACGGGCGCCGGCTTTGCCGGCATGTTCTCGAAGTACGGGGGATGCTTGACGTAGGTGGAGGGCGGGTCCCACGCGAAGGTCTCGCCCGCGGGAACGTTCAGGCCGCGCCAGCGCTCGTCGCCCTTGAACACATCCTGATAAGCGTGTTGGAACAGGTCGCCGGTGATGTACTTCTGGACGACCTGCGTCCACTTCTTCCGCGGTCGGCCAGATGTCCTTCAGATAAACCGGCCCGCGATGACCATTGTGGCCGTAGCCCAACGGCTGCTTGTAGAGATCGACCTCCATGCTGCCGGCGAGCGCGTAGGCGACGACCAGCGGCGGCGACATCAGGTAGTTCGCTCGCACCTCCGAGTTGATGCGGCCTTCAAAGTTGCGATTGCCGCTCAGCACCGAAGCGACGACCAACTCTTTCTGCAGGACAATGTCAGAAACTTCCTGCGGCAGCGGTCCCGAGTTGCCGATGCAGGTGGTGCAGCCGTAGCCGACGACGTGGAACTTCAGCTTCTCGAGGTAAGGCAGCAGACCGGAGCGGGTGAGATATTCGGTCACGACCATCGAGCCCGGCGCGAGCGAGGTCTTCACCCACGCGGGAACGGTGAGCCCCTTTTCGACCGCTTTCTTGGCCAGCAATCCGGCAGCAACCAGCACCGAGGGATTGGACGTGTTGGTGCAACTGGTGATCGCGGCGATGACTACGCTGCCGTGATTCAGCGCCTGATCGAGCTTGACGTGCTCTTCCAGGCTGCCTTGCTGCGAATCCATTCCGGCAGGATGTCCACCCTCGCCTTCCCAGCGCGCCTCCTGCTTCGGAGGAACGTGCTGGCCCGGTTTTAACAAGCTGGGCAGCGCCTCTTCGAATGACTTGGCAGCGTGCGAAAGCGTCACGCGGTCCTGCGGACGCTTCGGTCCAGCGATGCAGGGTTCGACCGTCGACAGATCGAGTTCGAGCGTGTCGCTGTACTCGGCTTCCGGCGTCTCGGGCGTGAAGAACAGGCCTTGTTCTTTGTAATAGGCCTCGACCAGCGACACCAGTTCCTTATCACGTCCGCTGAGCCGCAGATAGCGCAGCGTCTCTTCGTCGACCGGGAAGATGCCGCAGGTCGCGCCGTATTCGGGCGCCATATTGCTGATGGTGGCGCGATCGGCAAGCGGCAGGTTGTGCAGACCCGGGCCGAAGAACTCAACGAACTTGCCCACCACTCCTTTCTTGCGCAGCATCTCGGTCACGGTCAGCACGAGGTCGGTTGCGGTCGAGCCCTCGCGCAACTTGCCCTTGATGCGGAAGCCGACGACCTGCGGGATGAGCATGGAAATCGGTTGTCCGAGCATGGCCGCTTCGGCCTCGATACCGCCGACGCCCCATCCCAGAATGCCCAGTCCGTTGATCATGGTGGTGTGCGAGTCGGTGCCGACCAGCGTGTCGGGATACGCCAGCGGCTTGCCGGTTTTACCATCCGCTCCGACAAAGACGACGCGAGCAAGGTATTCAAGATTAATCTGGTGGACGATGCCGGTGTCCGGCGGCACGATGGCGAAGTTCTTGAACGCCGTCTGCCCCCAGCGGAGAAACGCGTAGCGCTCTTGGTTGCGCTGAAACTCCAGCTCAGCGTTGAGTTGCAACGCCTGCGATGTGCCGAACTCATCCACCTGCACCGAGTGATCGATCACCAGCTCGGCCGGTTGCAGCGGATTGATCAGCTTGGGATCGCCGCCCAGGGCCTTCATTGCATCGCGCATGGCGGCGAGATCGACCACGGCGGGAACGCCGGTGAAGTCCTGCAACAATACCCGGCTAGGCATGAAGGCGATTTCGCGGTCGGGTACGGCCTTTGGCTTCCACGAAGTCAGCGCGCGCACGTCGTCGGCTTTCACGGCTTTGCCGTCTTCACGACGTAAGAGGTTTTCGAGGAGAATGCGCAAAGAGTAGGGAAGATGCTTGGTCGCGCAGCCCTGCTTTTCGAGCACGTCCAGACGGTAAATCTCATACTCACGCTTGCCCACGCGCAGGACGGAACGACTTCCAAAACTGTTCATGAGGAAATCCCTTCAATAGGAGGATGTAAAAAGTGAGGGCGCGGATTCCAACCAGGGATGGAACTGTTCATCTTAACTCGTTGCCGACGCAGGAGTGAATAGGCGCCCTTTCACACCCTGTACGCCAGCCGCATACACGGAAAGTCCGCGCGACCTCGCGATGACAAATCGCGATTACCGATCATATCTGTACGGTGGGGAAACGGCTGACGTAGGCGTCACAATGTGGCGTGACCAAGCTCACATCGATGCGACATGGTTGCGTCCATCATCTACGAAGATGCAGTCTTCAAATAAGCCAGAATGTTGCTGCCCCGTTTGTGGGAGCTCCATGATAACGCCTATTCCTAGAGCCAACTTTTCGGCGCAGCAGGCCGAACCAGCCAGTGTTCTGGCGTATCGATGTGACAATGGACACATGTTCGTTCCGGTCTCGGCTCTAGCCGCAACATCGAACGCCTCAAAATAATCAGCGCGCAACTTTGCCTGGTTGCGGCCTCATTGTACTTTTCTCTGCAGCTCGGAGCAGAGGTTGTGCAGCTTGGCATCCTCGGTCAATCCGTCGGCTATGATGCATTGATCGAACGCCGCTTTGGGGTCGGAATCCTTCAGCAGCCGCGCCAGCATAATGTGCGGAGTCGGCCAGTCGGGTGCCAGCTTAGCAGCCTGGCGCAACTCGCTGACCGCCGACGTCATGTCCTTCTTCTTCTGATAAACGATGGAAAGATTGTAGTGGGCCTTAGCATCCCTCGGCTGCAGGCTAAGAGCTTCTTTGTATTCAGCGATCGCCTCGTCCGGCCTGCCGGCATCGTCGAGCACGCTGCCCAGGTTCATGTGAGTGTCGGCCAGGCTCGTGCGTTCCTGGTCAGTCATTTTTGGCCCTTTGGGCTGCAAAGCCAGCGCGGCACGGTAATGCTCGATCGCCCCATTGAAATCGCGTTTGATGTAGAGAACATTGGCGAGATTGTTTTGCGCGCTGGCCAGTTTCGGATTCAGACGCACCGCCTGCTGATACTGCGCCAGTGCGCCGTTCAAATCGCGATTATGCTTCAGCGCCAAGCCGAGATTATTGTGGGCATTGGCGTCCCCGGGCCTGAGGTCGGTGGCTGTTTTCAGTTCCGCGATCGCGTCGCCGTAGCCCTGCCGATCCAAATATAGGCGTCCGAGGTTGTAGTGCGCCTCAAAGTAATCGGGGTACTCTTTGATGGCCGCTTTGTATTCCTCGATGGCGTTTTCGGCGTTACCGTCGCGCTCGAACAGGACGGCTTCGTGAAAATGCCGCTCCGCGCCGGCAGGGATGATTTTCGCCGGGTTTTGCGTCGTCGATTGGGGCGGAGATGCAATCGGAGCTGGTTCTGGGCTGGGCAGTGGCGGAGCTTGCTGCTGCGGATTGGTTAGCGGCGGCGCCGGTTGTGGTTGCGGTGCGTCCTGACAAAATGCATTTCCGCAGGCAATGCAAAGAAGCAAGAGAAGACCGGCGCCGCTCGCCTGCAAGGACACATTGATTCGGTTGTGCATGACGATATCAGAAAGTATATCGTGGGCTGCGGTCGCGGATTGTTCTCTTGAGTTGATCAGGCCCGATACAAAATCGAAAGCGGCCCGCAGGTGACGGACCGCTTCTTCATTGCGCCAGGCTTGAGACTCCAGGCTGTGATCGCTACTGAGCTGCCGCCTCGGTGCTCGGCTGCGACAGCTTCTGCAGATGCTCGGTTATGCGGGTGATCTGGTTCTGCCGCAATTGGTCGGCCTTGGCCTTCTGCTCAGCGGTCAAGACCTGGGTGTAGATCTGGCTGTGCAGTTGGGCCTTTTCGACGGCCAACTGCGCTATGATCTGCGCCTGCTGGTTCGCCAGCGCGGTCACCTTGGCTTGATCGAACGCGCCGCTCGCCGTGGCGTTTAATATCGCCAGGCGGTCCTGCGCCATTTGCTGCAGCAGCGGACGAAGGGTTGCGCGCTGCGCCTGCATCATGGTTTTGACTTGCGCCTTCTGCGCATCCGTCAGGTCCAGTTGTTTTGCCAGGTACCCCATGTGTCCATGGCGATGACCATTCCAAGTGGCACTGCTTCCGGTCTGGTCACTTTGCTGAGCATAGGACAGCGTGGCGGCGCCGCAAAGCACCAGAGCCAGCAAAGCTACCCCTACGCTCCGAAAATTCGTTTTCATTCTGTTCTCCTTTGGCAATCTTTCATGCCGGTCACCTGTAAGAACCCGACCGGTGGGGATTCAACGGTTAAGTCTGGTAACAGCGGCGTAAAGTTTTGTGATAAACGGTGCTGGTTTCGCGGCAAGAAAGCCGCTGAACCCCATCTGTCGAGTATTGCGTCGCCGGAGGCGGAAAGTTCCTGAGAAATTGGTGGCCGAAAGAAGGCGGCTGAGCGGAATTGCCGAAAAAAAGCGCCACAGCATGGCCGTGGCGCCGTTGGCAGAGGCTATTTCGAGATCAGCGAGTGGGCACGCCTACCGCCTGCCGGGCGGCCTCTTTGGCGCGATCGCTGGCCCGCTCCTTCTCGCCCACTTCGTCCAGATGGAGATGCTTGGTCTCCGGCGAGTACAGCAGGCTGCAGAAGGTCATGATCGCGCCGATGGTCAGGATCACAGCAGGAGAAAGCCAGGTGTCCTGGCCTTCGATGTTATGGATAAACGGGATCTTGTGCGCCCAGAGCGTATAGAGCGGGAACCAGGCTCCCAAAATCGCGCCGGCGGAGTAGCCGAAGCCGACTCCCGCAGCACGCCGCTTGGTCGGGAAGCGCTCGCATAGGTAAGCTGGAACAATGCCCCAAGCCAGCTTTAGCATGCCGGCCATGCAGCACCCCAAAATTGCCATTTTGATATTGCGTTCCAGCGCTGCATGGTAGAGCACATAATAAACCGGCACTCCGAACACAATCAGAAACACGCAATACCACTGCGTCAGTATCTTTCTACCGGTGTAGTCCGAAAGCCAGCCGTAAAAGTTGTATCCCAGGAAGGAGAGGAACAGCGCAAACCCGTAGATCAGGGCGTATTGCGTGGTGTCGAAACCGCGCCCCCCAAGCGTGAGGATTTTCGGCAGGAAGCCGTATACCGAGTAGTCGGTGAGGAACAAGCCCGCCATAAAGAAGAAAACCTGTAGGAAATCCCATACTTGCGGAGCCCTGAAGAGGCTGAGAAATGGCGACTTCTCGATCTTCCCTGCAGCCTTGGTCTTTTCGAACTCCGGCGACTCCTGCAGTTTGTTCCGGATATACAGCGCCACCAGCACCGGGACCACGCCGGTCATGAAGGCGATGCGCCAGCCAAAGTGAGTCAGAATCTCCTTGCCGCAGATGTAAGAGATGGCGGCAAAGACCAGCGACGCCAGTACGTAACCCAGGGGGAAGCCGGACTGAATGAATCCGCCGACGGCGCCACGCTTCTTTTGCGGAGCATATTCAATGGCAAAGGTGTGACCCACAGCATATTCGCCGCCGAAGAAGATGCCCATGAATAAGCGCAGCAGACAATAAAGAACGTAGGAGAGGACACCGGCCTGCGCGTAGGTGGGAAGTAAGCCGGAAAGCACCGACATTACGCCCACGCCGCCGATCGTGAAGAGCAGCAGAAAGCGACGGCCGATCTTGTCGGCGTAGGCCCCGAAAAAGGCCGAACCGATAGGCCGCGCGGCCATGGTAATGGAGTAGCCCAGCACGACGGCAATGTACTGCCAGAGCTGGCTGCCTTTGGGTGAGATGAAAATCTTGCCCAAGATGGGCGCCATGACGATGACCATGGCCATGTCGTAGGCGTCGAGCCCGAATCCCAGAAATTGGGAAACCATGGCCATCCTGGTTTGCTTGGCGAGAGATTGATCCGGCATTAGGAACTCCTGCTACAGAATATGGGCCGCGATGGAACCTAGATTTACCACATCTTTAGCAAGCTGATTCGCGACGCACATCACGGATGCTTGTGACGATTGACCATCGCGGGCGCTGGGGTGCGAATTGGTATCTGCTAAGTTTAGTCCCGCAATCGCTCGACGGAACAAGACATCCTCAAGCTTGATCCCACGAAAGTTGCAGAACGCCCAAAGGCAGTCGTCCGCTCCTTCTGATGGAATGGTAACCCTCTCGGAATGAAAGGGTTAGAGTGATAGCCGCAATCATTCTATCCTCCCTCGTCACAGCTAGTTTGTGATTTCCGTCACAAATTGACGTGAGATATGTCCGCCTTGCCAGGTTCCTGCTTACCGTAAATTTCCGCCGAGGGCCAATTCAGGGGGACGCCTGTATCCGTCCCGGTGACACCAGGCTGTTTAGCTGGGCCCGAATTGCGCCGTCTCTTTTGCGGAGGCGAGGATGCGAGATTCTTTCCGGTTAGTGATAGTGATCCTGGCCGTGGTTGGGTGTCTGTTATTGCCGGCGGCGCTATGCGCTGCAGATAACAATTCAGCAACCGCGACCGGAACAACGGGTGCAAGCGCTACAGCCGCACCTGCGAGTGGCGCTAGCCCGGGTATCGGCAGCGCAGCGAATACAACCCTGCTCGACCTGCTGGTGACCAAAGGCGTATTGACCTCTGCGGAAGCCAATAGCCTTCGGAACGTTAACGGGTCGGCGGGCATGGACCAGTTGTTGCAGTTGCTCAAGGCCAAAGGAATAGTGAACGACTCGGAAGCGGCGGAACTGAAAGCCGCAGCCGACGCCGAGCCAACCCACACGATTTACGACACCGAATCCAGCGGAATGCCCACGCTGAGCCTGACAACTTCCGGGATGACGCAAACCAAGCCTGCGGAGTCGCAGGGCCCGAGCGTGATTCCGGCGATTGCTCCTCTGCGTGTGCTGCCCATTGGTCCTCCCGTCAAGGAAGGCATCGGTCCTGCGATCAAGCTGGGCTCGGGTGCGTTCCTGTCGCCCTACGGTTTCATCAAGTCCACCGCGGCTTATGACTCCTATCAGCCCTACGGCGATGACTTTATCAAGCCGTTGTTCCTGGCTGGCGGAACCAATTCCGCACCCGATTCCTCCGAATTTCACATCAAGGCGCGCTCCACTCGCTTTGGTTCGAGATTCGAATGGCCTGATGTCTCCAAGAACATCACCATCACTGGACAAATCGAAGCTGACTTCGAGGGCAACTTCAGTGCAGTCGACAATCGCAGCGTATCCAGCATTCGCAGCAATGCGCTGCAACTGCGCTTGGCCTACGGCCGGATTGACTGGACAGCAGCGCCAAATACCGACATCTTCTTCGAAGCTGGGCAAGACTGGACCATTTTCGGTTCCAGTGCGCTCATGAACCTTCTGGAGACGACGTTCTTCGGCGCCTACTGGGGCAACGTTTACGAGCGCTCGCCGCAGTTCCGTGTGGGCTTTGTGCAGAAACTGGGCGGCGACCGCAACTGGAAATTCTCACCCGAATTCGCCATCATGATGCCGTCTTCGGGCGATGTTCCGGCAAATGACGTTACCTGCAGCAAGCTTGACAGCGTCCCCGCAACCCCCGCTTGTACTATCACCAACCTCGGACTGGCCAGCCAGATCGGCTATGGCGAACGCGAGGGTGCAGACTCGGGTCGCCCGGAGTTCGAGGGCAGGGCCGTGCTGCAGTTCCAACTGGATAAGGCTCCTGGCGTAGTTCCCGCGGAAATCCTGTGGAGCGGCTTCTACTATCGCCGGCAGGACAACGTGCTCTCCACTGGGGTTCCAGCGGCCTACGCCGCTGATTTTCCCAATGGCGTGAATGTCAGCAGTCCCGGTTATGGAAATCAGATAGCGGTCTCACTTCCCACCCGCTGGGTAACGCTGGTTACCAGCTTGTACAGCGGCGGCGACCTGCGGTTCATGTTCGGTGGTCAGACCTTGTCGTTCTACAGTGCGACCCGTGGGCTGACCGGCGTGGCCGACGGCTTCGCCGCTGATTACAGCGGGGTGGCTTTTGGCACCAACGCGGCCGGCCAAGGCGTCGTCGCATCGCAATTGCCCTATCGCGGCTACGGCGGATTCATTCAAGCCGGCTTCCCGCTGTCTCGCTGGTTCAATGCCAATCCCAAGGGTAGAAATGCCGGCTGGCAGGCCTACCTCGAGTACGGCATTGATGCGGCCAACGCCAGTGATTTCTATATTGGCAAAGCTATTGGGGCGGACAGCGCGGGACCGATCAAGAGCACGCTCAAGGGCGCAACCGTCTTCTACAAGATGAATCCATGGGTGCAGTTCGGCTTTGAAGAGACCAAGTACCAGAGCCAAGCTGCGCAAGCAATTAGCGGCGCCGGTTCCGGCACCTGCAACGCCGACAAGGTCGGCGGCGTGCCAACCTGCTTTGCACACGATTGGCGGACCGAGTTCGGTCCCATCTTCACCTTCTAAACAACGGGGCAGCAATGCTTCACAACAACGGGCGGGCGCGCAAGCGACCGCCCGTCCTATTACGGAGACTCTGATTGAGCCTTAGTTTTGAAAGGGCACGGCTTCAGCCGTGCCGCAAGTGCGGGAAAGTCAGTGCGGGCTTTTTAGCCCCTGAGGGCGATCAGCGATTTGTTCAGACTCTCATTAGCGACCCACTTTAAGAGCATGGTCGAAAGTCCTTGCGGGTTCGCGGCAATGCGATTGACGGGCGCTCGTCGTGCCCATAGCATACTTAAGCTGCGCCACGCAGCAGGAGCATCTCATGCGCAACCCAGTTCTGCTCACCATTCTCTTTCTTGCCTCTGCCGGACTGGCAACCGCGCAGTCCGCCAGCACACCCTCGCCCAACAACAGCCAGGCTTCCAGCCTGCCCCCGGGCATGAGCGCACTCACCGGATGCCTGCAGGAGAAGATCGGGACGTACATCCTCGTTGACGAGGAAAATACTGCCCATGAGCTTTCCGGCAGCTATGGCAAACTACGTCACCAGGTGGGTCACCAGATTGAGGTGGTCGGCAAACCGGGAATTCGAAACGTGGATACCACCGCGCCAGGTGGCGCATCGGGGGTGATTGAGAAGCCGATATTCCAGGTGAAGAGCGTCAAACAGCTAGCAGACAAGTGCAACTAACAGCGGGCACCAGATTCGACCGCGCAGATTGTTTTCTCTTGGAAATAGGGTCATAATCCTCAAACCGGAAGCAAAAAATCCGGCACAATCACAACATGACGAGGGAGGAACCTGTGCGCAAGACAATGGTGTTCACCCTGGTGCTTATGATCTCCGCCGTTTGGCTGCAAACGCAAGCTGCAGGCCAGACGGGCAGCAACACCTCTACCCTGCAAGGCTGCCTGAAGTTCACAGATGGTCATTACAGGCTCACCTTAAGCGATGGCACGTTCCGCCAGCTTACGCACGAAGTCAACAAACTTCACAAACTTGTTGGTCACCAAGTCGAACTGACCGGTATGCCTGGCGTTCGGACCAGCGACTCCACTCAGCAGGGCCAGGAATCGAGCGCGAGAGAGGTACCAGTTTTTCAAGTAAAGACCGTCAAGTCGATCGCCGACACGTGCTCGTCTGGTCAGTAACCCGTCGCCTTTCAACTAGGATTGCCTGCGCTGCCACGCATTGATTCGACGCTCCGTTATTGGATTGGTGCGTGGTAAAACTTCCATGGCGTCGTTCTCTCCAGGCATAGCGCTCGCTGGGCCCACACTGGAACACCGCGTCGGCCAACCTTCTTGCATCGGCCAGAATCGCACTGCACAGGCTAGCGATCGGCTGCGCGGTTCGATTCCGTGTTGAGGTTGAGATGAAGAGCATTGCTTTACGCACGGTCTTGTCGATGCTGTTGTTGATGTGGCCAGTATGCGCGATTGCGCAGCAGGTCCCGCCCGGCACCGTGTTGCCGATCATGCTGAACTCGACGTTGGATGCTCGCCACGACCAGCCGGGTAAACGCGTCGAGGGTAAGGTCATGCAGGACGTGCCCCTGCCCGATGGGCAAACCATCCCTCGCGGGGCGAAAGTTCTTGGACACATCGTCAGCGCCCAGCCCGCATCGGCGGGTGCTCCGTCGCTGCTCACGCTCAAGTTCGACCAGGTCGAGTTCAAAGGAAAACGCATTCCCATCACCTCCCATCTACGTGCGTTGGCATCGATGTATGAAGTTTACGAAGCGCGAATGCCTACGAACGCGTGGGATGATTACGGAACTTCGCCGAGCGATTGGAACACGGTGCAGATCGGCGGCGCCGGCGTGTATCGCGGCAATGGCGAGGTGGTGAGCGATGGTCAGGTGGTAGGACGGGCCACAGACTACGGCGCGGTCACAGCGACGCTGATCGCTGCGCCGAATCGGGGCTGTGCCGGAGCCGGCGAGCGTGAGCAGGCATTGTGGAAGTTCTCGCCGTCGGCCTGCGGCGCCTATGGTCTACCGGGCGTAAAGATTGTCAGGTCCGATGCGGTCCCAGGCGCCGGCGAAATTGTTCTTCAATCGGATCGCGACATCCACATTCAAGGCGGTAGTGGCTGGTTGTTGAAGGTCGATTCTTCCGGCTAACCATCGAAGCCGAACTGAGCTGGCCGCTCATAGTGCTTGCGCCTGCTTTTTACGAGCTATAATCTGCGGCAGGTCGCCAAGGAGTGGGCCTCTCATGCCCTGGTTCGTTTTGGCGTTCGCGATTCTGTTTGCTTCCAACGCTGCGCCCGCACAGAACACTCCCTCGATAAGCGTGCGCAACCTGACGTTGGTAAATCTCACTCAAGTCCCGGTAGGGGACTATCAGCAAATTGTCCAATTCGCCTTAAGCGACAATGTCCGCGGCGATTTGCTGGCCGACATCCCGCAGCGAGTTCGCTTTGCACTCCAGGAGCGCGGCTATTTTCGCGCGCGGGTTTCTGACCCCGAGACTATCGTGATAAGCGAAACCCCAACCCAGAAAGTCGTTGATGTTACGCTCCGCGTCGAGCCGGGGTCTCGGTACACGCTGGACTCAATTATCCTTCAGAGCGCCAAGGCGTTTGAGATTACCTCTGCTGACCAGATGCGCGCGGTATTCGTCATTTTCCCCGGAGATTTGTTTGACGTTGAGAAAGTTCGAAAAAGTATCGATAACCTGCGCAAGCTATACGCTGACAATGGCTACATCAATTTCACGCCGGTGCCGAACACTGAGGTAAGCGAGGCGACGAAAAGCGTCATTCTTACGATTGACCTCGATGTAGGCGCCAGGTTTTACTTCGGGAACTTAAGAATCAGTGCGACCTCACCCCACCCCGACGCAGCGTCGACTCTAATCTCGGATTGGGTTTCGCTCAAAGGCAAGCCCTACAGCGGGACAGAGCTGGAAAATTTTATGCAGCAGCACAGCGAACGGCTGCCTTCTGGATTTCGCCCTGACCACAATCTTAAGATTCGCCAGGATCCGCAATCCAAAACCGTTGACATTGAGCTTCTGCCGTAGTCTCCGTTACGGTCTTCTCAGGCGGATCGCCAGTTGTGCCGTGCGTCACAACTCCCTGTGACCCGTCGCCATGGCTTTGAACCATCCGCTGTTCTACATTGAGTGAGGCGCAACCCGTCGCCATCCCGGCGGGCCTTCCTGCGCCCGGTTGGCGCGCTAATCCGAGCCGGCCAAAGGAAACGCAATGGCTGCAACTCTTGTCGCCCCCTGCGACTTGTCTTCGGAACAACTTCAAGTGTCACTCAAAGGCTTCATCTCCTCGGATCGAATTCTGATGCGGCCGATCGAACTCATCGCCTGGGCTTCGGACGCGAGCTTTTATCGCCTGATCCCGAAAGCGGTGGTGCAGACGCAGACCGTCGAGGAGATTCGCGCCCTTTTCGCGTTCAGCCGGCAGAGCCGCGTTCCCATGACCTTCCGCGCTGCGGGAACCAGCTTATCGGGGCAGTCGGTTTCCGATGGATTGCTGGTGGAGGTTGCGCGCAACTGGCGCGAGCTATGGGTGGAAGAAGGCGGCAAGAGAATCCGGCTGCAGCCCGGGGTACTCGGTTCGCGGGCCAATCAGGCGCTCGCCGGCTACGGCGCAAAGATCGGTCCCGATCCGGCGTCGATCGCGACCTGCACCATCGGCGGCATTCTGTCTAACAATTCCAGCGGCATGTGTTGCGGCGTGGAGCAGAACGCGTACCACACCCTGCGGTCGATGAAGTTCATGTTGCCGTCGGGAACGATCATCGACACCTCGGCGCCCAACGCCGACGAGGAATTCCACGCTCGCGAGCCGCAACTGGCGCGCGGTGTGCTGGAGTTGAAGGCGCGCATCGAACGCAATTCTGCGCTGCGGGAGCGCGTTCGCAACAAGTACCGGATGAAGAACACCACCGGCTACTCGCTCAACGCCTTTCTCGATTTCGAGCGCGCAGTCGATATCTTCCAGCACGTGCTGATCGGCTCCGAAGGCACGCTGGCCTTCATCGCCGAAGCCGTGCTGAACACCGTCCCCGATCTGCCGGTGAAGTACACCGGCCTGCTGCTGTTTCCGGATTTGTACGCCGCGGCGGATTCGATTGTGCCGTTCCGTCAGGCTGGCGCGAAAGCATTGGAGATCATGGACCGCGCCTCGTTGCGTTCGGTCCAGGGCAAGTCGGGCGTTCCAGCTTCCATTAATTCGCTGCCCGAAGCCGCTGCAGGTCTGCTGGTGGAATTTCAGTCCGCCGTCGAAAGCGCGCGACCGGAATTGGAGAAGCTGGCTACCGAAGCGGCAGCAGCTTTCAAACTCTGCGAGCCGGCGCAATTCACCCACGCGGCCGCGGAGCAGGCGCTGCTCTGGAAGATCAGGGCGGGCATGTTCCCGTCCGTCGGTTCGGTGCGCAAGAGCGGCACTACCGTCGTGATCGAAGACGTGGCCTTCCCAATCGAGTCGCTGGCTGATGCCGCACATTCCTTGACGGGGTTGTTTCACCTTCATGGTTACGACGAGGGCATCATCTTCGGTCACGCCAAAGACGGGAACCTCCATTTCGTGATCACCCAGAGCTTCAACACTCCGGCGGCAATCGACCAGTACAAATACTTCATCGACGACGTGGTGAAGCTGGTCGTGGAACGCTATGATGGCGCGCTGAAGGCCGAACACGGAACCGGCCGCAACATGGCGCCGTTTGTCGAGACCGAGTGGGGCGGCGAGGGTTACGCGATCATGCGCCGGCTCAAGGAACTCGTCGATCCGGAAAATCTGCTGAACCCGGGCGTGATCATCAATCCAGACCGCACCGCGCACCTCGCCAATCTGAAGCAGCTTCCTTCGGTCGAACCTGAAATCGACAAATGCATCGAATGCGGATTCTGTGAAAACAAATGTCCCAGCCGCGAGCTGACGCTCACGCCGCGGCAGCGCATTGTGGTGCGGCGAGAGATGGCCCGCCTGCGCCAGTCCGATAACGGCGCCGAACTCCACGACAGCCTGGACAGGGAGTTCCCCTACATGGCGCTGGATACCTGCGCCACCGACGGCCTCTGCGCGACAGCATGTCCGGTCAACATCGACACCGGACAATTGGTCAAGCGTTTTCGCAACATTCGCGCCTCCGCCGAAGCCCATAACTGGGCGGCGCGCATCGCACGCAACTTCGCCTTCACCGAGCGCGCGCTGCGCCTGGCCTTGCGCCTGGGACATGCGACGCAGAGCGTAATCGGCGTGGACGGGATGCAATCCGTCACGCGTACTATTAAGCGCGTCTTCGGCGAGGCCGTGAGTGAATGGATGCCGGACACGCCGCATGCTGCCGGCCCCCTACCGCGCACCGAAAAAGCCGGCGCCAAAGCCGTGTACTTTCCGTCGTGTATTTCGCGAGTCATGGGACGCCTGCCCGACGAGCCACAGGACCGCTCGCCCATGCAGGTGTTAGTCGATTTGGCGAAGCGTGCCGGCAGCCCGGTGTACATCCCGTCCGATGTGCGCGGGACATGCTGCGGCACGCCATTCTCCTCGAAGGGATTTACGGCTGCGCATGCCATTTCGGTGAATCGCGCCGTGGAACGCTTCTGGCGCTGGTCGGAGCAGGGAAGACTTCCTATCGTAATCGATACCAGCCCGTGCACCTACGGCTTCAAGAATGCGCGCTCCTATCTGACCGAGAAGAATCAGGAGTGCTTCGATCGCATGCAGTTCGTGGACTCGATCGAGTTTGTCCACGATAACCTGCTCGCCAATTTGCCCATCAAAGCGAAATCCGGCAGCGTGGCCCTGCATCCGGTCTGCTCGGTGACCAAGATGGGTATCGGCGGCAAACTCGAGGCCATTGCCAAGGCTTGTAGCCAGAATGTACTCGTTCCCCTGGACGCCGGGTGCTGCGCTTTTGCCGGCGATCGCGGTTTCCTCGTGCCTGAGCTGACCCAATCGGCGACAAGGCTGGAAGCGGCCGAGGTCAAGTCGAAACGTCCGGACGAGTGTTACTCCAGCAGCCGCACCTGCGAGATCGGCATGACGCGCGCTACCGGACAAATCTACCGCTCCTATCTGTACCTCCTCGACAAGGTCACTCGCTAGCGGGCTGCTGAAAAGCTGGGATTCGGGCTGCTTTGAAGGGGCGCAGCTTTAGCTGCGCCGTTCTAAACCCCTTATTTTTGTCTTCCCGAGGTGGCCTTCAGGCCAACGAGGGATCTGCTTCTTGAGTTTTTCAGCAGCCCTGCTAGTGAACATTTGGGAACTCGCAGCCGAAACCCATTTCGGTTGCGAATCTGGTTTCTTGTTTTCAAATACTCTTTTGCAGAGATAGTTTTTCGGCTATTGTGTAAGCCAGAGTACCGCGTCGTAGTAGGTGGGGAGATGGCGCTTACACGAATCCGGATTCCGGCGATCGCATTCATGCTGCTTGCGGGCTCCGTAACGACGCTCGCGCAGACGCTGCCGACCGGTACACCTGTGCTCAGTACCGCGCCGCAACCATCGGTCGCCATCTCCCAACAACCGGCGCAAGTCCGAGAGAACCCGCTTCGGACTCCTTCGCCGCTCGCGCCCCCGCTTCAGCCGCTGCTTGACTTCAAAGACTCCGACATCAAGTTCAATCTGCAGGCGCTGATGTACACGCTGCGCGACAACCGGCATGAAGGCTGGGTGCTGGCCGCGTATCCCGACCCCAAGACCAGCCGGCCGCTGATCGGCGCGGGATTCAGCCTGGATCTGCCTGCGCGGGAGCACCCGCAAAGCGATCCGCTGAACCCCAATCAGTTTCTGGAGCCATCGTCCGCCCAGTTGTGGGAAGCGGCAGGACTCGAGCCGCAGCACTTGCAGGCGATGCTGGAGCAATTCGATCGCGAGCTGAGCACCTGGAAGAAACAGAAATTTCGCCGCAAAGTTCGCACTCAGGCGCTGTTTCCCGAAATCAGCGAAGAGGATGCGATCAAGCTGCTTCGCATCTCCACCATTCAGGCCGTACACAATGCACGAGCGTACTGCCGCGATTTCGACCGGCTCACCGGCCCGCAGCAGATGGCGCTGACTCAGCTCGTCTTCCAGATGGGCGTCAATCTGGAGGAGTTCACGCAATTTCTCTTCGCCATAAACCATCACGCGTCTGCGAACTCGCCGCAAACCAGCAGCGCGGCCATGGCGAGCGCAAGCTTCGCCCCCGGCCAGAAGCAGCCAGTCGATACTTTAAGCTTCGCCTCAGCAAGTAGTCCGGCGCCTGGTGCAGGAAGCTTCGACGCCGCTGCCACTACGGCATTTGTCGATGACGCCGAGTACTGGAAAGCCGTGCAGGAAACTCTCATTCACAGCGATTGGGCGCGCCGCTACAACACCCGCGCGGTATCTGTCATCGCGATGTTCAATCCCGAATATCAAAACGCCCCGTGGGCCGCCGAAGCCGAAGTCCGCGCCGAAGTGCATCCCCTGCACACCCGCCGCCGCCGCGCAGCCACCGTCCGCAACGCCAGCGCGCATAAGAAATCTACCGCTCGCCGTACCCGCCAAAGCTAGAGACCGATTTTTTGTTTCTGTCGCGAAAACAAGTTGTCAAAGCTCGCCCACGTTGTCACCGACTTGTGAACAACCCATTGACCCTGTGTCCGGCCTAACCCGTAATGGCGTAGGGCTTCGACTCTCCACGAGAATTTCGGCGAGCAGCCTAAGGAGCGCACTGTGAAGAACAAGCTTATCTGCCAACAAAGACCCTATCCGCGGCTGACTGCTAACTTGGCGCCCATCGCGAGAGCGACCGCGCTGCTTAGCTTGGCGTTGCTCTTGCTTACTACACACGGGCTCGTCGCCCAGACCGTCGGCGGTTCCGGATTTCTTCCCAACCCCGTGCAAATGGTTTCCACGGTGCCCGCAAACGGCGATGTCAATCCCTACGGTGTTGCTTTTGTGCCTCCGGGTTTTCCCAGTATTGTGCTGAACGCGGGCGACATCCTGGTCTCGAACTTCAACAACACTCAGAACCTGCAAGGAACCGGCACAACCATCGTCCGCATTACGCCGCAAGCGCAACAGTCGTTGTTCTTCACCGCGCAGGCGAACCAGCAAGGTCTGTCAACTGCATTGGGCATTTTGAAGGAAGGCCTGATCATCGTCGGCAACTTTCCCTCCACCGATGGCACCTGCGCCACCGCCGGCAATGGGAACCTGCTGGTCATCAACAGCGTGGGCCAACAGGTGCAGACCATCACCGACCAGAACTTCATCAACGGTCCGTGGGACATGGCGCTCTTTGATGCGGGCGGCGGCAGCGTCTACGCCTTCGTCACCAACGGTCTGACCGGCACGGTCACGCGCCTGAATATGACAATCAGCGGCGGTGTCTTGAACGTGCTCAGCAAAACCACCATCGCCTCCGGTTATTTATTCCAGTGCGATCCGGTGACATTTGTGGACGCCCCCACCGGCCTGGTGTATGACGCCACGCACGACCTTCTCTACGTTGCCTCGAGCCTCGACAACCAGGTCTTCTCCGTCCCGCACGCGACCACGCGGACCGACAGCGCCGGGACCGGTCAGGTGGTCTATCGCGACAGCATCCACCTGCACGGGCCGCTGGCAATGGCGGCAGCCCCCAACGGCGACCTGCTGGTCAGCAATAACGACGCGGTCAATCCCGATCCCAATCAGCCGAGTGAGATCGTGGAGTTCACCACCTCCGGTCTTTTCGTCAAAGAGCTTTCCGTCGATCCCAACTTCGGCGGCGCCTTCGGGCTGAACGTGCAAGTCTCGGGACACACGGCCCGCTTTGCCGCCGTCGACGACAATATACCCAACCTGAACATCTGGACTTTACCAAATTGAGCGAAACAGCTGCCCAGCGAAGGGAAACTTGGGTTCGGACGTCCGAAGGTTTTATCGCGGTAGGGGATAAACCCCGTACGACGATGGGATGCGGTGGCTAGACTAGTCTGAGTCACCGCCTATTCCATCGGGGGCAAGACAAACTTTATTTTCGCGCCCCTAACATGGTGGATGAACGATACTAAGGAAGCCACGGACCAGCCGAACATGAGTATTCCAACCATTGCTTCCCAGCCGCCCAGAATTTTCCACGCGTGGGGTAGCGATACATCGCACTGAAACGCCTGCGCGTTCGGCAAGGCCGCAATCAGTTCATCGGCTTCCTGCTTCAGGCGCTCGTTCTGATAGGTGATGGCAAGCTGCGCCCCGGCCTGCTGCATCTGCTGCGCGATCGCCCAGGCAATGCTGCGTTTGTTGGCAACACCAAGAACGACTGCCGTGCGCCCCTCCAGAATGTTTGCCATGTATTTTTCTTCGGCTCCGATAAAGATCGAGAATACCAGCCTGCCAGCCAATCGGTGACACACGGAATTATGCTTGCAGCGCTGGAACTCGCCGGCAGAATGCGGTGTCTAAGACAGCATGCTTGAGGTGAGGCGGCTAACCAAGCATTTCAACCGTTTGCCGGCGGTGCAAGACGTTTCTTTCACAATCGCTCCCGGCCAGATCCTTGGTTGCCTTGGCCCCAACGGCGCCGGCAAGAGCACCACCGTAAAAATGTTAATCGGTCTGTTGCAGCCCAGCAGCGGACACGTGCTATTCAACGGAGCTGACATTCATTCGGACCTGGTCGCCTATCGTAAACACCTTGGCTATGTCCCCGAGGAACCCAACCTCTACCCATACCTTTCGGGCGGCGAATACCTTGAGATGGTGGCCACGCTTCGCGGCATGGCACACAAAGATCGCGACCGCAAGATCGCCGATCTGCTCCAGTTATTCTCGATGCACTCGCATCGCCACGCGCCGATCGCCTCCTATTCCAAAGGCATGCGGCAGCGGATCCTGCTTATCGCGGCGTTGCTCGACAATCCCGGCCTGTTTGTTTTCGACGAGCCATTATCGGGACTCGACGTCGTATCCGCTCTCATTTTCAAGAACCTGATTCGGCGCCTGGGTGAGTGCGGCAAGGCAGTGTTCTATTGCTCGCACGTGCTCGAGGTGGTGGAAAAAGTCTGCTCACATCTGCTGATCCTTCGCGGCGGCCACGTCATCGCTTACGAAGCGGCTGACCGCCTGCCCAAAGTCCGGCAAGAGGCTTCACTGGAGGAAACCTTCGCGCACCTGGTAAACGAGGCCGACGCGGAAAAGGTCTCGGATGACATTATGCAAGTGGTAATGGCATGACCGAATGGGACCCATGTGGCACCTTGAGCACTACGCGCTTTATCAGCTCATCAAGCTGAAGCTTGGCCGCATGCTTTACGGGGCCCACGCGGAGAGCGAGGACATGGATGCAGGAGTTGGCCTTGCCTTAGCTGTGCTCACTCTTCCCGGCGCTTTCCTGTCTCTGCTTCTGTTCAATAAGTACGGCAGCCTGCTCCGATTCCTGCGCGGTCAAATCAAATTCGATCCTTATATCGCGTCCTTGCCTGACGAATATCTCTTCATCGTGCTTGCCATGCTGGTCAGCGGAGGCGTTGCATTGTGGAAATGGGACACGCTTTTCCTGGATGCCCGCGATACCGTCAATATCGTCCCGCTGCCCATTCACACCCGCCAGATTCTTGTAGCGAATCTTCTCGCGATCATGATATTCGCGATCATCTTCTGCATTGACGTGAACGCCGCCTCAGCGGTCCTCTTTCCGCTGGTGGTAAGCGCGTCGCAGGAGTCATTTCTTTTCTTCGGCAGGATAGCGTTAGGCCATGGGCTCGCGATTCTCGCCGCTAGCATATTCAGCTTCGCGAGTGTGTTTGCGGTTGCCGGGGTGTTCATGTCCATCCTTTCGGTGCGGGCTTTTCAGATGTTTTCGTTATACCTCCGCGCCCTGCTCGCGGTTGCGCTGCTGCTCTTGTTTTCGAGCGCCTTCACCGTATCGACAATCGTCGCGCAAGGACACTTGGGGCAACATTCCGGCGTCCGCAACTTACCATCGATATGGTTCCTGGGAATGTGCCAGTGGGCCCGCGGCGCTGCAGGCCCGAGCTATAAACACTTCGCTTTTCTCGGATTCCTCGCCTTGATCGTTGCGCCCGTGGTAGGTGCTACCACCTATGCCCTCGCTTACAAGCGTCATTTCGCTCGAATGGCGGAATTGTTGCCCAGGCGCGCTGGAAACCACCTGTGGCACGTCGGCTCGCTGTTGGGCCGTTGCCTCGATCGCACCGTTCTGCGAACCTCATTTGAGCAGGCCGGATTCCGCTTTATTGTTCGCACCTTGGTCAGAAGCGACCGTCATCGGGTGACAATTGCGGCATTCGTCGCAATTGGACTGGTTGCCGCTGGTCAATTGTTGATGTGGAGCGGCATGCAGGTTGCGGGCCCAACCACCGCCCAATTCGCTGCCCCGCTGATCATTCTGTACTGTTGCATCCTCGGCGTGCGGTTCACGTTCGAGATGCCGGTCGAGCTAAATGCCAACTGGATCTTTCGCTTCTTAATTCCGCCCACCCTCGATGACTGCGCAATGCTGGCCGGCAAGACGATCTTCCTGCTTGTGTTGCCAGCCATCATTGTTATCTCTGCGTTCTTTGCAGCTCGTTGGGACGTGATTTCGGGCATGTTGGAATTCATGGTCTCAGCAGCGCTCTCGGCGACGCTCACGGCCGGGCTGGTACTCTCATTTCGCAAACTTCCGTTCACCTGTGCGAAAGCGGGGTTTCGCCACGATGCATTGCTCAAGGTGCTATTTTGTGTGCTCGGCGTATTTGCCTTCGCGGTTATGCCCGCCGGCATTGAACACTGGGCACATTCCAACCCCCTCCGGTTACTGGTTTTGCTTCCCCTGCTGGCCCTGGTCTGCTGGGGTGTCTATGAGGCTCGCTCAGCGCAACTGGATATCGATCGCCGCATCGTATTCCATGACTCCGTGCAGCATGACATCGAGCTTCTGAACCTGAACGCTTGACGTCGCTGAACGTGGTTGCCCCGACCGGCAACCGCCGGGGTATCCAAGGTATTCCGGAATCGCCGAAACGACAGATTTTCTGCTACTCCAGCTTGCAATTCTGCTTCCCATCTATTACGGCTTGGCGCTATACTCGCTCCGCTGCCCGCTCCCGGGCAGGTCCGCCATTTGGCCTTGCCAAATCACGCTTCCGGGAAGCGAGGCTCTGGGGATCTTCCCCGCCAGGCAACCAAGGCGCCCTTCAGTCACCTACAGGAGGCGGTAATGGCGACCATCCGGGAACTTATCAGAAATCGCACCATTCACTATGTGCAGCCCCAGCAAACCGTTTTTGAGGCTGCCAACTACATGGTCGACTGCAACGTCGGCGCAGTGCCGGTGCTGGACGACACCAAGCTGGTCGGCATCTTCTCCGAGCGCGACATCATGAAGCGCGTCGTCACCGAAGGCCGCAACCCGCTCACCACGCGCATTGCCGAGGTCATGAGCAGCGATGTGCGTTCGGTCGAGCCCGGCGCCAGCTCCGAAGAGGCCATGTGCCTGATGCAAACCCACAAGGTGCGCCACCTGCCCGTTTGCGACGGTCGCACCCTGGTGGGGTTTTTGTCGCTGCGCGACCTGCTGCGCTGTCATCTGGACGAAAAGTCGGGTGAGGCCGACGCCATGCGCGCCTACCTCCAGACGTCGAGTTAGCACACGTGTCAGTGACGGCTGCACTTGGCAGCGCAATAAACTGATTCTACCCTTGTGCCCGAATGGACCTTTCTCTCGTCATAAGCGATCTCCGCAAGATAACCGGGAATGACGCCGTCCTCGACCGTCCTGAAGACCTGATGTTGTACGAATACGACGCCGGCGTCCGCAAGAGCACGCCGGGAGCGGTCGTCTTTCCGCGCGATGCCCAGCAGGTTTCCCAGATCATGCGTGTGGCTTCGGCCGCGAAGGTCCCGGTGGTGGCGCGCGGTGCGGGCACCGGACTGAGCGGCGGCGCCATCTGCAAGGCGGGCGGCATCGTCATCGCCTTCTCGCGCATGAATCGCATTTTGGAAGTGGATGTTGAGAACATGTGCGCGGTGGTGCAGCCCGGAGTCGTGAACCTGCAGCTCTCCGAAAACGTTTCGCACTTGGGGCTGTATTACGCGCCCGATCCCTCCAGCCAGAAAGCCTGCACCATCGGCGGCAATGTTGCGGAGAACTCCGGAGGCCCGCACACCCTGCTGCACGGCGTCACGGTGAATCATGTCACCGGCGTCGAGGTGGTGATGCCCGATGGCGAGATCGTACAGTTCGGCGGCAAAGCCGCTGAATCCTACGGCTACGACATGACCGGATTCTTTGTCGGCACCGAGGGAACGGTGGGCATCACGACCGCGGTCACGGTGAAACTGCTGCGCAAACCGGAAGCGGTTGCCACCTTGCTTGGCATCTTCGAATCCGTGGACGATGCCGCACAAACGGTTTCCGCCATAACCCGAGCGGGGATTACGCCCGCAGCGCTGGAGATGCTGGACGGCTGGACCTTGCGGACCATCGAAGCGTTCTGCCATGCCGGTTATCCGCTCGATGCGGGGGCAGTACTGCTGATCGAGGTGGAGGGGCTGCGCGAGTCGGTGGAGGAGCAGGCGGTCGCAGTGAGCGAAGTTTGCCTCGAGCAGAAGGCGCGCGAGGTACGGCGCGCCAAGAATGAGGAAGAGCGTGCCTTGCTGTGGAAGGGCCGCAAGCTGGCTTTCGGCGCGCTGGGGCGGGTTGCCCCCTCGTACTACACGCAGGATGGCGTGGTGCCGCGCAGCAAGATTCCCGGCGTGCTGGCACATATCGGCAAGGTGAGCAAGAAGTACGATCTCATCATCGGCAACATCTTTCATGCCGGAGACGGCAACCTGCACCCCCTGATCATGTTCGATATGCGCGATCACGACCAATACGAGCGCACCCTCGCCGCCAGCCGCGACATCCTCCAGTACTGCATCGACGTCGGCGGCTCCATCACCGGCGAGCACGGCGTAGGTATGGAAAAACGCGACATGATGCGGCAGTTGTTCACCGATACTGAACTGGACGTGATGATCAGTTTGCGCAACGCATTCAACGGCGACGAGGTGCTGAACCCGGAGAAGATCCTGCCCACGCCGCGCATGTGCCGCGAGATCACGGGCCCATCGCGCAACGCCATACTGGCGCAGGAGGGCATGTGAGCACCGCCGCCGTCGTCACCCGCGTGGGTCGCGAGCTGAGCTCCATTTGCGGCGCGGATCATGTGACCGAAGCCCCGTCAGAGCGCATCCTCGGCTGTGCACCGGCCGTCGCCGTGCAGCCGGGCTCGGGTCAGGAAATCGCCGCCATCCTGCGCTTGGCCAATGAAAGCAACCTCACCGTCGTTCCCGCCGGAGGCTTCACCCAGCAGCAAACCGGCAAGACTCCAGCCCAGATCGACATCCTGCTCTACACCACGCGCCTGACTGAGGTCGAGCACTACGATCCCGGCGATCTCACCATAGGCATAGGCGCCGGTTTCACCGTAGGGCAACTGTCATCGATGGTTGCCAAGGACGGGCTGCTCTTCGCCGGCGATCCGCCGTCGGCTGAGAGCGCGACCGTCGGCGGCCTGCTGGCCACAGGATTCACCGGGCCTTTACGCCATGGCTATGGCGGGCTCCGCGACTACTGTATCGGAGTCAGCTTCGTGACCGGCGATGGCCGCCACGGTAAGGGCGGCGGCCGTGTGGTGAAAAACGTCGCCGGCTACGACATGATGAAGTTGCTGATCGGCAGCGAGGGAACGCTGGCCGTCATCACTCGCGCCAGTTTTAAGCTGTTTCCCGCGCCGCGGCAGACGCGCACCTTCGTCGCCGAGTTTCCTACGGCAGCCGAGGCCATCGACTTTCGCAATCGAGTGCTGCATTCGCCGCTGCTGCCCATCTGCCTGGAGTTGGTGTCGCCTGAAGCGTCAGCCCTGGTTCGGACACCGGGACCGTGGTCGATTTACCTCCGGGCGACGGGCAGCGACGGAGTGCTGGCACGGTACCGGTCGGAGCTGGGTAGCGCGATATCGTATGAAATCGAAGGCGAGGACGAGCGCACGGCGTGGCACGCTGTGGACGATTTTGAGCACAACCTGCCGGCGCGATATCCGGAGTCGTTGTTGTTGTCCTTCTCGTTGCCTTTGAGCGATGTCGGCCGCGTTCTGGATGATACCGCGACCGTGGCTGAAGCCAACGGTCTCAAGTTCGCCGCCATCGGCAGGGTCGGAGTTGGTCATCTGCTGGTGGCATTGCAGGTGGCGTCGGCTGCACAGGCAAACTTTGCGGCGGCCGGTTCCGCGCTGCGCCACCGGCTGCCCCACGATACCAGCATGAGGACGCTGCATTGTCCTCTGGCCTACAAAGAAAATGTGGATTTACGGACGCCTACTCACGTTGAGAGCATGCGCGTGGTCAAGCGGGCGCTCGATCCGAAAGATATTCTCAATCGCGGGAGGTCTCTCCTCTGAGCTTCGCGACGCCAGTACTGGAAAATCCGGCTTCGAATTTCACGCCCGGCGAAAAGCCGACTTGGGACTTGTACTCCAAGTGCGTGCATTGCGGGCTGTGTCTCGACACCTGTCCCACCTATCGTGCGCTAGGCACGGAGATGGATTCGCCCCGCGGCCGCATCTACCAGATGCTGCAAGTGGACGAAGGCCGGCTCGCGCTGGCGGACTCGTTCGTCACCCATATCGACCGCTGCCTGGGCTGCCTCAATTGCCAAACCGCGTGTCCCTCCGGCGTGCAATACGGTCACCTGCTGGAAAATACGCGGGCGCAGATCGAGCAGAACTATCAACGTTCCTGGCTGCAGCGCAAACTGCGACAGCATTTCTACGCCAAAGTGTTGCCCTCATTTGCCAAGCTATCCGGTACGGCCAAGCTGATTCGCTTCTATCAGCGATCGGGGCTGCGGAGCCTGGCGCGTTCGACCGGCATTCTGAATGCTCTTGGTCTGACGGAACTGGACGCGCTTTCGCCAACCATCGAGAGCGATTTTTCCTTCCGCGATCTGGGCAAAGTGTTTCCCGCCGAGGGCACACGCCGCGGACGTGTGGCCATGCTCATCGGCTGCATCGGCAGCGTTGCGTTTGCCGAGTTGAACCGCGCCACCATCCGCGTCTTGACCAAGAATGGCATCGAGGTTTCGATTCCGAAAGCGCAGAGTTGCTGCGGGGCGCTGCATGCCCATGGCGGCTATCTGGATCTGGCGCGTGCTCAGGCGCGCAAGAACATCGACGCGATGCTCAGCCCGGAGTTCGACGCCATCGTGACCAATGCGGCCGGATGCGGCGCAACCATGAAGGACTACGCCGTCTTGCTCGAACACGATTCCAAGTATGCCGACCGAGCGCGTGAGTTCGTGGCCAAGGTCCGCGACATCACGGAATACCTCGCCGAAGTTGGCCTCCTCGAACCCAAGCGCACCCTCAACCAGCGCGTTACCTACTCCGACCCCTGCCACTTGGCGCACGCGCAGGGCGTCCGCAAACAGCCCCGCCAGTTGCTCAAGCAAATCGGCGCCGAGCTGGTCGAAATGCCCCGCCCCGACACCTGCTGCGGCAGCGCCGGCGTCTACAACGTGGTGCAGAACGAAATCTCCATGCAGATCCTCGACGAGAAGATGGAGTTCGTCCAGATGGTCGAGCCGCAGATCATCGCTACCGCCAACGTCGGCTGCATGCTGCAACTCGCCGCCGGCGCCAAACGCAAAGGCGTCAAGGCGGAAGTCGTGCACGTTGTCGAACTGCTCGACCGCGCGTACTGAGGTAGAGCAGCGCTTTAGGGGCCGTTCCGAAACTCACCCAGGAGGAATGTGGGCGGAACAGAATGCACCGGACTAGCGATCAAACCAGCCGCAACGCGGCGGGATGATGTTAGGCGGGGGCGTCAGCCCCCGCTCCAGTGGGAAAAATGGCGAGCCGCGTGAGCGGCGACAGGAGTTCCGTAACAGCCTGTTTAGCGCCCGCCGCGTCAGTGACACGAATCCATGCCCTTCTTTTTGTGCGTTCCGGAACCCCGGCCCCAAAGCCGGCATTACTGACTGCTAAAATAGACAGGCGATGATCCTGCCATTCGTTCGCGAATTCTTCGCGGACGTGGAAAGATTACCTGCTTTTGCGCGCGCTATAGCCCGAGTCAAGGGCGATGCCGGGCGGACACGTGTCTCCGGTCTTACCTTCACCGGCAAAGCGCTGTTTTACCCGCTTCTCCAGCACGCCATCGCGCGGCCGCTTGCCATCCTGGTCGAGGACAATCGCCGTGTGGACGAACTGCTGCCCGTCGTGCGCTCGCTGGCCGAGCTGAGTGGCTCGGTTTCGCCCGATGCGGTGGTTGCGTTGCCCGCTTATGATGTATTGCCCTTCGAGAACCAATCGCCGCATCCCGAAATCCAGGAATCCCGCGCCGCCGCTTTGTGGAAGATCGCGACCGGCGAGGCGGCCATCGTCGTCACTACGATCACAGCCTCGGCCATGCGCCTGCGCTCCGCCGGCTTCTACGCTGACCTGGCCAAAGTCGTCCGCCGCGGCGATATGCTCGATCCCGATCGCCTGATTGAGCACCTGCGCAGTGTCGGCTACAGCCAGGTCGATGTGGTGGAGATGACGGGCGAGTTCGCGCGTCGCGGCGGCCTGGTCAACGTCTATGCGCCGGAGCTCGATCGCCCGGTACGTATCGAGCTGTTCGGCGACGAAGTCGAGTCCATCCGCAAGTTCGATCCGGAGACGCAGCGCTCGGCCGCAGTCGCCGACGACATCGTTCTACTTCCGCTGACCGAGACGCCCGTCGAAGAAGAAACGCTTGCCGCCATCAACGCGCGCCTCACCGGCGAGCGGCTGGCCGGCAGCGAAGAGATGATCGAGCGCACGGTGCGCGCCGCCGGCGTTTCCGTTTTTCCCGGATGGGAAATGTATGCGCCCGTTGCCGGCGCCGGCGAAACCTTCTTTGATCTGATGCCGAGCGCGGCCATTATTCTCGATGAACCCGGCCTGCTGCGCGAAGCCCACGATGCCTGGTGGACAAAAGTTACGGAAGCGCACGACCGCAGCCTGATCGGCAACCTGGTGCGTCCGGAAGAGCTCTACCTTACGCCAGAGCAGTGGCGGGAGCGGCTCGCGCAAGCGACGACCATCGCCGTCGAGCAACTTGGCATCGAGGGCGGTGACGACTCCGAACACATCACCCTGCAAACCCAGCCGACCACGCGCTTCCACGGCTCAGTCGCTGCCATGACGGAAGAAATCGAGCGGCTCACGCGCGAGGGCAGGCGCGTGATGTTCGCCGTCTCCAGCACCGGCGAAGTCGAGCGCCTGGCCGATGTCTTCAACGAGTACAACCTGTCATTTCGCATCGGCAGCCGCACGCCCAAGCCGGGTGAGGTCTTCGTCGAAGAATCCACCTACTTTGCCGAAGAGATCGCCGCGACGACCATCGTGAAAGCCTATGTGCCCGAGGGCGTCGCTGTTCCTGACGCCAACCTCGTGCTCTTCGGCACCCGCGACCTGTTCGACGAATCGGAAGTTTCGCTGGGCCGCCCGCAGCGGCAAAAGTCGAAGGTCTCGGCGTTCCTTTCGGATTTTCGCGATCTTGCCATCAGCGACTACGTGGTGCACGTCGAGCACGGCATCGGACAATACCAGGGTCTGCGCGAGATTCCGCAAGAGGATGGCGCCACCGCCGAGTTCATGGTGCTGGAGTACGCTGAGGGCGCGCGGCTCTACGTGCCGCTGACGCGCCTTGACTTGGTGCAGAAGTATCGGTCGTCGGAAGGCGTGAAGCCGGTGCTGAATCGGCTGGGCACGCAGCAGTGGCAGAAGACCAAGGCGCGCGTCAAGAAGGCCATGAAAGACATGGCCGAGGAACTGCTCAAGCTCTACGCGGTGCGCAGGACGGCGCAGGGCCATGCCTTTGCCGGCGACAGCGAATGGCAGCGCGAATTTGAAGGCAGCTTCGAGTTTGTCGAGACCGAAGATCAGATGAGCGCGATCATCGACGTGAAGCACGACATGGAAGCGCCGACGCCGATGGACCGTTTGCTGTGCGGCGATGTCGGTTACGGCAAAACCGAAGTGGGGATGCGCGCGGCCTTCAAGGCGGTCAGCGACAATCGTCAGGTTGCGGTGCTGGCGCCCACCACCGTGCTTGCCTTCCAGCACTTCAACACCTTTCGCCAGCGCTTCGCGGCCTTTCCCATCAAGATCGATATGCTCAGCCGCTTCCGCTCGCCCAAGCAGCAGAAGGAGACGATCGCGAAGATCGAAGCGGGCCAGGTCGACATCGTCATCGGCACCCATCGCGTGCTCTCGAAGGACGTGAAGTTCAGCGATCTTGGGCTGGTGATTGTCGATGAAGAGCAGCGCTTCGGCGTCCGCCATAAGGAGCGCCTCAAGCAGTTGCGCAAAGAAGTCGACGTGCTGACCATGTCGGCGACGCCCATTCCTCGCACCCTGCATATGTCGCTGCTCGGCCTGCGCGACATGAGCGTAATTGAAACGCCGCCCAAGGACCGCATGGCCATCCAGACGGTCGTCGCCGCCTGGGACCAGAAGCTGTTGCGCTCGGCCATCGAGAAGGAACTGGAACGCGGCGGGCAGGTTTACTTCGTGCACAATCGCGTCGAGAGCATCTACGAGATCGCCGACAAGCTCCGCGAGATGGCACCCAACGCGCGCATCCTGGTCGGCCACGGACAAATGCCGGAGAGCGAACTCGAGCGCATCATGCTCGCCTTCATGCGGCATGAGGCTGACATCCTGGTTGCGACGACGATCATCGAGAACGGGCTCGATATCCCACTCTGTAATACCATCGTCATCAATCGCGCCGATCGCCACGGACTCTCGGAACTCTATCAATTGCGCGGACGCGTTGGCCGTTCCGATCGCCGCGCCTACGCCTATCTTCTGATTCCGCCGGATCGCGAACTGAGTGAGTTGGCGCGCCGCCGGCTGGCTGCGCTGAAGGAATTCAGCGACCTGGGCGCGGGCTTTAAGATCGCTGCGCTTGATCTCGAGCTGCGCGGGGCAGGGAATCTTCTCGGCGGCGAACAGAGCGGCCACATCGAGGCGGTTGGCTTTGAGCTGTACACCACGATGCTGGAGCGCACCGTCCGCGAGCTCAAAGGCGAGGTGACCGAGGAGACGCCCGAAACGCAACTCAACCTGGGGCTGAACATCCGCATTCCGGCCGATTACATTCATGAGGAAAACCAGCGCCTGCGAATGTACAAGAGAATCGCCGGAGTCGAATCGGAATCGCAACTGGAAGACGTTGCCGGCGAACTTGGCGACCGCTACGGAACGCCTCCGCCGCCGGTGCGCAACCTGATCGAGTACGCGGCGCTAAGGTTGTTGTCGCAGCGCATCGGCGTGGCGCAGATTGAACGCCGCCGTGAGGCCGTCAGCATTCGCTTTACCGAGAAGGCGTCGGTCGATCCTGAACGGCTGGCGCGCTTCGTCGCCAGCGAGCCTGGGACGCAGTTCACTCCCGCGGGCGTGCTGAAATTCTCGCTCAAAGAGAAACAGCCGGAGCAGGTGCTGTTACGATTGAAGTCCTTGCTGGAACAGTTGGCGGGCGAGCAGCAAGTCGTGGCATAAGCCGGCTCTTGCGCGACTACCGATACCTCGCTGCGAGGGAGGGAAGTTTGACCAGAATTTTAGCTGCAACGCTGGTTTCAGCGCTCCTATGGGGCACGATGATGACTCAGACCTCCGTCGCAAAAACGCGCGCGTCATCAGCCGATTACGATAACCTGGTCGACCAGTACTTCGATCAGTACTTCACCTTCCATCCCACCGCGGGCACCTCCGCCGGTTTTCATCAGTACGACACCATGCTGGAGAACTACTCGCCCAAATCGCGCGAGGCGGAGATCGCCTGGCTGAGCGCTGAAAAGCCGAAGTTCGCAGCCTTGCCCGCCAATGAGTTCACCCAAGATCAGCGCGCCGACGTGCAGCTCGTTCAGAATCGCATTGCTGCGCAGTTGCTCGAGCTGCAAGACATTCGCATGTGGCAGCGCAACCCTAATACCTATTCGAATGGCGCGACCTACACCGTCTTTGTCCTGATGAGCCGCAACTTCGCTCCTGCGGATGAGCGTTTGAAATCGGTCATCGCGCGCGAGCAGAAGATGCCGGCGAACTTCGCCGCGGCGAAGTCCAACTTGAAGAACGTTCCCAAGATCTACACCGAGATCGCGCTGCAACAGCTACCCGGCATCATTAAGTTTTTCCAGAGCGACGTGCCTGCGGCGTTCAAGAGCGTCACCGACCAGAAGCTGCTGGCCGACTTCAAGGCGTCCAATGACAAGGTGGTCGCCGAGCTGCAGGGTTATCAGCAATTTCTCAAGAATGATTTGCTGCCCGTCGCCAACGGCGATTTTCGCATCGGGCCTGAACTCTACAGCAAGAAACTGCTGTACGAACAGATGGTCGACATTCCGCTCGATCGCCTGCTGCAGATCGGCTATGACGACCTGTACAAGAACCAGGCGGAGCTGAAGCGCGTCGCCGCGCAGATCGATCCCAGCAAGACGCCGGAACAAATCTTGGAGCAGGTGGAGCAGAACCATCCCCAGCCTGATCAGTTGCTGCAAGCCTTTCGCGACACCTTCAACAGCCTGGTCGAATTCATCCAGCAGAAGCACATCGTCACCATCCCTTCGCAAGTGCGACCCATCGTGGAAGAGACCCCGCCGTTTGGGAGGGCATTGAGCACGGCCTCGATGGACACGCCGGGACCGTACGAAAACAAGGCGACGGAAGCGTACTTCAACGTGACCCTGCCCGATCCCTCGTGGTCGGCGGAGAAGACGGAACAGTGGATGCGCGGCTTCCATCGCGATGCCATCATCAGCATCGCCGATCATGAGGCCTACCCCGGCCACTACACGCAGTTTCTGTGGGTGAAGCAGGCGCCGTCGAAGGTGCGCAAGCTGATCGGTTGCAGCTCCAACGCCGAAGGTTGGGCGCACTACAGCGAACAGATGATGCTGGACGAGGGTTATGGAAATCACGACCCAAAATTGCGCCTTGGGCAATTGCAAGACGCGTTGCTGCGTGACGCGCGCTACATTGTCGGCATCCAAATGCACACCGGCAAGATGACGCTGGAGGAGGCGACCCAGTTCTTCATCAAGGAGGGGCAGCAGACGCCGGCCGTCGCCGAGCGCGAGGCCAAGCGCGGCACCTCCGATCCAACGTATCTGGTGTACACGCTGGGCAAGCTGGAAATCCTGAAGCTGCGGGCGGACTACAAGCAGAAGATGGGCGACAAATTCAACCTGGAGCAGTTCCACAACGAATTCATGCAGCAAGGCTACCCGCCCATCAAAATCATTCGCGAGAAGATGCTGGGCAACGACAGCCCGGTGTTGTGAAGCCGTTGTCAGTTGTCAGCAAGTAATTCGTAGTTTTGCGCAAGAGCTGAGAGCTGATGACTGACGGCTGAGAACTGACATCTGGCAACGGACAAGTGACAAAGATCATGACGAACAAGAAGGTCCGTAAAGCGGTCTTTCCCGCCGCCGGTCTTGGCACTCGCTTTCTCCCTGCGAGCAAAGCCATCCCGAAGGAAATGATTCCGCTGGTCGACAAGCCCATCATTCAATACGGCGTTGAGGAGGCGCTGGCATCGGGCTGCGACGAAATCATCATCGTGACCGGTCGCGGCAAGAGCGCCATCGAGGACCACTTCGATATCAGCTACGAACTGGAGAAAGCGCTGGAGGCGAAGGGTAAGAGGGCGCTGCTCGAAACGGTGCGCCGCATCGCGAGCATGGCGAAGGTCGCTTACACCAGGCAAAGCGAAGCCAAGGGACTTGGCCACGCGGTTCTGATGGCCAGCGAACTCGTCGGCGATGAACCCTTCGCGGTCATCCTGCCCGACGACATCATCGATTCGGAAGTTCCTTGCGTAAAGCAGATGATCGACGTCTACAACGAAACCGGATGCTCGGTGCTCGCGACCCAGGTGGTCGAAGGCAAGGCGATTTCAGCGTATGGCGTGCTCCGCGTTCAACCCGTCGAAGGCAAGTGGAAAGGCCGATTGTTCGAGGTAAGAGATCTGGTAGAGAAGCCGAAGTTGGAAGACGCGCCCTCCAACCTGGCCATCATCGGCCGCTATGTTCTCACGCCCGCAATCTTCGACTCGTTGGCATCGATCAAGCCGGGCGCGTTAGGTGAGTTGCAACTGACCGACGGCATCAAGGGCCTGCTAAAGAAAGAGAAGGTTTACGGCTATACCTTCGAAGGCAAGCGGCACGACGCCGGCGACAAGCTGGGATTCCTGAAAGCCACAGTCGAGTTCGCGCTGAAACGCGAGGACCTGGGCGCGGAGTTCCGCGAGTACCTGAAGGCACTCACGCTCTAGTCGAAGCGAATACGGGTGCCGTTCTGAGTCGTCGAACCCGGGCGCTTCTGGCGAAGAGCGAAGAGCGAAGAGCGAAAAACGGCCCTACAACGTGTCCTGCTTGCCGTGCGTCTGCACCAGCACGGTGCCGAAGCGCGTGCCCGACCCGTGCGGCTCAATCGATACCAGGTGCTCGTCGTCGCTGGTGCCGGCCTTGATCTCCCAACCATCGCCGCTGGAGTCCGAGCAAGTCAGCTTGTTGTCTTTTTCTCGCCGTGAGTGTATACGTGAACATCAGAGCCGCCGTTATGGCCCTTGCAGGCCAGGATGGTGCCAAACTTCTTCATCTTCTCTTCGTAAAACGCCTTCACCTTTTCCGGCGAGTCGTCGGTCTCGTACTCGGCGGCGATGACCTTCAGCCCGAATCCAGCCGCGCCCATATTAATGTTGGCGGAATGGCTGTCGCCGTTCTCCGCCGGCCGCAGATGCGCGCCCGGATAAACCGGGATGCCGTTGTCGGCGGCCTTCTCGCTGCTGTCGACCTTCAGATTGGCAAACGGAGTTTCAATATCGACCTTCCCGTTCTTCTTGTCTTTGTCATCCACGCTGACGCTGCACGCGCCGAGCAGAAGAACCAGGCAACTTGCGACCAAAAGTAGGACAAAATTGCGCCGATGGCAGGTTTGCATTATGGATTCTCCGCGGCTTCGCCAGGCGAGTCGCTGCCGCGTCCTCCGCTGAACAAGAATACGCAATCCCCGGAGAAATAGTTCCGATGGCCGGGTATGCGGCGCATGAGCGCTGCACTTAACCTGGGTGTCCCGTTCCACCCTTCTTTGGCTAGAGCGGGGCAGTTCCGGCGGATACCATTGCAGCGGCTCTCATCGCGATCTCCGGATCGTTCCCGAATCCCTCCAGCCAAATAACGTCCGGCTCGCGCCGGAACCACGTCATCTGCCGCTTGGCATAGTTGCGATGACCCTGTTGCGCCGCGGCAATCGCCTGCTCCCGCGTCAACTCCCCGCTTAGGAATTGTCTCGCCTGGCGATATCCCAGCGACTCCAACGGCGTGACCTGCTTGCAATTGCCATAACGCTCAACCAACCTCTGGGTTTCCTCGATCAGTCCGTTGGCGAACATTTCCTGGGCGCGAAAGTTTATTCGTCGATAAAGCTCTTCCCGCAGCGGATTCAGCCCGATGCGCAGCACGCGAAAGCCGCGCAAGAGGATCGCGCCCGCGTTGCTTCCACAATTCGCTGATCGGTTGCCGCGCAGCCAGGCACACCTCGATCGCGCGAATCAGCTTCGGTGTGTCATTGGCGTGGACGTTCGCGGCAGCAGAAGCATCCAAACGGCGCAACATTCTATGCAAATACGCCGAGCCGCGCTCCTGGGCGCGCCGTCGCAACCGCTCGCGCAACTCTTCCGAGCGTTGCGGCCCGGGAAACAGGCCTTCCAACAGCGCGCGAAGGTAAAGCGCGGTGCCTCCCACCACAATCGGCAGCCTGCCACGCGCGCTGATTTCGCCAATCGCCGCACGCGCCCGGCGCGAATACTCGCCCGCAGTAAAGAGCTCCTCAGCCGCTACGACATCCAGCAGATGATGAGGAACGCTTGCCCGTAGTTCGCGCGTGGGCTTCGCGCTCCCGATGTCGAACTCACGGTAGACCGCAACCGAATCGCAACTGACAATCTCGCCCGAGAACTGCTGCGCCAGCCCGATGGCCAGCGCCGATTTTCCCGACCCGGTCGGGCCCAGAATCACGACCAGCAGCGGGTCTAGTTTGATCTCCGCGTTCATGGGCGCAGCGGGATTATCGCGCACCCCAGGGGATGGTTTTGCCGAATCGCAAAAACGCCAGCGTAAGAATAACGACGGCGATCACCAGCAGGCCGACGACCTTGCGGCGCTCGCGCGCGAGCCAACGCTGCTGCAGCTCAAGCTCGCGCTCCTCCGCACGGGATGAATTGGAGAGATGCTGTTCGCTCACAGCACAATTCTACGCGTCGGCTACGTGGGTGGAGCACGACTTCAATCGTGCAATAACCGCCAAGCCGCACCCCGCGGCTATTCGATGTCGCCCTTGCCGGGGTTGTAATAGAAGTGGAAGCGCAAGCCGAGATACGGCCCGTGGAACTCGCCGGGCAGCGGCGCAAATGGCGCCGACGCGGTGATGCCGCCCCACGCCGCACGATCGAGTGCGACATCTCCCGAAGGCCCGCGCAGGTTCATACCCTTAATCGTCCCGTCCTTCAGAATGACAAACTCGATGGACACTTTGCCCTTCTTCAGCAGCGGCGGCCGCGCCTCTTCCGGAATGAGGTTGTACCAGTTCCTGCGCACTGCGTCTAAAACGCGCTCCAGATAGGGCCCGAAATCTACGCCCTGCGTGTCGGTCAGAACTTCCAGATTGCCCTGCACCCGTGCCCTACCACCCGGTCCGACGCCGTAATCGCCGCCGCCTCCGCCATAGCTGCCGCCGCCGCGATGCTCAGCCACCGCGCGTGCGGCCTGCTCAATCGAAGATCCCGGCGACATGATTCCACCGAAGTTAGCCGGAAACTTTGGCGTTCCCTCCGGCGGCGCGGCCATGCGCGGATTGTCTTGCGGAAGGCCCGGCTGGAGCTGCGCTTGCTGCTGGCCTTGCCCCTGGTTTTGCGGTTGTTGCTGCGCCGGCCGCGCTTGTTGCTGCGGCGCCGACTGCGCCTGCTGCTCGGCCGGAGCCGACGGTATCTTCGGCGGACCCGCGCGCTTTAATTCTTCCAGCGTTTTCTTGTCCAGCATGGGACGGCGGCTCTCGGCAATGCGGTTCTTGTCCGACAGCACATCCGTCTTGGGCGCGACCTTCGGCGCCTTCTGCAAGTCCGGCGGCAAGTCGAGATACGTCATCTGCTGGTTGCGCATCAGGTCAGCGGGCGAGATCAGCACGATGCCCTTCGTCCCCGGAAAAATCTTCGGCGACATAAACAGGAAGATCACCAGGCTCAGGTGGACGATGACGGAAATCCAGAACGCCTCGCGCGTGCGCGAGCGCTCCAACTCATCTTCCAACTGGATCAGCAGGTGCGGCGTGATTTCCGGGCCCGCGCCGTCGAACTCTTCCCACAGCGCAAGTTGTCCCTCCTCCGTTGGCGGGAGAGGGGTTGGCCGGTCTGGCGGGATGAGGATTGAAGCCATCCGTCTGGTTTCGAGGCCCCCGGCAAGTCTTTGCACTTGGACTTGACCGGGTGAATCAATTACGCCTGGAGTTCAGGTAGATTAGACGCCCCTCAACCCTGTGAAGGCAAAAACTTCTTGGGGGATGGCGCAACCCTAGTAAACCCTGTAGGCTGTCGCTAGGTTACTCTCTCTATTTTCGCACAGCTTAGCCCCTAAATCGATTCCGCCCTCGACATTCCAGAGTTCCACAATCTCTTCTGTAAACTGATGAACATGAAGGCCGTAATCGTCGGCACCGCCGGTCACATCGATCATGGCAAAAGTGCGCTGGTACGGGCGCTTACCGGCATCGATCCCGACCGGCTGGAAGAAGAGAAGCGCCGCGGCATCACCATCGATATCGGTTTCGCCAATCTTGAGCTGGCCGGCCCATCCGGTGAGGCTGGGTGCCCCACTCATTCGCGGGGTTCGAATGAGTGGGAGTCAATCCGCATCGGCTTCGTCGACGTTCCCGGCCACGAGCGCTTCGTGCGCAACATGCTGGCGGGAATCGGCGGCATCGATCTCGTCTTGCTGGTGATCGCCGCCGACGAAGGCGTCAAGCCGCAGACGCGCGAGCACTTCGACATCTGCCGCCTGCTCGCCGTGCAACGGGGGATAACCGTTCTCACCAAAGCCGACCTGGTCGACGACGAGACGTTGCAGGTCGTCAAGATGGAAGTTGCCGAGTTCCTGAAAGGCTCGTTTCTCGATCCTGCCATCTCTCCCATCGTCGCCGTAAGCTCCAGGACCGGCAAAGGCCTCGATCAACTCCGCAGCGAGCTGGCCCGCCTGGCCGCGGAAATCCCGGCGAAGGACTCGACCGCCGTCTTTCGTCTGCCCATCGACCGCGTCTTCACCATGAAGGGCTTCGGCACGGTCATCACCGGCACGCTGCTGTCGGGCACGGTGCGCAAGGACGATGAGCTCGAAGTGCACCCCATCGGCAAGCGCGTGCGTGTGCGCGGCGTGCAAGTTCACGGAGCGGCCGCGGAGCAGGCCATCGCCGGGCAGCGTACCGCGCTCAACCTCGCAGGCGTGGAGGTGGCAGACCTTGCACGCGGCATGATGCTGACCGCGCCACAACTGTTTCGTCCCACCACGCGCGTCGGTGTCACCGTCGACCTTCTGCGCTCGGCATCGGGTGCCCCAGTGAACCCGGGACCGCACTCAACCCGGGTGCGGGTGCCCCATTCAAGCCGTCTTTTGGCTTGAGTGGGATTCCGGGTGCCCCATTCAAGCCATCGTTTGGCTTGAGTGGGACTCGTCGAGCGCGCGTGCACTTCCACGTCTTCACCGCGGAGACCATCGCCGAGGTAAGCCTGCTTGGCGCCAAGCAGCTCCAACCCGGCGAATCGGGATTCGCCGAGCTGAAGCTCGATGCACCGTTACTTCTGCTGCCGGGCGATCGCTTCATCATTCGCCAGTTTTCGCCGGTCGTGACCATCGGGGGTGGCCGCGTTCTGGATGCGGTGCGGCCGCCCAGGCGCGCCATGGGTGTGCTCGCTTCTGATTTGTCATCCCGAGCGGAGGGTCGCCGCGGCGACCGGAGCCGAGGGATCTGTGGTTCGCCCCGAGCAGCGACCATTGAGACGGAACCGCAGATCCGTCGACTCCCAAGCCCGGCTGGAGTTCCTGCGCAATCTGTCGCACGCCAACCCGCCCGAAGTGTTGTTGGCGCGCGCGGCGCGACGGGGCGCCCAGGGACTGTCGCTCTCCGAAGCCGTCGCGGAAACGGGTTGGCAGCCCCGGCAAGTTGAGCGCGTCGCCAATGAGCTGGCCGGCGCGGGCGAGGTGGTGCGATTCGACGATCGCCTGCTCGCGTCGGCGTGGCTGGACTCGCTCGGCCAGCAAATGCTAAGCAAGGTCGACGAGTTTCACCGTGCCAATCCTCTGCAGCCGGGCATCAACAAGGATGAGCTGCGCGAATCGTTGGGTCTGGAGCCGGAGATCTTTCGCGGAGTTCTTAACTCGCTGGTGCCGGGTGCCCCACTCATCCGCGAAGTTCGGATGAGTGGGACCCCATCCGGAAAATTACAACTCGACGGCGAACTAGTTCATGCCGCGGGCAAGGGCGTGGTCCTGCGCGACGAGGAAGCCGAGTCGAAGTCACAAATCGAGCGCGCCTTCGCCCAGGCCGGATTGAAAGTTCCCTTGCTGAAAGAAGTCCTGGCTTCGCTGCCGGTGGACAAAGTTCGCGCCCAAAAGCTCGTGACGCTGTTGTTGCGCGATCGCGTGCTGGTCAAGCTCTCCGACGAACTGGTCTTCCATCGCGACGCCCTCGCCGCACTGCGTGCGCAGATCGTTTCGCAAAAGTCGAAGACTCCCAAGATCAACGTAGCCAATTTCAAAAATATGTTCGGCATTACCCGCAAGCACGCGATACCGCTGCTGGAGTATTTAGACCGCGAGCGCGTAACCCGCCGCATCGGCGACGAGCGGATCATTCTATAACCTCACGGCCGCGTATCCGGTACGGTGATCGCCCGGAACATGTACGGCAGCGCCTCCGACACGATCATCGCGAAGACAATCAGCGCGCCGCCCGACCGCCTGCTGCAGCGCTCATCGACTCCTTCAGCCAGAAGACGCTGAGCAGCGCCGCGGTGACCGGCTCGATGCAAAACAGCACCGCGGCTTCGGCGGGACCAAGCTGCGTCTGCGCGATTGCCTGTCCCCAGAACGCGAAGACGGTGGAGAACATCGCCAGATAAAGCAGCGGGCCGATGACCGTAGGTTGCGACAGCGCTTGCGCCATGTGCTGGTATCCGTAAGGCGGCGGCAGAAATGTTGTCACCACAGCCGAGACGATTCCGGCGACGACGACTTGCGTTGCCGCCAGCAGCCAGGCATCCGTGCGCCGCGCGAAGACCCCCATCAGCACGATATGTACCGCGCAGAGGATCGCGCACAACAGCGTTTCCAGATCGCCGCGATTCCACCCCGCCCACCACGCGCCAGGAAGATGCACCAGAAGAAAAAGCCCATAGGTCGCGATCACCGCTCCGATTGCCGACGTGAGCTTGATGCGCTGGCCCACAGCGGCGGCGATCAGGGGCGTGAACAGTACGTACAGCCCGGTGATGAACCCGGACTTCGCGGTGGTGGTGAAGCGCATGCCGTCGGTCTGCGACCAGAAGAGCACGGCCAGCAACAGCCCGAGCCACATGCCATCGAGAACGCCGCGCCGCACAATGCGAACTCGCCTGACGCGCAGGATGATCAACATCAGAATGCCGGCGATCAGAAAGCGCACCGTCATCAGCGCCCCGGCCGAGATGCCGCCGTCGAGCGCAAACCGCGTCATGGGAAAACCGAGTCCCCAGACGGAGGCCACGCAGGCAATGATCGCGACAGCAGTGATGTGGGAGACGGGCTGAGGAGCAGTTTCGAGTTTCAAGTTTCCAGTTTCACCCTCAAGGCAGTTTCAAGTTTCGAGGGGATTCATTTGCCGAAGCGTACGCACAGGCTGCGAGTCAGTTTCGAGTTTCCATTTTCGAGCAGAAGGTGCCTGGGATCAACTGGGCAAAGTATTACTTGTGCCTCGAGTGTGAGACAAGACCCGAACTCGAAGTGCGACTCGAAACTGGAAAACTGGAAACTCGAAATTGCTCTTACAGCAATCGCGCCGCTTCCTTCGCGAAGTAGGTCAGCGTGATCGACGCGCCGGCGCGTTGGATGCACAGCAGCGATTCCATCATCACGCGCTCGTAGTCGATCCAGTTATTCAGCGCGGCGGCCTTGATCATGGCGTACTCACCGCTCACCTGGTACGCGGCCATGGGCACATCAAAGCGCAGGCGCGCTTCGTGCAGCACGTCGAGGTACGGCATGGCCGGCTTTACCATAATCATGTCTGCGCCTTCTTCCAGGTCGAGCCCGATCTCGCGCATGGCCTCGCGCAGGTTGGCAGGATCCATCTGATACGAGCGACGATCGCCGAAGTGCGGCGCCGAATCGGCAGCCTCGCGGAACGGGCCGTAGAAGCCGCTCGCGAACTTCGCCGCATAGGAAAGCACGGGCGTGTTCTGGAATCCGTTCTCGTCGAGCGCGATGCGAATGGCCTTCACGCGGCCATCCATCATGTCCGATGGCGCGATGATGTCCATGCCCGCTTTCGCCTGCGAAACCGCGGTGCGCGCCAGCAACTCCAGCGTGGGATCGTTGAGGATTTCGTATTCCTCGGCTGAAGCAGTCATGATTCCGGCAGCGGCAACCACTGCGGCGGCGCTTGCGGACTGCGACGTAATGACAACTTTGCCCTGCGACTTCAGTTCGTCGACAAACTCCTGAGCCTCGCGCCGCGCTTTCGCATTCGGATCGGAGGTGTCGACCAGCCCGCAGTGCCCATGCGACATGTACTCGCACAGGCAAACGTCGCCCATCAGCAGCAGGCCGGGCACTTCGCGCTTGATCGCTCGCGTGGCCCTCTGCACGATGCCGTCGTCCGCCCAGGCGCCGGTCGCGACTTCATCTTTGGTCTCCGGCAAGCCGAAGAGGATTACGCTGGGAATGCCCAGCGACTTCACCTCGGCACACTCCTTCACCGCTTCATCGATGGACAGGTTGTACACCCCGGGCATGGAGCGAATTTCCTTGCGGATGCCTTCGCCGGGACAGACGAACAGCGGATAGACAAAGCCTTCCGGCGTGAGCCGGGTTTCGCGGACGAATGAGCGTATCGCTTCGGTGCGACGCAGGCGGCGGGGACGATTGGTTGGGAACGGCATACCAAAATTCTACACCGCGAGAGTAGCGGATCACGCTTGAAAGCATTGCCCGAAAGTTGCAGATGTGGGTGGCAGAGTGGACACGGCCATTGACCAGGTTAGAGCAGTTCCAAGATTGGCGTAGCTAGGTAGAGCGAGCCTTTAGGCTCGCGTGCGGTGGATCGCAGGAGACAGGTTTTGCATTCCGCTGCCTTCGCAGCGGAATGCAAAACCGAGAATCAGAGGGCGGCCTTAACGCGGCGCTGAAGCGCCGCTCTACCAGGACACAACAAATCCGGAAACGCGCCAGTCGAAAACCGAGCGTCGCTTCTATTCCACGGCCTTGGCGAACAGGCCGCTCACGCCCGCAATATTCGGCAGCAACTCCATGGGTATCCCATGACGTTGCTGCAGGTACGCCGGATCGTTATAGGTGAGCCAGACTTTCCCCTCGGCGTCCTGCCAGAACAGTGCCTTCAGCGGCAGATCGATGGCCGCCGTCGGCGAAGCTTGCATCAAGGGAGTGCCCGCCTTTGGACTGCCGAAAATCAGCAGCTTGGTGGGACGCATTTCCAGGCCAACTTTGGCCGCCTCGCCGCTGTGATCGATGCGCGCGAACAGGGCCACGCCCTTTTGCTTCAGCAATTCTTCCAGCCGCTGCATGGTGTCCTCGACGGAGTGCTTGCTGGGCAGATGAGTCAGTCCGTTTTCTGGAGTGTTCATAGCTCCTCCTCAGCCGAGCTGGTTCGTAGTATCTGACGCCGGCGCGGACGCGGCGATTCACGACGTGGCAGAATAAGCGTGATGCCATCAAACCATTGGGACGCCGTCGTCTTCGACTATGGCCGCGTGTTGAGCCATTCGCCGACGTCTGCGGAAATCGCGGAGTTTGCGGCGCTGGTGGGGATAAGAGAGCCGCCTTTCTTCCAGCTCTATTCCGACACGCGCGACGACTACGATTGCGGCCGGCATGATTATCGGCAACACTGGCAACGCTTCGCCCACGCGGCGGGCATCAGCCTGAGCCCGGAGAAAATCGCCGACATTGTAGACTTCGAAAACCGGCTGTGGCTGCGCGTGAATGAAGAGGCGCTGGAGTTGGCGCGCGAGATCAAGGCCCACGGCACGAGGACCGCGATTCTGTCCAACATGCCGCCTGACCTGCTGAACGAGATGCGCAACCGCTTCGATTGGCTCGACGATTTCGAAGTGCAGATCTGGTCGTGTGAACACGGCATCATCAAGCCCGATCTCGCCATCTATCAACTGTGTTTGGACGCGCTTGGCTGTGCGCCGCCGCGAGTGCTGTTCTTCGACGACCGTCCGCGCAACGTGGAAGGCGCGCGGCAGGCGGGCATGGAAGCCCACGTTTTCGAATCGGCCGAGCAGGCGCGTAAGATTTTGCGTGCAGGGATGCAGTTGCCGGTAGCCAGTCGTCAGTAGCGAACAGGCAACTGACAACCGACAACTGTCTTTTGCCCGCAAACTGCGGATAGCGGCAGGCGACCACGGGAGCTATGTTGAGAGCATGCAAACCGAACTTCACAACCGATGGCAACAGGTGATGGCGCGCGACGCGCGTCAGGATGGGCGCTTCGTGTTCGCGGTGCGGACGACCGGAGTTTACTGCCGGCCCTCGTGTCCCAGCCGGCGGCCGCGTCGCGAGTCCGTCGAGTTTTTCTCCAATGCAAACGAGGCGGAGCGCGCCGGCTATCGCGCCTGCCTGCGTTGCAAGCCGACCGAAGTTTCGGCGCAGGCGCGGTACGTCACGCAGGCGCGGCAGTTGCTCGACAATGCGGAAGGCGTGGTGACCCTGAGCGAACTCAGCAAGCGCGTCGGTCTCAGCCCGTTTCATCTGCAACGGCTGTTCAAGCGCGCCACCGGTTTGAGCCCGCGCGAGTATCAGTCGGCGCGCCGAATGCAGAGTGTGAAAGCCGGGCTGCGCAACGGCGATGACGTAACCACCGCGCTTTATGACGCCGGTTACGGGTCCCCGAGCCGGTTGTACGAGCGGGCGCCGCAACAGCTCGGCATGACTCCCGGCCAATACCGTCGCGGCGGTGCGGGCGCCAGCATCACGTTCGCTATTGCGCCAACGCCACTCGGACGCATGCTGGTTGCCGTAACCGAGCGCGGCCTGTGCGCGGTGCGCTTCGGCGAGAGTGCGACCGAGCTGGAGCGCGACCTGCGCCAGGAGTTTCATGCGGCATCGTTGCAGCGCGACGATGCCGGGATGCGGCAGTATGTCGAGCCGCTCGTGGCCGCGATTCGCGGCGAAAATACCAGCATCGATCTGCCGCTCGATGTGCGCGCTACCGCGTTTCAAATGAAGGTGTGGGAGAAGCTGCGGCAGATTCCGCGCGGCGAGACGCGCAGCTACAGCGAGATCGCGCGCGCGATCGGCGAGCCCAGGGCAGTGCGAGCAGTAGCGCGAGCCTGTGCTACGAATCCGGTGGCAGTGGTCGTTCCGTGTCATCGGGTGGTGCGCAGCGACGGCGAAGAGTCGGGATATCGCTGGGGGATCGAACGGAAGAAAAAGCTGCTGGACGGCGAACGTCAGGGTAGAGCTGGCCTTTAGGCCAGCGTCAAAGCGACTCCTCTATCTCAGGTTGGGATGGTCATCTTTCGATGGCCATCCCAACCTGAATTTTTCATTAGCGACGGGAACGCCAGCCTAAAGGCTGGCTCTACCATTCCACGTGTTCTCTCCGCGGCGGAAGATCAATTAGCGGCTACGCCCTTTTCGTCGCGTGCGCGCAGCCGCAACGTCCATGTAACCAGGCTCTCGAGAAGCTGGCGGATGATCTGCTTCGTGGGTTCGTGGGTCAAGTTTCCGTTCGCGTCGAAGCGTTCCGCCGCATTGGCGATCATGACCTCCGGCTGGTTGAGCGGATGCATGTTGAGGAAGATGAAGCTTTGCCGCAGGTGATACTGCGCACGTGCTGTGCCCATCATGCCGACCGACGCGCCCATGACGGCCACCGGCTTACCCGACCATGCGCTGTCACCGTAGGGCCGCGAGGCCCAGTCGATAGCGTTCTTCAGCACGCCGGGAATCGAGTAGTTATATTCGGGCGTGACGATGAGGATGGCGTCGGCGGCGCGAATCTGCTTCTTCAGCTCAACGACTTTCGCCGGCGGATTTTGCTCGTCATCCTGATTGAAGCCGGGCAAGCCGTCGATGTCGGCGATCTCCAGTGTTGCGCCGGCGGGCAAGAGACTCGCGGCAGCTCGCAACGCGGCGCGGTTGTAGGATTGGCGGCGAAGGCTGCCGGCGATTCCGAGAATGTGAATGATGCTCATGGAACTCACCTCCAACCTAGCTCGACGATGACAGTCACGAAGCAAGCCCGCAGAGTCGAGATTGCACGTAGCCTGAAGGGCGACACAATCGTGGCCCAGCACGTGAGTGCTGGGGAAAAATGCCGAAAGAATCTCCGAGTCCCTTCAGGGACGACACAAGATCGTGCCGTCCTAGCGGACTCACTCGAGGATGAACGCGTACCCAGGACTCACGTCCTGGGCTACGATTGTGACGCCCTAGCGGGCTCAAAATCACAAATTCTTCTTCGTCCACTGGTCGATACGGTCCAGCGCCTGCTGCAAGTTCTCGATCGAGTTGGCGGTCGAGAAGCGCATGTGGCCCTCGCCGTAGGATCCGAAGGCCGTGCCCGACAAGCCGGCCACGCCCACGTCGTCCAGCAGCGCATCGGCCAGCTTCTTCGAGGGCCAGCCGGTCTGCTTGATGTTGGGGAACGTGTAGAACGCGCCCTTCGGCAGGCGGCAGGAGAAGCCCTTGATCTGGTTCAATCCCTTCACGAAGACATCGCGCCGCCGCTGAAATTCCTGGCGCATCTTCTCCGGCTCGGTCTGGTCGCCGCGCACGGCTTCGACGCCGGCGATCTGGGTGAAGGTCGCGGTGCAAGATGTGGAATTGGTCTGCAGCCGCGCGAACTGCTGCGCCAAATCGGTGCGCATTACGCCGTAGCCCAGCCGCCAGCCGGTCATTGAGTAGGTCTTCGAGAAGCCGGTCAGAATTATGGTGCGATCTTTGAAGCCGTCGACCGACGCGATGCTGTAGGGCTCGCCCTCGAAGGTCAGGCGGCTGTAAATTTCGTCGCTGAGGACCATGATGTCGCGATCGCCGATGGCGCGCGCGATGTCGTGAATGTCCTGCCTGGTGATGATCCCGCCGGTGGGATTCTGCGGCGAATTGAGGATGATCAGCTTGGTGCGATCGGTGATCAGCGAGGCCAGTTCATCGACATCGAGGCGGAAGTCGCGCTCCTCGCGCAGCGGAATCGGCACCGCCTTGGCGCTGAGGAAGTTGATCATCGATTCGTAAATAGGGAAGCCGGGATTGGGATAGATGACCTCGTCACCTTCCTCCACCAGCGCCAACATGGTGAAGAAGATGATGGGCTTGCCGCCGGGAACAACGACGACTTCCTCGGGCGTGACGTTGATGCCGCGCGACTGCGAGACCTCGTGCGCGATGGCCTCGCGCAATTCCGGCAGTCCGGCGGCGGGGCCGTAATGGGTGTAGCCTTTGCGCAGCGCGTTGACGCCGGCTTCGACGACGTTGGCGGGCGTGTCCATGTCGGGCTCGCCGATTTCGAGATGGATAATGTTGCGTCCTTGCCGCTCGAGGGCGCGGGCGCGCACCAGCACCTCGAAGGCGGTTTCAGTTCCCAGCCGCGACATCCGCTTGGCCAGGCGCAGTTCGGTTTGTGTTGTAGGCATAGTCATACTCATAGCAATCGGCAAACTTACGATTATATCGCCGCAAATCGCTCTTCGCCGTTCGCCCTTCGCTTTTGGCGGTTCGCCCTCCGCTTTTCGCCAGAATTGCTGGCTTTGCATTAGCCAGAAGCGGCCACAGCACCGGAAGTCCTCTGTCGTCCGGCGCCTCAGCATACTTTACCCAGGGCGGGTTCTTCGTCGATGGGGAAGTCGACGCGGCGCGGGCCACGCCGGCGCGCGCCTGGTCCCCGCGAATGCCCGAGGGTAACTTGCCGCTGCCGGCGGTCAGGCCGCTGCTCGGAGAGCAGCCCGGCTGCGAGGAAAATCTCGCTGAGCGCATCCAGCGCCTCGGCGAACCACACGTTCACCGCCGACTTCGCGATATGCAACATCTCCGCGATCTCGTCGTGGGTGAAGTCGTACAACCCGGCGATCGTCATGATCTCCTGGTGTTCGGCGTTGAGCCTGGCGAGGCACAACTCGACGTCGCGCACGAACACCGCCTGCTCCTCGAAGCTGGGGATGGCATGATGGGAGACGCGGGCGCGAAAGAACTCGCGTCCCATCAGCGACGGCAGGCGGCCGAGTTGCGAGGACAGTTCGAAGTGATGACGAACCATGGCCAGCGTCTGGCCGCGGAAGCAAACCATCTCCGGCCGGGGATCGATGTCCTCAGCCGGTGCTGCGGCCGCGGGCGTGGGAGCGAGTGCCTGCATGCGCAATAGCTGCGCCTTGCGGGCGGCGGTCTGCGACATTCTCATGGCCGCACCGCCGCGCCCAGGGAGGGAGTCGCGTGGGCGGCAGACGTCGCCGGCTGCGGTTTTTGGCGGGGCTGCGCGCCCGGAGAAAGCCGCCGTCGCCCGCGATGCAGCGAAGCCGGCAGCGTGAAGAGAATTCGTGCGCAAGGTTCACAATAGTTCGCCGGCGAATCCGGCCGGCGGAGCCCTAACGCGCCGCAGCGCTCGCAATATTTCAGCTCGAAAGTAGTGCCTTTCATATAAGCCCCCTTTGACTGCAAATAAACAGGCCCTGCGATGTACCCCTCTGACGATCTGGGGATACATGCGCAGGGCCCGTTTCAGTTACGATGACCTGCTTGCGGTTATTTAGTTAGTCCAGAACAGTTGCCGGCGTGGCGCAGACGGAATCTAAGTCATGAATGCCAGGTGGAACTCTTCTGCCTGCGTTCGGCCTCGGCCCAATGTCAAAGTACCATCCGGTCGTCTTGCCTCCGGGTGAAATAACTTTCTTCATAACCGGATTTCAGAATGCTGCCGTTCTGCACGATGACGCTGAGCCTACCCGAAAACCGCAGACTGCGAAGCAGTTTTTCGGTGGCAGCCGAGAGCAGGTCGGCGTGCCGGATCTTACGGCGGAACTCAGCGAAGCTGTTGTCTTCCTCCAGTGGTTCGGTCTCTCTCATCATTACCTCGGCCAGAATTCGCAGAACCGGGACACAGATTGACTGTCGCATGCAGGAATCAGGGTCGTCAACAAAAATATTGCATTAAGCATAACACTAAAGTACATGTATTGCTTTCAGGTAAATACCCTCAACTCACATGATGACCATCCAAGACTTGCAGGACCAGCTGCGGGTTTACATCCGCGCCCGCATCGGCCGCGGCGAGCTGACCGGTAGCGCACTAGCGCGCCAGGCCAGTCTTCCGCAAGGACACTTGTCGAATTTTCTCAATTCGCGCCGCGGGCTCAGCCTGGAATCGATGGACCGCCTGCTGGAGGCGCTGCATCTGGGCGTGCTCGACCTGCTAGGCAGCCAATTCGCCCACTTGCGCGTCCCGCGGCGCGCCGGCGAGAGCGTCGAGCCGATCGCCATGGTTTCGGCGGAACACGCCGGGCTGGCGCGCTTCGCCTCCGATCAGGTGCTCGAGACCCGCAACTTCAACAAGTCGTATCTGCGCAAGTTGAAACCACGTCCGGCGGTCGACCGCAGCGACTGGTTGCGCTTTGTGCTCATTAAGCTGGATGGCCGCAGCTCGGGCGGTTTCTACCCGCGCTCCATCGCGGCCACTCTGCTGGTGGACCGCTACTACAATTCGCTCGAACCCTATCGGCGTTCGGAGCCCAATCTCTACGCGCTGAGTGTTGCCGGGCGCTGCGTCGCGGCGCACATTGCGGTTTGCGACAACTGCCTGATGCTGCGGCCGCGCGAGCCGCACCAGCCCATCGAGATCGTGCGCATTGAACCTGGCCGGAGCTACTCCGATTACATTGTGGGGAGGGTTTGCCACGTGGGGCTGGAAGTGTGAGGAAGGCCGCTTTTCGCTTTTCGCTATTCGCCATTCGCCATGAATTCTCTTCCTGCTTCTCTGGCGAATGGCGAAGAGCGAATGGCGAACAGCGCCTCCCGCTCTGCTATGATTTTCGCTACTCGAAGGAGGCAGCCATCATGGACGAGCAGCAGCAGCAGGGCGGCGCACCCGGCCCGGTTTCACGCCGCGATGAGGACATCGCGCTGGAGATGATGAAGTTCATTGCCGTCACCACCGGCTACGGCAAAGGGGGCTCGCCCGGGGCGGGATTCCAAGCGGGCACGGAAACCAAGGCCGACGATTATGCCCGCCATCTGCTGGACTTGTACGGCGAGTGCCTCGGCGCCGTGCAGAAGAAACGTGAACCCTAGCGCAATTATCTCGAGGACGGTGCGACGAAGCAGATTGTGATCGTGGGAATACTCGCGGCGCTAACGGCGATGCGATTCTCGATGATACCAGCCGGTTTCAGGTTGATTGGGACGACGACGGGGATGCTCAAGCCGCACGCCAGTTATGAAAGTCGCACATCGAACGAGGCCGGCTGATACCCGCTAAGGCGTTGCTTGAGCAGCAGGCCTCACGGTGTATTCCGCCTTTTCCCAGCCTTTGCCGTTCCCCTTATGCCCGACAATTTCGAGTCGCTGATTTTCGGCTACCCAACGAGCGGGATAGTAACCGGTCCACAATGTTGAACAGCGACTCTTGTAAGACCCGCAGAACAAAGTTATCTCATTGTTGACCGCTGGCTCATGACTGTCGTCGAAAGAGGCAGTCGCCCTCACCTCGTAGCCATTGCCTGAAGGCACCGCGGTGAAATCGGTGACGTGTACGACCAAGGGATACTTCTTGAGATCGGCACCGGGAAACTGCGGTGGCCTCGCGTCGGCTTCAGATGGTGAATGCAACGGAAGGTTTGCTGGAGACAAGCCAACCTTGAAGCCGACTTCGACGGTGATCTGTACCGGCACCGGCTGGTCGTTCTTCGTTGCCGGCTGAAATCGCCATCTCTCAACCGCCGCAACGGCCGCCTCGTCCAGCCCCATTCCGAGTTTTCTTACCACCTCGATGTCTTTGGTGGTACCGTCCGTGTCCACAACCAGCCGGAGGATCACGGTGCCTTCGTATCCGGCCTTCCGCGCAACCTCGGAATAGTCAGGATCTGGAGTCGAGATAGCTCGGGGCGGCTTGACATCTCTTCCTATGCGGAGCGGGACCGAGCTAGCCGACCCCGAAGTTGCCGCGGGGGCGGAGTTCGCCCCGGTGCCAGGCGGGAGCGAAGTTGTCTGCGAACGCGCTGATGAACTAAGCATTGACGAAAGCGCAAGCGACAGCAGCAGATATCTCGTCATAATTGGGTTCGAAGTCCGGAATAACCAGATTTCCACCATTTGCGGACAGGCTTACGGCGGGGAACGGCTGTAAGTCTACGCCGGCATACTGCCGTTCGCCAGTTCGCTATCGACCACCTCAGCCACGCGGCGCATGACCCAGTCGGCGGAGTCTTCTCTCCGGGTGGGCAGCAGGACGGGCTTCCGGCCTGCGACGTTCTCCATCGTCGATCCATTCAGTTCCATGTTTGCGGATGCCAAGCAGCTCATAACAACCTCCTCGATCGAGTTTCTGAATCATTCGTACTGGCGATTCGCTCGATCTGTTTGCATCCTAGGCCCAGCGTAGCCATGAATCAAATGACTTGTTTTCATATAATCAATAACTAAAGATTATGACGATTTAGATCGCCTGCGACTCTTTGAGGCGCTCAAGCGATGACTACGACCGGCAACGGACAACGGCTGCTTCATCACTTCGTCTCGTGACCCTCATCACTGCCGATCCGTACGGCCGCGCAGAGCATTGCGCTCAGAGGTGTACCATGGCGAGCCAGGACCCGAGTTTTCATCTGGAGACAGTCAGCATTCACCGCGAGCATGAAGAGCTGGTGGCGCAGCTAGACCGGTTGGACGCGGCGCTGGAGCAGATTGTCTGCTACTCCGAGATCTTCAGCGACCTGGCGACTGCCAACCAGGCGACCGGCAGCGGGAAGTGGATTGCGGAGTGGCTGCCGAAACATCACGCTCATGAAGAGACCACGCTATTGCAGACGATCGCCAGGATGACTCCGGAGTTGGCGTCGTTCGCCCGCGAGATGAAGCGGCAGCACACGGAAATGCGGATCCGCCTGGAGAGCCTGCGCGACCACATCGCACATTTGGGAGAGAACCGCGACCTGGAGGCCGCGGTGGCGGAGCTGAAGCGGGAGGGCCGCGACCTGACGCGCATGATGCGCCTGCACATGGCAGCGGAGGACAAGAAGTTCGCGTCCGTGGAGAATTAGGCAGACTATTGAATGCTGCCTAAGTAACGCCCTATGTACGGTGGAAGGGCACGGCTTTAGCCGTGCCGTAATTTGGCGGGATGTGTAGGCTTTAGAGACTGTGTCGCGAGTGGTGTCGCCGCTGCCGCGGCTCGGTTCCTTTCCCACTCACACCCGGCGCTTACGGCGCCGGGCTAACACCATCCCGCCGCTGCGCGGCTGTTTCTGCTGCAATTCTGACGGTTTTTCCCACCACGTAAATTGATTTCGGGCTGCGACACAGTCTCTTTAGCCCTGGTCCACCGCGGCTAACTAAAGCCGTAATTCGCGCCTCGCGATTCGCCGGGGTGAAGCCCGGCGCTTCCATCGCCAAGTAGGGCATTAGGTTTGCAGCTCTTCAACAGCCTGGAAGGCTGACTCTACCCGCTCTACCTCTGAGCCGTGGAGTTAGTATTCGCGTTTTTCTTGGCCTGGCCATTCTGGGTTGCAGGCGTACTGGTAATGGCCTGCGTCGAGGGCTTGTTCGCATTCGACGTAGCCGTAGGATTGTTGGCTTCGACGTTCTGGTCCACATTGCCATGGCGGCCGGAACCAACCATGTCGCTGGTGACCGGTATAAGTCCGTTGGGCTCGTTGGCGCTGCCGGGAACGGCGGCCGTGGGCTGACCCGATTCCGTGCCGGTGCTGTTGGTCATCTCCGCGTTTTGCCGCGGGTCCACGCTCAAGCTGTTGACGGTGCCGCTCTGTGCCCAAAGCGCGGCACAGGAGAAGCACATAAGGGCCGCCAAGGTTCGCAAGCCGGTTTTCATCACACCCCTCCAAAGTGATCCTGTATCGCAGTGGTTTAGATGCTGGGCGAGTGCCTGGTTCTGCACCACAGCGAATTTCCCGGCATCTAATCGCCGAGCAACGAGCGACAGGCGATGGCTACGACTTCCGAACAGGGTTTGCGGCGAACCGCGCGCGAGATCTTCCAAAAGGTCGAAGACAACGCGCACGAGGAATTGCGGCGCTCGCCTCATGCTCTGGCTTTCTCGGGACTTGCCGGCGGTTTTTCCATGGGACTCACCGGCATGGCTGTGGCCGCGGCGATGGTCCAACTGGGCGATGTGCCGGGGCGGGATTTTCTCGCCTACACGCTGTATCCGGTCGGCTTTATCGCGGTGATCATCGGCCGCGCGCAACTGTTCACCGAGAACACGCTGTATCCCATCGCGCTAGTCCTCAGCGAGCACCGCCATGTTGGCGATACGGCGCGTCTTTGGGCCGTGGTCTTCGTCTCCAATGTGGCCGGCGCGATGGGGTTCGCGGCGTTGGCGATCGGCACCCAGGCGCTCAGCCAGCCGATGCACGATACGCTGGTGCAACTGGGAACGCTGGCGGCACAGGGCACATTCGGTCACATCTTCTGGAGCGGCGTCATCGGCGGATGGCTGATTGCGCTGGTGGCCTGGATGGTCACGGCCAGCCATTGGACCATCGGGCAGATCGCCGTGATCTGGCTGCTGACGTTTGTCGTCGGCCTCGGGCGCTTTGCCCACTGCGTTGCCAGCACGGGAGAGATTATGTCCGCGGTCTTCGCCGGCGCGGTGCCATTCAGCCGTTATGTGGAATGGCTGGCCGTGGCGACGGCGGGCAATATCTGCGGCGGCGTTACCATTGTGACGCTCCTCAACTTCGGACAAGTGAAAGCGGGAGAAGAACCGCGTCCGTAGCCGCGGTTGACAAAGCGCCAAGCGGTGGCCTTTTCCAGCGCGTGGAATAGCGCACGAAGCGTGTCCGTCGAAACTAGTCAGATGTCTAGTCATTTGCTATGCTTAATGGGGAGGGCCGACATGGATGTATGGCAGGTTCAGGACGCGAAAGCGCGGTTTAGCCAATTCCTAGATGCGACGCTCAAGAAGGGACCCCAAGTCGTGAGTCGCCGCGGAATTCAAACTGCTGTGCTCGTGCCAATCGCGGAGTGGAATCGGCTGCAGTCGTCAGCGCGTCCCAGTCTCAAAACGTTACTGCTGAAGGCCGAGGCTCGCTTCGAGAACCTGCTTCCCGAGCGCCGTAAACTGCGGCGGCGGCCTGTACGGGACATGCGATGAACAAATATCTCTTGGACACCAACGTGGTTTCCGAACTGCGAAAGCTGCGTCCCCACGGCGGAGCGGTGGCCTGGCTGAAGAAGCAGAGCGACGAGCAATTGTTTATCTCTGCCGTTACTTTGGGGGAACTGCAAGCAGGAGTTGAGCGGGCCAGACGTCAGGATCCGGAAAAGGCAGCGGGCATCGAGACGTGGGTGGACCAGTTGGAGGCCTCGTCTCAGGTCCTGCCCATGGATACGGTTTGTTTTCGCGAGTGGGCCCGAATGATGGATCGAAAGCCCGAGCAGCTTCTGGAAGACGCGATGATCGCCGCTACGGCGCGAGTCCACGGGTTAATCGTCGCGACGAGGAACGAAAAAGACTTCCGGCAGCTCGCCGTGCGACTGCTGAACCCGTTCAAAGTGAACGCGTGAACAGTGTGGCGCAGCGCTCAGGACGGATCCTCCCAAGTAAAGGAGGCCGCTTTGCGCGGCCTCTCCTGACAACTGACAACTGGCCGCTACTTCGTCCTGCCTCCCTCAATCTTCAGTTCCGCCGTCGCTCCGGCCTGTGCCGCCGCTAATCGCGCGGTCAGCACGCGGAATGGCGAGCACGAGACGTAGGTGAAGTCGTTCTGCGCGCAGAATTCGACCGACGATGGCTCGCCGCCGTGCTCGCCGCAGATGCCGATCTTGATGTCGTGACGCGTAGCGCGCCCTTTCTCCAGACCGATCTTCACCAGCTCGCCCACCCCTTCGCGATCCAGCACGATGAACGGGTCCTGCTTCAGGATTCCCTCGGCGAGATAGAAGTTCAGGATTTTGCCGACATCGTCGCGCGAGAAGCCGTAGGTGGTCTGCGTGAGATCGTTGGTGCCGAAGCTGAAGAACTCGGCGTCCTTGGCGATCTCATCGGCCACCAGGCAGGCGCGCGGCAACTCAATCATCGTGCCCACCAGGTAGTCGACCTTGTACTCCTTCTCGGCGAAGACCTCGTCGGCGACCTTGCGCACCAGCGCCGACTGGTTTGCCATTTCTTTCAGGCCAGTGGTCAGCGGAATCATGATTTCCGGCTTGACCTTCACGCCCTCCTTCGCGACCTTCACCGCAGCCTCGAAGATGGCGCGCGCCTGCATCTCGGTAATTTCGGGATACGCGATGCCCAGCCGGCAGCCGCGCAGGCCAAGCATGGGATTCTGCTCGTGCAACTGCTCCACGCGATTCAGAACCGTGCGCAGCTCTTTCAGCTTGGGCGACTTCGGCTTGGTGCACTCCAGCCGCGTGATCTCCACCAGCAACTCTTCGCGCTTGGGCAGGAACTCGTGCAGCGGCGGATCGAGCGTGCGGATGGTGACCCCGTAGCCGTCCATGGCGCGGAAGAGGCCGATGAAATCGTTGCGCTGCATGGGCAACAGTTTGCGCAGGGCGGTGCGGCGGTCTTTTTCGTTGGTCGCCAGGATCATCGCGCGCATGTGCGGGAGGCGATCTTCGGCGAAGAACATGTGCTCGGTGCGGCACAGGCCGATGCCTTCTGCGCCGAAGGCGCGCGCGTGCAGCGCATCGCGCGGGATGTCGGCATTGGCGCGCACGCCCATGCGGCGGAAGGGCTCGGCCCAGCCCATCAGCTTCTGCAGTTCGGGATCGTCGGGCCGCGCCGGGACGGTGTTGAGCTTGCCGTTGATGACGCGCCCGGTGATGCCGTCGAGCGAGATCCAATCGCCATCCTTCAGCGTCTTGCCCTTTGACGCGCATCACGCGCGCCTTCTCATCCACATCGATATCGCCCGCGCCCGCGACGCAGCATTTGCCCATGCCGCGGGTCACCACCGCGGCGTGGCTGGTCATGCCGCCGCGCGCGGTCAGAATTCCGGCGGCGACTTCCATGCCGGCGATGTCCTCGGGCGTGGTCTCGCTGCGGACGAGAATCAGCTTCGCCGACTTGTCTTTGTTGAAGCGCTCGACCGCTTCTTCTGCGCTGAAGACGATCTGGCCCACGGCCGCACCCGGCGATGCGGGCAGACCTGTCGCGAGCACCTCGATGTCCTTGCCCTTGACATCGAGGCTGGGTACGAGGAAATCGTAAAGCTGGTTGGGCTCGACGCGGAAGATCGCTTCTTCTTTCGTGATCAGCCCTTCGTCCACCATCTGGATGGCGACGCGAACTGCCGCGCGACCGGTGCGCTTGCCGTTGCGCGTCTGCAGCATGTACAGGCGCCCATCCTGGATCGTGAACTCGAAATCCTGCATGTCGCGGTAGTGCTTCTCCAGGCGCGTGGTGATTTCGTGAAGCTGCTTGTAAACGTCCGGCATGATCTTCTCGAGCTCCGAGATGTGCACCGGCGTGCGCACGCCCGAGACCACGTCCTCGCCCTGCGCGTTCATCAGGAACTCGCCGTAGAACTCTTTGACGCCGGTGGCGGGATTGCGCGTGAAGCCGACGCCGGTGCCGCTGGTCTCGCCCAGATTGCCGAAGACCATGGCCTGCACGTTGACCGCGGTGCCCAGCATGTCGTCGATATTGTTGATGCGGCGATAGTGCTTGGCACGGTCGTTTTGCCATGAACGGAACACGGCGTCACGCGCCATGACGAGCTGCTCGTGCGGGTCCTGCGGGAAGTCGCGCTTGGTGTGCTGCTTGACGACCTTCTTGTATTCGGCAATGACTTCCTGCAGCGCCTTGGCGTCGAGGTCGGTATCAAGCTTGGTTTTCTTCTGCTTCTTCTTGCCGTCGAAGACTTCTTCGAACGCGTGTTTGGGGATGTCGAGCACCACGCTGCCGAACATCTGGATGAGCCGGCGATAGGAGTCGTAGGCGAAGCGCGGATTGTTGCTGCGCTTGGCCAGGCCTTCGACCGACTTGTCATTCAGGCCGAGGTTGAGGATGGTGTCCATCATGCCGGGCATGGAGAACTTGGCCCCCGAGCGCACGGAGACGAGCAGCGGATTGTCGGCGGCGCCGAGGGTCTGTCCCTGAAGCTGCTCCAGGTGCTTGAGCGCTTCGTCCATCTCGCGGTCGACTTCAGCCGAGACTTTGCCGTCGCGCATGTACTCGCGGCAGGCCTCGGTCTGGATGGTGAAGCCGGGCGGCACGGGCAGGCCGGCGTTGGTCATCTCGGCCAGGCCGGCGCCCTTTGCCGCCGAGCTCGTCCTTCATTTTGCCGTGACCTTCGGCATGGCCGTCGCCGAAGAAGTAGACGTACTTTGTGGCCGCGGAAGTTCGCGGTCGGCTTGTTGAGTTCAGTCGTTGCGGTGCTCATGGGTAATCCTTTGATTCAATCATTATTGCGGTTCGAAAAGCTCTATTCACCACCCCTCGGCTTCGCTCGGGGCAGGCTACGGCACAGAGACACAGAGTTTTTTAGGCTTGGCTTCCTCTGTGTCTCTGTGGTGAAAATCATTTCCCTTCCGTGACAATCTCGCTGAAATCGGCGATGGTGGAGAACTCGCTTAACAGATCGCGCAACAGCGCCAGGCGATTGGCGCGGACGCGCTCGTCGTCCACCATCACCATCACCTTGTCGAAGAACAGATCGACCGGCTGGCGCAGGCGGCTAATGTGATTTAGCGCCGCAGCGTAGTTCCTCTCTTCGCGCAGCTTGCGAACTGCCGACGCGGTCTCCGGAATCGCCGCCGCCAGTTGCCTTTCCGAATCTTCGGTCAGAGCGGTCGAGTCGAGTTGCTCCGCGATTGCTTTCTTAGTATCGCGCGCCTGCCGCAGGATGTTCTTCATGCGCTTGAACGCGACGGAGATCGACGCAAAGTCCTCCGAGCCACGCACCTCGCTCACGGCTTCGGCGCGCGCGATCGCATCTACCACATCGTCAGAGTCGGCCGCGAGCACGGCATTCACCACGTCGTACGCGAAACCGCGGACATCGCGCAGGTAGAACTCCAGGCGCTCGCGCATGAAGCCGGCGATCGACTGATCGAAGTTCACATCGGACTTGAAGCGCTTCTCAGCCTCCGAGCCTGCATACTCCGCGCGGGCATCGGCGAACAACTTGTTCAACGGCAGCGGCAGCTTGTGCTCGGCAATGATCTTCACGATGCCATTGGCGGCGCGGCGCAGCGCGAACGGATCCTTCGAGCCCGTCGGCTGCAGGCCGAGCGCAAACATTCCCGCAATGCTGTCGGCCTTGTCGGCGACGGCCAGCACTCCGCCTTCGATGCTGCGCGGCACGCGTCTTCCATCGACTCCGGCTTGTAGTGATCGTAGATCGCAAGCGCGATAGCTTCGACGGTCGGCCGCGGGATAATCGGATCGATTTCCTGCGCCTTGGCATAGAGACCGCCGATGATCCCCTGAAGCTCCGTGAATTCTTTGACCAACTCGGTCGTAAGGTCTGCCTTCGCCAAATGCGCCGCTTTGAAGGTGACACCGGGTCGAACCACTAAGGGCTTTTGTTCCCGCTCCGCTTCATAATTGATTACCGCACAGAGCTTGCTTACCAGGTGTTGAACGCGCTGCGTCTTGTCGTAGTAGCTGCCCAGGTCTTTCTGAAATGTGACCGACTTCAGCATCGCCACGCGGTGGCGCAACGGGATCTTCTGGTCGGTGTCCCAGAAGAAGCGCGCGTCGTTGAAGCGCGCGCGCAGCACGCGTTCGTTGCCATGACGAATCAGCCCGTCGGGATCGCCGTCGGTGTTCAGGACGGCGAGGAAATGCGGCAGGAGCTTGCCTTTCGCGTCCTCGAGCGCGAAGTACTTCTGGTGATCGCGCATGACCGTCACCAGGACTTCTTCGGGCAGCGTGAGAAATTCCGGATCGAAGCTGCCGAGAATCGCCGACGGAAATTCCGTGAGGTTCACGACCGTGTCAAGGAGAGCTTTATCTTCGCGCCAACGTGCGTTTGCGATCGTGCGCGTCGCGGCGTCGAGCGCCTTGCGGATGCGATGCTCGCGGTCGGCGGCGCTGACAATCACCCAACCGGCTGGCCAGCGCTTCCGCGTAGTCTCCAGGCTGGGCAATCGGCACCTCGCCTGAAGACAGAATGCGATGTCCCTGGCTGATGTCGCCGGCGCGAATGCCCGCGAACTCCAGCGGAACGATGTTGCCGTCGAGCAGCGTGACCAGCCAGCGTACGGGACGCACAAAGCGCTCCCCCGACTTGCCGCGCCAGTACATGCTCTTGGCCCAATAGATGCCGGCGATTTCCTTGGGCAGGGAATTGGCGAGGATGTCACTCGCAGCGCGGCCTTTCTTCTGGATCGTCGCGGCGAGATACTCACCCTTGCCTGTCGTGATCTTTTCCAGATCGTTAACCGCAACGTTCACCTTGCGCGCAAACGCCTCAGCCGCAGCGGTCGGCTTGCCATCCTTGTAGGCGACCTTCAGCGACGGACCGGTCACCTGCTCGCTGACGTCAGGTTGCGCGGACGCTATTTCCGACGCCACAACCGCCAGCCGACGCGGCGTCGAATAGGCCTCGATCTCGGGAGCGTCGCTCAGTCGCTCGCGCTGCAGCAATTCGCCTACGCGGCGCGCAAGTTCCTCGCGCGCGCTGTCGATCATCCGCGCGGGGATTTCTTCGGTACCGATTTCGAGTAGGAAGTCCATAAAGAAGCAATTAGCAACTAGCAATCAGCAAGAGCGCGCTGACGGTTATTTCGCGTGCTCGCAAGTTGTGTCGCAAACACGCGAGCGCCGTAGGCGCGAAAGAGCATAGCCCAGCGTTTCAACGCTGGGTACGATGCTCTACAGATTCTGAGTCTCGTAGGGACGGCATATGCCGTGCCCGGGGCACTCAACCCCGTACTGATCGCGTTCCCACCGTTGAAACGGTGGGCTATCTTCTTCCGTCCCGCGAAGCGGGACTCGATTTTGCTAGCTCGAACCTTCACGACCGGCTCGCCGCTAACTGCTCCGGTTCTCCGCGTCCTTCGGGGCCGGCGTTTTCGTCCGCGTTCGGCGCGTGCTCAGCCCCCGCTTTCTGCTGATCCACATACGCCTTCGCGACGCCAACTGCGAGCGCACGGATTCGCGCAATCACCCCTACACGCTCGGTCACGCTGATCGCCCCGCGTGAGTCGAGAATGTTGAACAGGTGCGAGCATTTCAGGCAGAGATCGAAGGCCGCGAGCACCGGGAAACGTCTGCGCTCTTCGCCAGAATCACCGTCGCGCTGTTCGCCCCTCGTTCTTCGCTCTACGTCAGAAGCCGAATGATGTTCTCCGCTTGTCGCCCGTCGCTCTTCGCCAGCACCGACGGCCGGCGACCGGCGCTCCCGTCTTTGGAATGCTCCTGAGTAATCGTCCAGCAGCGCCTGGCACTCAGCCTCGTACAGCTCCAGGTGCTTCCACGCCTTCTCCACATCCGCCAGCTCGAAGTTGTACACCGAGAACTGCAGCTCATCCTGCAGGCGAATCTCGCCGTACTTCACCTCGCGGCCATCGGGATCGACCACCCACGTGATGTCGTAAATCGAATCCACATCTTGCAGAAACGCGGCGATGCGCTCCAGCCCGTAGGTCAGCTCGGACGAGATGGGATCGAGATCGATGCCGCCGCACTGCTGGAAATAGGTGAACTGCGTGATCTCCAGCCCGTCGAGCATCACCTGCCAGCCGATGCCCCACGCGCCCAGCGTCGGCGACTCCCAGTTGTCTTCTTCGAACTTGATGTCGTGCTTGCGCAGGTCGATGCCGATCGCCTTCAGCGATTCGAGGTACAACTCCTGCACGTTCGCCGGCGGCGGTTTCAGGATCACCTGAAGCTGCATGTGCTTGAAGAGCCGGTTCGGGTTCTCGCCATAGCGGCCGTCGGCCGGACGCCGTGACGGCTGCACATAGCCAACGCGATAGGGTTTGGGGCCGAGCACGCGCAGGAACGTCTCCGGGGCCATCGTTCCCGCGCCGACCTCGACATCATACGGCTGTTGCAGCACGCAGCCGTTCTCCGCCCAGAACGATTGCAGGCGGAGGACCAGCTCCTGGAAGGTCAGCGGATTTTGCGTGGAAGGCAAGGGTTCGTCCGTCGGGGGCTCGTGCCCGAATTCTGTTGAAGCTATGACGCAGGCCTGAAGGCCTGCGGTTCGTCTGTCATCCCTAAAGGGATTCGGAATCCTATATGCACGCCTACCCAGCGTTGAAACGCTGGGCTAACCTCTTCCGCACCTACGGCGCTCTTCTCTGCTCCTTCGGATTTTGATGGCTCTATCCAATCCAGTTGCCGCTACAAGAGTTACGCATCCAGATCCTGAGCCCAGAGGCGAAGGTTGCTTTAGCCCCGGACGTAAGCCCGGAAACATTCTGAGTCCCTTAGGGACGGCACATCCCTTTGCCCGAGAACCCACTCGAGTTCCGTGCCGCCGCTGCGCGGCTTAGCCGGAGTCGAACGGCACTCACAGTTTCGCCAGTATGCTGGCGGTCACCAGCTTTTTCTCGATGTGGCGCTCGATGATCTGCAACAAGAAGCGCCGGAGGTCCCGCAACTGTGCCCCGGCCAAATCGTTGCCGCTCGGGATCCCGACGTCGCTGGTGGCGTCTGCCACAAAGCTTTCCACTGGCGCGCGAAACATCTGCGCTGCCATCGCTCGCGATTCCGGTGCAAGTTGCGCCGACGCCAGACGCTTATGCTCCGGGCACATCAGGCCGTCGGCCAGCGCGTGATAGTACGCGCGATCGCTGTTCAGCGTACGCCCGCACGCCAGGCACGCGCTCAACTCCGGCAAAAATCCCACCAAGCGCACCAGCCAAAGCTGAAAGTACGTCAACGGAATCCAGATCTCGCCCGAGCGCAACTCGTGCAGCACCGACACCGCCAGCCGGAAGATCGCGTCGTTGGCTTCGCGGTCGGGCAGCAACTCGTCCAGCATCTCGGCTACATGTTCCAGCGCCACGACCCGCGGATAATCCAGCTCATCCGACATCGGCGACCACAGAATGTCGCATGAATCGAGCCGGGCGAGCTCCTTACCTTCGCGATCGTCGTAGTGCGCCCGCACCAGCGTCAGCGGCTCCAGCGCGCCGCCAAAACGACGCCGCGACTTCTTGGCCGCGCGCGCCACTCCCTTGACCTTGCCCTCAGCCCGCGTGAACAGCGTCACCAGCAGATCAGCCTCGCGCAGCGGATAGGTGCGCAACACGATCGCTTCCGACTGCTTCAGTGACATGGAATCAAGGAACTGCGCTCAGTCCTCGATTCTAATTGCAGCTCTTGCGATGTGCAAAGATGGTGGGAGGCGCTCGTCGATTACGCTGCCGGACATCTAACATCGCGAGAGCCTCAGCAGAAAGGAGATCGCCCGATGCAAAAGATCGTTACGTTCTTATGGTTCGACAACAAAGCGGAAGAGGCGGCCAACCTCTACGTCTCCGTTTTCAAGAACTCGAAGATCACCAATGTTAGCCGCTACGGCGAAGCCGGCCCGGGGCCGAAGGGGACGGCGATGGTAGTCGTCTTCGAACTGGAGGGCCAGCAATTCATGGCCTTGAATGGAGGTCCTCATTACGCCTTCACGCCGGCCATCTCGCTGCTGGTTAACTGCGAGACCCAGGCGGAAGTGGACGAGTTGTGGGACAAGCTGCTGGCCGGCGGCGGACAGAAAAGCCGCTGCGGCTGGCTGCAGGACAAGTTCGGCCTGTCCTGGCAGATTATCCCCACTGCACTGGGCAAGCTGATGGGCGACCCCGATCCCGAAAAGTCCAAGCGGGTGATGCAGGCGATGCTGACGATGGACAAGATCGACATTGCGAAGCTGCAGCAGGCATATGACGGGGAATGAGCCGAGCGTCGGGCTAGCCGTACTCGACTGAGCCCGCCGGTAGATTCTAGCGGGCCTTTTTGTTTCGCCTGTGCTAGGGCGTTATTTCAAACACGACGCCTTGGTTATTGCTTCCGCCCGACGAGGCTGTGCCAAACACGTCTCCATGCGCATCGACCGCCACGCTGCTGGTGGGATAGCCGCCGTCGCTGCCGTTAGTGAAATCGTGGAGATCAGTCAGTGTCCAGTTGCCACCGGACTGCGTCAGCTTGAAAACCGAGCCCGCAAGATCGGCGCCGTCACGATAAGTCGTGCCGTAGAGATTGCCGCTGGCGTCGAACGTCAGGTTGTTATACGGTCCGGCAACGCCGCTGAAGCCATAGAGCACATTAATCGTGTAGCCTCCGCCGGACGGCACCAGCTGGTAAACAGCGCCGCCGCCGTTCTGGCCGCCGAATGCGGTCCCGCCATAAATGTTGCCGGCCTGGTCAAACACCACACCGCCGACCGGGGCACGGCCGTCGTTGCCATTCTGGAAGTTGTACAGGATGGTCTTCGTCCAGCCGGAGCCGGAGTTGGTCAGCTTGAACACGGTGCCCCAGCCGTTGGCGCCGCCGCTGTACGTCGTGCCGTAAAGATTGCCGGCGCTGTCCATGGTCAGAGTTCCGGCAGGATTAACGCCATCGCTGGTTCCGGCGAAGTTGTAGATCACGCTCTCCGTCCAGTTTTGTCCGGAGCGCGTGGCCTGCCACACGGTCCCGTTGCCGCTGGCGCCACCGCGATAGGTGGTGCCGTAGAGATTGCCTGCCGCATCGAAGATCACGCCACTGGTGGGAGTGAAACCGTCGTTACCGCTGCCGAACTGATGAACTGTCGTGTCGAGATAGGGACAAATAATGCTGGCACAGGCTGCCGGACGCGCATGCACATTGAAGACCGTGCCCGACTCGCCAATTCCGCCAGAGCTCGTCGTGCCATACAAAGTGCCGTCAGGGCCGATGGTCACCGCACCGTAGTACGGGTTGGCGCCATCGCCCGGGACCGTTGAAGCTATAGAGCGGGTTCAGCGTCCACGACGAACCGTGCAGCGTGAGCTTGTAAACCACGCCGCAGCCGCTGGCGCAGTTGTTGAAGTTGCCGCCATAAAACGCAGTGCCGTAAAGATTGCCGGATCGGATCGAGCGTCACACCAGCGGCAGGCTGTCCGCCGTCAGGGCCGCCCGTGAAGTTATGAATGACGCTGAATGCTTGTGATTGCGCAGATTGAGACAGACTGGCAATGAGCAAAAGTGTGGCGACGAGCGCGAACCCAAGCCCGGTTGCGCGGGCCGAAGTGCAACCGCCGGCGTGATGCTGGAGCATTACAAACCTCCTCTGAAATATTGGTCGCCGTTCCGGCAGAACCACGGCATCCATTATTCGCCCGCAGCGGCGAGCCTGGCCAGAGGCAGCGGAATTTCGATTAGGGCGGGCCACCAACCCAAGGGACGCCAGGGTGCCCCACTCATCCGCTGGGTTCGAGACCTGGGACTATGTCGATAATCACTCGGCTGATGTGCGACCCAGGATCTCAATCTTCGCCAGCTTCGCGGGTCCGGCCCTCTGTAGTCCTTCCAGCTTCGTTCGAGGAATCGAGACGCGCATACCGTCGTCAAGATAAAGACTGATCAGGTCAGGCTTCTTCTCATATTCGGCGCGAAGCACTCGGCGGTCGCTGGCGGCAAAACGCCGCGCCTGCGCCCGGGCAGCATCGATCTGCCGGTCTGTCGTGACCACTTTGGCTTTCGATTTATTCATGATCTGCGAGCTTTGTATCATTATCAGGGCACGACTTCAGTCATGCCGACTATAGCCTCTGGCCTTGACCGATTCACCCGGAACTTTGCCGCGCGTGCCTTCGTACCTTCTGCTGTCAGCAGATTGCAGACGAAGGAGGGGACAATGGACGGCAACATTGTGGGACTGGCAGCAGTGGTCATGGTTTTCGGTATTCCGTTGGCAGCAATTTACGCCTATTACCGCGTGCGCCGGCTGCGCACCGAGGAGCGCCTGGCAGCGATTGCGCGCGGCGTCAGCGTGCCCATGGAGCCGGAACTATCGCAAGCGGCGCGTTCGCGGCGTGCGGGCATTCTGCTGGTCGCGGCCTCGCTCGGCTACACGATCGCCTTCGGGCTGATTGCGCGCGCCAACTCGGACGCCTGGGTCGCCGCGGCCTTCGGCGTTATCCCGTTCGCCGTGGGACTGGGTTTCTTCCTCGACGCAACCCTGATCCGCCGCGACCTGCGAGCCTAATTCCAATGTGACCCACTGATTTCACCACGGAGACCACAGGGAGCACGGAGATAATTTTTCCTAACGCTCCGTGCGCTCTGTGAACTCCGTGGTGAACTATCCGATTGCGCGGGAATCCTGCTCCTCACCTGTCATAATCAACCCGTGCGCATTCTCATCTCGGCCGGAGAAGCTTCCGGCGAGTTCTACGGAGCAGAGCTGATCCACGCCCTGCGCCGCCAGATCTTGCATCCCAACGAGCGCAAAACCGACGCTCCTTGGGGCTCCCGAACTCCCGACGACGCAATCATCGAGTTCTTCGGCGTCGGCGGCGAGCGCATGCGCGATGCCGGATGCGAGTTGCTGGTCGACGCGCGCGAGATCGCGGAGGTCGGCATCGTCGAGGTCGTCAAGCACATCCCGACCATCTACAAACGTTTTCGCCAGGTGGTTCGCGAAGCCGAAAAACGCCGTCCCGACGCCGCCGTGCTCATCGACTTCCCCGACTTCAACCTGCGCCTGGCGCGCGAGCTTCACCAGCGCGGCGTGCCCGTCATCTACTACGTCAGCCCGCAACTGTGGGCGTGGAAGCAGCGCCGCATCGAGCGCGTGCGCCAGTACGTTCGCCAGATGCTGGTCATCTTTCCCTTCGAAGAGAAGTTCTATCGCGAGCGCGGCATTGCGGCCGAGTTCGTCGGCCACCCCCTCGCCGATCTGCCGCAGCCGGCCATCACGCGCGCGGAGTTTGCCGCCGAATACAAGCTCGACCCGCAACGCCACTGGATCGCCCTGCTGCCCGGCAGCCGTCGCGGCGAGGTCGCGCGCATCTTCCCTGTGCTGCTGCGCGCGGCGCAACTTCTTGGCCCGGATTACGTTTACACAGTACCGGTCGCTTCTACTCTCGATGCGGGCTGGATGGCGACGTTTCTGCGCGACTATTCCGGGCCGCCGATCACCTTGACCCACGACGCGCGCGCCACCCTGCTGCACGCTCGCGCCGCCGCCGTCTGCAGCGGCACGTCGACGCTGGAGGCGGCGCTGATTGGCACACCCTTCGCGATGGTCTATGGAGTTGCGCCGCTCACCTGGGAGCTGGGCCGCCGTCTAGTTAAGGTGGACCGCTTCGCCATCGTGAACCTGATCGCCGAGCGGGACGTGGTTCCGGAGCTGGTGCAGGCGAACTTCACGCCCGCTCAAGGTGTGCGACGAACTGCGGCGAATCATCCCGGATGGCGAGGCGCGGAGCGCGATGCTGGAGGACTTCCGCGAGGTGAGGCGACGACTGGAGCCGCGCGAAAACAACGGCGGGGCATCCGATCGCGCCGCCAAGATCGTACTTGCTGTAGCGAGCAGCTAGTTCACCACAGAAGCACGGAAAACACGGAATTGTTGAAGCTGAAAATTGACGGATGTTCTCAGATAAATGTTTCGTATCCAAAGCTCCGACAACAAAATCCTTAGGTCGTTCCGTGACTTCCGTGCTTCCGTGGTGAACTAGGCCGCCGGAAGCGGCAGAATGCGCGACCGGCATCTTTCCGCACTGGTTTTCCATCATTTATCATCAGGACAGGAGTTCTCTTCCCCATGCGCAGCGCGGCAGTTTCTCTTGGACGGCTTCTCGTCGGCCTTCTCGCGGTTTCTTCCCTTTGCTTTGCGGCGGAGAAGCAGCGCATTCAGGTCAATGACTATCTCATCCACCTGACGGTCACGCCGCAAACCCACCAGATGAAGGCGCAAGCGCGCGTTAAGTTCACCGCCCTGGACGACATCAACGTCGCAACCTTTGAGCTGCACAACGATCTGCGGCCCACGCGCGTAGTCGATCAAAACGCCCAGTTATTGCAGGTAGAGCGCGTCAGCCAGGATTCGACGGTTCGCGTTTCGCTGCCCAACACAATGACCAAAGGCTCGTCGGCCACGTTTACCTTCGAATACGAAGGCGCGATCCAGAGCGCCGATGACAGCCCGGTGCAGGGACTGAAGCTGGCCTACGTCGGCGACCCGATCACTTATCTGCTTTACGCCGGGCGCTGGTTCCCCATGGTTGGATATGGGACGAACCGATTCACCTCCACGATTAGCGTGACCGTGCCCGCGGGCTATACCGTGATCGGCAGCGGCAAACAGAGCGGCGGACCGGCTCCTGACCTCGATATCGAAAACGCCAGCGCGAAGACCGTGCGCAAGGCGACGGCGGCTGCCGCAAAAAGTTCCGCGGGCGCGGGCGAAAAGACTACGACGTTCACCTACGAAGACCGCCCCAGCTTCCCCGGCACCATCATCATCGGCAAGTTCGTCAACAGCACCAGCAACGAAGGCGGACTCGGCATCAACGTCTACACCACGCCGGAGCACAAGAACTTCGCGCAGAATTACGCCGACACCGCGACCAAGCAATTCTTCTTCTACACTTCCACCTTCGGCACGCCGTTCAACCAGAACTTGAGCATTGTCGAGTTGCCGAATGACACCTTGCCCGCGGCGTGGGCGCCGGAGATCGCCGGCATCGCCGGCCGCAACTTTACCGAGAAGGGCAATTACCGTCTGCTGGCCAACACCATCGCGCACCAGTGGTTTGGGACCATGGTGAGCCCCGCGACCAAGAACGACTGGTGGATCACCGACGGCGGCGCGCGGTACGCCGAAGCGCTCTACGTTGATCACGTGGCCGGCGAGGCGGGCTTCCAGGAAGTCACCAAAGACATGTCAGTCGGCGCGCTGGCGTATGTTTCAGTGCCGCTGGCCGACGTCAGCCACCTCGACACCTTTTCGCCGGAGTTTCAGTCGCTGGTCACCGACAAGGGCGGCATGATCTACGCCATGCTGGGCTGGGTCATCGGCGAACAAGCCTTCGACAAAACCATGTACGCCTTCATGGCGCAATACGCCGGCAAGCCGGCGACGGTTGACGATCTGCGCAAGGTCGCCGAGCAGACCTCGGGCCAGCAGCTCACCTGGTTCTTCACTCAGTGGCTCGATTCCACCGGCGCGCCCGAGTTCAAGAACAAGTACACGGTCTACCGCACGCAGAAGGGCTTCCGCGTCGTCGGCGAGATTTCGCAGGACATGGACCTGTTCCGCATGCCGGTCGAGCTGCGCATCGATACCGACGGCAAGACCGTGGACCAGCGCGTCGAGGTCGAGGGCACCAACTCGGCCTACTCGATCGATACCTTCGGCAAGCCGCGTCGCATTACCATCGATCCCAACAATCAGGTGCTGCAGAACTCAACGGACCTGCAGGTGCGGACGTCGATCATGCGCGGCCAGCAGGATGTGGAGCAGGGCGATCTGACCGAGGCGCTGAAGGAATTTCAGAAGGCGCTCGACATCAACCGCAACAGCTCGCTGGCCCACTATCGCATCGCCGACGTGTTCTTCCTGCAGCACAATTATCAGTCGGCCGCAAACGCCTATCGCGAGGCGCTGAACGGCGATGGCATTCCGCGTTGGACTGAAGTTTGGAGTCACATTCAGCTCGGCATGATCTTCGACCTCACCGGCCAGCGCGAGCGCGCCACCAACGAATATCGCCAGGCGCTGCAAACCAACGACAATACGCAGAACGCGCTGGACACCGCGCGCAAGTATCTGCAGTCGCCCTACCAGCCGCAAGGCAGCAGCGACAAGCCGGGGATGGACTAACTGGTTGGTGCCCCAGGTTCGTCCGCCGCGGCGGACTAACCTGGGCCCCGCCGTCGCCCTTTAACCTGGGCCCACGTTAGTCCGCGGCGGACGAGCGTGGGGCACCACCCTTTCAAATCCTCCCACATCGTGGGACAACAGCAACACTTGGAACGTCTCCCCCATCCCGCTGGGCGAAATCAGATGCTTAAGCTGGAGCGCAACTTTTGCGCGTTCCTGCGGCAATCTGCACTCCTGAAACGCGTCACCAAACTCCGTCTCCTCGCCGATGCCAATCAGAAACTGCGACTGAGTGAGCAACGCGAGAGACTTCAATCCCCGCTCTTCGGCCCGCGCTCGCAATGCCGTAAAGTTCACGTGCGCGGTGATGTCCTGTTCGCCCGGCGCTTCATACGGCGAGGCGCTGGCCACGTGCTGGCGATAGGTCATGATGGTGTCGCGATGCCGCCCAGCCAGTTGCTCCTCGCGCGTGTAGCCGTAATCGATCAGCACGGCAAATCCGCAACGCCCGGCGAAGAGCCCGGCAATGCGATCCATCCAGTCAAGTGCGGCGAACGAAACTTCCACCCGCTCGCCTTCTTCGGGATGAACACTGTAGCGATCGAGGAACTCCAGCTCCGCCGTCGATGGCTTGACGAAGGTCTCCGTGAATCGCCCATCCGCGAAGCCGATCCGCAACGCGCCCCGATGATCGATCACCTCGACCGGCAGCGCGTCGAAGAACTCGTTCGCGAAGACGATGAGACTGTCGGGTGCCCCATCCTTTTCGCCATCTTTTGGCGAAAGGGTGGGAAACTCGGGAACAATCGACTCCAACACCTCGCACTTCCCTGCGGCAATGTGCTCGGCGAGCCGCTCCCGCAGCTTCTCACGGAGATGCGGCGATTGCTCGACCAGCGTGTAGCGCAGCGCCCGCAAAGAACTCCGGAAACTGCTTGGCCGACCAATCCAGCACATCGCGCGCAAAGAGGCCGCGTCCCGGACCAAGCTCGATCAGATCGACTCTCGTCGGCGACCCCAGCGCACGCCACATCTCCTCGAATTGCCGCGCCAGCAGCCGACCGAAGACCGCATGCACGTCGCTCGAGGTATAGAAATCCCCCGCCTTGCCGAACTGTTCGCGCGCCCGCGAATAGTAGCCCAGCTCCGGCTCGTAAAGACACAGCTCCATATAGCGCGAGAACGGAATCGGGCCGGTGCGCTGAATCTCCTCCGCGATGCGCTCGCGCAGGGTGTGCGCTTTCACGCTCACAGCTTGCCTTCGCGCTGCAGTTGCTGATTTTCTTTGCGGCTCTGCGGCGTGCGGATGAACATCTCGACGATGTAATCGTGCAGGCAGTCGAAGATCTGCCGCTGCAAGGTCCACTCGAACTGCGGATCGTCGAGGTCGCGCGGGTGCAGGTCGAAGTAGTAGGTGTGGACCGGCGGATCAGTGAACTTAGGACGGATGACGATCTCTACGCTGTCGCCTTTTTCGCGCGCGTCAAACGCGACCAGCGGATGGTCGTAAAGCCGCAGTTGTTCCTGCACGCGCTCCAGGCGGGAGGTCATCGGGCGATTGTAGCAAGCATCAGCTCCAGCGGAACCACCGTAGCGCCAGCACAAACGAGACGCCGCCCCAGATCGCCAGCACGGCAATGCGTCCCATCTGCGACGCCAGCGAATCGCCCTGCAGAATAATCGCGCGCAGTGCGTCGTTAAGCGCGGTCAGCGGCAGCGCGCGGATCACCGGCAGGAACATCTTCGGGAAGCGCTCATACGAGAAGAACACGCCGGAGAAAATCCACATCGGCATCATCACCAGGTTAATCAGCCCGCTGACGCTTTCGATCTTCTGCGCGCGGCTGGCAGTGAGCAGGCCGACGCCGCCAAATGAAATCGCGCCCAACGCGCCGATCAGCAGGATCGCCGCCACGCTGCCCTCGACGCGCACATGAAACACGATCACGCCGAAGACCAGCAGCAGCGCGACTTCAATCAGCATCAGCACCAGGCGGCTCGAGACCAGCGCCAGCAGAAAATCCGAGCGCCGCATCGGGGTCGCGATAAAACGCTTCAGCAGTTTGCGCTGCCGCATCTCCACCAGCGCGAAACCGATGCCCCACATGCCCGAGTTCATCAGGTTCATCCCCAGCAGGCCGGGAATGAGGAAGTCGATGTAGCGCGCGCCGGGCTCGCTCGACGACGTGCTCGAGGTTGAAACCGGATTCTTGCGCCCGGCCGCGTCCTCCAGCGCGTCATTCACCTGCGTGCGCGCCAGCACGCTCTCCGGCCGCGCGGGATCGTAGCGGAAGTGCAAGCCGGAGTCGTCCATGCTGACCACCAACGAGTATTTGCCGAGACGAAATCCGTCGAGCGCGGCGGCCGGACTGAGCACATCGGGACGAATGCCGGCGTGCTCCGGCGAGCGCTGCAAGAGCTGCACAATCTCATTCGCCTTCGGCCCGGCCACCACCGCAACCGGCGTGACGTCGGGCGGCTTCTCGCGGAAGGCGATGCCCAGCCCCAGCGCCAGCAGCAGCGGAAACACGAAGACCCAGAAGATGACTTCGGGCTCGCGCCACAGCTCCAGCATGCGCATTTGCAGCAGGCGCGCGTAGCCGGTCCAGCGGCCATTGGTGATGACCGCCTGTTCGGGGCTTGCGACTACTGGCGGTTGTTCAATAGTTGCCATTCATTGCGTCTCGTCGTGCTTTGAAGGGGCGCACCTTCAGGTGCGCCGTCATTAAGTCCCCTCTCAGTTATCCCGAGCGGACTTTAGTCCGCGAGTATCTGCTTTCGCGAGTTTTCAGCAGCCTTTCTAGCCGCTGTGGGAATTCGCCCTTCGACCACAAGCCGCATTCCCTCAGCGGCTAAAGCCGGCTCCATTTGTGCCCCGTAACGGCGCGGCTGAAGCCGTGCCCCTTCAAACCGCAATTCGAAGATCGTTCTCTACTCCTCCCGCAGATGACGCCCGGTGAGTTGCACGAAGACGTCCTCCAGGCTCGCCTGCCGCGTGGTCAGGTGCACGAGCTGCGCATGCTGCTTCTGCACCTCGGCCAGCAGCGCCGGAATGGTCTCATGCGGCTCGTTGACGCGCAGCGAATACAGTCCGTCCACCAAGCGCACCGATTGCACGCCAGGCAGCCTGCTCCACGCCTGTCCGTCGTCGCTGGGCGTCTGCGCAATGGCGAACTCCACGATGTGATGTCCAGTGAGCCGCTCGATCAGCTCCGCCGGCGTGCCTGCGGCGATGATCTGTCCGTGGTCGATGATGGCCAGCCGGTCACACAACCGCTCTGCCTCGTCCATGTAGTGCGTGGTGAGCAGCACGGTGCCGTTGCGCTTCTGGAATTGCCGCACGATGTCCCACAACTGGCGGCGGCTTTGCGGATCGAGGCCGGTGGTGGGCTCGTCGAGAAACAGGATTTTCGGATTGGCAACCAGCGCAGTCGCCACGGCCAGTCGCTGCTTCTGCCCGCCAGAGAGTTTGCCAACCCTCGCGTCGGCTTTCTCCTGGAGCGACATCTCCGCGATCACCGCTTCGATCGGCGTGGGATGCCGGTAGAAACTGGAGAACAGTTGCAGGGTTTCGCGGACCGTCAGCTTCTCCGACAGGCGCGTCTCCTGCAGCGAGATGCCCAGCCACTCCCGCAGTTCGCGCTCGCCCGTTTTCCAAGTGTGGCCTAGAATTTCCACCTCGCCCGACGTGGGCTCCAGCAGGCCTTCGAGGATCTCGATGGTCGTAGTTTTGCCCGCGCCATTGGGGCCGAGCAGCCCGAAGCATTCGCCCGCTTCGATCTCGAGGTCCAGACCACGCACCGCCTCGACTTTGCCGTCGTAGGTCTTGCGCAGGCCGCGACATTGGATGGCGATGGCCATATTGAATGATGATACCGAAATTCACCAAGGAGGCACGGAGGTCTCGGAGCGTTAAATTCAAAGAACCTACGTGCCCTCCGTGTCTCCGTGGTGAAATGATTTTTGCGAAAGAACACGTGAAGGGTGCCCTGATCGATACGAACTCGAAATTGCCTATAATTTCACCCATGGCGTTCAAGCGCGCGCGCAAAACTTACGATGAGGTGTCGCTGTACGAATACGCTATCGGCGCGCTGGGGCGGCGCATGCGCACGGTTGCGGAGATCAAGCGCCTGCTGCGCAATCGCGTGGAGGCGCAGCCCAACGGCGCCGCGCTCATCGAAACCGTCGTCGGCCTTCTGAAGGCGCAGCGTTATCTGAACGACACCAGCTACGCCGAGAGCTATTCGCGCCTGCGCAAGGAGAACGACAAGTTCGGCCGGATGCGCGTGGTGCAGGACCTGAAGACCAAGGGCGTGCACCCCGACATCATCGACGGCGCAGTCAATGCCGCCTACGACGACGTCAACGAAGAGCAACTGGCGCGCGCGTTCCTGCGCCGCCGTCGCCTCGTGAAACCGGCTGACCAGAAGCAGGCTGCCCGCGTTTTCCGCACACTCGTCCGCGGCGGCTTTCCCAGCCGCGTCATCTTCCGCATACTGAAGACGTGGGACGTGGATGAGGAGACGATTACGGCGCTGGAAGAAGGCAGTAGGCAGTAGCCGGTTGCCGGTTGTCAGTTGTCGGTAGGATCTCAACCACGCGGCTAGTAATAGAATGCAAGCGCCCTAGGCACGACATAGGTTAGCCCAGCGCTTCAGCGCTGGGACAAGCGTAATGAAAAATTGGATAGTCCCGTAGGGACGACACGCTTCGCGGGTTGGGTATCGTGCCTACGGCACTCGATATTTCAATTGTGTTCTTCCCCAGCCGTGAACGGCTGGGCTAACCTATGTCGCGCCTACGGCGCTTAGTGAATCGCCAATTGACCCAGTCGTGTTACGAACTGTCAATGAAGCCAATTTCGAATATTGTTTCCCTAGGCAATTGCGATTTGAACCGACAACTGACAACCAACAACTGACAACTTCACCATGCCCAAGAAACTCAATCACACTTCCGCCTGCGAACACCTGTCGCGCGTCGACCGTCAACTCGCTCGCATCATCACGCACCACGGGCCGTGCCGGCTTCAGCAGGAGACCACGCAGAGCATCTTCGCCGCGCTGCTGGAGTCGATCATCTATCAGCAGCTCAACGGCAAAGTTGCCGGCGACGATCACCGCGCGCGTGAAAGCGCTGTTCCCCGAGAACACCAAGCGTATTCGCACGCGCCGCGGCCTGGTCGATGGCTTCCCTAACCCGGAGCAAATCCTGGCTGCTTCCGAAGAGTTGCTGCGCTCGGCTGGACTTTCGCGCAACAAGATGCTGGCCATCCGCGACCTCGCCGCGAAGACGCTCGACGGCACGGTGCCGACGGTGAAGCAGGTGCACCGGATGAGCGATGATGAGCTGATCGAGCGCCTGGTGACGGTGCGCGGCATCGGCCGCTGGACGGTCGAGATGCTGCTGATCTTTCGCTTGGGCCGTCCCGACGTGCTGCCCGTCGATGACTACGGCGTGCGCAAGGGCTTCGCCAGGATGCGCAAGCTGGCGGAGCTCCCGAAACCGAAGGAACTGCTCGCTTACGGCGAGCGCTGGCGTCCTTATCGCAGCGTGGCGAGCTGGTATTTGTGGCGCGCGGCGGAGATGAAGGCGCTGCCGCTCCCGAGTGGCAACAAAGCCAAGAACGCCGCATCGGCATTGAAGGGGCCGGTTAAGAAACTCAAAAGAGCTGCTGCTACATAAAATGCGGGGTTCGTATTGCCGCTTTACTTTCCGCTAAAATGTATAGGCATGGCCGAAGTGACCATTTCCGCTAGAAACCAGATTGTCGTTCCCCGCGAAGCCCGCGAGGCACTGAACCTCAAGCCGGGCGACAAGCTTCTGGTTGTGGTCCATGACAATCGCATGCTGGTACTGGAGAAGCCGAGGTTGCACGCCGAGGCCCTCAAGGGGCTGGGGCGCGGATTGTATCCGAAGGACTATCTGAAGAAGGAACGTGATAGTTGGTAATCATCCCCCGCTGACCGCAGGAACAATGGAAATCGTCGCGCCGTCGCAGACAGGCGTCGCCAGCCCGCCGGTATAGCGGATGTTTTCGTTCCCTACGAAAATATTGATGTGCTGGCGAACCTGTCCTTGCTCGTTGGCAACGCGGTCGCGAACTCCCGGATAGCGGCTCCACAGGATCGCCAGCGCGTCGGCAACGGTCGAGGGTGTGCCCTCGATCGCCACCGAACTTTGCCCCGCGGTGAATTCGCGCAGCGCTCCCGGAATGTGGAACGTGATCGGCATAACTCACCGCTTGCTGCGACGCGACTTGCTTGATGCGCGGGATTTCACGCGCGATGAAGTAGCCGCCCGGGCTTTCGCAGCTCCGGAAGCATCTTCAACCACCGCCGTTCGCACGCACACGATCGCCGGCAGCCCTTCCAATATCTTCTCCCATGTCTTTCCCTCGTCGCGCGAGCCAAAGAGCTGGCCGCTACGCGTGCCGAAAAAAATACCGAGCGGATCGAGCGAATCCGCCACCAGGGCATCGCGCAGGACAGTTTCGTAAGCGCGCTTTTGCGGCAGGCCGCGCATCAGAGGCTCCCACGACGCTCCGGCATTGCGGGTCCGATAAACCCGCAGCCGGCCATCGCAGCTACAGCGGAATTCGTCCGACTCGACCGGGACAATGTACACGCAGTCGGGATTTCGAGGGTGCACCAGCATGGCGAAACCGAAATCCGAGGGTACTCCGTTGGCAATGTCGGTCCAGCTTTCGCCGGCGTCGTCCGAGCGATACAGGCCCCAATGATTCTGCAGGAAGATTCGTTCCGGCCGGCTGGGATGGATCACGATCTTGTGCACGCATTGTCCGAACTCGGGATATTTATCGGGCATAAACTGGGCGCGGACGCCGCGGTTTTTTGCCGTCCAGGTGAGTCCGCCGTCGTCGGTGCGATAGACTCCGCCGGAGGAGATCGCCACGTACATGCGTTGCGGATTCGCCGGGTCGAGCAACACCGAGTGCAGGGCCAGGCCGCCATTGCCCGGCAACCAGCGGGGGCGATGCGGATGATCGAAGAGGCCGCGCACCAGCGACCAGGTCTCGCCGGCATCGCGGCTGTGGAAGAGCGCGGCCGGTTCGACGCCACAGTAGAGGACGTCGGGTTCCTCGGGACGGCCGAGTGCGATCTGCCAAATGTTCATGAGGGAGACACCCGCGTCGGCGGGAAACCGAATGGGCGACTGCTGCGGGTTGGTCCAGCTCTTGCCGAAATCGTCGCTCGAGCGCAGCAGCGTGCCCCAATAACTCTGGGTGGAAGCCCAGACGCGATGCCGGCCCTCGCGGCCATCGTAGGCCATGGCATAAACCTGGTGGCCGTGGAAGTACGGACCACCGAGCTCCCAACGTTCGCGCCGGCGATTGGAGCGCAGAATGAACGCTCCCTTGGTGGTCCCGACCAGCAAAAGAAAGTCGCCCTTCCTGACCCGAACGTGGCGCACGCTGTGTAGCATCGTCGTCCTGGGCGGACCTACATCGGCAGAGGGAGCTGCGGGCGCGGCGATGGCGGCCGACAGTAGCGCCTCCAAAGCAGCCTGCACTTCACTTGCCCGCTGATAACGCTGTGCCGGTTCCTTGGCCAGACAACGTTGCACAATGGCCCACAGACCCGGCGGAACGGGAGGGCCGAGCGGATTCGGCGATTCGCGCAGGATGGCAGAGCTGACCTCGAATCCAGTGCCTCCCTGGAAGGGCAAGCGTCCCGACACCGCTTCGTAGAGCACAACCCCGAGCGACCATAAATCGCTGCGATAGTCAGCCGGCGCGCCCCGCAGGATTTCCGGCGCCATGTAGCACAACGTGCCGCTCATGGACGAGCCTTCCTGAACGGCGGCCAGCGAGCGCGTCGCGCCTTCGGGAGTGGTGGGTGTCATCCGCCGGGCTAAGCCAAAGTCCAGAACTTTGACCAGGCCCTCGGCGGTGACGACAATGTTCGCCGCCTTGAGATCGCGATGCACGATGCCGCGGTCGTGCGCCCGGGCGAGGGCCGCGGCGATCTGAGCTCCATAGCGCACGACTGAATCCGGAGGCAGTCCCACGCCGGCGCTCATCTGGTCGAGAGATTTGCCCTCGACCAATTCCATCACGATGTAGAGCTCGCCTTCGGTCTCGCCAACTTCGTAAATGGTGCAGATGTTGGGGTGCGACAACGCGGACGATGCTCGCGCCTCGTGCAGCAAGCTCTGGCCGGCGGATGCATCCAGACCCGTGTCTTTCCTGACCACTTTCAAGGCGACATCGCGGTGCAGCACCTCATCGTAGGCGCGGTAAACAACCCCCATTCCGCCTTCGCCAATCTTTGCCGTGACCCGGCAATGGCCGAGCATCTGACCGATCACAAGAGGCTCCCTTCGCAGCCAATGCTAGGCTGGGCCGGAAAGACGCGCAACATGGGGGTTGAGAGCTAGCCTGCTGGTTGCTGCCTCACGGCGCCTTCTGCAGAAAATCCACGAACATTTGCGCCGCTTGCCGGTGCGCACCCGTGATCTGTGACGGGATGATGGCCGGTACGTTCTCTGGGCAAGCCTTGACACCGGCGCAGATGTTCGTCGCCTGGGGCAACGCAATCTGCAGCGCCGGGCTCAACTGCGCATCCTCGGGCGCGTCCAGAATGATCAGGTCGATGCCTTCGCGGCTGCTGGTCTGCTTCTGCAGCATGTCCTTGTAGTCGCCGGTTTCGCTGGAGATGACGATAGGCTGTCCCGAAGGCAGGCGGGGATTGCTGCCCTGGTATTCCAGAATCCTGCGGTCCAGTTCGCTGCCATATATGGATCGCAGGTCGCGCAATACGCGCACCACAACCGTGGCTGACTTGGGTTTGGGTTTACAGCCTCCCAGCAGCGCGATCAGCAGGAGTAGGCACGCTGCCAGAGCAGACCTCAATGGTCGGGACATTTTCCCATCATAGCTGAACGACCGTTTCGAGTTTCAAGTTTCGAGTTCCGAGCTGCATGGAAGCGGTCTCCAAGTAAAGAGAAGGACCTTTGCTGGGGTTCTCCGCCACCTGAAACTCGAAACCGGAAACTCGAAACTGTCGTTTGGCCGAGTTACTGACATGGAACACCAGGTTGCCAAAAACTGAAAATTAATAACTTTTTGTCCGAAACAGCCTTTTCGAATTCCGCAACTTCATAGATAATGCACGCAAGAACGCCCGCCGCACTGGTTGTGGGTTACTTATGAAATGGGGCATGGCCATATGCCTGGCACTGGGGATGAGTTTCTTCCCGCTCGCCGCGCAGCAGACGCTGCTGGCGTCGGGCCCTAGCGAGCCTGTCCTGTTTGTCCCGCCGGCTGGCGATGTCTCCTGGCTGCGGCCACCGCAGATTTCGGCGGAGCTTGCCCAACCCATTGCGGGCCTCTTCCCGAGTACCACATTGTATGACATTACATTGCGCGCGCCCTCGAACGCGGCGTGCACGCAGGCCATCGCACCCGCCCTTGCGGCGGCCTCCAGCGACTACGCCTTCGATCGTGCGCAATTCACCGCCGCGGCCATGAAAGCCACCTTCACGCATGACAACATGGTGGCGATGGCGCGGAACTTCGTTCCCGGTCAGCCGCTGCCGGACGCGCCCGATTACCGGCCGCGGACCCCAAAGCAGAAATTCGACGCCTTCCTGCACAACACCTACTCGGCCGGACAAATAGTCGGCATCCTGTCGGACGCAGCCATTTCGCAGGCCACCGGAGCTTATCCCCGGCTCAATCCCGGCACCGCGGGTTTCGGCGAGCGGCTGGGAATCTCCGCCATGGGAGCGGAGGCCGCGTCTTTCATCGGCGGCTTCGTCTATCCCACGCTCTTGCATCAGGACCCGCGATACTTCCCCTCGCATCAGCACCGCATCCTGAACCGCATGGCTTATGCCGCCAGCCGCGCCTTTATCGGGCGCAGCGATAACGGGACCAGCGTCATCAACACCTCGGTCATCGCCAGCCAGTTCACCGAAGCTGCCATTTCCAATGCCTATGTTCCCTACCGCGACAAGTCGGTGAGCGGGACCATCGAGAACGCCCTCACCGGACTGGGCGGTGTCGCCGAAGGCCACATCCTCGACGAGTTCTGGCCCGACATCAAGGAGTTCGTCTGGCGGCACACCCACAATGGCTTCGTGCAGCGCGCCATGGACGTGGGTGATCCCACCGGCCAGCAGGTGTATCAGCAAGGCAGCAAGTAGCAACTCGCAACTAGCCAGCTAGCAATTAGCACTCGGCATTCAGCAATCAGCGAAGGCGCGACTGAGCGTGACGCGAATTCGATGGACTTGGCGAATGTGGCCCGCGACGATTGCGTCACATACGCAACTCGCATCGCCTTAGCTAGTCGCTAGCTGCTAGTTGCTGCTCTTACAACTGAAGTTGTAGCCGTATACCGCATTTTGGGCATTGGCAGAGCGTAGCTGTGCTGGCAGAATGCCTGCATTGGGATTCACTCAGGGAAAGCGAAGCAACAGCGAGACGCAGGCTTTACTCCTCTCGAACGGACCTTAGGTTGGCGGAATTCTTGGCCTCACGGCATCGGATGTGCAACTGGGCGCTGCGCTTCCGGCGGGGATTCCGCCCTTTTTCTTTTTGGGAACTCTTCCCTAATCACCTTCCAACGTGAGCGCGCTCACACCCCCTCCGCCCACCAACCTGTTATTCCTAGAAACACTGTGGTAGGCGTGCACTCCCTTGCATGCTCTACAAGACGCTTAGCGCCGCCGTCTACGGCATCGACGCCAGCCTCATCGAGGTTGAGGTCGATGTTGCCGCCATCAAGACCGAAAAGGACATCTTCACCACCGTTGGCCTGCCCGACGCGACCGTGCGCGAGAGCCGCGAACGCATCCGCTCGGCGCTGAAGAACAGCGGCTACGACATTCCGCCAACGATGACCACCATCAACCTGGCACCCGCTGACATTCGCAAGGAAGGCTCCGGCTTCGATCTGCCCATGGCGCTGGGCATTCTCGGAGCATATGGCGGCCTGAACAACAAGCCGCCGCAAGACGCGCTGTTTGTGGGCGAACTGTCGCTGGACGGCGGCGTGCGCGGGGTGCGTGGCGCGCTGCCCATCGCCGTCACCGCCCGCAGCAACAATATTCGCAAGCTGATCGTGCCGGAGGTCAACGCGCGCGAGGCCGCGCTGGTGGAAGGCGTCGAGGTCTATCCGGTGAAGTCGCTGATGGAAGTGGTCAGCCTGCTGAATACCGGCAACGGCATCCAGCCGGTGAAGGTCGACACGCGTGCGCTGCTGGAAAGCTCGCAGGACTTCCTGGTCGATTTCTGCGACGTGCGCGGCCAGCAGAGCGCCAAGCGCGCTATCGAAATTTCCGCGTCGGGTGGACACAACCTGCTGATGATCGGCCCGCCGGGCTCGGGCAAGACCATGCTGGCCAAACGCATGGCGACCATCCTCCCGCCGCTTACCTTCGACGAAGCGCTGGAGACCACCAAGATCCACAGCGTCGCCGGCGTGCTCGACGCCGCCAGCGGTTTGGTCGGCACGCGCCCGTTCCGCTCGCCGCACCACACCATCTCCGACGCCGGACTGATCGGCGGCGGCATGATTCCCCGTCCCGGCGAGGTTTCGCTCGCGCACAACGGCGTGCTCTTCCTCGACGAGCTGCCCGAGTTCCCGCGCAACGTGCTGGAAGTGATGCGGCAGCCGCTCGAAGACGGCACCGTGACCATCGCGCGCGCGGCCATGTCGCTCAGCTTCCCCGCGCGCTTCATGCTGGTGGCCGCGATGAACCCCTGCCCTTGCGGCTACTTTAACGACCGCAGCCGCGAGTGTCACTGCACGCCCATGATGATCCAGCGCTACGTCTCCAAGATTTCCGGCCCGCTGATGGACCGCATCGACATCCACATCGACGTGCCGTCGGTGAACTACCGCGAGCTGCGCGGCAGCGGCCCCTTGCCGGAGAGCTCAGCCGACATTCGCCAGCGCGTCATCCAGGCCCGCGAGATCCAACTGCAACGCTTTCATACCGGAGGGGAGCGCATCTACGCCAATGCGCAGATGGGTTCGCGCGAAATCCGCAAGTATTGCGAACTGGGCACCGACTCCGAGCACCTGCTGGAGCGGGCCATGGTCAAGCAAGGCCTGAGCGCCCGCGCCCACGACCGCATCCTCAAGGTCTCGCGGACGATTGCCGACCTGGCCGGAAGCGAGGTCATCGAACCCGGCCACATCGCCGAGGCCATCCAATACCGCACGCTGGATCGCACCTTCTGGGCGTAGAAAAGGCATTTCACCACGGAGGCACGGAGGACACGGAATTTTGAAAGTGGAATCTGAAGCTGAACGGCTCACTACTAGTCGAGGAGAAAGCACGTCGGACCGTGTTAGCCTGATGGAAGCCGACTTACGGAAGAGATCATCGGAGCTGCGGTTGCTATTCACCGAGAACTGGGGCCTGGGCTGCTGGAATCTGCATATCACGCTTGCATGTGTCGCGACCTATCTCTCCGAGAGATTCCGTTTAGGTCCCAAGTCGAGCTGCCCGTCCACTACAAAGGCCTTCTCCTTGATTGCGGCTACCGAATCGACCTCGTAATCAGGGACCGTGTGATTGTCGAACTAAAATGTGTCGAGCGGTTCTGTCCTGTCCATGAAGCACAACTGCTCACCTATCTTCGACTCAGCAAACTGCGCGTAGGCCTACTTATCAACTTCAACGTCCCCGTCCTGCACCAGGGGAATTGTGCGAAGAGTTCTATAACAAACTCCGTGCCCTCCGTGCCGTAGCCTGCCCTGAGCGTAGTCGAAGGGTGGTGAATACCCTCGCTCACTGCGCAGGACTCGCGAATTCGGCAATCGTGATAAAGGACCTGACCTACGCAAGCTTGTCCGCTTCATCGTCCTTCCCCATCGCGCGAAGGAGTGCCGCCAGATTGTTGCGGACCGTAATGGTGCTTCGGGTGGTCTGGCCCCAGCGATCTCTCGCAAATTTCGAGCGCCCGCCGCATCAGCGGCTCCGCCTCCTTCACCGATTGGTGGCCTGCAGCAACGAAGCCAGGTTGTTGAGGTCGATGGCGACATCGGGATGGTCAGGGCCATAGGCGTGTTCGTCAATTTCGAGCGCCCGCCGCATCAGCGGCTCCGCCTCTTGCAGCCGATTCGTCTCCTGCAGCAACAACGCCAGGTTGTTGAGGTCGCGTGGCGACATCGGGATGGTCAGGGCCATAGGCTTTTCTCGTCAATTTCGAGCGCCCGCCGCATCAGCGGCTCCGCCTCTTGCAGCCGATTGGTATCCTTCAGCAACCAAGCCAGGTTGTTGAGGCGGACTGGCGACATTCGGGATGGTCCGGGCCATAGGCTTTTCTCGTCAATTCCGAGCGCCCGCCGCATCAGCGGCTCCGCCTCCTGCAGCCGATTGGTGTCCTGCAGCAACGAAGCCAGGTTGTTGAGGCGACGGCGACGTTCGGATGCTCCGGGCCAAAGCTTTCTCGTCAATACCGAGCACCCGCCGCATCAGCGGCTCCGCCTCTTCAGCCGATTGGTGTCCTGCAGCAACTGCGCCAGATTGTTGAGATCCCGCGGCGACATCGGGATGGTCAGCACCATAGGCGCATTCGTCAATTTCGAGCGCACGCCGCATCAGCGGCTCCGCCTCTTGCAGCCGATTGGTGGCCTGCAGCAACGAAGCCAGGTTGTTTAGGCCAATGGCGATCTTCGGATCGTCAGAGCCGTATAGCTTTTCAGCAAGTGCCAGAGCTCTTCCGGTAAAGCGGCTCCGCCTCACCGTATCTGGCGCGCTGCCGATAGGTAGTACCCCGCCTGATTGAGCAAGAGCGCCAGCTCGGGCGAGGACAAGCCCTGCTCTTCTGCCAACGTGGCGCAAGCCTGCGCGCTGGGTACAAGCCTTTCGCAGTTTGCCCAGGTTCCAAACTCGCCCGACGGGAACGCCGCGTTGACCGCGCGTATCGCCTGTTCTGCTCTCAGCTTCCGCTCCTCGTTGCTCATCTGCGACTTCAGCACCGCCTGCACCATGCGGTGTACCGCGAGCAGCTTCTTCTCCGGGTCACGCTCCAGTAGCGAATACTTCAGCGCGGCGCCGATGGCTTCATTCCATTTCAACGGATCCGAGGCTGTGGCGCTCAGCTCCGGCCCGAACTCGGCTGCGCCTTCGGTGAAGATCTCCTCCGGAATCGCATCCGGCGGAAGAAAAGCCGCGATTCTGCAAAATCTCAGCCGCTGCCGGATTGAGCTTCTCCAGCTTCCCGAACGAGGTGAGAAATGTCTTGGCGACCGAGAGATGATCGGAATCGAGGCCGCCTCGCCGGTCAAGCAGCTCGTTGGTCCTCTCGCGCAGCAGAGTCAGATAGTCATTGAGCGCTGAAGCGTTCTCTTCGATGTACGCGCCTGCCTGGTCGAGCGCCAGCGGCAAGCCTCCGACCTCATCAGAAATTTCCCGCGCCAATGCGGCCTGTTGCGAGTCAGCGCCCGAAAGCGTCGTATTTGCGTCCAGCCGGTTGGCTCGCCGCAGCAGCAAGAGGGCGCCCTGATCGCGATTCATCGGAAGCACCCTCTGCCGCGCAATGCCGCCCAACGCCTGCCGTTGGGTGGTGAAGATGATGTGATGATCTCGACGGGCATCGGCCTTGCGCGTCAGGTCGCGGACGATCTCGTAATCTTCAACATTGTCCAGCACCAGCAGCCATCGCTCCTGCTCATCGAGCCAGCGCTTCACCGCCTCCAGCACGACGCTCTGCTCCCTCGCCTCGCGCTCCGGCAGACCAAGGCGCTCCGCCAACTGCGACAGGTCCGCGAAGAGCGTCTCCAGGTTCTCGGCTCGCACCCACAGCACTGCGGGATACGCATCGCGATGGCGATGCGCGAATTGCGCCGCGGTCTGCGTCTTGCCCATCCCACCCAAGCCCGTCAGTGCGGCGATACCGCTCTTGTCCAGGTCCGCTTTCAGGCTGGCGAGAATCTCTTCGCGTCCGGTGAAAAAAGGATTCTCCGGGAAAGGAACCGTGAAGAGCCGATTCAGAGGCTTTGGCGTCGGAGACTTCCTCTCCAGAGGCTGTACGGGTGCCAGCTCGGGAGTTGCTGCCGTCCCGGCCGCTGCTGCGTTTCACGCCTCGGCATTTGCCGCACCTGATCTGCGATGGGCGAAGGCGTCCGCTCAGGCTGGCCGGTGATGCGCCGGAACAGATTGTCGTAATCGGAGTCCTCGGAGAGCAGGTAATAGCTGAACGGGCGTAGCTCAAGGGGACGGTGTTCTTTGTCGCCGGAGCGAAAACAGGATCGGAATGAACTTCTTATTCTTCCCTTCGGCTTCGTAGAGCTCCTGCGTTATGACGAAGCCTTCCCACTTGCTGCCGCGACCTTCGCCGACGTCCGCTTTTCCTTCATAGCGATGCAGGTAGGTCTCAGTGCAGGCGATCAATACGAATTCGCATTCTTGTACCTGGTTGCGCGACCACCGTGGCCAGCCTTCTTCAGGTTCGCCATGCTGGTCGATACGGCAATCCACGCCGTCGCCCCGGAGCCGCTCGGAGAGATTCCAGACGCGATCCATGTGTTCCTGGCTATCGTGGCTGTAGCTGATGAAGACGCGAAGCGGCATGGCTGCCGAATGATAGCGTGAACGGCAGACGGCTCCAACCGCAATCTCTCCAGGCATTCGACAGCAGCGCCCGCACGGTGCCGGCGCCCTTGATGTGGTTGTGGAAAAGGACAGTCGCGGGCATGGCCGACTAACCCGCAACTTACTAACAGGCTTCGGGTTAACAAAACTTTACGGACTTTTGCTCACTTTTTGCGTCTAAGGGTAAGCCGCAATCCGAATAGCTATGTTGGCGGCGTGGGTTCCGGGAACGATTTTCCTTGACTGAGGCGACTTGAAGGTCTACTTTACTGTTTTTGCCGTTGAGTAGTCCCTTAAGCTTCAGCCCAAGGCAAGTCCTGCCCCGACACGGCCCCGTTCAAAGTCTTCGCCCAGCGATAAGGAAGACATTTGGTACTTGCGGCTGCGCGCCGAAAACGCGGTAGAGTCTTGCTAAGTTGTTGGAAAACAGGGTTTTGTCGTAAACCGAAGTCGATCGGGATAGGGAAAATTTAACGCACCAAAACGGGAACAATAGCATCCAAAGAATTGGCTCCTGTTTCCGCGTTGGGCATCCCGTCTCAGGAATTCATAACCAGGGGCAAGTGGTTTCCGCTCAGATACGGCTCCGGAACATTCATTCATACATCGAGGAGAACTATGACAATGAGGTCTGAACTGGTTTTTGAGGCAGTACACACTCTGCGCAATCGATACACACTGTGCCAACTGGCTTCAAAGGCTACGCGCAAGTTCCATAAGCCGAACACCCGTATCCAGGACACGACGAACGAGGTGTTGCACCGCATCGCCGATTCCGACCGGCGTGGGGTGATTCTCGAACCCGAGAAGGTTTCCGAAGCCCAACGGCGCGCTGCATAAGCGACTACCCCGGCGAGCGCAAATCAGGCGCTCGTCGGGGGCCAGGCGCCGCGCTTCGGCGCGTCCCCTCGAAAGTTCCTCCGGCCCGCCCTTCCGCAAAATCCTCCGTAGGTGAATCCATGACAATCTCCGAACTAAAAGAAAAGAACATCACCGAGTTGACCCGTATAGCTCGGTCTCTCGAGCTGCCCGGCGCCAGCGGCCTGCGCAAGCAGGACCTCATCTTCAAGATCCTTCAGGCCCAAAGCGAAAAGGAAGGCCACATCTTCGCTGAAGGCGTGCTGGAAATCCTGCCTGATGGTTACGGTTTTCTCCGCTCGCCCGATTACAACTACCTTCCCGGCCCGGATGACATCTATGTTTCGCCGTCGCAGATCCGCAAGTTCGACCTGAAGACCGGCGACACCATCAGCGGACAGGTGCGTCCGCCGCACGAGGGCGAAAAGTATTTCGCGCTGGTGAAGATCGAGGCAGTCAACTTCGAGTCGCCCGAAGAGGCGCGCAACAAGATCCTCTTCGACAACCTCACGCCGCTGTATCCGCAGGAGCGCATCAAGCTGGAGACGGTTCGCGAAAACATCAGCGCCCGCGTTATGGACCTGCTGACGCCGGTAGGCAAAGGACAGCGCGGCCTGATCGTCGCGCCGCCGCGTACCGGCAAGACCATGCTCCTGCAGAGCCTGGCGAACTCCGTCACGACGAATCATCCCGAGATCGTGCTCATCGTGCTGCTCATCGACGAGCGTCCGGAAGAAGTCACGGACATGCAGCGCTCGGTGAAGGGCGAGGTCATCTCGTCGACCTTCGACGAGCCCGCCGCGCGCCACGTGCAGGTGGCCGAAATGGTGATCGAGAAGGCCAAGCGCCTGGTCGAGCACAAGCGCGACGTCGTGATCCTGCTCGATTCCATCACGCGACTGGCGCGCGCTTACAACACCATCGTTCCGCCGTCAGGCAAAGTGCTCTCCGGCGGCGTCGATTCCAACGCGCTGCAGCGGCCGAAGCGCTTCTTCGGCGCCGCGCGCAACATCGAGGAAGGCGGCTCGCTGACCATCATTGCGACCGCGCTGATCGAAACCGGCTCGCGCATGGACGACGTGATCTTCGAAGAGTTCAAGGGCACCGGCAACATGGAAATCATCCTCGACCGCAAGCTGGTCGATAAGCGCACCTTCCCGGCCATCGACATTCAGCGCTCGGGCACGCGCAAGGAAGAGCTGCTGATCCCGAAGGAAGACCTGGCGCGCATCTGGGTGTTGCGCAAGATCCTTAACCCGCTGTCGCCGGTGGAAGCCATGGAGTTGCTCATCGACAAACTAGGCAAGGCGCGCTCCAACGGCGAATTCCTGCAGAACATGGGCTCGTTGTAACTCTGATGTGGGTGCCCCTGGTCTCGCGGTTTCGAGACCTGGGTTCGCGTGCTCTCTTCTCATTGTTGCCGCAAGCTCGCGTTTCGGGCTTCCTCTCTCACCCTTATTTCCAGTCAAACGGAAGCTGCCAGGCAGTTGCCAAACGAGAGCGCCGGTTCCTCGCCCCGTAGTACCCTGAGCACGCCTTCGACGAGCGCCTGCAGTTCGTCCTCGCCGGGGTAAATTGCGGCCGGCGCAATCCAGCCAATCCGCTCGCGTAAAGTCGCGATCAGGCGCTCGGAGTGCGCCATGCCTCCGGTGAGGAGCACGGCGTCAACCTGGCCGCGCAGAACCGTGGCCATTGCGCCAATCTCTTTCGCGATCTGGTAGACCATGGCATCGAACACCATGGCTGCGCGCGTATCGCCGGTTGCAACACGCTTCTCCACTGCGATCAAGTCCTTGGTGCCGAGATAGGATTGCAGCCCGCCTTCGCGAAAGAGCAGCGCTTCCACCGCCTGGCGCGTGTATTTGCCGCTGAAGCACAGGTCAACCAACTGCATCACCGGCACGGTGCCGGCGCGCTCGGTGGAGAAGGCTCCTTCTTCGCGCGAGTTGGTGACGTCGATCATGCGGCCGGCCTTGTGCGCTGAAACGGAAATCCCGCTGCCCAGGTGGGCGACGATCAAGCGCAGCGCGTTGTAGCTCTGGCCGCGTTCGCGCGCGTAGCGTTTGGCGACGGCCTTGGAGTTCAGTGCGTGCGAGAGGCACTGCCGTTCGAGTAACGCGCTGCCGGAGAGGCGCGCAATGTCCGGCCACTCGTCCACGCTGACGGGGTCGACGATGTAGGCCTCTACGCCGGCCTTCTGCGCGATCGCGTGCGCCAGAAATGCGCCGAGATTCGCGGCGTGTTCGCCGCGCCTGGCCGCGCGCAGTTCTTCCAGCATCGCTTGGTTCACCGCGTAGGTGCCGCTGGTGAGGGGCGGCAACAATCCGCCGCGACCAACCACGGCGTGCAATTCGATCCCACCCTTTGCGCCAAACGACGGCGCAAGACCATCCACGTCTTCACGCAATACAGCCTCGATCTGCGCCGAACGGAACTGCCGCTGATCGAGGATGGGGCGTCCGCGAAACGGGGCGAGGTCGGCGTCGGAATGGCGGAGGTTCTTCACCACACAGGGCCGCTCGTCGCAGTAGACAGCGAACTTGGTGGAGGTGGAACCGGGATTAATGGCGAGAATCTTGAACTCGGCTGCGGGCAAACAGGACCCCCAAGGCGATGGAATTCACTTTGTCCTCGACGCTCTCGACGCGCGAGGGAATGAGGATGGGGACCTTCGCGCCGGCGACGACGTGGGCGCATTGCGAGCCGCCCAGGTACTTCGCCGCTTTGCCCAGCAGATTGCCGGCCTCGATATTGGGCACGATCAGGCAATCGGCGTGGCCGGCGACCGTATGCTCGATGCCCTTGGCGCGGGCGGCCGATTCCAGCAGCGCGCCATCGAGCGCCAGCGGACCGAAGACCTGGGCGTCGCCAAACTCGCCCCCCTCGCACATTTCCGTAAGCCGTTTTGCGTCCACGCTCGAGGGCACCGAATCGCCGACCGCTTCGGTGGCGCTCATGATGGCGATCTTCGGTGGCGCCAATCCCAGGCAGCGCATGACCGCGATGGCGTTCTCGACGATTTGCTTCTTCTGCTCGAGCGTGGGCAGCACGTTCAGCCCGCCGTCGCTGATGCCGACCAGCCGCGTCGCGCCGGCAAGGTTGTCTTCATACAGCAGAACGTCGCTCAGCACATGGCCGGTACGCAGCCCGGCGGACTTGTCGAGCACGGCGCGCAGCAGTTCGTCAGTGCGCAGATGGCCTTTGAGCAGTAAATCGACCTCGCCATCGCGAGCGAGTTCGACGGCAAGGGCAGCCGCATCACCGGCGTCGAAGTATTGCGCGTTGATCATAAGTTCGCGCAGCGCGAGCGACTCCAGCCGGGCGCGGATGGCCGCCTGTTCGCCGATCAGCACTGGAACCGCGATACCCATGTGCAACGCGGAGGCAGCGGCGGAGAGTGCGACCTCGTCGTCGGCGACCACCACTCCCACGCGTAGCGGGCGTTCGGCCTGGGCGCAGCGGCGCAGTTCGGCGAAAGTTGAAATGAGCTTCATCGGAAATGCCGGGGCAGACATGCCGCTAGGATAGCGCGGCGGCAGGGGATTGCAGTGAGGGGCATCACAGGGGAGGGATTTGCTTGCGCGGTCCCGCTCGGGTGACACGGGCATCACGACGATTAGCGCGGTACATGAGGGGTTGTCGCCGGACTCGGGCCCCACTTTCGCGCCACTCGCTTGACGGCCATTTCGCGCGACAATAGAGTCAACTCTCAAGCAGGAAGCAAGCGCGAACAATCGGGGGAGTGGTGAGCACCAGGGCCACGGTGTCGACGAGAGGAACGCGAGAGACGAAGCAGCCGGCGCGTCCGGCCGATCTGGCGGAGTTATTCACCAGTGAAAGCTTCGTCATGGACGTGCTTCTGCTGGCTGCCATCGTGATCGCGTACTACCCGGTTTACCAGCATCCGTTCCTCAACTTTGACGATCCGGTTTATGTCGTCAACAATCCGCACATCGCGTCGGGTCTGAGTTGGGACACGGTGGCGTGGGCGTTCAGCGACGTTTTACCAATTCAACTGGCATCCGCTGACCTGGATTTCGCACGCCTTCGACGTGCAGCTCTTTCATCTTGCCCCCGCCGGGCATCACGTGATGAACCTGCTGCTGCACGCGGCCAACGTGCTGCTGCTGTGCTGGGTGCTGCGGCGCGCGACCGGCTATATCGGCCGCAGCGCCATGGTGGCGGCGCTGTTCGCGTTGCACCCCATCAACGTGGAGTCGGTGGCCTGGATCGCCGAGCGCAAGAACCTGCTCAGCATGTTTTTTTTCCTGTTGGGAATGGGAGCGTATCGCTGGTACGCGTCGGCAGCGACGGAAGATGCCGTCACCCAAGCTCAGCGGGGGCGGTTCGCCACGCATCATGAGCCCCGCGGCCACACCGCCCGCTACGCGATTATGACGCTGTGCTTCGTTCTGGGATTGATGGCGAAACCGCAGATCATCGCCTTCCCCTTCGTCCTGCTGCTTTGGGACTATTGGCCGCTGGGTCGCATGGCGACCCGGATTGACGAATCGCTCGCCGGGACGCAGACGGAACCGCTGTTTCCGCCGCGCAGCTTCTGGTGGCTGGTGAAGGAAAAAATTCCGCTGTTTGCGATTTGCGCAGCCAGCGCGGTCGTCACCGTGATGGCGCAGCGAGCGGGCGGTGCGGTCGCGTTACTGCGGAATGATCCTCTCCCGCTTCGGCTTACGAATGCCATAGTCTCTTACGTGCGATACCTGGGTAAGGCGGTGTGGCCGGCGAACCTGGCGCCGTTGTATCCGTATCCCGGGCGAGTACCGGTGTGGCAGCTCCTGCTCTCGTCGCTGGTGCTGCTGGCGATTACGGGAGTGGTGATCTCCCACCGCAAGCAACGCTATCTGCTGGTGGGCTGGTTGTGGTTTCTCGGCACCCTGGTGCCCATGATCGGGCTGGTCCAGGTGGGAAATCAGGCCATGGCCGACCGCTATGCGTATCTGCCGTTTATCGGTTTGTTCATCATGGTGTGCTGGCCCGTGGCCGAGTTCGCTGCGCTGGTGGAAGCTCCGATCGCGGCGGTTCGGACCCTATCCGCCGTGGTGTTACTGATACTGCTGATCGTAACCGACCAGCAACTCTCCCATTGGGCCAACAACGTGGACCTGTGGACGCATACGCTCGCGGTTACGCGCGGTAACTACATCGCGCACGACAACCTGGCGCACCTGCTGATGGACCAGGAAAAGACGGAGGAGGCGCTGGAGCAATACCGGGCGGCGCTGGATATTTATCCCGACGATCCGAACAGCCTTCTAGCGCTTGCCCAGTACGACCATCAGCATGGCAAGTTGCAGGACGCAATTGTGCGCTACGAGCACGTGGTGCGGGTCACGCCCGCTGGTCCGGCGCGAGCGGAGCTGCTGGCCAAGGAAGGGCTGGTCTATCTCGATATGCAGGATAACGCCGGCGCGCAAGCGTGCTTTGCCAAGGCGGTCGCCATGGATTCGGAGAATGTGTCCGGATGGCTGGGGCTCGGGGTGGCTGCAGAGCGTTCCGGCGACTTGCAGGCGGCCATCAAAAACTACGAGCATGCGAACTCGATAAGGCCGTTGAAGGTGACCAACCTGCTGCTGGCCAAGGCGCTGGAAGAATCGGGTGACATCAGCGCGGCGCAGACGGCGCGCGGCCGCGCCAAGCTTTTGCCCGACGATAGGGCGACCCCGCAAACGTATTCGGGTGGGATGTTGCAGCGCTAGCGGGGCCAGCTCCGATCCGCTCGCCTTGACGCTGCTGCCGCGTCACAATAGAGTCGAAGTGGCTACTCGACACGCAAAACCCGAAACCTGAAACTGAAGACTGGACCTCATTTGGAAACCCTCATCGGCAAGAGCATTCTGCATTACACCATCGTCCGGAAGCTGGGCTCCGGCGGCATGGGTGTGGTGTATGCAGCCGAAGACAGCCGCCTGGGACGGCAGGTGGCGCTGAAATTCCTGCCGCGAGAACTGGAGCAGGACCCGCGCGCGCTGGAGCGCTTCAAGCTGGAAGCGCGCGCCGCCTCCGCGCTGAACCATCCCAACATCTGCATCATCTACGCAATTGAGGAGTGCGAAGGCCAGAGCTTCATCGCCATGGAGCTGCTGGAGGGGCAGAGCCTCAACGATAAGATCGACGGCCATCCCCTGCCGCTCGACAAAATTCTCGATATCGGCATCCAGATTACCGACGCGCTCGACGTGGCCCACGCCAAGGGCATCGTGCACCGCGATCTGAAGCCGGCGAACATCTTCATCACCGCGCGCGGGCAGGCCAAGATCCTCGACTTCGGACTTGCGAAGCTGACACACGAGCGCCGGGCTGCGCTGGAAACCATCGGTAGCAACGCTCCCGCTACCGCGGCCACCATGCTGACCCAGCCGGGCATGGCTGTGGGCACGGTGGCCTACATGTCGCCCGAGCAGGCGCGCGGCGAAGAACTCGACGGGCGCAGCGATTTGTTCTCGCTGGGCGGCATTCTCTACGAGATGGCGACGGGCAAGTTGCCGTTCGAGGGCAACACCTCGGCCGTAATCTTTCAGGGCATCCTCGATCGCCATCCGCGACCTGCCTCCGAGCTGAATACGTCCATGCCGCTCAAGCTGGAAGAGATCATCGACAAGGCGCTGGAGAAAGACCTGGAACTGCGTTACCAGAGCGCGGCGGAAATGCGCGCCGACCTCAAGCGGCTGAAGCGCGACAGCAGCTCGGGGCACATCTCGCGCGCAGGCACGCCAGCGGCGGCTGCGCGCGACGGCAGCGTGGCCGTAGCGGATCGCGGCGCGCGTGAGACCGCCGCCGATGCTGCACGCCGGCGGCGCATCGGAACGCCGATCATCCTCACCATCAGCGTGATCATGATCGCGATCGGCAGCTACGGGCTCTACACCCGCTTCGCGCGGTGGCGCGGCGACTCCGGACCCATTCCCTTCCAGAACATGACCATGGAGAAGCTCACCAACTCCGGCCATGTGGTGCTGGCCACGATCTCTCCCGCCGGTAAATATGTGGTCAACGCGGTGGATGAAGGCCAGGGTCAGGAAAGCCTGTGGATGCGGCACATCGCCACCGGCAGCAACGCGCAGATCATGCCGCCGTTCGAGGGGGGCTATGCCGGACTGACGTTCTCACCCAATGGCGATTTCCTGTACTTCGTGCGCGGCGATCCCCAGCATCCCGGCGTCGGCTTTCTGTTTCAGATTCCGGTGCTCGGGGGTACGCCGCGCAAGCTGGTCGACGATGTCGACAGCGCGGTCAGCTTCTCGCCGGATGGGCAGCAGATGGTCTATCTGCGGGACAGCTCCCCCGACGCGAGTTCCTCGCTGATCATCGCGCATGAAGACGGCACCGGCGAGCGCGTTCTCTCCAAGTTACCGTTGCCCGGATATCACGATCCGGCTTGGTCTCCCGACGGCAAGTGGATCGCGGCCTCGGTGGTTGAGCCCGGCAGTAAAAGCCTGGGCCGGCTGGTTCTGCTTGACCCCGGATCGGGTAAGGAGAAGACGGTCTATGCCGGCAGCGCCATCCTGAACAAGCCCACCTGGACACCGGACAGCAAACATTTGTTGTTTATCTTCCACGACATCTCCAGCGACTGGAACGGCCAGGTCGGCGAGATCGCCATCGCGGCCGGCAAGCTGCATCGCATCACCAACGACCTGAACGCCTACAGCAACCTGACCCTGAGCCTGACCAGCGACGGCAAGCAACTGATTGCCATTCAGATCACGCCGGAAGCCGGGGTGTTCACCATGAGCGCGGCGGCCAATGCCGCGGCCAGCCTGAAGCAGATTGACGATCATCGCGACGTGAGCGTGCGCTGGCTGCCCGACGGCCGGCTGCTGACCATCGATTACGACGGCCACATCGCGGTGATGAATGCCGACGGCAGCAACCGCAGCATCATCTATCAGGAGCATCTGCCGATGGGCGGCCTGTCGGTGTGTTCCAACGGCCAGGAGGCGTTGTTTTACATGCCCGCGAAAGACACCAAAGCCATCAACATCTGGAAGCTGGAGGTGCAAAGCGGCGCGGTCACCGCGCTGACCAAGGGGAGAATCGATCAGAACCCGATCTGCTCGCCCGACAGCAAGAACTTCCTGTATGCGAGTTTCGCCCAAGGCAGGCAGTTGCTGATGGAGATGCCTTTGGCGGGCGGACAGCCCAAGCAGATCGGCGATAAGACCACGAATTTCGGCGTATTCTCGCCCGATGGGCAGCAGATCGCGGCGCTGGTCGGGGAAGGCACGGGTATTAATTACCGGGCGCTGATCGCGATCATTCCCGCGCAAGGCGGCCTCGCGGTCAAAGCCTTTCCACCCGCGCGCTCGATCTCCAATTTCTTTCAATACTCGGCCGACGGGCAGGCGCTCTACTATCCGGTGACCGAGCGCGGCGTTTCCAATATGGTGATGCAGCCGATCGGCTCGACGATGATCACGCCGCAGACCCACTTCGATAAATTCACCATCTATGGCTATGACTACGACTGGAAGAACAAGCGGCTCGCCCTCGCCCGCGGCCGCAACAATACCGATGTGGTGCTGCTGACGCAAACCCAGACGCAGTGAAAGAGGGCGGCTCAGATGTTTTGCACACAATGCGGCCAAGGCGTCGAACCGGAGGACAAGTTTTGCTGGAATTGCGGCGTGCCGATCGCTCGAAAGCAGCCGGGTTCCGTCGCACGAAGTAGTTCTGCAAGCGCCGGCCGTGATGTCGCAAGCGCTTCCTCAACGACGGACATGCCTCGGCCAGGCCCAGCCGCGGCGAGCCCCACGTTGCAGCCTTCCTCGGAAAACATAAATGCGCCAGCGCTCGAGATGCAGGAGCGGCAGGTCGAATCCGGGGAAGAGCTTCTGCCTCTGACCGAAGAGCCGCAGACCCCGGCAGCGGCAGGTCCGCCAGTGTCCCCCGAGCAAGCGCCCGGTATAACTCCTGCGGAGAGCCAGAGCATCGCGGCTGATGCAGCGGCTGTCGCGGCGATTGAGCCGAGCGGAGCCGATTGGCCATCCGGCCAAGCGAAGGCCGCGCCCGAAGTGCTCTACGATTCCGTTGGAAACGAGCTGGCTGCGGATGATCGGGCATTGGACCTTGGGCCGGCCGATACTCCCACTCCGACATTCGGGGGCTACGCCGCCCGTGACGCCAAGGCGCCCCGTGCGAATGTCGCAAGCCAGAAGGCGCAAGCAAGAGATACTGGCAGGCCGCCGGTCGCGACTCCGGCAATCGGTAGTGGAAGTGCACGGGGCCGCAAGTCGCTTCTGGGCGTGCTTGAAATAGCGATATGCGTCGTCCTGGTGCTGGCTGTCGGCGGAGCCGTCTGGATGGTGTTTTCTTCGCCCCACGCCAAGAGCGCGGCACCGGTTCGAACGGTTAATGTGACCATCTCGCCCGCGAACGCGGAGGTGACTGCGGGAAAGGTGTTCGATTTTGTGGTGACGGTCACAGGTACCGATGACCCGCGCGTGAGCTGGGCGGTGCAGGAAGGCGATGCCGGGGGCCGAATCGTCACCCACGGCTCGAGCTCAAACGGCGGCCAGGTGTCCTCCAAGGCGGTTTACATCGCACCGGACAAGCCGGGAACCTATCATCTTTTGGCGGTCAGTGAAGCCGATCCGCAGAAACCAGGCGCAGCCGAAATCAAGGTAACGAAACGCTAGGGCTGGTTACGTTGTTCTAAACCACAGCGCACGATCTTCGACTTTGGAGCTTTCTCACTAACCATTATCATCGAACGCTCTGCGGCTGCGCGGAACTCCATTGGCCGAGGATGCTAAAGGATTCGGAGGGGACCTGCGATACTCCACCCGCGCCGTTGGCTCCAATGGGTTCGTAGTAGGCTTGCGAACTCCCGCCGCTGCTCTGCGCCCAGAATGCGTACGTGTACCACAATGTCACCACGTCTTCAATCTGCAGGTAATAGGTTCCGGCCGGCAGCGTGACATCGGGCATGGCGAAGCCTATCTTCCAGGCGAAGAACTGAGACCTTGGCCGACGGGCAGGCACTCTACTATCCGGTGACCGAGCGCGGCATTTCCAATATGGTGATGCAGCCGATCGGCTCGACGACGGTCACGCCGCAGACCCATTTCGATAAATTCACCATCTATGGCTACGACTACGACTGGAAGAACAAGCGGCTCGCCCTCGCCCGCGGCCGCAACAATACCGATGTGGTGCTGCTGACCCAGCAGCAGGCGCAGTAGCCATCCCCATTACAGGCGCGGTCTAAGGCGCGAAATAGCCGAATATGTCCAGGATCAGCTGCGTCTTACCGTACGCGTAGGCGTCAATCCGGCCATTCGTGGTAGGTACGATGGCCAGGTTGGACGTGATCGCTCCATCCGTGGCATTCAGCGTGGCAACGTCGGGCTGCGGTTGTCTGTCTGCCCATAAAGTCAGAAATCCGAGGCTGCCCTTGGGCACAACCGTCGCATTGAACAAGAATGACTGCGCGGTGGATGCCTGGGGACAGAGAGCGCCTACGGAAACTGTGAGTTTCCCGTAAAAAGGAGGATCGCCGTTCTGGCGAGTGTCGAGTACGCGGCAGGGAGCTTGCGTATACAACGACAGACCTCCGGTTCCCGGGAGCGCAAAGTAGCCGTTGATATCGATCACCAGGTCGGTGTCGTTGGTGGGATAAACCGCCAGGTCGCCATTGGCGGCCGCCCTGGTGATTACTGCGTTCGCCACGATTGTTCCTGTGGGGTTGTTCAGGGTGGAAGTCTGTGGCATCGGCTGACCGGTCGGCCACACTGTCAGGTAGGAGAGCGGTTGGCCGCTCTGGTGCGGCACGGCCGTGACGTTCAGCGAGTATGCGCTCGGGGTTACGCCCTGGGGAATGCATTCGTTGAAGCTCTGCAACAGGTTAAAGTCCCGCTCCTGTCTGCCCTGGAGAAAAGGACCTCCCGTTTGGCTGTCACGCGTATCGAAAAGGCGGCATGGCGGTAGCGGATAATATGCCAGGGTCGAACTACCTGCCGGCTGGAAGTATCCATTGATGTCTATGACGAGGTTGGTTGTGTTGGTGACGTAAACGTCAACTACCCCAAAATTACCTGCTGCCACGATAGCGGCGTTAGCTTTGATGCGGCCATCGGAGTTCATCGTAGCAACCAGAGGCTGCGCCTGCCCATAGGGCCAAATCGTCAGATACCCCAACGGACCCTCGGGCACCACTGCGAGGTTTAGCGAATACGCGGCGGCGGTGGTTGGAATGCCGCAGTCACCTAGCCGGGTCAAGTTGAACTCCTGGTAGGTGCCACCCCTGATGGGTCCCAGGCCACCGTTCGCAGGACGCGTATCGACCAGCCGGCAGGGGTTCTGCAAGGGCACGAATTCCAGGGGGCTCGCACCCGCCACAACGGATATGGGCAGGAACTGGTCATTGGCGTTATATTGGTCTGCGACGTAGACCAGGTTCGTGACCGGGTTCAATCCCAATACAGGAGTAGCGTAGAGACTCGGAAGGAAGGGGTCAGTTGGCTGTATGGTTACAGTGGAGTTCGCCGTCCCGTCAATCGTGCTCAGTGTGCCATCGTCTTGATTGACTACGTAGATTTTATTTCTAGTGGAATCGACTGCCATGCTGGCGGGGTTTTTTCCCGTAGGAATTAAGCTGGAGTTATAGAAATCCGCGACATAGATGGCCACTACCCCGCCTCGGCAACTCATAGGTATATATACTATGTTCGTGGCTGAATTCACCGCAATTCCCGCACTACAATTATTAATATCGTAGACGGCGATCGCAGTCAGCACGTTCGTAGCTCCATCTAATTCGTACAGCACGTTCACCGCGCCGGCGGCATAGATTTTGTTTGTAATAGGATTTATGGCGAGGCCACTGTTGCCGTTGAGATCCGCCCAGAATGCGGCGGATCCGGGGAGTGTCACGGTGGTCAGGTGGTTGGTGGCTCCGTCGATCACAGTTATGCTCGAATTGCCAATCCAGTACTGGTTCCCCACATAGATTTTATTGGTGACAGGATTCACGGCTATTGTCACGGGCAGGACTCCCACTGCCAGAGTTGTGGTCGCGAGCGTGGCACCATTAACAACCGTGACAGTATCGTCGTTGGAGTTGGCCACATAGATCACGTTCGTTGTGGGATTGACTGCGAGCGCGACGGGCCCCGCTCCGACCGGCACGGTCGTTGCCTGGAATGTGTTGCCATCGATGATCGCCAGCGTATTGTCACCGGCATCGGCTACATATGTCTTGTTCGTCATGGGATCCACCGCCAATGCGACTGGATCCTCGCCTACCTGAACAATGGCTAGCGCTTGATTGTTTGCCCCGTCGAACACAGAGACGGTGTTGCTTGACGGGTCAGCAAAATAGATCTGGTTTGTGGTCGAATTAACCGCGACCGCAGTTAGCTGCACGCCGTTGTCATCGTCGAACAGCGTTGCGATCGCCCGCTGCGCAAAAGACTGCTGAGGTACCATGCAGACGGCGAAAATGACGGCAGTCAAAAGAATCAGACGGCGTAGGCTGTGCACTGTCTTCTCCCCAGCCTCAGATCGGCATCGGGATCCGAGGCAAGCGCTTAAGATGAGGCGCATATCCAGTGGTTTAACTTGTGGGAGCGGAAAATATAATCCGCCAATATTAGCACTGCTGCAACGCCGGTCAAGCGCACATTCGTGGCGTCGCCCTCGGCCACAATCTGGCCATTCCTTAGCTTGTAGTAACGGAGCTTCAGGGTGAATTAAAGCTAGTTCTACGTCCGTCGGCGGGCGCGTCCCTCGTTCCGACGCTAGCCTAGGTTCTCTAGACTGGGAAGTCGATACCTAATTGCGCGGGCCAGTTTCTTCGGGTTGTGCGGAACTCCATTGGCCGAGGATGCTAAAGGATTCGGAAGGGACCTGCGATACTCCGCCCGCGCCGTTTGCACCAATGGGTTCGTAAAAGGCTTGCGAACTTCCGCCGCTGCTCTGCGCCCAGAATGCGTACGTGTACCACAATGTCACCACGTCTTCAATCTGCAGGTAATAGGTTCCGGCCGGCAGCGTGACATCGGGCATTGCGAAGCCTATCTTCCAGGCGAAGAACTGAGACCTGGTGGGATAGGGATCTTGCAGCAGATTCACGAAGACGAAACCCTCGCCTTCCACCGTGCCGCCGAACGGCTCGGTCGTAATGGTCCATTTCAGGCGCACCGGAGGGTTACCATCGTCAACGGCGTAGATCGTCAGATTGGCGTAGCTGAGGGTTGCGCTGTTGGGCAGACTGAAGGAATTGGTAGTTATTGCGCCGAAATTGACGTGAAAGTATCCGGAATTTCCATCCGGGCCATTGTTGTAGAGGGTGTCCTGGCCGAGCAGCGGGGAGCGTAAAAGCAACGCCGATCGCAAAGATCGCTGCAATCGTCGGAGCCATGGAGCGCGTGCGCGCGAACATCAGCATCTCCGCCGGCAGCGCGTGGATGATCAACTCCGCCGGATGGGCCCGAATTTGGGGAAGCATATCAGAGAATCCCGGCTGGGCACACATAAATCCGATGAGGGGGTACCTTGTTTGCTGGCGAGGCCATCGGCTAGAGCAGTTTCAGAGCAGGTATAGCCTGTTTTGAAAAGGCGCGCCTTCAGGCGTGCCGCAACGAATGAAGTCGGCTTTAAGCCGCTGAGGGAACGGTACCTCAGCGCCTAAAGGCGATTCCGTCTGTGTGCCATGACGGCACGGCTGAAGCCGCGCCCTTTCAAAGCCGAGGCTCAATCAGAGTCCCGCTAACCACTGACCACCATCCACTGTCCACTGACCACTATCCGCTATCCTTCACCGCAATTCCCAGCACCTTCATCTTGCGGTACATATGGCTGCGCTCCAGGCCCAGCACTTCGGCGGTGCGGCTGACGCTGCCCTGGTTCTCGTCAAGCTTTTTCAGTATGTAATCGCGCTCGTAGGCGGCGCGCGCCTGGTGCAGGGTGGAGAAGTCGCCGGCGGTGCGGCGTGCGCCTTCGCGATAGACCAGCGTGGGAAGGTGCTTGCGTTCCAGCTTGCCGATGGTGGGGTTCATGATGACGATGCGTTCGATCAGATTGCGCAGCTCGCGAACATTGCCGGGCCACGAGTAACGCGCCAGCGTTTCCAGCGCGTCGGCGGCAATTTCCTTCGGGCGCTGGCGGTAGGTTTGCGAAAACTCCTTCAGGAAATGGCGCGCCAGCAGCGGAATGTCTTCTTTGCGCTCGCGTAGCGGAGGGACATAAAAGGGAATCACATTGAGCCGATAGAAAAGATCTTCGCGGAAATTCCCCTTGGAGATTTCCTCCTCCAGGTCTTTGTTGGTGGCGGCGATGACGCGCGCGTCCACGGTAATGGGCTCTTCTTCACCCACCGGCGCAAACCGCCCTTCATCCAGAGTGCGCAGTACCTTGGATTGCGTCTTCAGGCTCATGTCGCCGACTTCATCGAGGAAGAGCGTGCCGCCGTCGGCCTTCTGAAACTTGCCTTCTTTGTCGGCGGTTGCGCCAGGGAAAGAACCGATGCGGTGCCCGAAGAGTTCGCTCTCGATCAGATCTTCGGGGATGGCAGCGCAGTTGACCTCGACGTATGGGGCGTCTTTGCGTAGGCTCTGCGCATGAATGGCCAGCGCCGCCAATTCCTTGCCGGTGCCCGACTCGCCGTAAATGAGCACGCGGCCATTAGTGGGCGCCATGAGGGCGATTTGCTGGCGCAGCGCCTTCATGGGAATGCTGTCGCCCACGATGACGCTGCGCGCCTGGAACTGTTTCTTGAATTCCAGGTTCTCGCTGCGCAGCCGCTTGGCTTCGATGGCGTTCTTCAGCACGATGAGGGTGCGCTCGATGGAGAGCGGCTTCTCGAGGAAGTCAAAGGCGCCCAGCTTGGTGGCGCGCACCGCCTGCTCGATGTTGCCGTGGCCTGAGATCATGATGACCTCGGGATAATCCTCGCGCTCCACCAGCTTCTCCAGCGTCTCCAGGCCGTCCATGCCGGGCAGCCAGATGTCGAGCAGGACGACGTCGGGTGACTTGTGGCGCAGAAGTTCCAGGCACTCCTCGCCGCTTCCGGCCAGCAGCGTCTTGTAGCCCTCGTCCGCCAACACGCCCTCCAGCGCGCTGCGGATTTGCGTTTCGTCGTCGACGATCAGGATGGTGTGCATGGGATGAGAATGATTCAGCTCGCGACCGCCGGTGAGGCTATGCGCCGCGGCAGCAGCTCGCCGATGCGGCGAATCTGCGCCCCTACTCCGCGCAGCTTCTCTTCAATGCGCTCGTAGCCGCGATCGATGTGGTAGACGCGGTCGATGATGGTCTCGCCCTCGGCCACCAGCGCCGCCAGCACCAGCGACGCGGAGGCGCGCAGATCGCTGGCCTGCACCGCTGCGCCGCTGAGCGGAGTGCGTCCGCGCACCACTGCGCGATTGCCTTCCATCTTGACGTTCGCGCCCATGCGCACCAGCTCCAAGGCGTGCATGAAGCGATTCTCGAAGATGTTCTCGGTGATGATGCTGACGCCTTCGGCCTGGGTCGCCAGCGCCACGAATTGCGCCTGCAGGTCGGTGGGAAAGCCGGGATATTCTTTGGTGGCGATGTCGGCGCATTTCAGCGGCGCATCGCCCATCACGCGGACCGATTCGCCGTTGGTGCGCACGGCGACGCCGCACTCCTGCAGCTTCTGCAGCAGCGCGTTCAGGTGAAGCGGTTCGCAACCGGTGATCATCAGATCGCCGCCGGTGAGCGCGCCGGCCATGACGAACGTGCCCGCCTCGATGCGGTCGGGGATGATGCGGTGCCGCGCGCCATGCAGCCGGTCGACACCTTGCACGCGAATCGTGTGTGTGCCCGCGCCTTCGATGTGCGCTCCCATCTTGTTCAGCAGCGCGGCCAGGTCGGCCACCTCCGGCTCGCGCGCGCAGTTCTCCAGCACGGTTTCGCCTTCGGCCAAGGTTGCGGCCATCAGCAGGTCTTCCGTGCCGGTGACGGTGATCTTCTCAAAGACGATGCGCGCGCCCAGCAATCGTTCGGCGCTGGCCTCGATGTAACCATGGTCCTGCGTGATCTTCGCGCCCAGCTTCTCCAGGCCTTTAAGATGAAGATCGATGGGACGCGCGCCGATGGCGCAGCCGCCGGGCAACGAAACTCGCGCGCGGCCCATGCGTGCGATCAGCGGACCGAGGACCAGCGTAGAAGCCCGCATGGTCTTGACCAGTTCGTAGGAAGCTTCGGGCGAGGTGAGGTCGCGGCAACAGATGGTGGTGCGATGGTGCGCGCGCCCGTAGCCGAGCTCCACCTCGGCACCCATCGCCGAGAGCAGCCGGCGTTCGGTTTCGATATCGCGCACCTGAGGAATGTTTTCCAGGATGACCGGCTCATCGGTGAGCAGTGCCGCGGCCATGGCCGGCAGCGCGGCATTTTTCGCGCCGCTGATGCGCACCGTCCCGAGCAGCGGAGTTCCGCCGCGAACCACAAATTTGTCCATCAGTGAGAGTCCTGATCCAATCGCCGATTTCGAACAACGTCGCGAGTTTATTGTACGGGTAATCCGGCCCGGCGTGCGTGCGCATGCGATAGCCGCTTGAACCGTTTGCATCGGAAAGCTTACCCTTTGAGCGCCGAGGCGTCTTAGAAACTGTTATGCAACGACGTAAAGCTGAGTTGGCGGTTCTGCTACTCGCGATCTTCGCCGCCTGGGTTCCAGCCGCGCGATCGCAAGCCATCGTTCCGGATCGCGCTACCGCTGCCGGTCCCATTCTCAACACGGTTTGGGTGGGCGCCGATGGCAGGTTCGAAGCGGAGCCGGACACCGCGGTGGTGCAGTTCAATATCGCCCCGCAGGAAAAGAAGCTGCAAGATGCCATGCAGAAGGCCACGCAGTTGGCGGAGCAGGTCCGGCAACTGTTGCGGGCCAACGGAATCGATCCCAAAGACGCGCAATTCAGCCGCTTCACCACCCAGCCGATGTACGACTACAGCAATGCGCAGCACAAGTTGTTGGGCTATCGCGTGGAGGCGAACATCAGCGTCAAGGTGAAGGACTTCGCCAAAATTGGGCCGATCTCCGAGGGGCTGGGGACGCTGGAGGTCACCAACACCTCGATTGCCTACGAGCTGGAGAATAAGGACGCGGCGAAAATCAAGGCAGTGGAGGATGCGTTGCGGAAAGCTCGCGACGAGGCCAACGCCGTCGCGCAGTCCAGTGGACGAACCTTGGGCGAGCTCTCCTACGCGTCGGTCGATACCTTTGAGCCGCAGCCGATCCGTCCAATGATGGCGAGAGCTCAGTTCGCGGGAGCTGAAGCTAAGGCCGAGCCGCCGACTGCGGAATTCGGCGTCGAGAAGATCACGGTGACCGCGCATGTGAATGCGTTGTATAACCTGAAATAGCAGTTGGCAGCTAGCAATTAGCAATTAGCATTTGGCACTTGGCAGTCCGCTATCAGGACGTTCAATCCGCATCAGACGAGCGAGGAGAGCGCGACTTTTGAGCCCAACTCTCGTTCATGCTACTGACGTTGATTCCCCGGGGGGATGTACGCGGATTGGCAAGGCTCAGAGCCGGAGGCGAACTGCTAATTGCTAAGGAAGCTCTGAATAAGTAATCATGATTAGGTTAGACCGGCGAGCGCCGGGGCTAAAGCCCTGGTCGCACACGAACTTGGACGCTGGCCTAAAGGCCAGCTCTTCTACCGAGGAACTTAATCAGAGTCTCCCTAATTGCTAGTTGCTAATTACTAAATTGCTAATTGCTGCTTCCGTTCGGAGGTTTCATGCGAGCTGTTCTGGCCATTCTCACCGTGCTGACCGCCGCCGTATTGGTTCCACGGACTGGCGCGCAAACCAGCCAGGACGCGCCTCACCTTACGCCACGCAATGACACAGTCACCGCCGCGCCGAAGGACGAGCCTCCGGTCGCGCCGGCATTGATCGTGCCCTCGGGAACAAAAATTCCGCTCACCCTCAAGCAGGGTGTCAATACGAAAAGCGCACGGCCGGGCGATCCGGTTTACGCTCAGACCGCTTTCCCCATCACCCAAAACAATCAGATTGTTATCCCCGCGGGAACCTTTGTGCAGGGACAGGTTGAGCGCGTAGTTCGCCCCGGACGCGTCAAGGGCCGCGCCGAATTGCAGATGAGTTTCACCTCCATGATCTTTCCCAATGGCTACACGATCATGCTGCCCGGCGCGGTGCAAAACACGCCCGGTTCCGACGCCGAGACCGTGAAGGGCAAGGAAGGAACTATCGAAGGGCCTAGCGGCAAAGGAAAAGACGCAGGGACCATTGCCACGACGACGGTGGCGGGAGCCGGGATCGGAGCCCTCGCCGGTGGCGGAAAGGCAGCGGGCATAGGAGCGGGCGTGGGCGGGGTCCTCGGCTTGGCAACCGTGCTGGTGACCCGCGGCCCGGAAGTCAACCTGGGTCCCGGAGCTTCGGTGGAGATGGTGCTGGAAAGCAGCCTACACCTTGATCCCGCAAAGATGCACAAGCCGGCGAATAGCTATTAAGGGCAGCAATTAGCAATTAGCAATTAGCAATTAGCAATTAGCAATTAGCAATTAGCAATTAGCAATTAGCAATTAGAGTTCATCTCATAATCACTCTCGGGTTGTATCAGGGCACGACCTTTAGTTCGTGCCGACACAAGCACATCGAGGTTTGGCCTTTGTAGATTGCTGTCTAAGTAATGTCCTGTGTACGGTGGAAGGGCATGGCTTTAGCCGTGCCGTAATTTGGCGAGATGCGTAGGCTTTAGCCCTGCTTCGCCGCGGCTAAAGCCGTAATTCGCGCCTCGCGTTCGTCGGGCTGAAGCCCGGCGCTTCCACCGTCAAGTAGGACATTAATTTTGCAGCTCTCAATAGTCCCCGTGAACCCGGAGTTCTCAGCAGCTTAAAGCCCAATGGGATCATGACACGCATACGGCGCGCTGAAGATCGCGCCCTGATACAAAGCTCCCGTTTATTCAACGCCAAAAGCCAAAGGCCAAGAGCTGGCTGCTAATTGCTAATTGCTGCTTTTATGTGCACCATCGTCGAAGCGACCACGACCGAGCAGATCGAGCAGGTGCGCAGCCTCTTTGCCGGATATCGCGCGCAGTTGCCGGTGGAATACTGTTTTCGCACCTTCGACGCGGAGATTGCCGGACTGCCGGGCGCGTATTCGCCACCCAAAGGTTCGCTCTTGCTGGCGACGGTCGTGGGCCAGCCGGTCGGTTGCGTTGGATTGCGTCCGTTTCCGCTGGACGCGACCTGCGAAATGAAACGGCTGTATGTTCGTCCGGGATTCCGCGGCGGCAAGCTGGGACTCAAGTTGGTGGAACGTTTACTGGATGAGGCCCGGCTTCTGGGCTATCGATCGATGCGACTGGATTCCTATGCTCCCACGATGCAAGCCGCCGTCCAGATGTACCGCAAGTTCGGATTTCGCGAGGTCAGCCCGGATCCGTTGGAGCCTACGGAGGGGCTGATCTACATGGAGCTGGCTCTAAAGGAGTGACCTCCCTCGCTCTTCGCCTTTCGCTCTTCGCTTTTCGCCAGAAAAGACTCCCGTCTGACCCGCCAATCCGCGCCATTGTGATGGCAGGGCAGAGGTTAACTAAGAGCGAACGACCAAGAGCGAAGAGCGAAAAGCGTCTCCACGAGAATTCGCTTGCCAGCGTACCGCGCAATGGTTACTATGCAGTCAACCCATTGGCCATTCTCTTCCAGGACGCGGCGCGCTCATGAACATCGGCGAGACCATACGCAACTTTCGTCTGCAAAAAGGCATGTCGCAGGGCGATATCGAAAAACGCACCGGCTTGCTGCGCTGCTATTTGTCTCGCGTGGAGAACGGTCACACGGTGCCGTCGCTGGAAACGCTGGCCCGCATCGCGAATGCCATGGACCTTCCGCTGGCGCGCTTCTTCAACGAGAACCCCGCCGATAATGGCGGCAAACCGGTGCCGCAGCTTGCCGAAGACGAAGTGCGCTTCCTGACGCAGATTCGGCGTTATTCGCCCGGCCTTAACGAGAGTGATCGCAAGCTGGTTTTGGCCATGGTGAAGAAGATGGCCGCCAGCGCGGGAAGATAGCTCAACGATCGTCGTCAGTCCTGCTCCCCCAGTGTCTGCACGAAGCTCTTGCCGTAGGGATAGAACTGTTCCTTGCGGCCCTGCTGCCACGCAGCCCTCATCTCCGGAGTGGTAATGTCCCAGTCCGGACGGCATTTCTGACTCACCGCCCGCAGGTCCTGACGCAAGTCTTCCGACGTAGGACGTCCGAAGAACCAGTAGCCGTTGTATACCTTGTAAACCACAAGTTCGGGTTCCAGGACGATGGTATGCGGAACCATCGGATTGTGGAGCGGGTCGGTGTACTCGGCAATGTCAAGGTCTTTCTGGACCATGCGGCCGACATCGGATAGAAACGGCCAGTGGGCGCCCACGCCGCTGCGATACTCATTAGTTTCGGTAGATGTTATCGGTGCTGATGGTGACCAGGCGGCAGTAGGCAGCTTCCAGCTCGCGATGCAGTTGCACGAGAAGCTCATGCTGGCATCGGTCCTTGGGGCAAAAGCCGCCACGGCTCAGCATCAGGACCATGGGATGCGGACCCTGCAGTTCGGAGAGCTTGCGGCGCGTTGCCCTGTGGTCACTGAGTTCGTAGTCAGGGAACTTGGCGCCGGGAACGATGTCCGATCGCATGGGGAACCTCCGCGCTGGGAGCGAGGTCGCGACGCGTAATCGCGCCGCGCCTCTGCGCCTGAGTGGTTATATCACGCGGCCTTGCCGATTTCGCTCAACGCGAGTACAGCTAACTCCAATCGGTCGCGAGAGCCGGTCTTTGAGAAGATGCTTTGCAGGTGCCGCTTCACGGTGTTTTCGCTTATAGTTAGGTCGCCGGCGATGTCGCGGTTTCTCATGCCGCGGGCCACCATATAAGCGATCTGGCGCTCACGCTCCGACAAGCGATTCATCGAGCTGGGCACGATGGGCTGGGTGGACACCATCGCATTCAGCACGCAATGCGCAATCTCATCGGAAAATGCCAGCTCACCCTCGGCAACGGCGCGGATGGCGGCAAAGAGTTTCTGCGGCTGGTCGGCCTTCAGCACCAATCCCCGGGCGCCCAGGCGCACCACCTGGACATAGTCGTTCTCGCTGTCGGAGCCGGTCAACACGACCGAGGCGACGTGATTGCCCGCGCGTTCCAGGGCGCGCAGTACATCGAAGCCATCGCCGCCAGGCATTGCGAGATCCAGCAACAGCACCTGCGGCGCGTGCTGCTGCACCAACTGCACTGCCTCCTCGCCATTCGCGGCCGCCCCCACCACCTCGAAGTCGGGCTGCGATTGCAGCAACGCCGTTAGCGACTCGCGCAATACGGCGTGGTCGTCGGCGATCACGATGGGAATACGATGCTCACTCATTCGCTTACTTAGATGCGCAGGAGAGCGCTTGGTGATGCGGTATTCTGAATACACGCTCCGGATTCGAGCGTTACCGGAGACATCGGGCTATCCTCAACGATTTGTGTAACTTAGCTGGAGACCTCTGAAAGGCATTCATGGAGAAGATACAACGGGCAATCTTAAGTGTGACCGACAAGACGGGCTTGGTAGAGTTTGCGCGCCGACTGAGCGCGATGGGAGTGGAGCTGATCTCCACCGGCGGCACGGCCAAGCTGCTGCGCGATTCGGGCATCGTGGTGAAGGACATCTCCGAGCTCACGGGATTTCCGGAGATGCTCGACGGGCGCGTGAAGACCCTGCATCCCAAGGTGCACGGCGGGATACTGCATGTGCGCAGCAAGCCGGAGCATCGCGCCGCGGTGAGCGAGCACGGCATTCAGCCCATCGATATGGTGGTGGTGAACCTGTACGCGTTCGAAAAAACTGCGGCCAAGCCGGGCGCGCAATTTGAGGACATCATCGAGAACATCGATATCGGCGGGCCATCGATGGTGCGCTCTGCGGCGAAGAATTTTCAGGACGTGGCCATCGTGACTTCTCCGGAAGATTACCACGCGATCGCGCAGGAGATGGAGTCGAGCGGCGGATCGCTGTTGTTGCAGACGAAATGGCGACTGGCGCAGAAGGCGTTCGCGACCACCGCGGCTTACGATTCCGCCATCGCTTCGACGCTGGAGCTCATCGCTGCGCCGGAGGGTGAGAAGTTTGAGTTGAATGCGGGCGACGGATTTCCTGAGACGCTGCGGCTCAGCTTCCATAAAGCCTTCGATCTTCGCTACGGCGAGAACCCGCATCAGAAGGCCGCGCTCTATTCCGACGGATCGGGGAAGGGAATTGCCAACGGCAAGCAGCTTCAGGGCAAGGAGCTCAGCTACAACAACATCGTCGATTTGCAGGCGGCGTGGGACCTGGCGCAGGAGTTTGAGGAGCCGGTCTGCGCCATCATCAAGCACACGAACCCCTGCGGCACGGCGGTCGCGGGTACGCTGGCCGAAGCCTACAAGCGCGCGCTGGAATGCGATCCGGTATCTGCGTTCGGCGGAGTCATTGGCGTGAACCGCGCGATCGATCGCGATACCGCGACGGAGATGGCCAAGCTGTTCGTAGAAGCGATTGCCGCGCCGGGCTTCGACGATGACGCTCGACAAATCTTCGCGGCCAAAAAGAATCTGCGCCTGGTGGAGATCGTCCCCATGGAGCAGAAGTGGGTGCTGAAGAACGTTTCCGGCGGCGTGCTGCTGCAGGACAACGACGTGCGCCCGCTCAGCGAATCCGACCTGAAGATCGTCAGCGAACGCAAGCCGACCGAGCAGGAGATGCGCGACCTGCTGTTCGCATGGAAAGTTTGCAAGCACGTGAAGTCCAACGCGATTTTGTACGCGCGCAACGGCCAGACCACCGGCGTGGGCGCAGGCCAGATGAGCCGCGTGGATTCGGCCAAGATCGGAGCCATGAAATCGGTGCTGGGGATTGCAGGATCGGTTGCGGCCTCGGACGCGTTCTTTCCGTTTCCCGACGGCGTGGAGGAAATTGCCAAGGCGGGCGCGACGGCGATCATCCAGCCTGGGGGATCGGTGCGGGATCAGGAAGTCATCGACGCAGCGAATCGGCTGGGACTGGCGATGGTCCTCACCGGCGTGCGGCATTTCCGGCACTGACCAAATCCATTCGTTAATCGAAAGTGCGTTTTCACCACGGAAGCACGGAAGACACGGAAAAATCTAAGAAACAAAGTTCCGTGCTTCCGTGGTGAAAAGTCGTCTTCACGAGTGGCGCGATCTGTCGCGGCAGACCTGCACAATCACCGCCATCTCGACCCGCGTTCTCCCGAGCGCAACCAGTTTTCGTTTAGGATGCTCATGGCATCGCGAACTGGCCGGACTTCCATCCAACCAGCCATAGACGAGAACGAGCCAATCATGATCAAGGAATTGCTGCAACGCTGGCCATTGGTTCGCCAGATTCAGACCGGCTCCGACGGCACCGGCGCGGAGTCGATGAGCGGGCGGACAAAGAACCTGCTGCCGAAGAACCAGGATGCAGAGTTCACACGCTCCATTTGTCCGTATTGCGGCGTGGGCTGCGGGCAGATGGTCTTCCACAAAGATGGTTCGCTGATTTCGATTGAAGGCGATCCGGGTTCGCCAATTTCACGCGGGCATCTCTGTCCCAAGGGCGCTGACACCTTCGAGTTGCACACCCATCCCAATCGCCTGATGAGCGTGAAATATCGCCGTCCTTACGGAACCGAGTGGGAGGAGATCCCGCTGGAGCAGGCGATGGACATGGTCACCGATCGGGTGTGGGAGAGCCGCAACCGTACCTTCGTCGAGGAGCAGGACGGGCACAAAGTGATGCAGACCAAGGCCGTCGCGCACCTGGGCGGCGCCACGCTTGACAACGAAGAGAACTATCTCATCAAGAAACTTTTCACTGGAGGTCTGGGCATGGTTTGCGTCAGCAACCAGGCCCGGATATGACACAGCTCTACGGTGCCCGGTCTGGGCACCTCCTTCGGACGCGGCGGCGCAACCACCGCACAGCAAGACCTGGCCAATGCGGACGCCATCCTCATCATGGGATCGTCGATGGCGGAGAACCATCCCGTCGGCTTCCAGTGGGTGATGGAGGCGCGGGAAAAGAATGGCGCCAAAATCATTCATGTCGATCCGCGTTTTACACGCACGTCCGCCATGGCTGACATCTGGGTGCCGCTGCGCGCAGGGCACGGACATCCTCTTTCTCGGCGGCCTGATTCGCTACGCCATCGAGAACGACAAGTACTTCCGGGAATATGTTCAGCATTACACCAACGCGCCCATGATCGTTCGCGAGGAGTTTCCGCGACACCGACGATTTGGGCGGCGTTTTCTCGGGATGGGACGAGGAGAAGAAGAGGTACAACCCGGAAAGCTGGTTCTACAAGGGCTCGGAGAAGAAGGATGCAGGTCCGGGCAAGGGAAGCGCAGGCCATTCCGAGGCGGGCGGAGGTCACGGCAAAGACCGCGGCGGCGAAGCCGCGCAGATGGACGAGTATGAGGCCGATCCTACTATGGAACATCCGCGTTGCGTCTTGCAGATTCTGCGCAAACACTTCTCGCGCTATACGCCGGAGGTGATCGAGCAACACGCCGGCGTTCCGAAGAAACTGTTCCTCAAGGTTGCGGAGACGTTCTGCAATGCTTCCGGAGCAGATAAGACCGCGGCCATCTGCTACGCCGTGGGATGGACGCAGCACTCGAAAGGGGTGCAGATCATTCGTTCCGCGGCGATTCTGCAACTGCTGCTGGGCAACATCGGGCGTCCCGGCGGCGGCATTCTCGCGTTGCGCGGGCACGCGTCGATTCAGGGCTCGACCGATATTCCCACACTGTATGACATCCTTCCCGGCTACTTGCCCATGCCGTTCTTCGAGGCCGATGCGAACGACTTCCAGAGCTACATCAAGAAGCACAAGGCCAGCGCGGGCCTGTGGTCGAGCTTCGACAAGTACTTTGTCAGCCTGATGAAGTCGTATTACGGGGAAAATGCGACTGAGGAAAACAATTGGTGCTTCGACTACCTGCCGCGGGTGACCGGCGATCACTCGGCCCAGGGCTACTGGCTCGACATGCAGGACGGCAAGATGGAAGGGCTGTTCATCATGGGACAGAACCCGGCGGTGGGCTCGCCCAACGCGCGCTTGCAGCGCACGGCCATGTCGAAGCTGAAGTGGCTGGTGGTGCGCGATCTGGTCGAGGTGGAGAGCGCGTCCTGGTGGTACGACGCACCGGAGGTCGCGCGCGGCGAACTGAAGGCGAAAGACATCGCGACGGAGATTTTCCTGTTTCCGGCGGCCGGTTCGGCCGAAAAGGAAGGCTGCCAGACCAACACCCAACGGCTGGTGCAATTCCGGACCAAGGCGGTCGAGCCGCCCGGCGATGCGCGCAGCGAGGCCTGGTTCATCCATCATCTGGCGCGGCGGTTGAAGGCCAGGGCTGCGGCCGATCCCAGTCCACGCAACGCACCGCTGAACGCGCTGCACTGGCCGTACGGCACGCACGGCATTCACGACGAGCCCAACGTCACTGAGATTCTTAAGGAGATCAATGGTCGCGATCTGACCACCGGGAAGCTGCTCGACAGCTACAAGAAGCTCAAGAACGATGGCACGACGGCTTCGGGATGCTGGATCTACTGCGGCATCTATCCCGAGGAGCACCTGAACAAGGCCAACCAGCGCGCGCCGAAAGATTATCTCGGCCATGGCTGGGGGTTCGCGTGGCCGAACGATGTTCGCATTCTGTACAACCGCTGCTCGGCGCGGCCCGACGGCAAGCCGTGGAGCGAGCGCAAAAAGCTTATTTGGTGGGACGAGGAGAAGCGCGAGTGGACGGGTCTCGACACTCCCGACTTCGTGAAGGAGAAACCGCCTGACTACCGGCCGCCGAAAGGCGCGAAGGGCATGGATGCGATCGGCGGCGACAAGCCCTTCATCCTGCACCCCGACGGTGTGGGATGGCTGTTCGTGACCAGCGGCCTGAAGGACGGTCCGCTGCCGACGCACTACGAGCCGCTGGAAACACAGTTCCAGAATGCGTTGTATCCTGAGCATCCGTACAATCCCGCGGCCGAGCGCAAGGAGCGCCCGGACAATCCTTACGCCTGGGTGGACGACGAGCGCTTCCCCTACGTGCTGACCACCTATCGCCTGACCGAACATCACACGGCCGGCGGCATGTCGCGGTACTTGTCGCATCTGGCTGAGTTACAGCCGGAGCTGTTTTGCGAGGTCTCGCCGGAACTGGCGGGCTGCGTGGGGCTGGAGCATGGCGCGTACGCGACCATCACGACCCCGCGCGGCATCGTGCAGGCGCGAGTCATGGTGACTCCGCGCATCCGGCCGTTATGGGTGCAGGGCCGCACCGTGCATCAAGTTGGATTGCCATATCATTGGGGATTTCGCGGGATCGTGAAGGGCGATGTGACCAACGATCTGCTGGCGATTTCCGAGGAGCCGAACGTGCGCATCATGGAGACCAAAGCTTTGGTATGCGACATCGAACCCGGAGCGCGGCGTCATGGCCCCGGCGCGCTCGACGAATTGCACGAGAAGATGGAGCAACGAGCATGAGCGCGACCATCACTGGCTTTCTTACTGACTCAACCTTGTGCATTGGCTGCAAGGCCTGCGAGGTCGCGTGCAAGGAGTGGAACGGAATTGCCGAGGACGGGCTGAACTGGACGGGCAATTCGTACGACAACACGGGGTCGCTCAGTTACTCGACCTGGCGGCACGTGAAGTTCGTGGAAGGCCAACCCCAGCCGGGAGTGGGCGGAAACGACGCCCAGCACTCTCTCGTGGGAATTTTCCTCCGACGTCTGCAAGCATTGCGAAGTTGCCGGCTGCCTGGAGGCTTGCCCCACCGGCGCAATCGTCCGCACCGAGTTCGGCGGCGTGTTTATCCAGCCGGATGTGTGTAACGGTTGCGGATTCTGCGTGGTTGAGTGTCCATTCGGAGTGGTGCAGCGCAATGAAGAGGATGGGCGGGTTTTCAAATGCACTTTCTGCTACGACCGGCAAAAGGTTGGACTCAAGCCGGCGTGCGCGCAGGCGTGTCCGACCGAGTCAATCAAGTTCGGGTCGCTGGACCTATTGCGGGTGGATGCCCAGGAGCGGATGAAGCAGTTGAAGGCCCGCGGCATGAACGACGCGCAGCTCTACGACCCGCAGGACACGAGCGTCGAGGGCATTCATGCGCTGTTCATCGTGCGCGGCGATCCGCGGCAATACAATCTGCCGCCGAAGCCGGAGGTGCCCACGGTTTACCAGAAGGCGGGCTGGACCGGCTCCGCAGTTGCTGCCGGAATTCTGATGGTCGGCAGCCTGCTCGCATTCTTAGGGAGCGCGAAACAATGAGCGACCCACTGCAGCGCCCCACGCCCGAATACACCGACTGGGCACGCGAGAACCGTCTGTTCGAGATTCGCCGCGAGGCCGAGGAAAAGGGACGCGTCGAGGCGATTGGCGTTCGCCCGCCGGGCGCGCCGTTTCCTATGGCGTCGCCTCAGACCGGGTACTATGGCGTCCCACTGCTGAAACAGCCGCCATGGAAGTGGGAGATTCCGGTTTACTTTTTCGTCGGCGGAGCGGCGGGGTCGGCGGCAATGATCGGCGCGGCAGCGCATTGGACGGGACGCGATCGCAGGCTGGCGCGCGACTGCCGCTACGTCGCAGCCGTCGGTGCGATGGTTTCCAGCGCGCTTCTGATCTCAGACCTGGGCCGCCCTGCAAGATTTCTGGCGATGCTGCGCGTCTTCAAACGCCAGAGTCCGATGTCGGTGGGAGCGTGGACGCTGGCCGCCTTCGGAAGCTTTTCCGGGGCAGCGGTATTAGCGGAACTGTTAAAGCAGGGCTTTAACATCGATTTGGCGCCGTTGCGCATCGCGGGCGATGTCGCCGAGGCGTTGTCGGCATTGTCGGGGCTGCCGCTTTCCAATTACACCGGGGTGCTGATTGGAGCGAGCGTGATTCCGGTGTGGAATGAAAACGTCGCGAGCCTGCCCATTCACTTCGGCATGTCGGGGCTGAACTCGGCGGTCAGCATTCTCGAATTGATGGGGCATGAGAATCGCGCCCTCAACACGCTGGGCATGGGCGCGTCGGCCATTGAATGCCTGGAAGGTCTCAGCATTGAAACGCGCAAGAAGCCGGAGATGGATCCGCTGAAGCACGGCCCCAGCGGTGTGATCACGCGGCTCGGCGGTCTGCTGAGCGGACCAGTGCCACTGGCGCTGCGAGTGGCCGCGGCATTTGCCGGCAAGAACCGGGCGCGCAAGCTGCGCAAAATAGCCGCGGCCTCGAGCGTTGCCGGCTCGATGCTGACGCGCATTGCCTGGCTGCATGCCGGACATGTCTCGGCCAGGAACTGGCGATTGCCGTTGCAGATCGCCGAACACGCCACGCCTTAGATCTCAGTAGTTAGTTCCGAACTTCCGGCTCGCGACACGCAGGGTGATCGCACTCACAGGCAATTTCTACTTCGTCGGCGCCTGCGTCGTGGCAGAAATCACTGCAAAACTTCTGGCCCGCGGGCACAGTGCAGAGGCATGGTTCGTGGGCGCAAACTTTTTCTTCGGTAGCCATAGTAGTTCTCCCTTCAAGGTTCTTTCAGTTATTTCTAAAAGACACGTACCGCCTCACTCGCCGCCCGCTGCGCGACAGGATCTTTCAGCATCTTCGTGGGGGCGAGATCTACCGGGGCTTCCAGCAAATCGGAGAGGCGATTCTCCAGTCCAACCATATCCAGCAGGGACAAGCGTTTGGTGGAGTCGAACTCCGCGAGCAGATCGACATCGTTGCCGGCCTCGTCGCGCGCGATGGAGCCGAAAAGGTCGAGCCGAACGATGCCGGCGCTTTTCAGTTCCTGCTCGTGCTCTCGCAAAATCCTGATGACCTGTTCGCGCTTCATGGCCTGCACTCTGTCCTGGCCGCGGGCTGCGATTCAACTCTACAATCGCGCCCGGGCACTTTCTCGATACATGCGATCAGCGGCGTGCGCAACGATCGACGCCGGATCCTATTTCTCGCATTTTTCCGTACCAGTGTAGCTCTTCACCACCTGGCTCTGCTTCCAGATTTCGATTTCTGCGCGAGCATCTTTCACAATTTTGGCAAAACGGCGAGCCAGTTCTTTGATGCGCGCGGATTGACGCCTTTCGATCGCCTCGGGCGGAATCAACTCGTGCCCAATGCCGATGGCGGTGGCGCCCGACAGGATGAAGCTGGCCGCGGTCTGCTGATTGATGCCTCCGGCGGCGACCAGCGGGACCTGCGGCAGTGAGGCGTGCAGCGCAGCGACGTAGTGATCGCCGCCGACCGCGGCACAGGGAAAGAGTTTCACGAAATCAGCCCCCGCACTCCACGCGTTTATCGCTTCGGTTGGCGTCAGTGCACCCGGCAGGACCGCAATGTTCTGCTTGGCAACGAACTCCACCACCGCGGGATTAAAGGATGGCGCCGTGATGAAGCAGGCTCCGGCGTCGAGGCACTTGCGGGCAGTCTCAACATCGAGCACGGTGCCCGCGCCGGCAGTAAGCTTTCCTTTCGAGGAGTGGCAGAGGTGGGCGATCAACTCCACCGCTCCCGGCACCGTCATCGTGATTTCGACGATGGGAATGCCGCCGTGGGTTACGGCTTCGGCGGCGAAGTGCGCGTCGTCGCCGGACAGGACCCGGACCGCGGGAATGATGGCGATCTCCCGGATGTGAGCGCAGACTTCATCTTTGGTCATGGCTGCAATCTCCGTTTCCCGCCGGCGTAACCGGCTGCAGAAAAGCTGCCCGGCAGCTATACCGGTTCGCTAACGTCCGCGGCCGGCAGTTGATCGTCACTGCGTGCCATCATCGTATACAGGGTGGGCAACAAGATAACACTGATGATGAGGTCGGCGATCAACCCTCCCACGATCACAATGGCGAACGGGCGCTGCGAATCGGAACCGATGCCGTGCGAAAGCGCTGCCGGCAACAATCCCAGGGTTGCTACCAGCATGGTCATGACGATGGGCCGCAATCGCAGAACGGCGCCCTCCACCGCAGCATCTTCAATGGAATAGCCGCGCGCGCGCAGTTGATTGATGTATTCCACCATGATGACGCCGATCTGCACCGAGACCCCGAACAGCGCGAGAAAGCCCACCCCGGACGATACGCTGAAGTTGGTATGCGTCAGCAGCAGCGCCAGCAGGCCGCCGATGGGTGCCATGGCGATGTTGGTCAGGATCAGCAGCGACCATTTTATGGATTTGAACATGGTGTACATGATGATGTAGATCAGCAGGATGGTCAGCGGCAACACCAGCAGCAGGCGGTGCTGCGAGCGCTTGGCGCTAGCGTATTCGCCAGCCCAATCGAGCGTGTAGCCGGTAGGCAATTTGACTTGGGCGTTGACCTTTCGGATGGCTTCCTCAACCGTGCTGCCCAAATCGCGGCCACGCACACTGTACTTCACCGCGATGTAGCGCGAGTTCTCTTCGCGATAGATTTCCGAGCCACCGTCGGTGGTGTCCACCTTGGTCAATTGCGCCAGGGAGACGCGCTCGCCGGTCGGCGCCAGCAGACGAATGTTCTCGATGGCTTCCCTGGTGTTCCGGAACTGCGGCAGGTAACGCAGAGTGAGGTCGAACCGCTGTTCGCCCAGCAGGACCTGGCTTAGGGCATTACCGCCAACCGCAGTCTGAATGGCATCCTGAACGTCGGAAACATTGATTCCGTAACGCGCCGCCGCATCGCGATCGACCCGGAAGTTCAGGTTGGGCTGACCGACGACGCGAAAGACTCCGAGGTCCTGAACCCCGCGGATATTCTGCATAACCGCAACGATCTGGTCGGCCTTTTCTTCCAGCGTCCGCAGGTCATCGCCATAGATTTTTACCGCCAGCTCGCCTTTCACGCCGCTCACCGCTTCTTCCACGTTGTCTGAAATCGGCTGCGAGAAGTTCCAGATCACGCCAGGAATCTTCTCCAACTCGCGATCCATGGCCGCGATCAGGCGCTCTTTGTTCTGGTGGAATACCGGCCGCCACTTTGATTTCGGCAGCAGGTCGACAAAGTATTCCGTATCGAAGAAGCCGGTCGAATCCGTGCCATCGTCGGGGCGTCCTACTTGCGAAACCACGACCGGTACCTCGGGGAATGAGGCCAGGAGGGCGCGCGCCTGGTCGACCACGCGCAGACCCGCAGTTGGTCCGGTGCTGGGCGCCAGCGTGCCTCGGACCCAGATTGCGCCTTCATCGAGGTGCGGCAGAAACTCCGAACCAATCAATCCGCTGACGGCCAGAAGCATCGACAGCGCGAATGCAACCGCGGCCGCGCCTACCACCAGCGCACGATACCGGATGGCCCAGCGCAAACTGGTGCGGTAGTGAGTGGTGAGGAATTGCATTACCGGGTTCTGCCACTGCCGGGCGCCGCGCCGGAACAGCAGGCTCGATAGCGCAGGCGCGATCAGCATGGAGAAAACGAGCGCGCCAAGCAAGGCGAAGGCCACGGTCCACGCCATCGGCTTGAATAGCTTTCCCTCCACCTGCTGCAGGGTGAAGATAGGAAGGTAAGCCGTGATGATGACGGCGATGGCGTAAAACACCGGCCGCTGCACTTCGTGCGCTGCCTCGCGAATGCGTTCCAGCAGCGGGCGCGGCGCCTCATCGGGACGGTTCAGATGGCGCACGATGTTCTCGACCATGACCACCGCGCCGTCTACCACCATGCCGAAGTCCAGAGCTCCCAGAGAGAGCAGGTTCGCCGAGATATGCCGCAAGTCCAGACAGATGGACGCGAACAGGAGCGCGAATGGAATGGTCAACGAGACGATGAGCGCGCCGCGCGCATTGCCGAGGAAGACGAACAGGATGACCACCACCAGGATCATGCCCTCGGCGAGGTTGTGCAGCACGGTGTGGGTGGTGTAATCGACCAGGTCGTCACGATCGAGGTAGGGAACGATCTTCACTCCGGGCGGGAGAATGTGCTCGTTCAAGCGCTTCACCATGGCGTGCACGCCCTTCAGCATGGTGGCGGTATCGGCGCCCTTGCGGAGAAATGCGATGCCCTCGACTACGTCGGGATCGTCCTCAACGACTCCATCCTTGCGATGGATGGCCTTGCCGATCTGGCCGAGCCGGATCTTCGGCCCCTCGGTGACGACGCCGATGTTCTTGATGCGCAGAGGCGTGCCGTTCTGCGTCTTGATGACCGTCTCTTCAATGTCCTTGGTGGTGCTGACCAGGCCGACCTCGCGAACGTTGATTTGCTGCGCGCCCTCTTCGATGAAGCTGCCGCCGCCGTTCGCGTTGCCGTTGGTCAGTTGCTGCTCAAGCTGTGCCAGGCTAAGACCGTAGGAAACCAGCTTGTCGGGATCGACGCGAACCTGGTACTCCTTCGTAATCCCGCCGAAGGCCGAATCGTCGACCACATCGGGCACCGAGCGAATGTACTTGGAGACCACCCAATCCTGCAGCGTCTTCAGCTCCATCACGTCGTAGGCGGGATTGGTGCTCTTCAGCGTGTACCAATAAACCTGGCCGACCGGACTGTAGTCGGGGCCGATCTGCGGGTTCACATTCGGCGGCAGGGTGACTTCGCTCAGCCGCTCCAGCGTCTTCTGGCGGTCCCAATCGTTGTTGGAGCTGTCATCGAAGATGAGGTTCACGACCGAGAGGCCGGCCAGCGAAACCGACCGCAGATGGGTGAGATGGGGAATCCCGTTCATCTGGATTTCGATCGGGATCGTGACCTGCTGCTCCATCTCCTCGGCCGCACGTCCCGGCCACTGGGTAATGATCTGCACCCAGGTGTTGGCTACGTCGGGATAGGCCTCGACCGGTAGATTGTGGAACGAGATCATGCCCCAGACGAACAGAAGCACCGCCATGCTCAGAATCACAAAGCGGTTGTTCAGCGCGAAGTCGACCAGGTTGCGGATCATTACTGTTCCACCGAGCTTTGGAAGGCCAGAGCATTGGCCACCACCTGCTGACCGGGCTCGATGCCAGAGTTGATTTCCTGCATGCCGCCGGGCAGCATGTTGCCGCCCACAACTTCGGTGCGGCGAAACTTTCCGTCTTGCAGTGGAACGTAAACCCATTCGCGATCGTGCAGGTGCAGGACCGCGTCGGCGGGAACCGCTGCCCGCTTTACTTTGTGTTGTCCATGGAAGGTCGCGGTGACAAACATGCCCGGGCGCATCACGCCGGGATTATGTACTTCAATTCGCACCTTGGCGGTGCGGATGGTCGGATCCAGGATGGGGCCGATGTTGTCGATCCTTCCGGTATAGACCTGATCGGGGTAAGCGTTCAGGCGAATATCTGCGGTCTCGCCGAGGTGGACATCCGCCAAATCATTCTCGTAAACGTCGCACAGGATCCAGACGTAGTCGAGACTGGTGATGGTGAATGGACTGGGCGCGCCGAGTCCGCTGGGAGAGGTCGCGACCCCGGCGACGGCGGCTGCGTTTGTGACCTGTTGATCGGTGATGATGCCGGAGATAGGAGCGCGAATCTCGACAATGGCGGAGGGATGGTCGAGCGACTGGTTGCCGAAGATGCGGAGCTTGTCCGCGGTGGTTTCCACGTCAACCTTGGCTTTGTCTTCCGTGTCCTGCGCCACTTGCAGATCGTTCTGCGAGATCGCGCCCTTGTCATAGAGCAGCTTGGAGCGCTCCAACTGGACGGCGGCCAGCTTCTCATCGGCAACCGCTTTGCGGTAATCGGAGAAGGCGCCAGTGATGTCGGAGCTCTGTACCTTGAGCAGCAGTTGGCCCTTTTCCACGATGTCGCCCAGCCGGGCTGAGATTTGCACCACCCGGCCGGTGGCGATCGAAATTACCGGGACAGCGCGCGAGATGTCGGGAGCGATGGTGCCGGTGACGTTCAACTCCGGTGTGGCCTCGTGCGCAACCGCCTGCACCAGCGGAAACTGATCGGGATGGTCCGCCTTGAACACGTCGCTGTCCTGCACGCGTTCCAGCTTGAGCGGCGGCGGCGCTTCCGCGGCGGGATTGCTCTTGCCGCCGTTACAGCCAAGCATGGCGAAAGCCATGGCCAACGACATCGCCAGTGCCGGCCAGCGCAGGCGCGTCATGGGATCACCTCGCGTCCTACGGCCATGCTGAGTTGGGCGACGGCGGTCAGATAGTCGCCAATGAGATTCAAATAGGCGACCTGCACGCTGCGGTAGTCGGCCTGCGCGTTCAGGAAGTCGAGCAGCGAAGCCGCTCCATGCTGGTAGGAGAACTCGATGGTATCGCGCACGCTCGTAGCCTGCTGTAAGTAAGTTTGCTTATAAGGCCGCAAGAGAGTCACGTTGCTATTTACCATGGCATAGGCGGAATCAACGTCGCTGAAAACCTGGGTACGCGTGGCATCCAGCAACTGTTGATTGCGGCCAATGTCCAGCTCGGTGCGCTTCTTTTCCCCTTGATTGCGATCGAAGATGCGCAAGGGGAAGCTCACGTTCACCCCGAAGTAGGCATCGATCGGCGGATTGCGCCCGAAGTCGGCGCCGAAGGTCGGGTCGGTGGAACCGTTGGCGATAGCGAGTTGATGATCGGTCTTGGACTTATCGACGGCTTGCACAGCGGCGCGCAGGTCGGGCCTGGTGTCCAGCGCCATCTGGCGAACGTCATCGAGCATCGGGACCTGGTCGGAAAAATCAAACGGCCCGGTGACATCAAATTGCTCTACCGGAGTCCGGTCATTGAGCAAAGCCAGCAGCTGAATCTTCGCGGTGCGCAGATTCACTTCCGCGGTCGCCAGGTCGGATTCATAGGTCACACGCTGCAACTGGAGGCGGTCGAGGTCAACCCGGGCGATGCCGCCGGCTTTGTAGCGCTCGCCATTTACCTGGAGCACCTTGTCGTAGTAAGCGAGATTTTCCCTGGCGAGGTTGAGGATCGCTTTCTCCTGTAGCGTCTCGACGAACGCCATGCGCAGATTGAAAAGCAGCATTCGTTCCAGGTCCGCTTGACCGGAGACGGCGATCTGGGTCGCCTTTTGCGCACTCTCCAGGCGCAGCTCGCGCTTACCCCGGCGCTCCAGAAGATAGCTTCCACTTGCCCATGGCAGGAAGTACGCAAAGGCGCCGTGTGGTGGCCCTCCCGGAAACGGCGCAATTTGGTCGGCAAAGATTGACAGATTGGGATTGGGGCGCAGGAATGCGGTGATTTCGTCGGCGCGGGATTCCTCGATGCCGATTGCACCGGCACGCAGCGTGGGATTGCTCGCCTCAAACTTCGTACGGACCTCCTGCCAGGTCAGAGTGGTTTGGGCAAAGCCGCTCGCGGCGAGGACTGTAAGCACCATCCATCCCAGGCGAAAATGTCTACACACCGACTGCATCAATCCTCCTTGCCCCATGCAATCCCCTGAGCGGACGGCCGGAGAAACGTCACCAAACTCCGGTCTGACCGTGCACACACAAGCCCTAAGACTTGCCGGATTACGACAACTCCCTAATCCCTTGAAGCTGGCCCGTTTGTGGCTACCAAAGGCGGATGTGCATGCCTATTGAACGTGACCTGTATGAATAGATTGTTAAAAACCCAATAACGCCCGTATTTGGCTGCGCACTGGTTCTGCGCGTCCAAAGACCACTGCAATGCCATTGCTTTTCCGGGGTCTTCCATATATAACATACCCCGGTATGGTATAGGCAACCGCAAAGTGGATGAGGGAAAGCGAAATGCAGGAGAAAAATTCCAACACCGAGATTGCCCGCGAAAAGCAGAAGCTGCTCTTCCGCATCCGGCGCTTGCGCGGCCAGTTTGCCGCCGTGGAGCGGGCCCTGACTTCGGGCGATGAGTGTGCCGACCTTCTCATGTTGCTGGCCGCCATCCGGGGTGGCGTGAATGGCCTCATGGCCGAGGTACTGGAAGACCACATCCGCCTGCACATCATGAACCCGGAACAGAAGCTGGAATCTCCCGAAGAGTTGGGGGAGGACTTGATTGGGCTGGTTCGCGCTTATCTCAAGTGACGGAATGACCTTCGCCACTTTTACAGAAAATTCTTCACCGGCGTTGACCTCAGACCATCCCGCTTGCGTTTAGACTCGGCAGACGAACTCCCGAGGAGACGGTTATGCCCTGCGACGCCAAAGTGCTAAAACAAGTTCCGCTGTTTGCCACCATGGATGAGGATGAGCTGGCAATCCTTGCCGGCCAGGTGGAGCTGAAAACTTTTGCTCCGCGACAACGCATTTATAAGATGGGCTCCCCGGCGGAACACGCCTACGTGATGGTTTCCGGCGTGGTGCGCTTGACCACGGTTGACGACGATAAACAGGAAGTGGTTATCGACCAGCCGGGGCCGGGCGAATTCTTCGGCTTCGCCTCCATGCTGGAGCAGACCGCGCACTATACGGAAGCCACGGCGACGGAGGAGACGACCTGCATCGAGGTGGGACGTAACGACATCCTCACTTTGATCCAGCGCAAGCCGCACGCCGCCATGGACATGCTGAGCGTGTTGGGACATCAGTATCACGCGGCGCAGCAACTCATCCGGGTGCGCGCCCTTCGCCATCCGAATGAGCTCATTGAGAAGGAGGCCACCGTGGGCGAACGCGTTGCCGACCACGTTGCGTCGTTTGGTGGCTCGTGGACATTCATCATCATCTTCGGCGTCTTCATGGTGGTGTACACGGCCATCAACATCGCCCTGGGTCAGAAGGCGTGGGACCCCTATCCGTATATCCTGCTGAACCTGTTTCTCTCCATGTTGGCTGCCATCCAGGCGCCCGTTATCATGATGAGCCAGAACCGCCAGGACAAGAAAGACCGGTTGCGCGGCGAGCTGGACTACGACGTCAACCGGCGCGCCCATTCCGAGATCCAGGGCCTCGCCACCAAGATGAACCTGATGGGAGATCGCCTGGGCGACATTGAGGAATTGCTGCGCGAGAAGACGGCGCGGGGCTAGAGGCAGAGCGCTATTCGCACGCGTTCGAAGCGGGCTTTGGCTGCCGTCGCCAGAAGTAATAGAACGGCGCTCCCAGAAACGCGATGCCAATCCCGATCAGCGTCTCCTTCGGTCGTGTGAACACCGAGTTGAGCGCCCAGGCCCCGCAGATCATCACGTATAGAGCCGGCAAGTAAGGATAGCCGGTGCAGCGATAGGGACGCGGCACCTCGGGACGCGTGCGCCGCAACACGAATAGTCCCACCACCGTCGCCGCATACGACACCACCTGCATGAACATGACGTAGGTGTAAAGCTGATCGAAGGTCCCGCTGAGCGCAAATACCACGCCGAGCGCGCTTAGCGCCACCAGGCTGACGGCCGGCGTGCGATAGCGCGGATGCAAGCGTCCCATCGAGTGAAAGAACGCACGATCGCGGGCCATGGCGAAAGGCACACGCGCGCCGCTCAGCACCATGCACGACAGCGCGCCGAAGCACGACAGCGCGATGGTTGCGCTAAGCCAATGGCCTGCGCTCGACGAGAACAGCGTGACCGCGGCCGCCTGCGCGATGGTCTCTTCTTTCGCGACCTGCGTTATGGGCAAGGCGTAAAGATAGACGGCGTTAATGACCAGATAGATGAGCGAAACCAGCAGCACACCCAACACCATGGCGCGCGGCAACACGCGCTGCGGGTTCTTGATCTCGCCCGCAACCCAGGTCACGTACACCCAGCCGTCGAACGCCCAGAAGACGGCGATCAGCGCCACGCCGAAGCCCGAGAGCATCTGCGAGAACGTAAACGGCTGCGCGCTTGCGATGCTGACCGAGTAGTTTGACCAATGGCCGTGACCGATGGCCAGGCCCAGCAGAACGAAGGCGCCGATGGCGACGAACTTTGCCCAGGTCGCGACGTTGATCAGAGCCGAGCCACGCCTGAGGCCGACGACATTCACGCCGGTGAGCAGAACGATCGCGCCGACGGCGACGATATCGCCGCGTGTGAGCGACCAGCCGCCAATGCTGACGATGCGGGCATGCGCGGCGACCACCGGAAAGAATGCGCCCAGATAATCGGCAAAGCCAACCGCCAGCGCCGCGATGCTGCCGCTTTGAATCACGGCGAAGACCATCCAGCCGTAGAGGAACGCGGGGAATTCGCCGAAGGCCTCGCGCAGGTAAACGTACTGCCCGCCGGCTTCGGGATACATCGCGCCCATCTCGGCGAAGGCGAAGCAGGCCAGCAGCGAGATGAGTCCGCCCGCGAGCCAAACGCCAAGGAATAACAGCGGCGTGCGCACGGCAGCCGCGATGGGCCCGGCGGTGAGGAAGATGCCCGAACCGATGATGCCGCCGACCATCAGCAGCACCGAGTCGGTGAGCGACAGTCCGCGCAGCAGGGAAGTCGGGTGGACGGCAGCTTCCTGACTGGTTGTGGCCGGGTGCGCCATGCGTCAGCCGATGCCGAGGTCCTCAGGCATTTCCAGCGGCGTGCCGCAGACGCGACAGATGACCGAAGCGCAGTCGCCGCAGGTCAGCGGGTCGTCGACTTCACGCGCGCAGGTCGGGCAGTAGAGCGGCGAATGCTGCTCGCCGTTGGTGGGTGGCTGCGGAGTTTGAGCCATAAGTTCCCGCGACTGTACCATAAAAGCTCGACATTGGCGGTTCGTCTCTGTGGTTTTCACCACGGAAGCACGGAAGGCACGGAACTAATTTTTTGTTTTCAATGTTCCGTGTGTGCCGTGTTTCCGTGGTAAACCCCGATCGTCATTACAAGCAATACCAGCGAGGAGCGCATGACCGAACACAACACGCTATCCACCGACGAGCAGATGCGTCGCGAATTTAACGAATGGGCCGAGGCCGGCAGGGGCGAGGAGATGGAGCACCATCACATCAACATCACCCAGCAGACGCTCGCGCTAATGAACCTGAAGCCGGGCGAAAAGGTGCTTGACCTGGGTTGCGGCGCGGGCTGGGCAAGCCGACTGCTGGCACAGCTAGTCGGCGGGGGGACAGGTCGTCGGGCTGGATGTCTCGGACGAGATGATTCGGCGTGCGCGCGCCAATTCCAGCGAGCTGGACAACGTTATGTTCGTCGTCGGCTCGGCGCTGCAAATTCCCTGGGAAGAGAACTTCTTCGACAAAGTGCTCTCGGTGGAATCGTTCTATTACTACGGCAACCAGGACCGCGCGCTGGATGAATTGTTTCGCGTGCTGGCGCCCAAGGGCGAGCTGTACATCCTGATCAATTTGTACAAAGACAATGCCTACTCGCTGCGCTGGGTGGAGGAGCTGAAGGTGCCGGTGCAGGTGCGCTCCGAGCAGGAGTACGTCGAGCTGCTGCGCGATCACGGCTACGTGGATGTGCGCGCGATGCGCATTCCCGACCTCACGCCCACGCCGGAGGAATATACCGGGAAATGGTTCAAGGATGCCGCCGAGCTGCGCGACTTCAAGCGCATCGGCGCGCTGCTGCTGATCGCGCATAAGCCGGATGTGGAGAGCCCGCCGCGCAGCTATGAGATGTCTTGAAGATCATATTCACCACGGAAGCACGGAGGACACGGAAATTTGAATATAAAAACCATTTCCGTGATTTCCGTGCTTCCGTGGTGAACTACCTGCCCCTACAAGCTGCCCCGGCCCGGCCCGATGTGGATGCTCCCGTTCACGTTGTTGAGTTCGATGTTCACGCCGCCGCTGCCCAGCGTGCCCGACATGCTCTTGCCCACGAAGTGCCCCTTCACCGTCAGCGGAAAGTCAGTCGAGATGCTGCCGTTCACGACGCTGGCGTTCACGTCGGCATTGGGCGACTGCGGCAGCAGCAGGTTGACTGCGCCGTTCACCGAACCCAGCTTGATCTCGCGCACATTGTTCAGCGACGAATAGTTCGCGTCAACCGGGCCATTCACGGTGGCCAGATCGGCGGTGCCCGCCAGATCGGAGGCGCGCACTTTTCCGTTCACCAAACTCGCGTTCACCTCGCCCGACACCCTTTGTATATCGAGCGAGCCGTTCACCAGGTTGATCTTGTCAATGCGCGCGTTCTGCGGCACGTGCAGCGTGTAGTGCACTGAGCCGGGATTGTTGTTGACAAGTCTCTCCGGGTACTTGGTTTCGATGTCAACCGAGTTCCCGCTGGCATCGACCTCGATGCGCATGTTGTCCAGGCGCTGCTGATCGGGCGCCGTCTTCACGGCATCGATCTGGACTTCATTTTTCGACCAGCCGGTGATTTCGACATCACCGTTGATATTGTTCAGGGAAACCTGGCCATCGGCCGACAGCGGGACGGTGCGATGAAATTCCTGGCTGACGTCGGCGTATGCCGGTAAGGCCATGAGCAGGGCGACTAGCGCTGAGATAGCGAGGGTCGCCAGACGGCGGTGGAAACGAGGATCAAGCATAGTGCCTCCTGTTGCGGGTTGGACGCGAGAGTTCGCGGAATCGTGACCTGTAGGGGATACGCAAGCCGGCCCCCGCAGGTTCACGAAATCGGACGAGACGCTACAATCGAGGGGTTGCCATTGGATGCCACAGTCACCGTGACCGCGACCGTCCTCAACGAGGCCGAAGACATTGACGCACTGGTGTCAACGCTGGCCGAGCAGACGCTCGGGCCGGAAGTCATCATCGTTGACGGCGGCTCGACCGACGGCACCTGGGAGCGACTGCAGGCGGCGCGCTCGAAATATCCCAACCTGATTGCCATTCGCGATGAGAGCTGTAACCTGAGGGCCTCGTGCGGGCCGATTGCGCGCGGCCGCAACGTCGGCATCGCCGCCGCTCGGTCCGAGGTGATTGCCTGCGCCGATGCCGGTTGCATTTACGATCCCGAGTGGCTGGCGCGACTGACCGAACCCATTCGCAACGGTCAGGCCGAATACGCGCTCGGCGGATCGTGTGTCGATCCCGATGACCAGACCATCTGGGACATGGCTTCGGCCCCATTCTTCGGGATGAAACAACGCGCCGACGGGACCACGAAATCCTGTACCGCGCGGTCGATGGCGTTTTGCAAGGAGCTGTGGCAGCGCGTGGGCGGCTTTCCCGAGACCAGCTTTCTCGGCGAAGACACCAGCTTCGATCTACTTGTGCGCAAGTTCGCCACGCCGGTTTATCCTGAGCGCGCGCAGGCCATCTATCGCCCGCATCACACGCTGCGCAGTGCACTCAGCATGATGGCCCGCTACGGCGTTGCCGACGGCGTTCTGGGCACGCGGCGCTCGCGCCTGCTGCGGAACACGCTGCGCTGCGCGGCGGAGATTGCGGCGATTCTTCTGCTGCCGCGCACTGCGTTACCGCTGCTATGCGTGCTTCTGCTGGAGACCTACTTCGCGTTTCGATTGGACTGGAGCGCCTTCAGCAAGCACACGAGCCTGCGCGCGATGGGGGCGCGGCTGCTCTACTCGCTGGCTGTGCCATGGGTGGCCGCCTGGAACCAGGCCGTAGGTGAGCTGACCAAAACCAACCAGCCGAACCGGCAGAACGCGTGAAAACAGTGGATAGTGGGTAGTGGTCAGCGGCTAGGGAATCGGCGCGCAGTACCTATCGCGGGGAAGATGGGTTGAGTAGTACGATCCAGCCTGACTCTGTTCAGCGGCGGCCTATGAATAAGCCAGCATTTATTGTCATCGACATGCTCAACGAGTTCCTCGATCGTTGGCCTGCTGACGACAGAAAACGTCTCCTCGGCTCCTCAGTAGATCTGCTAAGGATAATGCGTTCGAAAACAGTGCCTGTTATCTGGGTGCGCCAGGAGTTCGAAGCGGACCTGAGCGACGCCTTCCTCGAGGTCCGGCAGAAAGGCATTCGCAGCACAATCAAGGGAACTCCGGGCTGCGAAATCGTGCCCGAACTCAAGCCGGCCGACAGCGACCGCGTGCTGGTGAAGAAACGTTACAGCGCCTTCTTTGGAACCGATCTTGACCAAATACTTGCAGAATTGCAGGCCGACGTCCTCATCCTCGCCGGAATTAATACCCATGCGTGCATTCGAACGACAGCCATCGATGCCTACCAACGCGACTGGCAAGTAATTCTCGCTGTCGATTGCATCGATTCCTACGACAGAGAACACCATGATGTCTCTATTCGCTACATGAGAGACAAGATCGCACGAGTTATGACTAACACGCAGATCGCTGACGCGTTGCAATACTAGGAACCATGCGATTCATTGATCGCGACGAAGTCGCCAAAAGGCTGACCTACGAGAAGTGCATTCCCATCGTGCGGCAGGCGATGATCGCATTCTCGCGCGGCGAGACCAGGCAACTTCTGCGCTCCATCATTCCGCTGTCCGAGGGCCGGTTCTTCGGGATCATGCCGGGCGCGATGGGCGCACACGCGGTCTTCGGCGCGAAGCTGATCAGCGTCTTTCAAGAGAACTTCGCGAAAGGAATACAGTCGCATCAGGGCGTAGTGATTCTCTTCGACCCGGACAGCGGCGCACCGGTGTGCGTCGTCCATGCCGGCGAGATCACCGCGATTCGGACGGCAGCGGCGAGCGCGGTGGCTACCGACGTTTTGGCGCGCAAGAACTCCCGCCGTCTGGCTCTGCTCGGCTATGGCAAACAAGCCGAGAGCCACGCCCGGGCCATCCAAGAAGTCCGCGATCTGGAGTCGGTCATGGTTTGGGGACGATCTGGCGAACGAGCCCGCGCCTTCGCGGAGCGGATGCAACCGCAGATGAATGTGCCGGTGGTCCCGGCCGCAACGGTGCGCGAGGCGGTCGCCGACGCCGACATCGTCTGTACGCTTACCGCGGCGACCGAGCCAATTTTGCAGGGCGAGTGGGTGCGGCCGGGCACACATGTGAATGTTGTCGGCTCCGGCTACGCCGGTCCAGCGGAAATCGACGACGCTCTGGTGGTGCGCTCGCGTTTCATCGCCGACAGCCGCGAAGGCGTGTTACAGCAGGGCGGCGAATTTCTGCGGGCCAAAGCGGCCGGCTGGGTTGGCGACGATCACATCGTTGCTGAAATCGGCCAGGTGTTGGCGGGTGAGGTTGAGGGCCGCCGCTCGGCGGAAGAAATCACCATCTACAAATCGCTGGGTCACATCGTGCAGGACCTGGCGAGCGTGTGGGCTTTATATTCGGAACCGCAAGTAAGCATCTCGTAACAGTCCTTCTTCTCCATGTAAGTCGTCAATCCGCCGAAAGTGGCGCTGGTTCGCCAATCTACGACACATGCATATAAAGCTTCCCGTTGCTACTACTGGGAAGTAAAATCCAATCGCAATCTGTTCGTACTGGGCCGATCCTATGGTTTCGCCGGCGGTCTCCTATTCGCGGCTGAGCGAAAGCAAGAGCTATCGCACGCCCCTGATTGTGGCCGGAGTAGCCTGTCTTCTTCTGCTGGTTTTTTCTCGCTCCCCTGACGAACTGCTGAGGGCGCGGTTCTTCGCCGAGGACGGGCAGGTGTTCTATCAGCAGGCCCATGAACTGGGGTTTCTCCACTCTACTTTTGTCACCTACAACGGATACCTGCATCTGTTTCCCCGCCTGATTGCCGGTATTTCGCTGTGGCTTCCGCTCTACTACGCTCCCCTGTTCTTTAACGTAGCTGCGCTCACAATCCAGTGCGTTACCGCTATATACCTATGCAGCCCGCGCCTGCGCAATGCAGGCATTCTCCCGCTGCGGGTTGTGGTGGCGCTGCTCTATCTGGGTCTTCCCCACATCGGCGAGGTGTGGGGCAAGCTGGTGAATTCGCAGTGGCAGCTTGCAGTGCTGAGCTTCCTCATACTAATTGCTGAGCCGCCGCGCAGCCGTGCGGGGTCCTGGTTCGACCTGGCCGCCCTGACCATCGGCGCGCTGACCGGACCTTTCGGCATTCTGCTCTTGCCGATCGCTCTCCTGGTCGCGCTCCGCAGGCGTAGCCGCCGGACTGCCAGCCTGCTGGCGCTGACCGCCGCAGGCGCTGCGGTGCAAGGCGTCCTCCTGCTGACGAATGGTAGAGCGCCCGGCACGGCGCTGGGTGCCACCGTTCCCTTGTTCTGCAAAATCGTAGTTCGCTGGCTGCTGTTTGGCTTTCTACCCAGCCTTTACCGGTTTCCGCAATTCATACAGTCACTGATCGGTTCCTGGATCTTCGGCGCTTGCCTCTTAATGGTGGTTCTTGCTTTTGTGGCATGGAGCGCGCGCCGAGGTAGTTTCGAGCTTCGATGCATGCTCCTCCTTGGAGTCACCGTCATTGCAGCTTCGCTGACCTCACCGGTTGCAGTCAGCGCCGACGCCGGCGGGCAATGGCTGGGATTGCTGAACGGAGCGGGCGAACGATATTGGTTCATCCCCAGACTGGTGGTGGCTGTCGTGGTGTTGTGGCTGGCGGTGCAGCCTTTTTCCAGGTGGGCGCGCGCGGCCGGAGTTGCGGGTATGCTCGCCATAGCGATCTGCTGCGCTGCAGGGTGGCATATTGCGCAGTGGCAGGATGGTCACTTTCGCACCTATCTCCATGTGTTCGACGCCTTGCCAGTCGGAGCGCGACTGAGCGTGCCTATAGAGCCACCTCCATCCTGGGCATTGGAGCTAACCAAAAAGCCCTTCGATCGCATGTCACACAACGCTAATTTTAGAGATGGCCGTGTCCTCTCCGATCGCGATTGGCGCCACGAACTGGCATTCACAGCCGACGATGCTGGTGCTGATTTTCTGTTGTGCGACATCATCACCGTGAACGGGTCCCGGCTTGCTGGTCGGGGAACCCTGACTGCGCCGATTCATACTGCGATTCCCGATGGTGTACTCCTGGAAGGATGGGCGATCCTGCACCCTGACGATGAGCCACTCGCCATGGACAGGATCTACGCCAAGGTTGACGATCGCGTCGTGGAGGGTGATCGGCTGTTGCTACCCTTTTTCTATCGAAGAAAGCCGATGTACGAGGCCACCTATTTCGTGTTCTTGCCTGCAACGGTCCTTCGCCCCGGGCTGCAAGCCGTCACTCTGATGGGATACTCGCAACCCGAGAAGACGCTGCACACGTGCAATAAGACCTTTTACATCTACGGCGATTGACAGTGCCGTGGGCTGATAACTAGGGAGACTCTGAACCAGATGCTGATCGCCCTCAGGGGCTAAGGCCTAGAAGCTGAGCATGATCTGGGTCTTGTCGGTGGGAATTTTGACGTTGACGCCGCGTTCATGGTTGGCAGCGACGGTCGCGTCGAGGTTGAGCGAGCTCATGGGAATGGTGCGCTCTTTGCCTTCGTCCTCGATGCGCAGCGAATCCACGGTCAACAAGTAATTCGCAGCTTCCACACGCTCTCCGTTGGAGAGGACAAACACCGCGGGCAAGTCAGGTTTCGCGGGAGGTTGTGGGTTGCCGCGCGCCCGCTTTTCCTGCCACACCTTTGCGGTGTGGCTGCCTGCGTGGGAGTAATCGATAGGCTGCTGTGTGGCGCCGTGGCGGGTCGCGCGGGCCGCCGCCGCGGACGTGGCCGCCGACTGCGTCGAGAGAGTCGAGTACTCCACCATGCTTTGCGCGTGGACGGCGAGCGCAAGGCCGAATATAACTGTGAGAAGTGCGAGCAAAGTGGCTTTCATTTTGGTTCTCTTTCCCGGAGCCGCCTGAAGGTCAACAAATGCAGTGCCGCGGCGGAAGCCGGCTTTGCCTCTGGCTGGTTTGCCCGAAAAGTCCGCTTCCACCGCGGTTGCAACAGGTACTTATATCCCCGGCGTAAGGTGGAATCGAAGAGTTTTCGTCACGGCGAAGTTACGTTAGTACCTAAGGGGGGGCAAGGTTAGGTATGGCGACTTTGAGCCGCGACCCAGGTTAGCGTCCAAGAGAAGGCCGCGAACCTGGGGCACCGCGCAGATCCACTCGCGCTCGGGTGAGGGAATCCTACTTTGTGGGACTCGGCTCCTCGGGAAGCGCCGACGACGTGGGCAGGAACGGCACCACAATCAGCTTCTGGAATTCCACGGCCTGTCCGCAGCGCAGGTAAGGGGTGTACTTGTATTGCTTCACGGCGTCGGTGGCGGCAGCCGTCAGGTCGGGATCGCCGCCCACGACCGTGGCCTTGGTCACCGAGCCGTCTTTGCCGACCGAGGCCAGCATCCACACTATGCCGTACTTCTTAGCTTTCTTCGCCGCGTCCGGCATCTTCGGCGGAATACTCTTGTTCAGGTGGGGAGCGGTGAAGTTCTTGTCCACATCGGCGCAGGCGGGAAAATCGACGCTCGTGCTCTTGTCGGGAGCAGTGAAGAGCGCGTCCGCGAACTTGTCGCCGCGCGTGACCGTCACCTTGCCTTCCAGCAACAACTGCTTGTTGAAGTTGACCTTCACCGTCTGCGGGTAAGAGTTGCTGCCCGCGGTGAGGTAGTCGCTATATTCGAAGGTGGTGAAATCGGCATCTGCGCTGAGCAAGCGACTGGTCGTCGGATCGACGCAAAGCGTCTCTACCGGCTGGCCGAAGGCCATGCACTTGGCATCGACGCTGCCGATTTTCTTCTTCGAGGTGTCCAGCTTCGCCTTTTGCCAGTCCATGGGAGGCACATTGTAGGGGCCGGCGGGATTGCCGCCGTCGAGACCGGCCAGCGCCGAATCAAACAGCATCGCCCACAGCAGCGGCGCGGTCTGGTTGCTGAAAAACGAGAGTTTGCCGTTATTGAGGACCGTGACCTGCTGCAAGCCGGGAGCGCTCCACTCGGCGCGCCACTTGTCGGGGCCCGCCCAGGAAATTGTGTAGTCGACGTTGATGTCCGTGCCGTCCGGACGGGGCAGACGGACCTTCGCCGCCAGCTTTACCGGACCCTGGGTCCAGATATCGGCCTGCTGAAATGATTTCGCCAGCAGCTCGTGCGAATCTTCTTTCGCAAACGAAGCCGGCGCCAACAGCAAAGCAATCAGTAGGGAAGAGAAAACCTGCTTATGAAATTGAGCCAAAATTGCCTCCAGAGCTTTTAGGAACGATGCGTCGCGTTGCCTCGCGCGCCCCAATTCACGCAGCTTAGCAGGGTACCAGAAGCAGGCCGCAAAGACCATCACAAGGGCAATTTGCGGGCGGGTTCCTTCGGCTGCGCTCGCGACAAGCTCCAAATCCTTGTTGGCGCTCCCGTTCTACCAGGACCACAGGCTCACGTTGTCCAGCCAGACGGAGTATGGGTCTTGGCGATAGTCGCCATCCATCTGGAAGGCGACATTCAGGTCGCTGCCTCCATAGTCTGGTTGCGGGTTGTAGTACTTGTCCACAGTACTGACCTTGCCATCGAGAGCTACGCTTATATAGTGCACCTGATCGTTCACGCGCTCGACAGTCCAGGTCAGGTGGTGCCAGGTCTTGGCGGAAACTACCGGGCAGGGTACCAAGGTAGTTTCCCAGGATTCGGCCTTTGGGTTCCAGATGTCCCAATGTCCGGTGTTGCGATAGCTGCACTCCGTTCCCCAGGTATAGCGCACGCCGCCAAAGCTCTGGTTCATGTCAAACTCCAGGGCTTCGGGCAAGCTAGGATCGTCCATATAAAAGTAGAGATCGTAGACTAAGTGCGTGGGCGTGCTGTTCGGGCCGAACGATTTCCACCACAAAGCATTGGAGTAGGCCGTCTTACCGCCGAGCATGAATTGCGACGACTTGCCGCTCAGCGAGGGAGTTTGCTGATCCTGGGTGATGCTCGACGTCGCATTGCCCAGACCGCTGGCGCAGGGCTTACCGTTGAGCTTCGCCGTGCACCATTGCCAGTCGGGGAGGGACTGTACGGCCGAGTGCACAACGGCCGAACCTGGAACGCCCGGGGGAGTCGAAGGGCTGGAGGTGGGAGTGCCTGACTGCGACGGCGTTGTCGATCCGGAAGACTGCGTGCCTCCATCCGACGGTGAAGATGACGGAGTGGACGAACCGGCGGGAGGGTCGGCGGGCTGCGCGGCGGGAGTTTGCGATTGTGGAACCGGGTCGGTAGAAGCGGCGCCTCCACAGCCAAGCGCGAACAACAACATTAGAGCAGTTACGCACAGCACTCCATAGCGATCGTTGAGCAAAACAGAGCGACGGATTCTATGAGGGCGGAACAGTTGCATTAGCTGACTCCAGGTCTCATGGGATTTCAGGCGAAGAGCGCGGCGGAATTTGTGGGGAACGAAGTTCTAGGAATTATATGTTCCCGCGCAGGTGGCCTAAGTTGATGAAGCTGGAATTTATAGCGGAAAATCGCCGTAGTCCGGCAAGCGCGCGGCCTTAACTCATAGGAACTATCGGCAGCAAGGCTATGCGCTACTCTGGTTTATAGCGGAAGTCGGGCTTGTGTTAGTGAAAACGTATCACGAGAGTAGATGGAGTCGGCCAGAATCACTTTGATGGAATGTGAGATACAGCGTGATGATGTCCCAACCTTTCGCCAACAGAGGGCGAAAGGCTGGGGCACCTGGCGCTTGCGCGGCTGGACCCGTGCTCTCTCAAAACCATCAGGGTCGACGAAACTACTTACCCGTCGCGTTGCCGCATGTGTTGCCAGATAATGGCCGACTGAGGTGATTTGCCTTTAATGCCGGAAGCGGGCGCTTAAGACGAAGGCCGCGATCGGTGCCGGGTGCCGATCTAATGGTCGCACCTGCCGCCGATCGGTCTGCTGCTCTGCACTCTGATTGCAGATACCTCCGCGGCACTGGAGGCGATGCCCGCCTGGGTGGTGTCGACGGTTTTAGTTGTGGTTTCGCCGATGATTTGGACACGGTGTCCGACGTAGTGGCTGAGCTTGGTCGCGCTGACGATCAGGTTGTGTCTGGTGCCCGTATCGTCAATGATGACGTACTCGGTGGCCGACATCTTTAGGCAACCCTCTACTTTGACCAGCACCGTTTCCGGGTCGTGCCTCTTATCGGAGCCTGAGCTGGGCGTGGGCAACCAGACCGGGAAGATACAGAGCATAAAAGCGAGTAGGACTGATTTGCGCATAGCACGTCGTGCGAGGGCGGACGAATCGGTTCCAGTATACGTTGCGGCGTATCTTGGGTTCGGCGAGGTGCTGTGACCGGAAAAAATAGAAAAAGAGCGGTAGATTTGTCCTCGGAGACGAGCCGGATTTTTCTCCACGTAATCGGCCCGCTCATTCGCGCCTCGTTCGGCTTCAACGGCGCCGACGGCGGTTATCTACTTACACGTAGGCACGCCCTTCTCGATGGCGGTACCTTCCTCGTAGTCGTTCCAGGTCTCGATCATGAGGAAGGGAAGCGGATGCTGCTGATCGTAGTAGCGGCGGAACATCCGCATGGTATCGATGAAGGTGCGGCCGCAGCGGTAGTCCATCTTGCGGTTCTGGGTCCAACTGGCTGCGGAATCGTTGAATCCCGGCCATGCCGCGCCGACGGCGATCTTGTTGGGATAGTCGGTGGCCATGGTCTTGTAGAAGTTGTCGAGATACTGCTGGCCCCAATTGCTGCCATTGGGCTGCCATCCCGGCTTGCCCGGATTGACCCAGGCGTAGAAACCGTCGAAGTCATTGGCCAGGTCGGGATGAATGTCCTTATAGATGAGTAGCGGCGGTTCGGCCCAGCCATTCGCCGCCTGGCGTACGCGGTTCCAATCGACGCGCCCGCCCTTGGGAAAAATCAACAGCAGCGGGCGATCGTTGTAGGTGAGATACGCGTCGCGGGGCACAACCGCTTGCGGTCCAATGTAGTGATCGTAGGCATACTGCAGATCGGCGATGATGTCGTCGGTTTCGGTTGCCGGGTCGCTATCGTCTTCGTCGTACATGATCGCGACCTTAAAGTTCTTCTCGGCGGCGACCTCCTGCATCAGCGCGTAGGCTTTGTCTTCGAAGCTGTGGTGCTGCCCGTACCAGTTCACGACGAAGGCGGTGATGCCGAGCTGCTTGGCTTGATCGATCTGCTTCTCTAATTCCACGCGGTCTTGCGAGGAATAGCCGACATTGATGTGACCCGGCTGCCCGAACCACGGCATGTAAGCGGCCAGCATGGTGGGCTCGCCCGAGCCGCCGATGAAGGCATTGGGCGCCAGCGGTGAGCCCGCGTCGGTGCGATGGCAGGCCGAAAGCAAAAGCAGAGCGGCGAAGATCGCGGGCAGCAGACGGCAGATTCGAGCTCGTGAAACCAACATGTGAGTTGCTGTTTGGGCCAAACAGGTTGGATGTGAGTTTCACAAAACCAGTTGTCAGGAAGGCCGCTGGTCGCCATTCGCTCTTCGCCCTTCGCCAGAATTGGCTTCGGGCGCTCTGGCGAAGCGAACAGCGAAGGCGAACAGCGAATGGCGAAGAGCGGCCCTCAAAACCACTCGCGCAATTGTCCGAAGCTTGCTACTTCCAGCAGACGTCCGTTGCCGCCCTCCGGTCTCACCTCGCCGCGCTCCAGCTCCCAGGTGTTATGGTGCGGCACGAAGACCGCGTGCAGGCCGGCGGCGAGCGCGGGATTGATGTCCGACTTGGGGCTGTTGCCGATCATCCATGTCTGCTCGCGTACCAGCGCGTACTTCTCGACGACGGCGGCGTAGGTGGAAGCGTCCTTTTCGGCGACCACTTCCGCCGCCACGAAATGCTGCTTCAGGCCGGAGCGCTCCAGCTTGCCGGTCTGTTCGGTGATGTCGCCCTTGGTGAGCAGGAAAAGATGGTGGCGCTGAGACAATTCGGCGAGCGTCTCCGGTACTTGCGGCAGGATCTCCATGGGATGCTCGGCGATAGCGTAGGCGAAGCCACGAATGGTGTCGTGCAGCGCGGGGGTAAGCGGCTCGACCGACAACTGCTCGAAGCAATTCACCAGCGCCAGCGCGAAGCTATGCATGCCGTAGCCGTGGCGGCGAATGTTCTCGCGCTCCACTTCCCAGAGCACTTCGCGAACCTGGTCGGGCGTGTATTCATGATGGTTGAGGAAGGAGATGAAGTTGGCAATGGCGCGCTCGAAGTAGATATTGTTCTCCCACAGGGTGTCATCGGCGTCAAAGAGAAGGTTCTGGCCGGGGGCCGCACGGTGCGGGTGGGAAGGCATGATGGTCATAATAGCTTGGGTGCCCCAGGTTCGCGTCTGTCTTTTGGACGCTAACCTGGGCCCACGTTAGCCCAAAAGATGGGCGAACGTGGGGCACCATCGGTTTCGTGCACTCCTGAAGACCTCCTCCAATCGACTATGGTGGCCCGGCGCCCCGTACTACCCGCTGAAATTCAGCAACGAACCTGCTCCAGGGTACGTCCCCTTCGTAGTCCGCGGCCTTCTGGTATCCGCCTGCACCCATCGCGTCGCGGGCGGCGGGATCGCGCAGCAAGTTTTCCAGTTCCTCCGCCAGATGTTGCGCATCGCCAAAGGAAACAGTCACCCCGCCTCCGCTGCTGCGCACCAGCTCGCGGGAGACTTCAATGTCGGCAGCAACGACGGGCTTGCGATTGGCCCAGGCCTCCAGCAGTACCAAGCCTAGCGACTCCACTCGCGAGGGCTGCGCGACGATGGTGGCCGATGCCAGCAGGTCGCGCTTCTCGCGGTCGGCAAATGGGGGAAGGTTGAGAAGTCTCGGAGAACTTTTGCCGGCCGCGGCAATGTAGGCGTCGAAGGTCGAGAGACTCGGCCCGGCCATGACCAGCCAGGCGCTCGATCCGCGGGCCCAAAGCAGTTTCATGGCTTCCACCAGCGTCTCCGATCCCTTCTCGTAGGCCTTCATGCCAAGATGCACAACGACCGGGCCATCGACGTTGTACTTCTTCTGCAGGAACTGAGGATCGCCGCCGACGGCATTTTGCAAGTCGATGCCAAACGGAGTGACGGCGAGTTCTTGGTCAGGTAGTCCGAGGCGTCGGAGATGGTCGCGTTCGCTCGCCGTCATGCAGAGAACTTTGTCGCAATGGCGCAGCAGCGCGACCTGGTGCGGCTGCAGATAGTGTTCGACGACGGCGTTGCTGCCGGGCTCGCCGAGGTGCGAGCAGGGAGTGGCCACGACGGGTATGCCGCGCAGTTCGCCCGCGTGCAGTCCGGCGTACATCAGGCTGTTGTAGGGCAGCGGTCCGACGTGAAACAGATCGGCATCGAGGGCGCGCAACGCCTCGGCCAGGCCGCGCACACGAAACGATGGGCGCCAATGCTGCGCCTTCCACCGCCAATACGGCGTCAGTCCCAACAGGCGAGTCGCGCGGCGGCGCAGCGCGTTGTAGTCGATGGGAAAGCGGCGCACGGTTATGCCTTCGAGCGAGAATTGTTCTTCCGGGAAGGTCTTGAACCCGGGCAGCCAGAAGGCTTCCAGATCGTCGGCCGTGGTGGTGAAGACGGTAGCGCGATGACCGTGCGCGACGAGATACTTCGCCAGCGACAGAATGGAATTTTCGTATCCGCCGCGATAAGGATAAAAGCGAGGTAGGACGAAGGCGACGTGCATGGGTAGCAGCGCCTAATCTGCGCCGACCAGCTCCGGGGTGACCAGGCTCTTGTACATGGCGATGGCCTCTTCCGGGCGGCCGTCGACGACGATGGATCCCTGCTCCAGCAGCAAGACACGCTCGCAGTGCTGCTGCACGTCACTCATGGTGTGGGTCACGAGCAGGATGGTCTTGCCCGAGGCGCGAAACGTGCGAATGCGCTCGAAGCACTTCTCCTGAAAGCCGGCGTCGCCCACCGCCAGGATCTCGTCGACCAGCAGGATGCGCGGGTCGACCTCGGTGGCGACGGCAAATGCCAGCCTCATGTACATGCCGGAGGAATATTGCTTGACCGGCGCGTCGATGAAGTCGCCGATATCAGCGAACTCTATGATGCGCTCCTGGCGCTCGAGCATGTCGCGCTTGGAGTAGCCCATGAGCAAACCGTTGAGCAGGATGTTCTCGCGCCCCGTCAGCTCATGGTGAAAGCCGGCGCCCAGTTCGATCAGCGGTGCGATCGAGCCGTTTACCTCGACCACGCCGTTGGTCGGGCGATAGACGCCGGCGATGATCTTCAGCAGGGTGCTCTTGCCGGAGCCGTTGCGTCCGATGATCCCCAGCATCTGTCCCGCGGGCACGTCGAATGAGACGTTCCTCACCGCCTCGAAATCGTGATAGCTGGTCTGGCGCCGGAACAGCTTGGAGAAGAGCTCGCGCACCGTGTCGGGACGCTCCTGGATGACGCGGAAGCGCTGGGTCACGTTTTGCAGCCGAATGATGGGCGCAAGGCCGAACGCGGGCGAATTAGACGTAGAAGACAAAGCTATCCTGATATCTCCGGAAGATCGAGAATCCGATGATCAAGCTAATGAACGCGCAAACGAACGACGCAGCGATGGACTGCAGGTGGGGCAGCTGCCCGTAGTAGACGGAAAGCCGAAATCCATTGATGACGTAGATGATGGGGTTCAGCTTGAACAACCAGTGGTACTTGGCCGGCATGAGGTCGAGAGGATAGATGATTGGAGTGAGGTAGAACCAAGCCGACAGAACGATTTGCAGAATGTGCGCCACGTCCCGATAAAAGACATTGGCGACGGCGAAGAAGAACGTCATACCTAGAGTGAAAATGGCCAGCGCCAGCAGCGGCACGGGAAGATAGATCCAGGTCCAGTAAAACGGATGCCGCAGCAGGGGCACCAGGATGGCGAGCGGGATGAGCGACAACAGCAGGTTGATGAGGTTGGATACCAGCGCCGCCATGGGAAAAACCAGCTTCGGCACCGCGATTTTCTTGATGAGGTCGCCGTTGGTGACGATGGATTCGACCGCATAGGAAAGCGACTGCGCGAAAAACGTCCAGGGCAGCAGCACGCTCAGCAGAAAGATCGCGTAATGGGGAATGGGGAAGCGCATGATGCTGGAAAAGACGACGGTCAGCACCAGCATGAGCAGCGCCGGGTTGAGTAGCGCCCACATGAAACCCAGCACCGACCGCTTGTAGCGGATTTTCAGCTCTTTGAGCGCCAGCGCCCAGATCAGCTCGCGGTAACGATAGCTGTTGCGAATGAGGTCGATCATGGAAGTCCGCAAAATTGCCGGAAAGTGGGCAATGTTGACGGGAAGCCTAATGTTAAACGATTTTTCCAGGGGCGCGCAGGTCCATCCCCGTCACACGGAACGCATTGTGCCGGTTTATTGCGTATGTGTACATCTAAGTGTACACTAGAAACAGCAAGGAGATCGCGTCATGTCCGCTATCAAGGTTGGCGTTCGAGAGTTCCGTGAGCGAATGGCTGCATTCCTGGAGTCTGATACTCCGGTCGCGGTTACGCGCCGAGGAGAGACTTTAGGAATCTACGTTCCTACGCCGCGCAAACAGCGCAAAACTGCCGACCTTTCCGAACTCAAGGCCGCCGCCGATCGGCTCGCAGAGGCTCTGGCGGATGTGGACGAAGAGGGCTGGGTGACGGAGTTCAAGCGGCTGCGCCGCGGCCGCAAGGATTCGTCTCGGTAAATGATCATTATCGACGCCAACATCATCATTCGCGCAGTTCTGGGCCGCCAGGTTCGAAAGCTAATTGAGAATTACTCCGACCAAGGCTTGCGCTTTTTCACTCCGGATGTAGCCTTTGCCGATGCCGAACGGTATTTACCCGACTTATTCAAGAGTCGCGGCAGGGCGCTTACCGATTTACCGGCAACTCTCGAATATCTAGTCCATGCTATCGAGCTCATCGATCGCGACGCGTATGGCCTTTTTGAGCAGGAAGCGCGAGTGCGGCAGCGCGGACGTGACGAAGAGGATTGGCCCATACTGGCGTCGGCCCTTGCGCTTTCATGCGGCATCTGGACTGAAGACACGGACTTCTTTGGAACCGGGGTCGCGGTCTGGACTACCAGCCGAATTGAAATCTTCTTTGAATCTGAAGTCAGGCGATTACAAGCCGAAGCTGAGTAACCGGCGCAGCAAGTTTCTCGGCCCTATCGTCCCGGTGTGACGTTCAGGTCGGTCATGCCGCGCAGCAGGTCGCGTTGTTCAGGGGTGTAGTTGTTGCGGAACTCGTCGGAGTTGAGCAACTCAGCGCGCGCCGAAGGCGGCATGCCGCGCAGCCGGCGATAGGCTTGCGAGACCTTGTTGCGCTGGTCTTCCGGCAGGGCGTGATACTGCTGGAAGAGGTTACGCGCCTGCTGCTGTTGCTGCGGCGACATGTGCTCGAAGGTTTCCATCCGGTTCAGGATTTGCTGTTTCTGCTCCGGAGGCCGGCTGTTGAATGAGCGCAGCCGGTTCATCAGTTGATTCTGCTGCTGTGGAGGCAGGCTGCGAAAACTGGGATCGTTTTGCAGTTGTCTCTCCTGCTGGCTTGGAGGCAAGGAGCCATACCTGCGCAGCCAATCGCCACGATGGGGACCGGGACCGTTCAGGTGATAGGTAGGCTGGCCGGAGTTCTGATGATTGGCCGGCGGCGAACTCTGATGCTGCGCCGGCGGCGGCGAGCTACGATGCTGCCATCCCATTCCGGCGAAGGCGTGCGGTGAGGAGCGATATTGCCAGCCCGGAGCAGCCAGCGCGGGCAGCGAGGCGACGGTCAGCACAGCAACCAGCGACATGTGCTTGGCCAGGCGCAATGTTTTTCCTTACTCCGTTGAGGATTGCCCGTCCAGTGCGTCGAACTCGCTGAACAGGTCGGCATTCTTGTCGAGATATTGCAAATCGCCGACCGCGGTGCCAGGAGCGTTCACTACGCGCACCGTACCATCATTGGTGGCGAGCGTATTGTGGTCCTGGTTGAAGCGATCCATCTCCAGCAGGCTCACGCCCAGGGCAATCAGCACGGCCGCCGCCACCGCCGCCACCGGACGGCGCAGCCAGGCAAACCAGCTGCGCGCCGGCGCATCCGCTTCCTCGCGCACCCGCGCCCGCAAGCGTGAGTTGAAATAGGGCGAAGGCTCCGGCGCCTGCCATTCCTCGAGCAGTGCCATGGTCTCGCTGAACGAGGCCAGTTCGTTGGCGCAAGCTGAGCAACTCCGCAGATGCTCCCGCGCCTCGGGCGAAGCCGCTTCCGGCCCGCTCAGCACCGCTTCCATCAATTCCTGACGAAGGTTTTCGCACATCATAACTGCATCCTTACAAATATTGCTTCAACGTCTCGCGCAAAGTTTCATAAGCGCGAAACAGCAGGGATTTGGTTGCCGATTCGCTCAACTTCAGCACCGCTGCGATCTGCTTGTAGTCCATGTTCTGATACTTGTGCATAATCACGGCCATGCGCTGGCGTTCGGGCAAGGCCTCCACCTGGCGCCGTATCGCGGCCAGTCGCTCGCGGCGCAGCAGGTTCTGTTCGGCCGTCAAGCCGGTATCGGGTACGTCCACCGTCATGCCGGTTTCGGTGTCGGGCTCGTCGATGGCGACCGTGTTCTCCGGCCGCTCGTGCTTGGTGTCACGCGCATGGTTCACCGCCAGATTAGTCGCAATACGATATAACCAGGTGGTGAACTTGGCGCTCGCCGCATAGCTTTGGCGCGAGCGGTAAACCCGCAGGAACACCTCCTGCGCCAGTTCTTCGGCCACCGCCTGATTATGGGTCATGCGATACATGAAGCTGACCATCGGCCGGCGGAACTTCTCAACCAGATAATCGAAGGCAGTGTCGTCGCCGGCGGCCACGCGCAGCATGACCTCGGCGTCGCTCAGCATCTCTAAAACGACCGGTTCAGTCAATTCGCCCCGTATCGCGGCGGGGGGCGACAGTGCTTGTTGAGCGCCTCCAGCCAGCATAATTCGATCTAGCGCGATGCTGCCCACATCGGCACTAACCCTTGGCGCGTAAGAAAGTTGCGCCCTCCGGCAGCTTGCAAAAACCGGGTTCGCATCCCTGTGCCTGAAGGATGAGTTTGCGTTCGGTCCGCCCCCATTGTTCTTCGGCAGCAGATCTGATCGACGCACGCTGCACGCCGGCCGCTAAACCAGTATTATGACATCAGTTTCAAGTTTCAAGCTGCTGCCGAAGCCTGCGCCTGCGCCGTGGGCTGCCCGAATTTGCGGTACGCCAAAGTGGAAACTCGAAACTTGAAACTCGAAACTGCTTTGAAACTGCCGTAAAGACTGGAACCCCGAAACTTGAAACTCGAAACTGCTTTGATGGCGGTGTTACTGGCAGTGGCGGCTGCGGCGCCCGCCCAGCAAGCTGCGCCTGCCAGCCAGGACACGAGCGTGAGCGATGAGGTGATCCGGCAGGTGCTGGAGCCGTTGCGGTTGGGGATGCAGACCCAGAACCTCCAGTTAGTACTGTCCGTATTCGACAAGAAAGAACTGGACAGTTACTCCAACCTGCAAGGGCAGTTACGAGCGTTCTTTCAACAATTCAGTGAAGTCAATCTGCGCTATCAGTTGCTGCAGGTCACGGCGGAAAACGGACGCGGTTCGGCCACGGTCGAGATGCAGATGGACGCTTTGCCGTACGAGCCAACCCAGGTGGCGGAGCGGCGCAGCGTCCAAATGCGCCTGCAGTTGAAGCTCGGGCCGAAGGCATGGAAGATCGCGGGATTCACCCCGTCGGACTTCTTCAACGTGGAGTACAGTCCAAGATAGCGATCAGCATCAGATCAGCAGTCGATACTCGGCACGCAGCCTGAGCTCTTGCTCGAACTCCCGGACAGACCGACGGGCTGACCGCTGATTGCTGAACTCCCGGCAGCATCGATCCCATCGCGATGGTCTGTTCAAAAAAAGTGGCGAATCCGCTCGCAACAACGGTACATCAGACAAAGACCTGACTCCCAGGTCCAATCAAGATCCTGGTCAGCTCGTCCGTGAGTGATGAGTCGTCCACAGAAAAGCGAGGGAATTCCATGTCTCCATTACACGAAAAAGTGGCACTCATTACCGGCGGTTCACGAGGTATTGGCGCTGCGATCGCGAAGCGTCTGGCCGCGGACGGTGCGACCGTGGCCATCACTTATGCGAAGGACACCAAGGCGGCCTCGGCCGTCGTCAAAGCGATCGAACTCGAGGGCGGGAAGGCGATTGCGATCCAGGCGGACGTGACCGACAGCGAAGCGATCAAGGCAGCGATCGACAAGGTGGTCGCGACCTTCGGCCGGCTGGATGTGCTGGTGAACAATGCCGGCACTGCCATTCCAAAAACGTTCGAAGAGACCACGCTGGAGGAAATCGATCGAGTGATTGACATCAATGTGCGCGGCACGCTGGTGGCGACGCAGGCGGCACTCAAGCACATGAAGGACGGCGGCCGCATCATCATGATCGGCTCCTGCGTGGGCGAGCGCGCCATGACGCCCGGGCTGGTAGCCTACTCAGCCACCAAGGGAGCCGTGAAGATGTTTACCCAGGGGTTGTCGCGCGAGGTTGGGGGCCGAGGGATCACGGTCAACAACATCCAGCCGGGTCCGATCGATACGGAGTTGAATCCTGCGGCGGGCGAGTGGGCCGTGCCTCAGAAGGCCGCGACCGCGCTCAACCGCTACGGAATGGTTCATGAGGTCGCGGCGTTGGTGGCGTTCGTCGCCGGTCCGGAGTCCGCTTACATCACCGGGGCGAGTCTTACGGTGGATGGCGGAACGAACGCCTAACGACAACGCGGTCAGGCCACCAGCGGGCGGACGTCGCGCTCGATCGCGCGTTGCAGTCGATCCTGAGCGGTTTCCAGGTCATAGCTGGACTGAGCGTTCATCCAGAAGCGGGCACTGGTATTGAAGTAGCGGCCCAGGCGCAAAGCCGTGTCAGGCGTGATTCCGCGGCGTTGGTGCACGATTTCAGCTATGCGCGTGACCGGCACACGCAGATCCAGCGCCAGCCGATTCATGCTGATCCCCAAGGGCTTCAGGAAATCTTCGCGCAGGATTTCGCCGGGATGGATAGGCGGAAGTCGATCGGTTTTGGCCATGGGTCCCTCTGTCAGTAGTAATCAACAATCTCTACTTCGTAAGCGTCGCCGTCTCGCCAAGCGAAACAAATTCGCCACTGGTCGTTGATGCGAATGCTGTATTGCCCCTCCCTGTCACTCTTCAGCGCCTCCAGGCGATTCCCCGGAGCGCGATCGCAGATCACGGAGCTCAACCGCAATATCCAACTGCCGCAACTTGCGCTGTGCAATGCGCTCGCAGGCCCGAAATTTCTTGACCCGTTGTCGTCGGTGATGTTGCTCCGCTTCCGGCGAGCGGAAGGACTTGATCACCTGAATAGCGTATAACGTTTGGCGTTAAACTGTAAAGAGAAAACGCTTGGCAATTACGGCCTGTTAGGATTTATCGATTACAAAATAGTGTGGTGAATCAGAGGTCCGTTTACGAATTCAATGAACCATTCGATGTTGCCCTCAGGCGCAAAGGCCGGGCTTTCTTGGGCTGTGGTGCGGCACGGCTGAAGCCGTGCCCTTTCAAAGCTGAGGCTTAATCAGAGTCTCCCTAATTGCTGCTTTTATGAAACGCGACTATCCTGAACAACCGCTGATCGGCGTGGGCGCCGTGATTGTGAGCGGCGGCCGGGCGCTGCTGGTGTGCCGCGACAGCGAGCCGCTGCTGGGAGAGTGGTCGGTGCCGGGCGGTTTGTTGGAACTCGGCGAGAAGCTGCGCGATGGCGTGCGCCGCGAGGCGCTGGAAGAAACCGGCCTCGAGGTCGAAGCGGGCGAGGTCCTCGATGTCTTCGACAGCATCTTCACCGATCCCCTGGGGCGCACGCAATTTCACTACGTGCTGATCGATTATCTCTGCCGGCCGCTTTCCGGCGAGGCGCGCGCGGCCAGCGACGTTAGCGACGTGCGCTGGGTTGGGCTGGAAGCGCTGGCTGCCATGGGTCTGCGCGAGACAATCGAACAGGTGGTGCGTAAGGGCATCGCGCGGGCCGCAAAGACCGGAGGTGAATCCAAGTTACCGTAGTAATCTCAACAAATTGGGGGCATGGGATGCCAAAGATGGCGTTACTCATGTGCCATTGCCAACCTGTCCGATGCGGCACAAAATTACTAGTTGACGCGCGCGACCGTCTGCAGTAACTATCTTTGTCGGGAGGGTGATCGGATGCAACGGACGATGCCAGGCGTGGTTTCAATTCTGCTCCTCTTATTGTGCGCAGCCGCAATTCCGGCGCTGGGTCAAGCCGCTGCGCAGACGGTCACTTCGCAAGGCCCAACCGCGCCCCCCAAAACGCCCAAGATCGAGAATCCCGGCGTTCCCCGAGAGCGCAATCCCCCCGACATGGTGTGTTTCGGGTATTACCCGAACTGGAGCGTGCAGTTCGCCAACGGCGAGGCGCGCTACGTTGGTTACAACGAGCCCGATCGATACTTTGACGGCGCGTTCTATTGGGTGGCCGAAGAGAACGCCTGGGAATGGCACCGCCAGGATGGCCTGTTGCCAGCCAATGGAAGCTACGGCCTGTCCGCCACCATCGAAAAAAGTGTTTGCCGGGATCCCGTGCAGAAGACGTTCGAGTCCCTATTCCGCCGAAATTTATCTGCCGCAAGGCGACATGGTGAGCGGATGCTGCCGCAAGCTGAAGCCGGGCGAGGCTGTGATTGGCCGGCATGGAGTGCCCGCGAGCGCAGCTTCGCCAAACCTGGCCGCACCGGAAGCACAGCCTCCCGCGGCTACCTCCAACACGCCGCCAGTGGGGCATCCGGTGGATCAGTACTGAACTGCAGTGGATAGTGGATAGTGGTTAGAACCTGAACAAGCCGCGGATCGCGCTCACAGGCAGAAGAGACGGTGTCGCGAGTGGTGTCGCCGCTGCCGCGGCTTGGTTCCTTTCCCACACTCACACCCGGCGCTTACGCGCCGGTCTAACACCATCAGGCCGCTGCGCGGCTGGTTCTGCTGTAATTCCGACTGTTCCTCCCACGCGCAAATTGATTTCGGCTTGCTACACAGTCTCTCAAGTCGTGCCCTGATACAACGCTGATCGATTTATGAGATGACCAGATGAGTTCTAACACCTATCGAGTTCAGCATGGAGGATGCGGCTGGCATATCGGCATAGTGGAAGACAAAACCGACCACTGACCACTCTATCCACTATCCACAGCTTGTTCACACTCCGCCAAACAGCTTGCCCCACTGCACGTGGATCTGCGGATGCTCGCGCGTGCCGGTGATCGTCATGGGCACATAGGTCCCGGCGCCGTGCTTCTTGAAAATCGGATCGAAGAGAGACAGCAGCCGGCCCTTGTCGCCGCCCACCACCTGGGACAAGGTGGCGTGCAGGCGGACATCGCCAACGAAGTTCAGGCTTTCTTCGCGGATGCCGTAGGAGCCCTTGAACTGCGCCTCCGCTCCCGGAACCATAAACTGCAATTCGGCGAAGGTGAGCGTGCTGCTCTGCAGGCGAAAGTTGCCGGCCAAGTCCGACGGAACGTCGGTGATGCTTTGGTCTTCGGGCTTGCCTTGTCCACGGCGGCTGAGTTCGACGACCACGTGCTTTACGGACTCGTTTGTAAACCGGCCATCGGAGATGTGGAAGTTGCCGTTCAGCTCCATCCTTTGCAGCACAGCTTCTTTGCCGGGCGGCAGATCGAGCTTGGCCTTCAGCCTGAGGCCGCCGGTCAGCGCAGGTTCGGACTTCGCGGCCAGCGCCAAAAGGTCCTGCACGCGCGCGTGCTCGATATCAACGTCGAGCGTGATGGTCTTGCCCTTCTGCCCGGCATGGCCCACAACCTCGCCGTTGGTCACCACGTCGGAGTTGAGAAAATGCGCCTTTACCGGCTGAAGATAGGTGTTGCCATTGGTGCCGTCGACGATGGCGTGGAACTTCGTGGTGAGGTGGACCGTCTCGCCGCCGCGGTCCAGCTTGAAGTTGGGCACGTCGGTGGCGCCGTCCACGACGATGTTGTGCAACACGCCGGAGTAGTCGCCCACGGAAGACAGCGTTCCCGAGATGCCGTTGAACACCGACAAGTCGGCATGCTCGAAGCTGTAATGTCCGCCCAGCGGGGTGACGGCGGCGTCGCCGAAGTTCCACGGCCCGAAGTGGCCGGTGCTTTCGATCAGTCCCGGCGGCTTGGGATTCGTCAGCTCGGCAGTAAATTTCATCGGCTGACGGGCGCCGGCGCTGCGCAGTTGGAGTTTGCGCAGGTCGAACAACAGCGGCTCGCGCGCCGGGTCCTTGCGCAGGATGTAAAGCTTGGCGCCGTCGGCCTCGACCTTATCGATGACGAAATCGGCGAGATGGGTAGGATGCTGCGGCCTGCTGGTTCGCGTGGCTGTGCGCTGTAGATTGCTCGCGACTGGAGAGCTCGCCGGCTCGCGTTTGGGACCGACCTTGATCTCCAGGCCGTCCAGCTTCAGTTGACTGATGTGGACTGGTGTGCGCAGCAATTCCAGCAGACCCGCCTGGAGCGCAAGGTGCTTCACCGTGATGAGCGGCGGCAGCGATGGATCGGCAGGGTTAGGTACAACCAGGTTGTCGGCGCTGGCGTAGATCACCGGAGTGACGGTGACGTGCAGGTTCTCGAGGGTGACCTGCGATTGGTAGTGCTGGCGCAGGGCAAGCACGACGCGGCCTTCGAGCCAACGCTCGAGCGGCGCGGGATAAAAGAGGACGACGACAAAGGCGATCGCGGCGGCGAGGACAATTCCAAGCAGGATCCACAGCAGAATGCGGGTTGGGCGCGAAATGGGCATCCATTCGAACGATAGCAAGCTGGGCTCGTATCAGCATAGAGCATTCGCCGTGCAGGCCCGAAGCTCGGCATCTGCGTTAGCCGTGGATGTAAACCCGCGGGAGTCGCATCGAAAACAGATTGTGAGCCGTCCGACAAGGACACCGTCGTCATCGCGGATTTCGAGAACCCTACCGGTGATCCGGTATTCCACGGCTCTCTACGACAGGGCCTGGCGGTGCAACTGGAACCGACGCCGTATCTCAGCCTCCTCCACCAGAGTGCCGCTGGTTTGGCAGTTCACGGCTTTCAAGCGATCGGCGCGAGTAGGAGTTGATCGCCGATCATTCATTGACTGGACCTACCGCTAGTCCTAACATTTCAGCCCTATGATAGGCGCGGCCGTTTCCCATTACCGCATCCTCGCCAAGCTCGGCGGCGGCGGTATGGGGGTGGTTTACCAGGCGGAGGACACACGCCTGCACCGCTTTGTCGCGCTGAAGTTCCTGCCCGATGACGTGGCTCACGATCCGCAGGCATTGGCCCGCTTCAGGCGCGAGGCGCAGGCCGCTTCGGCACTCAATCATCCCAACATCTGCACCATCCACGACATAGGCGAGGAGGATGACCGTACGTTCATGGTCATGGAGTTTCTGGATGGGGTGACGCTGAAGCAGCGCATTGCGGGGCGTCCACTGGAAATTGAAACCTTGTTGTCGCTGGGAATCGAGATCGCCGACGCCCTCGATGCCGCTCACTCTGCCGGCATTGTGCACCGCGACATCAAGCCCGCCAATATTTTTGCCACCAAGCGCGGCCACGCCAAAATTCTGGATTTCGGGCTGGCGAAAGTGACACCTGTGCCTGCCGATGGCGGAGCGGCTACGGCAATGGCACAACCCACTCTGTCGCAGGAAGAGCACCTGACCACGCCGGGAACGACATTGGGAACGGTCGCCTACATGTCGCCCGAGCAAGTCCGGGCCAAGGAAGTGGACGCCCGAACCGATTTGTTCTCGTTTGGCGCAGTGCTATACGAGGCGGCTACCGGCGCGCTGCCGTTCCGGGGGGAAAGCACTGGAGTCATCTTCAAAGCCATTCTGGACTCGGCCCCCATACCTGCCGTACGGCTGAATCCCGAGGTGCCAGTCGAACTGGAAAGAATCATCAACAAGGCGCTGGAGAAAGACCGCAATCTGCGCTATCAGAGCGCGGCGGAAATGCGAGCCGACCTGCGACGACTGAAGCGGGATTCCGAAAGCGGACAGACTTATGCAACCAGCTCGGGCACGGCGACGGTGCCAGAAACTCTTCCAGCTCAGGTTGGGAAGCTGGGGAAAATTGCGGTTCCTGTCCTGCTAGTGGCCGTGCTGGTGGCGGTGGGACTTTACTATCGGTCGCATCGGCAAAGCCAGCGCCTGACCGGGAAAGACACCATCGTACTAGCCGATTTTGCCAACAGCACCGGCGATGCGGTATTCGACGATGCGCTGAAGACGGCGCTCGCCGTTTCCCTGCGTCAATCGCCGTTCCTGAATGTGGTGTCCGACGACAAGATCGCGAAGACGTTGCAACTGATGACTCGTCCGGCCGGCACGAAGCTCACGCCCGAGGTGGCCCGCGAGCTTTGCCAGCGGGCAGGCAGCCAGGCCTACATTGCCGGGTCGATCAGTCGTTTGGGCAGCGAATATGTGCTGGCGTTGAAGGCGGTGAATTGCCAGAGCGGAGACATCCTGGCCGAGGAGCAAGCCACGGCGGCGTCTAAGGAGCGGGTGCTGGATGCGCTGGGCGAGGGGGCTTCCAGGCTGCGCCGTGAACTGGGCGAATCGCTGGCCACGGTACAGAAGTTTGATGTTCCGCTCTTACAGGCCACCACGTCTTCCCTCGAAGCTCTGAAGGCGTACAGCCTGGGCATGAAAGCCGCCGACGAGAAAGGCCCCGCCGCCGCCCTGCCTTTCTTCGAGCGTGCCATCGAGCTTGATCCAAATTTTGCCCTGGATTACGACGCGGCGGGGGTCGCGTACTTCAATCTCGACGAGTTAGGGCGGGCCAGCGAGTACTTCACCAAAGCATTCCAGTTGCGGGAGCATGCCAGCGAGTGGGAGAAGCTGGCGATCAGCGCCGAGTACTATCGAAATGTGACTGGGGAGTTGGACAAGGCGGCCCAGGCGTACCAGGAGCGGATTGCGAGCTACCCAGGGGAAGCCGCCGATTACGGCGATTTGGGCACAGTCTTCGCCGAACAAGGGCAGTATGAGAAAGCCGCCGACATCACCAAGCAAGCCGTGCGGCTGGCGCCGGATTGGGCAGATGGTTACGGGAATCTCGCGGCCTGCCTCCTGGCCTTGCAGCGCTTCGACGAAGCGCGGCAGATCATCGACGAGGCGCAGGCGCGAAAACTGGATGCTTTCGCATCCCACGGCGTTCTTTATGCTCTTGCATTTCTCAAGACGGACTCGGGGGCGATGGCGGAGCAGCAGCAGTGGTTTGCGGACAAGCCCGATTATGAGAACTCTGGACTGGCGCTAGCATCCGACACCGAGGCATACGCGGGGCATCTGACCCAAGCGCGCGAGCTGACCAGGCGGGCAGTGGACTCGGCCATCCGGGCCGACAACAAAGAGAATGGAGCGATCTATCTGGCGAATGCAGCTCTGCAACACGCGGCTTATGGTGACACAGCGGAAGCGCGTCAGTCAGCGGCAGAGGCTTTGAAGCTGGCTCCCGCGAGCCAGGGAGCTGAGGCCGAGGCTGCGCTTGCCTTTGCCATGGCGGGCGACACGGCACGGGCCGAATCGTCGGCACACGATTTGGCGAAGCGCTTCCCGCTGGACACCCAGATGCAGTCGCTTTGGTTGCCGGCGATTCAAGTGCAATTGGCGCTGGACAGAAAGAATCCGGCTGTCGCCTTGAATGCTCTGCCGGCGGCTTCCCCCATCGAGTTGGGTCAAATCACTTTCGGCAACAATGTTTCCTGCCTCTATCCGACGTACATACGCGGCGAGGCGTATCTGGCAGCCGGACAGGGCACTGCTGCGGCCGCCGAGTTTCAGAAGATCATCGACCACAGCGGCATCGTCTGGAACTGCTGGACGGGAGCACTGGCGCATCTGGGAGTGGCCCGCGCCAATGCGTTGCAATCCAAGACTTCACCAGCCGCAGATGCCGATGCCGCCCGCACTCGCGCCCTCGCCGCCTACAAAGTTTTCCTTACCCTCTGGAAAGATGCCGACACCGACATCCTTATCCTGAAGCAAGCCAAGGCGGAGTACTCGAAGTTGCAATAGCGGCATGGCCCAATCCCTCAGGTTGCCGGGGTGGCAGCTTCAAGGGCTGGGAGCTTGACGGTATGCCAGATTTTAAACAGCTTTTGAGCATCGAGATTTAACTCAAAGACGCCGAAGCGGAGGAGTTTCTGCGCGGCGCTCACCACTTACCACCCCCAGATTGGCGAAGTGTGCGCGGCATTATGGCGCGCTTTTTCCGGCAACGCCTCTGTTTCCTGGTTACCTTGCTCGCTAAACCACTTCGGAACAACAGGTTAGGCGATGAGCCCAAAGCCACCTAGAAGTAATGCGGCGAGCATTGCTTTAGCGCGGCGAACTGACCTACTGTGCACCCACGAGAACGGGGAAATCAGACCTAGCTCGACGATCCGTTTTCAAGGGAACACTTCCGGGAGCGGGTTGACCATCCCGTCTCCGGCTGACGGAGGGACTGAGCACATGAAAAAGGGACTGGAAATGGCGGCGAACACTGTTGTGATTATGGTCGCCCACTTACGTAGATTCGAATCCCCACTTAAGAGCTTGCTCACTGCCAGTTTACCCATAAGTTATCGCCAGTGCATTGGCATGGATGCGGAACCGCCGCATACTCGGGCCACTCTCCGAAGGCAAATGCGATTCGGGAGAGGAGCGAGAGCGATGGATGCCACTCAGAACCAGCGTGTCAGGATTGCAGTTGGCCTGGTCATCGCGACCATGTTTGCCGTTGCAACCTTGGCCGCGGCGCAGACGAAGGAGTGTGCCGCCGGCAAACTTTCCGATTATGAGCAACTTGGCGCACAAGGTTGCTCAATTGGGGACAAGCATTTCTCCAACTTCATGTATCACCGGGCGCCCAATGGGCTACCCGACGACGCCATCTCGATCACGCCCGGGACGGTCCCCGACAGCGACGATCCCGCCCTGTTATTCGAAGGGGCATGGGTTTCGCCCTCGCCAGGTTCTTCGATTAGCTACGACATCGAAGTCGCGCCCAACGGCAAGCCTATCAGCAGCGCAACTCTGGAGATGGAATTCGGCGAGATCACAGGCACGGGGCAGGCGAGGGTTGCGGCTGAATTGCACCAGTCGACAAATATCCCAAGCAACTGCGGGCCGACACAGTTGATGCTCACTGTATTTCTGGGCGCCAGTCAACACAAGCAGGCGGTTGACAACGGCCAACTGAAGGACCCAGCACGGCAACTGTGCGTTGTTACTCCGGTGAGCATTACCCCGGGAAAAAGCGGATCGGCCAGCCTGAAAGGCTTCATGACGGTGTTTCATTCGCGCCAAGCGCAATCCTCCTCGGCTAGCAGCGATCCGGGAGCGGCAGCGTCGGGAGCGGGGCAGTGACGCCGGCAGGCCATTCGACCCATAAGCGTGAGGAGCAGATCCGGTGAGACCTGCTCGCCACACAATCAAACCAGTGCCGCGATGAGCGGCCAAAAGGAGATCATCATGAACACCCAAAACAACCGTCAGTACCAAGCCCTAAGCAACCACCACACTTCCGCGTTGACCAGAACGCAGTTCGATTGTCGAACCGCGCTTAGTGCTACGCTGATGCTGCTTGCAATTGCGGTCTGCTGCGCGAGCAATAGCATGGCCCAGCAATTCACTGCGTCAACGTCACTCGGCGGGAATGCCGCTACGCAAGCAGTGAAGCGCATCCTCATTCCCGCGCCTCTCAGCTCCTCACTTGATTCAAAAAAACTCAAGGCGGGCGATGAAGTCATCCTGAAGACGGTGGCAAACCTGTCGCTGCAGGACGGCAGCACGATCCCGCGTGGGACCAAGGTCGTCGGGCATGTGACCGAGGCGAAGGCGCGGTCCAAAGGCGATGCCCAGTCGTCGCTGGCGATTGCATTCGACCAGCTCGATCTGCCGGATGGAAAGACGGCTGCTATCAGCGGCGTAATCCAGGCAGTCGGACCCGATCTGAGCGCTGCGTATCCGGGGGGTGGAGGAGTGGTCTACAGTTCCGATGTCGCGCGGACAACCTACATGCCGTCCGTGAGTGCAGACCCGCGCTCGGTGCCGATGCTGAATGAGCAGTCGGTGGGTGTGGTGGGAATCAAGAACCTGCAGCTTGCCGCCGATGGCGTATTAACCTCGGCTTCAAAGTCGGTGAAGCTAGACAGCGGCACCCAAATTCTGCTTCAGGTGCAGTTGAGCGCCGGAGGGTAAGCTGGCGGGAGCGAGTGCGAACGGGGAAGCGACGCTGACGTAGGATGTTGCTCGATATGCCGCAGACGAAGCGTGAGCTGCGGGTTCGAAGGCCAAACGCTTCCTCAGTCCAGATCAGATGATTGCGCGGAGGGCGGTAGTCACGCTCTCACGCGCAGTCCTGATGGCATCGGCGACCGTTTCACCTGCGGCCATCGTATGATCGAGCGCCGATCTCTTCCTGGTTCCAGGGTGCTCGAAAGCGACGGCCTCGATCGCACCACCGAAAAGCGTTTGCCGCTGCTCCAGTTGATCGAGCGCGGTGTTCAATCCCGCGACCACAGCCTCGGCTTCATCCGCCAGGACGATTAGTTCAAGAGTGATCTTTTTGTATAGCATCTGAATAGCTCCCGCCTCGATCTTATACCAGCGCGACTCTAAGGCACATCCAAGCTTCTTCCGCGGATTGCCTGCTGGTCAACCCCCCACCTTATCACGCCGCGAAAAGTCCGGGTTATTTCGCTGGCGGGCAGCAACTGAGAGCCTCTTGCCATCCACGATTTCCTGCACCCGCCTCAGCGCCATGGATGTGCCTTCTTATTCAAAAACTGCTATCTGCACCCGGTCACGCCCATGATTAAGCCAGAAGCAAAGAAGCAACGCCATGGACGAACTTATCGGCCACCGCCAACTGACTAGGTATGGGTTGAGTTGAATTCCCGAGGTATCGGTAGACATGGGCGCGCGGAGTAGTGCATCCTATGTCGAATACGGCCCCGGCACAGATATCTATGTGGGGGACACAATGAAGAGGACGGCTCCCATCCCTTTCGCCGGTTCCCAACTCGGCGAGACTCGTCACGTCTGCGCGTTCTTTCATAATGACGAGGAAGAGTACCAAGTTTTGCTGCCCTTCATTAAGCATGGCTTCGCAGCCGGCGATAAAGCCGTGCACGTGGTTAATCCGCATCAGCGTCAGGAACATCTGCAGCGATTGTCGGCGGCCGGCATCGATACCGGGGCCGCGCAGCGGAGCGGGCAACTTGATCTGAAGACCACCACCGAGGCGTATCTTCGTGACGGCCGTTTCGATCAGGACCGGATGTTACAGGCCTTCGAGACGATCGCCAGCGGAAACAGCCGGGGACCATTTCCGCTGAGCCGCATCGTGTGCCGCATGGACTGGGTGGCGGAACAGCGCTCGCATGCGGACGATGTGGTTGAATTCGAAGCCCGGGTGAATGAGGTATGGAGCCGCCACGATGACGCGGTCATCTGCACCTATCACCTCGGAAAATTTGGCGGCGAGACGGTGATCGACATCTTGCGGACGCATCCCATGGTCATCCTGGGAGGCATTCTGCAACAGAATCCGTTCTTCGTGCCGCCGGCGGAGTTTCTGCGTGAGTTTCGCGAACGGCGGCCGGGCCGCACCGGATCGCCTTCGCCGGCCGCCTGAACATGGTTCGGCGATTGGAAGATTACGTCGCGGAAAACAAGCATCTCAGGCGCTGTATCAATGACCTGTTGAGCGTGCTGGCGCTTCCTGCCCTGTGGAGCGGCAACGAACCCGCCCGCATTATTCAGACTCTGGCTGACACCCTCGTCAACGTGCTCAATCTGGACTTCGCGTATGCGACGCTGAACCATCCAACCGCCGCTCCGGTCGAAGTGGTGCGGCCCGCCGATCAGCACCGGCCCATCATCCATTCGCAGGAGCTGTGCTCATTCCTTCGATCCTGGATCGGCAAGGACCCGCTGGGATGGCCTCGGACGATTTCCAATGCCAGCCACGACGGTGAGATCGCTATCTTTCCTCAGCAGATCGGCCTGCAAGCGGAGGTTGGCCTGATCGTCCTAGGTTCCGAGCGGGCGAACTTCCCGACGGAGATGGAGAAATTAGTGGTCGGGGTCGCGGCCAATCAAGCCTGGATAGGCCTGCAAGAAGGGCGTCTGCTCCGTGAACAGAAGCGGCTGGCCGGCGAACTCGACCATCGCGTTGCCCAAAGAACGGCTGAACTGGCCATCGTTAACCACGAGCTAAGGAAGGAGATCGCCGAGCGCAAGCATGCCGAAGAAGCCCTCCAGCGCAGTGAAGCGTTCCTCGCTGAGGGCCAGTACCTGAGCCGTATCGGCAGTTTTTCCTGGCGGGTCAAGACCGGCGAGATTATCTGGTCGGAACAGCTTTACCGCATCTTCGAGTTTGACCGGGGCGTACCCGTGACCATCGAGCTCATCGCCCGTCGCATTCATCCCGCCGATGCCCCGGTGTTGAACGAAATGATCGAACGAATGCGCGGCGGCGGGAGCGATCTGGAATACGAGCATCGCCTGTTGATGACTGACCATTCGGTGAAGTACCTGCACCTGGTCGCTCATGCCAACCGGGACCCGGAAGGAGAGTTGGAATATATCGGAGCGGTGCAGGACGTGACCCAACGCCGAATGTCGGAAGAGGCGCTGGCCGGCGCCCGAGCGGAACTCGCCAAGGTGGCGCGAGCGACCAGTCTGGGCGTTCTGACCGCGTCAATGGCCCACGAAGTAAACCAACCGCTCTCGGGCATCATAACCAACGCCAGCACCTGCCTGCGGATGCTTTCCGCCGATCCCCCGAATGTGGAGGGTGCCCGCGAAGCTGTCCGGCGGACGATGCGCGATGGTAATCGGGCTTCGGATGTGATCGCACGACTGCGCACACTTTACAGCAAGAAAGATCCCTCGCCGGAATGGATGGACCTGAATGAGGCTGCGCGGGAGGTGATTTCTCTGTCCTTGAGCGAATTACAGCGCAACCGGATCACCGTGCGTCAGGAACTGGCGCATGACCTGCCGCGCATAGAGGGTGACCGCATCCAGCTTCAGCAGGTCATCCTTAACCTCTTGCGCAATGCTTCCGACGCGATGAGTGCAGTTGAGGACCGTCCGCGCGAGTTGCTGGTCGCAACCGAACAGCATCCAGGCGACGACTGTGTGCGCCTCAGCGTGAGCGATGTGGGAGTCGGATTCGAACTGCAGGCGGTGGACCGGCTCTTCCAGGCGTTCTACACCACGAAAGAAGACGGCATGGGGATCGGGTTGTCCATTAGTCGCTCTATCATCGAGGCCCATCAAGGAAGGTTGTGGGCGACATCGAACCAGGGTCCGGGAGCCACTTTCTCTTTCTCTATCCCATACCGGCCGGCAGCCTCGGAGGACAACGAAACCGCGCCCAACCGCACGGATTTGGCGCCCGACGCGGCCTGAGCGCAGATTGGCGCGTGAGCTGCCGCGGATGCAATACCAAAGTACAATGGACGCCACTCCGGAAGCGGAGCATTGTTGCTTCATGGAGTCGCGACAGAAAATTAGCGCGGCCGACCGTTTACTCATATCCGTGGTTGATGACGATGAGTCCGTGCGTGAGTCGCTACCTGACCTGCTGAACGAATTCGGCTTTGCCTCCCGGATGTTCTCTTCTGCGGAAGAGTTCTTGTCGTCTGATCACCTCGAGCGGACGCGCTGTGCGATTCTCGACATCGCGATGCCGGGAATGAGTGGACTCGACCTGCAACAAGAGTTAGCGCGGCGCGGGCAGAGAATCCCGATTGTCTTCATTACCGGCCAGAAAGACAAAACCATTCAGGCCCGGGCTTTCAAGCAAGGTGCGGTGAGGCTGTTGCTCAAACCCTTCAGCGACACCGCTTTGCTGGAAGCGGTTACGGCAGCGCTCCAGTCAAAGTAACCGGCCGCAGCGACAAGTTTGTGGGGAATACAATGAGTGTAGCTGGCATTGCTGTTTCTCTAGTGGGGTCTTTACCGATGGCGACTGCCGCTCCCATGGTCTTCATTGTCGATGACGACATATCGGTGCGCGAATCGCTGGAACTGTTAGTTCGTTATGAAGGCTGGCAGCCGGAGACCTTTGCGTCGGCGCAGGACTTCCTCGACCATCCCAGGACCCTGGTTCCGAGCTGTCTTGTCCTCGATATTTCTCTTCCCGGTCTCAATGGGCTCGAATTGCAGAAGCAGGTTGCGGCTGAACGCGCGGAGATGCCGATCATCTTCATCACCGGACATTGCGACGTGCCGATGACGGTTCAGGCCATGAAGGCGGGAGCGGTCGAATTCCTAACCAAGCCATTCAACGATGAAACTTTGTTGAGCGCCATACGCCAGGCTATCGAACGGAGCCGGCTCGCTATCGCCCGCGAAATAGAAATACGGGAACTCCAGGCGCGCTACACCTCGCTGACTCCTCGCGAACGCCAGGTTATGGCACTGGTGGTCTCAGGCTTGTTGAATAAACAGGTCGGTGGCGAACTCGGAATCAGCGAGATCACGGTGAAAGCCCATCGCGGTCAGGTGATGCACAAAATGCAAGCAGGCTCGCTTGCGGACCTGGTAAAGATGGCGACCAAGCTTCGTAGTTCCCGAGCGCATTAGCGCCTATGGCAAGGATCGCTCCCCCCGCAAAATAGATTCAATCCTAGTGACTTCGCCCGGCGATTTATTGTGCGATGGATGCTTTTTATCGGGGTTAACCCACACTCTTACTTGCCACAATCTGACCATGGATACAACGACTGGAATAAATGTGAGCGCTGCGAGCACCGGTCTGCGCCAGTGACTATGGTTTATCGCCGGATTCAGCGGGATGACCAGCAGTAACTTTCACGTCCGCTTACCAACCTGTTGGACGCAGTGAGCGAGCATTTCAGCGACCAAAGAATCCCCCGTCTCTGTATTAAACATTGCGTCATAGAGGTGGATCTCAGGCCAGTCCAGCTTAAGGTATCGCTTGACGAACGCGGCGCGATCTCCGTCAATTGTGTCAACGTCCGTTATTGCCTGTTCTTGGGCCATTCCAGCAGTGATCAGTCTGTGAATCTTAGAGTTGCGGGAAGCATAGAGGAAGACTCGAAAGACATCCTTGCGATCGCGCAGAAAATATTGTGATCCCCGGCCAACAATTACGCACGGGCCGCCAGAAAGCGCGTGATTGACTGCCTGTTCGGAAACGATGGCGATTCGGCGCGCATCCAGCAATTCCAGCCGATCGGTTGGCGGTAGGGCTCCCTCGAAGGCTCCTCTAAGAAAAGACTTGAAGACGCGATAAACCGCAGGGTCATTTTTCCATTCCCGCTTCGCGACCGCTTGCGGCGTACTGTGGGTCAGCCGCGCGATTTCCTGAGTGAGTTCCTGGTCCCACAGCTTCCAACCGAGAAGTTCGGCCAGCTTGGCAGCAATCTCCGAACCGCCGCAGCCAAATTCACGTTCGATACTCACGGCTCGAATCATCATGGCGTTACCTAACCCGCCGCAACCTGGCCGCCCGCCCCCGGATCGTTCCTCTTCAAGAAAAACGAAAGTACAAACATCAGGGAGCAGAGAGCGCCCAAGGTCCAAAAGATGTCCATATAGGACAGTGCGCCGCCTTGCCGGTGCACCAATTCATAGAACCTTGCAATGGCCTGGTTGTGGGCGTCCACGGCGCGGAGCCCAGAGTGCGCGATTTTTGCGCTCAGGGCATGGAGTGCCGAACGATAGGCTGGAGAATCAGGAGTGATGTGGCCAACGAGGATTTGCTGGTGATATTGTGCCCGTCGGACAATCATGGTGGTCACGACCGAAGTTCCGATACTGCCCCCGATGTTACGCATGAAATTGATGATGCCGGAGACGCTATTGCCTTTCTCCTCTGGGACACCGATGTAACCTGCTGCCGTGATGGGGACAAACAGAAATCCAATTCCTACAACTTGGGCGACGCGTAGCCACATCGCAAAGCGGAAGCTAACGAACAAATCAATCTGGTGCGCGCAATAGAATAGTCCGATGGCAAGGCACAGCCATCCCGTCGCGATCAGCCATCTGGCTTGAATCTTTGAGGTAAGCCGGCCGACGATGGGCATCATCACCAGCAAGACAACACCGCCGCCGGACAGGACGAGACCTGCAAGCTCCGCGGTGTAACCCATTAGCGTCTGCAGAAATTCGGGAATTAAAACCAGGGTGCTGAAAAGCATGAAGCCCATCATGAACATCATTAAGTTCGCGGCCGCGAAGTTGAAGCTCTTGAACATGCGGACATCGATGATCGGTTCTTTGCGGAACCATTCCCAGATGACCAGCGCGATAAGGCAAACCGTTGCGGTTACTACCAGGGTCGTGATGAAGTGCGAGCCGAACCAATCGTCTTCCTGCCCCTTGTCCAGAAGCACCTGCAGCGAACCCACTCCCAGCGTCAACATGGATATTCCGATGTAGTCCACCCGGATCCCCCCGCTTTTTAAACGACGGAGGAACGGTGGATCTTCGACCAGAGCGTGAGTCAAATAAAGCGCGAGGAGAACCACGGGAAGCGTGATGAAAAATATCCAGCGCCAGGAGTAGTTGTCGGTAATCCAGCCTCCGAGCATAGGCCCAACCGTAGGGGCGAGAACGGCAGTAATGCCATAGACAGCAAACGCCTGGCCGCGCTGTTCTGGAGGAAACGTATCGTTGAGAATGGCTTGTGCCATCGGTTGCAGTCCACCGCCGCCGATGCCTTGCACAGCTCGAAAGAACAGCAATAGCGGCAGACTAGGCGCTAAGCCGCAAAGCAATGAACTCGCCGTGAAAATGGCCAGCGACATCATGAAATACCGCTTGCGGCCAATCACCTCCGCTAGCCATCCGCTGATGGGTAGTACAATCGCGTTCGCGGCGAGATACGAGGTGAGTACCCAAGTGCTGTCGTCGTAGCTGGCTCCCAGGCCTCCGGCGATGTAAGGCAACGCAACGTTGGCAACGCTCGTGTCCAGGACTTCGATAAACGCTGCCATCGACACGGTGGCGGCAATCGCCCAAGGATTTACCTTAGGGCGCCAGATGACCTGTTCCGATGGAAGAGTCAGCGCTGCGGTGCTCATCGCAAGTAAACTTTGGCCTCGACGTTCATCCCGGGGCGAAGCTGATGGTCACGGTTCTCGCCTGGCTCGAGAACGATCTTCACCGGAACACGCTGCACGATCTTCACGTAATTGCCGGTTGCGTTTTCCGGTGGCAGCAAGCTGAAGATGGGTCCCGTTCCCCCCGCAATGCTGTCCACATGACCGTGGTACGTGCGGCCGTTCGAGTCGAGGACAATTTTTGCTTTCTGGCCTACGCTCATGTGTTTGAGTTGGGTTTCTTTGAAGTTCGCAGTGATCCACACTTGATCCAGGGGAACCACCGTAAGCATTTGTTCGCCGGGGTCGACATTCAATCCCACCACTACACTCTTGGTCACCTCACCGGTAACCGGCGCTGAGATCCTGGTGTACCCGAGGTTGAGCTCGGCCTGGGCGAGTTCCGCCCTTTTTTGCCCTATATCGGCAACGGCTGAGAGAGCGCGAGCGCGCGTGGACGCTACTCGCTGCGGTCCGGCCCGGGCGGATTCATTTCGCGCAATCGCTTCAATGAGCCGGCTGCGCGCCTCGGCGACATTTTGTTCAGCAGCCGCCTCGTCCGCTTTGGCGGCTACCACTGCGGCAGTGTCCGTTTGGGCCGCGGCTACCGCGTAGTCGTAAGTTTGCTTAGGTACTTCGTCTTTAACCAGCAGAAGGTGGTAACGCTGGACGTCGTCCTGGGCCTTCACATTTTCCGCCTCGGCTTCCAGGATGCGTGCCTGTGCGGCAGCAACCTGTTTCTCGCCGGCGGCGATTGCCGCTTTGGCGTCTTCGATGTCCGAAGAGGTGAACTTCAGTTGGCTGGCGGTGTCCACCGAGCTAATGGGCACATCGATGTTGAGGGCACGAGCCGAGGCCTCCGCGGTGTCGAGGTTCGCCTGGGCTTTCGCCACCGCGACTTGATAGTCTTTTGGGTCAATCTCTACCAGGGTGGCGCCTTGCTGCACATACTGGTTGTCGCCCACGTGCACCGCTTGCACGTAGCCGGAGATCCGCGCGCTCACGGGATAGAGGTGAACATCGACCTGCGCATCGTCGGTACTCTCGAAACCCGAGAAGTAGCGCCACAGCAAAATGCCGCCGACAAGAACGACCACCACGGCAGCGCCGATCATCCAGCGCTTGTGAGAACGCCGCTTCGGATAGACGACCGGCGGCGGCGTGGCGGGACTTTCCATTGCGGGATTGGGCGCTGGAGACGATGAGCTTTCCGGACTCTTGGCCGTCTCTTGGTCGGGCATTTTATTGTCCTTTCAAATACAGCGCGTAGTTCGACTCGGCGAAACCGATGGCTCGCGCCAGCGAGATTTTTGCGGTGTTATAGCGATAAAGGCTGGCGATATATGCGTCGTTTGCATCCGCGAGCGATTCTTGCGCCTGGACCACTTCGATGTTGTCGGTTACTCCCGCGGCGAAGCGATCACGGGATTGCTGCAGGGTCTCCGTAGCCAGCCGGACGGCATTCTTCTCAACCGACACTTCCTGGGCGGTATCTTGCAAGTCCAGGAAAGCGTCACGAACCTCCTGGTCGATGCTGGCCCGGAGGTCTTCCAGCCGTTGCCTGGCCCTTGCCAGCAGGGAATCTGCGACCAGGTTATCTCCGTGGACCCTGCCTCCCTGGAAAATGGGGAATCGAAGCACCCCGGCTGCGTCAACTGTGCCATGGCTCGACGCGGGATTGGTGCCGATATCTCCGTAATCCACCACGGCCGATAGTTCCGGGTAACGCTCGGCTGCAGCCGCCTTCTTTTGCAACTCAGCGGAACGGACTTGCTCGGTTAAGCTTTTAAAGTCGGCGCGAGAGGTGTACGCCTGCTGCAACGCTTCCTCGAGGGTGGAGGTCGTAAGCGGCTGATAAGCGACCTCGGTGGTTATGTCGAACGCTTGACCTGCCGGAAGTCCAATGGCCCGCGCCAGAACCAACTTCTGCTTAGCCAGATTATTCCGGGCGACGATCAACCTCTGCTCGCGCGCTTGAAGCTCAACATCGGACCTCAGTACGTCGACCGCTGCCGCAAGCCCGGCCTGCTTCTGGTCGGTCGTCTGATCGAAGAGCACTTTCGCGGTGTCACGCTGAGCTAATGCGGACGCCACTTGCGCCTGGTCGGCAATGGCCAGCAGATAATTTGACGCAACCACCAGAACAATCAGTTCGCGGGCATTCTTGTAACTGTATTGCGCCGATTTCACTTCCGCCGTGGAAGACCGTGTGCGCTCAATCGACTCCCAGTTGAAGACCGATTGGTCAAGATAAGCGCGTGTGTCGAAAACTCCAAAAGGGCCGAGGATGGCTGGATGGCCGGGGACAATGAGCCCTATGACCGCTTTCGTATCAACTTGGCGAACACTGAAACTAGTAGCGGTGGTCACATTGGGCAGCAACGCGCTCAGTGCCCGCCAGCGTTCGCCTTGCGCGCCGGAAAATGCATCGCTGGAAAGCAGCCCCCCAAGGTTTTGCCGCAGACCGCGAGCTACCGCGTCTTCCAGAGAAAGCGACAGCGGCGTTGGGCTGGCTGTGCCGGTGGGGACTCCGCCCAGGTAGGGACTCTGCTGCTGAAAATCTGAGGTGTAAGTATCCCCAGCAGCAAAGGGAGCGGCGCCATAGGGCATCGTTCGTTGGCTCGTAGCATTCGGTTCAGACTGTCCGTAAAGCGGAGCTCCAGCGAACAGAGCCAGACAGAGTGCCATTAGTTTACTGCAGAACTTCGCACGATCGGCAGTCAACATCTTCAAACACCAGAAATTCACAGTGCCATTCTCAAACTGTGCGACCACACCAACACAGCGTCTACCGCAATAGTCATTAACCACGAGGAGGACCCCTCAAGGGTGTCGTTCCTCATCCTCTAGTGCGGCGCAAGGCCTGCAAATTGCTCGCCCGCGGATTCGCTCGCCCGACTGATAATCACCAATAGCATCGTCATCGCAGATATCGTGTTCCGCGTTGGCATCGCCGGCTGCCGACGCGTGCCGGCGAGCATTCGGGGCCGCACGGATTTGCTCCTCTTGCATGGGCCGCGCCAATTGTTGGTTGGCTCCCATATTCAGCTACTTGGTGAAAGGAAACCTCCGACGCCGGTTTTCACCACCGGATTCAGCCGTTGTCTAATCTGAATGCTGTTGATTTCGTTAAGCGCGTCTTCCGGCAGGGCAGAGATTTCGAAATTCTCCTTCGCCCGGGCCGCGGTTTTAGGCGTGGTCAGGAAAGCCGTGCCGCGCTGTACCGCCCATGCCAGCAGCACCTGGGCCGGGGTTTTTCCAACTCGTGCGGCGATTTTCGAAATGACTGGGTCTTCCAGCAGCCCCGGTGTCATCCCGTGACCCAACGGCGCGAAAGCCAAAAAAACAATACCCTTCCCCTTGCAGAATTCCAGAAGCTCCGTTTCCGGCAGATACGGATGCGACTCTATTTCGATGACCGCCGGCTTGATTCTCGCGGATTCGTAGATTGGCGAGAGGTCGTCCAAGGTGACATCCGACAGTCCGATGGCCCGGCACTTGCCATGGTCCACCAGGCTTTCCATGGCTCTCCAGGTATCGAGCAACGTCACTCCCTTGTCGTAAATGGCATTGCCGTTTTGATCTCGCGGCTCCTGTTCGTCTCCCGGTTGAAACGCAAACGGAGTGTGAATGAGATAGAGATCCACATACTCCAGCCTGAGTCGGTTCCGGCTGGCCTCGAAAGCCGGTTCCACGCGCTCGGGGCGATGGTTGGTGTTCCACAACTTCGTGGTGACGAAGATGTCTTCGCGCTTGATCCCTTCAGCGGCAAGTCCTGCCTGCAATGCCTCGCCCACCTCGCGCTCGGTCCCATATCGTTCCGCGCAATCGATGTGTCGAAATCCGGCCTTCAGTGCGTCTCTGGTCGCAGGTATCGTCACGTTTGGCTCGGGAATTAACGTGCCAAAGCCGAGTGCGGGCATATGGCCGCTTCCATTGTTGAGCGGCATTCTCGTCATCCGAAGATCAGAAGATTCAGTCATGGTGACACCTCCGTGTCTAAGCTTTGCCCAAGCGGTCTCAGCCGGAGAGACAGCGGCACCCCGGCTGCGATCCGCACGATTTCGTTGCAGTGGACATTGATCCGGACTCTTGACGGGGCGCTGCGACTGAACGGCTTATGCCGTGGCCGCAGCGCTAATACGGTGATTAAGCCAGAGGAACCGGGTTGAATCTATTGGACGAAGGTATCGACCGATACCTTCGTATGGGGGCCGCGCGTATGGGGGTCGCGGCTTGACTTAGGTGAGGCCGTGGGCTACGAAAAACATGTACCACCCGACTGTCACTGTCCATGTCCATCCTCGGATAGCAGCGAGCGCCAGCACAGGTGATCGTATTGGATCAGCTTGTTGGCGGCTTCCGGGCCGTCAGTCCCCGCAGCATAGTTGGGGAACTGCGGCGGGGGCAACTCACGCCACGCGTCTTCGATGGGGGTGATGATGCGCCACTCCGCCTCGACCTCGTCGCGGCGCGTGAACAGGGTTGCGTCACCGCGCATCGCGTCAAGCAGCAGCGTCTCGTACGCCGCCGGAGCATTCGTGCCGAAGGCGTCCTTGTACGCGAAATCCATGTCGACGCGGATGCCGCGCATCTGCTGGCCGGGCTGCTTGGCGTTGAAGTTCAGCGCAATGCCCTCATTGGGCTGAAGGCGCAGCGCGATCACGTTATGGTGTACGTCTTTGGGATTGCGCGAGAACAGCGCCTGCGGGGTGCGCTTGAAATGCACTGCGATTTCGGTCAGCGACCGCGACATGCGCTTGGCCGCGCGCACGTAGAACGGCACTCCCGCCCAGCGCCAGTTGTCGACATGGAATTCGACGGCGACGTAGGTTTCCGTAAGCGAATTCGGATTGACTCCCGGCTCCTGCCGATATCCAGGCACGGGCTTGCCCTCGATCTTGCCCGGCCCATATTGCCCGCGCACGGTGAATTTCGCGACCTGGTCCTTCGACATCGGTTGGATGGCGCGCAGCACCTGCACCTTCTGCGTGCGCACGGTCTCGGCATCAAAGGCGACCGGCGGCTCCATCGCGGTCAAGGTCAGACATTGTAGGAGGTGGTTGGCCACCATATCGCGCAGCGTGCCGGTCTCTTCGTAGAACGCGGCGCGGCCCTCGACGCCTAGCGTCTCGGCCGCCGTGATCTCCACGTACTCGACATAATTGCGGTTCCATACCGGCTCGAAGATGGAATTGCCGAAGCGGAACATCATGATGTTCTGCACCGTCTCCTTGCCGAGGTAGTGGTCGATGCGATAGACGGAATGTTCGTCGAAGACGCGCGAAACCATCTCGTTCAGTTGCTGCGCGCTCTTCAGGTCGCTGCCGAAGGGTTTCTCCAGAATGATGCGCGTCCAGCCTTCGCTATTGCGGGCGAGGCCGGCTTGGCCAAGTCCTTCGACGATGGGCGGCGCCAGCGATGCCGATACCGAGACGTAAAACAGCACGTTCTTACTGGCGCCGTTCTTCTGCATCTCTTGAATTTTGGCTTTCAGGCGCGGATAGAAATCGGGTTGGTTGGCATCGCCGACGAGGTAGTGCAGGCGGTCGGCAAAATCCCGCCAGCCCTCTTCGGTGAAGCTGCGCGCGTCTTTTGAAGTTGCGGCGCCGTCGTGCAGCCGCTCGCGCAGTTGCTCGTCGTTCAGCTTGGTTCGGCCGATGCCGAGCATCTGGAAATTACGCGTAGTGCAGCCGACGCACGCCAGGTCGTAGAGCGCGGGTATCAGCTTGCGCCGGGTGAGGTCGCCGGTCGCGCCGAAGATCACGACCAGGCAGGAGTCGCCTTGCGGCAGCGTGGGAATTTCGATTTTGTGCGGCACGGGCTGGACAAGTGTGCTCATCGCTTCGCTCCAGGTCAAGATTGCTGGCTTATCGGCAGATGCAAGGGAAGGAAGAAAGTTTCCGGAGTTGAAAGCTTTAAGTGGTTCGGTGTTTAGTGTGATCCGGGTAGTGCGGGCTTGGGGCCCGCGTTCGGCTGCAGCGAAAGAAGATGGTATTTTGCATTCCGCTGCATTTGGCAGCGGAATGCAAAACCCAAAACGAGGCCGCACGTTGACGCGGCGCTGAAGCGCCGCACTACCCGTGCCGCAGCCCGCCCGAGGGAAGCCGAAAGAGATGAAGCGAAATCAGGCTCGATGCTGGCTGACCTAAACCGTCCTGCGACCGGTCACGAGGTTGATGATCAGGACGATCACCGCGATTACGAGGAGCAGGTGAATGAACGCACCTGCGATATGAAATCCCCAACCCAGAAGCCAAAGAATGAGCAGAATTGCAAAAATTGTCCAAAGCATCGAACCATCCCCCCTGGCCAGAGAACCGGCACTCTCATAGGAGTCCAGAACCTACTCTGGAGTTGTACGTCTCCGGCTTCGCACAGCAGTTCTTGTTGAAGGATTTGCACAGCAGGCGCGAAATTGCCGCCGCGCCTACTGGCCAATTGCGTAAACTGTCTTTCCGCCGACTACCGTCCGCAACACTTGGGTCTTAAGCATGTCCGCTGGGGCGACTTTCGTCAGGTCGCGGTCGAGTACGACGAAATCGGCCAACATGCCGGGGGCGAGCGTGCCTTTTTCTTTCTCGGCAAATTGCGCGTAGGCTGCGCCGGTGGTATAGGCCGCGATCGCCTGTTGGATGGTTAATTTCTGCTCGGGAAAGTACGATTGCGTTCCGGCTTCGTTCTCGCGCGTGACCGCCGCATAGAGTCCGCGAAATGGAGTAATAGGTTCGACGGGAAAATCGGTTCCAAAGGCAATCGGCACGCCATCATCGACGAAGGTTTTCCACGGGTAGGAAGTCTTAGCGCGCTCGGGTCCGATGCGCTCCATTGCCCAATGCATGTCCGTCAATAGATGGCTGGGCTGCACCGAGGCGATCACGCCCAGCTTGCGATATTGCGCAAACTGGTCCGCGTCGATGACCTGATCGTGCTCGATGCGAAAGCGAAAATCGCGTTCGCGGTCGTTTTCACGAGCGTCGCGTTCGGCTTCGGCAAAGGCATCGAGCGCCATTTGCGCGGCGCGATCGCCGATGGCATGAAAGCCGATCTGAAATCCGGCGGCGGAGCGCTCCACCGTCATGCGGTTCAGCGTCGCCTGATCGTAGCGCGGCAATCCGCTGTTGCCGGGATCGTCGGAATAGGGAGCATTCAAGGCGGCGGTGCGCGATCCCAGCGAGCCATCCATGAAACCCTTGAGCATGGCCGTGTGCAGCATGGGATCTTCGGCGGGATGATGCGCCCGATGCTTCTCCAACAAATCGAGCGAGTCGTTGAAGGTGAGCCACTCGCTGATGCGCGCGGTCAGCTTGCCTTCCTGCTCCAGTTCTTCGTAGACCAGGAAGTCTTCCCACTCGGAATAATCCTGCAGTGAGGTGATGCCCGATCGCGCGGCATTGGCCAGCGCCAGTTCGATGCCGCGCCGCCGTAACTGGAGCGACGGTCGGGGCGCTTTCGACATCACCAGGCCTTTGGCGGTTTCGCGAAGAATCCCGGTAGCCTCGCCGTTGGCGTCGCGGTCGATCTCGCCACCCTGAGGATCGGCGGTCTTGCTGAGTATCCCAGCCGCTTTCAGCGCGGCGGTGTTGGCGACGGCAATGTGTCCGTCGATGCGCTCGAAGATTGCGGGATGATCGCCGGTCACCGCGTCGATGTCCCCGCGTGTGGGCAGCTTCTCGCCGGGCCAGAGGGTGTGGTCCCAACCGCCGCCGACGATCCAGTCACCCGGCGAAATCGTCTTCGCATATTGGCTGATGCGCTGCTGCATCTCGGCGAGCGATTTCACGCCGATGAGGTCAACCTGCAGCAGCTGCAGTCCGCCGGCGGCGAGATGCACGTGAGCATCGTTGAAGCCCGGCATCACGAAATGCCCGCCGAGATCGACGATTTGGGTGTGAGCGCCCTTCAGCTTGCGAATGTCCTGGTTCGATCCGACGGCGACGATTCGGCCATCGCGAACGGCAATGGCTTGCGCGCGAGCCGGCGTCGATTGCGTGTAGATGTCGCCATTCAGAAATACGATATCGGGAGCTTCGTCGGCAGAGGACTTGTCGGCAGCGGCGAGAGAGTTGGCGTTCAGGAGCATGACGGAGCAGAGCGCGATGAGGAACCACTTCATTCTTCCGCGACTCCGCAGAGCGCCAAAGTCAGCAGCAGAATGCGCTTCAGTCCGAGATCGCGGCCGGCGGGGTCATACCACTCGTGAATGGTATGCGCGCCGCCGCCGCTGCCGCCTGAGCCGATGGCGATGGCCTGGCGCCCGAGCGAGAGTGGGACGTTGGCATCGGTGGAGGCGCGCTGAATGCGGGCGGTGTTGCCCAGTTCGGCATCGACCGCGCGCACCATCTTGAGCAGAGGCGAATCGGCGGGCAAGTCCGCTGCAGGACGGCTGCCGATGACCCGCACCTCCGCCGTCAGCAGCTCCTGCTTCTTGCGCCCGGTGATTTCAGGAATCGCATGATCGACCGCTTCGTGCAGCGCGCGCTCCAGGCGATCAAGTTCCTCAACCGAAGCCGAGCGGGTATCCACGCGCATGGTGGCTGACTCGGGGATGGAGTTCACCGAAGTTCCGCCACTGATGATGCCGATGTTGAAGGTGGTTTTGGGCGACACCGGGACCGGGGTGCGGGTAAAGCGATCGATGACGCGGGCCAGCGCGACAATGGGATTGGCCACGCCGAAGTCGCTCCAGGAGTGGCCGCCGTGTCCGCGAACCGTGACTTGATAGCGGCGGCTGCCCAGCCCTTCGGCAATGATGGTGTCGGTGCCGGCGCCGTCGATGACGATCAGCGAGGCGATGGTTGCCGACCAGCGCGGCTGCTGATAGATGTGCCGCATGCCGCGCAGGTCGCCTTCGCCTTCCTCGCCGACGTTGCCAATCAAAAGTATGGGCGCGGTATTGGACAACTCGACGGCTTGCATCGCGCCGGCGATGGCCAGCAGCGCCGTGATGCCGGAGGAATTGTCGGAAACCCCGGGGCCATAGAGCTTGCCGGCGTCGCGGCGGACGGAGATGGGCGTGTCGGCGGGGAACACGGTATCGATGTGAGCGCTTAGCGCGATGAAGGGCGCCGCGGCATCTGTGCCGCGACGGATGCCAAAGACGTTACCCAGCTCATCGCGATGAACGTCGAAGAGGCCGAGCTCGCCAAAGCGCGCAGCCAGCCAATCGCTGCGTGCGGTTTCACCCCACGGCGGCGCGGCGATGGCGGTCACTTGCAGTTGCCGCTCCTCGAGTTCGCGAGCGTGGGCACGGAACCAGGCGAAGGCTTTTTGCGCAGCGGCAAGCTGCACGAGGGCTGCGACCTGCTGCTGGGCCGAGCGCAACCCCTGCGACTCGCTGGGCGATTTCGCCTCGCCGAGGGGCAGGCGCGCTGGAGAACTTGGGCCCATGAGGATGTTCCATGGTAATACGGCGACGCGGGTGAGCGAAACAGAAAGCCCGATTGCGCGGGCCTGGGGGGTACGAACCCGTCCGCGGAAGAGGGTGAGTCAAGGCCCGACCTTGGTCGTGCCGATACCACAGCCCTATTTTTTTCCAACCCGCTTCAGCCGGCGGCAAACCGTGCCGTCGGCTGAAGCCGACTTGGGGACTTCAAAAGAACTCATTGCGGCACGACCGAGGTCGTGCCCTGACTCATGTCGATGGCTGCCATGGGCGCGCAGCGTTATCCAAATCTCTACTGCAAGCGCTAATTTCACGGTTGGTGCGGTTGTTGTTGCTCCTGCTGCGGCGGATTCTGCGGCGGTGTTCCCGGTTGCGGCGCCATGGTCGGGCCGGTTCCCGGTCCGCCGGGACCGAGCGGCACCAGGTGCGGCGTAGTTAGCTGGTTGGGCGCGTTTGCCGGGATCACGCCGGTAACGTTTGGTTCATGTTTGATCTGGGCAGATTCGGCGTCATTCAAATCGATGCCGAGCCTGGTCAGCGTGTCCGCCGTGGACAGATCGAGCTGCACTTTGGATTTTTCGTAGTTGGTAGCTGCTCCCAAGACATTGGATTCGGCCTGGGTGAGACTGCTTGAAGCCTGTAAGACCAGCGTGCTGGTGGAAGCGCCCATCACCAGCTTCTTCTGCTCGGCATCGAGGGCCTCGGCCGCGTAATCGCGAGCCGAGATCGCAGCTTGCAGCGCTACCCAATTCTGCTCCAAGGCAAACTCCGCCTGCCGCACCTGCAACATGATGGTGTTTTCCGTCTGCTGCAACAGCATCTGCGCCTGGCGATACTCCAGGTCGTTGCGCACCTGGTCAGCCTGCACCTGGCGATCGCGCAGCGGGATGGATAGGTTGATTCCCACGCCTTTGTCCGGAGCGCTGCTGTTGAACAGGTTGGCGAATGCCCCGCCATAGCTGGTGGGGAATCCCGGCGGCGCACAGCGCGTGGGATCGGTGCACAGCGGATTCGGGGGGCCGGCCAGCGCGGTCGCGCCGTAGAACGCATAGACGTCCAGGGTGGGCAGTAAATTATTGCGTAGCGACTTTCGCGTGACATCGTTATTGGTCAGGGTCAGCCGCGACGTGGCGATTTCCGGCCGGTTCTGTAAAGCTTCGGCAATCAGGTCGTCCACCGGGCCAACCTTGTATTCCTCGGTAGTGTTGAGGGTATCGGTTGGAATGACCGGCGCGGTCGCCAGGATGGGGTCGGCCATGTTACGGGTGATGGCGTTCTTCATCAGCAGTTGCTCTAACTGCAGCGCGACTTGCGCCGCCACCAGGTTCTGCTTGGCGGTGGCTACCGCGCTTTGCGATTGCACCACGGTCAGCGGGGCCAGCGTTCCCTGCGCCACCTGCTTTTCATTGTCGGCGAGGGTCTTGTTGGCGAGATCGAGCGCGCGCTGCTGCACTAACACGTTCTCATAGGCATTCACCAGGTCCCAGTAAATGTTTTCGATCTGCGACACCGTGGTGATGACCTGGTTGCGGAAGGTGATTTCAGTGATCAGTTTATTGTTGCGGGCGATGCGGATATAGCGCAGGTTGGGATCGAAACCAAATCCCTGCAGCAGATGCTGGCGCACCTGGAAGGTAAAACTGGGAGTGAGGCTGGGATTGATGGTGTTGAAGATTGCGCTTTCCCAGGTACGGGTGTTGTTGAAGCCCACGGTCATCAGAGTTCCGGTGGGAAAGCCTTGCGAGTAGAGGAAATTTGCGGTGGTGCTATTCGTGTAAAGTTCGTTGGTGCCGGTAAAGACGGTGTTCGATTCCGGCGTGACCGAGTGCCCTATGGAGCCCGTGCCGGTAATGACGGGATCGAAGTTGTCGATGGGCGGACCTTCGCCCTGGGTGGAAGTGACCAGGCCGGCAGCGCCGCTGCCCGCTCCACCGACGCCGATGTTGGTGCCGCCGACCCCGCTGCCGGTCGAAGCCGTGGTGGAGGTTCCGGTGCCTCCCGCCGAGGTCGTACCGGTCATACCGCCCGGGGTCCCCTGCACCAGGCCGGCGTTCACGCCGAGTGCGACCGCGCCCGATGAGGTGCGCAGAATGTCGGTGTCGGCGATGGATAGGTTATACCGTTGAATGCCGATATCCAGGTTGTCCGCCAATGCCAACGCCACGGCGTCGTTGATGGACAGATACATCTTGCCATCGCGCATGATCTGCTCCACGCGGGGAGAATTGTGGACATCGACGGCGGGGACGGAGCGCGGTGTATAAATGACGAACGGGTTCGGCCATTGCCGCTTGCCGCGGGTGTAATCTTCACCCTCCGAATAGGCATGGGCAGCGGCATTATGCTGCGGACCCGGCGCTTGCGGCAACTGGTCCAGCGTCGGCGCCGGCGTGGTCGCCTGCGCCTGGGCAGGAGGCGGCGCCGTTTGCTGGGGCGCCACATCCTGAGACAAGCCAGACGTTCCCACTATAGCTAGCCAGAGCAGGCAGAAAATTTTCGCGAATGAAAAGCGATTTGAAGCGAAACTAAGAATGGACATTCTGATGTTTCTCCAACAGAGCACGATAGTGTTCTACATGCCTTTGCGGCACTCGGCTGCCACCTGATGTACCTTTCGAGACGGTTGGCTGAAATGGCGACGCGGGTATCGTCGTAGCGGGACAAATTCGGTCTCGAGCGAAGTTTGCAGTAGCTCAGTATAGCTGAGACTTTGCAGGCACAAGTTGGCCCTTTACGTAGCTTTACACTGCTTAACAAAAAAGCAGCAGTTTAGCGATTAGCACTTAGCATTTAGCGCAATTGAATTGCACCACGTTGACGCGTCAGTAGGCGCATGGCGAAGTGCTAAATTCTAAAGAAGCTCTGAATAAGCAGTCATGGTTAGGTTCGCGCAGAGCGCCGGGGCTAAAGCCCTGGTCGAGCACGAGCCTAAACGCTGGCCTAAAGGCCAGCTCTTCCACCGAAGAGCTTGGTCAGAGTCTCTCTAAGTGCTGACTACTGTGAAACACGGAGAAGCGTGCCGCGAAATCTCAAACTGACGCTGGCCTACGATGGCGCGGAATTTCACGGATGGCAGGTACAGCCGGATCTGCCGACGGTGCAGGGCACGCTGGCGGAATGCTTGAAGCGGCTCACCGGAGAGGACGTGCTGCCGCAGGGATCGGGGCGCACGGACAAGGGCGTGCACGCGCTGGCGCAGGTTGCGTCGGTGCAACTGGAAAATCCGATGCCGGAGCGCAATCTGGTGATCGCCCTGAACGACGTGCTTCCTGCATCCATCCGCGTACGTTCGGTCGAAGTGGTGCCCGCAAGGATTTCATGCGCGGCACTCGGCCAAGGCGAAGACCTATCGCTACCGCATCTATCGCGGCGATATTTGCCCGCCGTTTCTGGCGCGCTACGTCTTGCACGATCCGTATCCCATGAACGAGGAAGCGCTGATGCGGGCCTCGGAGCACATCGTCGGCATGCATGACTTCACCTCGTTCGCCGCCTCCGATCCCGAGCGCAGCGCGCGTATGGCTGAAAGCGCGGCGGAGGAAGATGCGCCGGGCTTCGATAAACGAGGGAATGTCCGGACGATTCATTCCTCGCAATGGGTGCGCACCAGCGATGAGTTGGTCTACACTGTGCGCGGAGACGGTTTCCTGCACCACATGGTGCGCAATTTTGTCGGGACGTTTCTGCTGGTGGGCAAAGGTTCGCTGAAGATCGCGGACGTGCCGGCCATCCTGGAAGCCCGCAATCGCAGTGCCGCCGGACCCACGGCTGCCGCTTGCGGCCTGTATCTGGTCAGCGTGGAATATTGAGCGTTGGTATGGCAAGCGAAGCTCAGGTCGTTGGAACCGCGACCATCGTCAGCACCAATCCCGCCACCGGAGAAACGTTGGGAGAACTGGCTTGCGCGACGCCGGAAGAAGTTCACGACGCGGTGGCGCGCGCCCGCACTGCCCAGACGCAGTGGCAGGCAACAGCCGTCCGTGAGCGAGTCGTTGTGCTGCGGCGATTTCAGCAGCTCCTGAGCGAGCGGCGCGACGACGTAGCTCGCCTGATTTGCCGCGAGGCCGGCAAGCCTGCCGCCGAGGCGCTGGCAACCGAGGTACTGGTGGTCCTGGACGCGGCGCAATTTTGCATTGGCAATGCGTACCGTTTTCTTCGCCAGCGAGCGCTGCCGCACGCCAACCTCGCAATGAAGACCAAGCGCGGCAAGCTGGTGCGCGAGCCCTACGGAGTGATCGGCATTATCGCGCCGTGGAACTATCCCTTCTCGATTCCGGCCGTGGAAACGCTCGCCGCGCTGGTTACGGGAAACGCCGTCGTGTTGAAGCCGTCGGAGTTCACGCCGCTGATCGCCCTCGAACTGCAACGTCTGCTGCGGCAAGCGGGATTGCATCCCGATCTCATGCAGGTGGTGATTGGAGAAGGTCCGATCGGCGCGGCGCTAACGGAATCGGCGATCGACAAGCTGATCTTCACCGGAAGCGTCGCCACGGGCAAGCGCGTGGGCGAAGCCGCTGCGCGCCGGCTGCTGCCGGTAGTGCTGGAATTGGGTGGCAAGGACCCGATGATCGTGCTCGACGATGCCGACCTGGAGGTGGCATCGAGCGGAGCGATGTGGGGCGCGTTCATGAATGCCGGTCAAACGTGCCTTTCGGTCGAGCGCTGTTACGTGCAGCGCAGCTTGTATGAGCCGTTCCTGCAGAAATGCCGGGAGAAGATTGCGAAGCTGCGCGTGGGCAATGGGATCGACTCCGAGGTCGAGATCGGGCCCATGATCCACGAGCGGCAGTTGAAGATGGTCGATGACCAGGTGCGCGATGCAGTCGAGCGCGGCGCTCGATTGCTGGCAGGAGGCAAGCGCCTGAGCGAACTCGGCCCGAACTTCTACGCTCCGACGCTGCTGGCGGACGTAACCAACGAGATGCGCCTGATGCAGGAGGAGACCTTCGGCCCGGTGTTGCCGGTCGCGGCGTTCGATAGCGATGACGACGCCGTGCGGCTGGCGAATGCGAGCAACTTTGGCTTGGCGGCCAGCGTCTGGACCCGCGACCGGCAGAGGGGCGAGGCCATGGCCGCAAGAGTTCAGGCGGGAACGGTCATGCTGAACGACATGATCTCGTGCTTCGGCATCGCGGAAGCCCCGCACGGCGGCTTCAAGCAGAGCGGCATCGGGCGCACCCACGGCGAACTGGGATTGGAGGAGATGGTCCGCGTGAAGTACGTGGACGTCGATCTGATGCCGCGCATGAAGAAGGTCTGGTGGTTCGGTTACGGCGCAAAGTACCAGCAGCAGATGGGCGACTTCGCCGACCTGCTGTTCGCGCAGAAATGGCCCGCGAAATTGAAGGGAGCGCTAGGCTCGTTTGCGCTGCTGCGCCGATCGAACCGCATCTGAAACCGGCTGGGGGTTGGTCCGCTTGAACTGCTCGCGCTCACGTTTGTGCTTGACCCGGGCTATGAGCAAGTCGGCCAACTCAAGGTATTTCTGGATCCAGGGAACCGGGTTCTGCTCTTTTTCCGGATGGGCTTCTGCATAATAGTCGTGCTCACCCTGTCCCTTTTTTCCGCTGGTATTCCACATTACCCGGCTCGGCCCAACTAGATTTTCAGTGCTGCGCGTTTTGGCGCGTCGCTTCATTAGATGGCATTGGTCGATTGCAGTTGGCTGCTTCCCGAAGACAATGTTCGCAACTCTGAGTCTCTCCGTGTTGCGATAATCGCTGCGGCGGGCGATACTGCCAGCATGCTCGATGGCGAGAAAGAAGCTCCTCAGCTTCCGAAACACAAGGTGAAGTACAAGAAGGCGTTTCAGCGCGCCTGCAGCGAAAAGGACGAGAAGAGCAAACTGTGCGGCGGTCACCTGAAGCGCTGGTTCTATATGGCTGACGTGCTGGAGCAGGCCTGCGGCGATGTGCGGCAGGCTTTCGGCGACAAGGCTGAAATCTACCGCTGCGAGCATTGCCGGACACTGTACTTGCCTAGCGAGGAAGAACCCGCAGGGCGAAATGTTGCCGGGCTGGGCAAGCCTTCGGTATTCGGTTTGACGCTGAACCAGAAGGATTCTGAGCAAAAGCCGAAGTCCTGACCGGACTCTCGGCGACGGTTGCGTTGCGTGGGGACCTGGTTTGTGGCGAGTTTGTTGGAGCCTGCAATGAGCGCCAGGCATCCGATAAAAACGGGGTGAAAACTATTGTCCGCGAACCTTTCTGAGTTGATCTACGACTGGAACACGATCTATGCCCGATCGATGGTTCCGGCCGGCAGGGTGCTGCTGAACGACGAATCGCTGCGCGATGGCCTACAGTCGCCTTCGGTGCGCGATCCTTCCATCGAAGAGAAGATCGAAATCCTTCACTTGATGGAAGCGGTCGGGATCAACATGCTCGATATCGGCTTGCCGGGCGCCGGCCCGCGTGCCGTCGCCCACTGCGAAGCTCTGGCCCGCGAGATCGGCCGCGCGAAGCTGAAGATCAAGCCCAACTGCGCCGCCCGCACCCATCAGAACGACATTCGTCCCGTCGCCGAAATCGTGGAAAATACCGGCGTCCCGGTCGAAGTCGCTACGTTCATTGGCTCAAGCCCGATCCGCCGCTACACGGAAGACTGGAGTGACGATTTTCTGCTGCGCACCACCGAAAACGCGGTCAAGTACGCGGTGTCGCTCGGGCTGGACGTTATGTACGTCACCGAGGACACCACCCGCTGCGACCCCGAAACCATCCAGCGGCTCTACACGACGGCGATCCGCTACGGCGCGAAGGCCATCGTCATCTGCGATACCTGTGGCCACGCCACGCCAATGGGCGTGGTCGCGCTCATGCACTTCGTCATCAATGAAGTGGTGAAGCCGTCGGGCGAGAACATACGCGTGGAGTGGCACGGCCACTGCGACCGTGGATCTAGCGGTTGCGAACTCAATTGCGGCGCTCGTTGCCGGGGCGGAAGTGGTTCACGCCACGGCGTGCGGCATCGGCGAACGCGTGGGCAACACCCAGATGGATCAGATGCTGGTCAACCTGAAGTTGCTCGGCATCGAGCCCTGGAAGAGCCAGGACCTGACCAAGCTCAAAGACTACTGCGAGGCGGTCTCCAAGGCGACCGGTATCCCCATTCCCAAGAACTATCCTGTGGTTGGCGAGGACGCTTTTCGTACGGGGACTGGCGTTCACGCGGCTGCGGTCATCAAAGCCTATCGCAAGAACGATGTGATGCTGGCCAACAGCATCTACTCCGGCGTGCCCTCGCATTACTTCGGCATGGAGCAGATCATCGAAGTCGGGCCCATGAGCGGAAAGTCGAATGTTCAGTTCTGGCTGGAGCGCCGCGGCATCCCGATGAATGAGGACCTGGTGGATCGCATCTATCAGCGCGCCAAGGAATCGGACCACATGCTGAGCGATGCCGAGATCATGGAGTGTGTACACGCCGTGAATGGCGTGCAATCCACGCTGGCATCGTAACGCGCATTCCTAATATTCCGAATCCACAATCTCCGGCGGCTCGCCTTCGTCCGGCTCGACGGCAAACTCCTGGCGTGGCTCTTCATGCGGCGCTCCTCCGTCTTTTTTCTTCAGCCGCACCACGGTGATCTTCGAGAAGCCCTCTTCGAACTTTGGCGGGCGCAGCTTGCCGGCCATGCGCTGCATCACGTCTTCCGGGACGTTGCGTTCGCGCCGGCGATTGCGCTCGGTACAGATCTCGGGCGGAACGTCAAAGAAGACGGCATGGGCCTCGTAACCGAAATCGTGCGCCAGCTTGATCCAACTGCGCCGCTCATGCGGAGAGAGATTGGTGGCGTCCACATAATTGGAGGGACGTCGCGCCAGCAGTCGCGCGCGCAGCATGGAACGCAGGGTGGAGAAGACCAGGTCCTGGTAGCGCTGTTCGGTCACGTCGTCGAACAACAGAATGCGCACCATGTCGCTGGACAGCGGCAGGATGTTATGCCGCTTGAACCAGGTGCTTTTGCCCGAGCCGGGAAGTCCGATGGAGAGCACCACGGCGCCTTTCGGCTGCTTCGCGGATTCGGCCGGCGGCGCGGCAGGCTGCGGTTGTTTTTTGGGCGCTTCGGCTTCCGCTCCTTCGCCGGTGGGACCGCCGGGCGCGGGAAGCGTCGGGGCTGTTGCTGCGCCCTGCGGGCGGCTGCCGCGACCGCGGCGTCCACGACGCCGGCCGCGATCGCGCCGCAACTGCTGCTCTCCCGCCGGCGCGGGCGTTTCGGCTTCGGGTTGTGAATCCTGCAGCTCGGCCTCGTCGGGCTGGGCTTCGAATTCCGGCTGCCGTTCTTCCGCCGCTGACGGGGCTTCATCCGCGGGCCGCTCGGGAAACTTCGGCTGCAAGGGCGCTGGCCCCTCTTGCGCTGGCTTTTCCGGCTGCTTCTTGCGCCACCGGCTTCGATCACGTGTCCATCTCCGCATGTTGCACTTGTAACACGCGCAGGCCGCTATGGGCAACGCAGAGAGGGTTTGCGGTTAGCTCGCGCTTTCGTGCCATGCCGACACCTGGTTTTGTGATTACAATCATTGTCTCCCCGCGGCGCGGGTGCTACGATTTTCGGGCTTGCTGCGGATTCCATTTCTTGCCTTTCGGCAGCATGTTTTTTTGCGTTCTTAAATTGAATCTCTGACGAGGTCACATGGCAATTAAAGTAGGCATCAACGGTTTTGGCCGCATTGGCCGCAATATTCTTCGCACCGCTCTCAACGACTCCCATCTGGATTTCGTCGCCGTTAACGATCTCACCGATCCCAAAACGCTGGCCCATCTGCTGAAGTACGATTCCATCCTCGGCAATCTGCCCAACAAAATTGCCGCTGAGGCCGACGCTATCAACGTCGATGGCAAAAAAATCAAAGTATTTGCCGAAAAGGATCCGGCGAAGCTGAATTGGGAATCGGTCGGAGCGCAGGTGGTGATCGAGTCGACCGGCAAATTCACCAAGGGTGAGTTGGCCAAGCAGCATCTGCGCGGGCCGGTAAAGAAGGTCATCATCTCGGCCCCGGCGAGCAATGAAGACATCACGATCGTGTTGGGCGTGAACGAGGACAAGTACGATCCCGCCCAGCACAACGTTATTTCCAACGCCTCGTGCACCACCAACTGCCTGGCGCCGGTGGCCAAGGTGCTCAACGACAACTTCAAGATCGTCTGCGGAACCATGACGACGATCCACTCCTATACCAACGATCAGGTCATTCTTGACTTTCCGCACAAGGATCTGCGGCGCGCGCGTGCGGCAGCGTTGTCGATGATTCCGACCTCGACCGGAGCGGCGAAGGCGGTTTACTTGGTGATCCCGGAACTCAAGGGCAAGCTCGACGGCTTCGCCATGCGGGTGCCGACGCCCAACGTTTCGGTGGTCGATCTGGTGGTCTTCGTAGAGAAGAAGACGAGCGTGGAAGAGGTGAACAACGCGTTGAAGGCGGCTTCCGAATCCGGGCCGCTGAAGGGCTATTTGGGATATGAGACGGCGGAGTTGGTCTCGATCGATTATCGCGGCGACAGCCGTTCTTCGATTGTGGATGCGCCCATGACCCGCGTGGTCGGCGGCAACTGCGTTAAGGTGATCGCGTGGTACGACAACGAGTGGGGATACTCTTGCCGGGTCCGCGACCTGATTCATTATTTAGGTGAAAAGGGACTGTAAAACCGTTGTCAGTTGTCGGTTGTCAGTTGTCAGCGAGCACGTCTGGAGGATCAGTCTTCGATTTCCGCTATAGATTTTGTTCGCTGAATGCTGAGTGCTGATTGCTAATTGTTGACCGACAACTGACAACCGACAACTGACAACAGGTTCTTATGGCAAAACTCTCTATTCGCGATCTTCCGCTGAACAACAAACGCATCTTCATGCGGGTTGACTTCAACGTGCCACTTGACGATGGCCGGGTGATGGACGACACGCGCATCCGCGAGACGCTGCCGACCATTGAATATGCGCTGCGTCACGGCGCGCGGCTGATTTTGGCCTCGCATCTTGGGCGCCCCAAAGGCAAGCCCAACTCGAAGATGAGCCTCAAGCCTATCGCCGAACGGCTGCGCGTTCTGATCGACGATGTGCTGCGTCGCGGCGAGAACGTCGGCTTTTCGCCGGATTGCATCGGGGTGCAGGCCGAAGAAATGGCCGAGAAGCTGGAGCGCGGCCAATCGCTGTTGCTGGAGAACCTGCGCTTTCATCCCGAAGAAGAGGGCAACGATCCGAACTTCGCCCGGCAGTTGGGCCGCCTCTGCGACTACTACGTGAACGACGCCTTCGGCTCGGCCCATCGCGCGCACGCCTCTACCGAAGGCATCACCCACTTCGTGGAGAAGAGCGCAGCCGGCTTGCTGATGGAAAAGGAGCTGGAATATCTGGGCAAGGCGCTGGCACATCCGCAGAAGCCCTTTATCGCCATCCTGGGCGGCGCCAAGGTGAGCGATAAAATCGGCGTGATCAAGCACCTGATGAGCAAGGTCGATGCGCTGATCGTCGGCGGCGGAATGGCCTACACCTTTCTTAAGGCGCAGGGTCAGGAAATCGGCAAGTCGCTGCTCGAGGCGGACAAGGTCGACCTCGCCCGGCAGACGCTGGCCGATGCCAAGTCCCACAATGTCAGATTCCTGTTGCCGGTCGATCACGTTGTCGCCGATAGACCCGAGGCGGGCGCTCGCATTCAGCACATCGGCCAGGGTCAACCGATCCCGCCGGACATGATGGCGCTCGATATCGGCCCGGAAACCATTGAGCTGTTCAGCAACGAGATTGGGGGCGCGCGCACCATCGTCTGGAACGGTCCGATGGGCGTGTTTGAAATCGAGGCCTTTGCCAAAGGCACCAAGAAGGTTGCCCATGCGGTCGCCGACAATGGGGCCGCAATCTCGATCATCGGTGGCGGCGACACTGTCGCCGCGGTAAAAGCCGCGGGCGTGGCCGACAAGATCACGCATATTTCCACCGGCGGGGGCGCTTCGCTGGAGTTTCTGGAAGGGAAGAAACTTCCCGGAGTGGAAGCTCTGAGCAATAAGTAATCACAAACCAGCCGAAAACAGCCAAGAGTAGATCCAAATGGATCCCACGGATATCACGATTCAGCGTAAGCAAGTAGTGGGATAGGGGAGAGAATCAGGAGGAAACTGGCGGGGTGGACGGGACTCGAACCCGCGGCCTTCGCCGTGACAGGGCGACGTGATAACCAGCTTCACCACCACCCCCGCGAGTCTTGATGTTAATCCCTCGTACTGTCCTCGGTCAATGCCGCCGGGCTTCCTCTCTTGGCCGGCTCGCTCTCGAAGATCTGCCCGCAGCTCTGGCAGTGCACATGGTCACCGCTACTTCTTTCTCCACTTCCAGCTCCAGTCCCTCGATCTTGCGCACGACAATGGGGTCTCCCATGCCGACGCGCGAGCGCGCATGGGCGTTCCATAATTCGCCGAGCACGAAGACCTTGCCTTCGGGATCGATGTCGGTGCGGGCCTCGCCGATGGCGCCGATCATGCCCTGTTCGCCGGTGACGACCTTATTAAGGCGGGCGCGCAACGCGATGCTCATCAGGAAAACCGTGATTGCGCCTAGCGGGATGCTGACCCCGAGCGCGGTCCAGATACTGACGCGCATTTCTGGGATCGGGCCGTCAACCAGCAGCAATCCGCCGAGGGTCAACAGCACAATACCGCCGATGCCGAGTATCCCGTGGGTGGCAAACTTCGCCTCCAGCACGAACAGCACGAAGGCCGCAATGATCAGGGTGAAGGCTGCGTAGCGCGTGGGCAGAAGATTCAGCGCGAACAGCGCCAGCAGAATGAAAACCACCCCCACCACTCCCGGCACCACCGCGCCGGGATGGTTGAATTCGGTGTACAGCGCCAGCGCCCCGATAGCCAGGACCATGAAGGCGATGTTGGGATCGAGCAGGAAGTCCAGAATGTTCTGCCGCAGGGTCATGTGCATCTCGTCAACTTTGGCATCGACGAGGTTCAGCTTCACTTCCTTGCCGTCGAAGCGCTTGATGGGATGCCCGGAAATCTGGCGGAAGAGATCGTTCTGGTCCTTGGCGACGTAATCGATCAGATGCTGTTGCAGCGCCTCCTGATCGGTCCAGGATTTCGATTCGCGGACGGCACTCTCCGCCAGGGGCACGTTGCGACCGCGCGGCCCCACAAACGACCGCATGAAGGCGGCGGAATCGTTCTCCATTTTGACCTTCATCACGTCGTCCATCTTTTCGCCGCCGAGGATGACAGGATGCGCCGCTCCGGTATTGGTGCCGGGCGCCATCGCCGCAATGTCGGCGGATTCGAGAATGAAGAAACCTGCCGAGGCCGCTCGGGCGCCGGTGGGCGCGACGTACACAATCACCGGAACCGGCGAAGCCAGGATCTTCTGAATGATGTCGCGGGTGGAGTCGACCAGCCCCCCGGGCGTGTTCAGCTCAATCAGCACGGCGTCGGCATTGATCTGGCGGGCGTGCTCGATGGTGCGGTCGATGTACTCCGCGCTGATGGGCTGAATGGTGTCATCCAGGCGAATCTTGACGACGGTCGATGCCGAGGCGGCGAGCGCCGCGACCAGCATCAGCAGCAACACAGCGGCTTTCAAGAAAAAACGTGTCATCCCATAACATCCGTGGCGGCGATCGAAGACCGCTCACCTCTATTTTGCACCTGTTTGCCGCGCCGCGATATCCCGTTTCATCGCCAGGGCCGAAGCATTGGCCGGTTCAAGGGCCAGCGCGCGGTCAACTTCGCCCTCCGCCGTCTGCTCCTGGTTCTGCTTCAAGTCGAGCCGCGCGAGCACCAGAAGCGCATCCACATTGGGCTTCAGACGTATGGAGTTCTGCGCCTCGACCCGAGCGTTGCTCACGTCGCCTTTCTTCTCCAGCAACATGGCCAGTTGCGCGTGCGCGGCGGGGTTGCTGTAGTCCGCTACGACGGCGTCGCGGAACTCGTTTTCCGCCTGCGCGGTCAGGTTTTGCGCCAGCAGCGCCTTCCCCCGCTCCAGGTGATAGGCGCAACGGTCGTGACCGGTCATCTTCGCCAAACGGGCCTGGTCGAAATTATGAATCTCCAGTTCCAGCTGCCGGTAGGAGGCCTCGTCGTAATTGCGCTTAATCCGCTCGAGAGGAACGCGGGGCTGGTTGGGCGGCAACAGGGAATTGCTGGCCGCAGCGGCACTCGCCGGCGGCGGCACTCCCCGGCTGATCATCTCCAGCAGCGACTTGGCTTCGCTGTCGCCGGGGCGCTGCTGCAACTCTTCCTTAAGCTGCCGCCCGGCCCCTGCGCCGTCGCCGTTGCGAAACAGCGCCACCGCCAGGTTGAACCGGTATTCGGGGTCGTTGGGATCGGCGTTCACCGCCTTGGAAAAATATTCCACGGCGGCGGCGCGATGTCCGCGACGGGCCTCGACCACTCCCAGATTGTTGTAGACCTCAGTCAGCGGCAGCCGCGTCAACAGATAGTTGAAGGCCGCAAAAGCCTTGTCGAAGTTGCCGCGATAGAACTCCGACATCCCCAGCAGGAAGTTCGCCTCGCCGGCCACGGGATCGGTCTTGGGAATGCGCGCGAACCATGCCGCCGCCGACTCATATTCATGGCTGTCGAAATACGTTTTGCCCAATTGCAGCATGGCCAGCGTGTAGCTGGGATTCAGCTTCACGGCTTCGTGCAAGTAATGGATTCTCTGCTGTTGATTGCCCGCCAGAATGCCGCGAATGTAGTTTTCGAACGCGTCCAGCCGGATGGGCGGTGAGGCTTGGAGGAACTGCTCGCGCGTAGGCGTGGCGACGGATGGTATCTGCTGCAGCAATTCCCAGGCCAGTGCGGTTTGCAGACTGATGAGATCGGTCAGCGGTCCGCTGCTTTGCACCTGCGGATACAGGTGCAGCTTCCGCATGTCCAGCAGTTGCGCGGTCGCCACGAAGGTCTTGCCGTCGAAGTTGTAGCTGCCTATCACCAGGTAGTCTGCGCCCATCTGCTCGGCGATGCGATACATGGTGGCGCGCGATGGCAGCACTGCGGAAGGAATTCCCGAGCGGTCGAAGGCATAAACGCGATCCTCGCGGCCCATCACATAAACTCGCGCGGAAGCCATGCGCTGCGACAGGACTTGAGGAAAGGCCTCGGCAATCCACTCCAGGCCGGGGGCGGTGGATTGATTGTCGAAGGGCATCACGACCAGGGTTGGGGTGGCGGAAGCGATCTGTCCCGCCGCCGGATGGCATAGCAGCCCAAGCGCAGCCGCTATCAGGAAAAGGTGAGAGCGTCGAAAACGGAGTGGTCGCAAAGCAAGTCGATTATAGTCGCTGGCAACCTGCTAGCTCGAAGCCTCGCGCCGGCATCCAGAGTTATTGCGTATGTTTCGCGGAACGCAAGCGCTTGCCAAATTGGGAACCGGGCGTATTTCGTAGCGAAACCTTTGTCCGTAACCCCGAATCTAACAAGATGCTGTAGGGTTTGCATATCTAAGGGCCGTCTGCGAGCTTTTGGGGCCAAGCCGGGCAGTTTGGACGAATCGCTTGAACTGCCGCGACCCGGGAGGTAACTCATGAAGCTGTTCGATATGGTCTTCGGCTGTTCACACAAGCGTTGCAGCTTCCCCATTACGGTGCGAGGCAAGCAGCGCCGCAGCCCCGCCGCTTCGTTGACGGGAACCTACGTAGTTTGTCTCGATTGCGGTCATGAGTTCGCGTACGACTGGAACGAGATGAAGATGGTCAATCAGAGCGCAGCCGACCACGCTCAGACCGTACCCGTCTACTCCGGGCCCAAGGCTGCATAAACAGGAATTCAGGTTCAGCGTAAGCAGGCAACAGGCGCTCCCGGCGAGTGCCTGTTCTTTTTATCGCCGACCTCCGCCGGCCATATACCAACTGTGACCCGCGTCACCGCCTCATGTGTCCTACTCGGCAGACGGAGACCCGCGGTGTAGGCGATACTGTTTTTGGGGTAGCAAGCACGCCCCGCTTGGCTTGGGACTGCCTTAGGGGCTATGGGTTTTCGTCTTGATTACGTATCTTGTGGGTTGACGATCTTGTCCACGGTGCTGGTGGGCCGTCGCATGTGGCAGGGATGGATTGTGGCTTCGGCCAACAGCGCGGTCATTTGCGTGATCGCCTTGCGGACCGCGCAGGTCGGCTTTGTCCCCGCCAATCTCTTCTGCCTCGCCATCTACGGATACAACATAGCCAGGTGGCGCTCGCCCCATACCGGCCGGCGGCCGTGAACTTCGGAAGACCGGCGCACCTACTCAACCGATCGGACCGGCGACATCATCCCGCCGCGTTGCGGCTAACCTTAATGGTTACTGACCTGTTCTGCCGACTGCGCTGATCGTCTTCGCGAGGCGCGGGTCTGTCTACTCCCGAAACTTCGCGCCCTCCAGCTTCAGCAGCAGCGCCTTCACCTTCAACCCGCCCCCATATCCACCTAGCATCTTGTCCGCCGCCAGCACCCGATGGCAGGGAACGATGATCGCGATCGGATTATAGTGATTGGCTTGGCCGACCGCGCGGAACCCCTTGGGATTGCCCACGGCGCGCGCGATCTCCGCGTACGAGCGCGTCTCGCCGTAGGGAATGCTCAGCAGTTGCTGCCAGCAGCACTTGCGAAAATAGGTCCCGCGCAAATCAAGCGGTAGCTCGAAGTCGCGCCGCTTGCCGGCGAAATATTCCTCAAGCTGCCGCCGGACATCGCGCGTGCGCTCTTCCGACTCCTGCCACCCAACCGGCTGGCCCGCGATCATCTGCGGCAGCCCACGATCGAATTCCAGCACCACCAGCGCCGCATCCGACATCCCGATCAGCAACCGGCCCGCCGGTGAACTCATGCGCGAATAATAGAGGCTTTCCATACCCCAACCTTAATTGACGCCCGAAGCGCCGGGAGCCGCCGGGACCGTCTCCGGCGGACGCATCAAGCCAAAGTTTTGCAGATATCCCACCGTGCGTTGTGCCGCTCCATCGAAGACAAGCTGGCAATTCACGAACTGGGTGTTCTCCCAGGTGACATCGCCCCCGCCGTACACCAGCTTGCACTCGGTCAACACGCAGTTCAGAAAGCGCTTGTCGTCCATGTAGACGGTGATGCTCTTGGGATGCCAGTTTTCCAGGACCTGCATGCGATCATTCCTCCAGCGAAAAAGGGAACGGTCACCAGCATAAACGAAGCCCGGCCACCGGGGGCGGCAGGGATGCCGGAATGCCGGTGCAAAAAAAACGGCGGACAGGAGTTACCATCCTGTCCGCCACGCAAGCAAGCACTCCGTTGCGAGAGGAGATTACACGGCCTGGCTGCTGGGGGGCTTGTAGCTGCTGCCGCTGGTCGGTTCGTTGGCCTTCGACGCCAAATCGTTCGCGGTCGAGCGCGCCTGGCCCATGGCGCGTTCCGCGGTGCTGCGGATGCTCTCCACCCCGCGCTGCACGCGGTCGCGGTTCTGCTCGTAGGTCTCGCGCGCCGAGCTGGCCAGGTCATTGGCCCGATCGGTGAGATTGTTGCGGGTCTCTTCGCCGCTCATGGGAGCAAACAGCAGTCCGAGGCCAACCCCCAGCCCCAGCCCGATCAAGAAACTTTTCATACCAGTCCTCCTAAGACTTCGATGTGTGCTGCTCGACAGGCCCCGGAAGTAAGAAGGGCGTCGCTGTCAACAGCCATAAGATGCCGCACACGCGCGAGCGAGTTTGCCGCGTGGCGAGCGTTATCGTGAGCTGCGGCAGCGAAGGCTTTCTGTGGGGCTGATGGCTGACGGCTCACGGCTGACTGCCGATTCCTACGCCACCAGTGCTGGGTGCCCCACGTTCGCCCATCCTTTGGGCTAACGTGGGCCAGGGTCAGCGTCCAAAGGGCGGACCTTGGGGCACCGAGCGCCCCTTCACGCGGCCAGCAACCTCTTCAACCCGCCGTGACCCTTCGCTGCTACCTGCGCGTACCTGCAGCTTTGCGGCTCCTTGTCCGGTCTCCAGCGCAAGAATTTCGTGCCGTGCCGGAAGCGGCCACCGGAAAAGTGGTCGTAGCGCACCTCGCACACCAGCTTCGGATCCAGCCGCTCCCACTCGCCGCTGCGTTCGGTGCTCCAGCGGCTGGGACCGCCAGGCGCATGGCCGGTAAAGCCGGAGCCGCCCATGTACGGCTTGAGAATCGCTTTGAGCTTCTTGCGTTCGGGAGCCTTGAAGCTTGACGAAAATCCCACGTGATTCAACCGCCCGTCCTCGTCGTAAAGTCCCAGCAGCAGGGAACCGACCTCGCCGCCTTTGCTCGCGTAACGGAAGCCGCCAACCACGCAATCGGCAGTACGAACGCGCTTGATCTTGCGCATCGCCGAGCGCTCGCCCGACGCGTACGGGCAATCGATCTGCTTGGCGACCACGCCGTCAAAGCCGCTGGCCGCCAACTCCTTCAGCCAACGCTGGGCGGTGGCGTACTCGCGCGTGGCCGGCGACAATCGCATCGCCTGCTGCCGCCCGAAGCTCTTGAAGAGATGTTCGAGCCGCTCGCGTCGCTCGCTCAGCGGCAGCTCGACCAGCGGTTTGCCCTCGTCATCGACCAGCAGGTCAAACAGCAGATACGTCGCCGGAGTTTCATGCGACAGCTTCTGAATTCGGCTGGCCGCGGGATGAATGCGCAACAGCAGATCGTCGAAGGACAAATGGCCATCGCGCAGAATGACGATCTCACCGTCGAGCACAAACTGCGCAGGCTTGAGCTTTTCGAGCGCCGCAACCAGCTCGGGAAAATATCGCCCCAGCGGCTGGCCCGCTTTCGATTGCAGCAGGACCTGATCCCCCTTGCGAAACGCGAGACACCGGAAGCCATCCCACTTAGGTTCGTACCGCCAATCTTCGCCCCGCGGGATCTCGTCGACAGCCTTCGCCTCCATCGGCGGATACGGCGGCCGAATGGCCAGCTTGATCGGCGGAAATTCCTGCTTGAGCTCGTCAGCCGGGACGGCGCCTTCGGCGACCTTGTCGGCGTGTGATGTGGCTTTGCGAGGCACCGCAAGTTAGATGCGCGCGAAGCCCGGAGGGCGTGCATGACAGCCCAGCGTGGAGGTCGCCGTGGCGGCCGGAACGCTGGGTACGCGTCTCGTTATTAATCCTGCGTCCCTCGGGGACGACATGCCCCGCGTGTCATGTGCCGTCGGCTGGGCCGACTCCGAACACAACGCGAATCGCAAATCGCGAGCCGCTATGCGACGAAGTACTTCGCATTGGGATGGTGCACAACAATCGCCGAGGTGCTCTGCTCCGGGTCCAGCAGGAATCCCGTCGTCAGATGCACGCCGATCGTCTCATCGGGGTGCAGCAGCGCGAACAGCTTGGTCTGGTCCTCGAGATTGGGGCACGCGGGATAGCCAAACGAATAGCGCGACCCGCGATACTTCTGGTGGAAGAGATCGCGGACGTGCGGCGAATCGTCGGCGCTAATTCCCAGCTCTTCGCGAATGCACTTGTGCGAAAGCTCGGCCAGCGCTTCGGCTGACTCGACGCTCAGCCCGTGGAGGTAGAGATATTTGGTGTACTCGCCGCCTTCGAACAGCTTCTGCGTCTCATGCGACGCCGTCGCGCCGATGGTCACGCACGACATGCCGAGCACGTCCATGCGCCCGCCAGCCTTCGACAGGAAAAAATCGGAGATGCACAGCCCGCGCCCTTCGCGCTGGCGCGGGAAAGTAAAACGCAGCGCCTCCGGCGGAATCGCATCGCCCTGCTTCCAGCCTTGCGGCAACTCGTAAACGACCACGTCGTTGCCGTCGCCCTGCGCGCCGAAGTAGCCATAGACCACCTTCGGCTCGAACCAGCCGGCGGCGATCACTTCCTCTTCCAGGTCTTTCAGGATCGGCCGATACTTCGTCTCCACCAGCCGCCCGTAGTCTTCCTGCGACGCCGTCTTCAACTGCCACTGGTTCTTGAACAGCGCCGTCTCGTTGATGTACTGGAAGATTTCGCGCAGATCGAAGTCCGCAGGCTTAAGCACGCGCACGCCCCAGAACGGCGGCTGGGGAATGTTGGGCGCCGGCGGAATCTCAATGTTAGGCGTAGTTCCTCCGCCATTTCCGGCAGCCGCGACCGCAGCGCGCGCGAACTCCTTCACCACACGGCCTTCGGCAATGCGCTTCTCGCGCTCGCCATTCGGCGACGATAAATCTTCCATCAGGTGCAGCCCGGCGAAAGCGTCGTCGGCATAAAACACGCCGCCGTTGTACTCGCGGCGCAGATCGTCTTCCACGTACTTGCGCGTCAGCGCCGCGCCGCCGCAGATCACCGGGAAGTCCAGCTTCTGATGATGCAGGTCCTGCACCACGTACTTCATCTCCAGCGTGGATTTCACCAGCAGCCCGCTCAGGCCGATCGCGTCGGCCTTCTGCTCCTGCGCGGCTTTGATGATCGCGTCCGACGGCTGCTTGATGCCCAGGTTCACCACGCGGTAGCCATTGTTGCTGAGGATGATGTCCACCAGGTTCTTGCCGATATCGTGGACGTCGCCCTTCACCGTCGCCAGCACGATGGTCCCTTTCTGCGAGCCTTCCTTCTTCTCCATCTTCGGCTCGAGATAGGCGACCGCGGCCTTCATCACGCCGGCCGAATCGAGCACCGACGGCAACTGCATCTTGCGCGCGCCGAACAGATCGCCGACCGTCCTCATGCCGTCGAGCAGAATGTTGTTAATCAGGTCGAGCGGCGAATAGTTGACCAGCGCTTCTTCCAGAATCTCGTGCAGCGACTTTTTGTTCGCACCATCGCCCACCGATTTCTCGCCGTTGATGATCGCCCACTTCAGCTTGTCTTCGACCGAGAGCGTGTCGACGTGCGCCGTCGTCTTCTCTTCCTTGCCTTTGGTTCCGGCGAAGTGCGACATGTAAACCTGCAGCGGGTCGCCGTTCGATTGATCGTAGAAAATCAGCTTGCGCGCCAGATCAACTTCCGCTTCAGGAATCTTGTACAACGGATAGATTTTGCTGTAGTTAACGATGGCCATGTCGAGGCCGTGATCCACCGCTTCGTGCATGAAAACGCTGTTCAGGATGCGCCGCGAATAAACGTTCAGCCCAAACGAAATATTGCTGACGCCGAGGATGGTCTTCACCTCGGGCAGCTCCTGCTTGATGGCCCGCACCGCCTTCAGCGTCTCGATGCCCGCGGTGCGATAGTCCTCCTGGCCGGTCGAGATCGGCAGCGTGAGCGCGTCAAAAATCAGGTCGCACGGACGTATGCCGTACTTGTCCACCGCCAGGTCGAAGATGCGTTTGGCGATGGCCAGCTTCTTCTGCCAGGTCAGGGCCATGCCGTCCTCGTCGATGGTCAGCGCAATGACCGCCGCGCCGTAACGCTTCGCCATGGGCAGAACTTTCGACGTGCGTTTCTCGCCGTCTTCGAGATTGATCGAATTGATGATCGCCTTGCCGGGGATGCGCTTGAGCGCCTCTTCGATGACGTCCGCTTCGGTGGAATCGACCGTGATGGGCGCGGGCACGCGCGTGGCAATTTTCTCGAGGATGTTTGAGATGTAGCCTTTCTCGTCTTCGCCCACGATGGCGCAGCACAGGTCGAGCATGTGCGAGCCTTCGTTCACCAGCTTCTTGGCGAGCGTGAGGATGCCATCATAGTCCTGCGCGCGCACCATGTTCTTGAAGTGCTCGACGCGCGTGGTGGTGTTCATCTCCTCGGCCACGACGAGCGGCTTGGGATCGAGATCGAGCGGCACCATGGAGTAGGCGCTGGCGGCGGCGGCCGTGACTTTCACATCGCGCTTCGCGGGCTCAAGATTCGCGCAGGTGTCGGCGACGGCCTTGATGTGTTCGTAAGTCGTGCCACAGCATCCGCCGACGATGCGCACGCCGTACTCGGTGATGAACTGCTTGTGATAGTCGGCCAGCTCCTGCGGCTGCAGCGCGTACACCGCGCGCCCGCCGACATTCTGCGGAAGACCGGCATTAGGCAGCACCGAGACCGGCCGAGGCGAATTCGCGCCCAGATAGCGCACGCCGTCGTTCATCTCTTTCGGGCCGGTGGCGCAGTTCATGCCGATCACGGCGACGTCGAACATCTCCAGCGAGGTGAGCGCCGCGCCGATCTCGGTGCCGAGCAGCATCAGGCCGGTCGCTTCCAGCGTGACCTGCACCTGCACGGGAACGTTCTTGCCGGTCTTCTGCAACGCGTCGAAGATGCCGACCAATCCCGCCTTCGCTTGCAGGATGTCCTGACAGGTTTCGAGCAGCAGCACATCGACGCCGCCATCGATCAGACCGATCGCCTGCTCGGTATAAGCCGCGGCCATGTTGTCGAAGCCGATGTGCCCGAGCGACGGCAGCTTGGTCGTCGGGCCCATCGAACCGGCAACAAATCGCCTTCGTCCATTAGACGAGAAGCTCGACGCCACTTCCCGCGCCAGCTTCGCCGCGGCGAGGTTGACCTCGTGAACCTGGTCAGCCATGTCGTACTCGGCCATGACAATCCGCGTCGAGCTGAAGGTGTTGGTCTCGACGACATCGGCGCCCGCAGTCAAATACGAAGCGTGGATCTCCTTCACCACGTCGGGACGGCTGAGCACGAGGATGTCGTTGTACCCGTCCTTGCCCCAGAACTGATCGAGCGGAAGGTTATAGGCCTGGACGGCAGTGCCCATGGCGCCGTCATAGATGACGACGCGCTCCTGCACGGCTTTTAAGTAGTCGCTCATCTTTTGTATGTTTGTCATCCCGACCGAGTCCGCCGCGGCGGACGAGCGGAGGGATCTGCGGTTCATCGTGAAGGGGAAGACGCGCAGCTTAATAGTCAGTATCGCAGGTACCGGCGATTTTGTGGAAGCTGACGCAGTCCAAGATGGGCGCAGTTCAGCGCATTCGCAGGTCTGAGCGACTTGACGAAATCAAGAGGATTAGCTTGCAGCAGCAAATGGACGTCGCGCTCATGACGGCATAGTAACACGCTGCAAACACCCGAGTCAGCAGCGCTCCAGCCCGTCGTAGGCCGCCGCACTGGGCACAAAGCTTCCCATTGCAAATTTACCGTGCCGCATTACAATGCCGTTGCTTCTGAAGTGCTGAATAAAACTACTGTAAGAAAGGACATTATGAACAGAGCCTCGGGTTTAACGACGCGCGTTGCGTGCGGAGGGTTCGCAACTGCGTCTCTGGTAGTGGGCCTGGTTGTTCTTTCCCTTTGCTTCACCTGCGCCGGCCAGACGGCCAGCCAAATCAAGTTCGTGAACTCTTGCAAGTACAGCCTCACCTTCAACTCCACCGGCCCGCAAATTGGCACGTTACAGCCCGGCGCAAACAAGTCGATTCCCATCTCCTCGTTCAATCAGGGCGGCCAGAACCGCTTCATCCCCTACCCGAACCTCCAGGACAACCAGTGTCCAAACTGTGACGGCTGGACCGATCTCGGCGGACCTCCCGGAACCATCCAGCGCGAAGGCTGGATGTGGGAGGGCAACGATGCCAAGTATGCGGCCTATTGCAATCCCAGCCTGAGCGGACGCAACATCTGCAAGGCTCAGGGAACGTGTTGCGGCCCCAAAATGACGCAGGATGGGACCTTCGGCACCCACTTCGAGTACACCCCCAACGCGGGCGGCAACGACTTCGTCAACCTGAGCACCAACTATGGCTCGGGCCCGCATTCGCCGCCGAATCTCTGCCCCAAAGGCGGACCCGACGACTGCGTGGACAAGGCCGCCGTCATCTTCTACAACGTGCCCATTGAATGGACGACCAACCAGAATTGTTCGTTCACGAAAAAAGGTACACAGGTGAAGAGTGGCAAGTGCTTCGCCGCCAGTTGTCCGGACGCCTATCAGCATCCCACCGACGACAAGCAGGTCGCCTGTCCGGTGAATTCAGGCCGCTGGTATGTGGTGACTTTTTGCCCGAGCGGCTCAAGCATGCCGAATCCCAAGTAGCAGCAATTCCGCGATCGAGCCGCACTTCTAGCCTTCATCAAAGGGGACGGCGTGCGTCTCGGTCGCAAACAAAAGGGCACCGGAGAAGCTAGGTCTCTCGGTGCCGATACCAACTCGTACAGTGTTGCCTTACTGCGGCGCTTGCTGGGGTTTACCCATGCTTTCCCGCTTAGACTGCATCTCCGACCACTTCTGCTGCTGGTCAGGAGTCAAGACGCCCTTGATCTGCTCGTCGGTCGTCTGACGAAGCTGCTGCGCCTTGGCCATCCGGTCTTCCCGCGACATCGTGGTGTCCTGATGCAGGCTTTGCATCTGGGTGCTTTGGTTTTCCAGCATGGGTTTGATCTTCTCTTGCTGTTCGGGAGTGAGGTTGAGCATCTTGGTCATGTGTTGCAGCCGCTGCTCGGGCGACATCTGCATGTGATGTCCCTGCGGCGGGCCGCCCTGACTCATATTGTCCTGAGCGTAAAGCGCGGTTCCGCAGCAGGCCATGGCCGCTGCGAGCAACGCGCAAAGTAAGCTTTTCTTCATGCGGTAAGACTCCTTTGAGATTGTCTGCCAGGCGCTGCTGGCCACAAACGTTGCGGCCGCAGAAAACGGGGAACTCGACGCCGCCATCAGCGCCAGCACAGCTTGGAACTGTCGCAACATCGCTATTTTATTCCTCCGGAAAAGCTGTCCGGTTCCAATTCCATATCGAAAACCCGGATTACGGAACGAAGTTCCACCGGTTTTTGTAAAGAAATGTTGGAACTGTCCGTGAAGATGGGATGGATAGGAGCGGTCAAACGGGTGGGATTTCCGGGGATCAAACACAACGCGTGACCGCGTGTATGTCTGCCTGGCGTTACCTCGTGAAGCGACCGGGCCAGCAGAAATTTCCGTCGCGTAAGCAGGGGCTAATGGAGTGGGTCATTGAAATCGTGACTTACCCGAGCACGGGTTGTATCAGGCCACGACTTTACAGGCCGCGGAAAAAGTCGCAATGGCAATGCTTCGTAACAGGGCACGAGTTTACTCGTGCCGATAAGCCGTTTGTTTCGCGCCTGAACCGGCTTCAGCCGGCGGCACAGAATGGGAGAGTTGGACTTTTTCAGCGGCCTGTGAAGCCGTGCTCGATACGAACTTCCAAAACTTATGCGAAACAGATTCCCGACGCAATACACTAACGCAGCACCCTGGAGCCTGGTCGCGGCGCGAGGACGGCCGGCGCCGTCCTCGTTCGCTTCGACGATCTCTTACGCGGCGCTGGCCAGGTCAGCCTGCTTACCCGCTCCCAGCGTCGTTTCCACAGCCTTCACCACCGATTCGACGTCGGAGGGCACGGTGAAATCGCGGTCGCAGCTCCCATCGGTACACATGAGGATGTTTTGCTTGGGACACGAGCGGCGGATTTCCTCGCAGAACTGCGCCGCCAGCTCGTGGTCGCCATTGGCATTCACTACGATCAGGTCGTAGCCGCCGCGCATGCACCGGCTGCGCGACTCCTCCATGCTTAAAGCGGGAAACACCGCGTAGCCGCGGTTCTTCAAGTGGTTGATACGTTCCTTGCGGTTGGAGGCTTTGTCGATCAGAAGAATTCTAGGTTGCGAGTTCATTAAGCTTCCCTTGCGTGCGAAATATCGCCCACAGTGGGAGAGAAGCTGAGTGACGAAAGCTGGTTGCCACCGCAAAGGGAGGTGAAAACGCCAATTCATGCCGCGGGGCGAGGCAGACCTTTAACGAAAACCTGCGACCCAGGCGAAAATTACGCGCCGACCAGTTTTTCCAAGACCGATTTGTTGCGGATGGTCAGCGTAGAACCCTTGAGCACCGCGACCTGGCGCTTGCGGAAGTCCGCAAGGACGCGCGTCACCGTCTCGCGTGAGGTGCCGATGATCTGCGCGATCTCTTCGTGGGTGAGCGCCAGCTTGACCTTCGGCTCTGTCTGATCGTGACTGGTCGCCGTCCATTCCAGCAGCAGCCGCGCCAGCCGCTCGGGAGCGGAGTGCGACAGTCCCAGGCTGCGAATCTGCTGATACGCGCTCTGGCAATCCTTGCTCAAATGTTGCGCCGCCTTCAAACAGGCATCGCCATGCTTCTGCAGGAAGTTCAAAAAATCGTCGCGCTTGACGAAATTCAACTGGCAAGGCTGCCCGGTTTCTGCGGTGATTTCATAAGGCGTGCCGGAGACCGTGGCATGCATTCCCAGCACTTCTCCCGGCTGGGCGATTTTCAGAATGAGCGTCTTGCCTTCTGCCGAAGTTGTGGAAAGCTTCACCCGGCCTTTGCACAGCATATAGATTCCGCGCGGCGACTGGCCTTCCACGAACAGCACGGCGCCTGCGGGATAAGCCGCCGAATACTTGATTTTGTCGAATGCCTCGAGCACTGCTTTCGGCAGAGAACAGAAGAAGCTGTCAGTTCGCAGCTTGCAGATGACACAATTCTCAACCAGCTCAAAGCCGTAAGGTGATCCCACTTTGCCTCCGGACATTACTTGTAATGCTATCACCTTATGCCAACAGAGCCATCCCCTAATAGTAGGAGAAGCCTGGACTACCGGTAGCGCCCCTCGGCTGCCAGACCGATGAGCCTAGCGACATCCCCTGGCGCTAAACAGCCGCCAAGTGACGCAGGTCACATTACCGAGTATCTCCGGTCACAGACCCCGGCCCACGCCGCCAACGACAATCCGGGCCACAACGGCTCAAACGGCGGGAAGCGAGGTCTTTTCTGCGTTCTGCGGGTCTCTGCAACCGGACGAACGTTCGCTGCAGAAAAACCTGGGGCCCTGAACCCCCAGGTACCGTGCAGCATGCAGGCTTGGCCACTCTCCTCTACCCCATATCGCTTCCCGCCAACGGTTGTTGGCTCGACTTGCTTCGCCCAAGCCAAGCGAGCGGGTGGGTTGTGCCGCAGGTAAAGTGGAGGTCCGAAGGCGAGCGGTCATCGGCCGTCCTTCAAGTTTTACTTGAAAGATTCGGGAAACAGGTTAAAGATTCTCCCGGTGTTCGCTGAAGACGGCGCTCGGCCGTTGCGGCGGGAAAGGACAAAACAGATGGCTGAGGTAACAGACGCGGGTATTTATAAGGAATGGTGGGCGAACCCGTCCGTGGTGGGTCTGATGGGTTTCGGTTTGACGACCATGGCGACAGGTCTGCACAACGTAGGCTTCTGGAGCGCCGGGCCGACCCTGGCCTTGGCGATTTGTTTCGGCGGGACGGCGCAATTCATCGCCGGGATCGTGGACCTGCGCAAGGGCAGTATTTTTGGCGGGTCCGCCTTCATGAGTTACGGCGCGTTTTGGTGGTCAGTATTCCTGCTGTTATTTGTGCTGCCCAAGTCCGGCATTCCTGCGGGTAAGCCCGATGAACTGGGTTTTTTCCTCATGTGGACGCTGTTCACCTTCGGCTTCTGCCTGGCGGCGCACAAAATCGGCCGAAACTTGGCCATACTTTTCTGGCTGCTGTTTCTGGCGTTTGTACTGCTGGACCTGGTGGTCATTGGCGTGGTTTCACCCAAGGTGGCAGGCTGGGAGATCTTCCTTGTCGGTTTCCTCGCCTGGTATATCGCCACCGCGATATTAGTCAATGCGTGTCACGGCAGGATGGTTCTGCCCCACGCTTAGCAGTTCGGGTCAGTAACACAACTATTCGCAGCACAGCGATCGAGCTGCGCCCAGGTCGCAGTTCCTGCGCAATCCGGACCGAATTGCGTCCGCCGCAGGTGCCGCTGGAAATTCTTGCTCTCAGGAAGGAAACAACATGGCTTCAACAGGAACTGCAGCACCCCCTCCCTCTATTGAAGTTGGCAGCACTGGCCTGAACCGCTGGTGGCGTGTGGTTGGCGGCATGTCCATGAATCTTGCGCTGGGCACGCTGTATGCGTGGAGCGTGTTCGTGGCTCCCTTGGAGAAAGAGTTCCATTGGAAGCGCGCCGATACCTCCAGCATCTTCACCATTGCGGTTGTGGTCTTCGCGCTGACCTTTATTGTTGCCGGTCGGCTACAAGATAAGTTCGGACCGTTCTATGTTTCCCTGGCCGGCGCGATTCTGGTGAGCCTGGGGTTTTTCTTGTGCGCCTACACCAGCAGTCTCAACTACCTGTTCATCTGCTTTGGCGTCATTGGTGGATTAGGTAACGGCTTCGGTTACGCGACGCCCATCCCGGTGATGTCCAAATGGTTCCCCGACAAACGCGGTCTCGCGGTGGGACTGGCGGTCGGCGGTTACGGCGGCGGCTCGGCGATCTTCGGGCCTTTATCGGCCAGCTACCTGATCCCTCACTATGGCTGGCGCACTACCTTCCAGGTACTGGGCGTGATCTTCCTGTTCATGACCGTGTTCGGCGCGTTCCTGTTGAAGAACCCTCCGGCCGGATACAAGCCCGCAGGCTGGACGCCCGCTGTTGGTTCGAAGGCCGCGGCTACGACTTACGACTTCTCTCCCGGGGAAGCCCTGCGCACTCCGACCTTCTACTTCATGTGGGTCGCTTACGCGCTTGGCTGTACCGCCGGACTGATGGTCATCAGTCAGTTGGTGCCCTTCGCCAAGAGCGTGGGCATACCGAGCACGACGCTGGCCTCGTTTGGGCTGGTGGTGGGCGCGGTGGGCAACGCCGGCGGGCGAATCCTCTCGGGCTGGATGTCGGACCACCTGGGCCGCATCAATGTGCTGCGTTTGATGATCGGCATCTCCATGGTGGCCATGCCCATTCTGTACGCCGTCGGCGGCAATGTGGTGGGACTTTTCGTCATGCTGTTCATCGTCTACTGGTGCTACGGCACACAGTTGTCGGTGAACGGCGCTGCCGCTGCCGATTTCTGGGGCACCAAGAATGCCGGCATTAACTATGGAATGTTGTTTACCGCGTGGGGTGTGGCCGGTCTGCTCGGCGGCCGCATCGGCGGCAAGCTGTTCGACAAATACCACAATTACCAGATGGCGTTCTATACCGCCGCAGTTTTGGCTTTGGTCGCGCTCATCGCCGAGTGCCTGGCAAAGCGTCCGAAGCATGTGTGATAGTTTTCCCGCGTCGGACCCACAAAGTCCGGCGCAGTTGTTTGAAGGGAGTGTCGTCATCATGGATACCGCAACCAAGACGGCTGCTGCTACGGGCGCGGACGAGCATGCGCCCCACGCCATCTCGCACGATCTCGTCAGCCCGGTGGTGCAACGCTGGATCGACGAAGCCAGCCAGGACCCGGAAGCTTTCTGGGGGCAGCGCTGCCGAGGAGCTGCCCTGGTTTCGCAAGTGGGAGCGAGTGCTGGAATGGACGCCGCCAACCTTCAAGTGGTACGTCGGGGCGCAGACTAACATGGCGTATAACGCGCTCGACTATCACGTGAAGCGCGGCCATGGCGGACACACTGCCCTCATTTACCTGAACGAACGGGGCGAGCGGAAGGTCTACACCTACGCGCATTTGCTGCACGAAGTAGAGCGCGTAGCCGCGGCCCTGCGCGGCATGGGCATCAACAAGGGAGATCGCCTCACCGTCTACATGCCCACCAGTCCCGAAGCCATCATTCTCATGCTGGCGACGGTGCGCATCGGCGCGATTCATTCCGTCGTCTTCGCCGGATTCGGCGCCAAGGCGCTCGGCGACCGCATTCAGGCGAGCGGTTCGCGCCTGGTATTCACCGCCAACGTCACCTATCGCAAGGGGAAAGACACCAAGCTGAAAGAAATCGTCGACGAGGCCCTGGAGAATGCCGGCGACAAGGTCGAACAAGTCATCGTGCTGAACCGCACCGGCGCCGACACTCCCATGAAGCCGGGCCGCGACATCCCCTGGTGCGAGTTCCTGTCGCGCGCTCCCGGCCACAGCGGCGACTACGTCGAGATGGAATCCAACGAGCCGGCGTTCATTCTGGCAACCTCGGGGACGACGGCGACCCCCAAGCTCGCGGTCCACACCCACGGTGGCTATCAGGTCCACATCGCCAGCATGGGCAAGTGGCTGTTTGGCCTGAAAGAGTCGGACGTATGGTGGTCCACCTCCGACATTGGCTGGATTGTAGGTCACAGTTACATCGTTTATGCGCCGCTGATCGCGGGCGCCACGACCATCGTCTTCGAAGGTGCGCTGGATTATCCCGCGCCCGAAAGCAACTGGAAGGCGTTGATCGAGGAGTATCGCATCACCGGCATTTTCACCTCCCCTACCGCCGTGCGGCTGCTGATGAAATACGGCGATGGGCCCTTCGGCAGCATCGATTATCGTTCGCTGGAACGCGTCTTCTGCGCCGGCGAAGTGCTGAACGCGCCCGCCTGGGAGTGGTTGCAGAAGAAGATCTTCAAGAACCGCATTCCAGTGATCGATCACATGTGGCAGACCGAAACCAGCGGCCCGGTCTTCGGCAATCCCTACGGCATTGGCATGCTACCCATTAAGCCGGGTAGCGCGACCATCCCTATGCCTGGGATTGAAGCCGAAGTGGTGCAGCTCGACGGCACGCCGGTCGGCGTGAACGAAAAGGGCATCATGGTCATCAAGCGGCCATTTCCCGGGTTGATAGCATCGCTCTGGGGCGAAAAGGAACGCTATGGCCGCGATTACTGGTCGATCATCCCGAACGTCTATTACACCGGCGATTCCGCGCAGATCGATCAGGACGGCTACGTCTGGTTCGCCGGACGCGCTGACGAGGTCATGAGTATTGCCGGACATCGTATTGGCACCGTCGAGGTCGAGACGGCGCTGCTGGGGCATCCGGCAGTTGCCGAGTCCGGCGTGATCGGTCGTCCCGATGAGCTGCGCGGCGAAGTTATCTCGGCCTTCGTGGTGTTGAAGCAGGGCTTTACTCCGTCGGACGAACTCAAGCGCACGCTGCTGGACCAGGTGCGTCATGAGCTTGGCCCGGTTGCGGTCATCGGCGATCTGAACTTCGTCGACATGCTGCCCAAAACGCGTAGCGGCAAGATCATGCGGCGCGTGCTGAAGGCGGTGACGCAGGAGAAGAATCCTGGCGACATTACAACCATCGAGGACGAAGGCTCAGTGGAAGAGGCGAGACACGCCTGGCACCAGATGCGGGCGCAGCTTGACGCACAACCGAAGAACTAGGGAGACCCTGATTAGGCCTCAGCTTTGAAAGGGCACGGCTTCAGCCGTGCCGCAAGTGCACTAAATCAGTGCGGGCTTTAGCCCCTGAGGGCGATCAGTAGCTTGTTCAGGGTCTCATTAGGGATTGGGTTGCTAGAGGTTTGTATCAGGGCACAACTTTTAGTCGTGCCGCAAACGGCTTCCTGCCGGGTTTGGCTTCAGTCCCTGCGTGCCCGGTAGGGACTAAAGAGACTGTGTCACGATCCGACATCGATTTTGAGGGCGGAACAAACGCCCGGAATTGCGAGCGAAACAGCCGCGGAGCGGCGAGATGATGTTAGGCGTGGGCGTGAGCCCGCGCTGCCAGTGGGAGAGAAGACGAGCCGCGGAGCGGCGGCACGGTTCTCACGCAAACTGTGAAGTCGTGCCCTGATACGAGGCCAGAGGACCAACGCTGGATTTCGGAATGGCCGTGCCGGCGGTACAATGCCAGCACCGGCCAGCCCAAAGCTGTACAGTACTACGCAATAATTTCGACAATCGGAAAATTCACAAGGAGTGATGTCTATGGCTCAAACTGTTCAGCAGCAGGCTGGCGTGACCGAAGCTCAGATCGCGGTCCACTGGCGCGAAGAAGAATACTATTACCCCTCCCCCAAGTTTATTGGCCAGGCCAACCTCAACGATCCCAGCGTCAACGAACGATTTAGCGAGAACAATTTCCCCGAATGCTTCCGTGAATACGCCGACATGTTGAGCTGGGACCAATATTGGCACACCACGCTCGACACCAGCAATCCACCGTTCTGGAAATGGTTTGTGGGCGGCAAAATCAACGCGTCCTATAACTGCGTGGATCGGCATCTCGCCAAGTACAAGAACAAAGCCGCGCTCATCTTCGTTCCCGAGCCGGAATCCGAATCCCCCGTCTCCGTCACCTACCGCGAACTCTACGTTCGGGTGAATGAATTCGCGGCGCTGCTGCGCGATTTCTGCGGACTGAAGGCCGGCGACCGCGTCACCATCCACATGCCGATGGTGCCGGAGCTGCCGATCACCATGCTGGCCTGCGCCCGCCTGGGCATCGTGCACTCGGTTGTGTTTGGTGGCTTCAGCGGTGAGGCTTGTGGCCTGCGCGCCGCCGATTCCGGCAGCCACGTCCTGATCAGCATGGATGGCTACTACCGCAACGGCAAGCTGCTCGACCACAAGGCCAATGCCGATATCGCGGTCGAAACCGCCAAGCAAGCGGGAACGGTGGTGGAGAAAGTGCTGATATGGCGCCGTCACCAGGGCCAGAGCGCGACCGCTTCCCCGTTTGTGGAAGGCCGCGATGTCTGGGTTGACGAAATCCTGCCGCGCTATGCGGGTGAAATCGTTGCTCCCATTCCTATGGATGCCGAGGCGCCGCTGTTCCTGATGTACACCAGCGGCAGCACCGGCAAGCCTAAAGGCTGCCAGCACCGCACCGGCGGCTATCTTGCCTATGTGACGGGCTGCTCCAAGTACATCCAGGACATTCATCCCGAAGACGTGTACTGGTGCATGGCCGACATCGGCTGGATCACCGGGCACTCGTTTATCGTCTATGGGCCTCTGGCGTTGGCCGCGACTAGTGTCATCTACGAAGGCGTGCCAACGTATCCCGACGCCGGCCGCGTCTGGAGAATCGCCGAGCGCCTGGATGTGAACATCTTCCATACTTCACCGACGGCCATTCGCATGTTGCGCAAGTCCGGTCACGATGAACCCACCAAGTACAACTACCACTTCAAGCACATGACCACCGTCGGCGAGCCCATCGAGCCGGAAGTCTGGCGCTGGTATTACGAGTACGTTGGCAAGCGGGAAGCCGTCATCGTGGACACCTGGTGGCAAACCGAAAACGGCGGCTTCCTCTGCACCACCAAGCCGGCGCTCGATCCCATGAAGCCAGGCAGCGCCGGCCCAGGTATGCCGGGCATCTTCCCCACGATCATTGACGAAATGGGAGAGTTCGTTCAGGCCGGTTCCGGCAAGGCGGGCAACATCTGCATTCGCAACCCCTGGCCGGGAATCATGCAGACCATCTGGGGCGATAACGATCGCTTCGTCTCCCAGTACTACAGCAAGTACTGCAAGGACCCCAACAGCAAAGACTGGCGCGACTGGCCGTACTTCGCCGCGGACGGCGCGGTGCTCGCCGCCGATGGCTACTTCCGCATCCTGGGACGCGTCGATGACGTCATCAACGTCGCCGGCCATCGCCTGGGAACCAAGGAGATCGAGTCGGCGTGCCTGACCGTTCCCGAGGTGGCAGAAGCTGCGGTGGTTCCGGTGGTGGACGAAATCAAAGGCCGTGTGCCCGAGGTCTATATCGTCCTGCAGCCGAACGTCACGCCGGACCAGCAGCAGGCGGTCCTGGACAAGGTGAATAAGGTCATCGAAACCATGATCGGCAAGATTGCCCGTCCGCGGCGCATCCTGATTGTTCCCGATATGCCGAAGACGCGCTCCGGCAAACTGATGCGGCGAATTCTGGCTGCCATATCCAACAACATGGCTACCGGCGATGTCACCACTCTGGCCAATCCTGACGTGGTGGAAAACGTTCGCGTCATGGTCCAGGGCGAGAAGGCCGTCGCGTTGGTCGACGGTCCGGAAGACCTGAAAACCTTTGGGGCATCGGAGTAGAGACTAGGCCCAGGTTAGCCCGCCGCGGCGGACGAACCTGGGGCACCATCGGCAGAACTGAACGATTAGTTAGCGGGTGCCCCACTCATCCGATCTTTTCAGATGAGTGGGACTCGAATGTAGGACGACGGGGCGCTCACGCGCCCCGTTTTCTCTTGTCTGCCCAGGCATTCGAGACAGGACTTCTGTTAACAACTGCACCATACCAACCGCTCGCCACGATTGGGTATAATCGCCTCCTCTAAATTTCAGGTATCTCCTGCCAATTATGAGTGATATGAGCACCAGCGTTGCAAAGAGGGCAGCCCAGCCAGCGGCCGGCCAAAGCTCGTCCGCAGTACTTGCCCCACATCAACCCGGGCGCATGCAGCTTGGCCTCGGCATTGCGTTTGTCACCCTCGTGTATCTGGCACTGATCGTCTTCACCAAGCCCATCGGCTGGGGCGACACCATCGTCTATGCGCTGCAGATTTCGGCCCACGCGCAGGGCGCCGGGAACCCGGGGGATTATTGGGACTTCGCCCATTTGTTCTGGCGGCCGCTGAATTATCTGTTCTGGCACGCCGGCCAGTCGCACTGGTCGCAGCAGTTTCCCGCGAGTCCGGTGGTGCAGATCTTCGCCGCCATGCGAATGCTAAACCTTCTGGTTGACTATCTTGCGGTGCTGGCCGGCTTTGCCGTGGCCTGGAAGGTTAGCCGCAGCGTGGTCACCGGCGCCCTCGTCACCGCAGCATTTCTTTGCTGGAATCCCTTCGTAAACTTTCTTTCAGACGGGCTCGGCGTATGTCCCGGGGCTGGGTCTGTTGCTGGCCGCGACTTATCTGCTGTTGCAGGACTCGGGCCCGTACTCACGCGCTCGCGCCTGGGTGCATCGGCCTGTTGCTGGCTCTCGCCGTGTGCCTGTGGCTGCCTGACGTTTTTGCTATTCCGGGGATCCTGGTGCTGGCTTATCTGTGGAGGGACACCGGCGCCGTGCCGAGCAGCCAGCAGAAAACGCAGCGCGTGCATTGGATCGCACAGGCCGTGCTGGCCTGCGCCCTGATCGGCTTCGCCTGCTACGCCTTTGGAACCGTCGTGGCGGGGGTGCGATCGCCGGCAGAGTTTAAGACCTGGATCACCGAAGCCGGACACGGGATTCAGCCGCAGAAGCGATATCTCCGCGTCGTCACCGGCTTGCCCCGGGGCCTGATGGACCTGGACAAGACCGGCATCGAGTTGAAGCGTCTGGTGCTGAAAGACCCTTACAATCCCATCGGCGTGCGCGACCTGCTGCACACTTCGCTGTGGAAGCTGGGCGTGTTCTACGCAGGCATGGCGTGGCTGGTGTGGGTGCTTTTCCGGCAGAAGGACGGATGGATCGCACTGCTCCCGTTCCTGGTGAGCGCAGGGTTGATGCTGTTTCTGGGAGTGGTGCTGTTCGAGCCCGGCGCCGCCGGAGCGCTGGATGCCGGGCTTTCCCGTCCTGCTGGCGGCTGTGGCGTTCGCCTTTCGCGGGCCGCGACGGCTCTCGCTCCGCACCATTCCGCTGGCGGCTTTCCTGGCCGTGATTGCGGTGAACAACCTGGTCGCCTATGCCACTCCCGGCGAGCCCGGAGCCGACAATCCCACGCTTTCGCGTGTGCTGGCGCTGAAGCCGGTCCTGCGTCCCCACAGTATCGTCACGCTGATTTCTCTCAATGACGGCATCACCGGCTTTTTCCTGCGCTTTCCTTTTCACCCCATGAACCCGCTGAACAATGCGGACCCCATGAAGTTCTACTTTCTGACGGAAGCCGGCAACGCCAGCTCTGCCCGTTGGCGGCAGAACTTTGCCACCCACAGCCTGAAGGCCTGGCAGGACGGCGGCGATGTCTGGGTCTCGAAGCGCGCGCTGGCCCCGCGGCCCTTACTCGATTGGGATTGGGTTGAGGGCGACGATCCGTATCTGAGTTGGCCGCAGTTTTCGAGATTCTTCGCGCCGTTCACCTTGGATGGCGATGTCGGCGGCGCCGACGGCTTCGTCCGCATCGCCCGCGTTTCCGAGAACCAGCAGCGGCTGGAAGCCGCGGAAGCGATCCCCGCGAGCAAGTAGGTACTGAGGAAACTCTGACCAAGTTTGGCGTTTCTTTGAAGGGCGAATCGAGCCGCGCAGCGGCGGCTGCGCTCTTAGCCCCGGCATTGGTGTAGCCGCTTTGAAAGGGCACGCCTTCAGGCGTGCCGCAACAGCGAGAAGACGAAATCGGCTTCAGCCGCTCAGGGAAGCGATCCCCCAGCGCCTAAAGGCGGTTCCCGTCCGCGTGCCATGACGACACGGCTGAAGCCGTGCCCTTTCAAAGCTGGGACACAGTAAGCTCCGGAACCGCTTTAGAAACGCAGTCGCTGCTGCGCAGCCCGACTCAGGCCGCGACGGATCGGTGGTTTCGGCTGGTCCTACGCCGCGCCGCGGCGCTCTTCGGCGCCGTCCAGTTGCGACTTGACCAGCGCGATGAGTTCGGTGGGGGGAAACGGCTTCATGCGGAAGCTGACCTCGAGCCCTTCGTACTCCGGCTCGGCTTCCGCTAATCCGCTGAGCACGATAATGGGGATCTGGATCCTGGCGGCGCGCACTTGCCGCACCAGTTCGGAGCCGCTGGTCTCCGGCATCAGATGGTCGGTGATGATGAGCCCGACGCGGTCCGGCAACGCGCGCAGCGTGGCCAGGGCGCTTTCTGCCGTGGTGGCCACGGAAACCTGGAACCCGGCCTGTCGAAGAACCGTCTCCCTTACCTTGAGCTGTAGGGGATTATCGTCAACGAGAAGAATGGGTCTCAAAATATCGACCACAACGAAATTATCAGGGCACGGGAAAGCTCGCCCTAACTACTCCTTAATTCTGTGGAGCACTTTGGCGCAAGTAAAACTACCGCCATCATTGTGGAGGTAAACTGCGCCGTTGTCGAGGACAAATTTAAGCTACTAGCGCCGATCGTAACCAAGGCCAGGTTACGCGACGTTCTGCCGTCCGCAGATCTCCTCTTTGGCGCGGAGCCAGTCCTGTTCAGGCGACCCACCTTTGCCACCGCGTTGCAAATAAAGGTGATACGCGCGTAGGCGGATCTGCTCTTCCAGACTGGGGGCAAACTGCGTTTGGCGGGTTGCTGCAGGCGCGGCGGTTACGGATTTTTCCACAGCGCCGTTACCGTTCTCCACCTGAATCCCGTTCCCGTTCGTGGGCGCGGCGGCTTTGCGAGTGCGCTTCTTTGGCGTTGCGTTTTCCTTGTCCCGTGGTGCTCTCGGCATCGTACTTCTCTCCTGAACCCTGCTAAAGATATGCGTTGCAACCGGCAATGACAGATCCGCACTGCCGGCCGAACGCGTTACCTCCACTATAAACAATTCGTCCCAATTTGTGGGCGGCGTTTTGCGGATTGTCCACAGCCTTCATCAACTCTGCATGGGTTTGCGGCCGCTCGTCTCATTGCGCGATAAGTCGCTATCGTTTCGCGGGTTACGTGTGTCCAATGCATGGCAGGGTTCGAATTGCAGGAACCAAGTTTGACATGAGTGCGTATATGCAGTCAGGCGCGTGGTTTGGTAGTGCGGCGTTTCAGCGCCGCGGTAGCAGTTCCATTACTGGAGGCCTTCAGTCCCGCGGTACATCTTTTTCGAGCGCAGGTTTTTGAGTACGCCGCGGCTAAAGCCGTTCCAGAAGCACGACTAACGCGGGCCTGAAGGCCCGCACTACCCGAGATAACCTCCATGATGTTCCTGGAAACATTGCGGCAGATGCTGCGCACTTTGTGGGCGAACAAGCTGCGCTCCTTCCTCACCATGTTCGGCATCGCCTGGGGGGTGGGATCGCTGCTGCTTCTGGTGGGACTGGGCGAAGGCTTCCGCTCCGGCAACCGCCGCGAGCTGAATTCGCTGGGCGAGGACATCATGTTTGTCTTTCCGGGAAACGCACCCTCGGTCGCCGGCAACATGAGCTCGGCCCGCCCCTATAACCTGACCTATCAGGATTATCTGGACATCCAGAACGAAGCGCCGCATGTGCGCCTGGCCGCGCCGGTGCTGTCGCGCACCGATTTGCGCGAGGTCAGCGACTACAACAACACCAACGGCGAGGTCAGTGGCGTCCCGCCCAACTATGCCGAGATCCGCTACCTGCCGCTGTCCGCAGGCCGCTGGTTCAATCAGGACGACGAATCGCAAAAGCGCCTGGTCGCCATACTGGGCGACGAGATGCTGAAGAACCTGTTTCCCGGCCGGCCCGCCGTCGGCAATACGATTCTGCTGGACGGCATTCGCTTCGAGGTCGTCGGCGTGGTGCAGCGCGTCGGCCATGGCGACGACAACTCCACCAACAACCGGCTTTTCCTGCCCTTCAGCACCATGCACGAATATTTTCCACTGACCAAAGACTTACAGGAGAACGCCGTCTCCTTCATCAACTATCGTCCGCGGGTGCGCGATGAGCACCTGCTGGCGCGCGAAGAGGTGCGCAAGATCATCGCCCGCAACCACAAATTCGATTGGCACGATGAAGACGCCTTCGAAGACTGGGACACCATCAAGGCCTCAGAGACCGTCGGCAAGATCTTCGACGCCATGGACATCTTCCTGGGCGGCGTCGGCCTGGTGACTCTGACGCTGGGCGCGATCGGCATCATCAACATCATGCTGGTTGCGGTCAGCGAGCGCACCCACGAGATCGGCCTGCGCAAGGCGCTGGGCGCGACCCATCGCAGCATCCTGCTGCAGTTTTTCCTGGAAGGCGCATTTCTCACCTTGCTGAGCGGCGCCATTGGCATGGGCGGCGCGGCCTTGCTGATGTACTCCATGCGCGGCATGGGGCAGGTGCCCGGCTTCGATCCGCCGACCATGTCGTTTATGTCGGCGACGCTGGCCATCGGCACGCTGGCGATCGCAGGCATCGTTGCCGGCCTGTATCCCGCGCGCAAGGCGGCCATGCTGCAGCCGGTCGACGCGCTGCGGCAGGAGTGAGAAAGGCCGCCATTCGCCATTCGCTTGTCGCCAGAGATCGCGTTCGCGCTGTCTGGCGAAGAGCGAAAGGCGAAAGGCGAGTAAGGTAGTCTCGTCGCCCCGCCAGAACCCGAGCGACTGCGCGAAAGGCGAATAGTGGGAGCGAAGGATATCCAGCGAACCATGATGCGTGATCTGCTATCGCAAGCCTATGGCGCCATGCGCCACAACCGCCGCCGCACCGCGCTCACTATGCTCGGCATGGCCTGGGGCATCGCGACGGTCGTCCTGCTGCTGGCCTACGGCGCGGGTTTCGGCCACGCCATCGAGACCATCTTCGCCAGTTGGGGCACGCGCATCATTGGCGTCTTTCCCGGACGCACCTCGCAGCAGGCCGGCGGACAAAAAGCTGGAACACAGATCAGGTTCACCATCGACGATCTCGCTCGCATTACCGCCGCCGCTCCCCTGGTGAACCGCATCTCGCCGGAGATTGACCAATCGGTCAGCGTGCAGCGCGACGTTCGCACCTATACGCTTCCCGTGCAGGGCAACTATCCCAGCATCTTCCATATCCTGGCGCTGAACCTCGCCGAAGGGCGCCTGTTGAACGAGGACGACGAAAGCGGGCGCGCCCGGGTTGCGGTCATCAGCTCCGACGCCAAGCTCAAGCTTTTCTCCGGCGAATACGCGCTGGGACAGGCCATTCGCATCCAAGGCATCAGCTATCGCGTGGTGGGCGTGCTGGCGCCGCACATGCAGGAGGGCGACGACAGCGTCAACAAAACCATTTACGTCCCCTTCAGCGCGATGAGCGACTTCAAGGATACCCACTACCTCGACGGCATGTGGATGTCCTACGAGGGCAACGATAATGAACTGGTGGAGCGGCAGGTGCGCGGGGCGCTGGCGCAGCAGTACAACTTCAAGCCCGACGACAAGCGCGCCATCCATCTCTACAACATGATGAAGCAGTTGAAGCAGTTCGGCATCATCATCGCCGGACTGAAGGTGTTGCTGGCCTTTATCGGCACGCTGACGCTGGGCATCGGCGGCGTCGGGCTGATGAACATCATGCTGGTGTCGGTGACGCAGCGCACCCGCGAGATCGGGGTCGAGAAGGCGCTCGGCGGACGCCGTCGCGACATCCTGTTTCAGTTTCTGGCGGAAGCGTTGGCCATTACCTTCGTTGGTGGGATCGCCGGAATCGTCCTGGCGTATGCCGTCTCCATCGGGGTGGGGCGGATCACGTTCTACAGCGCCGTCGCCAAGAATGCCGAGGCGGCCGATATTCGTTTGATCATCGATCCGTCGACCGTCGTGATCGCGACCGTCATTCTCGCGCTGGTCGGCCTGGTCAGCGGGATGCTGCCGGCGATCAAGGCCTCGCGGCTGGATCCGATCGAGGCGTTGCGCTACGAGTGAAGCAGCAACTAGCAACTAGCAGCTTGGGAAACTCTGATTAAGTTCCTCGGTGGAAGAGCTGGCCTTTAGGGCCAGCGTCCAATTTCGCGCGCCACCTGAAGGGCGGGGCTATCGTCTGCCGCCTCCTGCGGAGGCTTGCGGCCTTTCTCCGCTGCTCTCACTTGCCGCTGCTCTCACTTGCAGTTCCCACCGTGTTACTTAAACTGCTTTATAGGCATCTCGTCCCCTAGCGCATCTTTGTGGCAATCGTCGGGTTCATAAGGACTAAGGGAGTGGGGAAACCGAGGTATTTCCAAATGAAACCAGTATTGCTGTTCTCGACGCTGCTGCTATTCAGCGCGGCGGCGGTAGCGCAAACCGCACATCTCGCAACCACGGCCTTGAATACCGATGCCGATCAGTCGCAGGCCACCATCAGCAGCAACGGCCCCGTGGTTCTCGATTACGGAAAGCACCCGGTCACTACCGGAACGCCTTCCCGCGCAGAGCTGCAGATTGCCGGCCAAGTGCGGCACCAGTTGCTGACAATGCCCTTAGGTTATTACGGGGTCTTCGACGATATTGAGTACACCGTGCAGGGCCGCACCGTCACCTTGAACGGATCGCTTTCGCCCCGGCACTCGGCAGCAAAGAAGTACGCCGCTGATGCGGTAAAGCATATTGAGGGCGTCGATCAGGTGGTCAACAACATCAAGATACTGCCGGCGCTTCCCCTGGACAGTCAGACTCGCCGGCAGGTCCTAGCGGCGCTGGCGGGCACGGGGCAACTGGGTCAGTACTTCTATCAAGTCTCGCCCGACATCCACATCATTGTTGACAATCTGAACGTGACCCTCAAGGGCTGGGTCAATAATGAAGGCGACAAGAACCTGGCCACCGTTGCGGCCAAACAGACTCACAACGTCTTCAACGTGACCAACGACCTACGGGTTGTGCGCTAGAGGCTGAGTGCGGCGAGGGCAAGAAGCGGCAGAAATCCCCTGCCGCTTTTTCCTAATTGCTACGGGTAGTGCGGCGCTTCAGCGCCGCGTTAAGGACGCACTCTGATTCTAGATTTTGCATTCCGCTGCCACGCAGCGGAATGCAAAACCCATCTCTGGCGGTCCACCGAACGCGAGCCTAAAGGCTCGCTCTACCAGGACACACCAATCCGGAAACTGCCCTAGCGACTGGATGCGATCATAGCGGTTTGGTCGAATAGGATTTACAATGACTTAGGAATTATGGGCACTTTAGTGACAAAGAAACATGATTTCTATGGCACGATTTTACGATATAGCTGGCCATCCAGAGTGGCCAGTTAATCGCGTCAGGATGCCCCCAGATCGACGACAGGCACCGTCGAGGTACTCTGGGTCGTCCGACGGGCTTCGGCGGCGCCAAATCGCATTTATGCGCGATTTCCCAAATTGGGAATAAGCAGCCTGCTTCCAAGCACTTTCCCAGTCCTAACAACACCACCCCGCGACATCTGTCACAGGTGCAATCTGCGTCGCAGCGTTTCGACCACGGCGAAGACGCCGCAACCGACCAGCGCTAAGCTGCCCGGCTCCGGCACGCTGCCCGTTCCGCTGCTGGAGCCGAGCACAGTGAATGCCTCCGACGGGATTGACTCTTCGCAATTGCCTTCGCAGGCTTGCGATGGGCAACCCTCGGATTGGCAATCGATCCCGCTGTTCTCATCCCAGTACACGGGATCGCCGTCGGCCACGGTCGCGTTCTCCAGGTTCAGCCAATAAGTCCCATTTTCCAGGCTGGGACCGCTGAAGCCGCCGGTTTCCGTGCAAACGTTGAAGCCATATTGGTTACTGAAGCAGGCCGACTGCGTGAGGCCGATTTGCTGGTTAAAGTAAATCGTGCCACCCCCCAAAGGCTGCGACGATATGAGCACGCCGACCGATTGCACCACGTCCCCGGGAGATACCCATGCCCCGAACGACAGCCCATTGAGCGTGCTGTTGCCCATGGAGATGGTGAACGAATTGGCGATAACGAAGCCGTTGCTGATGGTCCAAGCGTTGGTTTGGCCATTGATGGGCCCGTTATCGTAGAGAACCTGGGCCGCCACCGGCGAGGCGATCAAAAGCACAACGCATGCAAACAGCGCAACTGAGCAGACTCGAGTCTTCATGCGATCCTCTCCTCTCAAAGCTGTCTACAATCTCAACCCAGCTTGCGACGCAGGATCCCGGCCATACCCACCAAGCCGCCCGCCAACAGCAACAGGCTGCCGGGCTCCGGCACGGTTCCCGTGCCAGTGCTGCTGTAGCCCAGAATGCTGAAGGACTCCGCCGGAAGCGTCCCGTTGTTCTCCGAGGCCGAGGATGGGCCGCTGTTTTCGTCCCAGTACACCGGATCGCCGTTACTCACCACGGCATTTTGCAGGTTCATCCAATACGTGCCGGCGGCCAGGTTCACACCGTTGAAGGAGCCGGTCTCCTGACAGATGTCGTATCCGTAGTTGTTGACGAAGCAGTCCGAGGCCGTGAAATTGACCACCTGGTTAAAGTAGAGCGTCCCACCGAATTCTTCATGGGTGAAGGACACATCGACCGATTCGAGGACGTCTCCGGGAGTCAGCCACGCCCCAAAGGACATGCCCGTAACCGTGCTGTTGCCGCCGGAGATGATGAAGGTGTCGCTAACCACGAAACCTTCGTTGATGGTCCAGGCATCGGTTTCGCCGTTGATCGGCCCGCCGTTGTAAAGAATTTGCGCCGAAGCCGGCAACGCGATCGCCAACACGAGGCCAGCCAATAGTGTGAGCAGCCACAAACGATTTTTCACCGCACGACCTCCTTTTCCGAATTCGCAGACAACATCAGTGCAATTTGCGGCGCAACATGCCCGCCAGGCCAACGACGCCCGAAGCGAACAGCATGATGCTGCTGGGTTCAGGCACCGAGTTGCTGGACGAAGTGCCTATCTCATCCAGGATCGTGAACGCTTCCGAAGGAATCGTTCCGACCGAGTTCTCCGAAGCCGACGACGGACCGGAGTTCTCATCCCAGTAAATCGGGTCGCCAGTATTGACAACCGCGTTCTCCAGGTTCAGCCAGTAGGTGCCGGCCGCCAGGTTAACGGAGCCGAAGGTGCTGGCGCTCTCGGTGCAGACGTTGAAGCCGTACTGGTTGCCCGAGCAGCCGCTCTGGGTGAAGTTGACAACCTGGTTATAGAACGAGGTGCCGCCGAATTCGGACGAGGTGATGGAGACCTGGGCCGACTCAAGCACGTCGCCCGGATCCGCCCACGCGCCGAACTGCAAGCCAACAGCTGTGTCACCGCCAGAGGCCACCGTGAAGGAGTCGCTAACCACGAAACCGGAGTTGATGGTCCAGGCATCGGTTGTGCCATTGATGGGACCGTTGTAATAGAGTACCTGGGCCGTGGCGGGAACAGCAGCCACACACAGAGCCAGCAGTGACAGCGATATATGCAATTTCACGGATCGAACCCTCCTTTAGGTTTCAATTTGCGGACACACCGATTAGCTCCTCTCAAAACTGTGTCCACCCACATTCTCAATGCAGCTTGCTGCGCAGGATCCTGGCCATCCCCACAACGCCCGTGGCCAATAGCAACAGGCTCCCCGGCTCGGGCACGGTGCCGCTTCCGCTGCCGGTGCCCAGTATGCTGAACGACTCCGACCCGATCGAACCCGAGTTGCTCTCCGACGCCGAGGGGCAGCCGGGAGAATGGCAGCCGACACCGCTGTTCTCGTCCCAGTACACCGGATCGCCGTCGTTCACCACCGCGTTATCCAGGTTCACCCAATACGTCCCGTTACCCAGCGCTGGGCCGCTGAAGCTGCCCGTCTCGGTGCAAACATTGAAACCAAATTGATTTGCCGAACAGCCTGACGGGGTGAAATTGACCACTTGGTTGAAGAAGGTGGTTCCTTCGTTGAGCGGTCCCGAGGTGATCTGAATGTCCACCGAATCGAGAACATCGCCGGGAAACAGCCACGCGCCGAACATCATGCCATTCAGGGTGCTTTGTCCCGTAGAGATGGTGAAGCTGTCGGCGACCTCGAAGCCGTCGTTAATGGTCCAGGCGTCGGTTGTGCCGTTAATGGGGCCGTTCTCGTAGAGAACCTGGGCTGTGGCCGGCAAGCCGATCAGCAGCACCAGCGAGGCCAACAGCGCCAGTGAGCAGATTCGAGTGTTCATGCGATTATTTCCTCTCAAAGTTGTGGCCGACCTGCAATCTCAGCCCAGCTTGCGGCGAAGCATTCCGGCTGCCCCCGCCACGCCGCAGGCCAACAGCAACAGGCTTCCCGGCTCGGGCACCGTGGCCGCCGTGCTGGTGGCATTGCCCAGGATGGTGAACGATTCCGACGGGATCGTGCCCACAGAGTTTTCCGAAGCTTGCGATGGGCACCCTTGCGAGTTGCAGCCCTCGCCGCTGTTTTCATCCCAATAAATCGGGTCGCCGTCGTTCACCATTGCATTGCTGAGATTGAGCCAATACGTTCCATTGCCGAGGGTCGGGCCGTTGAAACTGCCAGTCTCCTCGCAGACATTGAATCCGTAAGCATTGACCGAGCACTGGGACTGCGTGAAGTTGATCTGCTGGTTGAAGTAGGTCGTTCCGCCGAACTCCGAGGAGGTGATCGCTACCTCAACGGAATCGAGGACGTCGCCGGGAAAAACCCACCCGTTGAAAGCGACCCCGTTGATCTGGCTGGTGCCTTGCGACACGGTGAAGGTGTCGCTAACGACGAAGCCCTGGTTGATGGTCCAAGCGTCAACGTCATCATCTAGCGGGCCGTTACTGTAAATGATTTGGCCGAGCGCCGGCAATGCGACCCCCAGAATCAGGCCTGCGCTGAGCGTTAGAAAGCGGATTTGCGTTTTCATGTAACCACCTCCTCGTCTCGATCCACGACGCAGTGCGACTGCGGCGGAGTCTCACCGTAGCTTGCGCCGCAGGAACCCGCCGGCGCCGAGGATTCCGCTGGCCAACAGGAATGCGCTTCCCGGCTCGGGCACCGTGCCCGCCGTGCTGGTGGCATTGCCCAGGATGGTGAACGACTCCGATGGAATCGTGCCCACAGAGTTATCGGAAGCCTGTGACGGGCAGCCCGGCGAGGTGCAGCCCACACCGCTGTTCTGGTCCCAAAACGCGGGGTCGCCCGAGTTGACCACCGCATTGCTCAGATTGACCCAATACGTTCCGTTCGTGAGATTGCCTGCGTTGAAGCCGGCCGTCTCCTCGCAGACATCGAATCCGAAGGGATTCATGAAGCAGTTGGATTGCGTAACATTAACTTGCTGGTTGAAAAAGGTGGTACCGCCATTCTCTTGCGAGGTGATGGCCACATCCACAGATTCGACGACGTCACCTTGCTCCAGCCACGCACCGAACGAAAGGCCAGTTATCTGGCTGGTGCCTTGCGAGACGGTGAAAGTATTGCTGACCACGAAGCCGTCGTTGATGGTGAAGGCGTCGGTTTCGCCGTTGATCGGGCCGTTGCTATAGACCGTTTGCGCAGTGGCCGCGACGGTCATCATTAGCCCAAAGCAAATTGTGAGCAGCAGGGGACGATGCGAGAATTGGGAATTCATCGGGGGGCGAAGCTCCTTTGCGAGCGGGATGGAGCTGGTGCCGGGAAAAATCGTGCTAAGACTGGTTCAATTCAGGCGCAACTCCACGGTTAGCAGGCAGCAATCGCGGTGCCAAGATAAGTCCTTTATTAATGTATATTTATGTAGTCCATGAAATTCAGGTACGCAGGCAATTGCGACGTTGTTCTAGGCGGCTTCCCCTCCGGAGCTCTCCTCTCCAAACCGGACAATTGCTTTGCAAGATGGCACTGCCGAGTGCCAAGGAGATTCTGATCAAGCCACAGATCCCTTCAGGGGCTGAAGCCCGCACTAGCTTTGCTGCGCTTTGCGGCACGGCTGAAGCCGTGCCCTTTCAAAACGGAGGCTTGATCCGAGTCTCCCTAACTGCCAGTCTCCGGGTAAAATCGCTAGAACCTTTCGCCGCGGTTGATTTAGAACTAATGCTTCCGAAACCATGAGGTTTTCCTGATGCGGATTCGTTACCCACAGCTTCTGCCGGCCCTGTTGTGCTTTGTCCTGATGCTCGTGAGCACGCCCCTGGAATCGGGCGCGGCGGCGATTTTCCAATCCTCCGCTCAGAGGACGAGCGACTATTCCGGCCAGGGTCTGCCGCTCGCGCCCGAGCAGTTGCAGAGTTTGGTGGCGCCCATCGCGCTCTATCCGGATCCGTTGGTTGCCCAGATTTTGGGCGGCGCTACCTATCCCGACCAGGTGGTTGCGGCCAATGACTTCGTGCAGCACAAGGGACTGGCGGGCCACGCGCTGATGGAGGCGGTGACGCTTGAGCCCTGGGACCCGAGCGTCAAGGCGCTCACCGAATTCCCCACCGTCTTGAGCACCCTGGCGGTGAACCTGGCCTGGACCTCGCAGCTCGGCGAGTCCTATCACAATCAGCAAAGCGATCTGATGGCGGCCATCCAGGCGCTGCGCGCCAAGGCCGTCGCTGCCGGACACCTCCAGTCTGGCCCGCAGCTCCGCGTCAATCAGCCCACGCCCGACATCATCGTGCTGCAGCCGGCGAATCCGCAGGTCATATACCTGCCGCTATACAATCCGGCGCTGGTTTACGGCGCTCCGGTCCCGACTCCCGGCTACCGCTCCGCGGAGACACCGAATACCGCTGAGATTACCTTCGGGGGCGGCGTAGCTGCGGGGGCGCTGACCGCCGGCGGCTGCTGCGATTGGGGCTCCAGCAACTGGACGTGCAACTGGTATCACGGAGTCGCGTACTTCCACGACTATCCCTTCAACGGCAATAACGCCTGGCAAGGCAGCTACTACGGCGGATACAACTACTACGGCAACCACACCTATCGCACCAGCTACGACTACTCGCATCCTTACACCGCCTTCCAGCGCGGAGGCAGTCAGGGCGACACCTCCAGCGGGGAGGAAAGCAAGAAAGCCAATCCTTACGACGCGATCAGCGGAGGCTGGACCAACCTCGAGGACCTGCGCGGCTGGGGAGCGAGCGATGCGGGCGCGCCTACCACCGTCTTCAGCAGTTGGGGTAAGGGTTCGTCGTCGCTGTTTGCCACAGGCGGCTGGGGCGAGCGCGCCGCCAGTTTCCGCGGCTGGCAGCATACTCCCGGCTTCGGCGGCGGATGGGGTACGGGAGGCAGTCTCGAAGGCGCACACTAAGAACAGCAATTAGCAACTAGCAACTAGCCGGCAATTAGCGGAAGTCATTTCATAGATTGCTATGTCGCAGGGCACGACTTCAGAGTATGCGTAGGAACGAACTCGCGTTCCGACCGCGGAGTGGGAGTACTGAAAATCAGAGCGCCGTAGGCGCGGAAGAGGTTAGCCCAGCGCTTCAGCGCTGGGTAGGTAATGCAAAGATGGCGAGTCCCGTAGGGACGACAGAGGAAGCACGCGGCCTGTTAAGCCGCGTTGCCGGGGTGCCGTCGCTAGGCGACTCACGACGCATTGATATGCTTTCCCAGCGCTGAAGCGCTGGGCTAACTTATGTCGCGCCTACGGCGCTCGCGTTGCCGTCTCCCACTCTTTCCGCCAAAAGAGCGAAAGGATGGGCCACCCGGCAACCAAGAAATCGGCAGTTCGCGTTTTGCCGCAGATGCAGGAAGTCGTGAGCTGGGGAGTGGACCAAGGAGCAATGGGAATGAGGGCAGTATCATGGTTGACCGGTTACAGACGGGTTGGCTTCGGTTGCACGGCGGTCGCGTGGCTCGTTCTGGCAGTTGCCATGACTGGGTGCCACCGCAAAACCTCGTCCGCCGGCGAGGCCGCGCCGGGTCAGATGACCTACGCCTCGCCGGAGGAGGCCGGCAAAGCGCTGGCCGCAGCCGCCCGCAGCGATAATCGGCAGCAGATGCTGGAGGTCTTCGGGCCGGGCGCGAAAAACATGCTGTACTCCGGAGACGCTGCCCAGGACCAGGCCGATATGGCCGGATTCGCCGATGCCTATGCCCAGATGAATCGCTGGCGCAAGATCGAGAACGGCCAGATCCTCATCGTGGGCGCCACCAATACGCCATTCCCGGTTCCACTGCTGAAAGACCGTAAGGGGCAATGGTATTTCGATACGACGGATGGAGCGGCCGAGCTTGCGGTCCGCCGCATCGGCCGCAACGAACTGGCTACGATCGATGTCATCGCTTCACTGTGCGACGCGCAAGAGGAGTATTTCAACCAGGCGCACGAAGGCGTGAAGCAGTACGCGCCCAGATTGATCAGCGATGCGGGCAAAGAGAACGGACTCTACTGGCCGCCCACCGCCGGCAAACCTAAAAGCCCGGTGGGACCGCTGCTGGCCTATGCTTCGGAACAGGGACTCAACCAGAAGCCCAGCTTGCACAAGCCATTCCACGGCTACTACTTCGGCGTTCTGGTCACGCAGGGAACGTGGGCCAATGGCGGGCTTCGCGACTACAGCCGCGAGGGAGTGATGAATCGCGGCTTCGGCTTTATCGCCTGGCCGGCCGAGTATGGCAAGAGCGGCAAGCTGACGTTCATCGTCGACCATGATCGCATCATTTATCAGAAAGACCTGGGCAAGACCACCAAGGACGAAGCCCCGTTCACCACCCAGTTCGCGCCCGATGGAAGCTGGTTGCGGGTGGAACAGTAGGCCGAGCTCACGTCCCTGATCGCCGCGTCTTTGCGTCTTGCTCGGGCGGCGGCATGGGCACCGCCGGCTCGTCAGCCGCGATCTCAAACGGCGTGCGCGGTGCGTCGTGCAACAGGAAATCGCACAGTACGCGATTGAACTCCTCCGGCACCTCTTCATAAGGCATATGGCCGGCGCCCGGAAACATTACCAGCGCGCTGTTGTTCAGGTGCCGCTGCAATTGATGAATCGAGGACGGATAGACGGCGCGGTCGCGCGATCCCCACAACAGTAGCGTGGGCAGGCCGGCAATATCGGGTAGGGCATTGCTCACCGCGGCCAGGTCGTCGTGCCAGGAGCGCAGAATACGTAGCAGGTGCTCGAAGCTGCCGGGTGTCTCCATGCCGGCGGCGTAGGCCTCAAACGCTCCCGGAGCAATGCGCTTGGGATCGCCATAGAGCGCCGTGAAGTAGCGCCGGGAGATGATGCGCATGCGCGGCTGGACATGCACCATGTAGAGGCCGCCGAGCGTGGTTGCCAGCAGGCGGGTCAGCACCTTGCCGTGGCTCGACCAGGGATTGATGGGCGAGACCAGCACCAGGCGGCGAACCCGGCGCACCTGATCGCGCCGGGCGGCAATCGCCGCCAGCACCATGGCCAGTCCGCCGCCGCGCGACGATCCTACAATGTCGGCGTCTTCGATGCCGAAGTGGGCCATGAATTCCAGCACCCGTTCGGCGTCGCCGGTCAAGGTACATTCGCCGCCATTGGTGCGCTGGGAAAAGCCGCAGCCCGGCAGGTCCAGCGCCCATACCGAGAAGTGTTTGGAGAGCGGGCCGATGTTAAAGCGCCATGAATAGGAATAGCCCATGAAGCCGTGGATGAGCAGCAGGGGAGGGCCGGAGCCGGCGGTGAGATAGCGCCAGTTCACGCCGCCGAGCTGTACACTGCGCTCCTCGGCGTCCGCTATGCGCGCGATGGCCGGAACTGCGGGTATGGGTGAGGGCTGGGGCATGGCGTCAGGTGCAACCCAGGCACTCGCTGCGGAATCCTACCGAGCGATATCGCCTCTGTCGCTTGCGGGGGAGCTGAAGCTCCCCCATTTTTCTTTCGTGTCAAAAATAGGGTATCACTGGCGTGCGACGAGGAGCGTGGGCCACTCCACATGGGGTATGATTGAGCAAAAATCGACGAGAAAACCGCCGTGACTATAGCAGAACAGGTCCTCGACAAACTGCGCGACTTGCCTCCCGAAAAGCAGAGGGAAGTGTTGGATTTTGTGGACTCCCTGCAAGCGAAGAACAGGCCTGGGAGGCCGCTCCGTAGCTTGCTTGGACTGTGGGCAGATTTGGATGTCCATATCACCGAAGAAGATATAGCCGAAGCGCGCCGTGAGATGTGGGGTAACTTTCCTCGCGACATCGAACTATGAGCGCAGTGCTCGACACCCACGCAGTGCTGTGGTACCTGGAAAACGCTCGGGAGTTATCAAACTTAGCACGCACGACGATCGAAGACGCAGTACGCAATGGTCACAGCGTTTACGTCTCGACTATTTCCTTGATTGAAACGGTTTACCTGGTCGAACGCAACAGGATCCCTTCGAGTGCGCTGCAGCGACTTCGTCACGTCCTGAGCGACGCGAATTCAGGACTGTCCATTGCGCCGGTAGATTCGCTGGTTGCAAACGCCCTGGAGCAAGTTCCCCGCGCGCTTGTGCCCGACATGCCCGACCGAATCATTGCGGCAACCGCTTTGCATCTGTCGCTACCCCTCATCACCCGCGATCGCCGTCTGCAATCGGCCGGGATCCAAACCATCTGGTAAATTGAGGCCGCGCTCCCGGCGGTATAATTGGGGCTTCATCAGGAGACTACGTCATGAGTGGAACCAACGGCAGCAACGGCACCGCCCATCCCCAACCGCGCGCGGAGTGGATTGCCAAACGGCGCGAGGAAGCGGCACGCACCGGCGATAGCAACATGTCGCAGATGCACTTCGCCCGCAAGGGCCTGCTCACCGAAGAGATGCTGTTCGTCGCCGAGCGCGAACAGCTTGCGCCCACCGTGGTGCGCGACGAAGTCGCTGCCGGCCGCATGATCATCCCGGCCAACGTCAATCATCCTGAGCTGGAGCCGATGTGCATCGGCGTGGCCTCGAAGTGCAAGATCAACTCCAACATCGGCAACTCGTCGGTGACCAGTAATGTCGATGAGGAGCTGAAGAAGCTGCACACCTCGGTGCACTACGGCGCCGACACGGTGATGGACCTCTCCACCGGCGGCGGCATCCACGAAATCCGCGAGGCCATCTTGCGGCACTCGCCCGTGCCCATCGGCACCGTGCCGATCTACGAAGCGGTCGCGCGGGTCAAGCGCATCGAGGACCTCAACGCCGACATTATGCTCGAAGTCATCGAAGAGCAGGCCGAGCAGGGCGTTGATTACATGACCATCCACGCCGGCGTGCTGGTCGAGTATCTGCCGCTGATCACCAAGCGCATCACCGGCATCGTGAGCCGCGGCGGCGCGATCCTGGCGCAGTGGATGGCGCACCATCACAAGCAGAACTTCCTCTACGAGCGCTTCGACGACATCACGAAAATTCTCGCCAAGCACGATGTGAGCTACTCGCTGGGCGATGGCCTGCGTCCCGGCTGCATTGCCGATGCCAGCGACGAGGCGCAGTTCTCCGAGCTGAAGACGCTGGGCGAGCTGACCAAGAAAGCCTGGGAGCGCGATGTGCAGGTGATGATCGAGGGCCCCGGCCACGTGCCGCTGGACAAGATCAAGGAGCAGGTCGAGAAGGAAGTCGAGCTCTGTTACGCCGCACCGTTCTACACGCTCGGCCCGCTGGTCATCGACATCGCACCCGGCTACGACCACATCACGTCGGCAATTGGCGCGGCCATGATCGGCTGGTATGGCGCGGCCATGCTCTGCTACGTCACGCCGAAGGAACACCTCGGCCTGCCCAACGACAAAGACGTGAAGGACGGAATCATCGCCTACAAGATTGCGGCCCATGCCGCCGACGTGGCGCGCCATCGTCCCGGCGCGCGTGATCGCGACGACGCCATCAGCTACGCGCGCTACACCTTCGATTGGGACAAGCAGTTCGCACTCTCGCTCGATCCGGAAACCGCGAAGGCGATGCACGACGAGACGCTGCCCGACGCCTACTACAAAGAGGCGGCCTTCTGCTCCATGTGCGGCCCGAAGTTCTGCTCGATGAACTACTCAGCCAAAGTGGACGAGTACAACAAGCAGGTACACGGCATCGAGAAGAAGGACTACTCGGAGCTGATGAACAAGCTGGTGGCGATTAAGTAAGCAACTAGCAATTAGCAACTAGTGAGGCCGCGCGCGTTCAATCAGAGGCGAAGCGGAGATGAAGGCATATGTCTTAGGTGCCGGTGTCTCGAGAAGCGTGGGATATCCCATAGGAACTGGTCTATTTGACGCAATTGACGAGTATGTCCGCGACAGCGGAAATCTCATCGACCGGTTTGACTATCGAGAGGACTGGAATCAACTCCATCGTTGGTTGGACACAAACGTGAACCCAACTATCGTGCAGGCCTACCACACCAAGAATATTGAACACCTGTTCACCGTCCTGGATTTTGCTGCAGAGTTACTGAACGACGCCCTATTAGGCGTATATGCGGCCCGTGGGACTGAGGAAGGTATGGCAAGATCCGACAGGTACGATGTTTTTAAGGGCACGATCGAAGATTATCGACGGTATCGCAGGATTTTGCTTCGGGCGCTTGAGCACTATTTCTCGTGGCGTCATTCCGAGAATTACGAATCATCCGGGGAAGGCAACTGGGATTCGCTAAGGGCGTTCGGAGAGACGCTGGAACCCGGTGATGCGATCATTACCTTCAACTACGATGCCACGCTGGAACGTGTCCTTTTAGGTCAGGGGAAGTGGTCGCCCAGTGACGGGTATGGTTTTGAGGTGATCTTTCAGAAATCGCGCTACGACAAAACACGGGTGGTGTTCGATAAGTCTCAGGTACTCGTCCTACACCTGCATGGGGCCACTGGGTGGTATCGGAGGCCGCCGTTTGCTCCGGATTACGTTCTACCCCAGGAAAGCGGCCATGGTGCCCTTCCAAGGGAAGCATTTGGCGCGGCGCCGGACAATACTAAGATTTCTCTTGATCCACAGTTCTTACGGGACCTTGGTATTTTCGAAGTTGACGCCTGTTTGCCTGATACAGTTCCCGCCGCCAACGAGCAACACGTCGTGTTGCACCCGAGCTTCCTAAAGGATTACGAAAGAGACGAGCAGGACAGCCATGTCTTCGTGGATCTTTGGCGGGAAGCGGCGAAGATACTTCGCGAGGCGGAACATACGTACATAATTGGCTATAGTCTGCCCAAAGCGGATGTTGCGGCTCTTACGCTGCTCCTTACAAATCTCCGTCGTGGGACAGCGACTGTGGTAAACCCGACTGGGAGCGTTGTGATGAGATTAGGTCGTCTGTTCAGCGGAAATCCCTTGGCCTGCGGAGCGGTTACGTTCGAAGAATGGCTTGCCTCAGGCCATCCTGATCATATCCGACGGTCGCCCCGATCGCGGAAGACGCCCACCGCTGTCTAACTGGCGGGCGGTTGCCCAGCCTATCGTCGTGAGGGGCCACCATCCAAAGCTGGTTTCGCCTGGATGGGCCGTTCGGGCGCCAGCCGCGCAGCGGCGGGATGGGTTTAGGCGGAGCGGAAAGCCCACGCTATGCGTTGGAAGAATCTATGAGCCGCAGAGCGGGGGCAGTTTGATCGACGCGTGCTAAGCTTAGCGCGAGAGCCTCGCAAGCGGTAGACTACATAGAAATGGGCACGACATTTGGCAGCTTCGATGAGTTCTGGGCGGCGATGGCCCGTCTGTACGATCAGACCTTGAAACACGAGGAGTTGATCGCGCAGAACACCGCACAGATTGTGCAGAACGCCGCACATATTTCGCAAGTCAGTCAATAGATGCAGGCAACCGATGCTCGCCTCGATGATCGCCACCTTGTCGGAGTCAGTAGTAAGGCAGGCGCAGGAAATTGAGTCGCACGAGCGCCGGCTGGGACGGATGGAAGGTCAATGAACCGACCTGGTGCGCGGCGATCTTGTCATTAGCTGCAAACAGCAGGTCCCTCCACTCCGCTGCACTCCGGTCGGGATGACACCTCATGGGGTGCTGAATCCAATGAATCAACCCGTGATTTGTTTGTAACCGGACGTAACCAAGTCGTAATCTGTGCACCCTTCGTCTTCGTTTTCCCTTTGCTAAACTCCCATCGTGAGACGCATCGGCCCGCGAGCCTGGGTTTTCCCCTCGGCTTCCGGCGTGCTCCAGGTGCTGATCTTTCCCGACTTTTCCCGCTACATCCTGAGCTGGGTTGCGCTGGCACCGCTGATCTACGCCACCCTCGAGTGCCGCGAGCAGCGACCCGGCCACTAAATCCACAACCCACATCCGCTTTGCATCGCAAACGCGATTTTTTCTAATTCACATACTCATCAGCACGGCGGCAATGTCGCGGGCTCCGTGCAAGACGCGAACGATCTCGATCGGGCAGGTAGCCGGGTTATAAACGATAAGGTAAGCGCCGACTGGCCAGAAGAGTACCGGCTTGTTCGTTAGGTCGGCGCGGTGATGACCGCTTCGTGGATTTTGTGCGAGCCATTGACAGGCGTCGAAGATCTTCAGTCGGACACGCCTGGCGGCTCGTACGCTATCTTCGGCAACGTAGGACCAAATCTCGCGAACGTCATTTGCGGCCTGAGGCGAGAGCTTAAAGCGCCTCATTTCCGCCCGGGTTTTCGCGTCAGCCGTTGCTCATCGCGCTCAAGTGTCCGGAAGAACTCTTGACCGTCGATTCCTTCGCCGCGTTCGAGCGATCGCCAGCCTTCATCGATTTTCTTGCGAATATCTCGAATCTGGAGCTCCCGAATCCGCTCCCTTTGCTCGAACAGGCGCAGAGCATCGCGTACGACTTCGCTGGCCGAGTTGTAGCGGCCCGTCTTGACCGTGTTCTGCACGAGTGTTTCGAGTTCAGGCGTAAGATGCACATTCATGATCGCAAGCTCCTCAACGCGGAATCTATCAGCCTATGTCAATGATGGTCAATGTTGGACATTCGAGGCTCTGCAATAGCGTGGCATAAGCAAGCCGCGCTGACCTACGATGTAATCAATTCGTAATCTCCGCACGCGCTTTCCTTAGATCTCCTTTGCTAAACTCGCTAAGTGAGACGCATCCGCCCGAGAGCCTGGATTTTCGCCTGCATTTCGGGCGTGCTCCAGGTGCTGATCTTCCCCAATTTCTCCCTCTACATTCTCGGTTGGGTCGCGCTTGCGCCGCTGATTTACGCCATCCTCAAATGCCGCGAGCAGGACGTGACGATGGTGCTCGCCGACGGCGGCCAATTCCTCGCGCCCGCGACCGCGTGGCAGGGATTTCTGCTGGGTTACGCGAGCGGCATCATCTGGTATCTGGGCAGTTGCTACTGGGTGTTCCACGTCATGCACGTGTACGGCGGCATCGGCACGCCGATGTCGATTCTGCTGCTGGTGATGTTTGCGCTCTATCTCGGCTTGTACCACGGACTCTTCGGACTGCTGCTGGCGCTGATCGCCGCGCGCCGTAACGGCTTCAGCCTGCGCGCGCTCGTCTTCACGCCATTTCTCTGGGTCGCAGTGGAGCTGGCGCGAAGCTACATCACCAGCTTTCCCTGGGACCTGCTGGGCACCACGCAAATCGACAACATTCCCCTGACGCGCATCGCGACTGTGACCGGCGTGTATGGGCTGTCGTTCGAGATTGCGCTGGTGAATACTGCCGTAGCCGCGGCGTTTCTGGTTCCCTACGCCCGCCGCAAGGTGCTGCTGACCGCGTCGCTGGCGGCCGCAATTGCTCTGCAGGCCACTAAGCTGGAAAAACCCGAGGCCGCTCCCGCATCGCGTGGCGCAACCCTGGTGCAGTCGAACATTCCAATTCTGGAGAGCGATTGGTCGCTCGACTATCTGGTGCAGACGCTGCATTCGCTCGCTTCGCTCAGCGTGCGCCCACGGGACGAGAAGCCCGGCTCGCCCGGCCTGATCCTCTGGCCGGAGTCGCCCGCGCCTTTCTGGGTGACCGACCTGCACCTGCGCAGCACGCTAGCGAACGTGGCGCGCGCGACCGACTCCTACATCATCGCCGGTTCGATCGGCATCGAGCACACCGGCGAAATCAATCGCCAGCCTGACATCTACAACTCGGCGTCGGTGATTGCGCCCAACGGCGCGTGGACCGCGCGTTACGACAAAATTCATCTCGTTCCCTTCGGCGAATATGTGCCCTTCGCGAAGCTGTTCAGCTTTGCCGGAGGGCTCACGCGACAGATCGGGACCTTCGCGCGCGGCAGATCGCGCGCACCGCTGGATGTTGGCAACATGAAAGCCGGAGTATTCATCTGCTACGAGTCCATCTTTCCTAATGAGGTGCGCCAGCTTGCGGAATCGGAGCCGAGGTATTCGTCAACATCTCGAACGACGGCTGGTACGGCGAAGGCGGCGCGCCGCGGCAGCATCTGAATATGGCCAGGATGCGGGCGGTGGAGAACTATCGCTGGCTGCTGCGCGACACCAACAACGGCATGACGGCCGTCATCGATCCCTATGGGCGCATTGTCGCCGAGGCGCCGCGCAACCAGCGAATCGCGCTGCAAGGCGCATATGGACTGGAAGAGACGACCACCTTCTACACGCGCCATGGCGATTGGTTCCCGTTTATGTGTGCGATAATCACCTTGCTGGGGCTGCTGTTGCGGTACTTCCGACCGGAGTTAGGACGCAAGAACAGGTAGCGTTAGCCGGTGAAGGAGTTAACTAATAATTGGTATCAAGCAACGCAGGCACGGTTGAAGACTGATTACTGCGTGGGGGAGAGGGGCAAGGATTCCGCGTATTACTCAGGGCTTCTATGAGCCGAAGCGTCAAGGTTGTGCTGATCTTGGCGGCAGGTTTTGCATTCGCGGTCTTGGTCACGTCCTTGGGCCCGTCGGCTTTGGGCGTTGTTGTAGTGCCCGGCTTCGTAATTACGGTTGCAATATTCGTTTCGTTGCGCATCCATCCGTCCGCTCACCGCTGGTGCCAGGCTGCTACAGAATAGTATTCAATACTGTCATCTAGGCGTGCTGATTGTCCGCTGTTTTTACCAAATAATTCCGAAGAATTCCGTGCTTCCGTGGTGAACAAGAAGGTTTAACTGGAAATGGTAGAAGAACTAGAACAGGAATATTCCGCACTCCGCAACAAGGTCCACGATCTTCAGGAGTATCTTTGACGCGCCTCGGCTGCGCGAAAAACTGAGCGCAATCGAGAAGCAGACCTCCGATCCCACGCTCTGGTCGAATCCCGAAAAATCGCAGCACGTAATGCGCGAGAAGAAGCGGCTGGAGAGCGCGCTCGCCACCTACGACGAACTGGCGCGCCGCTCCGGCGACATCAGCGCGTACTTCGATCTGGCGCATGAGGGCGAGGACGTTTCGGCCGATCTGCGGCGGGAGGTCGATCAACTAAAAGCGCTGGTCGACAAGCTCGAAACGGAGACGCTGCTCTCCGGCGAGAACGACGACCGCGGCGCCATCGTGACCATTCATCCCGGCGCCGGCGGCACCGAGTCGCAGGACTGGGCCGAGATGCTGATGCGAATGTATCTGCGCTGGGCCGAGCGCCAGGGCTTCTCGACATCGCTTTACGAATATCAGCCGGGCGATGAAGCGGGGGTCAAGTCAGCGACCTTCGGCGTTAACGGCGAATATGCCTACGGCCTGCTGACCAGCGAGATCGGCGTGCATCGACTGGTGCGCATCTCGCCCTTCGACCAGGCCAAGCGGCGGCACACTTCCTTCGCCAGCGTCTTCGTCTCGCCGGAGATCGACGAGAGTATACAGATCGATATCAAGCCGGAAGACCTTCGCGTCGATACCTATCGCTCGGGCGGCAAAGGCGGGCAGCACGTCAACACCACGGATTCGGCGGTGCGCATCACGCACATTCCGACCGGCATCGTGGTCGCCTGCCAGAACGAGCGCTCGCAGCACAAGAACCGCGAGAAGGCGATGAGCATCCTGCGCTCGCGGCTCTACGAATACGAACTGGAAAAGAAGCGCGCGGAGACCAAGCTGGTCGAGGACTCGAAGCTCGACATCGACTTCGGCTCGCAGATTCGCTCCTACGTGCTGCAACCCTATCGCATGGTGAAGGACCTGCGCACGCGAGTGGAGATCGGGGATGTAGATCGCGTGCTCGACGGCGATCTGAACGAACTGATCCGGGCGTATTTGCAGGCGCGGAGGAAAGAGCAGGCGGGATGAGGCTTGTCTGGCTCTGCTCCTCGGAGCGCAGAAAAAGGATAGATTAGACTGCTTTCGGTGTTGGAGCGCATTTCAGAATGTCCTGCCGGAGGGGAAATGATCGAGCCGCGCTACGGCGTTCTGCAAAATCTCTTTGCGGATAGAGTCTTCCGCATTCCACATTACCAGCGCTTTTACAGTTGGCAGAAACGCCAGCGTGACGACCTCTTTTCGGATCTCAAGAAACTGGCGGCGGGAAATGAGGACCAACATCACTTTATGGCCACTATCGTCTGCCAGAAGACGGCGGAAACAAAGGCAGTTGGTACAGCTCAATGCCGGGTGTTCGATGTGGTCGACGGCCAGCAGCGACTTACCACGTTGATCCTGCTTCTGAAGTGCATCGAATTAGCCTTGCCGGAGGATTCGGAAGACCGGAAAGACTTGGCAAGGATTCTTGTGAAGCGAGACGGTCATCTGATTCTTTTGCAGACGAACAACTCCAACGAATATATTTTCAACCGCTTCATTCGAGAAGGAATTGAGCCTACAGTAGTCGACATCCAAACGCACTCCGACAGAAACCTAGGCAACGCTATTCGGGACTGCAGGAAGTTCGTCGAGGATTGGAAATCGAAGAAGAACGACGTCCTCTCCCTGATGAGACTCTTGCTGCATCGACTTGGTTTCGTTGTTTATGACACGGAGGATAGTCGAGTTGTTTACACCATATTCGAGGTTCTCAATAGTCGCGGGCTGGCCGTTGATTGGTTGGACAAAAGTAAGAGCGTTCTCATGGGCAGAATGTATGAGCTCTCGACGTCGTCGACGGCGACCGAGGCTGAAATCGCGACGCTTCAAGATATCTGGAGCCAGATATATCGCGAGATTGCGAAGGAAGATATCCCGGGTGATGAAACTCTTAGAATTACGGCGACTCTCTATTACGGACCGGCGCGGGGCAAACCGCTTTCAGCCGAGGAGTCGCTGGATCAAATGAGGATCGAGTGCAATTCCTTTGACAAGCCGCGAAAGATATCGGAGCGGCTGCTAGACGTTGCTCGAAAACTCGTTTCACTTTACGCAAGCACTCAGCTCGAAGCGGTCACTGAAATTCTTCACGCTAAACTGCTTGCTATTGCGATCATGATTGCGAGCGGGGTTACAGAAGCAGAGCGCGGCAAACTGCTGGAGCAGTGGGAAAGAGTGACCTTCCGCATATTCGGGCTTGCTCGGAAGGATTCTCGCACGAAGGTCGGTGACTACGTTCGCCTGGCGTACAAGATTGTTACTGAGGACATGGACATGCGCACATACAACCAAATCATTGCCGGTTTGCACGAGTTGGGGAAAGAGTATCCGATAGACGAGGCGCTAAGAGAGGGTTTACTGGGCAAGGACTGTTACGAGCGGCCCGAGGTGTGCCGTTATCTGCTCTGGTCGTATGAGGAGCATCTGGCCAAGTTGCTGGAAGCCTGCGCCACTGTTGATGAACATGAAAGAAGCGCAATTTGGAAACTGCCGGCAACTGAGTCAATTGAGCATATCTTTCCGCAAAGCTGGAACATCGAATGGGCGGGACAAATGCGAGACCTGGATGGTGTAGAACAACCGCTGGAACCAAATGTCGGCAGAATCGGCAATCTGTTGCTACTCCCCATGCCCTTGAACCAGGAAGCTGAAGCTGCAGCCTTCGCGGAAAAGAAGAAGGTTTACGAGAAACACAATTTGCGCATGGTTCAGGAGGTCTCCAAGGAGAGCGAATGGACACTCGCACAGATCCAGAATAGTGAAGCTCGCATCGTGGAATTTGCGAATACGCCTAGGGCCGACATCTAGCGCTGTTGGCCGACTACAAAATCCGACGCGGATCTCATGGAAAATCTGAGAGCATTTCCTGAACTTCCTTGCAAGTCAGAACTGGTGCTCCCGGACCTAACGTGACAGCAGGAATACCCGACACCGGATCAATGATTATCTTTGCCTTCCTGCTTGCTTCTTCCTCGGGGTTAAAACGATCCGTTCCCCCTCGATTTTCGCGCTCAGAGGATCGCCTGGCTTTAATCCAAGACGGCGGCGAATCGGGCCGGGCAGCACAACCTGGCCTTTGGTTGAGATCTTGGTCTGCATGGTAAGACCATCTTACCAACAAGCCGACGCGGCGCCACCCTGCGCGGGTTGCCGATCTCGGATCCAACTACCACTGAGATCTCGTTCCATGGCATCTTTGTTTCCGCATTGTTACAACTCTTTACAAGATGTGGTCGAAATCGAGAAACTCCCCCCACTTTTTGGGCTTCTTATCTAGGGTACAATTGGCTTAATCGGAACCGGGGGAAAATCAACTGAGATCAACGCGGCTGCTTCGTGGAAATTTGTTGACAGTCGGCGCCGTACTGCTGCTTGCGGCCGCCAGTTCCGCCTCGTCGGGCCCGGCCGAACGGCTGAACCTCGACCGCGGCTACCAGAACATGTACAACCTGGATTTCGCCGCTGCGCACGACGTCTTCCACGACTATCAAGCAGGCGCATCCGGAAGATCCCATGGGCTACGTCTCCAATGCGGCGGCCTATCTGTTTGCCGAGTTCGACCGCTTGCACGTGCTGCAGTCGGACCTGTTCACCGACGATCAGAAGTTCGAGCAGCGCGGGAAACTGGCGCCCGACCCCGCGGTCAAAACCGAATTCGAGTCGGAGCTGCAGCGCAGCAACGCCGTTGCGAGCAAAATTCTGGCGCAACATCCGGACGACGCGAACGCGCTCTTTGCTCAGGTAATGGCCGACGGTTTGCAGGGCGACTACACCGCGCTGATCGAGAAGCGCAACATTGCCAGCCTGAGTTACATGAAAAGCGGCCGGCTGCTGGCCGAAAAACTGCTGATCATCGATCCTACCTGCTATGACGCGTACCTGGCGGTGGGGGTGGAGAATTATATTCTGGGCCTCAACGCCGCGCCGGTGCGTTGGCTTTTGCATATGACCGGCTCGCAAACCGACAAAGACGAAGGCCTGCGCCGGCTGCGCCTCACCGCGGACAAGGGACACTATCTGGCGCCCTTCGCGCGTCTGCTGCTGGCCGTCGCCGCGTTGCGCGACAAGGACCGCCAGACCGCGCGCCTGCTGCTGGCCGGCTTGGCCAAAGAGTTTCCCAACAATCAACTGTATGTCGCCGAGCTGGCGCGGATTCAGTGAGCCTGGCGGCTGATCACAGAATTCTGTTTCGAAACCACGTCGCAAGTTCGGCTTCCGCCATGGTTCCGGCGGCTACTCCCTCTACCATTCGTACGGCATCGGCCGGCTCAAACTGCAGCCGAAAGCCGTTGTCCGCGAGAAATAGACGCGCGACTACCCACGCGGTGCGCTTGTTGCCGTCGGCAAAGGGATGATTGCGCACCAGTCCATACAGATAGGCGGCAGCCAGGTCGGCAGCGTCCGGCTTCGCATAATCGGCGATGTTACGCGCACGCGCCAGTGCGGACTTGAGGCGGCCAATGTTCGGCACGCCGGATAAGCCGCCATGCTCTGCCAACTGTTGATCATGGATGGCAAACGCCACGTCGAGCCGCACCCATCGCCAAGCCTTCACTTCGACAGCGCCTTGAGAAGGTCGCGGTCGTCATGCATGATCTCGTCGGCCAGCTTCATCTGGCGCTCGAACTCCGGATCGTAAGGGGTGACGCGATAGCCGCCCGGCGCTTCGGTCAGGAACAGGGAATCGCCCTTCTTGACCTTCAGCCGGGCCATAATTTCCTTATTGAGAATGACTCCGGCGGATGCCCCGACAGTTGTGATTTTCAGTTTGGGCATGAGCTTAGCTCCTATATCAGAACTATATAATCAGCATTATATAGAAGCAAGATAGCTCCCGCGCCCTCGCGGCGTATCAGGTAGTGTCCTAACGGCGCGTTGCCGATTGGCCGGTCACTCCCCAAAGTGACCCTCATCACCGACTGCACGGCCGACACCTTCGTAATCTGTCTATGTCTCTCGAGGCGGCCCGCGGTCGATGCACAACCCACAGGCGACCATCTGCGGGCCTCGGAACTAAGCAGCTAAGCCATTCCCTCCGGGAGGTGCAAAATGCCAAAAGAGAGCGCAAGCTCACTCGAATTGACTGAAGAAGTGATCCGCATGCGCGCGCATCAGCTATACGAGGAGCGCGGCTGTGAGCCAGGCCACGAACTTGACGACTGGCTCCAAGCGGAGGCGGAAATCGCGGGTAACAAGCCCACCAATCCGGCCGATGCAGAGACTCTTCACAAGGCAGCGGCAGCTTAACAAGCTGCCCGCGACGCAGGGACGATACTTACCAAACGCCCAAGAGCAATCGCCCCTGCCTTTTCGTTTATCCGGTCACATCTGCTCGATCCGGGAGTTGCTGTCGTAGTGGCGAGTGGTCTCGCCGTCACAGATCGTTGTGACTCGGGTCACCGCCCCGCAGAGTTGGCTGTGTGAAGTTCTTGTTTGGGGGCCCCGCGTCTTGCTTGCGCCTTACGTGACCCCACGCTTGGCGTATCGAACAGCTCGCGGGGCTTTTGTTTGGGGCCCCGCGTTTTGCTTGCGCCTTACGTGACCCACGCTTGGCGTATCGAACAGTTCGCGGGGCTTTCTTCCCCTCATTTCGAAGCTGACTCACTACCCGCTTTGCTATACGCCGCTCTCCGTCACAGGGGTCACGCGCAGGCGTTTATATATCCCGCTCGCTGTTTGTTCACAACGCAAGTTCAGGACGCTACCGCGTACCACTTCCGCAGCATTCCCCCAGAAATTTCTTGGCGTCCTGTCATCTTTCGTGAATAATTCTCGCCCATCAGAACAAACATCTCCGAGGCCCAACATGGAACGCATGCGGTGTCTGCTTTTGGCATTGGTATCGCTGTTGTTGGCGGGAGTTCTTTCGGCGCAAACCTTTCGCGGAAGCATCGTCGGCACGGTCACCGACAGCTCCGGCGCAGTCGTATCCGGTGCGGCGGTCAAGGTGCGCAACGTGGACACCGGCCTGGAGCGCACCGCGCAGACCACTCCCGACGGCAGCTATAGCGTTCCCGAGCTGCCCATCGGCACCTACGATGTGACCTTCACGCAGGCCGGATTCGAGACCGAGATTAACAAGGGGGTCGTGGTCAATGTGGCCACGCAAACCCGCGTCGATGCCGCGCTCAAGCCCGGGCAGGTGGCGCAGCAGGTCGAGGTCACGGGCGAAGTCCCGCAGGTTGACACCACCACCACCGACATTGGCGGCATCCTGACCGCGAAGACCATCGAGAGCATTCCCATCAATGGCCGCGACTACACCAAGCTGATCTACCTGAACCCCGGCGTGGCCGGCTCGCCCGACCAGATCAGCGATTCGCCGGGTTCCTTCGGCGAGTTCTCGATGAACGGCTCGCGTGGCCGCTCCAACAATTATCTGCTGGACGGCACCGACATGAACGACGGCTATCGCAACGATCCGGCCATCAACGAGGCGGGTGTGTTTGGCGATCCCGCGACCATCCTGCCGCTCGACGCGGTGGCCGAACTGCACGTGCTCTCCAATTACGAGGCCGAGTACGGGCGCAACAGCGGCGCAGTGGTGAATATCGTTACCAAGAGCGGCACCAACGACTGGCATGGCACGGCCACGGAGTACTGGCGCAGCGGCCAGTTGGGCGCGCGCAACTACTTCAACTTCGACGATCAGCCGAAGAACCCGTTCCTGAATAATCAGTTCTCGGGCTCGCTGGGCGGGCCCATCGTGAAGGACAAGGCGTTCTTTTTTGTTGACTACGAGGGCCAGCGCGAGAGCGGAGCGCAATCGGCGCTGAGCTGCGTCCCCACCCAGGCGACGCTTACGCAAGCCGAGGCCATTGCAGCAATGAACGGCGTTCCCTTGAGCCAGCCGATCCTGAATCTGCTGGCACGCAATCCGTGGCCGTCGCCAAATATTGGGAGCGCGACCGCCAGCGTCAGCGGCTGCAACACCCCCAACCTTGCGACTTCCACCGACTTCAGCAACGACGTGGACAGCGTCATCAGCAAGATTGACTACAATCCCAACAGCAATAACAACATTACCGGCCGCTATTATTTCGGCAACAGCAGTCAGAGTTTCCCCTTCGCGCAACTGGCCAGCGGCCTGCTTCCCGGCTTCAACACTATTACGCCGACGCGCGTACAGCTGGTCGCTCTGTCGTGGGTGAAGGTCATCAATCCCTCGCAGGTGAACGAGGCGCGCTTTGGCTGGAACCGCTTCGCCGAGGGATTCTTCCCGCAGGACCAGGGCTTCGATCCCGCGACCATCGGCCTGGACACCGGGGCCAGCTCGTATGACGGCGGGTTGCCGCTGATCTCCGTGGGCAGCTTCTCCAAGCTGGGCGCGACGGCCAGCGTGCCGCGGCAGCGCGTCGATACCAACTGGCAGGCGCTGGATAACTACTCCTGGAAGATTGGCCGCCACGAGCTCAAGTTCGGTTACGAATTCCGGCGCACGACCATCGGCATCATTCAGGATTCGAACTTCCGCGGCAAGCTGGATTTTGACGACCTGACCTCGTTCGTCGAAGGCCTGCCGTCAGACGGAAGTCAGGCGTCGGGCTACACCAATCGCCACGAATATCAGAACAACCACGGACTCTACGTCCAGGACAGCTTTCGCTGGACGCCGCGGCTGACGGTGAACATGGGCCTGCGATGGGACTACTTCGGCGTGGCCGGCGAGAAGAACGATTTGTTCTACCAGCTAACGCCCGCCAACGGCGGCACGCTGGAGCAAGTGGGCGGACCGGGCGGTCCGTCCGAGCTGTATAGCCCCGACTGGAAGAATTTTGCGCCGCGCTTCGGCGTTGCCTGGGACGTAACCGGCAAAGGCCAGACCGTGGTGCGTGCCGGATACGGCGTCTTTCTTCGATGCTTTCTCGCAGGACATGTTCCTGGGACATCTTCCGTACAACTGCACGTTTTGTCCCGGGCCGGCGTTTACCGGCGTAGGCGGTGCGCCCATCACGTTCTCAAGCGCAACCGCCGGGCCCATCGCCGCCGGCTCGCCGGTTTACGTCAATGCCACGCCGCTGAGCAGCTTCTTCGGCATCGATCCCAACATCCGCACCCCCTACGTGCAGAACTACAACCTGAATCTGCAGCAGGCGCTCGGCAACAAGACGACCATGGAGCTCGGCTATGTGGGATCGAAAGGCACGCGGCTGTTCCGCTTCCGCGACATCAACCAGCCCAGCCAGGCGCAGATCACGGCCTTCGATCTCTCGCAATGTGCGGCGCCTTATGTGTATCCGAACTGCCCCATTGCCGGTTTCGACAGCGGCGGCAACGTGCCGCGAACCAATTATCCCAATTTCTTCTACGTCAACCAGGAAGAATCGAGCGCATTCTCGACTTACAATTCGCTGCAGGCCAGCGTGCATTTGAATTCCTGGCACGGCCTCTCGACCCAGGCCAACTATGTGTGGTCGCACTCCATCGACAACGCCAGCGATTTGGAAGATTTTATTCCTAACGCTTCGCAGCCCAACAACAGCACCAACATTGGGCCGGAGCGCGGCAATTCCAACTTCGATATTCGCAATCGCTTCAGTTGGTACTACACCTATCTGTTTCCCGGCGGGACGGGGCGCCTGAAGAGCGGCTGGGGCATTGACGGCACGACCACGTTGCAGAGCGGCCAGCCGTTCACGCTGAATTACAACTTCTACGGCGACTACTCGGGATCGGGCGAAGGCTTCGACCGCCCTGACGTTGTCGGGCCGATTCAGTATGGCAGCGCGCCTTTCAATTTTCTGAACCTGACCAGCTTCCAGGTGCCGTGTACTTTCGGCAACACCACCGCTACGTCGGCGTTCGGCGACAGCAACTGCCTGGCAGGCAGCCGGCACTTCGGCGATTTGAACCGCAACGTGCTGGTCGGGCCTCCATTCAAGGAATTCAACTTCGCCGTGTTCAAGAGCACGGCCATCACCGAGCACGTGAATTTGATGTTGCGTGCCGAGTTTTTCAACATCTTCAACCATCCCAATTTTGCGAATCCGGAGCTGCCGAACTTCATTGCCGATCCGGGCGTGAACGGGATCGGGGCGAACGGGCGCAGTATCGGCTCCTACGCGTTGACCGCGACGGGCGATGTGGGCATCGGCAATCCGTTCTTAGGCGGAGGCGGCCCGCGCGGCGTGCAATTCGCGGCCAAGTTTTCGTTCTAGGAGAATATTCACCACGGAGACACGGAGTACACGGAAACTGCTTTAAGTTTCGGGCGGTGTAACCTTTTTGTCTAAGGGCAGCGTTCAGACTTCAAGGCCAGCCGCGCAGCGGCGAGATGGGTTTAGGCGGGAGGCTGAAGCCCCCGTTGAGTTGAGAAACAGAAGGCGTGCCGCAGATCGGCGACACGCGCCAAAAGGCTCAAACCCGCTCGGCCACAACATGGAACGACAGTGTCGAAGCGGTGACGCGGCTGCGGCCGTAGTACAGAAACAGCGCGACCCAGAAGAGCTGCAACGCCAGCACCGTGGGCGTTGAACACACCTGCGCGAAGCCGGCCGCGAGATCGGGGACCATTGCCGCTCCGCTCGGCGTCAGCAGCACGAAACCGCCGAGATAGAGCACGGAAAAAATCGCCATCATCTGATACACGGAGATCTTCGAGGTGCCGCGATAGTCGGCGCGCAGCCACTCGGAGCAGGCGCGCCATCCCCAACTGGCCATGATTGGAATCAGCCCCGCGAGTCGAAAATGGCCCGCGAGAAACAACGCAACTCCCACAATGCCAGACACGGCGAACACAGCCGAGGTGATCGCCTGCACCGGGATCAAAGGCTCGCCATCGAGACCGGAAGCGTAAGCCGCCTTCTTGGTCGGGCCGTGGATCACTAGATTGTGTTTCTGAAAGAGCCGCGCAACGAAAGGTTTGGCTTGGCGCAATGGCATGCCGTAGCAACATCCGAAGCTGAGGCAGGCCAGCCTGCCAATGGATTCGCCCAGTGCGTACGCGATGGCTGCCGCGGCGAAAATCGGCAGTATCGGAAGCTCGTGATGCAGCAGCCGCCCGGCCACAGGGCGCAGAGCCAGCACCAGCAGCGGCAGGACGATGGTCGCGACGAAGGCTGCGCCGGCGATGGTAAACGTGTTGCGCTTGCGCTCCACGACGCCGGCAATCACGCGCGAGGCGGGCACGCACATCAGCAGCACGAACGCGACCAGCAGCATGCCGACGATTGCGGGAATCCCCACCGAGCCGAGCAGCAGCAACGCCATGGCAAAGGCGAAGGCCGTTCCCGTCGCGCTGAAGAAGCCGTAAAAGGTCAAGTTCAGTCCGCGCCACGAGCCATCGTCGGCTTTGGCGATGGGCACGGCAGCCAGCATCTGCCACTTCTCTGCGGGCAGCGTGCGCACGCCCCAGACCAGCAACGCGAACAGCCCGGCCGCGAGCGCCACGACAAACGCAACATTCAGCATGGTTCCTCCTCTGCCGGCAAGCGCCAGCAGCGAGCGGACGGCAACATCGGTTTCGGTAAGCGGCTCGCCCAGGCTGAGCGAGAAGCGGCTTCGCACGCCGCTGCGGTTTTGGTTCGCGACCAAGTCGGGCGCGAAGCGAATGCGATCGCTCTGGAAGAGCAGAACCACCGTGCTGCTGCCGGGCCGGAACAGCGCTTTGGGCACGCCCGCCGTCAGAAACATGCCCTGCTCGATGGCGCGCGGATTCTCGTAGCGATACTCGCTGTAGCGCTGCTCGATCTGCCCGATCATGAGCGCGACGACTTCGATCATGGCGACGCGTCCGATGCCCGAACCGCCATCGCAGTCGGTATCCAGGATCGTGACCACGCGCCGGTTCTTCGACACCGGCGTCATCAACTGCACCGCAGCGTTGGGATTGCACGAGTGATAGCGCCCGCCGACCGAGTAGATATCGAGCACGCGTCCCGAAACCGGGCTATGCGTGTAGTGATATTTTTCCGGCGTGAGGCGAAACACAGCGTAGTCGCCATGCTCGAATGAGCGCTGCCAGGGCGAGCCCTCGCCGAGCAGCTCAGGGAACGAAAAGAATTTCTGCTTGATATGCAAGCCGGAGGACTCGGCCATGGAGCCAACCAGCGCGCGCGAGTCGGCGGGACAAACCACCGCACGCGGATTCGCCGGCATGGGGCGGCAATTCCAGTAGCGGATTTGCCGCTCGAAAATCTTGCGCGCGGTGTCGTACTCGGAGAGATTGCCGACGAACTCCGAAAGCTGGATGCCGGAGTGGCGCAGGAACTTCAACATGCCGGTGGCGCGCGCCGAGAGCACGTTGTCGTAGTTCAAATATCCCAGCACGCGCGACAGGTAGCGGCTGGAAGCGACGCGCGTGAGCAGCGGCGCCTTTTCCAGCGCCGGCGAGTACAGCGCAGCGATGACCGCGTTGCCCAGCAGGTGCTCGTGCACCACGTTGCCGGTCACGCGATCGATGTACTGATGTGCGCTCATGCAGCCTCGAGTTTGCGGTCGTGGGAAACCAGCAGGATGAGCAGGTTCAGCAGCGCCGAGAGTTCGTGCAGCGACAGCTCTTCATTCAGAGCGCGTTCCTCGACGCCGTTCAGGAACCGTCCCGCGTCCTGCAAACGCACACCGTGGCGCATATACGCCTTCGTTTCGCTGCAGGCCGAGCGTTCCAGTTCTGCGACATCCTCGCGCAGGTGGAGCAGCGCTTCGCGCAGATGCTGCTTGCGGAGCGGCTCGCGATAGAACTCCTCGGCCATGCGATTGAAATCGCGCGCTTCGACGCGCATCGCGTGTTTGCCGGATTCCGCGAGGATTCCTTGCAGCAGCCGGCGGCTGGCATGTAAATCGTCGTCTTCGCAGCGTTCGGCAACATCTTCCAGCACCGGCTGCATGTTCATGGCATCGGCGAGGCCGGTCGCAGTCCGCTGAATATAGCTCAGCAGTGCGCGGCGATACTCCTGGATGGGCACGCGAGCATATCCGGCGTGACGGCGGCTGGGACGAATGTTCTTGCAGTACGCCAGAATGTCGCGCAGAAACTGGTTGCGCGAGTCGCGATGCACATAGAACGCCGGCACACCCGCCGCCGCGAAGAAGAACGGCTGCCGCCGCTCGCTTTCGGAAGTGGCATCGTCGGGAATCTGCTCGTGCTCGATCTCGCCCTCCAGCGCCATGCGGTACGCCATCGCCAGCAGAAACTGTTGCAGGTTGACGGCGGGCGCCATGTCGCGGTCGTAGCTGGGAAACAGGCTGTAATACCGCGCCTCGAAGCCGGAGTAGCCCTGGCGCGCGTGCTCGCGCAGCCGCACCGGCATGTAGAACGACATGCGCTGGTCGACGATGCCCAACTCGTCGAGCTCGGACGACAGGCGCTCGATGTTGCCCGGAGTTCCGTCCAGCGCGGAGGAATGCTCCGTCGCCAGCCAAGCCACGGGATACGTCAACAGCCGCGCATCAGGAACGCAATCGCCGCGCAGCCGGAACAGCCTGGCCATGAAGCGGTCGAGCCCGCGCGGACCGTAGGGCGTAAGCCTGTGTCCGAAGACGTTGAGCCGGGCTTTTTCTTTCCACTCGCGCCACAGCAGGCGCAGATGCGTGAAGTCGAGCTCGTGCGGCAGGAACGACAGCAGGCGCTCAGGATGGAAATCGGTGAAGCCGACGCGGTAGGGTGCTGCGGAGTAGGTGCCGACAAACAGCGGGAGAAAGTGCTCGTAGATCTTGATCGCCAGGTCGCCGATGCGCTTCTCGTCATGCGGCTGAAAGTTGCTGTGACATCGCAGTTGCGCGTCCAGCGAGCGGCTGCCGATGCTGACGTGAATGCCGTTGTTCGCCAGGCTCACGTTGGTCAGGCTGGGCAGCACGATGAGATTGTTGGCGATAATGCCGGCCTCGCGCAGCTTGGCCACGGCGTTCAACTGGCTGCGGCTCAGCACCTGATGGCACAGGTGCATGTACTGATATTTGGCCTCGCCGTCGCTCCAGCCGGAAAGGCACGGGCTCATGAACAGTTCGCGATAGAACGAGTCGGACAGGCAGCCGGACAGCTCCTCCTGATGTACCGACGGCACCGGCGCGTGATAGACGAGCGCGCGCTGCCCGTTTTCCAGCAGGCCAAAGCGCTGGTTGGCCCATGACATGAGCAACGAGGTGAAGAGGAATCGCCGCGCCGCTTCACGCGCCACCTGTTCGCCCAGCGACGTGCGGCCGTCGCCGGCGACGATATGGAACGACGTTGTTTCCGGCGAGGTGTTGTCGTTGAGGAAGTGGCGCATCAGCCGCCGGGCTTCCTGACGCATCGCTTCCGGCATGTGCGCCTGCGTGCCGAGAAGATCGGCGAGCGCCAGCTTCAGCGCGTAGCTGATGGGAATGCGCAGCCAACGCTCGCCGCGTTCGACGAAGCGAAAGCGCGCGGCATCGGAGCGCTCAGCGACGGCGTCGTCGCGCATGACATGCAGGTCGCCATCGAAGACCTCGCGCGCGCAACGGCTGAGGCGCGATTCGGGGAAGCGGATCCAACTGTTCTCCCACACGCCGCGCGTGTCGTTGAGGAAGGCTTCCAGTTCGGTCAGCGTGTTGGCCGGAGCTTCTCCGCTGGCGCTGCGACGGGCGATATTGCGGAAGAAACGCGACTCGCGCAGGCTGAGCGGCAGATCGCAGTTGCCGGCCGAGCCCACCACCACGGCTTGCAGTTCGTCTTCGCTTCCGGCGGTGGCGTCGTGGTTGGTGAAGTGGAGCTGGTCGAAAGCAATATGCGCGCTGTCCTCGAGGCCCAGAGATTCAACCAAGGTTTCGACGCGCAATGTCGCCATCGGCTCCAGCTTGTGCGGCGGTCGTAGTTCCGGCCGCTAATGATATTGTCGCCAGCTATGTTGACAAGGAAGTAAATGCCGCATGAATAGTGCATAAATCGCGAGCCGCGGAATCCGATTTGGCACGTGTGAAACCAGCGCATCACTGCTGAAGGCAACCGGCTCGTGTACGATTCTCAACGGCGGCTCCGCACGATCCCGCTGCCATTCCGACTGGATTACATAGGGTCAACCTTGGCCAGCACGCAGCACATTGCCGATCCGGCGCACCACTCCGAACGCCTCTTCGAGGGCTTCGAGAACCTGATGCCGTTCCGGGTGAACGACATCCTGCTGGTCTCCAGCCTCTACGATTCCTTCATCCTGCGCGAAGACGGCCAACTGAATGAGCTGCTCATCGGCGAGTCGCTGGAGCTGAACCTGCATCAGGTGCCCGGCATCACGCACGTTTCGAATGGCCGTGAGGCGGTGAAGTTGGCGCGCTCGCAGCCGCGCTTCAACCTGATCGTCGCCAACCTGCAGCTCGCCGACATGGACGCAGCGCAACTGGCGCACGAGATTAAGGCCGCGGGGCTGGATGTGCCGGTCATCGTGCTCGCCTACGACCATCGCGAGATCAAGAACTTCCTGGCGCGCAATCCCACGACCGATATCGACCGCATCTTCCTCTGGCAGGGCAATGCGCGCATCCTGATCTCGATCGTCAACTACATCGAAGACAAGCGGAACGTCCTGCACGATACGCACACCATGAGTGTGCCGGTGCTGCTGATGGTGGAGGACGACATTACCTATTACTCGTCGTTCCTGCCCGTGATCTACACCGAGATCATCAGCCAATCGCGGCGCCTGCTGAGCGAAGCTTTAAACACGGCGCACAAGCTGGTGCGCATGCGGGCGCGGCCAAAAATCCTGCTCTGCTCCACCTTCGAAGAGGCCGAGCGCGAGGTGCTGAAGTATCGCGAATACCTGCTGGGGGTGATCTCCGACGTGGAGTTTCCGCGCAGCGGCGATCTGACGCCCGAGGCCGGCTTCGAGCTGGCGCACATGGTGCACCGCATCATTCCGGATGTGCCGATTGCGCTGCAATCCAGCCGCACTGAGTTCATGGAGCGCGCCTACGCCGAAGGCTTCTCGTTTTTGCAAAAGCGCTCGCCGACGCTGTTGGGCGACCTGCGGCACCTTTTCATTGAGGAGATGGGCTTCGGCGATTTCGTCTTTCACCTGCCCGACACCGGGGTGGAAGTGGCGCGCGCCAAGGACCTGAACGCACTGGAGCAGGCGCTGGCGACGGTGCCGGACGAGAGCCTGACCTATCACGCCGAGCGCAATCACTTCTCGCATTGGCTGATGGCGCGCACCGAGTTCGCGCTGGCGCAACGGCTGCGCCCGCGCAAGATCAGCGACTTCGGCACGCTCGACAACTTGCGGCGCGACTTGATCGCGTCGATTGCGGAGTATCGCCGGGAGCAGAGCCAAACATTAATTGGCGAGTTTAATCCTGCGAGTTTCCAGCCGAACGAGCCGTTCTTCCTGCAGATTGGCGGCGGCTCGCTGGGCGGCAAGGCGCGAGGACTGGCGTTCATCCGCCACATACTCCGGCTACGCAGGGCCAGCCGCAGCTTCCCGGGAATTCGTATTGCCGTGCCACCCACGCTGGTGTTGACGACGGCGGTGTTCGATCGCTTTCTGGCCGACAACAATCTGCTCGACTTCGCGCTGAACTGCGATGACGAAGACGAAATCGAACGCCGATTCCTTGCCGCCTCGTTTCCAATTCCCCTGCTGGAGAACCTGCTGGCATTTCTGGAGGGGGTGCATTATCCGCTGGCGGTGCGCTCGTCGAGTTTGCTGGAGGACTCGCAATATCAGCCGTTCTCCGGCGTGTACGAGACGTTCATGCTGGCCAACCGGCATCCCGACATTCAGGTGCGATTGGAGCAGTTGCTGGAGGCGATCAAGCTGGTGTATGCCTCGACCTTCAGCCAGCACGCAAAGACCTATGTGCGCGCGACGCCGTATCGGCTGGAAGAGGAAAAGATGGCGGTGGTGCTGCAGCAGGTGGTCGGCGCGGCGCACGGCGATCGTTTCTATCCTGATTTTTCCGGGCGTAGTGCGCTCGCGCAATTTTTATCCCATGCCGCCGGTGACGGTGGATGACGGATTCGCGGCGGTGGCGCTTGGTTTAGGCCGCGCCGTGGTAGGCGGAGGGAAATGCCTGACGTTCAGCCCGCGTCATCCGCGGCATCTGGTGCAGTTCTCGTCCGTCGAGGACATGCTGAGCAATTCGCAGAGCGAGTTTTGGGCGCTGGAGCTCACTCACACGGTGCCCAGCGGCGATCCGGCCAACAGCCTGCGCGAGATCGCATACAGCCTCGACATTGCCGAGCGCGACGGCACGCTCCGTCCGGTCGCGTCCACCTATTCCGTCGAAAATCATGCGGTGTATGACGGCCTCAGCCGGCAGGGGCCGCGGGTGGTGAGCTTCGCGCCGATCCTCAAGCACGGCCTGTTTCCGTTGCCGCACATTTTGGATCGCCTGATGCGGATGGGCGAGGAATCGCTGGGACGGCCGGTGGAAATCGAGTTTGCGGTGCGGCTGCCGCAGGCGCCGGATGAGCCGGCCGACTTCGGTTTCCTGCAACTGCGGCCGCTGGTGATGTCGCGCGAGGGCGAGGACATTCGCATCGAGGAGGTCGAGCCGGACAAGCTCATCTGCCAGAGTTCGGTGGTACTCGGGCACGGGCGCATCGACGACATTCGCGATCTGGTGGTCGTGGACGCGCAGCGCTTCGAGCGCTCGCGCAGCCGCGAGGTGGCGCACGAGGTCGCGCGCATCAACGCCACGCTGAGCCAGGAGAATACGCCGTACCTGCTGATCGGCGTGGGACGATGGGGATCGACCGATCCCTGGCTGGGCATCCCGGTCACCTGGGACCAGATCGCGGGCGCGCGCGTGATCGTGGAATCCGGATTTCATGATTTCCGCGTCGCGCCCTCGCAAGGCAGCCACTTCTTCCAGAACCTCACCGCATTTCAAATCGGCTACTTCACGGTGAATCCCGATGCCGGCGAGGGCTTTCTGAATTGGGCATGGCTGGCCGCGCAACCCGCCGAGGAAGAGCATGGCTGTGTGCGTCACCTGCGATTGGAGTCGCCGATCACGGTGCTGATGAACGGCAAGGAAAGCCGGGGCGTGATTTTGAAGCCGGAGCCCTTCGGCGACTAAGCAATCAACCGCTCCGCCTGCTTTTGCAACGCTCGCGTGGGAGTGAGGCATCTGTTATTTTGCAAGCGAGTAAAAGCCATAAGCGGCCACCGCGTAGGGCACAGCCTTGTGCTCGCAGCGAGGTGCTGCTTCCGGTGGCAGGTTACGGTAGTGGTACTTGCCCAATTCGGCGCTGCGCCAGACGGCAACTCGGGATTATGATAGGTCGATAGCTTATTTCGCTTTAGGGTTCCCAGAGGAATATGCGTAAGAATTTCTGTTTTTTCGTCAGCGTTGTTTTCTGTTTAGCGATGCTCGCCTTGTCTGCGGCGGCGGCTGATTGGCGGCTGATCGGCCCGGAGGGCGGAGACGTTCGCAGCCTGTCGTACGATCCCGCCAATCCCAACCGGATACTGCTCGGCACCAGCGCCGGACAGATGTTCATCTCGGAAGACGCCGGCGCGTCGTGGTCGTTGTTCGCGCATTTGGGGCCGGGCGACGATTACGTGCTGGACCACATCATTTTCGATCCCACGCATTCGGCGACGATCTACGTGGCGGGCTGGAGCCTGTTCAACAACGATGAAGGCGACGTGTTTCGCTCCGACGATGGCGGCCGCACCTGGCGCGCACTGCCCGGCGTACATGGCAAGTCGGTGCGGGCGCTGGCCATGGCGCCGAGCGATCCCAAACTGCTGATGATCGGCGCGCTCGATGGCGTCTTTCGCAGCCGCGACGGCGGCGAGACCTGGGAGCGCATCTCGCCCGAGAACCAGGCCGAGCTCAAGAACATCGAGTCGCTGGCCATCGATCCGCAGAACCCGAACATCGTTTACGCCGGCACCTGGCACCTGCCGTGGAAGACCGAGGACGGCGGCGCGACCTGGCACAGCATCAGCAAAGGGATTGCCTTCGACTCCGACATGTTCAGCATCATTGTCGATCCCAGGAACCCTGCCGTGGTTTACGCCAGCGCCTGCTCGGGCATGTACAAGAGCCTGGACAAGGCCGAATACTTCCATCGCCTCTCGCTGCAGTTGCCGCCGTGGGCGCACCGCACCCGGGTGCTGAAGCAGGACCCGCAGCGCTCCTCGATCGTGTATGCCGGAACGACCGGCGGCCTGTGGAAGACCCTGGATGGCGGCGACCATTGGAAACTGATGACCGATGACGAGGTGATCGTGAATGACGTGCTGGTCGATCCGGTGAATCCCGAACACGTCCTGGTGGCCACCGACCGGGGCGGCGTGCTGGCCAGCCGTGACGGTTTTGCGCACTCCCAGACTTCGAACCGCGGCTTCGCGCATCGCGTCATCGGCGGCGTGGTGGTCGACAACAAAGATCCGAATCGAATTTATGTAGGCGTGGTCAACGACAAAGACCTGGGTGGCTTCTTTATTTCCGACGACAGCGGGGCCACGTGGCGGCAATCCAATCGCGGGCTCGACGACCGCGACATCCTCAGCCTGCAGCAGGCCGAGGACGGCGTGATCTATGCCGGCACCAATCACGGCATCCTTTATCTGACCGCGTTAAATGGAGAATGGCAGCCGGCGGCGATGATCAACGCACCTATGCCGCAAACCGAGAAGACGTCGTGGGAGCCGGCTTACAAAGCCGCGGGGTCGCACGCCAAGGCTTCCGCACAACACGCAAAAGTTACCCACAAGGCTGCCCCGGCGGAGCACGAGATTCCGGTGGGGAATACCCCGCGCATTCAGGCCTTGGATCTGGCGGGCGATACCTGGTACGCAGCTACCAATGAAGGTTTGTTCGTCAGCACCGACCATGGCCGCAAGTGGTATAGAGACATGATCGACGGGGCCACCGATTTCGTGGCCATCGAGACCTTCCCCGACGGCTCGGTCGGTTTGACCGCGCCCAAGCGCGCGTTCCTCTCGCGCGATCAAGGCAAGTCGTGGACGGAGGTCACCTATCCCCAATATGTCACTGAGCTGTACCAGTTGACGGAGGTGAGCGACGGCTCGCTATGGCTGGCCACGCGCGAGGGCGCTCTGCACTCCACCGACGGCGGCAAGACGTGGGAGCATGTGCTTGGGGGATTGCCTCCCCGGTACGTGTTTGCGGTGCGCTCGGCACCGGGATCGCAGCGCATGTGGGCCACCGCGCAACATACGCACGGCGTCTATGTGAGCAACGATGGCGGCAAGACCTGGCAGCGCTCGCCGGATGCGGGAGTGTCCATCCGGGCAGCCATGAATTATCAGGGGCGGCTGTTGGCGGCTTCCGCCTATAACGGACTGTTGCTGCAGGAGGGCACTGCGGCGTCGCCGGAGACGGCGAATGCGGGCGCAGTCAACTCGGACGCAAATCGGCAATAGCGGGGGAGCAGCTAGCAATTAGCAATTAGTGTTCCCGAGTCAAGAAGTTCGTTGAATAAACGGGGCGTTGTATCGGGGCACGGCTTCACAGGCCGCTGAAAAACTCCGATTTTCGGAGGACATGGGTCAGGGCACGACTTCAGTCGTGCCGATAAGCCGTTTGCTTCGCGCCTGAGCCGGCTTCAGCCGGCGACACAGAATGGGAGAGTGGGACTTTTTCAGCGGCCTGTTCAGCCGTGCCGCACCCGCCCAAGAGAACATGGCCTTTAGAGATTGTGTGACGACCCGAAATCGTTTTTCAGGGTGGAAGAAACGCCGGAATTGCGAGCGAAACAGCCGCGCAGCGGCGGGATGATGTTAGGCGTGGGCGTAAGCCCGCGCTCCAAGTGGAATAGAAGCTGAGCCGCAGAGCGGCGGCACCAGGTCGCGACACAGTCTCCTCAGGCCCTGAGGCAACGTCGAAGGCTTCATTGAATTCGAGGTCCAAAGCGGGAAGCATTTTTCCAGAATTCGGAACGGCACGCTTCCGGTTTTGCAGCAACTTGCATCCCCTCCGCTCGACCGCAGTTCCATTCTGAACTTTTCCTAATGTAGCAACTCCTTGTCGAATCGCGGTAATTCCCCCGAAATAGCGAGAACGCGAGACTTACGGCGCGCCGGCGGACTGGCGTTCGACGTGCATTAGCACAGGTGTGTCGGAAAAAATCCAAAGTGGCAGTCCGAGGAGGGAAGCGATGAATCGGGGCGGACTCAGTAGAGTCACGGGGCCAGCCGGCGCCGTGCCCTCCGCAATTGCGGTTGTAGCCGAGCCCGCAAGCGGGCTTGCAGGTGTCGATTTGGCGCTCTCAGGAGAACATTCCGGCGAAGACTGCGGCTTATCTTTGAACCAGGCTACTGCGATGTGCGAAGCGATGGCCTCCTCCTGCGGTGACAGCGAGGGGCGTGTCAGCGATACGGCATGTCCCTCGCAGCTCTCCGATCTGTTGCACGAACTTTCCAACCTGATGACCGGCATTTTGCTGAACGCGCAGGTGCTGGAGTGGAAGCTTCCCCCGTATAGCCATCTCAAGCGGCCGGTGCGCGAGATGACGCGCAACGCGCAGCGCGGCAGCGAGCTGATGAAGCGCCTGCAGCGGCTGGGTACGCAAATCGGGCAGGCGGAAGCCCATGCAGAAAGCTTCGCCGGCCACGAAAGTGGAGCGCAGTTGCCATCGCCGAAGGCAGAACGGCCTGACCCTGCCGTCGCCCGCTTCGATCATGTTCTGCCCAGCCAGGTTCTCGACCTCACAGCAAACTGTGACACCCGCACTAGCAATGCTTTCCCAAAAAGGGATGATAGAGATGGGCGATAACCGAGCCGCTGATTTCCGCTGCCGGACATGGCTGCCCACAATAAAGGGGGCGAGTAACGTGATTGCGACAGAAGTAGGTTCCGCAAGCGAACCGGCGGTTGAAAGCAATCGGTTGAACCTGCTGGTGGTGGAAGACGAGCGGGCAGTGCGGGAGTGCTGCCGCGACGTCGCCCGTGCCCTGGGGTTCAGCGCGCAGGTGGCCGAATCCCGCGAGGACGCCTATCGGGTGTTGCAGGACGGTCACGTCGATGTCGTTCTTCTGGATCTCCGCCTGCCCGGCAACAATGGCCTGGATGTGCTGCGGGAGATCAAGCGCCGACGCCCGGAGGCGGTGGTGATCGTGATGACCGGCTTTGCCACGGTGCAATCGGCGGTACAGGCCATGAAGCTGGGCGCTTACGACTACATCACCAAGCCGTTTAACTTCGACGAACTGCGCCTGGAATTGGAGCGGGTGACGGCGCACCTGAAGCTGACGGTGGAGAACCGCTTGTTGCGCGAGCAGCTCAAATCCAAGCAGGGTTTCGGGCAGTTGGTGGGACATTCGCCGGAGATGGAAAAGCTCTATCGCATCATCGCCAAGGCCGCGCAAAGCAGCCATCCGGTGCTGATCCTGGGCGAGAGCGGCACCGGCAAAGAGCTGGTGGCGCGGGCCATTCACTTCGCCGGGACGCATAAGGACAAGCCGTTTCTGCCAGTCGATTGCGGGGCGCTGGTGCCGACGCTGATCGAGAGCGAACTGTTCGGCTACGTGCGCGGGGCCTTCACCGGCGCGCTGCGCCAGAAAGAGGGCCTGCTGGCTTCGGCCGAGGGCGGTACGGTCTTTCTCGACGAAGTGGGCGAGCTGCCCATCGACCTGCAAGCCAAGCTGCTGCGCGCCATTCAGGAGCGCGAAATCCGGCCGGTCGGGGGCACCCGCGCCGTGCCCATCAATGTTCGCATTCTGGCGGCCACCAACCGCGATCTGGATGCGGCGGTCGCCCAGGGAACGTTTCGCCGCGATCTCTACTTCCGGCTTAACGTGCTGACCCTGCGCATTCCTCCGCTGCGCGAGCGCAAACAGGACATTCCGCTGTTGATCGGCAACTTTCTGGACCGGATCAACAGCGCCGGTGGCTTGCAGAAGCGCACTATCTCCGACGAGGCGTTGCGCCTGATGTTGCAATACGACTGGCCGGGGAACGTGCGCGAGCTGGAGAACTGCATCGAGCGCGCCTGTACCACTTGCTCGTTGCCCACCATACAGGTGCCCGACCTGCCCACGCAGGTCCGCAACTGCAACGTGAAACCGGAAGCGGAGGAGTTACACCCGGCTCCTGCCATCATCACGCCGCTGGATCAATTGGAGAAACGGGCGATACTGCACGCCATCGAGGTGCTGAACGGCGACAAGCTGGAAGCAGCCCGCCGCCTGGGGATCGGCAAGACCACTCTGTACCGCAAACTTAAGGAATACAGTTTGACGGTCTGAGCCTTAAAGGCCGGACCGCGAACCGAACGATAGCTTGAACGACGAGCGCCGCGTGCGGGCCCGACAGGTGAAGTGTGCCCCAAGAGACAGCGGCGGAAAGGAACGGCGATGATTTTGCTGGTGACAACCTCTTCCCGAGGCAAGGAATATGCGGCGGCGCTGGAGCTTGGAACGGGCCACAAGACGCATGTGGCCGGCGCGGTGCCGCAGGCCATAGCCAAACTGGAAGCGGCCGATTACGAGCTGCTGGCCGTGGACCAGTCGCTGCTGGAGGCGGATTTGCGCGCCCTGGATACGCTGCTGAACCGGTGCGGCACGGCTATTCCGGTGTACGTGAATCTGGCGCTTCACAGCAGCGAGCGCATGGTGCGCGAGGTGCAGGTGGCCCTGCGGCGCGCGCAGCAGGAAAAGCTGGCGGCCGAGCGGGTGGCGGGAAAGTTGCTGGGCAGCGAACTGCGCGGCGAGTTGACCGGCATCCTGCTCAATTCGGAGCTGGCGTTGCGGCACAGCGGCCTGACGCCGGAGATCGCGGAAAAAATCATTTCCGTGCGTGAGCTAGCAGAGAGAATGCGGTCGCGGCTGGGGATTGCGTAGCGGCGGGAGGTTTAGGGGCAAGTGAACAAGCTGCTGATCGCCCTCCGGGGCTAACCGCCCGCACTGAGTTGCCGCACGGCTATGGCTTGGCAGACATGAGTCAGGGCATGAGTTCACTCGTGCCGAAAACGATCCTCCGTTCTTGCTCAGAAACGGTAGAGCCCAGGTCTTGCGCAGCGAGACGGATGAGTTTGATGAGTTTAGCCGAGCCTTTTCAAGGCTGGGTGAGCATGACATGATGTCCGAGTCCCGTAGGGACGACAGGCTTCTTATCCGAACACGAATCGCAAGTCGTACGCGATTCCCCCAGCCTTAAAAGGCTGGGCTAAACTCTTCTGCAGGCGATAGCCTCGTCTGCAAAGAATTGGTTGGCCGTGAACCGGGAAAAATCCCTGCCGTCTCTAAAAGGGACTCGGGCCTTAATTGCTCGGCTACCCAGCCTTGAGAGGCTGGGCTACGCGCTTCCGTCTCGCTGCGCGAGACTCGTGCGAGGCGGCAGGCGATAGCCTCGTCTGCAAAGAATTGGTTGGCCGTGAACCGGGAAAAATCCCTGCCGTCCCTAAATGAACTCGGGCCTTAATTGCTCGGCTACCCGGCCTTGAGAGGCTGGGCTAAACTCATCCGTCTCGCTGCGCGAGACTCGGGTTGATGCACAATCAGAATTACGCGTTCGGCAATCCGGAGCCATAGGACGGTGTGCTCTTTATTCGTGTTGGCTCCTGGATTGCCGTTGCTGTTGCTGCAGCTGTTGCTGTTGCGATTGTCTACGTGGCTTCCAGATGGTTGCAGATTGATTACTAAACCCGCATAGCTGCAGTCTAATGGCGTGAGAACACCCCAGTGACTCCTCTCACATCTCAGACTGTATAATTTACATTTGGCTGGTTAGCCGGAGGACAGTGAATGCATTCGCAAGTTTCAGGTTTTAGGCAAAGATTCAGGGCCAATCGCTTTGCCTCCACCGCGGTTATCCTGGCGACGCTTACGCTGGGCATTCTGATTGGCACCGTCGTCTCTGGGGCGGTCAAGGGCAACCAGCAGAACGCTTCGGCTGACGCTACGCCACTGAAAGTCCCCTCGCCCGTACAGTTGTCCAACCAGTTCTCCAGCATCGCGCGCGAGCTGGAGCCGACGGTGGTCAATATCAACACCGAATCGACCATCAAGAACCCGCATCGCCGCATGGCGCCGGGCAGTCCGGAAGACCAGGGTCCGGGCGGCGGCGACGAAGACAATCCGTTTCAGGACTTCTTTAACCGCTTCTTCGGCGGACAGCCGGGTGGCGGCGGCCAGGGCGGTGGTCAGGGCTTGGGCGGCTCGCCCGACATGCGCGAGCGTTCGCTGGGCTCGGGGGTGATCGTCGATTCCAAGGGCTACATCCTCACCAACAATCACGTGGTCGACAAGGCTGACCGCATCCGCGTCAACCTGATGGGCGATCCCGAGACCGTTACCTACACTGCGACGGTGATTGGTACCGACGCGGAAACCGACCTCGCGGTCATCAAGATCGACGCCAAGAAGTCATTGCCCTATGCCAAGCTGGGCAACTCCGACAGCATGAACGTCGGCGATTGGGTGCTCGCCATTGGCAGTCCCTTCGGGCTGAATGAGACGGTTACCGCCGGCATCGTTTCCGCGATCGGGCGCAACATCGTGCCCAACCGCCAGTTCGAGTCGTTTATCCAGACCGACGCCGCCATCAATCCCGGCAACTCCGGCGGCCCGCTGGTGAACATGAACGGCGAAGTGATCGGAATCAACACGGCCATCTACACCAGCGGCGGCGGCTATCAGGGTGTCGGCTTCGCCATGCCGTCCAACACCGTGGTGAGCGTCTACAACCAGCTTATCGGTCCGGAGCACAAGGTCCAGCGCGGTTCCATCGGGGTGCAATTCAATGCCGTGCCCAATCCGGCGATCGCGCGCGTTTATGGGGTGAGCAGTGGCGTGACCATCGCCGACGTGACCCCGAACGGCCCGGCCGAAAAAGCCGGACTCAAGACGGGTGACACCATCACCGCGGTGAACGGACATCCGGTGAAGAATGGCGACGAGCTGGTGGCCGACATCTCGGCCTTGAGGCCGGGCGCCACGGCCAAGATCGGTTATGTGCGCAACGGCAAGGAGTCCACCGCCGAGGTGACCATCGCCGACCGCGCCAAGCTGTTCGCCAATCGCCTGAACGGCGAAGAGGACAATGGCGAAGAGGGCCAGCCGCAGGAGAGCAAGTTCGGCATCACCGTCCAGGGCATCACTCAGGACATGGCCAATCGCTTCAACTTCCCCAACACCAAGGGCGTCATGGTGCGAGACGTGAAGCCTGATGGCTTCGGGGAAACTGCCGGCCTCAGCCGCGGCGACGTGATCTTGGAGATCAACAAGCAGCCGGTCAACAGCGAGGCCGACTTCCGCCGCCTCGAGTCGCAGACGAAGAGCGGACAGGACGTGGTCTTCCTGGTGCGTCCGCGGGGCAGCCGCGATAACACCACGGTGTTCATGGGAGGCACGCTGCCGTAAGCCACCCCAACAAGCACAAAACGGCGCTTGTCGGGACCCCGGTAACCACGGGTCGAATATTCACTGGCCGGACTCGTGCAAGATTGGCCCGAGCCGGTCCGGGTAACCAGAAGGTACTCTGGAGAGCTCCGGAAGTTACCTTAGAAGCAACCTAACCAGCGGCGCTGCTGCATCGAAGATGAAGATGCCCAGCGCCGTTCCTTTTTGGGAACCTGGGTCATTTTGGTGTTCCCAAAACGATTAACGGGTCATTACAATGTGGGCACGGTTCGTGCAACAACATAAACTTGCCCGAGAGGTGGTCGTTGCCTATCGCAAAACGTATTCTTAACGCCTCCACCATTTTGCTCGTCATCTTCGGCTTGGCCCCATTCACATTGGCGTCCACAAGCACCCGCGCTAAACCCAAGCATGCCAAGGTTTCCAGCGCGCACAGCCCCTCCCGCCATCATCCTACCCCGCAGGTGGTTAAGACGGCGCGCTCCCGTGGGCAGCACACGATCGACGAAGACCGCACCCGCGAAATTCAGACGGCTCTAATCCGCGAGCACTACCTGACCGGTGAGGCGACGGGCGTGTGGGACCAGAGCTCCAAGGACGCCATGCTGAAGTACCAGGCCGACAACGGCTGGCAGACGAAGATCACGCCCGACTCGCGCGCGCTGATCAAGCTGGGCCTCGGACCGGATCACAAAGGCCTGCTGAATCCGGAAACCGCGAACATTCCTTCGCCGCACGAGCTGGGAGTCGACAACCAGACCCAGCCCGGAGGCGCGGCTGACAGCGAATAGCCGGGAAGAAAATCTGAATCAAGCGAGGCGCGGCAATCCGCGCCTTTTGCGTTTTGCAGCAAGGCAAAGGAATGAAGGATCGCTACGTGATGCTCTCCCCGAAACGGCTGGAGATTCTGCGAGCTGGTGGCGAGTGGAAAAGCCTAATCCGGAAAAGCCCCTCATTCGGGGTCAGCGTAGGTATTATCAACCGATCGCACTTCCCAGGCGAGCTCGGCGCCGGCATTCTTCTTCCCGCCCGTCTTCAGAGCGGTGAAGATACCCCGTCCGCTTTCGGAAACGTGGCCCATGCAGGACAGGCCGCATTCCTCCACCAGGGCGACCACGCAAGCTTCTGTCATCCCCCAGAAATTTGTGTAGTCCCGGTTCTTGCTGGCTTGGGGATAGAACTGCATCAATGGGCGATGCGCGAGATCGAACGGCAGTTCCTGGTCGATGACGACGGTTTCCAGAAACAGCCAAGCCTGCGGCCGCATCATGTGGAAGACGATCTCCAGAGCACGCAGCGGATCGGGCAAGTGATACAGAACGCCGAGGAACAAGATGATATCGAATTGGCCATAGCGCTCCGGGGTCAAGTGGTAGACGGTTTCGTGAAGCAGGTTCAGTTGCGACCCCAGGATCTGCTTGGCGACGAAAAAACCCGTCCCGGCCGGCGGAACGTACTCGATCGCAACTACCTCTTGCGCGCCGCGACGTTCGCATTCGAAGGAGAAAAATCCGTCGCGAGCGCCTATGTCCAAAATTCGTAAACCCCCCATGTCTTGCGGCAAGTTGAGCTTCTCGAGCAAAATCCGCGGATCGTTCGGCCCGGGGGTAATCAGGTCAGGAGCGAATTCAAAGCGGTGGTACCACTGGGGAACGGAATTCACCATCTCACGCAAGTTCATTGGTGAATGATAACGCGCCCTGGTCCAGGTTTTGTCCGGGTTGTATTCGGTCCTGGCAGCCGTGAGCTTTGCCGGGTCGGCGCCCAGAGCCTTCTCATAGGCGACGCCGTCCTGATTGACGATGAAGATCATCACGGTCTCTCGCGTTCTTTCAGCCCGCTGTGCTACTCTCGCTGCACACCCCTAGAGGCGATCCATGGCGCAAAAAGATCACAACCTGCAGATGGACTACATCGAGTTCCCCGCCACCGATATTGAGGCGACCAAGAGCTTCTACCACCAGGTGTTCGGCTGGGACTTCCAGGATTTTGGCCCGGGTTACACCAGCTTCCATGATGGCCGCCTGGCCGGAGGATTCAACAGCGAGGCCAAGCCCGCGGGCGCGGATGCCACGCAGACTCGTGGGACGCTGGTCGTCATCTATGCGGCGTCGCTCGAGGACACCTACGCCAAGGTGAAGTCTGCCGGCGGCAAGATCGTGCGTGATACGTTCGAGTTTCCCGGCGGACGCCGCTTCCACTTCGCCGATCCTAACGGGAACGAACTGGCGGTCTGGAGCGAATAATCAGGACCGCAGCATTGCTTTTGGCGCTCGCCCTGTTCGCCCTGCCGCTGCCGATGGCTAGCGCCATGGGCGATGCGGACGCGAGTTTGCACGCCAGCGCGGGACATTTCGATCCCCGGGCTGAGGCCGAGTTGGTTGTTCTGCTCAATCGTACGCGGGGCGAGTTTGGCCTGCCGCTCTTGACGGTCGACCAGCGCTTGACCGAGGCCGCACGGAAGCACAGTACGCTGATGGCGGATCATTCCGCAATCGCACACCGGTTCGAGGGCGAGCCCGACCTGCCAATTCGTATCAGCAACGAAGGGCTGCCTTTCGACAGCGTAAGCGAAAACGTCGCACTCGATAATCGGACTGCCGCGACGGTCCACGAGGGTTTTATGCATTCGCCGCCGCATCGCAGTACCATTCTGGATGCGCAGTACGATACCGTCGGCGTGGGTGTTCTGCGTGAGGGCGACGATCTCTGGGTCACCGAGGATTTCGCACGCAAGCTGCCGGAGATGTCGGACCATGACGCCGAGGCCGCCGTGCAAGCGGCCGTTGCGGAGTATGCCAGGTCGCATCGATTGACCGCTCCGTCGCGGAGGACGGAGCTACAACTGCGTCCGATGGCCTGCCGTATGGCGAGGAAGGACCGGCTGGAGAGTGAGGACGCGCTGCGCTTGCCGCGCGTGAGCGGTGTGTTGGCGTGGACGGCGACCGATCCGGCGAAGCTGCCTGCGGGAATCTCGCACGTGCTGTCGAGCGAGGTCTCGGGATATGCGCTGGGAGCTTGTTTCGCTCCCAGCGCGAGCCATCCCGGAGGAGCGTACTGGATAGTAATGGTGACTTACTGATAGGAAACGGCAGACTGCTCTGCGATTAGTGGAGCGACCGCAACTGCCGCGCGCTGCGCTCCATGCTATGAGGCCCGATGGTTTTGCCGGCCAGGGTGCCCTTGATGTAGTCCTCGCCGGCCTGCATCATGTGGGTCCAGAACGTCCTGCGCCCGGCCTTTTTCGTTGAGGAAGGCCGCCACTTCGGCCGCGTTCATGGTCGTTCCCAGCTCGCGGGCAAATTGTTGCAGATGAGCCAGGGTAATCTCGGCGGTGACTTTCTCCCGCCAGCACTTCTTTTTAAGGTCAATCATTTCTGCTTCCCGACAGAAAGAATTTGTTACATCCATAGAAATAGCGCGAGGCCGGGCGGGGCGCGATGGCTGACATCACTCTGGGCTGTGACTGGGGTCACAGGGTCTTCATTCATGGTGAATAGTGGGGGCAATGGCTGGAGCGGCGCCCTCTCAGCAACCTCGGGGCAGGCGCGCCGCGCCGCGTCTCAATTCCTACGCGTTATCCCAGCTTTGAAAGGACATGGCTTCAGCCGTGTCGTCATGACCAGCAGGTCCTCGCCTTTAGGCGCTGAGGGGACGCTTCCGTCAGCGGCTGAGGCCGATTTCATTCATAGCGTTTTGCGGCACGCCTGAAGGCGTGCCCTTTCAAAACAGTTGCTAGGAGCTGCTCTTCACGGTTTGGCCCGCGGACTTGGCAAAGACGATCTCGGAAACCAACAGCAGTGCCCCGATCACGATGGCGCTGTCGGCCACGTTGAATGCCGGCCAGTGATAGCTGCCCACGTAGAAATCCAGGAAATCGACGACGTGTCCGGCAAACATGCGGTCCCACAAGTTGCCCAACGCGCCGCCGAGGATGAGCGACAGGCCGACGGTCATGGTGCTGAGCGAGTGGCCATTCTTCCACAACAGCGCGGAGACCACGATCAGCGCCAAAACCGAGAAGCAGACCAGCGCGCCGACCTTCCATTGCGCCGAGGGTTCCGCAAACAGCCCGAAGGCCGCCCCGCTGTTTTGCACGTGAGTCAGGCTAAAAAAGCCAGGAATGACCGATACGCTGACATGCGGCGCGATGTTGCCGGCGACCGCCCATTTGGTGATGCGATCCAGCAGCAGCACCAGGGCCGCGATCAGGAAGAAGTATTTGCGCATGAAGTCAGTCGGTTCCTCGTTCTGTTTAGACGCGTCTGGCTGCCGAAGGACGCATCCCTGAACTCACCGCACCTCGGCTGTGGCTTCAATCTCGGCCAACACCGCGCTGCAGCGCTCGCACACGGTCGGGTAATTCTTATTTTCACCCACATGTGTGGAGTAGTTCCAGCAGCGCTCGCACTTGAGACCGGGCGCATGGTTCACTTCGATCGTCAGCCCAGCATCTCCGTTGCTGGCGGGCGATTTCTCCACAACAACGTCGGAGACAATAAACAAGTAGCGCAACTGATCGCGATAGCGATCCAGCACCGGATAAACACTCTCGGGCGCGGACAGGCGAATCTGCGCCTCCAGGCCGCCGCCGATGCGCTTTTCGGCGCGAGCGGCTTCGAGGGCCTTCAGCGCCTGGTCGCGTACCGAAAGCAGGATTTGCCAATCGCGCTCCATGGTGATGGCGTCGAAATCGTGCGGCAACGGGCCGGTGAGGTCGTCGGGAGCAGGGAAGTGTTCGAGATGAACGCTTTCGGCGCGGCCTTGCGTCGCAGGCAGATACTGCCAAATCTCGTCGGCGGTGAAGCTCATCACGGGCGCGAGCAGGCGAACTAGCGCCTCGCCCAGTCGCCACAATGCGGTCTGCGCCGAGCGCCGCGCCTTGGATTTCGGAGCTGACGTGTACAGCCGATCTTTCAACACGTCGAAGTAGATCGCGCTCAGATCGACGATGCAAAAATCCTTCAGCCGCTGATAGAGACGATGGAAGGTGAAGCTGTCGTAATGCTCGCGGACATCGCGCGTGACCTCGGCGGCGCGCAGCAGGATGTACTGATCGAGCGCGTGCATCTCGGCGAAAGGAACGACGTCGCGCGCGGGATCGAAGTCGTGAACATTGCCGAGGATGTAGCGAAACGTGTTGCGAATCTTGCGATAGCTCTCGGCGATGCGCTGCATGAGCTCGTCGGAGCTCATGACGTCTTCGCGAAAATCTACGGACGCCACCCACAGGCGCACGATCTCCGCGCCCAGCTTGTCGGCAATGTCCACGGGATCGACGACATTGCCCAACGATTTGGATTGAGCGCGGCCTTGCGGATCAAGCACCCAGCCGACGGTTGCGCACTTGCGATACGGCGCTTCATTCTTGGTCGCGACCGCGAGGAGGAGCGAAGACTGGAACCATCCGCGATGCTGGTCGCCGCCCTCGAGGTAGAGATCGGCGGGCCAGGGAAGTCCGGGCTCATGGCCGAGCACGGCGGCGTGGCTCGATCCCGACTCGAACCACACGTCGACGATGTCCATCTCCTTGCGGAACTTAGTGTTGCCGCACTTACTGCAAGCAAAGCCTGAAGGAAGAATCTGCTCGGCGGAGTACTTGTACCAGGCGTCGGCGCCCTCGCGCGCGAAGAGATCGACAACGAGGCGATGCACAGCGGGATCGCCGACGAACTCGCGGCAGCCCTCGCACTGGAACATGGCGATGGGCACGCCCCAGACGCGCTGGCGCGAGATGCACCAGTCGGGACGGCCGGCGACCATGTTGGCGATGCGCTCTTCGCCCCACGCCGGGTCCCACTTCACCTTCCTGAATTCTTCCAGTGCACGGAAGCGAAGGCTCTCGCCGTTGGGAAGCTTTTGCTCCATCGAGATGAACCATTGCTCGGTGGCGCGGAAGATGATGGGATTATGGCAGCGCCAGCAGTGCGGATACGAGTGCTCAATCTTCTCATAGCCCAGTAGCACGCCGCGGCTTTTCAGCAGCTCGATGATCGCGGCATTGGCCTTGAATACCTGCTGGCCATCGTACTCTGGCAAGCCATTGCGCAGGATACCTGCCTCGTCCACGTCGGAGTGGATTAACATGCCGTATCTCGTGCCCGTGTTGAAATCGTCAACGCCATGGGCGGGAGCGGTGTGCACCGCGCCTGTGCCCGTATCCATGGTGACGTAGTCACCAAGAACGCCCAGCACATTGCGATCGAGGAACGGGTGCGCAAAGTCGCGGGCTGCCCCGGGGAGAAAGTTTTGCACCCGAGAAACGACGCAATCTCCTTCGCGTCGCCGAGATTGCATTTCTCAATCGTCTGTTGCGCCAGCGCTTTGGCGACGATATAAATCCACTCGCCGGTATCCAGCGCCACATACTCCGCATCGGGCGCAAAGGTCACCGCCATGGAGGCGGGAAGCGTCCAGGGGGTGGTCGTCCAGATGATCGTGGCAACGTTCTTCTTGCCGGCCAATGACGCGTCAATCTTCGCCGGATCGCTGGTCAGCGGATAACGCACCCACACGCTGGGGCTGGTGTGCATCTCATATTCGACTTCGGCCTCGGCGAGCGCCGTCTTGTCGTGGATGCACCAGTACACCGACTTCAGTCCCTTGTAGACCAGTCCCTCTTGGTAGCACTTGTAGAAGGTTGCGAGCACCACGCTCTCGTACTGCGGGTCCATGGTGGAGTACGGCTTTTCCCAGCGTGCCAGGCCGCCGAGGCGCTTGAATTGCGAGCGCTGGAGGTCGAGATATTTCTGCGCGTACTTGCGGCACTCCTCGCGCACGGCAAGGGGATCGAGCTCCAGCTTCTTGCGGCCAAGCTCGTTATCGACTTTGATTTCGATGGGCAGGCCATGGCAATCCCAGCCGGGAACATAGGGCGCATCGAAGCCGCTCATGCTGCGCGACTTGACCACGAAATCCTTCAAGCGTTTTATTCAGCGCCGTGCCCAGATGAATGGGGCCGTTCGCGTACGGCGGCCCGTCGTGCAATACGTAGATCGGCTGCCCTTTGTGGGCTTCGCGAATGCGGTCGTAGAGGCGTGTGGTCGCCCAGCGCTCGAGCATGGCCGGCTCGTTCTTAGGCAGGCTCGCCTTCATGGGGAAGCCGGTCTTGGGCAGGTTCAGCGTGGCTTTCAGGTCGAGCGGCAATGCGTGGTTCTCCGGAGTGCGGGATTACGGGAACGTAAAATTTCGGCCAGAAGATTTCATTATAGTGGCAGTCGGCGGCAGGGCAGTCGGCAACCGGGTCTTGCGCAGGGCTGAAGCCCCGCTATACCTCTGCCGTCCCCGGGGGACTCGACTCTGAGGATGGCCGCACCCAGCGCTGAAGCGCTGGGCTATCCTCTTTCGTCCCGCGACCGGGACTCTGGCCGGCTTCATGTTGAGCACCGATGCTGTGAACCGCAGCCGGATGCGGCGGTAAGCGATCTTGGAGTGACAAACGGCTGAAAGTCTCCAAATGCCAAGTGCTGAGTGCCGAGTATTAAGAGCCAAGAACCGAATGCCGACTGCCTATTGCTAGAAACCGATTGCCGAATGCCTGGTGCCCGACCCAACAGCCTGAGCCTTCGCCGTCGCTTATTACCGGCTCGCCTTTACACTCGGAGAACGTCTCAGTTAAAGTCGCATTACACCGCACAACGATGTGGGTAGCTTCGCATCTAAGGATAGGAACGGTGACTCACATTCGAAAGCCGAGTGTGGTTGATCCGCAACCTCGGACGAAACTGAGGTTTTTTGATGAGCAACTCAGCTTGGGAAGTGCTCATCAAGTGTGAGATGTAGCGGCACAGGGCCGGCGCAGACCAAGGAACAAGAGAGTATGTCTAATCAGACGCTGATTCCCCCGACTGAACAGGCACAGGAACCGGAACTGAATCTTCTGCTGCGGACGACGGCGAACGACTCCTTGTGGACATCGTTGAAGTCCAACATCCGTACTGCGTTCTTTCCCGAAAAGCTGCCGCCGCTGCAGTTGACCTCGCGGCCGGTGATGGTACGCGAGATCTGGGGCGAGTACAACTACAAGAAAGAAAGCGCGGGCGTTTCGCTCGTGGTGCACGTGGCCATGGTGGCCGGCCTGATTGGGCTGTCGATCCTGGGGGCGCGCGCGGTCCAGCAAGAGAAGCCGCGGGAAACGGTCACGCTGATTGCGCCGGACCTCACGCCTCCGCAGCTACCGATGACGAAACCGAGCGCCAAGAGCTCGGGCGGTGGCGGCGGTGGCGGCGATCACGATAAGCTGCAAGCGCCCAAGGGCAAGCTCCCCAAGACGGCGCTGGAGCAGATCACGCCTCCGGCGATGGTCATCCGCAACGACCATCCCAAGCTTCCGGTTGAGCCGACAGTGGTGGTGCCGCCGCAAATCAAGCTAGCTTCCAACATGCCGAACCTCGGCAATCCCATGTCGGGTGTGCCCACCGGACCTCCGTCGAATGGGACCGGCGGCGGCGGAGGAATTGGCTCGGGCTACGGCGGCGGCGTGGGATCGGGAACCGGCCCCGGCGTAGGTCCGGGACACGGTGGCGGCATCGGTGGCGGAGCCTTCCGCGTGGGTGGTGGAGTCTCTGCGCCACGCGCGCTGGATACGCCTGATCCGGAGTATTCGGAAGAAGCGCGCAAGGCAAAATATCAAGGGACTTGCGTACTGTGGCTGATCGTTGGCCCCGACGGCAAGCCGCGCGATGTGAAGGTGGCGCGCGCGCTGGGAATGGGGCTCGACGAGAAAGCGATCGAGGCCGTACGCCAATGGAAATTCGAGCCCGCGATGAAAGACGGTAAGCCGGTCGCGGTGCAGATCAATGTTGAAGTGAACTTCCGGTTGTACTAACCATTTGCGTGGGGTCGGCCCAGGAGACGAAAACCAGCGTCGGCCTGGGCAGGCAAGGTGCAAATGGGAGTGCAGCGCGGAAGAGCAGAACGGGAGGGGCGATGAGCCTCTCCTTTTTTTTGCGCGGTCTACCCCAACGGCACCTTCTCCCGATACGCGGCAACTTGCACGTTCCAGCGCAGCGCCTCGGTCATTGCGTTGCGCAGCTGCGCCGCCGCCGCCGGCTCGCCGTGCACAAGATAGGTTTGCGCGGGCGCGCGGCGAAAGGTGTGCAGCCACTCCAGCAGCTCGGGCGTGTCGGCGTGATCGCTGAACTGCTCCAGGGCGGCGACCTGCGCGCGAATGGGAACCGCCTCGCCGAACATCTTGACCGTCGCAGCGCCGTTCTTGATGGTGAAGCCGCGCGTCCCTGGCGCCTGGAATCCGATGAACAGCACCAGGTTCTTGGGATCGGGCAGGCGCTGCATCAGGTGGTGCAGCACGCGTCCGCCGGTCACCATTCCGCTCGACGAGACGATGATCATCGGATACTTCGATTGGTTGATCTTCTTGGAGTCGTCCTGGGTGCTGTCGAAATAGAAGTTTGACCAATTGAGCGGCGAGCCGTACTTCGCAATCTGCGCCTTGGTCTCCGGCGTGAACTCCTCGGTATGTTTCAGGAAGATTTGCACGGCCTTGATCGCCATGGGGCTGTCGGCATGCACGGGAACGCGCGGAATCTGCTCGGTCTCCATCAGCTCTTTCAGCATAAAGAGGAACTTCTGCGTGCGCTCCACGGCAAAGGACGGCACCACCACGCTGCCGCCGCGCTGAAGCGCAGTGCGGATGAGCGTCGCAAGCTCCGGACGGGGATCGTTGTGCGGGTGCAGTCGATTGCCGTAGGTGCTCTCCATGACCAGCACATCGCAATCTTCACCCTGGGTCGGACCGCAATCGACAACTTTGCCGGGCATGTCGTCGCCGCAGCGCACGCGGCCGATGTCGCCGGTGAAGAGCAGCTTCTGCGATTTCGTGGAAGCGTTCAGCGTGATCTCTGCCATCGACGAGCCGAGAATGTGCGCGGCGCGCACGAAGCGGAACGAGAAGCTCTTAGTCAGCGCGTGCGCCTCGCCGAAATTGATCGGGCGAAACAGCGTAAGGCATTGCTGCGCTTCTTCCATGGTGTAGAGCGGCAGCGCGGGATGATGTTTGGAGGAGCGCGTCTTGTTGTAGAACGCCGCGTCTTCTTCCTGCAGGTGTCCGGAATCCGGCAGCAGGATGCTGCACAATTCGACGGTGGCGGGCGTGGCATAGATGGGGCCGTGGAAGCCTTGTTTCACCAGCCGCGGAATCCAGCCCGAGTGATCAATGTGCGCGTGGGTGAGGATGACCGCGTCGATGGTCTTCGCGGGCACGGGCAGGTCCTGCCAATTGCGCTCGCGCCATTCTTTCTGGCCCTGGAAGAGGCCGCAGTCGATCAGCACCTGCAGTGGGCGGGTGCCATCGTCATCGACGTGGATGAGGTGCTTCGATCCGGTGACGACGCCGGCGGCGCCAAGGAATTGTATGTAGCTCAAGCGATCCTCGTTCGTGTTGGCAACAGACGGTTGTACCGTTTGCAGGGCAAGGCTGGCAAGTCCGAACGGTTTTCGGAGCGGAATCAACCACAGAGACACAGAGGCACAGAGAAGGATTCCTTCTTGAACTTGGGATTGGAAAACTTCGCGACGCCCCAGGACGCGCCGCTACTCTTTTTATTCTTTGCCGAAAATCCTCTGTGTCTCTGTGTCTCTGTGGTTAATCGCCTTTTCGCTACTGCTTGGGTTGCGCGGGAACGTCGTAAACATTGTTGCTGTTCGCTGTCGGTACGCTGCCGTCGTTGATCACAATCTTGTCCGGGGCGACACCAATTTCGATTCGCCCGGTACCCTTTTTCGCCGGCCTTGGCCAGCACGCGCACGGTTTTCTCACCCGCGGGAGTCTGGATGATCACCGGCACCTCAGCCCCAGCGTGACCATGGTTCTCGATGGTCACGGTTTCAAGGAAAGTCGAATTCTCCTCGCTTAACAAGGGACGTGCGTAAGTGGAATCAACGCGAAAATCAGGCAGGCCGCGATCACGATACACCCAGTCGTCGAAGAACCACTCCAGGTCGCGCTTGGAGCTGGTTTGCAGCAGCCGCTGCAGGTAGGTGGGATCTTTGTCCGTGCCCGCGCGATAGCTGGCCAGCGCCGTTTGCATAGCCGTCTCGCCCAGCATGTCGCGCAGCATCCAGAAGACGAAGCTGCCCTTGCCGCGCAGGTAGAGCTCGTCATTGGTGTTGAGCAGCGTGTTATCGGCGTTACTCGTCTCCGGCGCTTTTGCTCCGGCGGCAGGTGGGGGATGCGTCGCTGCTTCGGCTTTCGCCAGCGGCTCGCGGAAATCGTCCAGGTAATCCAGCGCGGCCTTGCGCCCGGAACGGCTGTCGACCAGCACGCACTGCAGGAAGCGCTGCAGGCCCTCTTGGATCCACGGATGCGAGGATTGAAACCGTGCCGTGACCTGGGTGGACAGCAACAGCAATTGCAGTGTGTCCGTCGGCCACGGGCGCAGCGGAGTGAACAGGACCGATCCGCTCTCGTACGGCAGCGCCTTTGGTTCGGTCAGTTCGACGACGCGCGTCGGCCGGCGCGGCTCGCCCAGCCAATCTTTCAGTAGTGGATCGTTGGCTTCGGCGGCGACCGCGTAATCGCGCGCAAGAGAAGTGTGATCGGCGATGTGCAGCAACGTGACTGTCGGGCGCGCCAGCTCAACGTAATTCCCCAAGGCGAAGGTGGGAACGAATTCGTCCATGCCGCTCAGGGTCAGCGTGTTGCTGAACTGCTTAAGCTTGCCGCCGGTATCCGGGTCGCTGAGGGCGCGGGCCTCGCCACAGGCTGAAGTCGAGTTGGTGGCGATGCACAGGGATTCGGCCTCGGCGCCTTGCACGACAATGCGCGCGTTGAACTCGCTGCGCGCGTGGCGATGCTTCCAGGCCGCGAGAGCGTCGAACACCGCGTCGCCATCGCTCATGCTCACGGCTTCAATGGCCACCGGATACCAGGTGACATAGCCGAGTCCGCGCACGGCGGTGAAGGCGTCGCTGATTTCGTCCCAATCGCTGCGCGCCGCCACGTCCTCCGGCGTGCCGACGCGGGTCAGGCGCGTAGCGTTGGGCGTAATGGTTCCGCCATATTGCACCGCCAGCGTGATCGTTGTCGCCGGCGGGACTTGCTTCGGCAGATTCACGATGGCTTCGGTGACGCTGCCGGTGTGGTCGATGTCGGAGGTGTAGTTGTCGCTGAGCCATTGCACCGGCTTGTCGTCGAGCGTGATGCTGTTCCAGGCAAACGACGACGTGACCTGCAGGGCGACGACCTTCTGCGGCTCTTTCGAGTCATTGCGCAGGGTGAGCGTGCCAGTGACCGCCATCACGTGCGATGCGCGGTCCACCTGCGCCTCGAGCTGATAGCGCGTGATGGTAAAGGCGTCGCGATCTATGGCGAAGGCGCTGCTCACAGCGGCAAACAAGAACAAGGTAAGGGCCAGGTACAACTTCATCGGGAAGATTTGATCCTCTGGGCGGGTTGCAAGGCGCGGCGCTGGCGCGCGACCTCATACATCACCACCGCTCCCGCGACCGAGACGTTAAGCGAGGGCACGTTTCCCAGCATCGGAATGGAAACCAGAAAGTCGCAGCGCCGACGGACGAGATCGTGCAACCCCTTGCCTTCGGCGCCGAGGACGATCGCGCAATCCATGTTGTAGTCGAGCGCGTCGTAACTCTGCGTGCCACGCTCGTCGAGACCCACGGTCCAGACATTGCGCTCCTTCAGTTCATCTAGGGTGCGCGAGATGTTGGTGACGCGCGCGATCGGCAGATGCTCGGAGGCTCCCGCCGAGGCCTTCACGGCAGTGCCGGTCAGGCCTGCGGCACGCCGATCGGGAATGATCATGCCGTCGGCGCCCGCGCCATCGGCGGTGCGGATCAGCGCTCCGAGATTGTGCGGGTCCTCAACTCCATCGAGCACGACGAGAAACGTGCGCTCGCCGCGCCGCTGCTCCAACAGCGCGTCCACATCCGCATACTGCTTGCCGGTGGTGACGGCGATGACGCCCTGATGAGTGTTGGTGTTGGCGGTGCGGTCGAGTTGCTCACGCGGCAGAAAGCGCACCTGCACACCGCTGGCGCGGCAATCGTCAATCAGGCGTTGCACCCGCTGATCGTGCCGCTCGCGCGCAATGCCGACATAATCGAAACTGCGCGCGCCCGATTTCAAGGCCTCGCTGACCGCATGAATCCCATAGATGACAACCATCGCTGGAATTAGTGTACGACAGCGGCGGCAAAGCTATCAGCCCAGCCTAATCCGGTAATCAACTTGCACTTGGCTGGTCATCCGCCAAGAGTCCTGCCTTGGAAAGCACCTGATGTGGAGCGCCGAATTATGCAGGTTGCCACAATTCGATGGGATTTCCCTCAGGGTCATGCAGCCGAGTGAAGCTCCCAAGGCCGGGATAAGATTCCGGGTCTTTGACCTCAATTCCTGCCGTTCGTAGCTGGGCTACCATTTTGTCGAGGTCATGCACCCGAAAGTTCACCATCCAGACCTGGTTAGGATCCCCGAAATATTTGGTCGTCTCGGGAAAGGGAGTAAAGGCGGTCGGCCCGGCCTCCTGCTGCCAAACGGTCCCGCCCTCGCTGGTTGGTGTGAGCGCGATCCCCAGGTGTTGCTGGTACCAGTTCCCCAACGCTTTGGGATCATGAGCTCGGAAGAACAACCCTCCGATTCCGGCCACTTTTTCCATTTCCGTTCCTCCCGGTTCATGTTTAGCAGTTGCCCTCGCAAGCGGAGCAGGACTCGCCGGCTGTGCGGGGTTCTGTGCCGCCATGGCTGACTGGTTCTAGCCCTTCACCACGCGCAAATTGTTGGTCACCGAAAACACGCCCGGCACCTGGTTGGCGCGCAGGGTGCAGAGGTTCTTGTCGGTTTCCGTATCGACCACGCCTTCCAGCGTCACGTGCCCGCCTTTCACGATGATGCGAATGGGAGGGTTGACCTTGTTGTTGCCGTACTTGAACAGTGGGCCATACTTGTAGATGGCGTTGTAAACCTGGTGGCGGATGCGGTTATCGATCGGGGCGGGCGGCAGTACCTCGATATTGTTCACCACTTTCTCGACACCCTCGATTTTTTTTACTGCCCGTTCGGCATCCTGCTTGGTCTGCGAATGCTCGCTGGTGACGCTGCCGAGCAGCGTGACCGTACGGCCCTGCAACTGAAACGCGATGTTGTCGAAGACGCCGAAGTACGGCAGTTTGAGCAACGCGCTCTGGACCTTCTGGATGAGCTTCTGTTGGGCTTCTGGCGACAGCGGTTCACCGGACGTTTGCGGCTGGGCTGCGCCGGCTTGCTCTTCGAGCGCGGCTGAGGTCGCCGGTAGGGAGCGCGCGGCGACGAGTGGGAGCAAGCAGAACGTCATCGCCAGGACTACGGCTGCACAGCATGTCTTGCGCATGAGGCCTCCTCTGCGGAGTAAAACTGTACACCGGGGCGCAGCAAAGCCGCAATGCGTGGGATGCGCTTCAGTGGGAGCCGGTCACGCCGCGGGGAGCTGAAAGATATCTCCTGACGTTGATTGGCGCGCATCTCGAAAAGTGCGGCGAGAGGCCAGCCACCTCTCGCCGCGATGAGGCACCGCTTCCACGTCTTGCGACGTACGTGTGACTTCCCTCGCTCAGCCCAGAGCAACGGCGACAGACCCGCGTGTTGCGCAGTGGCGCGCTCTTGAAGATGCGGACTAGAGGAACGCGCTCAAGCCTTTCAGCTCGAGAGTAGTCCGCACAAAGCCACGCAGGACCCAATCAGCCTTAGCAGCCGGACGACCTTACATGCGGCAAATTCCAAGCGCAACCGAAGTGGCGCCCGGATGAGGTCAGGACACGACGCACTGTCGGCCCCACTAAGCGCCACAGCGACGCTCCAACAGGGCCGTGCACGTGGTCCCGACCGCCTCTCATCGCCGAACGGTCGTCCCGACCGGGAAGCAGCACGCAATCGGCTTGTGCCTCGACTGCGTGCAAGAATGCCTGAAACTTCTCAATCTCACAACTACAAAAAGGTGCCATAGGCGGAATTTGCTGGTGTCTCCAATGTGACAGCACGCCCCGTTTCCAATCCGACGCTTTTCCCGCAGCTGCACTTTGGCGCCCGAAATTCACACCCGTAACGAGTTTGTTACTCCCCGGCTCCGCCCCCGAACGATATGCTCCCAGTTATGGTGTCGCTGACAGTTTTGGCGAGCGGGAGCCAGGGCAACTGCACCGTTGTCTCCAGCTCTCGGACTCGTCTGCTGGTCGACGCCGGCCTCTCCTGCCGCGAACTGATGCGTCGCATGTTGGCTTGCGGCGAGGATCCCGCGACGCTGGATGCCGTCCTGATCACCCACGAACACGCCGACCATGTGGCCGGCCTGCGCGTGCTGGCGCGCCGCCTGAAGATCCCGATCTACATCACCGGCGCAACCTACCAGGAGTATTGGCGGTGTGCCCGCGACGGCGCCGGCCAACGTGTCGCGCTGGAGCGGCGCGAGCAGTTCTGCGCCGGCAGCGGCTTCGATATCGGCGATATCACGGTGATGCCGTTTACCATTCCGCACGACGCGGCCGATCCCGTAGGTTTCACCTTCCGGGCGGATGGCATCAAGCTGGGCATCTGCACCGACCTTGGGTATCTGCCGGCCAGCGTGCGCGACCATCTGCGCGGCTGCCACATTCTCATGATCGAATCCAATCACGACCTGGAACTGCTGCGCGGCGGACCGTATCCGTGGAGCGTGAAGCAGCGGGTGATGAGCCGCGTCGGTCACCTCTCCAATGACGCACTCGCGGATTTCCTGACGACCGACTATGATGGGAGCGCAGAGTTCCTCATACTGGCGCATCTTTCGGAGCAGAACAACCATCCGGAAATTGCGCGCATGACCGCGGAACGTGCCTTGGGCGCACAGCCGAGCCTGTTGCACAACCGCCTGTTGCTGGCGCACCAGCACGGACCCTCGGCGGTGGTTCGACTGTAGCCAACGCTACCCGCATTCCCCAGGGCGCGGGGCGTCCGTTTGCATACATGGCAAAATGCACTGACCCTGTGATCGGGAAGATCCTGGCCGGATGGCGCTACGACATCTCCGGCATTGCTCCGGAGATGCGCGGCGACTACGAGGCCCATCTGCGGGAGTGCGCCTTTTGCCGCTCGCGGCAGCGGCTGCATCGCGGCATCGACATCGGCCTGATGGCGCTGGCCTCGGCGTCCATGGTGGTCTTCCTGCTGGCCTTCGGCATCATCCGTCACTTCCATCCCCAACATGCTTTCTTGCTGGAGATCGGCGCGCTCGGCGGATTCATGCTCTCGATTTTGTTGTGGCTGGTGGTGGCGTTGGTGACGCCGGCTCCGCTGGTGGTGAAGGATGTCGCCTTGATCGGCGCGCGGCGCGGACTGGAAAAGCTTCCCGAAGAAATTCGCGAGCGGATTCCGGAAGACCTGCGATTGAAGATTTCACGACCGAACTAACGCACCGATCGTGGCAACTGCGACTTCCTCGCTTGCGGTTTATCCCATAGTCCGGCGATGCCATGCTCTAAGGGCGTTCTCTATTTTTTTCTTGCTACGATCACCATGTGAATCAATGCTGTCCGCCAGTTGAAATCCAGAGCGGCTACTTCGAAACCCGCACTCTCCATAAACGTTCGCGCTTGCTTCTTTGACTTCAAACGAGATATCTCGCCAGGGAAAAAAGTGAACTCCGAACCCCGCCAAACCGAGATAATCTTCTCGAAAGGAGCCAGGATCCAGCGCGATGTGTTTCGCCGGGTGGGCCAGAACAGAACCACAACCCCTCCGGGCTTCAAGACCCGGTGGAACTCCTGCAGGCAGTTGTCAATCTCCGGTTCGGTGAAGTGCTCCATCACGCCCAGCTTCCAAATTCCGTCGATGGAATTCGGCCTCCAGGGCAGGGCGAAGATGTCCGCCTGAACTAATGCATCCATCCGGCCTTCACTTCTGGCAGCCCGCAAGGCATTGGCGGAGAAATCCAGGCCGATGAATGTCCGCTTAGCCTTTGGCAGGCGCGCGGAGGAGTACGCTGTGCCGCATCCCATTTCAACAAAGTTCCCCGACTCCGCGAAATAACGCGCCCCATACCAGGCGACTGCCGGCTGAAAAATAAACCGGCGCACGGTCTTGGCGCCCAAGCTGAAGAGAAAACGTTCGGCCTCAAGCGATTCCCAATGTTGGTCCCATTCGCTGGCGGTCGCACTCAACTGTGCTGTTGGTTGTTCCATTCCTTCCTTCCGCTAAAGAAAGTTGTCGTCCTTGCCAAGGTGCAGTCTCGTAAATTTCACACGACGAAATTGTGCCCCGTGAACCATTGCATAACCATGAAAGCGGCCATGCCCGAGGCAAATACCAAGTATATAACCCAGGCGACGTCGCTGCGTCGCAGAAGGCGATAAATCGCATATAGAAATGGCGGTTGCCACCAGACATACCGCGCAACTCCCCAATATCCGCCCATGGGAGACACGGTTGCCAGCAAGAGAGCTGCTGCCAGGTAGACTCCCAGTTCGAATTTCCGGAGTTTGAACAGCCAGGCGCCCAGCAGCCACCCAGCAATCATCATCATTCCCCATAGCCGAGACCATCGCCCCTGCCTGAGGCACAACCACAATGTGCCAAGCGGATTCCCCAGTACTCTTCCCCACGCCACATGACCGTGCTGCAAAGCCAGTGCATCGCCCATAATGTGATAAAGGTAAAGCATGAATAACGCCGTGCCCAAGGGACACAGCAGCAGGCCGATAATGGCATTCAGCTCAAGCTTGCGCCAGCGCGGGCGCCAGCCCTGTGACTTCAACCACGAGACTGTATAGGAAGCGGCAAAGACCACTCCCACTACCCGCGTTGCCGAGGCTAGACTCCCCGCCATGCCGGCACAAACCCATTGCCGCCGGTTGACGAAGTAAAAAGCAAAGGCGATCGCTGCGAAATAAAGCGGCTCGGCATACCCCGCATGAGCATAGATAACGTAAGGATTAAAGGCAACCAATGCACCCGCTTTGAGGAGATCCGTTGTAGTCTGTAGCTCATCACCGAACATCAGCAAAAAACCATAAATCGCAAGTAGCAGCTCCAGCTTTCCAGCAAGCACCAAACTGCCGTCCAACGAGAGCTTTAGCCAATTGTGCAATGGATATGCTGTAAGCGGAAAAAAAGGATTGAACACCCAGTTCGCAGCGCCCGTGTCCATGTGAGCCTTGGAATATCCGGGTTGAAGCACGGAAGCATACCACCCGCAGTCCCAGCGGCAAAGATCCGCCATTCGCTTGTAGGATGCACCGTCCTCCCAGCTCGTGAACTTTGCAATACCAGTCACGAACACGTTGCTGGCAAGCCACAGAAGAGTCGCGATGGCCCAAGCCTTCGTGCCGACTCGCCAGGTGGTCGAGGATGAGCCGGCACTCCGCTCCAATGAAGCTGCCCGTTCCATTTCAACGTGTTCAGCCGGCGTGAAACTATTTAACATATGTGCTGAGTCTGGCGAGAAAGTAACGTCTATTTTCTTGGCGCAGAACACTGGCCAGAAATCAGTTTTAATGTAGAAATGTTCATGCCCAGCCTACGTGCATCGGCACTGTCGGGCACACGCTCGATAATCGCAGGCAAGTGCTTCGGCAGCATAAAGTCCAACTCAGTAGCGCCGGCAAGATGAGCGAATTGCAGCCGGTATTCGGTCAAATCGCCATTGCTGATTCGCAGGAACTGTTCCTGGCCGTCCATTCTCACGGGAACCGATTGCCCGACCATCCACGGAACCGCGCGTGCTGTGACGTCGAGGCAAAGCTCTCCGTCAAATGGTCGATTGAAGGTCAACCCTGCAGTCGCCCCCAGGCCTTCGTCGGTCCAGCGACCCCAATCATCGCGGACGGAAAATCCGCGGGTAGTGAGCACCCAGGTTGGCACCCCCGGGTGATTGAATGTCATACCCTGTTCCGGTGTGGCATCGTAGTGCGAGGGATCATAGTCGGTCGAGGTGCGGTTGATGTAGAAGGCCCGATATGCCGGTGAGACATGGGGGTGCAACACCGCTGCGAGCGCTGCCACATAAACGGCAAGCAAAGCTACTATGACTAACCATTTAATCAATATTCTCATCGCACCTACACCACAAAATTGTGGCCACTGAACCATTCTATAACCATAAACGCAGTGGTATCCAAGGCAAGAGCCAGATAGATTGGCCGTAATCCGCCGCAACATTGTAGAATACTGTAAATCATCAACCGGCCTAATCCCATTGCCTGCGGGCGCATTAGTGCAGCTTCTGTCTTCTCCAAGGTTATGGTTGAGCCACTCATGAGCGTCAATTACGAGACACTTCCCCCGGGTTGCACATTGCATTCCTCCGCCAGACTGGGCTCCAGCAGTCCCAGTTGTTCCAGTCGTTTCCGAACCGAGGCCGCAATCGTCGCCGGATGCAGCAACTCCCGAACTTTGGCCCTGGCTCTACGACCGACGGCCGCAGCGGCTTCGCGGTTACCTTCGATGTAACGCATGAGGTCGCAGGCGGAGTCCAGGTCAGGGTCGGCCCAATGATATCCCGCCTTGTAGGGCCCGTGCGTCTCTTTGAGCGTGATGAGCCGGTAAGGAACGAGGAAGCTGTCATCATCGGACATGAAGTCGACATTGCCCGAATACGCCGTAGCCACGACGGGCTTGCCGAAGAGCATCGCTTCCGCCATGGTCAACCCAAAGCCTTCCGAGCGGTGGAGGGACACGTAACTATCCGCCGCCTTCATCAGCTCCTGCTTCTGATGTCGCGTCAGCACCGCATCCAGAATGCGGACATTGGCGCCCCGGCTGGCTTCCTGCAACAACTTCAACTCGGGCTGATGTTCTGCGCTGTGGGCCGACTTTATAAGCAACTGCACGTCTTTCCTATTTCCAAATGCTCGCCTGTAGGCTTCGATTAGGCCAAGTGGATTTTTTCTTTCCAGGAAACTATGAAAATCGAACAAAAAAAGAAACAAGAACACGTCGCTCCTTAGATCAAAGATGTTGCGATTCGGTGGGACGGCAAGATCGTCTTCGATCTCCAGAGAGTGCGGCACCACGTGAACCGGAACCGGCGAACAGGAACTGACCGAATCGCGGGTAAATCGGCTGGGAGTCCATATTTCATCTGCAAAGCCAAACGAGGTTGCCCATTGGGGCGGAAACTCAGGAAGCTCCCACGCCCAATAGCCCACATTATAGTGGCCGGCCAAATAGGAAGGATGCTGGGAACCAAAGTCGTAAAGACCGTCCGCATTCAGTGTCATTAGGTTCACCAGATACGGATTACTGGTCAGTACTTCCTCGGAAAGGCGCTCCACATTGCTCGACCCGGAGTCCACTTTGTTATTGATGCAATAAGGAACTCCGGTCGCCTGGATAATCCTTAGATTGCTGCGGGCGCCTTCGCCTACGCCTTTCTCCGATTCAAAATACCCCAACAGGTTGACGCCGCCGGGAAGCGTATTGTCGACAAAACGCGTGCCGGTTGCGCGCTTCGAATCCTCCTCCAGCCACAAAAACGGGTTACCGAGATGAGCAACATCCGGACCGAGGCCCCAATAGTATTTGCGGGCAGAGGTTGGAACGGATACTCCATTGGCGAAGTAATCGTGTTCATAAGTCCAACCGTTGGTTTCGCCCCATCCTTGCTTCATCAGCAATTCACGATAGTCGCTATACAGCTTGCGGGCATCGCCGATGGTGGACATCTCGAAACGGTTCTGATACTTCGAAACGACCCAGGGTTTGTTAGGATCGAAGCCGCTGAAATGGAAGAAATAAAGGGGCTCTCCGTTCACGGTGACTTCATGGCCGGCCGAAATCGAGCGCTCATGCAAGTTCCAATAAGCAACATTGAAACCATAATCGCGGAGGATCTCCACGCCCGAGAAAAGACCAGGCACCATGTCCATCCAGCGCTGGTCGACAAACAGATTATCTTGAAAGGAGACAATACAGTGGTGATATAGCTTCTCGGACCACCAGCGCAGCAGTCGCTTGGATTCCAGCGAATTGCGAATACCGAGGAAGCCTAAGTTATAGGTCCCGGCCTGGAGAATGTCATGCTCAGTCTGGCCGCGCCCATCCCTTGGAAGCGGTGACAGAAGATGGGGAGTGAGGAGAAGATTAGCGCTTTCCAGGCGCTCGCGCAGCGGCTCAAGTGGCCTGAAGATCAGAATATCCGGGTCAAGATATAAGAGCTTCTTTACGGAATAGCGGTCAAATAAATATTCGAGCAAGTAAGGCTTTACTGCGGTGCTGGCCTCCAGGACCGTATATTTGAAGAGGAAACCGTTGAGATTGGGAATGTCCAGTTCCGATAGCAACACAGATTGAAAAGGCTCTTTCGCAGGATTGAAAAAACCTTGAGGAGAGTCCAGCAACAAAACGAAAAAGGGACAACCGGGATGGGCTGCATCCCAGGACTCTGCCAGTGCCCGTGCCATCGGCAAGTAGTTCTTGGCAATGATCGTACAAGCTGCAAAGTCTGGCTGTGATGAATGCATACTATGTTTGCTAGCAGTTGCTTTTGCCGAAACTATCTAGACCAGCGGATTGCCATGTAGACCAGCTTCAATCGGCTGGTCTGCCGTGCCCTCACCTTCATAGTAATGCGGAGCGGTTTGATCCGCAAATCGTGCTACAGCAGCGCTTGCCGATATCCTTATTAGCATGGAAGCGGAACACACTGGGACGCAGAATGGTTGAGTGCTATCGCCGCGTAGCGATGGCGGCATAAGCCGGAGCCCGTGAGAGAGCAGCAGGAGATATAAGTTCGTTGCCGCTGTCGTTGGCCTGGGCCGATGCGGAAGCATTCCCTGCTGCTGCCATGCACACCTGCTGAGGAGCCAGAACCGAGATCCTGCAATGCTCAAACCCATGACTCTCAATCATCGATTTCAGGACCTCCGGATAAATGGCGCGGAGATGGCTCGGATCGATATGAGCAGTTCGCCCGAAGGGGAGATCGGAATCGGGATTGATGGTTTCAATAACCAGCAAACCACCAGGTTTCAGCTTGCCGGCAGAAAGTTCGACCAGTTCGGGTTGGAGATGCTCTGGAAGATACTCGACTAGGCGCGAACAGAAGATGCCACCCAAGGAACGGTCAGGCACTTGCGCCAAGTGGTCGAATAGATTGCCTTCAACAACATTAAGGAACTTGCGCCGGCCTTCTTCGCAGGCGAGATGGTCGGAATCCACGCCGTAAGCTGAAATTCCCTGCGCCTTCAATAGCTCAAGAAATTCTCCCCGCCCGCAACCCAGGTCTAGGATAGGCGATAGCCCGCGAAAAAGCTGGGCATAGGGAGCTTGCTGCTCCTGTGTTGCCCGTCGCTCCGTCCTGAGCGTCTCTTGTAAAAGTTCCGGGATGCCGCCTCCCAGGTGCAAGACTTGCTGCTGTAATGAAGCGATGGCCCGTGCATGGTATTCCAAAGCCTGATTCACGCCGTCGTCATACTGATGCAGCGAGCGGGTATACCAGCTTAGCGACCGCTGAACAAGCTTCTTAAAGGCCTGGATTGCGCGATTAGGAATGCCAGGTTTGCGCGGATTGAGTTGCCCGACGCCGTTGCGTAGCCTCCACAGCTCCCTGGACAAATGGTCCAGCTTGGAGAGATCTACGCGAGAGGGCTGGACGTAACCCTGGGCGTTACCTTCGCTTAAATCGCCGCTCTGGCTGCGGACTACGTGTTCCCTTAGAGCAGCTAGTATGTCTTGCTCGTCCATTACGTCTCCTGGCGGTGTTTAACGTAAGCGGCAGGTTGTTAATCCACGCCCGCGACCGTCGTGGTTCAGAGCTTGCCCGTTCTAAGTACAGACATCAATTTTCGCATCGGACTGGTCACCCGCCAAGATGCGGAATTCTCAACCTGTACCAGAGCTTGTTGCAACTTGTTGAGTTCGGCAAGTTCCAGGTTGCGCGCGGAGACCACCTGGATTAAATCGACCTTGACAGCAGCTAATTCAGCTGCCACTGCATTCCGCTCCTCCTGGGCAGCGGTTAGCTTCTGTGCCGCATCCAGCAGCGGATTCTGAAGATTGCGGTGAATGATTTCCATCACCGCTTGATTCACCGGAGTCACTTTTAACGCAATACTGAGTGAGAATGGACCGCGTAACTCCGGGATAGTAGTCAGCAGAAAAATCGGATCGTCACCCACATTGATAATGAATGACGGATTATTGGGATGGGGAAGTGCCGTGCCTCCGAGGTGAAGACTACGATCTTCCGATGATGCCGGCGAGTTCCAAAGAAGCTCTCCGGTATCAGTGGAATATAACTGAATATCGCCCACTTCGATAAACGATGGCTCACATCCGGGATCGATTCGCAGCGGTGCACCGAAGTTTGTGCCGCGAAACTCAAAAACTAGAGTGTTCCAGCTTCCCGCCTTCATCTTACGGACCTGGCAGAATTCCGGGAAATGTCCACCGTTGATCCCCGGGAACACCTCTACTCTGATCTCGGACGGAACTTCGACCCTGGGTGCGGGAATCGCGGGCATGCGGCCGAGCAGGTGTTCCAGGTGAGATGCATAGATAACGTAATGGCGCCGAACATCTTCCTGCACTGCCGGCGAGCTATTAAAAAGCAACTCCTCCAGAGGTGTCTTCCTGTCGCCGCCTTGCTTTCGAAGCACTCCTAGCCCCCAACTATGGTGAAACTCGAAGGTATCGGGAAACTCGGACTTGATCTCATCCCACAAGCGCCATACACCAAAGTCCTGGTGGCGTGGACAGATATCGTGCAAGAGGACGAAGCCGCCGGGCTTCACTTTAGGGAGCCAGTTGCGAAAATCGTGAGTCACGGCGTCGTAGGTATGCAAGCCATCGATATGGAGGAGACTGATGGAAGCATCCGCGAATTGGGTGAGGGCGTCGTCAAAGCTTCGCCGCAGCAGATAGGAAAACTGCCGATAGAAGCGTTCGTTATATCGGCCGACCTCTTCAAAAACTTCTTCGCCGTAATGGCCGGCATGCTCGTCGCCAAGCCAGTGGTCTACCGCGTAACAAAGGCAACTAAGGCCATGCTCTTGCACGGTTTGGCAAAAGGTGAAGTAGGCCTCGCCCCAGTGGGTACCAAGTTCGACGATGAGGCTGGGCTGCAGGGCGACAATTAAATCGCTGGCAAAGGTAAGGTGTCCTGTCCACTCACCAACATTTCGCGGCTTGTAGCGGCGCGGAATGAAGGTTGGGGGTAGCAGGGCGATACTGGTTTGCGCGATGGCGGCGGATTCCGTCGGATCGCCGCCCATCGAGTGTTCCCGCACGAGCGCCGGCTGAATTATTTCTGCCAAATTCTAAGCTCCAAAATTAGCGGATCAACCACAGTCAGCTCAGCGAAACTCGAAGGAGACGCTGGATCTTGGCTAGCAGTCGACCAAGCAGACGCTGCGACCACTCCAATTAGAACGGCTAACGCGATCCGCGAACTGCGGTCATCAGCCGCCGTAACGGCGCAGTGATGCGCCATGACTTTGAATTCTCGATATTGTGTCGCAGTGCGCGCTCGGCTTCGAGCTGCGCGTTTAACTCAGTCCGCAGCGCTCGCTCAGTATCGAGCTGTGCATTTAATCCAGCAATCTCCTGCGCCAACGTTTCCATTTTAGACCGTAGCTCATCGGTTTGCCTCAGCGCTGACGACAGCTCCTCTCTCGCGGTTAGCGCCGAACGCATCTCGGCAACGGCGGCAGCACGCTGTATCTCCGCGGCGTGGAGCTTCTGTTCGAGCTGCAACACATCGCAGGAAGCGCCGCTCGCTGCGCGCTCGATCGAATCCAGCTTGCGCCAGAATACGCCTGTCCAATCCACCGACGAGAGGGGTGACTGGATCGAATGCTCGCGCCGAAAGTCGTCCACCGCTTGCTTGCAGGCAGGGATGGCGCCGTAATCGTCAATGACCACAAAACCGCCGGGAGATACCTTCGGGTATAAGTGGGTAAGTACGATCCATGTGGACTCGTACATATCGCCATCAAGCCGCAATACCGAGATGGGACCCAGGTTCGAACTTGGAATCGTGTCGCGGAACCACCCTTTCACAAACCGAACCCGGTCGTCTAAGAGCTCGTATTGCCGGAAATTCTCCTTCACCTGGTCGACGCTGACTCCCAGATACGAGCCGAAGGTCCAGAACTGATCATCGCTATCCGCGGGAAAGGCAGCCGCATCGGGTTTCGGCAATCCTTCAAAGGAATCGAACAGCCAGACACTGCGCTCGCCATCTGAGCAGGATTCCAATACCGCGCGCATCAGGATGCCGCATCCTCCTCGCCAGGTGCCGGTTTCCACAAAATCGCCGGGAACGCCGTCTTCAATGACCGACAGGCAGCACTTCTCCAGGCTGTTCAAGCGTTTCATGCCGACCATGGTCACGGCTTCAGTCGGCCAATCCAATCCGTTCTCGCGCATTTCCGGTGAGTAGCTGAGTACCTGCGACAGATCACTGCCCAGATATCGCCGATCGGGAAAGAGGTCACGAATGAGGCAACGCTTCAGAAGCCGAAGATACAATCGAGTACTCTCTGAATCGACTCGCGCCCGCTGAACTGGACTCATGGCTGGTGCAACTACTTCCACGTGCGCTCCTCAGTTAAACGTTTATCGTACAAGCGTAGCGTATTCCTGGTACGAAGGAATTTCCCCGCTACAAGCAATTGTAGCAACCCATTTAAGCTGCAAGAAGGTGTTGCCGGCGTCTGTGGCGGACGGCTTTGGCCGCCAGGACTTGCGAAACGTCTGATGGCCGGCTTAGGCCAATCCTACGCGCGAGATGAGCATGTCGATCAGCTTAATCCCGATAAACGGCACCACCACACCGCCGACGCCATAGATCCACAAGTTGCGTCTGAGCAGGGCAGCGGCGCTCATGGGGCGGTACTTGACGCCGCGCAGCGCCAGCGGAATCAGCGCAACGATAATCACCGCGTTGAAGATCACGGCGGAGAGAATCGCCGATTGCGGCGTGCGCAGATGCATGATGTTGAGCGCGTTGAGGACGGGGAAGGTCCCGGCAAACATCGCAGGGATAATCGCGAAGTATTTGGCGACGTCATTGGCAATGGAGAAGGTAGTCAGCGAGCCGCGGGTCATCAGCAACTGCTTGCCGATGGCCACCACTTCGATCAGCTTAGTTGGATTGGAATCGAGATCGACCATGTTGCCGGCTTCCTTGGCTGCCTGGGTGCCGGTGTTCATGGCCACGCCAACGTCGGCCTGCGCCAGTGCGGGAGCATCGTTGGTGCCGTCGCCGGTCATCGCCACCAGCTTGCCTTGTGACTGCTCGCGGCGAATCAGGTCCATCTTGTCTTTTGGTGTGGCTTCGGCCAGAAAGTCGTCAACGCCGGCCTCGCGCGCAATCGCCGCGGCGGTCAGCGGGTTATCACCGGTGATCATCACGGTCTTGATGCCGATGGCGCGCAACTGATCGAAGCGCTCGCGCATGCCCCCCTTCACGATGTCCTTGAGATAGATCACGCCCAGCGGACGGTGTTTTTCGGCGACGACCAGCGGCGTGCCACCGGAGCGCGCGATCATCTCGACATTGGCTTGCACTTCCGGCGGCATCGCAATGCCGTTGTTCGCGAGGTAGCGCGTGATGGCGTCAACTGCGCCCTTGCGGATCTGGTTGCCATTCATGTTCACGCCTGACATGCGGGTCTGCGCGGTGAAGGGAACGAACTCCATGTCGTGCGAGCTCAGCTCGCGTCCGCGCAATCCGTAGCGCTCTTTGGCGAGCACGACAATCGAGCGGCCCTCGGGAGTTTCGTCGGCTAGCGACGAAAGCTGCGCGGCATCGGCCATCTCGGTCTCGCTCACGCCGGGCGCGGGGATGAATTCGGCCGCCTGCCGATTGCCCAGGGTGATAGTCCCCGTTTTGTCGAGTAGCAGAGTGTCCACGTCACCGGCGGCCTCGACGGCGCGGCCTGACATGGCCAGCACGTTATGCTGAATCAGGCGGTCCATGCCGGCGATGCCAATGGCCGAAAGCAAGCCGCCGATGGTGGTGGGAATCAGGCAGACCAGCAGCGAGACCAGCACGAACACCGTCTGCGGCGCGCCGGAGTAAATCGCGAACGGCTGCAACGTCACCACGGCCAGCAGGAAGATGATGGTCAATCCCGCGAGCAGAATGTTAAGAGCGATTTCGTTGGGCGTCTTCTGCCGCTCCGCGCCTTCCACCAGCGCAATCATGCGATCGAGGAAGGTCTCGCCGGGATTCGACGTGACCTTGACGCGTATCTGGTCGGAGAGCACACGTGTGCCTCCGGTCACCGCCGAGCGGTCTCCACCGGATTCGCGAATGACCGGCGCAGATTCGCCGGTGATCGCCGACTCGTCCACGGAGGCCACACCGTCGATGATCTCGCCATCGGAAGGCACGAGCTCCCCGGCGGAGACGATGACGACATCGCCGGCGCGCAGCTTGGAGCTGGGGATTTGCTCAATATGCTCGTTTTCGCCAACCCGATTGGCAACGGTTTCCGATCGCGCCTTGCGCAAGGTATCAGCCTGGGCCTTGCCGCGGCCCTCCGCCATGGCTTCGGCGAAGTTGGCAAACAGTACGGTGAACCACAGCCACAGCGTGATCTGCAAGTTGAACAGGAATGGTCCCCCGCCGCGCACCAGCAGCACCGTGGTGATGACGCTGCCGATCTCGACCACAAACATGACGGGATTGCCCATCATGTGCCGGGGATCGAGCTTGACGAAAGAATCGAGGATGGCGCGCGAAACAATCTTGGCCTCCCAAACTGCCTTCTTCCGTGGCTTATTCGGCGAGGTCCCGAGTCGCACCATCGTGGGTTCCGTAGCGATTCCAGTTTCAGTCGTGCTTGCCATGCGAGTCCCTCAGAATGTCTTGCCTGCGCCCATTAGCAGGTGTTCCAGAATTGGCCCCAGACTCAGCGCTGGGAAAAACGTCAATGCGCCAACGATGATGATCACGCCAATCAGAAGCACGGTGAAAAGTGGAGTGGTGACGGGGAAGGTGCCTAATGACGGCGGCACGTACTTTTTCTGCGCCAGATTGCCGGCGATGGCCAGCATGGGGATGATCATCAAGAAGCGGCCGATGAGCATCGTGAACCCACCTGCTAGGTTGTACCAGGGGGTGGTGGTGTTGAGTCCTGCGAAAGCGGAGCCGTTATTGCCGGCCTCGCGAAGTAAACGAATAAAGAATCTGCGTGAGCCCATGTGGCCCGGGATTGCTGATGCTTGAGGTGCCGAAGCCGCTTACCGACGAGATACCGGTGAAGATGAGAATCACCAGCGGAAACACGAGCGCCACCAGCATCGCCATTTTTACGTCGTAGGCTTCGATCTTCTTGCCAAGGTATTCGGGCGTGCGCCCGACCATCAGCCCGGCGATGAAGACTGCCAGCACAACATAAATCAGGATGCCGTACATGCCCGCACCCACGCCGCCGAAGATCACCTCGCTCAGCATGATGTTCACCAACGGAATCATGCCGCCCAAGGGAGTGAACGAGTCGTGCCAGCCGTTAATCGCGCCGCAACTGGCGTCGGTGGTCACGGTCGCCCACAGCGTCGTATCGGCGATGCCGAAGCGGACTTCTTTGCCCTCCATGTTGCCGCCCGCCTGCGCGGCGGTTGCGTGCTGATTGACGTTGTGCGGGTACAGGGGATTGCCGCGCGCTTCGGCCCAGTACGCGACCGTCACGCCGGCCAGGAACATAATGGCCATTGCCGCCCACACTGCCCAGCCATGGCGCTGCGACCCGGTCATGCGACCCAGCGTGTAGGTGAGACCGGCACCGATCGCGAATATAGTGAACAGTTCAATGTAGTCGCTGAGCGGTGTGGGATTCTCAAATGGATGCGCGCTGTTGGCGTTGAAGAAACCACCACCGTTGGTGCCGTATTCCTTGATGATCTCCTGCGAGGCTACCGGCCCCTGCGCGATGGTCTGTGTGGTCACCGTGTCCATCACCGGCTTGCCGTGAGCATCGACCGCAGGCTTGCCGTCGGCATTGACGTGTTGCACCTGCATCGGCTCAACCAGTTTCACGGTGTCATAGGGCTTCAGGTTCTGCACCACGCCCTGCGATACCAGCACCAGCGCTCCCACAATGCAAAACGGCAGCAACACCCACAGGCAGCTCCGCACCATATCAACCCAGAAGTTGCCGATGGTCTGCATTTGCCGGCGGGCAATGCCGCGAATGAAGGCGATAGCCAACGCGATGCCCACGGCCGCCGACACAAAGTTGTGATAGGCAAGTCCGGCCATCTGTGTTAGATAGCTCATCGTGGTCTCGCCACTGTAGTTCTGCCAGTTGGTATTCGTGGTAAACGACGCCGCCGTGTTGAACGCCAAGTCCTGCGGTACCGCCGGGAGTTTCTGCGGGTTCCATCCCAGGTGTCCCTGCATCCGCTGCAACAGGTACAGCAGCAGCATCGAAACCAAGCTGAACAGCAGCATGGCGGCGGCGTATTCCGTCCAGTGCATCTCGTGGTCCTCGTCAACGCCGGTTAGCCGGTAGAGCACGCGCTCAACCGGCCGCATCACCGGATCCAGGAAGGTCCGCTCGCGATTGAATACCCGGGTCATGAACACGCCCATTGGTTTCGTGACCAGGAGTATCAGCGCCAGGTACAGCAGGATTTGAAACCAGCCGTTGGCTGTCATTTCAGAATTTCTCCGGCCGCAGCAGCGCGTAGAACAGATAAATCATGGTCAGCGCGCAAATTACCAGCATGATTGTCGATTGCGTATGCATAGCGTGCTCCTACTTGATGCGGTCGCAGAAATGGACATAGCCCAGCGACAGCGCGAAAAAAGCAATCGTGATTGCAACAAATAGAACGTCTTGCATGTTCAGACTCCTACTCCCCTTACCATGGACCTTGCTTGCGGCCAAACCACCAGACCACACCCAGCGTGGCCGTGTCCTGATGGGTGCTGTATACACCTTGATTGCTCGTCAGGAAAATTGGCTGGTTGGAGATATCGCGGCGATACTCCCAGCGCATATCAAAACCGTCTGCGAGGGTGAAATCGTAGGTTGCCGTGACTTCCTTCAGCGCTTCGATATAGCTGGTGATTCCCGTAAACAGGCCGCCGTGGTCGTTAAGGTATTCCGTACGGCCCGCGATATAGGTTCGCGGCGTCAGTTGATATTTCGCATAGGCTGCTCCGCCCCACACATCGGACGGGGCCGAAGACTCGCCAGGCGCAGTGTTAACCCAAAGCCTCTGGATTACATAGTCGCCTTCCAGCGTGAAGCTGAGCTTAGGGGTAGTCTGCCAGGTGGCGTAACTATCGAAGATATGCGTCTTTCCATTGGGCGCAGGGCTGATTTGCTGGAAGCACAATCCCGGCTGCACCGGTACCGGACCGCACGACGTGGCGGACACCACATTCGGATGGTCCTGGCCGAGATAGTAATTGATGGTCCAGTTTACGTTCTTGTTAGGGGTCACCACGAGGCCAAAGAGCTCGTCTTTATAGCCGTTGGTGGGCTCGGTCTGGTTGTTTCCGTTTACGATCCAGTAGTTCACAGCGAGAAGCTTGTTCACTTTATAGTTGGCGCGAACTCCCATATGGTAGAACGGCAGGAAGTTGAACCAGTAAGACCGGCTATAGTTAATCTGATATTGCGTATAGTTACCTTCCACTCCCAGCGAGCTGGCCCACTTCCCAAAATCGACATTCAGGCCGCTGCCCACGGGAACGACATAAGTCCCATAGGCTTGGAAGATGTTGCGAAAGATATCGGGACGCGGCTCGTTGACAGGATTTCCCTGCAGCGTCGCCGTCGCCTCTCCGAATTGCAAATCGATGCGGGCGCCATATCGGCGACCAGCGTCAAGGTCCGGCGCGCGTTCCACAATAAGATCGGCCTGGTTCAAGCCGAAGATGTTACTCAGCACGTCATAAGCGCGCAGCAGATTAACGCGTCCGACCGGATCGTTGAAGTTGTAATCGTAGTACCCATCGACAAGGCCGTTGATGGTGGTGCCCTTCAGATAATTGAGGATGCTGCGGTCTTCAGGAGTCACCAGGGTACCGCTCTCGGAATTGGCTGCAGGTGCGATACTGGCAGCCTGCACGTCAACCGTGCTGTGCTCGGCATCGCCGCTGTTCGCCGGAACCGTCCTTAGCGCCATGGCCGCTTTCATCTCCTTCACCTGCTCTCGCAACTCTTCGACCTCAGATTCCAGTTGTTGCACGTGCTGCTCAACGGTTGGTGACGCGCCCCCCGCCGTTGACTCTGGCGCCGCGGACATGTCCCCCGTATTCCGCTGTTGCGCCCTCACCGGGACAGCCCACGCCAGAGCCAAAAGCAGAGAAACCAAACTTCTTGCAAAGCATTCGCGATAACCGGCTCTTGAAGACATTTCCTGAATACCCCCTCGCGTACATGCTAGCCACTTCAGCCAGTTTTGGCATGCGGATAGAGCGTGCGCAATGAGGTATTCAGGTATTCGACTTCGAGCCCTCCTAGAACATGACCAACAGCGCTCCCAAAATCGTGTTCTGAGTCTGCACCAGATCGGGTGTCCACCCCGGCACAGATGAACCGGGCGCCCCCGTGTTTCCACCCGGCGGGGTGACGCCGCCCGGTCCGGAGAAATAAGGCACGTTCGCGTGCCTATGGTCGTACTCCATGCGAAAAGTTATGTACTGACTGGGCATGTAATCAAATGTGGCGGAAGCGTCCCACGCCTTGAACGGATCGCCCGGATTCTCGGTAAAGTAGGGAGTACCCGAGAAAGCAGTCGCTCCGTTAATCGGCGGCAAAAGCACCAGATATCGCCCGGGATTATTGATCTGGCCACCGCCGAAAGTCACGCCGTATAGGTTTTTTTGCAACCAGAAGCGGTTATAGAACATGTATCCCAGAAAGCTCTGCTTGGGACCTTTGGCTGAGTCGCCCGCGCAGCTCACTCCTCCACCATGCTCGCATCCCATATCGCCCGTCAGCGAGAATGCCATCCGATCCAGCAAACGATCTGGATGGTCATAGTACTTATATTCAATGCTGTCGTCGGTGTGGTAGCGTATGCGACCGGGTACTCCGAGCGTGTCCGCACCCAGGACGTACTGATTTCCGATGAAGGCAAACTTCCCATTCGGCCGCCACGCAATCTGCCCGCCGACGCCCGGGCGACTGTTAAAACGCCCATAGGACTGCCATCCGTTAATGAGCCAAGGTTCGATTTTCAGGTGCTGGTTGGGATAAATCTGCACCCTCATGCCGTTGAAAAACCATGGCGTGTTTGACGACACATAAGAAGGCTGATAGGCCCAGTTATCAAATTGGTAGTAGCTGAACAGGCCGATATAGGACAGGAAAATGCCGCCTTGAATGTTGATCCCATCCAGGGCGTTGATGTGATATCCGGCCCACGCTTCGGAAACATAGCGGTAAGCGTCGGACAGGTTCCATTGACCGCGTCCCGGGCTGGCATCGTTGCGAGGAGTAGTCTGCGAATAGAGGCCTATCTGCGTCATCACCCTTGCCTGGACGTTGTCCCAATGGAAGTCGCCGCCCAAGCCAAGCTGGGTCACTTGGAATTCGTTGGCACGGAAGATCTCGCTCGAACCTGAAATCGTATCGTCCTGCGGATGATTAAAGTCGTAGACATAATCGCCATCGAAGCGAATCTCAGGCGTGAAAAACTTGGTATCACCCGGAATGTTTTTGACACGGCTGTTGCCGTTCATCCAGCCAAAGTCGGCGAAGGAAAAAGGCTCAGGTTTCTTATTCTCGGGCGCAGCTTGCAACGACAAGGCGGCCTCGGGGGGATCGGGAGCGGCCTGGTCGCTGGTAACGTGGACGGTCGAGGAGCCCTTTGCCGTCATTGTTCCGTCCTCCGGAGTGCGCGCCTTCAGCTCTGCTTCCAGCTGAGCAATTCGTCGTTGCATAGCATCAAGCTGCTTCTGGACCGCGGGCGGAACCTGCTGGTCAGCCGATGTCGCCTGCGGTGTAGTCGAATCGCTCGCGGTTGCTGGTTGCTCCGGCGATGGGTAAGCCGCACTAACCAGTTCGTCAGGCGATGGGCCGGTTGTGTCCTGTGCCGATACCACCATGGGCAGCAAAAACATAGCGACCAGCAACATGGCGGCGTAGCGGCCATGGGACGAGAGAAATTCCGCCATCTCCTCTTCAAGATGAACAAAGAGGCGCCGGCCACAGGCGGAATCCACTGCCTGAGCCTCAGCGATCTTGCGCACAACTGGTGCAGCTGATCTGCGACTGCGGTTTTTGAATTGGCGCGTTGAAGCGGAACATTGCAGCAGGAAGAACAAGAAAAAAACCACACTTACCGCGCATACTATTAGAAATAATGTTGTCATGATCGCCTCTCGCACACGTCAGCGCGTTCGCCGTCACCTCCATTGATTTGAGCACTCGCGTCGTAAGTGCCGGCTAAAGAGTTCGTAAGTTTTTTGTAAGTCTCTGCTGAGTGCGGGAGGGTTTTGTGAGTTGACGAGCCGGATACTTGCGATGGGCTCTATTTCTTGAAGTAGTATGTCCTGCTCGCGCTGATGTAAGACTTCAGCGGCACCCCGACGATCTGTTCGGTCGCAACCGTTTGGTCAAGAAGTTCGCCGCTATGGACATGCGGTCTTCCAGGAACGGGCCGCCCGCGAACCGATAACAGCGATGTTCACTTCGACCCGAAAGTGTAACGAAACCCGAGTCGCACCTGGAACGGTTCCACGGGGTGGTAAACATCTGTGAATGCAGCCGCGGCTGTTGGCGTTATTCGGGAGACATAAGCGTAGTCAATGTCGTGATCGTAGCGGTCAAGCAAATTAAACAATTGGGCTGAAACGCTCCATTTTTCGTTGATGTGATAGCCGACCTCCGCATTGAGCAGCGCCGTTGAGGCGGAGCGGTAAATGGCATCGGAGGTCAAATTGCGCGGGCCAAAGTAGCGCAGACGCAAACTCCCCCAAAAGCCTTTGTAACTCTGCACCGTGACGCCTGATGAAATCACCACCCCGACCGCTTCGGGTACCCACCTGCCACCCGGGCCTTGCACAGGATACAGGCCGCCACCCACGTTGGTGTACGCCGCATCAAATGGGTCGACTTGGGAAAAAAGGGCCCTGGAGTCCGCAAAATCAAAATCAAAAGCCAAATGCTCCAGTGGCGTGTAGTAGTTCGCCCATTCTACGCCATTGCGGTTGCTCGACTGTTCTGAAGCAATGGTGCCTCCGGTGTCGCCATCCTGCTGCAGTTCGGAGTTACTGTGCAGATACCAGAGTGAGAGGGTACTCTGCAGATGTGGGATGGCCACCGTGCGCACACCAATTTCCGCACCTTTGGTTTGGACCAGGGGAGAAATCGGAGTGGAGGGCGTTGGGAAAGGATAGTCCGGCGAAATGGGTTCAACCCTTTGGGTCGCGCCACGCGCGTCGTTGCTGTGGAAACTGAATCCAGCCTGTATATAGAACTCAGTATCGAACCACGGGCCGAAAATAAAACTCGCTTTGGGGCTGGGCAGGAACTTGGTGGCCGTGCCGGAATTGAGCTCCGCAAAGTTGACCACCGGAGCGCCAGGCAATTCGCTGGCGACATAGGAGGGAGTCAAGTTGGTGACGACATAGATGGCTTCGTCGCCGCGCAGGGCAATGACCGAGCGGAATTTTTCCGCCCATTGCACCTTATTTTCTACGTAAAAACTTGCCAATGTATCCGTAAATTTACTCAAATCCGTAGCCGCAGGCAGGACCGCGACTAGATTCGGATTAATGGCGCATTCGGGGATGAATTCCTCATTGCAGGCGTTGCTATCATTCTTGTCCGTGCGCACGCGGTCTTCCGTCCGGAAAAGGCCGTTGTGGACCCAATCGTTGCGGACCTGCAGGCCGAACGTATTTTCCACCTTGCGGCCAAACCATCGGCTGAAAATCGTGTGGGCTGCGTCAACCCCAGCCACCCAGCGCCTATCCTGCTGTTCGAACTGATCGCCCTTTATGGGGTCATCCAGGTAGTAAGTGAAATCGGAAAATAGATCGAGATCATAATAAAATCCGTAGGCTGTGATTGTCGTCGCGGAATTTGCGCCCTGGCGATGCCATTCACCTTGTAGGCTATAACGCTGCGAATTGCCACCGTCGGTTGGATTCAGTGCGCCGAAGAAACCAACGAGAGGTACGGCGGTAATGGGGATTTGATCGCTGGAGTTCCAGGTTCCACGGTAAGCGCGGGTCGTGATGCTGAAACCATTGCTGCTGTCGCCCTGGCTATAGGTTACAAGGCCGTTGTATTTGTAATAATTATCTTCATGCGTCGTCCATGGGCCGTTATCGTGATACGCCTCTCCGCCATACAGCAAATTGCCCGAGCCGAGCTTTTGCGATACGCCGAAAACGGCCCGCCCATAGCCATACATGCCACCCTCCACCTGGAAGAAGTTCTGGGGCAGCGTCTTAAAAAACTGGAGGTTGGCCGAACCAGCTGAGCCATAGTTGCCGACATCAGCGTAATAGGGACCTTTCTCGTAATTTAGTCGCTGCACAAACTCCGGGATGACAGTGTTCAGGTCCGAGTAGCCCTCGCCGTGCGCGTGCGACGGCAGGTTAAGCGGCATACCGTCGATGAAAACGGCGAAATCTGTGCCGTGGTCGAGATTGAAGCCGCGAAGAAAATACTGGTTGGCTTTACCGCCGCCGGCGTGTTGCGTGATGATGAGACCGGGAACCGTCTCCAAGATCTCTCCCGAGCGAAGAATCGGACGATCTTCGATTTCGGTTGCGCCCACGGTTCCCTGGGTGGCGGAATCGGCAATTCCGACAAGGCTGTCCTCGCGGCCCTGGACCTCCACGGTGGTGCTCACGGCGCTCACCGCCAGAGAGATGCGCAACGGGACCAGTTCCTCGGTGGCACCTATGGTGACGGGCAATTCTTTGATTTGAAAACCGGGATTAGACACGACAAGTCGATAATCGCCTGCCGAAAGTCCAGAAATACTGAAAACGCCGTTGCTGTCTGACTGGGTCAATCTTTCCACGGTACCGTTCGCGCTCCGGACCATCACAGTGGCCCCTGCAATCACCGCGCCGGACGCGTCAACGACGGCTCCTGATAGCTGAGGCAGATAACTCTTTTCGGTTGTGGCGACCTGTTGATCTTGCGGATCGAGGACCTGGCCCGGGAGGCTTCCGGTCTCCCCCAGTGCTGCGGAGCAAAACAGAAGAAGGAAGACGAACAACGGGGGCAGGGAATTGACGCGAGCCCAGATCAGGTCCGAGCTTGGGGCCCGCGGCGAATAAATGCCGGACCCGGCACTCGTATTACCTTTCTCCATTTCGTGCTACCCGCTATCGGCGAGCTCGTTAACGGAATCGCTACATCAGTGTTTTTTCTAGTGTGAATGAGAATGCGCGGAGCGCCCTGCAGCGTGGGGCAGCGGTTTTCGCGTATAAGCTTCGGGCGAACTCATCACCAGCTTGCCGTGCTGCACGCCCTTTAGTCCGATGAGCCGGTTGCCCAGCTCCTGCACCTCTTTCAGCTTGCCCTTGACCACCACGACCTCCAGACACATATCGTGGTCGAGGTGCGAGTGCACGGTCGAGATAATGACGTGATGATAGGCGTGCTGCAGCTCCATCAGCCGGTCAGGCAGCAGCCGCGAATGATGGTTATAGATGAGGGTGACGGCGCCGACGACAAAGGTTTCTGCCGATTGCAGGCTGGCCTGGTTGAGGCGATCGCGGATCAGGTCGCGAAAGCCTTCAGAGCGATTCTGGTAGCCTTGGGCGCGAAGCAGGCGATCGTAGCGTTTCAGTAGATTGGCATCCAGCGCGATTCCCGTGCGTACCAAGCCCATCGCGACCTCGCGTAAAACTCAACAGCATAACACGATTGTCACAATCGTGCCACTACGATCCAATGTCGCCGCGCGAGAGTCACGGAAACGAATGCAGAATTCCGGTAGCGTTCCCACGAGCATCGGCTTGCCCGCGCAGCCCGTCCTTGGCACGCAGCGCTGCCGTCACCACTAGACTGCCGGAAAATCTCGAACCGGGAAGCCCCGAAAAGTTCGAATACAAAAAGGCTCTATTTTGCCGAAGTGGGTGTACTATATCGCTGTTCAAATGAATCGTGAACGGGAACAAGGCTGCGCCTGCGGCGAACTGGGGTTCTGCCATCGCGGTGGTGCGGTGATGTATGTTCGGCGGCCAGGAACTAGCCGCCACGTGAAGGTCTTCCATTCGCGAGTTCGTATAAGGAGATCACTGGTATGCACCGGGTCCTGGTTTCGCTTTTCTTGATCACTCCGTTGCTTGTCATGCCATCGGCGGCGCAAACGTCCGCCAGTCAGGCGCCTGCGGCATCAGGCGCTCCATCCGCTGCCCCGGCGCCGGGAGGCCGGAAGAAGCGGATCGCGATCTTCGATTTCGATTACGCTACCGTGCAAAGTTCTACTCAAGCGCTGTTCGGTACCAACGTCGATGTGGGCAAAGGTATTTCCGATCTCCTGGTACGGCACCTGGTGGAGGACGGCACCTACTCCGTGATCGAGCGCAAGTCGATGGACAAAATTCTGGGCGAACAGAATTTTTCCAACAGTGACCGCGCCAATCCGAATTCCGCCGCCAAGATCGGCAAGATTTTGGGCGTCGATGCCATTGTGGTGGGAAGCATCACACAGTTCGGCAACGATAACAAACATACCAATGTTGGTGGCGGGGGCTATGGCCTGGGAAAATTCGGCATTGGGGGAGTTGGCCACAGCAAGAGCAAGGCAGTGGTGCAGGTCGACGCCCGCCTGGTTGACATCGACACCGCCGAGATCCTGGGCGTGGCCAGCGGCAAGGGTGAGTCCAGTCGCGAGAGCACGTCTTTGCTTGGCTCGGGCGGCGGTTGGAGCGGCGGCGGTGGCGGCAACGTGGATTTCGGCAGCAGCGATTTTCAGTCGACCATCCTTGGCGAAGCCGTGAACCAGGCGGTGGTCCAGATGACCAGCGAGTTGGTGGCCGACAACACCAAGCTGGTGACCCGCACCATCAGTGTGGAGGGCCTGGTGGCCGCAGTGGACGGCGGGCAAATCGTCCTGAATGTTGGCTCGAAGGCTGGCCTCAAGGTCGGCGATCAGTTGACGGTAAAGCGGGTTACCAAGGAGATCAAAGATCCATCTACCGGACAGGTCATTCGCAGGATGAGTTCCGACGTGGGAGTCATTCGCCTGACCGATGTGGACGAGATTTCCGCCGTGGGCACCCCGGTGTCGGGCTCGGGCTTTAAGGTGGGAGACATGGTGAAAACGATCACGCAGTAGCAGCGCGTAATCCTTCTAGAGCGATTCCAGAACAGTTATATCCCGGCTTCGAAAGGGCACGGTGTCGTCGTGGCGACTTCATTTGTCCTTTGTTACGGCACGCCTGAAGGCATGCCCTTTCAAAACGGCTACGCCTGCTCTGAAACGCCCTAGCCGAAAATCTCCTTCACCTTGTTGAGCAGCGAGCGGCTCACCGGCTTGTTCTCGTGCGTGATTGTCCCGTGCAGCTCCTGCAACAGCTCACGCTGACGCTTGTTCAGCTTCGTCGGCGTCTGGACTTTGACTTCGACGAACAGGTCGCCGCGGCCGTGGCCGTTCAGCACCGGCACGCCTTTATTCCTTAGCTTGAAACGCGAGCCGGTCTGCGTGCCTTCCGGCACTTTCATCGTCTGCTCGCCCTCTAACGTAGGCACCTGGACCTCGGCGCCAAGCGCCGCCTGCGAGAACGAGATGGGCAGCGTGCAATACAGGTCCTTGCCCTCGCGCTCGAAGAACGAGTGCTCTTTGACGTGCAATACGACGTAGAGATCGCCCGGAGGTCCGCCGAAGACGCCGGCCTCGCCTTCGTTCGAGTACAACATTCGCGCGCCCTCTTCAACGCCCGCCGGCACCTTGACGGTGACCGTACGCTCGCGCGTGATGCGGCCTTGTCCTCGGCATTGGGTGCAAGGATCGACGATCAGTTTGCCGGAACCGCCGCAGGTGCTGCAGGCCCGCGTGATGGAGAAGAAGCCTTGCTGATAACGCATCTGGCCGCGGCCGCCGCAGGTGGTGCAGTTAATCGGTGACTTGCCGGGCGCCACGCCGCTGCCCTTGCACTGCTCGCATTCTTCGTGTCGCCGCACCTGCACTTGCTTGGCTATGCCGAAGACCGCTTCCTCGAATTCGAGGGTTAAATCCTCCCGCAGATCGGCGCCGCGCTGGGCGCGCGAGCGGCGCCGGCCCTGGCCGCCGAACATGTCGCCGAAACCGAAGATGTCGCCGAAGATGTCCTGGAAATCGTTAAAGACGGTGGCATCGAAGCCGCCCTGACCCGCAGCAGTGCCGACGCCGGCGTGGCCGAAGCGATCGTAGCGCGCGCGCTTCTCGCCATCCGCGAGCACGGCATAGGCCTCGCTGCATTCCTTGAACTTCTCCTCCGCGTCGGGATTGTCGGGGTTCCGGTCGGGATGATATTGCAGCGCCAGCTTGCGATAGGCGCTCTTGATCTCCTGGTCGTTGGCGGTACGCGAGACGCTCAGGACCTCGTAGTAGTCACGTTTCACAGTTGTGGCCAGATTCGTAACCTCTAGTGCTTGCTATTGCGCGCGACGCGCACCATGGCCGGACGCAGCAGCCGGTCCTTCAGTTTATAACCGCGCTGCAGTTCGTCGATAACGTGGTTGTCCGCGGCTTCGTCGGTCTCGACCATTTGCACCGCCTGATGCAGATTGGGATCGAAGGATTCGCCCTGCGCCGGGACCGGCTGCACTCCCAGCTTCGCCAGCGCGTCATGAAACTGCTTGTCGATGAGCTCAATGCCGGAGCGATATTCCTCGAGCGACGCAGCATTGGTCTTGAGCGCCCGGTCAAGGCTGTCCAGAATCGGCAGTAATGTCTTGATGGCGTCGGCCAAGGCGTAGTCGCGATAGTCCTGCTGGTCGCGGGCAGCGCGTTTGCGATAATTGTCGAACTCGGCCTGAATGCGCGCCGCGCGGTCCAGGTAAGCCGCTTTTTCAGTGCGCGCCTTTTCCAGTTCGGCCTCTAACTCCGCCGTAGGCACGCTGGCGATCCTGCTGCCGTCCTCGGGGGTGGTGCCCGCTGGGGTCGCGCCTTCATCCTCAGCCGAGGGTAGTTCGTGGTCTACATCCAGCTCCGTATTGGAGCCTCCATTTTGTTTCTTATAATGCATCCTGATTCCTACCGGCGCGGCATCAAACGCCGCCTATGCCGGCTCATTCCACAGTTGATCGAACATGCGCGCGATATACGACACCGCGCTGATGGTGTGTTCGTAATCCATGCGAGTGGGGCCGATGACGGCCAGCGAACCCATCACTTCGTCACCCACACGCGCCGGCGCGCCAATCAATACGAAGTTACTTAGATGCGGCATGGTCTCCTCCAGACCCACCACCACGCGCACCGCCTCCTGGCGTGCGTCCAGATAGGCGGAGAGCAGATCGACCACGCGCTGCTTCTCCTCGAGCGTGGCCAGCAATTGCCGTAGCCGCTCCTTGTCCTGCTCGGTGATAACCAGATTCGACGCGCCTTCCACATATACGGACTGCGCCGGAGCCTCGGCGGCCAGCGCGCCCTGGGCGCAGAGCTGCTCCACCGAGGTCATCAGCCGGTCGTACTCGCTGCGCTCCTGCTGCAGACGCTTGGCGATCTCATTGCGCAGCGACTCCATCTCCCAGCCGCGGAAGTTCTGGTTGATGTAGGCCGCCGCCGCTTCGAGATCGCTAATGGGGAGATCGTTGCCCAGCCGCAGCACGCGATCGCGCACCAGTCCGTTGCGCATGACGACCACGGCCAGGACTTTCTTGTCGGCCAGCCGCTGAAAATAAACATGCTCAAGTGCGTTGCGCTGACCTGCCGAGGAACTTATCGTCACTCCCACTCCGTGGGACACCAGCGAGAGCACGTGCGAGGTGCGCTCCATGAACTCCTGCAGGTCCTGGGTGCCGAGCAGATTGCCTTGAATCAGGCTTTCGTCGGCGGGAGAGAGACGCGCCTCGCCGGTGAGCTGCTTGACGTAAAAGCGATAAGCCTGCGGGGTGGGAACGCGCCCGGCGGAGGTGTGCGGCTGCTCCAGGAAACCGGCGTCGGCCAGATCGGCCATCACGTTGCGGATGGAGGCTGCACTTAGGCTCTCGCGATTGCTGCGCGCCAGCGTCCGCGATCCCACGGGCTCGCCAGTAGAAATATAAGTTTCCACGATGGCCGTGAGGATGTCGCGTTCGCGTTTGCCGATACCCGAGGGTGAGCCCATGATCTTGTCGCCTGAGGACTGTAAGTTACTCTGGCAGAAACTCTTATGCTAAGAACCGGATACACAATCCTTCTCTTGTATTCTAGGAAGCAAGCAGTAGTGTGTCAAGATAGCACTCCCTGCTCTTGAGTGCTAGCCGAGATGGCCATCCGGGTGTGCCCGCATGAATGATCCTCACATGTGTCGGAGAGAAAAGGCGCCTCCACTCCTTCCCGAATTTTGAAAAGTCCAAAAATTCGTGTTGCAAACAAAAGCAGTTACATCATAGTATTGATTCCATTGGAGTTAGCTTTCCATCTAAGTGGCCGATTTTGCAGGGAGTTTCGCGATTCACGCCAAGGTACTGACCCGAAAGCAGTTGCTTGTAAGCCGCTGTGGAAGAAGAGGTTATCGTTTATCAGTTGCCGATTGTCAGCGATCGAATGAAAAAGGCCTTGCTGATTACAGGGATAGACGGCCGACAGCCGAACTGCACACCGACAACCGACAACTGCCGACTGATTCACGACAACTGAAGACGCTTCCATAGACACAAAAAGGGCGGGAGCGCCGGGGTGCAGGCGAATCCTACCCTAACCTGATCAGTATGGAAGCACGCAAGAGATGAAGTCAATGAAATAGTGGCTGATGTCGAGCTGAATTCCCGGTTCGGGAGCAAGTTCGAATTGATCACTTGTGTAATGGCGGCGATATTCAACAACTATCCGAAGATTAGTAGCAACTTAAGGTCGTGCGGGGTTTCTGAATGCTAGAACAGGCGCGTTATTCAATGAGGCTTACGGCTGGCGCGGAGCCCAGCGCGGATCAGTTCGGCGATTTCGAAGTGCGACAGGCTAATACGTGAGCGATGGTATCGAGCAGGACGTCCGGCGGTTCGGCCTTGGCAAGGAACCCATCCGCAAACTCAAGGCCGTCGATTCTCTCGCAGGCAGCCGAGAAAATGAGAATGGGGACTTCCGGCTTCAGTTGCTTCATTTCTCCGGCGATCTCGGTTCCTGTCTTGTCGCTTAGAAAATGGTCGGCGATTACCAACCTGACGGGATTCTGCTTGAAAAGCTCCAGCCCCTGTTCCCCTGAGTTCGCAGTTAGCACATGGTAGCCTTCGCTACCGAGCAGGAGCTTTCTAACGCGCAGCCCGATGTCATCGTCGTCAATACACAATATAAGCGCAGGTTGAACAGCGATACCTTTCAAAGCCGTGTTCATGGCCGTTCCTTATCTGTCCGCGAAAACATGCTGGCGCATGGTCGGTCAGTCTATGATCCCGCCAGCTTGTGGATGGCTGCCATGTTCTGGATCAGCAAAGTGGAACCATGGAGCTCTGCTATGTGCTGCTTACGAAAAGTCGCGAGAGTACGGGTGACCGTTTCGCGCGACATGCCGATGATTTGCCCTATCTCATCATGGGTCAGCGCCATCTTAATTCCGTGCGCTTTGGTTATCTCCGAGTCGTCTTCCGACCATTCCAGCATCAAGCGGGCAATTCGCTGCGAGGATGAGCTCGACGTGAGCGAGCGGAGATGCTGGTACGCCTGTTGGCACTCATGGCTCATGTATATTGCCGCGTGCATGCAGGCATCGCCGTGTTCCGCCATAAACTTGAGAAGATCGTCGCGTTTGACAAAGTTTAATTGGCAAGGCTGGCTGGTTTCCGCAGTTGTCGGGTACGGAATTCCCGAGACCGTTGCGCTCAACCCCAAAACCTCCCCAGCGTGGGCAATCTTCAATATCAGGGTCTGGCCGTCCTTGGAACTGGTCGACAACTTCACGCGGCCTCGACAAAGAATGTAAATGCCCCGGCTGACTTGCCCCTCCAGGAACAGGGTTGCGCCGACTGGATACGCGATAGTGACCTTTAGGGATTGGAAGGCTTCCATATCTGATTTCGGCAAATGGCAGAAAAAGCCCTCAGAACATAACTTGCAGGAGAGACAGTCTTCGACCAGCTCGAAACCGTATGGTGAATGCATTTGCCACCCTCGCTTTCAGGGAGACCCATGTAGTGCAGAAGCCAGTCGCAGTGGATGGAAGGGAAATCAACTTTGCTCGGACGGGCCGACTGCTACTGGCTCGCGGTATTATCGGAGGAGCATATCGGGTTCAACGGCTTCAAGTCTGGTCAAGATTGCTCACGTTGATTTAAAGCATCTTAGAGATCCGGAGGTTGCCCCCGGCCACAGGTGACAGTTCCCAGCGGCGCGCAATCTCGGTTGAGGCTTCTATGGATAGATGTTGCAAACAGGCGTGGGTGTTTTGGGTCGAAACCCGAATTGCAAACTGAGACACTACCGTTGTCGGACTCCGCTTGGCAGCGATTGAACAGGGTAACTCGCTCTCCCGATTCGCAATAACCGTCCGAGAGGAACAACATTTCATCGCCGGTCGCGTGATTTCGCTATATACTTTCTGACGCTTTGCGCTCAAAGGAGGACGGCAATGAGACCCTCACGCGCGACCCTCACCGCTCGATTTCCGCACCCATCCAACCGCCTGAACAAGTTCAAAAAGCTATTTCTACTGGTCGCCGTTTTGCTTTTGGCAGCCGCGATCGATCAGAGTGCTCACGCCCAGACCTTGACGGTGCTGCACACGTTCATGGGCGAAGAAAGCCAGGACGGCTCTCAACCGAGCAATGGCGTGGTCATGGATGCCGCCGGCAATCTCTACGGCACGACTTATCTCGGCGGCCTCCACGGCGCGCCCGGAGACTCTTGCTACACCTTCGAGGACGATGGCGGATGCGGCACCGTATTCAAGCTCGCCAGACACAGCTCCGGATTTGTTTACTCCACCTTGTATAAGTTTCAGGCCCTGCCCGATGGGAACTACCCGCTCGGAGTCGTCGTCGGCCCCGACGGCACCCTGTACGGCGCAACCAATGGCGGGGGGATCGTCAACAACCAAGGCTGCCTTAATTTCCCGACCGGCTGCGGGATCGTTTTTCGGCTGCGGCCTCCGCCGACCTTCTGCCCCACTGTGCAATGTCCCTGGGGCGAAACCATCGTGCATTCCTTTACCGGCATAAACGGTGACGGAGGAAGTCCGGGTTCGGGCGATTTGATCTTCGACAATGCCGGAAATTTTTACGGAACGACGGAAATGGGCGGAGACAGCAATGGGGGAGCCGCCTACGAATTCACTCCGGCGCAGGGCGGCTGGACCGAGAGCATCTTATATAGCTTCAACACGTCGCAAAACCTCGCAATGCCCAATACCGGCTTGCTGATGGACCAGGCGGGGAATTTTTACGGAAGCACCGGTTACAGCGTCGACGGAAACCCCAACGGCGGCATTTACCAGTTGGTCCATTCGCAGTCGGGCTGGTCGGCGAATGCTCTCCAGCTTTTCAACTGTATCGGCGGCCTTAATGGCTGTGATCCCGAGTCTTTGATCCTTGACCCGTCGGGCAATCTTCTTGCCCCAATGGATGGGTCTGGGTTTTACGGCCAAGGCACGGTCATTGAGCTGCTGGCTTCCAGTAATTGGAGCATCGATTTGCTCTATACCTTCCAAAGCCGGCAGGGCTTTCCAGCGGGCCGTCTCACCCGGGACGCAGCGGGTAATCTCTATGGCACGGCTAGCGGTTGCGCTACGGGCTTTGGCTGCATTTACAAACTGACGCCCTCAGACGGTAGTTATGTGTACAGCGAACTATACGGCTTTACGGGCCGTGCAGACGGCCAATCCCCCACTGGGCCTGTCGTTATCGATGCCAACGGCAACCTCTACGGCACGGCTGAAGCGGGCGGTGACGAGTCCCGCTGCCTCGGTGAGGGTGTCAACGGCTGCGGAACAGTCTGGGAACTCACGCCGTAGCACGAAGTCGCGCCTCCGGGATCATCTTCGATGATCCCCGGAGGCTCTGCCTTATTACGTCGTGTAGAACGCAGGCCGGAAGGTCCTGCTTACCTCTTACAGCGATCGCAGAAAGTTCAGCAAGTCCTGCTGCTGTGAACTCGTGAGGCTGTTGTAGTTATTCACCACACCGTTGGCCTCAGAGCTCGGATACTGACGATTGCCGTTACTGCCGTGGGCTTGAATGGTCTGCACCAGATCTGAGCTCCGGCCATCATGGAGAAAGAAGATGCGCTGCCCCAATCCCCACAACGGAGCGGTGCGGAACTGATCGCCGCCCGCGGCGCCTTGGCTGACATTGTCGGCGAGACTCGGTCCCATGTGATGGAGTAGCAAGTCGGAAAACAGGTTTGCCTGCACATTGCTGAGCCCGGCAATGGTCGATTGTCCCGTCTGCATCGATTGCGTGTGACACAAAGCGCAGCCGATCTGCGCGAAATCCTGCGCGCCACGCTGAGTTGAGGGGGAGCTAGGACCCGGCTTCGGCTGGTCCAGCATCCGGATGAAGGTCGTGAAGCGGACGATGTCGCTGGGCAGTTGCGTGCCATCCAGATCGAAGTTCGTGCTGTCTTCCGGCGTGGCGTTGAATTGGCAGCTTGGCGTCTGATCGCGCTCGGTGGGGAACATTTCGTTGGTGACACCGACTTCCACGTTATAGGCTTCGCCGGCAAACACTCCCACCGATTTGTTCTGCGCCTTCCAGCCAAAGCGGGTAATCGTGCCATCATTGGCGCTGGTATTCGGCTTGTCCGGAAATTCCCAGGTGACCGCTTCTGCTGCAGGTTGCTGTTCATGTTGGCGGTGATGGTGGCGTCGGAGATTTCCTCGATCAGGCCGTCGCCAAACACCGGAGTGGGGATGCGAAAGATCAGGTTGTTCTGCTGCTGGGCCTGCGCGAAATTGGGCTGCTGGATGTTGCAACCCGGAGCGTCGGTGCGACCGGTGATGGTGAACAGGTTGTGAACCCCGCCGTCGGGCTGTCCGTTAGGCAGGTACGGAAACCGGGCTTCGCGAATCGGCCCGCTAATGCTGATGAAGAACGGTACCTGATTGGTCGCGCCTTGGTCCGTCGCGGCTGCGACCTGCGGATTGGTAAACGGACTGGTTCCTCCTGTTGCCGGCTGCGCGTGGCATTGCGCACAACCTTCACCGTTGAACCTTGGACCCAAGCCGTTGCCAGTGTTGGGCACCGATCCAGTGACCGAATCGATCTCCTCGAAGTTGGTCAGGCCCGCACTGAAGAAGGTCAGTTCGTTCGGCGTGAGCCCGGCAATCGGCGTTCCAGCTCCGGGCGGACCGCCGCGGACGCCGGGATCATGCGCGCCGTTGCTGTTCGCCTGCACGCCGCCGACGACCATGAATACGAGGGCGGGAAAGATAGCGATTGCGGACCAATTGAGCTTGCGCGAGCGCTTTACGGATGTGCGGAGCTTCGCGTAGAACTTCCCAGACATGAGGATCTCCTTTGACTCCTAATGAGCCATGTTGTCGTCGATGGATCGGCGAGGTCGTTCGTGCTCGCCACGAATGCGGAGTACAGGCTGAAGTTGACGCGACAGCTAAAGCGGCACTTGCAGACAAGCGCGCCAGAACGGAGGCTTGTCAGGGCAGGTACGGAGCATCGGCAACAGGCGCATACGCGTGCCGATTCCGCAGGTTGGGAATCAATCTAGCAGAGTTGTTGAATGAGTCAAGCTGAATTAAACCCAAGCGGGAAAACAAATTTCACCTATTCCGGCATAGGTTGATCGCCGTATTTTTCGCCGGCACAAATGGCGATGGGCTTGGCGAAATTCAGCGTCCGCTCAGAACGCTAAGCGCCCGCCTCGGACACGGTAGTGGTGCGCGTCTCTGAGTCGCCGTACGCAACCGAGCCTTCGGGCAAGCTCTTGGCCGCCGCGGGAGCGGGTTGCGGAGGAGGCGCAGGCGCCGGAGCAATCGCCTTCTGCTTTTCCTCCATCTCAATCTTCAGCAGCTCGCTTTGCACCTGGCGACGGAGATCGTCGCGCATCATGCGGAACTGCGCCATAAACTTGGCCAGCTGGCGCGCGACTTCCGGCAGCTTCTTGGGGCCGAAGATCACCAGCGCGAGCAGAAGAATAAAGACAATATCAGGCATGGCAGTGTCGACTGAGGGGAAGAGTCAGCCTGTCTCGCTACTCCGCTACGGCTTCTTTTCGCCCTCGGGAGGCGTTGCCGGGTCCTTCGGGTTCATCGACTCCCTGAAGCTGCGAATGCCTTCGCCCAGGCCCTTGCCCAACTCGGGCAGCTTCTTGGGACCGAACACCAGCAAGGCGATGAACAGGATAATGAGCAGGTGCATCGGTTGAAACAAGTTATCGAGCATAATGGCTCCTCCTTAAAGGATAGCGCATTTTGGCAAGGTTGGCGCAACCAATCGGCCATCCGCCGTGCAACTACGGTGTGAGCCTGTCACCTCGATCGCTTTGTGCCCCAGCTTCGCGTTCTGCCCCTTGTGCCCCAAGAGCCTGCCCTGAGCTTGTCGAAGGGTTCGCGTCCTTCTGTTGGACGCCTTGTGCTTGTGCCCCAGGTTCGCGTCCTTCTGTTGGACGACCTTGTGCTTTGTGCCCCAGGTTCGCGTCCTTCTGTTGGACGCTAACCTGGGCCCTGGGCAAATCGCGTTTCAAGCCGCCGGCTCTTCTTCCGCTGCGTTGTCCTCCTCATCGGTGGCGAACGGAGTAGTGTATGTCGGCTCTTGGGACGACAAGGTGTGCGCCTTCGGCCTGACCCAACGAAGCTATGGTGTGCTTATAGCCAGGGCTACGCTTTTGCGCCGCGCATCTGAGCGGAGCGGCCGGCGCGATGCAGCGAATCGGTTGGGCATTTGTGCCAGGAGACCTCGGATTGCGGCAACCAGAGGTCCCCTATAGATTCCCAGGGGTTCTGAACCGTTGTCATTTGTCATTGTTGTGGAACGACGGTGACGGGTGCGCTGCCGATCACGGTCACGCCTTGCGCATTGCTACACACGGCAGTGACAACATACTGACCAGGCGCGGTGCCGGCCCCGAAGGCGGCGACGACGTTGTTGCTCCCCAGTGACACCATGGAATTCGGCGGATCACCCGTTGCGGCCCACACGCACCCCTTGACGCGGCTGCCATCGCTGAAGCTGACGGTGAACACCTGCGACGAGGCCGTGGGGAGGGTCGCCGTCGACGGGTCGAGAATGAGAGTTGGACCTTCTGCCACGGCACTTATTGCCGCCGCAGTGACTAGAAGAAGCAGCGCCAAAACAGTTGTCTTCATAGAGATTCTCCTTCGATTCGCTACAAATTGTGTGAGTTGAGAGGTCTTCTCTAGGGAAGGGGAGCCGAAATTCCCTGAGGTTCTTTCACGTGAACCGCCCCAATTCGTTTACTTCTGATAGCTTTCTCCCTTGGTGGGTTGCTTCGCCACACTGCGGGAAGGGATAGAGCAGTGCGGGCGGGCGGGTAGTTCCGGGATAGGGGTGTGATCAGCTCGCCCTTCATTACCTTTAGCAGTGCGTCATGGAAGAGCGCCATCCATTGGTTCCTCATTTCCTTTGGGAGTGCCTCACTAGCCGCAACCGTAAGCTGAGTTCCAGCCCGACGTTTTCCAATAGATTGTCAGTGACGTAAACCAGGGGGATTCTAGAGCTTGGCTTGTTGCAGTGCGGCTGGTTTAGGCGCGACGGTTAGGGAAGCTCTGAATAAGTAATCATGGTCAAGTTGGCGCGGCGAGCGCCGGGGCTGAAGCCCTGGTGGCGCGCGAACTTGGACGCTGGCCTGAAGGCCAGCTCTACCCGAACAGCAGCGCAGCGACTTTTTCGGCGGCCTGTGAAGCCGTGCCCTTTCAAAGCTGAGGCTTAATCAGGGTCTCCCTAAGAATCGACGAATCATGGCTGCAACTGATAGGACTCTCCGAGCGGTCCGGCGCCGGCCAGATATTTTCTCGCCCTCACCAATTCCGCAATCTGGCGAATGTGGCCAAGGTCGTGGAGGGCCCATTCGTGCAGCATCTGCGCCAGAGTGATCTCGCCCACCTCGGCGTGGTTTGCCTTGCGCTCTCCCGAACCTGGGGGAAGATTTTCCAAAAATTCCATATTGTTCTCGCGCTGCTCTTCGAAACGGTCGAAAGATTCCTCGGGGTCGGCATCACGATAGAGTTCCAGATACATTTGGGCGTCGTCGGCTGCGAAGAAAGGAAGATCTTCGTCGAGAAAGCGATCGACGCGCATGCGGTAGCAGTGCGCCTCGGAGTGCGAGAGATGAGCGAGTACTTCCGCAATGGAGAAGCGATCGGGAGCGGGCTTCCAACGAGCATCGTCGGCTGAGACTTCGCGCATGAGGCCGCGCAAGATTTCGGGAGTCGCTTCGAGCAGGTCAAGGCAGGGCAAATCGCCTTTAAGCATGAGAATATCGTACGATGGTTGGGCTATTCTGCCGAGTGGGGAAAGAATACTCGACAGCTCGAGAAGCCTGACGGGTCCCGTCATTGTAGATCCCACACAACGAGAGGCGCGTTGGGTGGGGCACCCTGCGGAACGGCCCCGGCCATCCACATGTCTGTGGCCAGGCGGAGTACAATGCGAAGAACGAAGTGAGTTTTGAGGGGGTAGCAGGCTGGGAATTCGGCCTCTGCGGCCATTAAGCGCTGGGCAGGCAAGGATCCCACGGCGGAAGTAGAAATGGGTTCTGCGGGAACAGGGAATTCTTTGGTTGGCAACGGTGGTGAATTCGCCTCCGGTGCGGGCGGACAGCGACGGAAGCGAGTCCGCGAGCGGCTGGTTCTGACCGTAGCCGTCGGCCTATTCCTGTCCGCATTGCTGGCAGGCTGCAGTGGCTTCTTCATCAGTCCTACTCTCAGCTCGACGTACGTTAGTCCGGCTGGGGCCACGATCGCGGCCAGCAATACGGTCCAGCTAGTCGCACATGGCATGTACTCTGACGGCAGCCAGAGTGAGATCAGCGAAAGTTCGGTAAGCTGGTCAAGCTCGGACCCCACCATAGCGAGCGTCACTTCGCCGGGCGGCTTGGTGACGGGGGTTGCGGTTGGCACTGCCACCATCACCGCCACGACTACCGCACAGATCCCCGGCTCGGGCTGCCAGGTTACGGTTTCGGCTAGCTTCCAATTACAGAAGGTTTGCTCGGGCGCCAGCACCCAGACTCTTACTGCGACGGCCAACGTCAGCGTTACGGAGTGACGGTCGCGGCTAAAGACGTAATTCGCGCCTCGCGATTCGCCGGGCTGAAGCCCGGCGCTTCCACCGCCAAGCTGGACATTAATTTTGCAGCTCTCAAAATAAAGCCAAGAACAGCGGGGGAACCGTCGGCACGACTGCAGTCGTGCCCTGATACGGGCCGTGGTACAAAGCCGTGGTACCGAAGCCCTGATACAAAGCTACCGAAACGCGAAGCTCTATACCTGCCTACTTGGTAGTCGAGGACTGCTTCAGGATTTCTTCGGCGAAGTAGTTGGTCACCTTGGCCTGATTGCGAATGGTTTCGTAGTAGGCAGTTTTCAGCAATTGTTCGCGGCGGTCGCGCAGTTGCTCGCGGATGGCTTGCTGCACGCGCGGGTCTTTCAGCTCGCGCTGGCCTGCCACCTCTTTGCTGATCAACTTGACGATGCGATAGCCGAACACCTGGTGGCTGTTGGAATCAATCACCGGCAGGACCCCGGTGTACTGGCCGGGCTTTAGCTTGACGATGGCGTCGAAGGCGGCCTTGTCCTGCTTCAGCGACGATTCGGGGATGAAGCCGAGATCGCCGCCGTTCTGCGCGGTCTCGGGTTGCTCGGAGTAGCTCATGGCGACGGTGGCGAAGTCTTCGCCGCTGTCGAGACGGTTGGCGATCATCTGGATCTTCTTGCGCGCGTCGGCGTCGTTCTGCGCCTTCATGTTGCGGACCTGGGGATTGGGCTGGGTGGTGACCAGGATTTGCGCCAGATGATATTGCGGCTCGATCAGGTTGAATTCCGCCTTGTGCTGGTTGTAGTAGTTGGTGATGTCGTCGTCGGTGATATTGATTTTCGAGGTGACTTCCTTGTTGAGCACCTTGTCGATGGTCAGCGAACGGCGCAGGTCGCGCTTGAAGTCGTCGAGCGTGATGTTGCGTTCCTTCAGCCGCTGATCGAATTGCTGCTGGGTGAACGGCGCCTTGATCTCGGTGACCTTGGCGTTGACTTCTTCGTCGGTGGCCAGCAGGCCCAGCTTCTCGGCGCGCTGCATGAGGATTTCGTTGTTGATGAGCTGGCTGAGGATGTTCAGGCGCAGGGTGTCGGCCTGCTCGGCGCTGGGTTTCTGCGGCGAGTCGGCGACCTGGTTGTCGTAGAACTTCTGCACTTCGGTGCGGGTGATGTTGCGGCCGTTGACGGTGGCCATCACGTCACTGCCAACCTGCTTGTTGGAGCAGGCGATGGCCGCGAGCAGGGTCACGAGGACCACGAGCGAGGACGCGGCGGCGAACAGCCTGGTTCGGCGTGCTTGTGCTGGTTGCAACTTTGCCCCTCCTCAGAGGCAGATGTAACGATGCGCGCGCTCCTCTACTTGGCTGCGGGCGGTGGTGTGGGCGCGGGCGGCGCCGGACTGGTGTTGACGGCAGGCTTCGGAGCCGCACTCGGCGCCGGCTTAGGCGGCATGGGCGGCGGCTGAACTCCTGCGGCCAGCAGTTGGCGATTCAAGGCGGCCCGTACCTCGTCCGCGTCCAGCGCGCCTTCCAGGCGCTCGCCGTTCACGAACATCGTGGGAGTCGCCTGCACGCCCACCTTGTCGCCTTCATCCATGGACGCCTTGACGGTCGCATCCGATTGCGTCTTGACGCAGGCCTGCAGTTGGTCCAGGTTGACGTTATTTTTCTTGCCAAAGTCCAGGGTGAGCCGGTCGAGTTCCTTATCCGAGAACTGCACATCCTGCTGCGGGCCGGAAATGGAGCGCTGATTGGCGTGCAGATAATCCGCCAGTTGCCAGTACGCGGGGCCGCTCTCCTTGGCCAGGCAGTTGGCGTCGTTGGCCGCGTGGATGGCCCAGGGATGCATGGGCAGCGGATAGTCCTTGTAAATGATCTTCACCTTGTCGCCGTACTGCGGCAGGATCTGGCTCATCAGGGTGCTGTGCATGCGGGAGCAGAAGGGACACTCGAAGTCGTCGAAATTAACGATGGTGACCTTGGCTTCAGGATTACCGCGCACCGGCCGATTGGCCAGGTTGATCTTGCCCATGGTCTCGGCGTAGATGTCTTTGGTCAAATCGATCTTGGTGAAGCGAATGAGCGTCTTGCCATCTTTGGAAAGCAGAAACTCGGCTTGTTGCGACTTGCCCCCGCGGGTCATGTCGATGGGAATGAGCTCGTAATTGGGAAATTCGCTGGGCTTGGGCGCGCCCAACTTCACCTCTACGTCCGGGGGAATGTTGAAGAAGGCCCGCACCTGCCGCTGGACGCGGTCCGCCACATCGGGTGGGACCGTGGGTGCATTGGACTGGGCGCAGCCGACGGCGCACAGAATTAGAGACACAGTTACTACTCGCTGCAGGAACAAAGTCAGAAAACCGCCTTTCGATGGGAGCGCGATATAGGAATTATCTCATGCAGCGGATTTTTCACCACGGAGACACCGAGGACACGGAGTTTTTGAAAGCCGGGGGTCTTGAGGAATAGGTAGACCTTCAGGCTCGCGTCTGGTGGATCGCCGGAGATAGGTTTTGCAAATCCGGAAACGCGTTAGAACTCGGTGTTCTCTGTGCCTCCGTGGTGATTACGCTTTCTTGACGAGTGCCTCGGCCGGCAGCAGGGCGTTCATGGAGCCGGAGCGAAAGCCCTCCAGGTCCAGAGTCACATACTTGAAACCCAGCGCCTTGAAGATGCGCGTGAACTCAGCCGCCATCGCGGGAGTGAGGGCGCGGAGCAGTTCGTCAGGTGCGATCTCAAGGCGGACAAGCTCACCGTGATGCCGCACGCGGAATTCGCGAAAGCCAAGTTGGCGCAACGCCTCTTCGCCAGCCTCAACCGCAGACAGATACTTCGCGCGTCACCGGACGGCCATACTCGACTCGGGACGAGAGACACGGCGACGCAGGCTTGTCCCAGATGCGCAGGCCGGCTTCGCGGGCGAGTTGCCGGATGTCGAGCTTGGTGAGCCCGGCGTCGAGCAACGGCGCAGCCACGCCATGCTGTTGCGCCGCCTTCTGTCCGGGCCGATAGTCACCCTGATCGTCAACATTCATGCCATATGCGACGGTGTGAAAGCCGTGCTGCCGCGCGTACTCCTGCATGGTGGTGAACAGTTCGTCCTTGCAGTGGAAGCAGCGGGCGTGGTCGTTGCGGCGGTACTCGGGGCGCTCCATCTCTGCGGTTGCGATGACCAGCAACGGAATGCGCTGCTCTTCGGCGAAGGCGACAGCATCCTGCATCTGGGCGCGAGCGAGACTGGGAGAATCCGCCAGCACCGCCAGCATGTCCGCGGCCAGCTCCTGGTGCGCGACCCAGGCCAGGAAGGCGGAGTCAACTCCACCCGAGTAGGCGACCAGCAAACGCCGCATGGAACGCAGGCCGGCGCGTAAAGCCAGCAGCTTCGCCTGAGCATCGGTGCTGGTGTAAGGAGTCGAGCGCGCGGCGGACATTGCATCATTATAGATATGGGCGTTGACGCATGTGGGCTGGCTACAGTTCGGTGGTGTCTCAGTTTGAAATATAGCTCCCTCAGTACGCGAACGTGAACAGGCTAATGGCTCCGTTGTATGTGAGAACGCACTGCTGGAGAATGTCTCTTCCGAGAAGCACATGGAAACCCTGTGCCGCAAATAGCTCACTTGCGACTACAGGCATGTTGTGAATAACGAGCGCCGCCTGTGGCCCGTTCGGAATGGAAATTCCGACATCGTATGTATCGGCATCAACCGGCATATTGCCGGTGCTTGGCGTTAGCACTGGAATGCTTCCGGTCGGTTGCAGCTCCAGCGCTTGAAAAATCATCGGGTCGATGCAGGTGCCACTTGCTCCAGTGTCGATCAGGGCTCTAACGTTCTGCATCGGAGGAACGGTTTGCCCAGCGGCCAGCAGTGCCTGATAGCGGGCTCCACTCACGCCGACGATCATGTTTACGATGGGCGCTCCCTGGGTGAAGGTGAGCGAAAAATGCGGCATGCTCTAGGATGCCCTCTTATGAGGGAGTACGTGCCGCGTCAGGTGTAGAACCTGCTCCGTTGCGTTTACCTGCTTAACCAGGAACGGCTCCAGTTTGAACTGCTGGTATCCTGCCTTGAGCGCATCTTCATATGCAGCGAAAAAGTCCACAACACGGTCGCCGTGAATGAGGACGTACTTGCCCTCGTGCTCTTTCAGCTCCGGCAATTTATCTTTATAGGTCGCGAGTTCTTTTTCGAGCGCCATAAAACTTCCTCTTGATTCATCATCGGCGGCGGTGGTTTTCCTTAAAAGCCAAGTATTGCTCCGCAGATTAGCAGCGGTCAATCAGAATCCGCTCCGTTTACAATTCCGCAGATTGAAGGCCAAAGCGACCGAGATCACTGAATTGTATGCTTATTGTATGGGTCGCGTTTTGGGAACGAAAGCGGCGTCTGCCAGCAATGCGATTTCTTCCAGCGACCACACGTGATCCGAACAGCGAAAAGCGAAGAGCCTCCTACGCTAGTACAGCCGGCTCAGCCTGCGCAGGGTACCGAAGGAGCCGACGTTGGCAAGGCTGAAGGTGAAGCGATAGGCGTTCTCGTCACGTATTCCGGGGAAATCCCAACGGGAATACTCGAAGGCCAAGCCGCAACAATCCCAGTTGTAATTGGACTGGATGATCGCGGCTTGAACATAGGAGAGCCGGGAATCGACACCGACGGCGGCCCCGGCACTCAGTCCCGGACGGCTCAGGGCGCCATAGATCAGGCCAATGCGATATTGATTGAACAGGCTGGGCGTCACTTGTCCGGTTGAGGTCGTGGTCTCTTCGCCGGGAGCGTGCAGATAGGATTGGCCGCCGTTCAGATACCAGTTGCCATAGCGGTAGCCGGCGAAGATGGTGCTGGCGTTGACCTGATGAAGCACCGGGTCGTAATCGAGCGCCCACTGAAAGTCGACATTGGCCACCTGGGTGTGCAGCCGGGAAACGATGGGTGAGAAGCGCCGGGGATCGACGAGGAAGGCGATGCCCGTGAGTTCCTCGGTACTGTCGAAGACGTTGCGGCTGCCGGGCACCAGCGCTCCGCCGAAAGTGGTGTTGCCGAAATACTTCTGCGCTATTTCCCAGGTGATCACGTCGACGGCGGCCGCGGTCTGGTCGTTACAGGCTTTCTGCGCGTCGGTGAGGCGCTGGCTGAGCTCTTGGGCGAGCGATTGTTGCTGCGGATGCTGAAAGCATTTCGCCGCCAGCGACGACTTCTTGGCATACAGCCGATTGACTACGCCGTACTCGACTTCGTTGGTATTGGCCAGGATGTCGCGCGCATCGAAGAGCGGGATTTGAGCGAAGTCGTTGACGCCGGTCTGGTAGCGATAAATGGCGTAGGGTTCGAACGTGTGTTTTAACACGTTGCCGAGCAGCTTGTGGCTCAGTACTTTTTCCAGCGTCGGCGGCCGCAGTTCGAACGAGCCGTAGGCGACATTGCGATTGATGGGATCGCTTACCGCCGTGACTACGCCGGTCGAGCTGGTTACCAGCCGCTGCTCATATATGGTTTCGCGCACGCCCGCCTCAGGACGGACCGTCCAGCCATGAAAAAGTTTGGGCCAGGCGAAATGCGGAGCTACATCCCCGCGGGCTACGAAGGGAGCGGTGGCAAAGCCGATCTCGTTGCGCGAAAGCCCCGAGGCATCGATGTCGAATGCGTAGACGAAACCGGAGCTGCTGAAGGCGCGTTCCACCGATGACAACTCCAGGCTGGGCGCATGAACGATCTCGATATAATCGCCGGGCGTGAGGCTTTCGTAATCCTTATAGCTCGCGCCCAGGACGCCGAAGCCGAAGCCGTCCCAGCCCTTGAAGATGAACCCCGTGGAACGCACCTCGGAGTTGATGGCCTCGCTGAATCCCTGGGCAAAGGCCAGGCGGAAGAGGTAGGAGGTAAGCAGGTCGACGGAGAGCACGGCCCGGAAGTCATCCGGCAACAGCTTGTAGCCGTTCACCCGAAACTCGTCGCCACCCTGGTTCTGACCGGTTCCGGGTGCTCCTTGGATGTCCTGCACGCCATAGAAATTGGCCTGCAGCCCATAGGTGTAGCCGAGAGCGCGAAAATCGTCGAGTTCGGCCGGACCGCGCTTGCTGAAGTATTCCGCGCCGATGGTCGCATCCATGTTGCGGGTCAGCGCCCAATAGAAAGCGTCGCCGAAAATCGTTCCGCGGGTGGTGGAGCTTCCCACCTCCGGGATGAGGAATCCGCTCTTGCGCCCGAGGTTGTCGGCGGGATGTTCCACGAAGGGGAAGTAGAAGACGGGGATGCCATCGACTCTAAGAGTTGCGTGCTGCAAGACGGCTTCGTCCCCGACCTCTACGGTGGAGGTCTTGGAGTCGAGCACCCACTTCGGTTTGGGCAACTGGCATGAGGTGATGTAGCCGTCGTTGACGCGGTAACGGTCGGGCCCCAGCTTTTCGACCACTTTGCCCTTAAAGAAAAAAGGAGTGGACGAGGTAAGGAACATGATCTTGTTCTTGATTTTCGCGCCGATGGAGCCGGTCGCGTCATAGAAGATGCCGGTATCGCGGCTGACATCGTAGGTGGCGCGGCTGCCGACGACGTGCTCGTTGCGCGGTCCGCCCTGGAAGACCACATGGCCGGTGGCTTTGATGATGCCGGTGGTGGAGTCATAGGTGGCCTGGTCGCAGTTGAGGGTGTAATCGCCAAAGCGGATCTCCACGTTGCCGCGCCCGTGATAGAGGTCCTGGTTTTTCTCCTGCTCGTCGGCGCGAATCAGCACCTCGTTGCGGCCCAGCGGGACGTTCATCGCCGGCCGCGGCGGTCCCAGTTGCTGATCGTTGCCGCTGCTGCTGAGTTCCTGTTGAATGATCTGCTCGGTGGTGGTGTCCTCGTCTCCGGTGTCGCTGGTTGCACTCATGGGGGACTTGGCGGTTGGAGTTTGCGGCGAGGTCGACGCAGCTTCCCCCTTGCTGGTGGCGCTGGATGCGCTACCGTTCTGCCCCGCCTGCGAAGCGGATTGCGGTCCGGCCCCAGGCGAATTTTGCTGCGGCAAGGGCGCAGCATGCAACCGGGTGGTTAACACCGCAGGACGCAGTATCAGCTGACACAGAAACAATGCCGTGATAAGAAATCGAGTGCGAGGAATCATCGACGGGCGTTCATCCGTTCGCGGCTGCCTGTTCGTGGAGCTGAATCTTGCACGTTAGCACGTCGCGTTACCGAGAGGCAAAACGCATTCCTACCGGTAAATTCAAGTTTTGCCGGCTTTAGGTTCCAGCATTACAGCGCAAGCGGCTGGCTGGCCGGAACCAGCACAGCTTTGAGGTCTATGGAAGAGCAAAACGCAGCAGCGGAGAACACGCAAGAACCACCGCCGGATACGAATGAGGTCTGGCGGGACGAGGTGCAGGCGCGGGTCGCGGGTTATCGTAACCGCCGCGGTCGCCGCATCGAAGGCGCGTTCAGTATGCGATTTCCGTTTCCTCCCGCGGAAGGTGCGACTGTTTCCCCGGACGAGGAAGCGATGCCTGCCGAATGCGATCTCGCAGGCAGCGAGGCTGAAGGTCCTTCCGATGCGATCGATGCGACGGTTGAGTGCTGGCAGAGTGCAGAGGATACCGTGGCGCTGGTGCGGGATGGGTATGACGCTCCCGCTGACCAGGAATGCGAAGTGGCGCCACTTCCGGCGCGGCGCGCGAAACCCAAGGTGATTGCGTTCCCCCGGCCCGTGGTCGCCGAGGCGGACTACTATCAGGAAGAACCGGTTGTTCCGGGACAGCCGCGAATTTTGGATGTTCCCGCGGAGCCCGCAAATTACACCGCCGCTCCGGCGAATTGCCCCACCACTCCGCTGCTGGATGGGCTGCTGTTTCCCTCGCACCAGCAGGCAAACGCCGCTCCCGCCGCCGATCACGTTGAGCTGCCGCATCAGGCAGCGAGCGTTGGCCAGCGCGTCTATGCCGGCGCGATCGACTGCACCCTGGTGGCAGCCGCAGCCGGCGCCTGCTTTGCCGCAGGTTACAAATTTCTCCCCAGGCTGCCGCTGACGAAACCGTTGCTGCTTACGTTCGGCGCGCTCCCGGTTTTGCTGTGGGCGGCCTATCAGTACCTGTTCCTCATGTATGGGGGCTGGACCGTCGGGATGCGCGTGGCGGGGATTCGCCTGAGCAGCTTCAAGGGAGGGACGCCGCGCTGGCGGCAGCGCCGTAGCCGCGTCATCGCTCTTTACTTCTCGACGGCGTCGCTGATGATGGGCCTGCTGTGGGCGTTGGTGGACGTGGATATGCTGTGCTGGCACGACCGCATCAGCCGGACGTATTTGACATCGGAGTGAAGTAAGCAGCTAGCAATTAGCAGCTAGCACGCGGTCCTGTCCTGAACGCAACAGCCGCAATATAGCGAACAAGCGAGTTTCGGGATTTTGAGCCAGCCTCAGCATTCGGCACAACATCTGCCGTCCCTGAAGGCGTACCAATATACTCCGCTTACCAGCGGAAGGCCCTGAGTGGGTAAGCTGACGATATGGGTGAAACCATCTACGCCTGGAGCGTTGTGGGCCTGCTTGTTCTCTCGGGAATTTGCCACATCGCCATGCCTGGATTTACGGAACGCTTAATGAGCAGCGTTCCTATGGTTCGAGCGGTAGGTATCCTGCTACTGATCTTGGCGATTCCTTGCCTGTTATGGCGTGGATGGTATTTCTGGACGCTCTTTGCGAGTCTGGGGGTATCCGGATTTTGGAGACTTTGTTTCCCGCAAAGCTCTATTCGCGCGCAGCAGCAGATCTATCCGCGTTGGGTGCACGGATTTCTCCTTCTCGGAGGAGCGGCCTTGGTCTGGGCGCTACGACCATAAGCCGCCCACGAGTCCGCTGCGCTGCGTCCTGGGTTAAATGCGCAGGGACCCCTTCGGGGTTCGGTCGTCCCTTGTTCGCTCACCGATTTGACATCACTTGTCCCCCACCAGTCGTTCGACGATGCGATCGATCCGGTCGAGCGCTTTGCGGGTTTGCTCTTCGTTGTTGTTGGTCATGATGGCGAACACGATGTGATCGCCGGACTCGCTGATGGCGTAACCGGCGAGAGTGTAGACGTGGGTCAACGATCCGGTCTTGGCGTGGACCACGCGAGCAGCGGGAGTATTGCGGAAGCGCTCGGCCAGCGAGCCGTCAATTCCCGCGACGGGCAGCGTGTCCTGATAAGCCTTTCCCCAAGGCTGCTGTGCGCTGTAGCGCAACAGTTCCACGATCGCCTGGGGCGTGACCAGGTCCTCGCGCGAGAGACCGGAGCCGTCGTAGAAAACGAATTGGTCGGGCTTGATTCCGGCATTCACCAGGAAGCTGCGCAGCACCTCAAGACCGCCTTGAATCGAGCCGGAGGTACCCTTTTCCTTGCCCAGCAAGCGCAGCATCAGCTCCGCATGAAGGTTCTGGCTCACCTTGTTGATGACGCGCAGGTCTTCGCCAACCGGTTGCGACTGATAGCTGGCCAGGATGAGCGGCGTGGGGTTGGGGGGACGCGTGTTGTCGCCGCCTCCCGACGCGAGCGAGGTGACGCTGAAGGTCTGCGTGGAAGCCAACTCGGTGTGGTGGGTGCGCGCGCGGCCATAGATGGTCACGCCGCGTTCTTCCAGCAGCTCGCGCAGCAGGCGCGCGGAGAAGTCGGCGGGATCTTCGATGGCGAGCGCCTCGCCAAAGCCAAGATCGTCCTGCGGGATGTTGCCCCAGAAGGTGATCAGGTTCGATCCCGGCTCGCGATTGATGGAGACGGTTCGCGGCGCGCTGCCTGCCGGCGTGGTCGTCACGCGATTGTCGATCTTGTAGTACTCGGGAAACGGCGTGATGCTGAGAAACGCGCGTTCGCCCGGACGGTCGGCAGGCATGATGTTGACGAAGACGACGTTGTCGTTGACCGTCAGCGCCGAGACCGGCGCTCCCCATTCGCGCGCCAGGTCGTCCTGCGACCAACCCTCGCCATAACGCTCCCAGACAAAATAGGAGTCATCGCCCACGACATCGCCGTCAACGTATTTCAGCCCGTGCTGCACCAGTTGGTCGGCGAGTTGCTGCAGCACCTGGATGGGCGGCGCCTTGCGCTCAGTATGCATGCTGTAAGGCAAGCTGCGTCCGGAGAGATTGGGATCGCCGCGCCCGACCAGCACCAGATCGCCATCCGAGACGTCCGTACTTGTCCAGCGTGCCCATGGTTTCGACGGTGGTCTTGAAGCGGTAGTCGGGGCCGATCAGACCGAAAACGGCAGCCGTGGTGAAGAGCTTCGCGTTCGATGCCGGGGTGAACAGCTTATCGGCATTCACGGCGACCAGAGTGCGGCCGCTGTCGAGCGAGACCGCATCGACTGCCCAAAAGCTGCGAGTGGCGTCCGGTTCCTGCAGGATAGTTTCGATATCGCGAGCGACGTTGGCGGCGGGCGCAGGCTTGTTCTTGCCGATCGCGAAAGCAGGGAAGAGCAGCGTCAGCGAGACGACGATTCCAGCGACATAGCGTACCCGGGGCATAGGACTACTCTCAAATTATTGCACGGGTGCGCAAGTTCTATAGGGATGTCGCTGTTCGCTTTTCGCCAGAAAGGCGCGTAGTCGCGGTGAGAGTCATGCGGCATTTTCGGGCCTCCTGAGCCTGACCTTGCAGCTGAGTGATTCTGGCGAATAGCGAAAAGCGAAGAGCGAAAAGCGAACAGCCGCTACAATCTCGACATGCGACCTCGCTTCGGCTGGCAATTGCACTCGCGGACCATGCCTCTGGGCGAGAGGACCGTCATCATGGGGGTGGTCAACGTCACTCCCGATTCGTTCTCCGACGGCGGCAAATTTCTCGAACCCGGGAAAGCGACGGAGCACGCGCTGCGGATGCTGGACGAAGGCGCCGAGATTATCGACGTCGGCGGCGAGTCAACCCGGCCGGGGGTTCCGATTGCTGGTGAGGAAAGAGCTGCAACCGCCGGCCGGCTTCCGGTTTCCGAAGACGAAGAATTGCGCCGCGTGCTGCCTGTCATCCAGGGCATCGTGCGCGCGCGTCCTGACGCGATCGTCTCGATTGATACCTATAAAGCGAATGTCGCGCGGCAAGCGGTCGCCGCGGGGGCGGAGATCGTCAACGACGTGAGCGGCTTTCAGTGGGACCCGCAGATGGCGTCGGCATGCGGCGAGCTGCAATGCGGGGTGGTGATGATGCACACGCGCGGCAAACCGCGAGAATGGATCGGCCTGCCGCAACTGGATAATGTCGTCTCGCGGATCGAGCACGATCTTGCCAATCGCATTCAGGCGGCATTCGAGCGCGGCGTGGAGCGCGCCCGCATCGTGCTCGACCCCGGCTTCGGCTTCGGCAAGAGCTCCGAAGACAACTACTCGCTGCTGACGCATATGGACCAGATGCAGCGGCTAGGATTCCCTGTGCTCGCGGGAACGTCGCGCAAATCGTTCGTCGGCCGCACCGTAGGCAAGCGCCGCGGGAAAGACGCGCCGCCAAGCGAACGCCTCTATGGATCGTTGGCGGCGATGGTGGTCAGCATCCTGCGCGGCGCGCACATCGTCCGCGTACACGACGTGAAGCCGGCAGTAGAAGCGGCAGCCGTGGTCGATGAAGTGCTGGCTGTAAGCGAGAATTCTGAGTAGCAGGCGCCGCTTCCGCCTGCAAATCCATTTGACGCGCTTGTCGTTTGACGATAATGTTCGCACCGTCGCCTTCCTCAAGGCATAGGGAGCAAAGCTGCCATGCGAAACATAAACCTCCGGCGATTCTGCTGTCCGTTGCGCCGCATCGTCTTTCTGCTGCTGACATGCCTTGTCTTGACTCTCTCAACCGAACTTGCGATGGCGCAGACCTACACGGTGCTGCACCAGTTCACGGGCGGGCCGGACGGTGCAGGACCGGCAGCGGGCCTCACCCTCGATGCTGGGGGACATTTGTTTGGAACGACGACGGCTGGTGCCGCCGGCAACGGCACGGTATTTGAGCTGAAGCGTGCCGGCAGCGGATGGGTCTTCTCGCCCCTGTACAGCTTTCTGGGCGGAAACGACGGAGCCGTTCCCGAAGGCGGGGTGGTCTTCGGACCCAACGGCACCTTGTACGGCACCACATCGGCGGGAGGTGGATCGAGCCACTGTTCTGGGGGTTGCGGTACGGTATTCAATCTCCGACCACCACCGAGAGCTTGCAGCAGGACGCTATGCCCGTGGTCAGAAAACCTGATTTATGCCTTCCAGGGCCCATTTGTGGACGATGGCGACGTGCCGAACGGCAATCTCGTATTTGATCCCAGCGGGAACATCTTCGGAGTGACCCGAGGCGGCGGGGCGGAGGGGGCTGGTACGGTGTATGAATTGTCGCCCTCAGGCGGGAGCTGGGCAGAAGCCGTCCTCTACAGCTTTCTGCAGGGTCAGAATGATGGGCAGAACCCCTCCGGCGTGATTTTGCAGGAGACAGGTTCGCTGTACGGAACGACCACAATTGGTGGCGCCTACGGTGGAGGCGTGGTGTTCGAGCTCAACCGCTCGGGATCCTCGTGGGTTGAGAGTCTGCTTCACTCCTTTCGGCCGGCTACCGACGGCAACTCGCCGGGCGGCGTTGTGGCCGATGGTGCGGGAGACCTCTATGGCGGCACATTGTTTGCGGGACCGTACAACGCCGGCACAGTCTGGCAATTGACGCAGTCGAACGGCAATTGGACCTTCAATGTGATCTATGCGAATCACCAAGGTGAATGCGGTGTACAGGGAGCTCTCACCCTGGACGCAGCGGGCAACATCTATGGTGCCACCTGCAGTGCAGTTTTTGAGCTGACTCCTTCCGGCGGCGGATGGAACTACACCGAGATTTATCAATTCACCGGCGCAGGCGGTCCCAATGGCAATCTGGTATTGGACGCGAATGGCAATATTTACGGTACGACCTACAGCGGAGGTATTGGGAACTGCTTTATGGGATGCGGCGTTGTGTTCGAGATCTCGCGATAAAAGGCGGCGGGTAGCCGGTAGTGGATAGTGGATAGAGTTCGACAAAGTCGCGGGTATTGGTTACGCGGCTCTTGCCTGCGCACAATCTCATCAGTAGAAGCCATAACGCGACGATCACAACCACAACCGCAGCGGTCACCAGCCTCCATGACTTCTTCAATTACGAGGACGGAGAATTTCCAATCGGCAATGGGATACTCGACGCCTACGGCACCGCGTCACAGGGCGGAGAGAATGAAGGCGTACTCTGGGAGATCGCGCAGTAGCGCGAGCTTCGGCCGAGGTACAGCAGCAGTCCTTTTCCGCTGGAATTTGCACGAGAGGCGGAGATAACATTCCCAAGTCCAACGGTCGCATTGTAAAGGAGACCCAGCCATGACGAACCGCTTCCAGCTCTCCACCTCAGCTTTGCGAAATCGCTTCCTGAGTTCGGTCTTCGCAGTCGCGCTGGTTCTGGCGCTGACCATAGTTGCGGCACAATCGGCGGATGCCCAGAGCTTTGTACCGCTCCATCCGTTCACCGGTGGACAGGACGGCGGAATTCCTTATGCCGGGCTGGAGATGGATCGAGCGGGAAACATCTATGGAACCACTTACGAGGGTGGCAGTTCGGGTCGCGGCACAGTTTTCAAGATGGTGCACAAGAACGGCGGATGGCTGTTCACGCCGCTCTATAGTTTTGCCGGGGGAAGTGATGGTTCAGGTCCGACAGCGAGGGTGATCGTCGGGCCTAACGGCACTCTCTACGGCACAACCGAGGGCGGCGGAGGTACGGGTTGCGGTGGTGGTGGCTGCGGCACGGTTTTCAATGTGCGGCCAGCATCGCACGCATCCGGTAGCGTCTTAGCGCCCTGGTCGGAAACGGTGCTTTACAGTTTTACCGGGGGCACGGATGGAGAAGTTCCCGCGCCGGGCGACCTGGTTTTCGATCAGGCGGGCAACATTTACGGAACGACCTATTATGGTGGCGGTAGCACCGGGTGTAACGGAGTTGGATGCGGTACTGTCTTCAAGCTAACACTCGCCTCCGGCGGCCAGTGGACGGAAAGCATTCTCTATAGCTTCACGGAAGGCAACGGCGGAAGTTCACCTATCGGCGTGATCTTCGATGGCGCCGGTAACCTATACGGCACCACGAGCGGCGGCGGTACCTATAACTGCGGCACGGTATTTCAACTAACTCCGAATGGCTCTGGCTGGACGGAAAATGTTCTCTATTCCTTCAACCCAAATATTGGCGACGGGTGCACCCCCCTGGCGGGATTGATTTTCGATGGGTCGGGCAATCTTTACGGCACAAACTTCACCGGCGGCTATCAAGGCGGTGGCACGGCTTTCGAGTTGAGCCCTGATGGGCAAGGGGGCTGGACAGAAACCGTATTGAATGCTTTTACCAGCGGAGTAGGTGACGGAGGACTGCAAGGTCCGTTAACTCTGGACGCAGCCGGTAATCTTTACGGCACCACGTACGGCGGCGGTCTTGGATTAGGCGCCGCTTTTAAGCTGATCCCTTCCAGTGGCTACTGGACGTACACCAGCCTCCATGACTTCATCAATTATGACGACGGAGAATTTCCCATCGGCAATGTGGTACTCGACGCGCACGGCAACGCCTATGGCACCGTGTCACAAGGCGGAGAGGGTGAGTACGGTGTCGTCTGGGAGATCACGCCGTAAGGAAAAGGAGAGATCCAATGTTTCGGAAGCTCCAAAACGGAAGTGCACGGTTCCTTTCAGTTCTATGGCTCGCGCTGGCCGTGCTGCTGAGTGTATCGGCGCAGGCGCAAACCTACCAGGTACTACATTCGTTTACTGACGGCGGCGACGGAGCCAATCCGATTGCGGGCCTTACCATGGCCGGGGCATCAACCTTCTACGGGATCACCTCGCAAGGTGGTGACCGCAGTAATGGCGGCGTCATCTACCGCTTAGCCCACGCTGGTAGCGGATGGACCGTCACTCCACTCTACAACCTTCCCGGAGGCTATTACGGACAAGATCCTCTGGCGAGAGTGGTCATCGGCCCGAACAATACCCTGTATAGTTTTGCCGAAGGTGGCTACTACGACCTCGGCTTAGTATTCAACCTTACCCCGCCTGCTTCAGCCTGTACGGCCGTGATTTGCGATTGGAACAATACGATCCTCCACCGATTTCAGGGAGGCAGCGACGGTGGCGGTCCCCCGGAATATGGCGACCTTATATTCGACCAGGAGGGCAACATCTACGGCACCACAGGTGGCGCCTCTGGTCTTGCTGTCGGTACAGTTTATGAGCTGACGCCCGTGAATGGCGGCTGGACCAACAACGTTCTCTATGAATTCCCAGCTTCAAACAGTCCAGATGGACTGCAGCCGGAGGGCGGAGTGATCTTCGATCGGGCTGGGAATCTCTACGGCACGACCTTGGCCGGTGGAGCTCACGACGCCGGACTCGTCTTCCAATTGACTCCATCCGGTTCCGAGTGGACAGAAACCATCCTCTACAATTTCCAAGGCGGCAGCGATGGAGCGTACCCTATCGGCGGCTTGATCTTCGACCAGGCGGGGAATCTCTATGGAACCACAAGCGGCAACGGCGGTACGGGCTCGGTTTTCGAACTATCACCTTCACAAGGGGGATGGACGTTTACCTTGATCCACGACTTCACCCCCGTCCGGGGGCTCGCGGGGCCGTACGCCGGTGTGACCATGGATGCGGCTGGAAATCTCTACGGTGACACGCTCGGAGGCGCTTACGGATATGGCGAAGTATTCAAGCTGACACCTGACGGGAACGGTAGCTGGACTTACACCGACCTCTACGACTTTTTCGGCGCGGAAGACGGCTCAATGCCCTATGGCAAAGTGCTGGTCGACAACAATGGCAATCTCTTCGGAACGGCTGACGAGGGCGGCGCACACGGTCTCGGAGTTATTTGGGAGATCACGCCATAGCGAGAACTTGCCGCCGAGGTACAACATCAGTCCTTTTCCGGTGGAATTTCACCGAGGAGCGGAGATAGCATTCCCATTCAGCGGCTAAAGCCGCAATCGAAAAGGCCGAATTTATGGACGGTCTGAAGACCGTCCCTTTCAAGGCTTAATCAGCGTTTCCCTAACTATTAACAACTTTGTTAACGGCCCAGCGCGCGTGCTCGGCGATGAGCGGGTCCTCATCGCGCGCGAGCTGCCGCAGAATATCGAGGAAGCGTTGGTCGCCGCTATTGCCCATCGCGACCACTACATTGCGCAGCAGCCCGCGATGTTTGCCGCGCTTGACGGGAGAGGCGCGAAACAGCTCGCGAAATTCTTCCTGCGTGAGTCGCGCCAGCCATTCCAGGTCCGGATTCACCAGTTGCGGCCGCGGTTGTAACTCCGCGAGGCTGGTGACTGGCGCCTTCCGGTTCCACGGGCAGACATCCTGGCAAATGTCGCAACCGAAGACTTGCCGGCCGATACCGGGCCGCAGTCCTTCGGGGATGGAGCCGCGCAGCTCGATGGTGAGATACGCGATGCATTTGGTCGCATCGAGCTGATAGGGCGCGGGGAAGGCGCTGGTGGGGCACGCGTCAAGGCAACGCGTGCAGGTGCCGCAGCGGTCGGCGGGCGGCAGATCGAGCGTCAGCTCCAACGAGGTCAGCATCACCCCGAGAAACAGCCAGGAGCCGAGTTGCTGGTTGAGTACGCAGGTGTTCTTGCCGATCCAGCCGATGCCCGCGTACTTGGCGAAGACGCGCTCGATGACCGGGCCGGTATCGACGTAGCACCAGGTGCGGGGCGCGGGCATCTCGCGGTCGCCGCACAGCGCCAGAAACTTTGCTTCGGCCGCGCGCAACTTCTCCAGCAGGACATCGTGGTAGTCACGTTGTGACCAGGCATAACGCGAGATCGCGCCCTGGGTGGGAGCGCCGGCATGGGTGGAATACGGCTGCCCGGTGTTGTAGTTGAGCGCACAAACCAACACCGAACGCGCCCAGGGCACAGCGTTGGAGAGCGAGGCGCGCTTCAATTCCCCCGCCTCGTTGCGCGCGTCCAGATACTTCATCTCCCCGGCGCGCCCTTCCGACATCCAGGTGGGAAAGAAGCCGTGCTCTTCGGTGTCGGCCACGCCGGCGATTCCGGCCAGATCGAAGCCGGCGTCGAGAGCCAGTTGCTTCAGTTCGCGGCTGAGATCGATGCGGGACACAGGATTAGTTTCGAGTTTCCGGTTGCGAGTTTCAAGCTCGGAGTTGGGAGTAGAGACTCGGTGCCCCAGGTTCGCCCTTCGGTTGGGCTAACCTGGGGTCAACCGTGCGACGAAAATACACATGGCACGGTGCGGCCCTTCCTGAACCCAGGTTAGCGTCCAAAGGAAGGACGCGAACCTGGGGCACCAACATCTTGGAGGGCGGTGGAGAGCGGATCGTCGGCGAGCGCGTCCGCCAAGCCAATCTCGAGTGCACGTTTCGCGCCTACCTTTTCGGCCGCTAGAAACATCTGCAGGGCGCGAACTTTGCCGATCAGGCGCGGCAGGCGTTGCGTGCCTCCCCAGCCAGTCACCAAACCGAGGGCTGCGCCGCGATGCCCGAACACCGCATGCGGGCCTGCGATGCGGCGACCGCACGCCAATGCAAGATCGAGCCCGCCTCCCATGCAGTAGCCGTGAACCGCCGCGACGGTGGGAGCAGGGAAGTGAGCGACGGCATTCATCAGCCGCTGGCCCATGCGGGCGAAGTCCAGCGCTTGCGGGCCGGTAAGCGCCGTGATCTGGTTGAGGTCGGCGCCGGCGGAGAAGAAGTGCGCATTGCCGGCGATAACCAGCCGCGACGGAGGACAAACCGCCAACTCCTCGACCGCAGCGGTGAGCGCCTCGACCCGCGCCGAGGTGAGGCGGTTCATGCCGTCATGCGATCACCAGGCGAAGCACCGCGACGTGGCCGTGAACTTCCAACTCGTAAAGCGCAGAGGTCACCGCTCAGAAGATCTTCAGGTAGATGGTGAGATACTTCTTCGGGTTCTGGCGCACCGCTTTGATCAAGTTGCGCGTTTCCACCAGAAGATCGTTGCTGTTGTCGTACAGTGCCGGATCTTTGAGGAACTTGCCGGCGCTGCCCTCGCCCTTATCGAGCCGGTCGACAATATTGTCGAGGCGAGTGATGGTGTTGTCGAGCTTGTCCGCCAGCGCCTGGTCCCTGGCCAGCTTGCCGAGCGTGCCCTTGCCGGCATTGATGTCGCCCACCAACTGATTGGCGCCGGAGACCATCTTGTTGGCATTGTCGTACAGCGCGGGATCCTTCAGGAACTTACCCACCGTGCCCTGACCGCTGTTGACCTCGTCGATGATCTTATTCACCTTGTCGACTGCACCGTCCAGCTTCTGGTAGAGCTCGTCGTTGTTGATCAGCTTGCCGATTGTGCTCTGGGGCGAATTGATCTGGTTGGCGACGTGCTGCAGGTCACTCAAGGTAGCGCTGGCCCGGTCGTACAACGAAGAGTCGTAGATGATCTTGCCGATCGAACCTTGGCCGCTCTGGATGTAGTTCAGAATGCCGCTCAACTGCTTGACCAGGACGTTTACGTTTTCCAGCGTACCCTGGCTGGCGCGCACCACGTCCTGCAGCTGCGGCGTAGAGCGCGTGGCCAGGGTGTCGCCGTTCTCCAGCGGACGGCCCTTGGCCTCGGTGCAATTCAGGTCGACGAAGACCTCGCCCAGCACGCCGGCGGTGGTCAGCGCCAGCTCGCACCCGCTGCTCATGCTCTCCTTGTACTTGGTGGTGATCTTCATGGTGATCTCCACCGGCGTGGATTTGTTGGGCGGATTGGTGGACACGCGGATGCCGGCGACGTTGCCGATATCGACGCCTTCCAGACGCACCGGCGCGCCCATCCGCAAGCCGCCCGCGTTGTCGACGAAGGCGTGAACACGATCTTCTTGGTGAACAGACCGGTGGTGCCGGTCATGAGGAAGATAAGGACGGCAAGGGTGATCAGCGCGACGAGGACAGTAATGCCGACGCGCAGCTGCGACCAATGGACCTGTTTTTCACTTGGCACGGTTTAGCGATCGCCCCTGAGACGCGGCTGCCGCAACCGCTTCGCCGGCTGTCCCCGGAAAATGGGAATCATACCATGCGAATCGACAAAGACGATGCGCCTTACAGCTCCAGCTCGGCGCAGATCATGTTGTCTTCCAGGTTCGAGTACATCTTGAAGCCCAGTTTTTGGCAGAGCGACCGCATCTCGCGGTTCTCCGGCAGCATGTTGGAAACCACTTTGCTTAACTTCTCGTGGCGTGCAACTTCAATCAGCCGCCGGTAGATCTCCGTGCCCAGGCCCTGGCGCTGGGCTTCGTCGATGGCCACCGCGGCCAGTTCGGATTGGTTCAGTCCGTGCATCCGGCTCATGCGGCCGACCGCCAGAATCGCTTTCTCGCCAGCGCTTTCGCGTTCGGCGATCAGCGCCATCTCGCGGTCGTAATCGATGAAGCAGGCGCGCGTCAGGCGCTCGTGCGCAGTGCGCGAAGATAGCTTCAGCGGCTGGAACCAGCGCAGGTACACGCTGCGCTCGGAGAGCTTCTCGTGGAACTTGATCATCGCCGGCTCGTCCTCGGGACGAATCGGGCGGATGGTCACCTGCCTGCCGTCTTTCATCTTCCACTCGGAAACCAGGTGGATGGGATAGGGACGAACCGCGGACGTGGGCAGCTGGTCTTCGGCGACATCGGCGCCGTGCACCACCACGCGCGCATCCAGCGCCAACAGCCGGTCGGGCGAGGCCAGCAGCGGATTGATGTCGATCTCCTTGATCCACGGCTGCTCGACCACCAGTTGGCTGAAACGCACCAGCAAATCTTCCAGCGCGGCGATGTCCACCGGCTTGCGTCCGCGAACGCCTTTTAGCGCACGGAAGATGTTGGTCTGTTCCATCATGCGCAGCGCCAGCGTGGAATTCAGCGGCGGCAGCGCCAGGGCGCGGTCCTTAAACACCTCGACCAACTGCCCGCCGGTGCCGAAGAGAATCACCGGGCCAAACTGCGAATCCAGGCTGCTGCCGATGATCAGTTCGTAGCCGTCGAGCTTCACCATGGGCTGCACGGTAACGCCCTGAAAATGATCGGCGCCGGCTTTTTCCGTGACCGCTTGCCGGATGGCGTTAAACGCAGTTTTGACGGCTTGCGCATCGCGCAAATTGAGCTGCACCCCGCCGACATCGGTCTTGTGGGTGATGGTGAGCGAGTACAGCTTGAGGACGATGGGATAGCCGATCTCTTCCGCGGCTTGCAGCGCCTCGGCCTCGGTCACCGCGATGCGCGTCTCCACGATCGGTATGTCGTAGCATTTCAGCAGTTGCTTCGACTCGTATTCCGTCAGGATGGTGCGGCCCGACTGGCGAACGTCGCGAATGATGCTCTCGGCCTTGCCGCGCTGCAGCGCCGCATCGGCGTGCTGCGGCAGGGCAGGGGTTTCGTAGATGCCCTTCAGGTTATAGGCATAGCGCCACATGTAATTGAAGGCGCGCACTGCGCTGTCGGGAAATTGGAAGGTGGGGATGCCCGCCTGATTAAGGATTTGCTCGCCCGCAGCGACTTCCGCGCCGCCCATCCAACTGGCCAGCACCGGCTTGTGCAGCCCTTTCGCGTAGGGCTTCAGCTTCTCCGCGATCTGCGTGGGATGGGTCATGTCTTGCGGCGTCAACACCACCAGCATGCCGTCGATGCTGGGATCTTTGGCGGCGATCTCCAGCGACTTGGCGTAACGCTCGGGTTCGGCGTCGCCCAGGATGTCCACCGGATTGTTGTGGCTCCATTGCGCGGGGAGGAATTCGTCGAAGGCCTTCATGGTCTCGGCCGAGAGCTCGGCCAGTTCGCCGCCTCCCGCCACCAACGCATCGGTGGCGAGCACGCCCGGGCCGCCGGCGTTGGTCAGAATGCAAAGGCGGTTGCCACGCGGACGCGGCTGTTTGGCCAACACGTCGGACATGAAGAAGATGTCGGCGATGCTGTTGACGCGCAGAACGCCGGTGCGGCGAAAGGCCGCGTCCAGCACTTCATCGCTGCCGGTAAGCGAGCCGGTATGGGAAGCGGCAGCCTTGGCCGCGGCGGCGGTGCGTCCGGCTTTAATCACGATGACCGGCTTGGTGAGCGAGACCTCGCGCGCGGCGGAGAGGAACGAGCGCGCGTCGCCGATCGATTCCATGTAGATGACAATGCTCTGGGTGCGGGGATCGCTGCCGAAGTAGTCCACCAGGTCGCCCCAGTTGATATCGAGCATGGAGCCGATGGAGACGAAGCCGCTGAAGCCGACGTTCTCGCGCAAGCTCCAGTCCAGCACCGCGGTGCAGAGCGCGCCACTCTGGCTGATGAAGGCGACATTCCCCGGCCGCGCTACGCTATGCGCGAAGGTCGCATTCAGGCCGCGAATCGGGTTCATCACGCCCAGGCAGTTGGGGCCGATCAGCCGCATCTTGCCGCGAATAATCTGCGAGATTTGCCGTTCCAGCTCTTTGCCGTGCTCGCCGAACTCCTTGAAGCCGGCGGAAATCACAATCGCGGAGGGAATCCCGACTTCGACCGCTTCGGCGATGAGGTCAGGCACGGTATCGGCCGGCGTGGTGACCACGACCAGGTCAACTTTGTCGGGCAAATCCTTGACGCTGGGATAAGCCTTGATGCCCAGCACGCTGGGACGTTTCGCATTGACGGGAAACACCGTGCCGCCGAACGGGCTGCTCAGCAGGTTCCACAACACCGAGCGGCCCACGCTGCCCTGGCGCTCGGAGGCGCCGATCACGGCGACGCTCTGCGGCATGAACAGCGTATCCAGGGGATGGGTTTCGGAACGGTAAACGTCGGAGGAAGGATCGGCTTTGAGCTGGCTGTTCAGCGTAGGCTTGACAGCGGTCGTTGTCATGTATGAGTCCTTTATAAATGGATAAAGCATTAGTCTAAGCTTCTGGGCGGCGGAGGAGTAACAAAAGTGTCACGCGCACCTGTGATGGAAGTCACGCCTATTCTCGGTTTGGTAAAGGGCGCGCGTGAATTCCAGGAGTCCGGAGAGTCGCTCAACCCCCGACTCGGTTGGGCTTTTGAAGCTCCCCAAGAAGCCATCAACCTTCTCGTAGTTTCTCAGTTTGAAATTGCGGGGCGCCTACTGCTTCTTGCCGGTGAGGACATATTCAATTTGCGCCTTCACAGTGGCGAGGTTCTGTTGAGCCCTGCTTACGTCGTCTGGTGAGATCGGTAGAGCGTGGTATCGAGCCTGCCTGCTCACGGTTCTGAGCGCCGAGTACTCCTTCCCGACTCTTCGAAGTTCGGCAATCCTGCCGACATATGTGTTCCGTTCCGTGTGTTCATCGCAATGTACGCCCTGAACCGCGAGAAACGCTTCTATGTAGTGAACGGCGGCATAGAAATATATCGTTACGGTCCATTCACCGTACTCGGTCCGAAGCAGAACGCCGGCCAGCGCCTCGTTTCTGCATCTTGCTTTAGATGTTGTTCTTTCGTCGGCAAGGCGGCCTATGCAGCCCGTTGAATGAGAGGCGACCCTATGTCGGTGACAATTTCTTGCAAGTCTCTACCGTTGAGCACGACGATGTTCAGGTCTACCAGGAAGTCGGGAAGGCGGTCCATGATTGCGTACTGGATATCGTACAGCGCATCCTCCAAGGCGTAATTCTTGACGGGAACAGCGGCAGTAATGTGGCAGGTGCTGTCGCGCAGGAAGAGGTGCACACTCTGGACTTCGGGTACACGGGCAAACTGTTCACGAATGAAATCCGTGTCGCAGCAAGCGGCCACTGAAGCCATCGCATTCCCCCTGGTTGAGGCTAAGCTCGACATCGTATCCCAAATTTCTTAGAAAACAATCCCCAAAATGCCGTAGGCAATCACTTAGACACGGATGAGCATAGTTAAGTTGTCCAAAATCAGCTTTTTAGAGACGGGTTGCTAGCAACGAGGGGCGGAAAAACTGAGACACTACCAATATTCTCCGGAATTGGATAATTCTGTCAAAGCAGTGCTATCCTGACGCCCGCGCAGGGCGCCGTAAGCTGGCTGGCAGGTGCTGAGCGCGAGAGGAAGGGCGCTTAGCGCACACCCTTCCTGTCTGTGGGCAAAGTGTGAACACTGCGCGGAGGACGGCGGACGCCGTCGCGCAACCCCTTGGCGTCGAGCTTGAGGTCGGCGATGGTGCGGCTGAGCGTGTTGCGGTGCATACCCAGCAGGCGGGCAGCCTTGCACTGGTTGCCGTTGCAATCCTGCAGGACCGTGAGGATGAATTTCTTCTTGAACTCACTGACCCCTTCGGAATAGGTGATGCCAGCGCGGAACATGTGCACAACCAAAGCTTCCAGTTGATCTTTCACGACGCCTCTCTCTTGCATGTTCTTTGTCTCGCCTACAACATCATTATTTTGTTTCCGTGTTGCCGTGCTGCTGGAGCGGGACATGCTGGGGCACGGTGCGCAGCAGCTCCCATCCCGTCCAGAATCGCTGCCGCAACTCGGCCGGCGCCGCCCAGATCAGCCCCCGGCTGGTGGTCAGCAGCGTGGGAGCAAAGCGCGATTGCGTAAGTCCCCATTGCGGAGCGAAGGCCGCCAGGGCCAGCACGATCACCGCACTCACCGCGATGCCCAGAATGAATCCGAAGACTGCGCCCAGCAGGCGATCGAACCATCGCAGTCCGATGCCCTTCACCGCCCAGCGCGCCAAACGCCCCAGCAATCCCGCCAGCAGCACGATCAGAAAAAAAATGGTAAAGAACCCGGCAATCTCCGCCGTCCACTCGGAGTTCACATAATGCCCATACCACGCAGCCGCCCGCGGGTACTCCCAAGCCGCGACCAGGTACCCCACCACCACCCCGGCCAGGGCAAAGAACTCGTGGAAAAATCCTTCGGTGAGGGCCTGCAACGTGGAAACCACCACCACCAGCACAATCAACCAGTCGAGCGTTGACAGGCCCATCATCGGCCCTCCCTCAGGCCGGCAGTGGATGGCCGGTCAACTGGGTGTAAGCCTCAACGTATTTTTCGCTGGTCTTGGCCGCTACCTCGGGAGGCAGCGCCGGCGCCGGCGGCTGCTTGTTCCACTTGATCGATTCCAAATAGTCGCGCACGTACTGCTTGTCGAATGACTCCTGCGCTCCCCCGGGACGATACTTATCCTTCGGCCAGAAGCGCGACGAGTCCGGGGTCAGCACTTCATCGGCCAGCACCAGCCCGCGCGCCGCGCGCCCAAACTCAAACTTGGTGTCGGCGATGATGATGCCGCGCGTCTCGGCATAATCCGCCGCGGTTTTGTAAATCCTCAGGGTCAGGTCGCGCAACTGCTCGCTGATCTCGCGGCCCGCCAGCGCCACCATCTGATCGAACGAGATGTTCTCGTCGTGTCCGCTGGTCGCCTTGGTCGCGGGCGTGAAGATCGGCTCGGGCAGCTTGTCCGACTCGCGCAATCCCGAGGGCAACTTGATGCCGCACACCGTACCGCTCGTTTTGTATTCCTTCCATCCCGAGCCGGAGAGATATCCCCGCGCCACACACTCGATGGAAATCATCTGCGCGCGCATCACCAGCATGGAGCGGCCGCGCAACTGGCCGGCGTAGGCTTGCAGCTCCTCCGGATACTGAGCCACGTCGGCGGTCGCGAGATGGTTCGGCACGATGTCCTTGAGAAAGTCGAACCAGAACAGCGAGAGCTGCGTCAGCACGCGTCCCTTTTGCGGGATGCCGGTCGCCAGTACGTAATCGAATGCCGAGATGCGGTCGGTGGCCACAAACAGCAGACGGTCGGCGCCCACCTTGTACAGGTCGCGCACCTTGCCGCTGGCGAACAGTTGCAGGTTGGGGAAATCGGTTTGCAGAAGAACGTCGGGGCTTTCAGTTGAGCTGGTCACGGTTGCAAATCACTTCGGAGAGTCAGTCGGGTATTTTAACTTTCCCGATTGGTTTGTCAACGGAATCGGGCAAACAAAATTTTGCCGAGTGCAAAATTGTTGCACGTCTGTCCTTGACAATTTCGCAGATCGCGCGAGAGCCGCATGAATACCGGCGGTTTTCGCAACTTTGCGGGCAGGTAGCGGGTCGCAAGCGCGGCTTACGCGCGCGGAAATTCGGCGCCAGACGCAACTCCATCCACCGCACCGGTGTCAAGAGGGAGCGGAAAAAATTTTGTGGTGTCCCCGGAACTAATCGGCAGAGCTACGATGCACGACGCGTGCGTCTTCCAGGTACTGCACGTCGGGATTTCCCTGCACTCCCGCAGTTTGCATCCTTTGGCGCAGTTCGTCGGAGTTCATGAACTTGCGCGCTTCCTCCACCGTTTGCCAGTCGGACAGCACCACGATCTCGTGCGCATCTTCCAGGCTGTGGAAAACATGGCAGCCGGTTTCCCCGGCGCGTTTGCGGCTGGTCAGGTGGGAATCGAACGCTTCTTTCCAGCGAGGGTAGTCGGCTACTTTGTGACGTATCAGAACATGCACCATGAAGACGCCTCCGCAATCACTCTCTATCAAGATACGAAATCCGGCGCCGATTGTGAACTGGCAATTGAACCACGGGCTGTGACGCCGGTCGCGGCGGCATTCGGCTATACTGCCCGAATCATCAGGAGACTCGCCGCTTGCCTCGTCTGATCGTTCGCTCCTCCGACATTCATGCCGCCGGATGTTTCACCCTCGACCCCATCCCCAGCGGCACGCGTGTGCTGGAGTATGCCGGCGAGCGCATCAGTAAGGCCGAGGGCAACGTCCGCTACGAAGGGCGGCCGTTCACCTATCTTTTTGGCGTCGGGGATGGCGAGGTCGTAATCGACGGCCACGGCATGGCCATGTTCGTGAACCACTCCTGCGATCCCAACTGCGAGACCGACGAAGAAGACGGCCGGGTCTACATCGCGAGCATCCGCGACATCGCCGCCGGCGAGGAACTTACCTACGATTATTGGCTGTACGACGGCGACGACGACGCGCCTTGCTCCTGCGGCAGCAAGAAATGCCGCGGCACGCATGTACTCACCCGAAGAAGTGAAGAAGCAGCGCCGCGCCGAGGCGCGCAAGAAGAAGCAAGCCGAAGTCGCGGCGAAAAAAGAGTCGAAGAAGCGACGGCCTTGAAGTCCACCACAGAGGCACAGAGACACAGAGAAGAACAAACCCGCAAAAGCCTGAAGCTGGTTGCTTGTGCTATCGCCTGACATCAACATCTATTCGGAGAAAGCCCAGCCGCCGGTTAGTCCGTTGCTTGTCAAGGAAGCAACACCCGGCATCTGCTGCGCGCGTAACTCGGTTGCGCAGCTTTCATCTCTTCCACCCGCTGCGTCTTAATCAAACTTGACTGTTCGTGACGCTACTTTACCGTCGTAGTCACCCTACAAGTGTTCCTACCATCAGCCCGGTCGCTCCCGCGGACTAGAAACGAGGCGGACATGAAAACCAATTCTGGGAAAACCGCAGTTACGTTGCTGGCGCTGTTGCTACTTGGAGCAACTTTGACGGCGCAGCAAACCACGACTCCCGCGCAAACGCGGAGCAATGATGCAACCACAACCGTGGCGTTCTCGCCACTTGGCGACACCGGGCAGTCTCAGGTTCTCGCGTCGGTCCCGGCCGGCACTGCGAATCACCAAGTCACGCTTGACGTAGCCGTCACCGACAGATTCGGACAGCCATTGACTGGTCTGCAACAGCAGGACTTCACGCTTCTCGACGACAAACAACCACAGAAAATTATCTCCTTCCGTGCAGTGGAGGGCGCGACCGCTGACCCGCCGGTCGAAATCACTTTGGTCGTCGATGAAGTCAACGCTTCGTTCCAGGACGTTGTAATCGAGCGGCAACAGATAGAAAAGTTTCTGCGACAAAGCGGCGGCCAGCTTGCCCAGCCGATGTCGATTGTCTTCTTCACCGATGCGGGAGCAATCAGAAGTGCGCCCTCGCGCGATACCAAGACTCTGATCGCCGACCTCAATCAGACCAAAAACCCTCTGCGCAACGTCAGTCGGACACAAGGATTGTACGGCGCCATTGACCGCCTGCAGTTGTCTGTCCGCACCCTCGGGCAACTGGCCGACTACGAAGCCGCCCGGCCCGGTCGCAAACTCGTGGTCTGGATCAGTCCCACTTGGCCCCTTTTTTCCGGCCCAGCGCTGCTGCCAGTCAGCGGAAAGACCCAGCAGGATATATTCAACTCAGTGGTTGCCCTTTCGGACGCGCTGCGGCGCGCTCGCATCACTCTCTACAATGTCAATCCAGCCGGGTCGGCCTCTGCCGCCGGAGTTCGCGATTACTACAAGGCTTTCTTAAAGGGAGTAACCGCGACAAAACAAGTGCAGTTTGGAAATCTGGCAGTGCAGGTGCTTGCCTACCAGAGCGGAGGCCTGGTTCTCAATTCAACCAACGATATAGCAGGCGGGATTGCAGCCTGCATTTCTGACGCGAATAGCTTTTACGTCCTCTCCTTTGACGCGGCTGCCGGGGACGGTCCGAACGAATATCATGCCGTGGACATCAAGCTCGACAAGCCCGGACTGGTGGCGCGAACCCGCTCCGGTTATTACGCCCAGCCAGGGCAGGCAAGCACGCCTTGAGCGGCCGCGGAAAAAGTCGTTGCCTTGGAGGGTTGCAGGGCGCAGTTCTAGCTGCACCCTTGCAACCTCATTTGTTTGTCACCAGGAGCCGACGAAAACCGGGGACCCTGGCGAGGGCTGGCTCTGATCGAGGTTTTCTTCTCTGTGCCTCTGTGTCTCCGTGGTGAAAAGGGGTCACTGCGCTGCCGCCTTCGCGGGAGCCAAGTCCTCGACGTTCACGCCCATGTGCCGCAGGTGATGCAGCATGTGGTCGACGTAGTCGTCAAAGACGAATTGCAGCGTCAGCGGAGCCGAGTCGCCAATGGTGCAGGTGCGCGACCAGCAGCTTCCGGAGCCACTTCGGCTGCCGCCAGCAACTGCCGGTTCAGGGCCGCCCACAAGTCAATGAGCATCGCCCAATCGCGCTGCTGATACTGCTGCAGCGCCACCCATCCTTCGCCGTCGTAGCTCGGCATGGCTGGCCGTTCTTCGATCTGGGTGCGCACAATGCGCTGATAGTTGTTGGCCGCCGAATCCAGCAGGTGTCCCAGCTCTTCTTTCGCCGACCAGGTCGCGGGCGCCGGCTTGTGTTCCACACGCTCCCGCGGAAGCGCGTCGAGGCGCGCGGGCAGGCGGTCGATCAACTCACGTAGCGATGCAAGACTGTTCACTCCTCACCCCCGAAAAACGAAATGACCGATTATCTCCCATCGGGCTGTCCCGTTCCACAGGCGCGCACCGTATAATCGAAGCTTCCTTCCATGAGCTATCAGGTCCTCGCGCGCAAATACCGGCCACAAAAATTCTCCGACGTGATCGGCCAGGACCACGTCACGCGCACGCTGAAGAACGCCATCGAGCAGGGCCGCATCGCGCACGGCTATATCTTCAGCGGCCATCGCGGCATCGGCAAGACAACCATCGCGCGCATTCTGGCCATGGCGCTGAACTGCCAGTCGCAGGACCATCCCGTGCCGGAGCCGTGCGGCGTCTGCGACTCCTGCCGCGAGATTCGCGCCGGCAATGCGGTCGATGTGATCGAGATCGACGCCGCCACCAACCGCGGCATCGACGAAATTCGCGAGCTGCGCGAGGCGGCGCGCTACCGGCCCGCGCGCGACCGCTACAAGATTTACATCCTCGACGAAGCGCACCAAATTACCGACGCCGCCTTCAACGCGCTGCTGAAGACGCTGGAAGAGCCGCCAGGACACATCGTCTTTATGATGGCGACCACGCAGCCGGAAGATATTCCGCAGACCATCCGCTCGCGTTGCCAGCACTTCAGCTTTCACGCCGTGCGCTTCGACGACATCGTCCAGCAACTGCGCGACATTGCCCAGAAAGAGGGAATTGCCGCGGACGACGCTGCGCTGGCGATGCTGGCCGAGGTCGGCGACGGCTCCATGCGCGACGCGCTCAGCATCATGGACCAGGCCATCGCCTGCTGCGGCACGACGCTTAGCGCCGATGTGGTGCGCGGGCTGGTCGGCACGGTGCCCACGCAGGTGCTGGAAGATGTGATGGACGCGGTCGCGCGCAACTCCAGCGAAGATGTTTTGCGCAGTATCGATCGCCTGCTGGTGGAAGGGCAAAGCCCGCAACACTTCGCCCGGCAGATGCTGCGCTTTCTGCGCAACGCGCTGGTAGCCAAGGTTGCGGGCGGCGATTCGCCGGTGCTGCAGATTTCTGCCGACGAGCGCGCCCGTGTGGCACGCGTAGCCGAGCGTTTCAGCGAGGAAGATCTCTCGCGCTTCATGCAGATCATGCTGCGCACCCACAGCGATCTAGGCTACAAGCAGGAGCAGCGCTTCCATCTCGAGCTCGGCCTGCTGAAGCTGGTACACGCCCAGCGCCTGCTGCCTCTGGAGCAGTGGTTGAGCGGGGAAGCCGTGAAGAGCAGCGGCCCGGCAACGGCGCGCGCCGGCGGGGCACCATCGTCCGCCGCGGCCCGGCCTGCGGCGTCGCGTGCGCGAGAGGCTGAGGTTCGTTCGTCGGCTCCGGCAGCCTCGCCTTTTGCCCGGCCATCGCCTTTCGAGGCCGACCGCAGCCGCAAGTCCGAACCGAAAGCAGAAACGCCGCTTGCATCGCCGAATGCCGCGCCGATTGCAAACGGGAAGGCATCGATCGCAGTGGCCAGTCCGGTGGCCGAAGCGAGTACCGCGAACGGCCTCGCCACCGCAGTCGCGATTCAAGAGGAAGAGACAGCCGAAGCTCCCAACATCGAAACCGGCAATCAAGAAGAGAACGTCGATACGCTGCGGAGCGCGGTTTTGACGGCCCTGGAAGATGCGGGACAGAACATGCTGGCGCACAATCTCGAGGGCGGCGAGTGGTCGTTGCGCGGCTCGGAGCTGGGGGTGACGGTCGCGATGTCGCAGGTGTTAATCGATATCGCGTTGGGCGCGGAGCCCAAGCGCATCATCCAGACGGCGCTGGGAAAAGCCTCCGGCCGCCCGCTCAAGTTCAAGATGATCGGCGGCGCAGCCGCGGTGACGCAGAAACCGGAATCCGCGCCGCGTCCGGCCAACGGTACGAATGGTTCCACTGCCCGCGCGCGCGCCCTGGCCGATCCCGTTGTGCAGCGGATGCAGGAGAAGTTTGGCGCCGAGGTTCGTACCGTCATCGATCAGAAAGACCGTCGCTGACGGTCGCTTTTCGCTGTTCGCCCTTCGCTTTTCGCCAACCGCGGGCATCCGGCAGCAGGCAACTGGCGAAAAGCGAATAGCGAAAGGCGAACAGCGAAATGGGCGGATTCAACTTGCAGGACATGCTGGCGCAGGCGCGGCAGCAAGCCGAGAAGCTGCAGGAAAAAATGCAGCAGATCACCATTGAGGCGTCGTCCGGCGGCGGCAGCGTCACCGTGCGCATGAGCGGCCAAAAGCAATTGCTGAGCATCGTCATCGAACCCGAGGTGGTGAAGTCAGGCGACATCGAGATGCTGCAGGACCTGATGGTCGCCGCTGTGAATGAGGCTTCGCGCAAGGTGGACGAGGCGCTGAAGTCCAGCCTGGGCGGCATGCTTGGCGGCATGGGTCTGCCGGGGCTGTAAAAACCATATTCACCACGGAAGCACGGAATACACGGAATTTTGCGATCTTTGTACAAGCGCAGTTGCGCATGTGTTGAATCTCCGTCTCCTGGGGTTAAACCCTGATTTCTGTTAATTCCGTGCATTCCGTGCTTCCGTGGTGAACAAGCTTTTTCGAGGCAAAGAACTTGTCCAGGTTTGCCGAGCCCATGGCTCGACTCATCGAAGAACTGAAGAAGCTGCCCGGAGTGGGCGGCAAGACGGCGCAGCGCTTCGCCTTCCACATCCTGCGCGCCAGCGACGAGGACGCCGAGCTGCTGAGCGGCGCCATTCGTGAGGTCAAGGCCAGCCTCCATCTCTGTTCCATCTGCAACAACATCACCGACGTCGATCCCTGTACCTATTGCGCCAGCCCCACGCGCAATCAGCGACTGGTGTGCGTGGTCGAAGAGCCGACCAACATCGCCGCCATCGAGAAGACGCGCCACTATAACGGCGTCTATCACGTGCTGCACGGAGCGCTCTCACCGCTGCACGGCATTGGCCCGGAGCAGTTGCGCATCGGAAATCTTGCGCGCCGCGTCGAATCGGGCAATGTGGATGAACTTATCCTCGCGACCAATCCCACCATCGAAGGCGAGGCCACCGCGACCTATGTCTCGCGCCTGTTCAAATCGTCGGCAGTGAAGGTGACGCGCATCGCGACCGGCGTACCCGTCGGCAGCGACATCGAGTACGCCGACGAGGTCACGATGCAGAAAGCGATGGAGGGACGGCGGGAATTGTAGAACACGTCCTTCATTATGAGGGTGTCATCCTGAGCGGAGCGCCCGCCATGCTTTTGTCGACTCGTCCGCGCGGACGAGTCGGGCGGGCGCGGAGTTGAAGGACCCCTACATCGGCTTGTTTATAGGGGTCCTTCGACTACGCGCCCGGGCAACTATCCCGCCAAGCGCACAAAAACGCGCTTGTCAGGATAGTTGCGCGGTCGCTTCGCTCAGGATGACACCTTCCTTTGCAATAAGGTTATTTCTTGTCGTTTTGAATCGAGTGCTTACTCAAATACCCGTTGATCGCTTCTTCCCACTCCTTGCCGGCCTGCTCGTCGCCTTTGGCGAAGTGCTGCACGTGTTCATTGGCTTCGGCGATCAGCGCGGTTCGTTCGTAGACGACTGTCACGCCGGTCTTCTGTGCGCCTTCGCGAGTGAGATGGATATCGATCAGCGTCGCCATCGCGTCGTTGAGGATGTAGGCGTACTGAATGTGCCCGGCGGCGAGGTCGAAGGCGGTGTTTACCCAGATGGCCTCGTGCTGCCCATGCATGATCTTGAAGACCATGCCCGGCTGATCGTGCGCGGGCTGGGGATAGAGGAACTGCGGATTCCAGTCGGGCGACCACTTGCGCTCTTCATTCGCCCCAAACAGCGGCGCGACCTGCTCGAGGGGCCCATTAGCGGTGAAGTGGAATTCGGTGCGGGTATGGATCAAGGCGGGCAGAGCGGAATCGGCGTCGACCGTCGGGGCCCGTCGCTGGACTGTGTCTGCTGAGACACACTGTGTCAATACCGACACGATGGCGGCGCTTGCCAGCAGGTGTGCAACTTTCACCTTTTCTTCTCCTTCATTTGGTGGCTGTCGGCGGCGGTTAACGTCAGGCCGTAGATCTCGCGCAGCTTGGCGATTTCCTTCAGGGTCGGCGGAGAGAACGGCGCTTTGCCTTCGAAGGCGTGCAAGACAATGCCTTCCAGCAGATCGCCCAGACTCATGTCCTTGAGCTCGGCGAGCCCCTTCAGCACCTTGAGCAGGCGCTTTTCCATGCGCACGCCGGTCTGCACGCGCTCGATGACGATAGGAGGTTTAACCATGGTACGAATGTACCAAGATACATATAGAAAAGGCAAATCAACCACAGAGACACAGGGACACAGGGACACAGAGCTTCTTGAATTGCCTCTGTGTCTCAGTGCCTCTTCAGTGCCTCTGTGGTTAAAGCAAAATCGGCTGGGGAGACGTTCAGCCCTTCAGTTTGGCGAGTAGATCGGCGGGATGCACAGGTTTGGCGAGGATCTCGAACTCGTGTCCCTGGGCCCGCGCGTTCTCCAGCAGATCGGCGGTGGCGGCCTGGCCGGAAAAGAGAAGGATTTTGCAACTCGGCAAAAACTCGCGAATGTGGATGGCAGCTTCGATGCCGTTCATGTCCTGCATGATGACATCGCTGATGACGAGGTCGGGTTGCAGAGAGCGCGCGCTCTCCACTGCCGCGGTGCCGCTGTAGACGGCGGACGCCTCGTAGCCGTTAAGGTCCAGGATCCTGGCGAGAGTGTCGGCGATGACCTGCTCGTCGTCCACCACTAACACCCTCGGTTTTCTTCCCGATTGCATGCACTTGCCCCCTTGGAAACCAGCCAAGCTGAATTAGCGATTATAGCGGAGAGTACGAACGGAAATTCTGCCGGGAACTTACGTCTGAGATGCACAAATTACCTTGTGCGTGGCAGGAAGCGCTCGAAATTCCACGTTGGATGGCTTGCTGGCCTGTTTGCCGATAGAGAAGCAATTGCGCTGCCAACCCAGTTGGCGATGGCGCCCATGGCCTCGGCAGAAATGTGCGGTCGCTCACAACAGGTGAGTGACCAATATCACCGCCTCCGCGGTCATGGCCTTTGTACATTGGCGTTGTGCAAAGACCTTGGCCCAGCAGGGCAACAAGGCAGCCCGGCGCGAGAGTTCTGGCGCCGGGTCACAAAGATTAGCGGCCGGCCGTGGGGCGGCAGCATAAAACAGAAAGAGAGAGCGCAATCATGGCATACGTAATTACCGATAGTTGCACCAAAGACGAACTCTGCGTGGAAGCTTGTCCGACCGACTGCATCCACCCCAAGAAAGATGAAGAAGGTTTTGAAGCGGCACCCCAGCTTTATGTTGACCCCGAGGGATGCATCGATTGCGGCGCGTGCGTTCCGGTGTGCCCGACGAACTCGATGTTCCTGGCCGAAGAGGTTCCCGACGACAAGCAGGAGTTCATCGCCAAGAACGCCGAGCACTACGCATAAGCGTTAGCTTTTGTAATGCGGGTCCCCATCCCCTTGGCTTGGCTCGGGGCGGGTTCTTTCGCATCCTTTGCGAAAGGGTGGGAGACATCGAGGGCCAGAGGTTTGCGAGAGCGGCGCGGCTCCGGCTGCGCCATGGCTCGCTCGGCGGCGAGTTTTCGACGTAGCGCAATCGGCCGGTGGATGTGCGCGTCGCCTTCAATCGCTGCTCGACTCGGCAACCGATACTGACGGGCGATTCCTGGTTTCTTCTTAGCGCACGATCAGATACGCCAACCCGATGGCGACGATATCTTCCGGAATCGCGATAAGGATGTCCTTCACTTTGAGCCGGCTCACCAGTCCGCGGCGAGTATAGTAGCCCGCATAGGCGCCGATCATCGCGCCGGCAATCCCCAGCACCACTCCAATCCACAATGCGCCGCCGTTTGCGACCGAGAGACACGCGCCGGAGAGTCCGCCGGTGATCACGCGGACGGCGAGACTGGCGGGCGCGGTCCTGGCCGGGGTCTTGGGCAGCACATCGGCGATCAGCTCCAGCACAGCCAGCACGGTGAAAGTACCCACTGCGACGGGGGATGCCATGAATGAAAGTGGCGTGCCGCCGAGGTTGAGCCACCCCAGGTGCGCGGCCCAACTGACGATTGCGGGGGTCACCAGCGAGCGCAGCCCGGCAACGAATCCGATAGCGAAAGCCAGGAACAGGAAGTGGTTCATGGTATCAACCTACCATGCGCGAATTCCAGCATCACGGGGCATGGTAATGAATTCACATTCTTCCGAGCGCCAATATGTTATTTTGAAAAATCGTCGCATCACTTGCTCCGCCGGAGGCTTTCACAAATTGGCAAAAGACATGGTCCCCAGACGCATCTTTCTGACGAAAGGTGTGGGCAAACATAAGGAACGGCTCACCTCGTTTGAGTTGGCGCTGCGCGACGCCGGTATTGCGGCGCAGAACCTGGTGCGGGTGTCGTCGATTTTTCCGCCCAATTGCAAGCTCATCCCGCGCAAAGAAGGATTGCCCTATCTGTCGCCCGGCGAAGTGACGTTCGCGGTGGTGGCGGAAAATTCCACCCGCGAGCCGCATCGCCTGACCGCTTCCAGTATTGGGCTGGCGATTCCCGCCGATCGCAGCACCTACGGCTATCTGAGCGAACATCATTCCTTCGGTGAAACTGAAGACTACGCCGGCGACTATGCCGAGGAACTGGCGGCGGAAATGCTGGCTACCACGCTGGATGTGGAGTTCGACGCCGACAAGTCGTGGGACGAGAAAAAGCAGATTTACCGGCTGTCGAACAAGATCGTGCGCACCGCCAACATCACGCAAAGTGCGGTGGGTGACAAGCGCGGGCTGTGGACGACGGTGATCGCGGCGGCGATTTTGATCTTCGAGTAGGTCAGTGTGGTGGCTGTTTCTTCGCGTCAAAGATGATTATGGTGGTGACACGATTTCGCGCGTCGAGGTCAAACTCAACGCCTGAATCGTAGCAAATCCAATTCTTGACTCGGCCGGCTACTGTCACCGGGCCTCCTAAGAGATCTGGCTGGCCAAGACTGCTGATGACCTGTGATCGGGTTGAACCCAGTTCAATTCCATCCAGGCGCACGCGAGCCGCGTGGGAGTGGTGTTCGACATTGGCATCGAAGAAATACACGCTGTTCACCTGCTGCGAATTACCAAACAGCACGTCGATACCTAATGAGCGATATACGTAGTAGAGTTCCTCGCCTGACGGAACCTGCTCATCTGGGGGTCCCAGCACGGCGTGCACCTCGCCAGCCGATAGACCCACATGCAGATCGCCAGCACCGAACCCAGGCCGGAGCTCTCCTCCACGCCATGATCCCGCCGGCGTGACACGATCGGGCCCAAAGTTGTTGATTGCATAGCATCCGTTCTCCTCGCCGGGAATGCGGTTCCGATTGCTCTTTCCGCTTTATGTTTAGGTGCTTCTTCCGGACTTCCAGTTTTTCGATTTCCGCCTTATCTTCAATAGTCTTACAGTACTTCTTTTTGAGTTCCTCCAGCGCGTGCTTTACAGCAGCAAGCTGCTGTTCAAGACTTGCGACCCGCCTGGGGTTTCGCTTTCTAACATTCCGATTTCCGGATGTCATGTATGAGGTTTTTACGCGAATCCTTCACAGCGCCGCATCTCGATCTTACTGCAGGGGCGCTATGCAAGTAATGGAATTCTGCTAGCGCCGATACGGCTGCGGCTCGGGGCCTTTTTCCAGCGTCTCGCGGTCCCAGACCAGTCCCTGGCGGCTGTAGTTGGCCATCTCGAAGTCCTGCGTCAGCTCCAGCGCGTCCACCGGACAGGCGTCTTCGCACAGGCCGCAGAACATGCAGCGGCTCAGATCGTAGATGAAGAAGGTGAGTTCTTTGCGGCGGGTCTTCTCGTTACGTTCGGTGCCAACCAGGATGAGGTGCTCGGGGCAGGCCAGCGCGCACAGGTCGCAACCGATGCACAGGGTTTCGTTGGTATCGGGATGGTTGTTGAGCCGGGGCGCACCACGAAAACGCTCAGCCACTTGCGGCCGTTGCAGCGGATACTGCTCCGTGTACACGCACTTCGGGTCCTGATTGCGGAAGGTGACCTTCATCCCCTTCATCAGGTCCAGAAAGAGCATCTTGCGAAGCGTGCCGTTCATCCGCACCCCCGATGGCCGAAGTGTAGCACAACCGCTTTTCGCCATTCACCTTGGGATTTTGTTTGATCCGGCAGCTTTGGCCGTTGGTAAAGGCGTTACCGGCGCAGACGGAAAAGGCCTGCGCACAGGCAGGCCTTTCGAACCAAGTGTTGCGAATGTTTAGTGCGGCGGGTTCGCTGTCCCGTTGTTGCCTCCGGATGATTTTGCCCAGGGAATGTCCGTAGCCTGACATTCGTAGATCGGTTTGGTCTGGGCGCAGTTGGCTTGCGACTGCTGGGTGTTGGAGGACGGCGTAGCCGAGTTCGGCGCCGCATTCGGACTGGTGCTCTGCGGATTATTCATCCCCTCACTTTGGGTTGGCGAAGCCGAAGTCGCCGGTGTCTGGCTGGTCACCGGCGGCGTGGCTTGGGGATGGGGCGCGCTGCCGTTTTGCGAGCGCGTTGTCCTGCCCCGGTGCGCTCTGCTGCTGCAGCATCGCCATCATCTGTGGCGCAGGCCGCTCGTCCTGAGTGCCGCTGCTGCCGGATGGAGCCGCCGCGCCGGCAGGATTGGTGCAAGTGCTGGCGACCGCCCTGACGTCGGAAGCCTGAACCGTGTTCGAAGAGTGTGTGCTGGTTCCGCTGGCCTGGGTGGAGTCGTCGCCGGAGCGGTCCTCGGAAACAGTCATCTCGACCTCGCGGCCAACCATGGAGCGCAGGGTCGCGTCATCGCCGTTCACTTCGTATTGCATGCCATTGGGGTCGGTGACGGTGTAATTTCCGGTTGACCCGCTGAGACAGCCGCGAATCACGCTGGTCCGGGTGGTTGAGGACTGGGTCCTGGTCTGTGTGGTCTGGTGCTGCGAATTCGTACTGGCGCTGCTGCCCGCTGCATCCTGGGCCAATGCTATGGTGCCTGCCAGAATGCCGAAGCCTAACAGCAAAAGTATTCGCTTCATGTCGGTTTCTCCTGATCTGCGCAGCGGGTTCAGCTACTCCCACTCGCCCCTGGTAGTTGGAATTCAGAAGATGCAGGTAGGTTTTCCGGCGAGAGCACGATTGGCGAATCGCTGGAATCGCTTTTCGCCTTTCGCTCTTCGCGCTGGACTCGCTTTTCGCCTTTCGCTGTTCGCTTTTCGCCAGAGGTACGGGACATCTCCAGCACCCGCTGTCAATGATTGGCTGCTACCAGTTCCGGCAGGTCGGGCTCAGTTGTCGTCCAGGTGGGAGACCAGCGCCGCTACAGGCGATAGTCTGGCGAAACGCGAACAGCGAAACGCGAACAGCAAAGAGCGAACAGCGAACAGCGAAAAGGAAAAGCGAAAAGCGAAAAGCGTCTCGCGTCCTTCCTCCGCTACACTGAAGCGATGCCCGGCGCGCCCTTCCATTGGAGGCAGTTCGACGCTTACCTGTTCGATATCGACGGCACGCTGGCCAACACGCGCGGTGGAGTCCACTACAACTCCTTTCATACCGCGTTGCGCGAAATCTACGGATGCGAGGGCCGCATTGATGCGGTGCCGGTGCACGGCAACACGGACATCGGCATCCTGCGCGCAGCGCTGGCATACCATGGCCAATTGCGCGATGATTTCGAAGCGCTGCTGCCAAGAGCGCGAGAGCTGATGTGTGCCGAGGTGGCGCACAACGCGGCGAACCTGGAGGTTGAGCTCTGCCCGGCGATCCCCGAATTGCTCGCTGTACTGCGCGCCGAAGGCAAACTGATCGGCGTGGTCACCGGCAACTTCGAGCGCATCGGCTGGCGCAAGTTGGAGCGCGGCGGCATTCGCGAGTTCTTTGATTTCGGCTCGTTCAGCGATCAGCACGAGAAGCGCGAAGAAATTTTTCGCCACGGTATTGAGCTCGCACGGCAATTGCGCGGCCCGGAGACATCCGTCTGCTTCATTGGCGATACGCCGAGCGATATTCGCGCCGCGGCCCGGCTCGGTATGCCGATCGTCGCGGTAGCAACCGGTATCTATTCGCAGGAGGAACTGGCGCGGGAAGCTCCGACGCTGTGCATTCAAACCTGCGCCGAGTTGATTACCTGACAAGGGCTGGGCCGTAGCTTACAATTTGCTACACATGCGGTTTTTTGCAGGGCTATTCTTGACGCTGGCGGCAGGGGGCTTCCTGACCGCGCAGCAACCGGCCGCGACGTCGACCGCGGTTGCGACTCCATCAACTTCACAGACCAGTTCGCAGGCGCAGCCGAACTCCACTCCTGCCGTTACCTCCAGCGACTCGGACGCCAAGCCGGCGGCGGGACAGAGCGACTCGGACGCCAAGCCGGCGGGACAGAATGTCGCTGCACCCGCGACTTCGCCGCAATCGTCGCAGCCGTCCATCCCGAAGATTAGCAAGCGCGATGCCGCCGAAGCCAAGCGGCTGTTCCAGGCCGGCGTGAAGCTGCAGAAGAAAGGCGAGCTCGACGAGGCGTTAGCCAAATTCTCCAGCGCCGCAGAACTGAATCCCACCAGCTATGCCTACATCCGGGCGCGCGCGTTTGCGCAGCAAGCGTTGGCCCGAGAGGCGTTGGAGCAAGGCAACAAAGCCATGCTCGATCGCAATGATGTCGTCGCTATGGCGGAGTTCCAGCGCGCGTTGCAGTACGATCCGACCAACGACTACGTCATGCAGCGGCTGCGCGACGCGACGCCGGCAGAGGCGCAGCCCGAGCAACAGGTCAGCGTGACGGAGCAGTCCACGCCGATCGAGTTGCGGCCCAATCCGCAACATCATGATTTCCACTTCCGCGGCGACTCGCGGACCTTGATCACCGAGATCGCGCACGCTTACGGCATCACCGCCCAGTTCGACGACACGTTCAAGGAGCGGCGGGTACACTTTGACATTGACAACGTGGATTGCGCCACCGCGCTGGCGGCGGCGAACGATGTCACCAACAGCTTTTGGATTGCGCTTACGCCGACGCAGGTCTACTTCCTGGCCGACACGGTGGAGAACCGCCGGCAATTTGAGCGCTTCGGGCTGGAGACTTTCCGCCTGGCCGATCTGACCGACCAGGAACTGACGGAGATGACCAACGCGCTCCGGGTGCTGCTCAACCTGCGTTTCATCAGCCTGGACAAAGGCCAGTCGACCATCACCATACGCGCCGAATTACCGCTGCTGGAGGCCGCCAAAAACCTCATCGCTAGCCTGACCACGGGCCGGCCCGAGGTGCTTCTGGATGTGCGGGTGTATGCCGTCAGCAGCAGTTTTGCGCGCGCCTTGGGGGTAGGGCTGCCCACGCAGTTCACGTCGTTCTATATCAGCGAGTCTTTGATCGCCGGGTTGTCCCAGAGCTCGCAAAACGCGATCAATCAATTGATCGCGTCGGGCGGCATCAACCAGGCGAATTCGACTGCCATTAGCGCCTTGCTGGCGCAGCTCCAGAACTCCAGCGCCAGTTCGCTGCTAACTACGCCGTTCGCCATCTTCGGCGGGGGAATCACAACTTTTGGCCTCAATGGTGGAACGCAGGGGGTCACCGGGAACTTCAGCCTGAACCAATCCGATATTCGCACCCTGGAGCACGTGCAGCTGCGCGCCTCCCATAACAATCCCGCGGTGTTGAAGATCGGCGAGCGTTATCCCATCGTCAATGCTACGTTTGCTCCCATCTACAACAGCTCGGCCATCGCTAGCGTGATCGGCAACCAGAGTTACATCGCACCCGTACCGTCGGTCAATTATGAAGACCTGGGAGTGAACTTGAAGGCCACGCCCTATATTCATAACGACCAGGACATCACCATGAAGTTCGAGCTGCAGATTCGGGCGCTGGGGGCTACGACCAACAACGGCATTCCCATCATCGACAATCGCGAGTACACGGGAACCATAACCGTGAAGAATGGCGAATCGAGCGTGGTTACCGGCCTGGTTGATGTGGATGATTCAAACAGCATCAGCGGATATCCTTTCCTCGGCGAACTGCCAGGCGTGGGCTACGCCGCAACCGTGCACAACAAGAACATCATGCAGGACGAACTTCTCGTCGTGATCACCCCGCATATTCTGCGCATGCCGGAGCAGCCTTCGTTCGCCGTGGAATTGCCCGGGCCGCACTAAACCTCTGCTCTTAAGCGTTGGGCGCGGGATTCAGAGTTCCGGTCTATAATGTTTCCACTTTGTTTCGGACCGGCGGCCATTGACGCACGAGCCTGCCCTAACGTCCTGGCAGTCCGCCCCAACCTGAGCGATTCCGAGGAGAGATATGCAGTTGAAAAAAGTTCTGTTTGTCGGCCTTGTTCTGCTGATGGGCGCCGGCATTGCCGGAGCGCAGACGTGGCAGCCTTTAAACAACCAGCCTAGTTTTGACGCCGCAACCCTGCATCTGCTGACCGATGGCACCGTCGTAGTGCATCATGAGGACGGCAACAGCGGATATACGGACTGGTGGAAGTTCACCCCCGATATCAACGGCAGCTACCTGAACGGGACGTGGTCGCAAATCGCTTCGCTGCCCTCCAACTACGGTCCCGAGTCTTTCGGCTCGGCGGTGCTGGCCGACGGCAAAATGATCATCGAAGGCGGCGAGCAGAATTTTGCCGACTACGTGTGGACGAATTTGGGCGCGCTCTACGATCCCATCGCCAACACCTGGACGCCGGTGAACCCGCCCAGCGGGTGGAACAACATCGGCGATGCCTCCACGGTTATTCTCGCCAACAAGACCCTGATGCTGGCCAATTGTTGCACCGAACAGCAGGCGCTGCTGGATGAAGCGACCTTGACCTGGACGCCGACCGGAACCGGCAAATTCGATAACAACGATGAGGAAGGCTGGGTGCTATTGCCCGGCGGCAAAGTGCTCACCGTCGATTGCTATACCAACGATTACGATCCGAACGGCACCAACTCCGAGTTGTACGATCCGAGTTCGGGCGCGTGGTCGAGTGCGGGAAGTACCGTCGTGCAGCTCTGGGATTCGCACGGTTCGTATGAAATCGGTCCTTCTGTGCTGCGGCCGAACGGAACAGTTTGGGCGACCGGCGCAAACGGCGCGGGTCCGGGAAACACGTCCATCTATAACGTGAACCAAGGAACCTGGACGCCGGGCCCGACGTTTCCCGGCATGCTCGACATCGCTGACGGTCCCGCCGCGCTGCTGCCGGATGGCAACGTGCTGGTCGACACCAGTCCCGGAATCTACCAGCTCGGGGTCGAGTTCTTCGAGTTCGACGGGACGAACTTGATTTCGGTCCCGGGTAACCCGAACTCGCTGATCGATTCCTCGTGGTACGGGCAGTTCCTGATGTTGCCGACTGGGCAAATCATGTACACCGATCTCAGCAACGATGTCGAGCTCTACACTCCGTCCGGCAATCCTTATCCTGGACTCGCGCCCTCCGCGATCCTGACCATCGCCGTGATCAATCGCGGCAGCACGTTTCGGCTGACAGGCTTCCGCTTCAACGGCGCATCGCAAGACGCTATGTATGGCGATGACGCACAAAACGCTACCAACTACCCCATCGTGCGTTTCACCAACCGGAGCACAGGACACGTGTTCTACGCCCGCACCCACGATCACAGCACCATGGCAGTTGGCTACAACGGACCGGCGTATACCTACGTCGATGTCCCCAGCAACATGGAAACCGGCGCGAGCTATCTGGAGGTGGTGGTGAATGGAATCGCCTCACCGCGATATCCGATAGGAATCAACTAAAGGGATTGCAAGCGCGCTGAGTGTGTTTTGCAGGGTGGAGTACGGTTTCACAGGCCGCTGAAAAGTCGAAACCGCAGATCCCTCGCGGCCTGAAGGCCGCTCGGGATGACAAAAATAAAGAGCTTAGACGCTGGCCTAAAGGCCAGCTCTACCCGTGGCGCAGCGACCTCTGAAGGCGTGCTCCACCATCTCTTCTTATCGCCGCATTCGTTCTTCGGTCGCCGACACCGGTACCTGTTCCACGATCTCGATCCCGAAGCCTTCCAGTCCGGCGACCTTGCGGGGATGGTTGGTGAGGAGCCGGATGCGGCGCAGGTTCAGGTCGGAGAGGATTTGCGCGCCAATGCCGATCTCGCGCTGCGTCTTGCGCTGGCTCTCGGGAAGCGTAGGCAGGCGCTGCTCGTGATGGAACTGGATGGTCAGGCGCTCGCCCAGGCGCTCGACGGAATATCCTTTGGAAGTGGAGTGCAGATATACCAGCGCACCGCGGCCTTCCTCGGCGATGCGGCGCATGGAAGCATCCATGACATGGCGGCACTCGCAGCGAGCTGGCGCCGAAGACATCGCCGAGCAGGCAATGCGAGTGCATGCGCACCAGCACCGGTCCTGCGCCGGCGTCCTCAACGTCGCCCTTGACCATGGCAATGTGCGACTCGCCAGTAATCTCTGACTCGTAGGCAATCATGCGGAACTCGCCGTAAGCGGTGGGCACCAGCGCCTCCGCCAAACGCCGCACGTAGCGCTCGTGCGCCATGCGATAGCGGATGACTTCGGCGACCGTGAGCATCTTCAGGTTGTGCTCGCGGCAGAACTCCGTCAGTTGCGGCACGCGCGCCATGGTGCCGTCATCGTTCATGATCTCGCAGATAACGCCGGCGGGAACCATGCCTGCCATGCGCGCCAGATCGACGGAAGCTTCGGTTTGCCCGGCGCGCACCAGCACTCCGCCTTTACGCGCGCGCAGCGGGAAAATGTGTCCCGGACGCGCCAGATCGTTGGGCCGGGTTGCGGGATCGATCGCCACCTGAATGGTGCGCGCGCGATCATAGGCAGAAATTCCCGTGCTCACGCCGTCTTTGGCGTCGATGGATTCGGTGAACGCGGTGCCGAAGTTTGAAGTGTTCTCGGCCGACATCGGGCCCAGACGAAGGTAGTCCAGCCGCTCCTCAGTCATGGCCAGGCAAACCAGACCGCGTCCATACTTGGCCATGAAGTTGATGGCTTCGGGTGTGATCTTCTCGGCGGCCATGGTCAGGTCGCCTTCGTTCTCGCGGTCTTCGTCGTCGATGACCACAATCATGCGGCCGGCGCGAATTTCCTCCAGCGCGGTTTCAACGTCGCAGAATGGACTTTGCGGAGTCATGTGGCTAGGAGAATTCTAGCAGCGATGGGGGACTCAACAAACTGTGTGCGTTACGCAAAAGTAATATGTTGTTAAACGCGTTCAAGGCGTGATCTCAAAGATCACTCCGCAACCCTCGTAACAGGAACCGGCTCCGCCCTGGCTCGTGGTGCCATAGATATTGCCGCTCGAGTCGAGCATTACACCGCCCTCCGGATGATCTCCGTCGGTGATATCGAAGTCGTGCAGGGAGATAAACTGCCAGCCGCCGGCTTGCTTCTTCAGTTCGAAAACCGAACCTTGGTAGTAAGCTCCGCTGGCTGTGGTTGTGCCGTAGAGGTTTCCAGCAGCATCCATGGTAAGCCCAGATAACGGCCCGCCATTGCCGATGAACGACTGGAGTGCAGTGGCGGTCCACGAGCCGTTCGAAGGACTCAGTTCATAGACGGTACCGTCGAGTGTGCCGCCCGACGGGGTTGTGCCGTAGAGATTTCCGGAGGCATCGAAGACGAGGCCACCTCTCGGGAAATTTCCGATGTTGGTGTTCATCTCAAAGGTATAGAGGGTAGTCTCGGTCCAGCCGGAACCTGAAGGACTGAGTTCAAACACGGTACCGCAACCCTGGCTGTAATCGCAGCTAAGATCGCCGCCGTAATAAGTTGTACCGTACAGATTGCCCGCCTGGTCGAGGATGACCCCGGATTGAGGCTGAGCGCCGTCTCCCGCTCCAACAAAGCTGTAGAGGACGGTCTCCGTCCAGCTATTGCCGGAGGGCGTGAGTTTGTACACGATACCCTTTCCGTTAGCTCCCCCTTGGGTGGTCGTACCATAGATGTTGCCGGCTGAGTCAAAGGTCAGGCCTCCAGGTCCAGGAGCTTCCCCATCCCCTTGTCCCGTAAATTCATGGATGACGGTTTCATTCCAGGGACAAAGGGGGGTCCGGCAGAACGTTGGCGGAGGCGTGAGGCGGTAGACCACACCGCATCCGTTGTAGCATCCCGGTCCGTCACCGGTAGTTCCGTAGATCGCTCCGTCCGGCCCGATGGTAACCGGTGAATAGGGACCTATCCCGTTGGTAGGCGAACCCGGGAAGGTGTAGACCGGCGTAACTACCCAGCCTCCGCTGGAATGGGTCAGGCGAAAAACAACGCCACACCCAAAGTTCGAACACTGTGGCCCCTGGTAAGTACCTCCCTCAACCGCCGTGCCGTATAGCCGTCCCGCTTGATCCATGGTCAAACTGGCGGTCGAGAAGGCGCCATCGGCGCCGCCGGTAAAGTAGTGAATTACGGAGAAGGTCTGCGCGGGTGACGGTTGGGTGACCACAGCCGTGGTCGCGATCCAGACCAACGCTAGTGCCGCGGTTTGCAGCGGGCTCGAAAAAGGCGATGAGGCATGTCGTACGGATCTCAGCATGATGCATCCTCCCTGCGTTCAACATTGCCAGTTGCAGCTTCGCAGGATCGGGTTGAGTCAACCCGGAGCGCGAGTAAGCCTTGTCGCGGGTATCTTAACGCTGGGGTGTGCTTTGCGAAAAGGACGGCTCGGTCAGCTTGACTTTCTTATTCTTGCGGCACAAAATTCGCAAACCGGGTGGGCGCGTCGTCTCTCGATTCTGCAAATCCCGCCTTCCCCTCGCGCGACCATCGCGAAAGGAGCAAGCTATGAGTTCACCGCAAGTTTCTAAGCTCGACATGGACAAGCTGAACGCCTTCATCGGCCGGTTTGTCGGCGATCTTGGCGCTGCCGTCCACGCCGGCATGGTTGTGATTGGCGAGAAGCTGGGGCTCTACAAGGCGCTTGCCAGCGGGCCCATGAACGCTTCCGAACTGGCAGCCAAAACGCAAACCGATGAGCGCTATCTGCACGAGTGGCTGTGTTCCCAGGCGGCCGGTGGATACATCACTTTCGACGCGGCCACAGACCGATTCAGTCTTAGCGAAGAACAAGCGTTCGCGCTGGCAAATGAAGACAGCCCCGCTTATCTGCCGGGCGCATTTGAGCTGGCGCTGGGGTCGCTGGCGGCGGTGCCGCGCATTGCCGAGTCGTTCCGCAGCGGCGCCGGCATGGGTTGGCATGAGCATGATGACGGCGTTTTTCACGGCTGCGAGAAGTTCTTCCGTCCCGGTTATGCCGCCAACCTGATGAGCTCCTGGATCCCTGCGCTGCACGACGTGAAGGAAAAGCTGGATGCGGGCGCGCGGGTGGCCGATGTGGGTTGCGGCAAGGGCGCGTCGACGTTGCTCATGGCGAAGGCGTTCCCCAAGTCGCATTTCTTCGGCTTTGACTATCACGACAAGTCCATCGACGCGGCCCGCGAGGGAGCGCGGCGCGAAGGGGTGGGCGATCGCGTTACTTTCGAAGTCGCCAAAGCCAAGGAATATCCGGGCGGCGACTACGATTTCGTTGCCGTTTTCGATTGCCTGCACGATATGGGCGACCCCATCGGCGCGGCGGCGCATGTGCGACAGTCGTTGAATGACGACGGCACCTGGATGATCGTCGAACCGTTTGCCAACGACCAGTTGAAGGACAACCTGAACCCGGTCGGCCGGGTTTACTACTCGTTCTCAACGTTGTTGTGTACGCCGTGTTCGCGCTCGCAGGAAGTTGGGCTCTGCCTGGGAGCGCAGGCGGGCGAGTCACGCATTCGCGACGTGGTGACGGCTGCGGGTTTCAATCGCTTCCGTCGCGCCACTGAAACGCCGTTCAACATTGTTTACGAAGCTCGGCCGTGATTGCGCTTCGTACAAAATCGTTTATTGCGTGCGGGTGAGGAGTGTCTTGCTGCTGTTCTCCGCGCGTTGCTGGTCGGCTGCTCGTCCCTGGCGCTGATAGAGTTTTGCCAGGTGCTGCCATGCGTCGGGAGCGTCAGGGTCCAGTTTGACGGCTTGCTCTTCAAACGCAGTGGCCTGCTTCAAATCGCCCAATGCGGCCCAGGCGGCGGCGCGTCCCTGCGCGATATCGAAGCTGAAGCTGCGTCCGGTTCTCTCGGCCAGCAAATCGGCAGGCGCAATGTCTGCTGCTTGGTCCAGCGACCGCAGCGCGTCATCAGGCTGATGATTCATGAGGTACAGCCGCGCAAGTTTGACCTGCGCTCGTGCGTTCACCGTTGGGTCGGCGGAAAGCGGAATCGCTTGCTGCAGAGCGTGAATAGCCTGCGGCCTCCGTCCGTCCTTCTGGTATAGCTCGGCGAGGGAAAACCAGATGAGGCTCTCCTTGGGATCAATAGTCAGCGCGGCCCGCCATTGCTGCTCGGCCGCGGCATCCTGTCCCACGATGTGGTATAGCGCGCCGAGATTGATCATCGCCTGCAATCGCGTAGTAGGGGCAGACGATAGCCGGAGTACGGCTTCGTTCGCGTGGATGGCATCCGGCACGCGCTCCTGGCGTTGATAGAGTTCTGCCAGCGAAGCCCAGACACCGGCTTCAAAATCGGGCAGCGATCCCCACGGCGTCACCTCACGTGGCGCAAGCGCGAGCGCCCGCTTCCAGTCGTCTTCGGCTTCGGAATCGCGTTGTGCGGCAACGAGGATTTGGCCGCGATACCAGCGCGCGTGGGCGTTGCCGGGGAAGATCGCCATGGCTTTGTCGGCGGCGGCCAGGGCCTCGGAGTTGCGGCCCAGCGCCGAGAGGACGCGGGCTGCGTTGATCCATTGATCGAACGATGCCGCCGTCAGCGGCAGCGGCACGTGCGGCACCGGAGCGATGTGGCAGTCGATCTCGAAGCGCTTGATCAGGTCAGCATTCTGTGGCGTGCGGCGGAGCAGGACGATGGAATCTTCATCGAGATAAACCGGCCGCCATCGCTCGCTATTGCAGTCCGATTTGAGCCGATCGAGCGAGATTTCGTCGAGGGTCAAAGGGAAGATGATGGTGTTGATGCCGTACTTGTCCGCTTCCTTCTGCCACATCGGGGAATCGAGCGGGGTGCTGAGCAGTTCGCCGCCATGTTCGGCAAAGGCCGGTCCGAAGGGGACGCCGCGTCCGTCGATGTAGTCGCGGCGATCGGGCCCCAGCGTCCACAGAATGTAGCCGCCTTCGTTGAAGGTGTCGAGGACCTCACCCGGAAGGTTTTGCTGCTGGATAAATTCGGCGCCGCGTCGCGGGAACCAGCCCGACAGTCCTGCGCCGAACGTGGAAAGATTGCGTTCGGCGAGATAGTGATAGTTGGTGACCAGATCGACGGAACGCACCACGGCCAGCGCGGCGAATGCGGCAACCGCAGCCGCAGCGAGCATGGAACGCACGCGCGGGGCAGGGATGCGCGTGCGAATCTTTTGCATGGCCGACAGCAGCACGGATCCCGCAACCACCACGATGATGCAGCTCGCCAGGGCGACCAGGCGGACATGCTTACTGGCTTCGTAAGCGGCGCCTATCAGCAGGACCGCCGCGCCGGCGCGGCGCTGCAACACGGCCGCGACGATGCCGAGAAGCGCAATCAGAAACAGCACATGGAAGAGGTCGCTGGTGTTGCGCAGCGAGAAGCTGGTCAGGGGATTCGTCCAGTTCCAGTTCAGGGGCGCCCATTCGTTGATGTAGAGCTTGGACACCGTCCGCGTGTAGTCGACGAGCGCGGGATAGTACTTCCATCCCCAGGGATTGGCCAGAGTAACGGCGGCGGTGGCCGCGAACCACGGGAGTTCGCGCTTCAATCTGAGTATGGCGTTGCGCCGGCGCTCGCCGGCAAAAGGCAACTCCAGAATCTCCACGCCCGCGAATGCCACTAACAGCCCCAGTCCGGAGAAGAAGCTCAGGTGGACATTGACCCAAACCAGCATCAGCACAGGTAGCAACCAGAGCCGGGCGCGGCCGGTCTGGTAGTTCTCCCAAAGCAGCGAAACGTAGGCGGCGAAGAGAACGACCGCGAACAGTTCCGCGCGCGGAACGCTGCGAAAGGCGATGAACGGGATGGCAACAATCGCGATGGCCGCGGTAACGACGGAGCCGCGGCGAAGCAGCAAGGCGACCGTGCTGAGGCACGCCACCGCGCTCAGCCAGGAGAGCAATGCGTAGCCCCCGAGCAGGTAGACGCCATATAACATGAGTCCACCGCCGGCGGGATAAATCGCAGGCACTCCGGGTACGGTGTAGGAAAAGACGTCGGTTGAAAAGACGCGATGATGTTGCGCTACCCAGCGCCCGGTCGCGAGGTGCCAGCCGAGATCGGGATCGCCCACCGTCGCCAGCCCCGCCAAAAACGCATACACCAGCGCCACAGCAGCCAGGATCCGAAACAAGCGTCGCTCGAAACGTGGCCGATCCTCGGGGCGCAGGCTCGTCCCGCTCAATGGAGCGGCTGACGGAGCAATTGGATTAGGCGAGATGAGCATTCAAAATCGGCTGGGCGTCGGTACAGCGCTCATGTTGCACGCCAGTATACTCGAAGGC
>CAVQLZ010000011.1:0-126656 GCA_963713465.1 uncultured Acidobacteriaceae bacterium
CATCACCCCCTCCTGCAGCTCGGTGGTGATCAGGTTCAGCCGCTGCGCCGTGCTGAGAAAGCCGCTGTCCTCCTGGTTGGCGGTAAATTGCAGCACCTGGTTGCGGGCCAGCACCAGCTCGCCCACCAGGTTCATGACTTTATCCAGCAGCGCCACATCGACGCGGATGGTGTTGCTGACGACGTCGCGGTGATCGCTTTGCACCTTCAGGCCTTCGGCCACTGCCTCCGGATGGACCGCATCGGTTGCCACCAGGATCTCCCCCAACAGGCGCGGATCGCCCGCCTGCTGCCGCTCCGCGGCGGCCTCAACCTGCTCCGGCTTACATAACTGCGAGGCCACCAGGATGTCGCCCAAGCGGGGCGGTACCTCGGGGACAACGGGTGAGGGTTGGGCCAGATTGGGATTGGGCTTGGACTCGGGTTGCGGCTGCGGCTTGGTCCCATCCAGCACCGCGTTCAACTTCTCCACTACGCCCGTGCACTCGGTGTCGCCCTCGCTGCCGCTGGCGGCAATCTCGTCCACGATGCGGCGCAGCGCGTCGGCCATGCTGAGCAACGCGGTCGCAATCTCCGGCGAGAGCACCAGGCTGCCATCGCGCATGCGGCTGAGAACGCTTTCGCCGACGTGCGAAATCGCCACCAGCTTTTCGTATCCCAGCACACCGCCGGTGCCCTTGATGGTGTGAATGGCGCGAAACACGCTGCCCAGCAGCTCGCTTGAGGAGCGGTCTTTCTCCAGCGCCAGCAGATCGCGGTCGAAGCGGTCCAGCCCTTCATTGCTCTCGACCAGGAATTCCTTAATCACCTCGTCCATTCCATCCATCGAATTGGCCAGTTCATCGGCCGGCCGGCTATCGTCCATCGCGCGCTCCTTCATTGTGGGCAGCCGCGCAGAGTGCGGCTCCAATCTCCATCGGCATGTACTGCCGATTTCTTCAGGCATGTGGCGGGCCAGTGATCGACAGGCGAAGGACCACCCGCGAAAAGACGAGCCGACGGCTGGCGAACTGCCGCGAATGCCATATTTAAAGCGGATTGGTGCAGTTTGACGCCCTTGCCCAGGCAAGCAGCACGCGTGGAGAAAATTAGCGAACTCTGAAAATGGCCCCCGCCCACTGTCTAACATTCGGAACCCCATGGCCTTCGATTTGGAAACCTTAATGAGGGCGTGACATCTGACTATATGGACCGTCAACACGGGAGTGGACTTCGCCCTGCAAGGAGACGACAATAGGGTTAGCGGCCGACAACAATTCCCGCCGCTTCGGGTTCAACGTCACGAGGACTGGCCTGGGCCGGTGTGTATCCGGCGAAAAGGTGTACATCATGCGTTCCGTAATTCGCATTTTCTCCGCCGGCGCAGTCGCGCTGATGCTGGCTTCCCTGGGCATCGCCCAGAGCCAGAGTTCGTCACCGCAGAACTCGTCCGGCCAAAGCTCGTCGGCGCCGACTGCGGCGCAGAGCTCTTCCTCATCCAGTTCCTCCTCGCCCGACCAGTACGCCCCCGACAAGCCGGAAAAGAACGCGCCCTCGCCGGAGGCGATGAAGAACATCGATGCCATCGGCAACCGCAATGTCGGTTGCGACAAGGGCCTGGGCAACTGGTACTCGCTGGACAAGCAAGTGGCCATGGGACGCCAGTACTCGCAGATGGTGGAGCATAGCGCCAAGCTGGTGAGCGACCCGGTGGTCACCGAGTACATCAACCGTCTCGGCCAGAATCTGGTCCGCAACTCCGACGCCAAGGTCCCCTTTACCATCAAGGTCATCGACACCGACGAGATCAACGCGTTTGCGCTTCCGGGCGGCTTTTTCTACGTCAATTCCGGCCTGATCCTGGCGGCCGACAATGAAGCCGAATTGGCGGGAGTGATGGCGCATGAGATCGGACACGTCGCCGCCTGCCACGTGGCGCGCGAACAGACCCGCAGCAACATTGTCAGCCTGGCGAGTATTCCGCTGATTTTCGTGCCCGGAGGTTGGGCGGTTTACGAAGGCACGCAGGCCGCGATGGGAATTGGCGTGCCGCTCACTTTCATGAAGTTCTCGCGCAACTTCGAGGCCCAGGCCGACTTCCTCGGCATGGAGTACATGTATAAAGCGGGCTACGATCCGCAGTCGTTCATCTCGTTCTTCGAGAAGATTGAAGCCCAGGAGAAGAAGAAGCCGGGCACGATTGCTAAGGCATTCGAGTCGCACCCCCCGACGCCGGACCGGGTGGCCGCCGCGCAAAACGAGATGCGGACCGTCCTGCCGGCGCGTCCCGAGTACATTGTGGACACTTCGGAGTTCGAGAACGTGAAGGCGCGGCTGGCCTCGCTGGAAAATCGCCACAAGCTGCAGAACGACAAAAACAATGGTGACCGGCCGACGCTGCGGCGCGCCACTGCGGACAATCCTTCGCCGGATAGCGGTAGCGGCTCGGGTAGCCAGGGTGGTGACGATCGTCCCACGCTGAAGCGCAACGACGGCTCGGGCTCGTTCCAGTAGGGATAGAGCGGCGCCTTTCAGCAAATCTTGCATGCCACAAGCCAGGGCACTCCGATTTCGGAGGACATGAGTCAGGGCACGACTTCAGTCGTGCCGATGAGCCGTTTGTTTCGCGCCTGAGCCGGCTTCAGCCGGCGGCACAAAATGGGCTCGACCCGGCCCTACTCGATCACCGCCAGCGTGTCACCGGCATTGACCGTCGAGCCCTCGGCGGTAAGGATCTTGTGCACCCGGCCGTCTTTCGGCGACTTCATCTCGTTCTGCATCTTCATGGCTTCCATGACAATGATTCCCTGACCAACCGTGACTTCGTCGCCTTCGCTGACCAGGATGCGAACGATTTTGCCGGGCATAGCGGCCTTGATCTTCTGCGGACCGGCCTCGGCGCCGGCCACCGCGCGGCGGGTGCGCAGCGATCGCGGGTCCTGCACATCGACGGCATAGCGCGCGCTGCCGATCACCATGTGCAGTTCGCCCTGCAGCGAGCGCTCGCGCTTGATCTCGTAGGCTTTGTCGCCAACCAGCACGGAGAGCACGTCGCGCGCCGTCAGCGCGGCATCCACTTCCATCTCCTGCCCGTCCACTTTGCACAGCCACAGCTTCTCGCCGCGGGTCACTTCCACGTGATGGGTTTTGCCGTCAACAATGATGTCGTAGGTCATAAAGCAGCAATCAGCAATCAGCCACTACACTCAATAGTGTAATGCGTCACTGAAATCGTGACCTCATCCGAGTAGGGTTGTATCAGGGCACGACTTTAACAGGCCGCTGAAAAAGTCCTGTTCGCCCATTTGTGCCGCCGGCTGAAGCCGGCTCAAGCGCGAAACAAACGAATTACCGGCACGACTGAAGTCGTGCCCTGACTCATGTCCTCCGAAATTGGAGTTTCTTAGCGGCCGGCTGGAGCCGACTGACAAGTACTCATGCGTCGCGTGACCCGAATCTGTAGGTGCGCTCCACCCGAGTGCGACCCGCAAGGGCCGCGCTATCGATCACGACGACTGACGCGGCCCTGACCGCCCGTACTACAATCAACTGTGGCGCGCGGCCTGAAGGCCCGCTCTACGAAAAGCAGGTATATGGCAACCGAAGCAGTACAACCCGCACCCAGCCCCGACGAAAGCAACCTGGAAAACCTGCGCCAACAGCGCGCCAAGCTCGAACAGGGCGGCGGCAAAGAGCGCATCGACAAACAACACAAGGGCGGCAAACTCACGGCGCGCGAACGCATCGCCAAGCTCGTCGACCCCACCAGCTTCCAGGAGATCGGCATCTTCGCCAAACATCGCGCCACGCTTTTCGGCATGGCCGGCAAAGACGTTCCTGCCGATGGCGTGGTCACCGGATGCGCCACCGTCGATGGCCGCACCGTTCATCTGGCCAGCCAGGACTTCACCGTGCTGGGCGGCGCGGCGGGCGAGGTGCACTGCGCCAAGATTGCCGACATGATGCAGCTCTCGCTCAAGACCGGCAGCCCCTTCGTCTTCATCAACGACTCCGGCGGCGCGCGCGTGCAGGAAGGCATCGACTCGCTCGCCGGCTACGCGAAAGTTTTTTATCAGAACGTGATGCTCTCGGGCACGGTGCCGCAGATCTCGATCATCTGCGGCCCTTGCGCCGGCGGCGCCGCCTACAGTCCCGCGCTCACCGACTTCATCATCCAGACGCGGCGCGCGCAAATCTTCATCACCGGTCCGCAGGTCATCAAGCAGGTGACCGGCGAAGTGGTCACCGCCGACGCGCTCGGCGGCCCGGCCGCGCAGATGAACCGCTCCGGCGTCATCCACCTCATCGCCGAAGACGACGACAACGCGTTGCTGCTGTGCCGGCGGCTGTTGAGCTTCCTGCCCTCCAACAATATGGAGGACGCGCCGCGCCTGCCATATGACAGCGCGCTCGAGGACGATCCCGAGCTCAACGAAATCGTCCCGCTGGATCCCAAGATCAGCTACGACGTGCGCCAGGTCATCACCCGCATCGTCGACAATCGCGATCTGTTCGAAATCCAGCCGGGCTTCGCGCCCAACGTGGTCATCGGCTTTGCGCGCCTGCAAGGGCGCAGCGTGGGCATCGTTGCCAGCCAACCGGCGGCGCTCGCCGGCGTGCTCGACATCAACGCGTCGGACAAGGTCGCGTTCTTCGTGCGCTTCTGCAACGCCTTCAATATTCCGCTGCTGACCTTCGTGGATGTTCCCGGCTTTCTGCCCGGCGTCGATCAGGAATACGGCGGCATCATTCGCCATGGCGCGAAGATTCTGTTCGCGTATTCGGCGGCGACAGTGCCGAAGCTGACGGTGGTGTTGCGCAAGGCGTATGGCGGCGCGTACATTGCGATGTGTTGCAAAGACCTGGGCGCCGACCGTGTGGTAGCGTGGCCGACGGCGGAGATTGCGGTGATGGGCGCCGAAGGCGCAGCCGAAATCGTCTTCCGCCACGAGATCGATTCCGCTGCGGACCCGCAGCAGAAGCGCCAGGAGTTGATCGAGCTGTATCGCAGCACGTTTTCGAATCCGTTTGTGGCGGCGGGCCGCAGGCTGGTGGACGACGTCATCGAGCCCGCGCAGACGCGCCGCTACCTGGCCCAGGCGCTGGAGGCGTTGCACACCAAGCGCGAAATGCGTCCGCCGAAGAAACACGGGCTGATTCCGCTGTGAGCGGCTAGAGCTGGCCTGAACGGGTAGAGCTGAAATTGGAAACGGGTAGAGCTGGCCTTTAGGCCAGCGTCTAAGCGCCTTTATTTTTGTCATCCCGAGCGGCCTTCAGGCCGCGAGGGATCTGCGGTTCGACTTTTTTAAGCGGCCTGTTTAGTCGGCGGGAGACCGTGTCGCGGCCTGAACGCCGGGCGCGCCAAACCCAGCCGCGCGTCACCGAGTAAAGCCACATCCGTCACTGATTAAAGGGCGCCGTAGGCGGCAAGATGATTGTGTGTGCCGCCATGAGCTGCGTAAATAATATCGCCGATGAGTGATCCGATACATGACGCCGATAGCGGCATCACCGCCGAAGTGATGGCCGTGATCGAGGCGGCCGCTGCCGCTTACCTGGGCAGAAAGGTCCGCATCGTCTCGGTGAAACTGCACACCCACGACGCGGATGAGGCCAGCTCCTGGACGGAGCAGGGCCGCGCTGCCCTGCAGGCGGCGCACAACATCGCACAGCGCGGGCATTAGATCCACATCTCGCTCGCGGGAAGAGCTGACCTTTGAAACTGAAAATTGCTATCGCTGGCCGCACCTACGACGTTGAGGTAGAAGATGCGGGCGAGCCCGCCGCCCTGGAGCATTCCGCCGCCGGCCTGCCCCCGGTGCAGTCCGCCGTGCTGCCCACCGCGGCGATGGGCGCTTCCTCCGACTTCGACGAAACCAAAGTGGTGCGCAGCCCGCTGGCCGGCGTCATCACGCGTCTCGAAGTCCATCCCGGACAAATGGTGCAAGCCAACCAACTCCTGCTGCTGATGGAAGCGATGAAGATGGAGATCAAGATCGCGGCCCACGCCGCCGGCACGGTGAAGTCGATCGAAGTCGCAACCGGCGACGCTGTCCGTCCCAATCAGATTTTAGTTTGCCTGGAGTAAACAACTTTCCCCTCAAGTGTGTCATCCCGACCGAGGACTTCAGTCCGAGTGGAGGGACCTGCTTTCCTCGCACGAGAAGCAGGTCTCTCGACTGCGTGAGGCCGCTCGCTGCGCGATCGACCTCACTTCGCTCGAGATGACAACTATGAATTAGGAAACGGTTTCGCCGGGCTCAAGCCCGGCGCTTCCACCGGTTGAGGGCTCAATCTCGCGGCTTGCCGATTACTTCACCGCCGCCGCGATCGCCGCCAGCGCCTCAGCGCATTGTTCGCGCGAGACGTCCAGGTGGGTGACGAAGCGTATGAGCTGCGGGCCGTAGCCGCTCGCCAGCACGCCTTTCGTCCCGAGCTTGTCCGCCAGCTCGTAGGCCGTCATCCCGATGCCAGGGACCTGGCACATGACAATGTTGGTTTGTACTTGCGCGGGATCGAGGTCGAATCCCGGAATCCGCGACAGCCCCTCGGCGAGAAACTTCGCGTTCGCATGGTCCTCGACCAACTTCCGCGGTCCGTGCTCCAGCGCGATCAGTCCCGCGGCAGCCAGAATCCCCGCCTGCCGCATGCCGCCGCCCAGCGCCTTGCGATAGATGCGCGCGCGGTCCATCATCTCCGCCGTGCCCACCAGCAGCGAACCCACCGGCGCGCCCAGTCCCTTCGACAGGCAGAACATCACCGTGTCGGCCTTGGCTGTCAGCTTCGCAACATCGATGCCGAGCGCGACGGCTGCGTTGAACACGCGGGCGCCGTCGAGATGCACCGGAAGTCCCACATTGTGGGAGTTGTCGCAAACCTCGTCGAAGATTTCCGGCGGCGTGATCGTCCCGCCGCCCATGTTGTGGGTGTTCTCCAGAGTGATGAGGCCGGTCTGCGCGCCGTGGTAGCTCCTGGGCCGCAATTTCGGCGCGATATCTTTCCAGGTGAGGATGCCGCCGCCGGCTGCGACGGTGCGTGGCACCACGCCGGAGAAGTGCGCCATCATCGCCATCTCGTATTCGAAGACGTGCGCCCGCTCATGACAGACGATTTCCTGCCCATGATGGGTGTGCAACTTAATCGCGATCTGGTTGCCCATGGTGCCGCTGGGCACGAACAGCGCCGCCTCGCGCCCGAAGATCTCCGCCGCCCGCTTCTCCAGCCGGTTGATGGTGGGGTCTTCGGCGTAAACGTCGTCGCCCACTTCGGCTTCGAACATGGCGCGCCGCATCTCCGGCGAAGGCTTGGTAACCGTGTCGCTGCGGAGGTCGATGGCGGCGCTGGAGCGCTGGTGAACGCTGGTTTCGGAATCGGCGGCAGAAGCGTACATGGGTTATAGTCTATCCAATCTCATCGTCGAGAATCGTTCATCAGGAGCCAGCCACAAGCGAGAATGGCAACCAACCTTACATCCCGCAGCGCGACCCAGCGCAACATTCCAGCGCCGCTGATCGACGACGCGCGCAGGCACGTCTACGAAGCTGCCATACGTACTCCGCTGGTGCGGCTCAACCATGACGGCCCGGCGGAGATTTATCTGAAACTGGAGTGCCTGCAACCCATCGGTTCGTTCAAAATTCGTGGAGCGTATAACGCGGTTCGACTTCTACCGAAGGAGGAGCGGCGTCGCGGCGTTTGGACGGTCAGCGCGGGCAATGCTGCCCAGGGAGTGGCCCTGGCGGCGCGCAAAGCCGGCGTGCCCTGCAAGATCCTGATGATCGAAGAGGCCCCCGCGGCCAAGTTCGATGCGGTGCGCCGGCTGGGCGGAGAGGTCGTGAAGGCCTCTTACGACCAGTGCTGGCAGGCGCTGGCGGACCGCGCGCATCCGGCGATGACCGGCGCGTTCATCCATCCCTTCGAAGATGACGCCTTCATTGCCGGCAACGCCTCGGCGGGGCTGGAGATCCTGGAGGACCTGCCCGACGTGGACTGCGTAGTGGCGGCCTTCGGCGGCGGCGGCTTGTCGTGTGGCATCGCGGCCGCCTTGAAGGCGCGCGGTCATAAGGCAAAGGTGTTTGCGGCAGAGCCGGAGACCGCGGCCCCGCTGGCGCGCTCGTTCGCCGCCGGATCGCCCCAGAGTTTTCCCCAGTGGCAGGCCAGTTTCGTCGACGGCTGCGGCGGCAAGTCGGTCTTTCCCCGCATGTGGGAGTTGGCGCATCATCTGCTCGCCGGATCGATCGTCAGCACGCTCGCGGACATCCGCAAGGCCATGCGTCTTGTGGCTGAGCGCAATCGCGTGATCAGCGAAGGCGCGGGCGCCTGTGCCGTGGCCGCCGGCCTCAGCGGCAAATGCGGGCCGGGAAAAATTGTGTGCGTGGTGAGCGGCGGCAATATCGACCTGGCAAAGTTCGCGGAGTTGGTCACGCGCCCCGATTCAGCGTAATGAGATCCGAGCGCCGCGAGACTCTGGCATCGGTGCTTCGCGGAGGAATCGTGCGAACACTTCGTTGGACAACAATCGTCCCCGCGAGGTAAGCCGCAGACGATCACGGGTGCGCCCCAGCTGGGTGTCCCGCTCATTCGCAGTTTTCGAATGAGTGGGAGCCGGCTTCAGCCGGTCCTCTGTGCGCTCCAGCAATCCTGCCGCAACTAACTCGGAGATCATCGGCGCGTAATCATCAATTGTTTTGTCCCCAAAATGCGCGCGCAACTCGCCTAGCGACACGCCGCGATTCAGCCGCAATCCCAGGAAGAACGATTCCTCCAACGCCGCCTGCTTGTCCACAAGCGTTCGCGAGGCCTTCAACTGCGCGATTCGCCCCGCTATTTTCGAATTCCCGAGCTCATCAACTGACAACTGACAACCGACAACCGACAACGGCTGCGAATACGCCTCCAGCGAATCACTCGTTGCAAACCGCGCCGCCTCTGCGTCGATGCCGGGCGCGGCAACCAGCATCGAATGCGCATCCACCCCGAAGCCCAGGTACGGCTGGCGCGTCCAGTACTTCAGGTTATGCCGTGAATCCCACAGCCCGATGCCATGCGTCACGCGTCGCGCGAAGTTCGAAATCTCGTACTGCTCGACCCCGCCGCGCTCCAGCCGCTCGCACGCGGCGAGATACAGATCGGCGGTGAGATCGTCGTCGGGAACGAAGTGCGCATGATAACGGCTGCCCCCGGCGAGCAACTCGTTCCCCAGCCGCGAATCCTCGTCGACCTCCAGCATGTACACGCTGACGTGCGGCACGCCCGTCGCCAGCGTCTGGTCGAGAGAAGATGACCAACTCGCTTCAGTCTGGTGCGGCAAGCCGGCGATCAGGTCGAGGCTGATGTTGCCGATGCCGGCGGAGCGCAGGCGTGCGATGTCGGCCAGGGTGACCGCGCGGGTGTGCAGACGCCCGACCGACGAGCACTCTTTATCCACAAACGACTGCACGCCCAGGCTGACGCGATTGACGCCGCAGCGCACGCAACGCCGCCAGAATTTCATCGCTGATGGTCCCGGGAGCGCACTCCACCGTGATCTCGGCGGCGCGCTCGACCGCGAAAGTCTTGCGGACCGCCTGAAATATGCGCTCCAGTTGATCGGGCGCAAGCACCGAAGGCGTGCCGCCGCCGAGATAGATAGAATCGACGCTGTCATCGATCACGCCGCCCAACTCACGTGCGATCTCACGCGCGCCGGCGATGTCGGCGCAAACGTTTTCGACATAGCCGTCGAAAACCGCGCGCGAAAACACTCCCGAGGCGAAGTTGCAGAAGCTGCATTTCGTGCGGCAGAACGGCACCGAGATGTAAATTCCTTGGGCCAAGCGGCAATCAGCAGTTAGTATGAGTAAAGGCGTTCCCAGTTCCGGGCCAACAATAGAAGATCGGAGCGAAAGTGCGCCAGATTGCGCCTGCTGGCATGATATCCTCCATCGAACCGTCGCGTACACGATTCGATCTCTTCCAGCGACGGCAAAAGCCAGCCGAAAGGGAGTTTCACCGCTTAAGCACTAACTGCTAAATGCCAACTGCCGGTCTCAAGAAACGCGTCGTCATCACAGGAATGGGCGTGGTCAGCCCCAACGGCCTCGGCAATGAGGCCTTCTGCCGCGCCGTGCTGGCGGGCGCCAGCGGTGTGCGGCCCATCACCAGCTTCGATGCCGGCAACCTGCCGGTGCAGATCGCGGGCGAAGTGTGCGGCTTCGACGAACTCGCCTGGATGGACGCCCACGAGCGCAAACACGTAGGCCGCGTGGTGCCGCTCTGTCTGGCGGCATCGACCGAGGCCTTGCAGGACGCCGGTATCGACACCGCGCAACTGACGCTGGCGCAGCAACGCGAAATCGGCGTGGTGCTGGGCTCGGGCGGCGGCGCGCAGGAGTTCTCTGAGGAGCAGGTGCGCTTGTGGCTTACCGGCAAGGTGAAGCAGGTGAGCCTGTTTTGCATTCCCAGCGGCACCATGGGCACGCTGTCCAGCGAAATCAGCATGCGTTTTGGGTTGCGCGGCATGAGCCACGTCATCACCACCGGCTGCACTTCCTCCACCGACGCCTTTGGCTACGCGCTGCGGCAGATTCAGTTCGGCTTCATTCCCATGATGCTGGTGGGCGGCGTCGATGCGCCCATCGCGCCCGGCATCATGAAGGGCTTCACGCTGATGAAGATCATGACCGCATCGTGGAACGATGCGCCGGAGCGGGCCTCGCGTCCGTTCTCGCTCGACCGCGACGGCTTCGTGGTCGCCGAAGGCTCGTGGATGTTCTTCCTGGAAGAGTACGAACATGCGCAGGCGCGCGGCGCGAAGATTCTCGCCGAGGTCGCCGGTTATGGCTCGACCTGCGAGGCCTTCCACCGGGTGCGCTTGCAGGAGTGCGGCGAGGAACCGGCGCGCGCCATCGAGATGGCGATGCAGGATGCCGCGATTGCCGCCAGCGACGTCGACTACGTCAACCTGCACGGCACCTCGACGCAACTCAACGATCGCATCGAGACCCGCGCGCTGAAGCTGGCGCTGGGCGACAAGGCGTATGGCACACCGATGTCGAGCCTGAAGTCGCAGATCGGACATCCGCAGGGCGCCTGCGGCGCGGCCGGAATTGCGGCCACGCTGGTGGCGATGCATCACCGGCTGATTCCGCCGACCATCAATCTCGACGTGGCCGATCCCGACTGCGACCTGGATTACGTTCCCCAGCCCGGCCGCAGCGCCGAGATCGAGCACGCGGTGTGCAACTGCATCGCCTTCGGCTCGAAGAATTCGGCGCTCGTGCTGCGCAAGGTGGAGTGAGTTGCGAAGCCTTGTTCGAGTTTCTTGCTTGGTGGCAACCCGCCGATTCCGCTGTACTCCCTACCAGTGTCAGCCCGGCCGAAGCGTTCGGCCGAGCGAGCGAACCTTTTTTGTGAGCGAGTCGAGGGACCTGTTTTTCCTGCGACCTCGATGGCCTTGCCGATTCAATTCGGCGTTGGACGGCCTCATTGACGAGCTGCGGTCCCGCCTCCGCGACCTGCGCGTGGGCAACATCCAGCCTCGCAGAGGCGAAAGTAAATAGCCCAGCGCGGAAGCGCTGGGTATGCGGATTATGTTAAGGGTCCCGAGCCCCTTCAGGGGCGACACACCTACCCGAAGACCTGATCCGTTTGGAAATGAATGTTGGCTGCCTCCAGCATTGCTGTGAACTCATCCTCGAACGTTCGCCCGTGATGGTGCTCGGCCTGATTCGCAATGTATTTCTTGACGCGCTCCACCTGCGATGGACTGACGCTGAAGGCGCCGTAGCCTTCCTGCCAGGAAAAAAGCGGCTGGGTTTCGCGCAGCCATCGGCTCGAGTTGCACTTTAGGGTTCTTACGATCTCAGATAGCTTGGCCTCCGCGGAGATGGCCAGGAGAATGTGGACGTGGTTTTCCGTGCCGCCCACGGCCAACATCGAAATCCCATGGTTACGCGCAATCGCTCCGAGATAGTTCCACAATCTGGGTTGCAGATCAGAACGGATCAATTGCATGCGTTCCTTCGTGCTGAACACGATGTGGAAGACCGAGCTGACATAGCTGTGCGCCATTTGAAAATCGTAGGGCTACACTGCGCCGGAATCCGGTGACCGCGGTCACGCGCAAGTGTGCTGCCCCGCCCCTGAAGGGGCTTGGGAAGTTTGGGTAGCACGCGTACCCAGCGCTTCCGCGCTGGGCTATTTCACTTTCGCCTCTGCGAGGCTCGGCGTTGGAGCACGATCAGTTGTCGCCAAGCCCCAACCTTTTCCATCCCACGCCGCCCGGAGTTCGTCTATATAACAACCCGTTCGCTTAGAATCAATCCAGCCCCATGGCAATTCACGAAGAAGAGGTATTAGGCAAGGCTTACGACGCGCGCCTGATGAAGCGCCTGCTCGGCTACCTGCACGCCTATCGCTGGCAGGTTGCGGTGGCGCTGGTGGCCATCGTGTTGAAGGCGGGCGTCGACGTGCTCGGGCCGTACCTCACTAAGGTCGCCGTCGACAAGTACCTGGCCAACCGCACCGAAGCGCACTCCCTGCTCGACCGCTTCCTCAGCCCGCGGCCGCTCACCGGCATCGCGCAAATCGCGCTGCTGTACGTGGGGCTGCTGCTGTTCAGTTTTCTGCTGGAGTTCGCGCAGACCTACATCATGCAGTGGACCGGGCAGAAGGTGATGTTCGACCTGCGCAGCCAGATCTTTCGCCACCTGCAACGGCTGCACATCTCGTTCTTCGACCGCAACCCCGTGGGCCGTCTGGTGACGCGCGTGACCACCGACGTGGACGCGCTCAACGAAATGTTTACCGCGGGCGTGGTGTCGATCTTCGAAGACGTGTTCGTGCTGCTCGGCATTCTCGCCATCATGCTGAACATGAACTGGCGGCTGGCGCTGATCACCTTCGCCGTGCTGCCCGTCATCTTCTATGCGACCTCGCTATTTCGCCGCGCGGTGCGCGAGAGCTATCGCCGCATTCGCGTGGCCATCGCCCGCATCAACGCTTATCTGCAGGAGCACGTGACCGGCATTGTCGTGCTGCAACTGTTCAATCGCGAGCAGCGGTCGTACAAGGAGTTCGCGAAGATCAACCGCGTCCACATGGACGCCTACAAGGACGCGATCCAGGCGCACGCGATTTACTACCCCGTCGTCGAAGTGCTTTCGTCGATCGCCATCGCCTGCGTGATCTGGTTTGGCGGAAATCAGGTGCTGCGCAATTTCGTGACCCTGGGCGTGCTGGTGGCCTTCATCCAGTACGCGCAGCGCTTCTTCCGGCCCATCCAGGACCTGAGCGAAAAGTACAACATCCTGCAGTCGGCCATGGCCTCGAGCGAGCGCGTCTTCAAGCTGCTGGACACGCCGCCCGCGATTGTCTCACCCGCGAAGCCGAAAGTGCCGCAAGGGCCGGGCCGGATTGAGTTCGATCACGTGTGGTTCGCCTATCGCACCATGGCGCAGGCCGCGGCCGAGGCGGCCAGCAAGGGCGAAAAGCTGAAAGCAGCGGCGGCGCCGGATGAATACGATTGGGTGCTGCGCGACGTGTCGTTCATCACCGACCCGGGCGAGACGGTCGCCTTTGTCGGCCACACCGGGGCGGGCAAGACGACCATCATCTCGCTGCTGCTGCGCTTTTACGATGTGCAGCGCGGCGCCATCCGCATCGACGGCATCGACATTCGCGACATGGACCTCGGCGATTTGCGGCGCCGCTACGGCGTGGTGCTGCAGGACCCGTTCCTGTTCAGCGGCACCATCGCGGGCAACATCCGTCTGGGCACACGCTGGATTGAAGACGAGATGGTGGAGGACGCGGCCGAGCAGGTCAATGTTGCCGAGTTCATCCGCTCGCTGCCCGGGGGCTTTGCCGAAGAGGTGAAGGAGCGCGGCAGCACGCTCTCGACGGGCCAGAAGCAGCTCATCTCGTTTGCGCGCGCGCTGGCGCACAATCCACGCATCCTCGTCCTCGACGAGGCGACCTCAAGCGTGGACACCGAAACTGAGTTTCGGGTGCGCGAGGCGCTGACCCGCATGGTCGAGGGGCGCACGTCCATCGTCATCGCGCACCGGCTGAGCACGATTCAGCGCGCCAACAAAATCGTTGTCATGCACAAGGGCCAGGTGCGCGAGATCGGCTCGCACCAGCAACTGCTGGCGCAGCGCGGGATTTACTGGAAGCTCTATCAGTTGCAGTACAAGGACCAGGAGATGCCGATTCCCGCAAGCCAGTTCGCCGCGCCGGAGATTCACGCGTCAGCCGACGATTGAGTTCCGACGTCAAGGTGTAAAGTACAATTGAGTTGTTATGGGCGTGTACGACGATGTCAAAACTGCGATCGAGAAGGTGGTGGCGCCTGATTTGGGAGAAATCAAGGCGCGCTTGAGCGCGGTTGAAAAGAAAATCGACGAGGTCGACGGGCGCTCGGAAAAGCGCGATCAGGAAATCACCCGCGTCATGGAACACCGCCTGCAGGAGCTTGCCGCGCGCATGGACCGGGGAAACCAAGACCTTGCCGCGCGCATGGAGCGCGGGTTCGATCGTGTTTCCGAACAAATTGGAAATTTGTCCCGCCAAGTACGCGTGGAAGAGGAACTCCGGGACGTTGTACAGCGTCTCGCTGCCGTCGAGTCAAAGCTCAAAGATCGCGACCGGAATGAAGCCACACATTGATTTCCGGTTGTGACGCCTTACTTGCCCCACCGATACACCTTAGCTCTTTTGTTCTTCCAGTCGGAAGTGCCGGGTGCGCCACTCAGCCGGACCAGCGCCAGAGCATTGGAGTGAACCAGAAGGGTGGATGTTTTCTCGTGTTCAGGTCCGCAGAATCATCACTTCGGTTGCCTTGATCAGAGCGGCGGCGGTTTGACCGGGCTTCAGTTGCATTTCCCGTGCAGAACGCGCCGTGATAATCGAGGTGATTTGCTGACCGCCGATTGAGATCGTGACTTCCGCCATTAAGCCGCTAATCTGCACCGACTCGATGCGGCCGACCAACTGATTGCGACCACTCAGCCGGCGAACTTGCCCCTGGCGTTCGTTTTCCGTACGACCACGGGTCCGGAAAAGCAGCCTGTCGACTTCGGCCTGGGGAATACGATGGTGGCCGCCGGCGGTTTGAGTGCTGCGAATCTTCTTCTTGTAAATCCACTGCTTGATGGTGGGAAAGCTGATCCCCAGTTGCAACGCCGCGTCCCGAAGCTTTAGCGGTCCCTCCATATTCGGTTCGGATTTGCGGTCCTTCTGCATCGGGACGCAATCGTAGCGACACCGAAGTTCTCGGTCAACTCCGTCGCATTCGCATGAGTATAGCCCACGAACCTTAGCGCAAAACAGACTAAATCGTATAGTTATGGACAATCGAATCGTATCCAATGTACACTTGCGCGTTCTGTCCCCACTGATTGATTTTCCGAGGTCGAAATGCGGAAGGCTTACCTGTTTATCGCAGCGGTTGCTTTTTGGCTTTCGCCGTCCTTGAACTTTGCGCAGGCCCAAACGAGAGCGGGCCTTTCCGGGCGAGTCACGGACCAAACCGGAGCCCCCATCACGGGTGCGGCGGTCGCGGCCACCAATGTCGATACCGCAATGTCGCGCAATACCATGACCGACAAGTCCGGGCGCTACCAGTTCCAGGCCCTGCCGGTCGGCAACTACGAAATTCGCGTCTCGAAGGGCGGGTTCGGCGAACAACTTCGCAACGGGATCGTGCTGGCGGCTAGCCAGGACGCGACGGCTGACATTCAGATGCAGCGGAGCAACCCCGACGCCTGCGCCAGCGGCCACGAGTTCCTCACCACCGATTGCACGCTGACCTGGCACGGCATCACGCTATACGGGGCGTATGACATCGGCGTCGGATGGGTCAGCCACGGCTTACCCAACAACGGCTATAACTATGAAGGCGAATCTCTGGTGAACCGAAACGGCTATCAAAGTCTGTTTCTCCTCACCCCGAACAACCTGCAGCAGACGGGTCTGGGCGTCAAGGCCAAGGAAGAGTTTGCGAAGGGCTGGTCGGTGGTGTTCAACGCCTCCACTGGCATCAATCCGCAGTCCGGCCTGCTGGCCAACGCGTCGGCCACCCAGATCGCCAACAACGGCCTGCCCCGGGCCGGCTATTCGTTCGCCATTGACGGTACGCGCGCGGGCCAACCCTTCAATGACGAAATCTATGGCGGCATATCGTCCACGCAATTTGGCACGGTGACCTTTGGTCGTCAGCGCTCTCTCGGTACCGATGCGATGCTAATTTACGATCCGGCCGGCGGCGCCTATGCCTTTTCCTACATCGGGTATAACGGCACCATGGCCGGCGGCGGCGACACCGAGGACTCCCGTTGGGACGACGCCATTAAGTATCGCCTCACCTATCGCAAGGTCCATTTCGGCGTGATGTATAAATTTGCCGACGGTACCGGCGGCTGCTACTCGCCCTCCCCAAATTGGACTGCGGCCAACTGTACGCCGGAATCGGCGCATAACAATGCCTATGGATTCGACTTCGGCGGAAACTACGGCAAGTTGTCCGCCGACCTCGTCGTCCAACGTTACAACCAGGCGGTCAGCGTATTGAACCCCTTGCTGGGGCCGCAGAGTCTGACCCAGCCCTATCAGTCGACCACCAACAGCATCAATACCAACCCCATCACCGGGGACAATGTGCTCCCCACGACCAACACCGTCTATGGCATCGTAACCAACAACGCCGCCATTATGGGGGCTGCCAAGTATACGTGGGACCGGTTCAAGTTCTATGCCGGCTACGAATACATCTGGCAGCATAACCCGACGTACCCGTTGGGCGTTGGCGCCTCGGACCAGGGCGGTTATCAACTAAGCGGAGTCGAGGACAACAATCTGGATTCTGAAAAGCTGGTGCAGATCTTTTGGACGGGCGCGAAGTACGCTTTCGACAAGAAAACCGACATCACTTTGGCCTGGTACCGGCAGTGGCAGAACGACTTCCGTGTTCCTCCGGAGTGCTCACCCGCAGCCGGTTTCCGCGCTTCCTGCGCGGGCACCCTCAATGAGATATCGCTCTACGGGGACCATCACTTCACCCCGCGTTTCGACGCTTTTGCCGGACTTGCGTATTCCTATGTGACCGGCGGTCTCTCTATCGCTATTCCCCATGGCCCCGGCGTCCCCTATTTCCACAACAGCAACTTTGCTCCGTTAATCGGAGGTCGTTTCGCCTTCTGATCGTTTCCGCGGTGTTCGGACGGGAGGGAGAATTGAGTGACGAATGATTGTCACTAGTGTACTTCGTCACTGAAATCGTGACGTATCCGAGTACCGGTCGTATCAGGGCACGACTTTAGTCGTGCCGAACGGACGCAGAAATATGTGGGCTTTAGAGACTGTGTCGCGACCGGAAATCAGATCCGCGGTGGAACGAACATCACGAAATCCGGCTTATTGAGCCGCGGAGCGGCGACACCGGGTCGCGACACAGTCTCTAAAGCCCCTGACAAATCGCGGCTGCCGTTCGGCACGGCTGAAGCCGTGCCCTCATACAAACCTTGAAAACCTTATGTGAATAGATTTCCGACGCACTACACTCGCGACTAGAGTCTTCCACGCATGCCAGACCGGGGAAATAAGTTGGGCACCCGGCTCTTTTCATGTGAAGAGCGCTGCTTGCGACCGACGCCACCGGGCCTAACTGCCACCGTTCCCCAACTCTACCAGCGTTAACCGCTTGCACCATTCCTATCCTAAAGACCTTCAAGCACATTGCAAGTGCCTTGGAATAAACCTATTACCCAGATTATCCCCGGATTACCCGCAAGTTACCGCTGGTGCATTGTCTCCAAAAGCCAATTAACGCACACTCGGCACGAATTTGAACCGGATCAGCGAATTCGGTTCCCCGGCGGTGAGCGAAATAGGTGCTTGACTTGCTCCGACCGTGCTCCCCGTGCGGAGTTCCGATAGGCAAGAGGTTGAACAGTGGCAGGCAGGGAACTCCCGCGAGGCATTCGCCCATTGCCAACGGCGAATCAGCAGGAGTAAGGATGCCTTTCCCCAAGGCCCCGATTTCTAACTAGCGCCGCTCTCATTGGCCCTGGCTCTCCGCGGCGCGGTAGCACCAACCTTCTCTTTGTGAGCCAAGGCGCTCGTCCCCGGAACCTATTCGCAACGCAGACCGGGCCTTAGCCCGCAAGGAGATTTCTATGCGCCGTGTAAGCACGATCATCACTCTTGCTCTCTGCACTTTGCTGTGCGTCTCGATCAGCTCAGCGCAACAAACATCCACTCCAGCGACAACCGCGAGCACACCCGGCAGGCCACCCTGCACTCTCACCGGCAGTGGCTCGGGAAATAACATACCCGTATTTGACAGCAGCGGGTGCAACCTGGTGAACTCCCTGATCTTTCAGTTCCTGGGTAGTACTTCACCAAATCTGGACGTTTCCGCGAATGTTAATCTGATCCCGCCCGCCGGCCGGTCATATCAGATCGGCGGAGTCCCCGTGCTTGCGATTCCGGGCACAGGTAACCTCCTTGTCGGCGCGGGTGCTGGCACGGCTACGACTGGGTTGCAAAACACCTTCGCCGGCACCAACGCTGGCTTTGCCAACACGACCGGGAATTCCAACGTCTTCGTGGGCTTTAATGCTGGCGTCAACAGCTCTGACCCCGCAGGCGGAAACTCCTACAACACCTTCGTCGGAACCAATGCGGGCTACAGCGCGACCACGGATAGTGGGAACACCTATATCGGTTACTCGGCCGGTCTCGCTGCTACTGGGACCACCGGCAACACCTTCACCGGCTACCGCGCGGGGCGCAGCAGCCAAACCACCGGAAGTGGGAACACCTACTACGGGTTCAATGCCGGCTACAACACTAGTACTGCTACTGTAACTGGGGGCGAAAACACTTACTTGGGCTTTGCCGCCGGCAGCAGTGGGTTTTTGATCAGCGGAAGCGAGAACATCTTCGTCGGGGACAACGCGGGCGCTCGCGAGTACAACGTCAGCGATAACGTCGAGATCGGAAATCGGGGCCGGGCCCCCGAGGCGGGGACTGGGGCGTGCATATTGCGCAATCCGTTGTTTCCGTGCAACAACCAAATCCTCATCGGGACAGTGGGCACTCAGACCGACACTTACATCGTGGGCATCGACGGCTCGGCAGCCGGAACATCTGCTCCCATCCAAACCGTTTGCGTCGACGGCTTTGGAAAGCTGTGGGGAACAGCCGGTACCTGCGGCTCCTCCTCTCGCCGCTTCAAGGACAAAATCGCTGACATGGGTGACAGCAGCAGCAAGCTGTTCCAACTACGTCCAGTCAGCTTCTTCTATAAGCCACAATACGACGATGGAACGCGCGCTCTGCAATACGGACTGATTGCCGAGGAAGTGGCCAAGGTCTATCCCGAGATGGCCGTGTACGACAAGGATGGTCAGCCCTCAGGAGTGAAGTACCAGTTGCTCGCACCCATGCTGCTGAACGAATTGCAGAAGGAACACACAGTTGTGATGGCTCAGCAGGATGAACTACAAACCCAGCTTCAGCAGATCAAAGCTCAACGGCAGGAGATTGACGGCCTGAAGCACGAGCTGCAACTGCAGAACGCGTCGTTGCAGGAGCGTCTGTCGAAGCTGGAGTCTTATGTCGCGACGCAGGTGAAGACGGCGTCCGACATTCAGCCGGTGACGAGCGCAAGCCCCAATGGCGGTTTGCAGTAACTCTGAACTGATCTGCGGTTTCTGAGTCGATTCACTTGGTGCTTGGTGCCCCAGGTTCGCGCCCATCGTTTGGGCGCTAACCTGGGTCTTCGTTAAGGGCCCAGGTTAGGCCAAAAGATGGCCGAACCTGGGGCACCCACTAGTTCTTATTCAGTTTGATCTGCTTGGGCAGGCGCTTGGGATCGTAGACGAAGTCTACCAACCCATCGCGATAATCGATTTTGGTTTGCAGAATGCGCAGCATGTTGAATCCCAAGATGCCGGCAACGTCGGTGCCCGCGGTGCGGCTGATGTTGGCGAGGTCGAAGGTCACCACGTCCTGGTTGGCCTGCTCGTAGCGGCCGAATTGCAGCGTGGCTTTATCGGCGCGATAGACCTGCCCGACCGAGCCGCTCATGCCGCTGACGTGGGTTGCGGGATCGGAGCGCAGTTGCGTGAGGCGGCGCGCGGTCTGCGTCGAGAGCACGTTGCTGAACGAACCGGTGTCGATGAGGAAGAGCATGGGGCCGACGTTATCCACCTTGGTCGGCACCATCAGCAGATTGCGGAAGCGGAAGACCTTGGTCCAGTTGGCCATCTCGGGCGCAACGTAGGCGTCCTTGGGCAAATCGAGCGCGCCGGGTGCGGGAGATTTTCCCTGGGTGGCGGACGCTTCGGTTTCGAACTGCTGGCTGTCATGCTGCGTCATCAACGAGGTTGGGGCCTCGGCCGCCTCGGGACGTTTGGGCAGCGGCGAGAGGCGCAGCTTGGCGCCGGGAATATCGATGTCGATGACATAGGCGCTGAAAACATCGGTGCCGATCAGGCCATCCTGGCCGGTCACCGGCGTGGCCTTGTCGGTGACGCGCACGGTGCAATCCTCAAACTCGAGGTCGCCGACACGAATGCGCTTGGCGAGCGCGATGTATCCACCCGCTTGTCCCGAGTCGCCCATGCCGACGATGGCCTGAAATCCGAGACGTTCGAGGCCGAGCCGTTCGGCGGCGGCGCGGCCCAGCAGCACGCCGGTGGCTCCGGTGTCGAGCGCCAGATGCATATCCTGATTGTTGACCTTCACCGTCAGCCCGGAAGCGCCCAGTGCGGTTCCCCCGCGAGCGATGGGGTAGAGCTTGGTGTTGGTCTCGCGAACATTGCTCACCAGATTGCAGGGATGCTCCGGCGCGCCGGCGTTGCGCTTGAGGCTGGCGAGGTAATTCTTCAATGCCCCGGCGGCCGCCGGAGTCAGCTTGGGATTGGTCAGGTAGGCTTCGAGCGCGGGGACCTGGTCCTGCTGCGGCAGCGAGCGGAACCACAGAAACTGTACGATGAGGTCATTGGGCGCAAGCTCATGCGCGCGCTTCATGTTGTCGTAGGCGCGGCGATAGAGTGAGGCCGCGCGATAGACGCGCGCCAGCCCGAGATAGGGGGCGGGCTCGCTGGGCTTCAGGTTCTCGGCTTTGACGAAGGAACGCTCCGCGTCGGCGATCTTGCCTTCCCCGAACTGGAGATCGCCGAGGGTCATGAACAAATCGGAGGAATCGGGATGGCGCGCCAGTGCGGCGTCGAGGACGGACCGCCCCTCGTCGAGTTTTTGCTGCAGGATCAGCGAGCGCGCCAGACCGACCTCCGCGGGAACCGAACCGGGATCGGCATTGACCACCGACTGATATTTGGCTTGGGCATCGGCCGGCCTGCCGCTGGCCAGCAGGCGGTCGGCTTCGGCGAGCGTGGCCGCCTCGTCGCCGGAATTCTTAGGCTGGGCCGAAGGCGAAGACTGGTCCGCGGGTTTGTCCATTTTGAGGGTGAAGCCGGGCTGGGCGGGCGGGTTGGACTGCGGTTGTGCGCCCGAGTTGGAGGATTGCGCGTAAGCGGTAAGGCTGAAAAGGGAGATAAGGGCGACGAGACCTGTGGGCCGGCGGGGCATAGAAAATCCTGCAGTGCAGGGTAGCACGCGGCGAAGAGTATATCGCGTTGCGCAGGGATGAGTCAGGTCACCGAGGGCAAAACGAATCGCGCGTCCGGCGTGGTATCCCGAAACTCTGAACCCGCATCCCACAAATCATGCGCATGGGAACGATTGCATTGGCGCTGATGGTGAGCGCCCTGCCGCTCGGGCTTGCCGGTTGCAACGGCTGCTTCAACAGCCAGCCACAAAGTCCGGAACAGATTCGTCAGCAGACCGCCGCGGCCACGGCCAAGCTGAAGGACGATACCAAAGCCGTGGCCCAAGGCATCCGCGAGGGACTGACGCGTCCCACCCCGGACCAGCCGGTGGACCTGAATCACGCCTCCAAAGCGCAACTGACCAGCCTGCCCGGGCTCGACGATGCCACCGCCGACCGCATCATCGCCGGCCGGCCGTACAGTAGCGAACACGAGCTGCTGGAGCGGCGCATCGTCTCCCGCGACGAGTACAACAAAATCGCCGACAGCGTTACGGTGAAGAAGTAGCCTGCCGCTCGCCTTAGCTAAGGCGTGATCTCGAACACCACGCCGCAGCCGTTGTTGCCTGGGCAGTCGCTAACGTTCCCGCCATACAGCGTCGTGCCATACACATTCCCGTTGGCGTCAAGGATCACCTGCCCGTAGGGATACCGCCCATCGCTTCCACCGGTGAAATCATGTAGCGAAGTATAGGTCCACTGTCCTCCGGAGGGACTGAGCATAAAGATCGCTCCGTACCCGTAGAGACCTCCTTGGCTACCGGCGCCATACAGATTGCCGGCCGTATCCCTAGCCAAGCCATTTATCGGAATCTGGGCCTGGTCCTGGCCGTAGGTGTAGAGCGGAGTGTATGTCCAGCCATTGCCCGTCGGTGAGAGCTCGAAGGCAACGCTATCGGACGTCCCGTAGAGATTGCCTGCCTGATCCAGAATTACGCCCCCCGTCGACCCCACGCCGCTCTTGAGGGTCGTCTCGGACCAGCCATCACCTCCCGGTGTCAACTCATAAACTGCACTCCCGGTCGTTCCATACAGATTGCCAAGATTGTCAACGACCACGCCGCTCCACGGATTCGAGCCGCTGGGAGCTCCCGGCTGGAAATCATAGATAACGGTTTCCGTCCACCCACCCTGCGACGGCGACATCTGGTAGACGACACCGCAGCTACGGTCGAAGGGGCACGCTGAGTTGGTAGGCCCGCCAATCCAGGTGGTGCCGTACAGATTGCCGTTCTGGTCGAATGCCACACCGCCATAGCCGGGTTGACTCCCATCGTAGGGTTGACCGTAAAAGGCGTGGATCACCTCTTCCGTCCAAGGGCACAGGGTGGTTTTGCAGACCGTCGGCGGCGGGGTCAGGGTGAAAACTGTGCCGCAGCCGGTTGGTAAACCGCAGTAGTCGGTATTCTGTATTCCACCAGAATTTGTTGTTCCGTACAGTCTGCCATCCCGGCCGAAGACCACTCTGGAGTACGGAGAATATCCGTCAGGCGACCCGACGAACTCATGGAGTGGATTTAGAACCCATCCCGTGCCGCGGTGGATGAGCTGAAATGCCACGCCGGCACCGGCGGAGCCACCCTGCGAAGTGGTGCCGTAAAGATTTCCAGCTCCATCCAAAGTCAGGCCGGCAATGGGAGATGCACCGTCGTTTCCGTGGAAGGCGTAAATCACGTGGTAGCTTTGGGCTTGCGCCGCCGAAGCAAAGAGGAGCGCGGCGGCTACGAGCGCTACGATGGTGGCGAGCTGCAGAGTTGGGCCGAATCGCTGCAGGAGTCTCATGACTGTGCCTCCTTTCATGAGGGCGGGTCAAACGGGCGAATCCGGCGTGGGATTCCCTTGGTGCGTTCACAGAGGCAGTGGGATTGTACTTCGGTTTCGCCGTCGCGTTGGCAAGAATTTCGTCGGCGAGATTGCGAACTGCCTGGGGACCCCTCAGTGTCACATCTCTCTGTGATGCCGGGCCGGCCACTGCGATATCATAGGAGGTGATGCCTGCACCATCCAACGGCACTCGCCACGCGTTTCAGACCGATGACCCGCGGCTGCGGCCGATTCACGACAAGGTGATGGCGCAGGAACGCCTGTCAGAGGACGATGCGCTGGCGCTGTACGCGTCGGGCGACATTCTTGCTGTCGGCTGGCTCGCCAACTACGTGCGCGAGCGCATGCACGGCGACATCGCCTACTTCAACGTCAACCGGCACATCAACTACACCAACGTTTGCGTGGCGGCGTGCCGGCTGTGCGCCTTCGGGCGCAAGAAAGACTCGCCCGGCGCCTACACCATGGCGCTGGAGGAAGTGTGGAGCACCGCGGCGTCGGGATACACCGAGGCGATCACCGAGTTCCACATCGTTGGCGGGCTTCATGCCGACCTGCCGTTCCAGTACTACGTCGATCTCATCGCCGGGCTGAAAGAGCGTTTCCCGCAGGTGCACCTGAAGGCGTTCACCATGGTGGAAATCGCGTTCTTCTCGAAGATCGGTAAGATGACGCCGCGCGAGGTGCTGGTGAAATTCAAAGAGGCCGGGCTGGATTCGATGCCCGGCGGCGGCGCCGAAATTTTCTCCGACCGCATACGGCACATCATCTGCGATCACAAGATCGACGGCGATCAATGGCTTGAGCTGGCGCGCACCGCGCATGAGGTGGGGCTGAAATCGAATGCGACGATGCTTTACGGCCACGTTGAAAATGACGAGGACCGCGTCGATCATCTGCTGAAGCTGCGCGCGCTGCAGGACGTGACGCGTGGATTCCAGACCTTCATCCCGCTGGCGTTTCATCCTGCGAACACGCCGCTGCAACATTTGCCGACGACCACCGGCATGGGCGACCTGAAGCAGATCGCGATCGGGCGGCTGGTGCTCGACAACTTCCCGCACATCAAGTCGTACTGGCAGATGGTGACGCCGAAGATGGCGCAGATCACGCTGCGCTTCGGCGCCGACGACATTGATGGGACCGTGGTCGAGGAGAAGATCTACCACGATGCCGGCGCGACCACGCCACAAGGCCTGCGACGGCAGGATCTGATTCGCCTGATTACCGAAGCCGGGCGCGTCCCGTTCGAGCGCGACACGCTATACCGTCCGGTCACGCGCACGGAGACGACGGTTACGGTCGCGGTGTAAAGGCAGCCGTCAGCTCACAGCCGTCAGTTCTCAGCCATCAGCAGTCAGTACGAACCCGCCCAGCTCTCAGCCGTCAGTACGAGGCCGCCCAGTTTTGAAATGGAAGATCGCAGTGGGGCACAACCGTACTGCGCAGGTACGCTAGTCTGCCTTGATCTTCCACAGCATCTGGCGCAGCATGCCGAGCCAGAGCTCGGAGTCTCTTGACGACAGATTCAATCGTCGCACCATGCGGCGCACGCGCTCCTCGGTTGAGGTGACCGCAATCGGATTGACGTAGCCGCTCAAGTGCAGCGCCTCGAGCAGCACCGTGGAGATGCGCTCAACGTCGCCGGCGGTGGCGCGCTTGTCGATCTTCTCGGCGGACGTCTTCGCGGCGCGCGCATCACGCACCAGTTCGTACAGGCACACGGCGACGGCCTGGCCGAGGTTCATCGAGATGTGCTGCTCGCGGGTGGGAATGCGCATGAGCCAGTGGCAGTGGCTGAGGTCGTGGTTGGAGAGCCCGGTCTTCTCGGTGCCGAACAGCAAGGCAACGCGGCCACGCACGAGTTGGTTGCGGATGAGGCGCGCGCCGTATTCGAGGCGGCGCAGGGGATGTTGCAGCTCGCGATGACGGACCGCAGTGGTACCGACCGCGAGCGTGCAGTCGGCCACGGCGTCGGCGACGGTTTTGTACTCTTCGGCATTGGCCAGCAGCGGCGCGGCCCCAACCGCGGAGCGGGCCTCGCGGAACGCAACCTGGTAAGGATTGACAACGCGAAGGTGAAGAAAGCCGAAGTTGCTCATGGCGCGCGCCGCCGCGCCGATGTTGAGTGGATTGCGCGTACCTACTAGGACTACTCGTAGATGATCGGCGCGCTCGAGCATTTGACAATGAGTTTAGCAATCACTGAGGAGCGCGAGCGTCTAGCCCTCCGAATGCAGCCCTTGGCGGGCGCTAGGCATGGGAAACCGCGTACAGCAATGTCGCAAACACCTGCACAGCTTTGCGTGAAAGATGCTGAAAGCATTAGGACTTACAGTGGCCCTACGGTTGCACTCTTCAAGATGGCCCCACGTCCTTATGGGGCCGATCCGGATCTAAGTTTGAACGAATCCAAAGGAGGGTTCGATCTTGAAACTGCGTATTGTTTCGCTGTCACTGCTTGCGCTGTGCTTGGTTGCGGTTCCGGCCATGGCGCAGAACCTCTATAGCAACGGTCCCATCAACGGCACAACTGATGCCTGGACCATCAACTCCGGTTTCATCGTTAGCGACAGCTTCACGCTGAGCAGCCAGGGCATGGCTACCGGCTTGTCGTTTGGTGCGTGGGCGGATCCGGGCGACGTGCTTGAGTCGGCCCAGGTCTCCATCACCTCGTCCGAATTCGGCGGCACCTCGTTCTATAACGCGGTTGTCAACTTCACCCAGAGCGGATGCTCGGGCAACCAGTACGGCTTCAACGTCTGCACCGAGACCAGCACCAGCAGCTTCGGCGCCGTTAACCTGGCGGCCGGCACCTACTGGCTGAACCTGGAGAACGCGGTTGTCAATACTGGCGACCCGATTTACTGGGATGAGAACTCCGGTCCGTCGTCGGCTTCGGAGAACTCGGTCGGAACGATTCCTTCGGAAGCGTTCACGGTCCTGGGCGGCACGACCACGCAGACGTCCACGACAACTGGCGGCACGGTTCCTGAGCCCAGCAGCATCCTGCTGTTCGGTTCTGGCATCCTCGGGCTGGCTGGCGTTCTGCGCCGCAAGCTGTTCTAATTCACCTGACCCTTCCCCCGTGGTCATTTGCAAAAGCCGGAGCATCGCGCTCCGGCTTTTGGTTTTGCGAACACAGGGGCCGACAACTTCCGAGCGCGCCGTGGGGGAAGCGGTGTGGCTTTCGGTTCGTGCCGGCTCGATGCTGGAGCCATCGGTAATCCAAGATGCAAGCGGTCATGGCGAACGATCCCGTAATGGGATGAATTGTACAAGTAGTACAACTAGTTTCACTTATTTGACTGTATTTTTTGCATGTCAATACTTAGAAACGCAACAATAAGCCGTAAGGTGCTGAAATCAATGGCAATAATATAGCAAGCTAATCAGATTTCCCTTGACTTGATTAGTCAAGTACGGTACTCTGCTTTACATGGAAGCCGATAAAGCAGCAGAGCCAAAGACGTTACAAGAGGCAATCCTGTACTTCTATAACCCGGATAACTGCCTCGCGTACATGATTCCGCTCACATGGCCGAATGGTGTGGTGACCTGCCCGACTTGTGGCCGGACAGACCCGAAATTTCTCGCCAATCAGCGCCGCTGGCAGTGCAAGAGCGTTCATCCCAAAGCGCCAGTTCTCCGCGAAGGTCGGGAACGATCTTCGAGGATTCTCCCATCCCGCTGGAGAAATGGCTGCCTGCCGTTTGGATGGTCGTCAACGATAAGAACGGCATCTCGTCTTGGGAACTACATCGGGCGCTCGGCGTCACACAGAAAACGGCATGGTTCATGCTTCATCGGATACGACTGGCGATGGGAGACCCGCACACGGTGAAGCTGGGCGGGCCGGACGGCGGTTCGGTCGAAGTCGATGAGACTTTCATCGGCGGCAAAGCGCGGAACATGCACAAAGAGAAACGGGCGCGGCTGTCTCAGACCATCGGTTCTGAGCAGATGTATGGTGGCAAGGGCAAGGCCATCGTAATCGGAATGTTGGAACGTGGTGGCAAGGTGAAAGCACAGGTGATCGAGAAACGATGGAAAGAGCAGATGCAGGGATTCGTCCGCGATCATGCCGAGAAGGGAACCACGGTTATGACCGATGAAGCGCGGCAATACTTGGGCATCTCTGACGATTTCGTTCACGAAGTCATCAACCACATGGAAGGCTATGTGCGCGGCCACGTCAGCACGAACGGCATCGAGAATTTCTGGAGTTTGCTCAAGCGTGGATTGAACGGAACCTACGTGAGCGTGGAACCGTTCCACCTATTCCGGTATCTCGATGAGCAGATGTTCCGTTTCAATAACCGCGCCACGAAAGACAATCCGCTGAATGACGCAGATCGGTTCGCACTGGCGCTATCACAGATCGTCGGCAAGAGATTGAAGTATTCGGAACTGACGGGGAAGGAGGGCATTCGCGAAGAAGCGTTCTAGCCCTTATCTACAACGGGGACCGAAGCGGAAGCTGGCCTAGCTGGTTTCCGCTTTCCTGTCTTATGTGGATCGGCTTCGATGCGTCGCTGCAACTCGGCTTTCGAGACAGTCATAATTCGCTGCATCGCAGAATCGAATCGCCGGAACTCAGCAGATCGTCGTTGCGCTCATGCTGCAATTATCGCACACCTTTCTTGGATTTGCGTTGTGCCAATTTCCCTCTCGTATTCCTCGTTCAACCCACTTCTTGTAACGAGGCGGGATGGCTTCTGCGAAGGCACTCGATAATCACTTCTTCAACACTTTTACTTTCGTAGACGGCGACATTCCGTAACTTTTCAGCCAAGGTCTTTTGGGAGGCTGTATCTGGCGAGACACCTGTGTCTGTCTGAGTGGTTACCATTTCTGGAGCATCAAGATCACACTCAGCCCATAACCTAAGAATTTACTTGGCAACTGGAGGCAAGTTGTTGCACCATTTTGCCGATGAATGCGACAATGGGTAAAACCAAATCCCATTTGCGCCAACTCGCATCTGCCGAGAATAAACAACTTTGGGGAGATATGACTGCATGTCGCCTGTTGGCATTCTAGATGCACAGGATTGCGGTGAGTTCGTGTGCGCAACTGAGAAGGAGAGCATGAATCAACTGAATCAACACCCGATCATGATAACTTTCAGAGATGCCATCTCTGGAGACGGTTTCTTGGCGGGGATCACCCTATCTGGACGTGCCTTGATGCGCAAAGAGGACGACGGAAAGTGGTGGATGTACGGTGTGCGTCCGGCTGCTTTGGCGGAATCAGGGACCACGATCGATGAGGCTTTCTCGCACTTCCATAACAGATATCTTGAGACCTTGTTCGATATGGCTCAGGAAACAGCGGGCTTCGAGGGCTTCCGGCAAGAAGTGGAGCGGTTCTTCTATGAGGCAGACGCTAACAGCGAAGATGAGCGCCTATGGGAGGACGCCCTAAAGGCTCTCAGAGCGGGCACTGTCTCGCCTCCGACGGAGTTCACTGCCTTGGGGAGGAAATCCCCAGAGACCGAATCCCACACAGATCACCATCGAACGCTTGAATGAGGCAGGGAAGACTTTCAAGCCAAGTGATAACGTCAAGCCGACGTATTCCTTCCCTTGTGGTATGGCAGCCTAGCTGAATGTCGGCCACCGCCGCTTTTTCGGACATAGAGCGGATGCTGGAATCCTGTGCCCCAGGTTACAGCATCCGCCTCGCTAACCACAGCTACGTAGTGAAGTACAACGGTCTTGTTTACCCCTCCCTTCCGAAGTTCAAGAACATCGAGCTAGGGCACGTCCGCAAGATGGTTCGCCATCTTGGGATTGATTGGAACTGCGCTGCGAAGACTGGCGTGGTTTAAGCCCTGTCACGGCGCGGCCAGTTTACCAGATTTGATTAGTCTGCTATATTAGTGCCAAATCAATGTAAATAAAAAGTGCCAAAAAACAGAACAAAACCCAATCCATTGTGCTATATTGAAACTAGAGTTGAAAGAAGGGAACGGTGATCTCAGAGACGCCTTCCAAGCTGACCCAGCCTTGCGCTGGGTTTTCGTGTTTCTGGGCGACTTTGGTGGTGGTTCACGCAAACTGAACATCGCGAAACTCGCTTTTTGAGACTATGCCGCGACCAGGTGGTGTTGCCGCTCCGCCGGCTCACGTTTTGTCGGCAGGACAGCACAGGCTCACAGCCCACGCCTTAACACAATCTTGCCGTTCCGCGGCTGAAAGCCGGATTTGGTGGTGTTCGTTCCAACGCGTAATTCGTGCCGACGCGAAATGCTATTTCCGGTCGCGATAGAGTCGTCTTGCCCCGATTCTGTCGGGGCTGATGGTTTCAGCCCCGGGCGCATCGCCTGCTGGAAGCCGATGAACCGAATGGTTCGGCTCGCAGTGCCGATGCGCTTCGGGGTTGAAGGGCTTACCGGCTGTCGCTCACTGTGCTCACGGTAGCTTACGACTCGCGGCCCGGCAGTTCCGCGCACGACGAAATTGGTTATGGGCGGCTGGTGCACTCGGGGCGGCGGCAAAACCGGCGTTGCCCGGGCGCGCCGGTGATAGCGATCATGTGATTCACGGCAAGCCGAAGAAACCCTACGCACTCGCAGTAGCACGATAGAGAGATCTCTCTCCAAAGAGGACAACATCATGGCATTCCTGAAGAGCTTTCCTCCGGCCGGCAAGAAGCAGGCACCCATGCCCGGGCCCAACAGCGCGGCATACAAGAAGATCGTGGCCGCAAAGAGGTCTGGGACCTCTGCAAAGACGACGGCGCACTCGGCGCGCAACAACGGCAAGAAGGGCTCGCGGTGCGGCAGCGCGTTCTCGTCGCTGAAGTCGAAGCAGATGCTTTTGGAGCGGGTCAAGCGCGAGATCTGGGCGTCGGTGCTGAAGATCAACGACGCCATTATCAAGCTGGCGTTAGCGGGAAATTTTAATGCCGCCAAGACGCTGTTCGACTTTGCCGGCGTGTATTCGCTGCCGACGGACGACGATGGGAACGCAGCCGTGGGACCTGTCCCGGTTCGCGCGGCCGAGCCGGCCACCAACGCGGCGGTCTGCGATCCGGTGGACGCATTCTTCCGCAGCATCGGCGTGGCAGCAGCGGATGCTGAACCCGAGCCGGGCCTGGCGGGCTAGGGCCTGTAAAATAATCGTATCGATGTAACGATCGGTAATTTGTCGTGGGCGGCGAGCATTGGCCGGCAGCGCGGGGCGCTTCATCCTCTCACCCAGGGTCGGGGAAAGGATGGGAGAGAGGAAGAAGTGATCGCATGGACATGACCTGGGTGATGCCGCGCATCGCGGTCGGCGGCGGCATTTGGACCGAAGAAAAGATGATTGAGGTGGTCCGCGCCGGCATCACCCACATTATCGACATGCAGATCGAGTTCGACGACACGCGGCTGGCGGAGCCGTATCGCGTGAAGGTGCTGTGGAACCCGACCGACGACGACTTTCATCCCAAGCCGCCGGAGCTGTTCCAGCGCGGAGTGGAGTTTGCGCTGGAGGCGCTGGATGACGCCGAGGCGCGGGTATTCATCCATTGCGCGGCCGGGGTGCATCGCGCGCCCATGATGGCCTTGGCTGTGCTCCGTGCTTTGGGTTTCAGCCTGCAGGGCGCGATGGACATGATTCAATCGCGGCGCAATGTGGTGGACTTCGCCGACGTGTACGTGGAGAGCGTGGAGGAGTTCATGCGCAGCTACGAGGGCGCGGAGCAGGCGCGGGGATAAAACGCCGCTGTTCGCGAATAGCGGTCACATATTGGAGGCATAACATGCCGAATACTCACCGCCTGGCAGGGCGGTTTTTTTCTGTCCTGATATCTGTTGTTTTTGCCTTGGCGCTACCGCACAGCGGTTTTGCGTCAGGTCCTACATTGTGTGAGATCAGCGATACGGTGTACCGCGCCGACGGCACTCCCGCGCAGGGCGACATCGTGATTCTGTGGCCGGCGTTCACCACGGCGGACGGCTATCCGGTCTCCGCGGGCGAGCTCACCGTGCAGCTTGGGCAGCAGGGGCAGTTCAACGCCAGCCTTGCGCCCAACGCCGGTGCGATGCCCGCGGGCACGTATTATCGCGTGACCTACAAGCTGAACGACGGAAGCACGAACCAGGAATTTTGGGTGGTGCCGGCCACGCAGACCACGACGATCGGCGCGATCCGCAGCGTACTGGCGCCGGCCAATGTGGCGGCGCAGTTCCTGACGCGGGCCTGGGCCGACACACATTACATGGACTTGACGGACGCGCAAACGGTCGCGGGGATTAAGACGTTCAGCAACTCGCCCTCGGTGCCGACGCCGCAGAATGCGAACGACGCAGCGAACAAGGCATATGTTGACGCCAGCGGTGGAGGTGGTGGGGCGAACCTGGCGTCGCCCCCGCCTATCGGCAACGTGACGCCGAACAGCGGCAACTTCACCACGCTGACGGTGCAGACGACGAATGGCATTCCGAGTCCGGCGAATTTTCCGCAGAGCGATCCCTGCGCGCAGATCAATGCCGCCATCGGCGGACTGCCCGCGGCGGGCGGCACGGTGGACGCGCGCGGCTTCGCGGCCGGACAGACTTGCAACGCGACGCTCACCGCGAACAAGCCGGTGACGATCCTGTTCGGCGCAGGCACCTGGACCTTCAACGGTAATCCGGGGATCAACGTGAGCGCACCCAACGTGGTGATTGCGTGTCCCGCGGCAACGTTCCAGCAGACCTCGGCGACGATCTTGTTGTCGGGCGCGGCGGCGCCGCTGATTGCCAACTTGGCCGACGCGTTGGCTAACAACGGCAACTATCACACAGCCGACGGAACGCAGGTCCTGGATTGCACGCTGGACGGCGCGAATACCGGGACCTTCGGCATCTTTGCGCCCGCGGTGTATGGCATGAAGATTCGTGGGGTGCATGCGCGCGCCTTTACGGCGGCCAACATCTTCGCGATCGCCGGGCAGAACGACATGTTCAATACCGTCTCAGATTCGAGCGGCGGCGACGGCGTGGTTTGGGGTGCAGACGGCCATGTCTCCGGTATGTCGCAGGCCAACGGCAACGGTGGCGACGGTTGGCACATCGTTTCCGGCGGGAACGTGCTGGATGGTCCCACAGCGTGGGAGAATAAGCTCTACGGCCTGCACGTGGACGGCAATGAAGGCGGGGACTGGATCGCCAGCCACACGTACCTAGAGCCGAAGATCATCCTGCCGGTCGCCAACAACCCCGCGGGTTACGCCTATTACACCCAGAAAGTCGGGAGCGACGGCGGCAACCAGGCCGGCGCAGTTCTGCCAGAGCCATAGGCTGCACCACGCGCGACGGCAACGTGATGTGGATCAACGTAGGCAACGGCAATCTATACGGCGCCGGCGCCAGCGAGTTTTATGCCAGCTACAACAGCATCAATTCGCCGCAGGTCTCGGAGTCGAATTACGGCAATAATGCGGGCGATTGGGACAACATTCTCATCGAAGGCACGGCGGCGATACCGGCCAGCGAAATCACACTGGTGGGCGCTAAGGCGCATGATGCGGCCGTTCCAAGCTATCCGGCGCATGGCGTTCACCTGAAGTATGTGAGCAACAGCTCGGTGACGGGGGTGGAGTGGTCGGGCGGGGCGTTGTCTTCGCCACAGCAGTCCCAGCCCGACCTGGGCGGCATGGCGGTGGAGAAGCTCGTTACCTGGTGCAGATCGACGACCTCGATTGCAACCAATCCTATGGGCCGTGCCTGTCGTTGGTGGGCAGCGACGATGTCCTGGCGTCAAAGATCGTCTCCGTGAATGGCGGGGCGGCTTCCGGTCCGGCTGCCAATATTGTCGGCATCGACAGCAGACTCCTACAATGTGGTACTCGACGGAGTTGAGGCGGAAGATGATCGCAACCAACCCTTACAGCGTGGGATAGCCAACAGCGGCTCCCACATTGTGGTAAAGAACGAGAAGTATGGAACGATCGCGTCGGGCGACAGCGGCGTCACCGAGTATGAATCGCTCGCCAGCAGCGACAGCCTGCTGTACGGGGTGGGGAATTCGGGAGCGTTTCAGTGGAACGTGGGCGGTTCGCCGGCCGCGACGATTAGCAATCTGGGGCTGAGCGCTCCGGTGGCCAGCGCGCAGGACCTGAGCACGACCAACTTCCCGGTGATGGACGTGCGCAACTACGGCATCAAGGGGGACGGTAATGTACTGTCTGGTTGCACGGGAAACGCGGGCCAACCTGATTTGACCTGCTCCAGCGGCACTTTCACCTCAGCTGACATCGGCAAAATCTTCTTCATGCAATACGGTGGGGCCTCAGGCGGGCAACTTAATGGCACGATCACCGGCTGCTCGCCTGGCTGTCCGTCCGATGTTGCCATACTTTCCACCAATATTCTTACCGCAGTTAATGGCAGCAGCTACTTCTTTTACGGTACGGACAACGCTTCGGCCTGGTGCACGATGATGAATTGCAGCAGCGCGAACGGCCCGAATGCGCTCAACACGCCATCCCCCGGACGACGGGTATTTGTGCCGCGCGGCACCTATTTCTTCTCCAGTCCGATTGGCAGCCGCAACGGAGATCAGATCATCGGGGCCGACCAGTCGGCTTCGAATATGTTGCTGATCAACGGCACCCAGTCCGGAGTTAATTCGGAATTACTGTATCTCGGCAGCTATTTCAATGGCACGAGTTGGATACTGGATGCCGGGGGACTAGAAAACGGAGTGCGCGGTGTACTATTCGCTACCCCTGAATCTGCTGCCCAGGTTTGCGTCGATCTCAACGGCTATGGCGGCGTGAATGTGTTTGATAGCTGGTTTGAATGCGGAACCGGAGTTCAGACTACTGGCGGCGGGGCCATAAAGATCAGCGGAAATGTCTTCGATTCGAACACATTTAATCCCATCACCCTTAACAGCACGGGGACGAGCGACTACAATCCCAGCCACGGCGCCGTGAATGAAGTACAGATCACGAATAACCTGTTCTTCGGCACGCACTATAACGCCATCAACCTCAATAATGGTGGGGCCGGAATCGTTGTCGCGGACAACGTTTTTCAGATCACCCGATTTCTTGACATCAGTATCTATTCCCCCGCGGGCGCAACTACCCAGGGTTTGAGCATCACCGGCAACCACTTCAACGGTTCGGCCACGGGAAACTACGACTGCAACGGAAGCTTTCACATCGGCATCAATGCCCCGCTTAGCGACTCGGTGATTTCAGGGAACACGTTTGCCCTGGGCCATGTTTATGACATCGAGAGCACGGCAACGCTCAGCAACGTAACCATCGCGAACAACTCCTTCCGTGGCGCTTGCCTGACGGGGGAGTGCGGCTACGACAGCTGCCCCAGCCAGGGCTCGAACTTCGGACAACAACTTAGCGCGATCGACCTGGAAGAAAACAGCAACACCGGCTTACTGATCGCCAACAACAACTTCGACTCACCCGGGAAGTATGCGATTCGCTCGCTGGGCCCGGCAAACATAACCGGCAACGCGTGTCACAACCCCTTTGCCTCAAACGGTCCTGACAACACCACCTACGGTAACGGCTGCATTACTTTCCCGGCCGCACAGACCACCGGCTCGCTGGTCATGGGGAACACAACCGACTCCACGAGCTATCCCGTAGCGAGCTATTGGAATGGGTCTACGGGTATTCGTTCCATGGGTAACGTAAGCGCGTGGTCAACAGGCGATGTGATCGGGGATGGGGGCACGTTTAGTTCACTGAACGAGCGCTTTGCATCGGGCGCGCATCCGCCTACGATTGTCACCTCGCTGGACCCGATTACCGGCAATGCCAGTTTTGCGGGCGATCTTTCGGCGCGCGATATTCCTGGACACGAATACTTTGTCAGCAAATACACGAATATTCAGGCGGCCATCAACGCCGCCAATAACAATGGGAGCGTGTTGGGCACGGTGATTGACGATCGCACCGCGCCTTACACCGGAGCGGGCTTCAACATTCCCGACTCCGTCACTGTCAGACTTGCGCCGACGACCTACACTATCAACGGCACAGTCACCTTCAACAACGGAAATAACAACGTGACGGCGGGGATCATCGTGCAGCCGGGAGCGCGCTTGTTGGGCGCGGGAACGTCCACGAACCATGGCACGATTCTTCAGCCCGCGAATGGGCTGAATGCCGATCTGATCGCGACGTCAACGGTGGGCACAGGTACGACGAATCCGCAATGGTGGCACTGGGGAGAGATCGGTTATCTGCGGATCGTGGGCAACGGCGCGAACCAGACCGCGGGCGATTGCCTGAAGATCGAGAACATGGGCGAGGTGGCGAGTGTGCACGATGTCGAGCTCTCGGCATGCTACAACAACAACCTCGAAGACATCGGGTATGCTGCCACAGAGTCGGACATCCGAAACATAACCAGCAATCGCGCGGTCAGCGGTTCGGGGGTGGCGTTCACGAATCTGTCGGGCGTCGCGGTGATGAACGGCGATCAGCGGCGACTGCAACCAGACGGCGCTGATCAATACGAATTTCAACGCCGCGGGGACGCTGACGATTCATGGGCTGAAGGCCGAGGCGGAAAGCACGATCTGCAATCCGGCAGGTGCAGGACCCGGTGATTCTTGCGACCACGACGGCGAGCAACGCGCTTGCGTCGGTCAAGGTTGACGGTGGATATGCCTTCGGAACTACGCAACAGAACTTCGTGAAGAGCACAGGGCCGGGCACGATCCAGTTCGAGCTGGAGAATTTCTACGTTAACGGCTACGTCAACATTCTGGACGACACGGTGCGCGGGTCGGTGATTGCGAATGTCGCCACCACGACCAAGCAGCCGGTCTATTACCTGAGCAACGGCATGATATTCGGCAATCAGGCGTTCACGTTTCAGCCGAACACCTTCATGCAGGGCAATCCCAACGGCACGCCGACGGAGATGCTGGGCGCGGGCAGCGACAGCTCGACCGACATCGCAGCGATCGGCAACGGCGACGACACCAAGTACTTCACCGGCGGGCTGAAGTTCGGCACCTTCAATCGCACGCAGTTTGGGCAGACGCCGGAGTACCAGGCGCGCATGGGCTGGCGCTGGACGAATCCCGGCTACGATACGACGACGTGGACGTTCATTCCCATCTGGGCGACGGGCGACACCAGCGCGCGCTGGATCGGCGATCCCAACGCGCGCTGGCCTGAGGTATACGCGACGGATGTGAACGCGACCACCGCGACGGTGGGGACATTGAACGTCACGACGTGTAACGGGTGCGGTTCGAGCAGCGGACCGGCAGGCGGCGATCTGAGCGGGAATTATCCGAATCCGACGGTGGCGAAGATCAACGGCCAGACGCCGGCGACAGTTGCAACTTCCGGCAACTATAACGACCTGGCCAACAAGCCAACTTTTTCGCACGTGTTGAGCGGGTCGCTGCAAGGTCCGACTGCGGCGGTCAGCGGCACCGGCTCTGCGGCGGCACTCTACAGCTACTCGATTCCGGCGGGGACGTTCTCGGTCGGGATGGGGGCGAAGTGCTTCGCGCGCTTCCGGCACACCACGGGCAGCGCGACGGTGACGATGTCGTGGAAGCTGGGCGGGTCGAGCTACACCTATCCTTCGACGTACACGACGGGCACGACGGGGGCCGACGCATCGATCGAGATCTTCACCTTCTCGTCGCTAACGTCGGAGACGGTGAACTTCCCATGGGCATCGTTCGGGGGCACGACGGAGACGCCGTACACGGGCAATGCGTGGTCGGAGAATCTGAGCAATGCCGATACGATCTACCTGCAATTCAGTGTCGCCAACACCGACAAGCTGACCGGCGACAGTTTCTGGTGCTCGACCATTCAGTAAGGGAGACTCTAAACAAGCTGATGGATCGCCAGGGGCTAAAGCCCGCACTGATTCTGCTGCGCTTGCGGCACGGCTGAAGCCGTGCCCTTTCAAAGCTGAGGCTTAATCAGAGTCTTCTAAGCATACCCGCAGCATCACGGACACAACCATGCCCATGAAAGCTAAGAAATCGCGCAAGAAAACTGCGCCCACGGCGAGTTCACGCCAAAGCGCAGGGAACGCGGCGGCGGCAAAGTCGCGTAAGGGCGTTTTGAAGACGGCAGCGGCAGAAGCGCCCAGCGCCACCCAGGAAGAAACCTTGAGCGAGGCAACGCCAGCTCCGGAGCCGCCGGAGAAAACTGTCGCCTGGCTGAAGAATTGCGGCATACGGCTGGGCGAACCACCGCTTGAGACCAGACGCGTGGGCGTCCGCGAAGACACCCGCGAGGCGATCACGGAGCGCGAACGTTTGATGTATGGCCTGCTAAAGATTCGCAGTAAGCACGGGCGGCTGCGGAACATGCTGTTGAACCGGGCGCAGCTGGATCTGGAGCGGCGTAGCACGAACCGCAATATCGTGTTAAAGGCGCGCCAGCTGGGGGTGACGACCTACGTGGCGGCGCGGTTCTTCATCAGCACCATAACGCGGGAAGGCACGTTGAGCGTGCAGGTAGCGCACGACCAGCGTTCGGCAGAAGAGATTTTTCGCATCGTGCATCGGTTCCTGGAGAACTTGCCGGAGCCGCTGCGCAAGGGCGCGCTGGTGACTTCGCGCGCCAACGTCCGCCAGATCGTTTTCCCCAGTCTCGATAGCGAGTACCGGGTGGAGACGGCGGCGGACCCCAACGCCGGCCGCGGGCTGACCATCCACAATCTGCATTGCTCGGAGGTTGCCCGCTGGCCGCGCGATGTGGCGGAGACGCTGGCGTCGCTGAGGGCGGCGGTGCCACCGGACGGGGAGATTTTCCTGGAGTCTACGCCCAACGGCGCGGGCGGGGTTTTCTATGAGGAGTGGCAGCGCGCGGCGCAGACCGGCTACACGCGCCACTTCTTTCCCTGGTGGTGGGACCCGAGCTACCGGCGCCTGACGGAGATCGCCAAGTTCACCGAAGAAGAGCTGGAGCTGATGCAGAAGCATGGGCTCGACGCCGGGCAGATCGCGTTTCGCCGCGAGGTGCGGGAGAACTTTCGCAAACGCGCGCCCGAGGAATTTGCCGAGGACCCGGAGAGCTGCTTTCTTGCCTCGGGGGAGTGCGTGTTCGATGCGGAGATCATCGAAAAACGTTTGCTGCAGCCGGCGCCCATCATCGACGAATCAGACCATGGCCGGCTCATCACCTTTTTCCCGCCCGTGGGCGAGGTGAATGGCGTCGCGGCAAAACGATATGTGATCGGAGTGGATCCGGCAGGCGGGGGTACGGACGGCGATTACTCGTGCGCCGAGGTGGTGGATGTGGAGGGTGGCCGGCAGTGCGCCGAGTTGCACGGCCACTATCCGCCGCAGGAATTGGCGGCCGGCGTTGCCATGCTGGCCCGCCAATACAACCATGCGGTGGTGGCGGTGGAACGCAATAACCACGGGCATGCGGTGCTGGCCCATTTGATGATGGGGCAGAAGTACACCAACATCTATGAGTCGGGTGGGCAATGGGGATGGCTAACGACGGCGGTGACCCGGCCGCGGATGCTGGCAAACCTGGCGGAACTGCTGGCGTGCGCGCCCTTCATGTTTCTAAGCCCGCGCCTGCTGGAAGAGTGCCGAACATTTATTCGGCATGAGGACGGGAGCTGCGGAGCGGCCGCGGGCACGCATGATGACACAGTGATCGCCATGGCAATCGCCCAAATGGTACGCAACGAGGTGGCGGTGAAGCCGCTGCAGTTGGCGGCGGAGATGAAGTTCGCGGCGCCCTTACCGGCATAGTTTTTTGGCCGTCAGCGAGGCTCGACGCGGCGCAAAAGCGCGCCGGACGGGCCTTTCTTTTTGGCTGAAGCGAAACATCCGCGGCGAAATGGCTGCGGTCATTAATCGAGAGGAGATAACGAATGGCATTCAATCTACAAACTTTTCAGAAGATGTTGGCAGTAGTGCAAACGGCGTCAACCGAAGCGGCCACGGTGGCCGGCCAGTGGGGATCGGGGGATCATGTTGGCGCGGTGACCGCCGCAGTGCAAACGGCGGGAGCGCTGGCGCAATCGGTCACCAGCAATCAGCAACAGCAGCAGGAGGCTTCGGCGGCCACGCAGTTGGCCACCAGCCTTATGCCGGTGATTTTCGCGTTCGCCGGCTTATTTGCGAAGAAGGCGTAGCATCCAGCGTGATGTGATCGGTGACGGGTATTCTCAACACGGAGAACACAGAGAGCACGGAGAGGAATAGATCTAGAAAGCTCAGTGCGCTCTGTGGACGGCGTGGTGCAACCGGGCCCTGGAAGCGAGCGGCGGCCGGCCTGACTCACAGGGCTTTGTGACGTGTGACCGCGAAGACACGGCGGCGCTCCGGATAGCATCGTCTTTCCGGAGGCCGCCGCCAATGCGGACGCTGAGGCGAGGGTTGTGCCCGAGCGACGCGGAGGTGATGGCGGTGATGTACCGCCGCGATGGCCGTGGGGCTGAAGCCCCGAAGCAACTAGCGACTAGCAATTAGCAACTAGCTTTCTGCACTGCGGTTCAGGCCGGCAAGGGAACACCGGTTCGTTTTGGCTGAATGCTGGGGGCCTGATTGCTCATTGTCAGTCGCTAGTTGCGAGTCGCTAGTTGCCGATTGCTACTTTGTTCATCCAGGCTGTCCAACACGTGCGTAGGATGCGGGGCGGCGCGCAGAGTCATCTGATGCGCTGCGCCGACGGCCATTACTACGTCGTCAAGTTTCAGAACAATCCGCAACACACGCGCGTGCTAGTGAACGATTGGTTGGGCACGCGTCTGGCGGAATTGATCGGGCTGCCGGTGCCGGTACCGGCGATCGTCGATGTGCATCCCTGGCTGCTGGAACACACGCCGGAGTTGCGCATCGAGCTGTACGGGCAGCGGATGATGTTTACGCCGGGACTGTCATTCGGCTCGCGTTATGTGGTTTCGCCCTTCGAGGGTCAGACGTATGATTATTTGCCCGAAGGCATGATGTCGCGGGTGCGCAATCTGCACGATTTCGCCGGCATTCTGGCGCTGGACAAGTGGACATGCAACGCCAATGGGCGGCAGGCGGCGTTTTGGAAGAAGTCGCGCGAGCGCAAGCTGACGGCCAGCTTCATCGATCAGGGCTATTGCTTTAACGCGGCCGAGTGGAATTTTCCCGATGCGCCGCTGCGCGGGATCTTCGGCCGCAATGAGGTGTACGAATGTGTCACATCGTGGGACAGCTTTGAGCCGTGGCTCAACCGCATCGAAACTTTTCCGGAGAGCTCGTTGTGGCCGCTGGCGGAGGAGATTCCGCCGGAGTGGTACGGCGGGGCCGGCGACGAACTGGAAAGATTGCTGACACGGCTGCTGGGACGGCGGTCGATGGTGCGCGGGCTGATTCTGGACTTCAAGAATTCGTCTCGCGATCCGTTTTCGAGGTGGAAGGAACAAGTGAATTAACCACAGAGACACAGAGGCACAGAGAAGCGGCGAGGCTCAAGCCCAAGTGCCAAGTGCTAACTGCCGATTTTCATGGCTGACTTTAAACAATGCGAATTCTTCCTGTTGCGCTATGTGCCCGACGTAGTGAAGGGCGAGTTCGTCAATCTGGGCGTGGTGCTGTTGGAAGAGGGCGAGCACGGTTTTACCGATGTGCGCTTCCTGCGCGACTGGCGCAGAGTGCGCGGGCTCGATCCCGAGGCCGACATCGACCTGTTGGAATCGTATGGATCCGAGCTGCGCCGCGTGCTGCAGTCGCGCGTGCCGGAGGTCATCAATTATCGCGGGCCGATGTCGCGCCGTGAATGGCTGCTGGAGCAGATGCAGCAATCGTTCTCGGGTGCGCTGGAGATCACGCCCATGATGGCGGTGCTGACGGAGTCGCCGCAGGCGGAGATCGGCAAGCTAGCGCAGACGTACCTGGAATCGTCGCGGCACGCCCAGCGCCAGCAGTCGGGCCGTGCCGTGATTTACAACGCGATGCGCGATGCCTTCGAAACCGCCGGTGTGTGGCAATCGCCGGCCATGCGCAAAGACATCGCGGTGGCGCAGTACACGCGCAGGGGCGACCCGCTGAAGATCGATTGCGGGTACAAACCGAACGGAGTAATTCATCTGTTCCACGCTGTGTCGTTGGCGACGGATGTGAATTCGGCGAAGGTGCTGGCGTTCAGCTATGCGGAGATGCGCGAGGGACTGCATGCGGCCGAGCACGCGACCAGCGACCTGACTGCGATCACCGAGGATGAGCTTGACCTAGCCGACGAGGGAGTCGCGTTTGCGCTGGCGACACTGCAGGGTAGCAATATTGAGGTAAGGCGGAGCGGCGAGATGCCGCAGATTGCCCAACGCGCGCGAGTTGAGCTGAAGCTATAGAGAATCGGCAGAATACAACCTGTTTCAGCAGCGCTCCTTCGGAGCGCTTTTTTATTTCACGGACAACATTATGAATATGTCAGACACGTTGCGCGGCGCGCTGCGCCGCATCGCCGGACCTTCGTTTCTCAACCTGCAATGGCCGCTGCGACGGCCTCCCACCGCGCCGGAGATACAGACAGCCGGCGCTGAGTCTGCCCGCAGAACGGTGCCGCTGCCCACCATTCTCACTCCGGGGGCACCCACGCTGGCGCGTGCCGGAGTCATGCCTAAACCCACGCCGTTCAATCTGCGGCGGTTTGCGGAAACGCCGATCGCGCGCAAGGCGATCAACACGATCAAGGACCGCATTGCCGGCATGGCGTGGCGCATTCAGCCGCGCCGTGGACGCTGCCCGGAGGAATCGCCGGCGCGCGGCGACTTCGCCCAGGATGGCATCACGATGCTACCCAGCGCCGCTCAGCGCATCGCCGCGCTCACGCTGAATTTCGAGCAGCCTAATCCGCAGGACTCGTTCCGCTCCTTCATCGAGCAGGTGCTGGAGGACGTGCTGGTGGGCGGTTTTGGCGCCGTCGAGCTTGACCTGAGCGGCGATCCCGCGAGCCCGCTGGTGCTGTGGCCGGTGGACGGCGGCAGCATTCGCATTCGTACCGATTGGGACGGAAGTCCCACATCGTCGCACTACGTACAGGTGACGCCATTTTTCACGCCGGAACAAGAGGTCACTCTGACAGACGAGGAGCTTTCGTACATTCGGCTGAACCCGCGCACGCATACGCCGTTCGGCCTAGGCAAGCTGGAGGTGGCATTCGAAACCATTCACGAGTTCCTGTGCGCGCACCGGTTTGCATCGAAGCTGGCCAGCAATAGCGTGGTGCAGTACGCGCTATGGCTGCAGAACCTCAGCCCGCACCATCACGAACGGCTGATCCGCTGGTGGCAGGATGAAATTGAGGGCACGGGCAAGGTGCCCATCCTTACGGTCGAGACCAAGCCCGAGGTGCTGCGCTTCGCCGGCGGCACCGACGCCGACCTGCGGCTGCAGTGGCAGGAGTTTCTGATCCGCATCATTGCCGACGCCTTCGACCTGCCGCCGATGCTGCTGGGGCTGGAGCGGGACGTCAATCGCAACACGGCCAGCACGCAGTATGACGACGCATTTCGCAGCGCGGTGGTGCCGGTGGCGCGGTTGATTGCCGAGCACCTCACGCGTGACGCCATCGCCAAGCGCCTGGGCTGGGACGACCTGGAGTTCGTCTTCACCGATGTTGACGCGCCGAACGAACTGGAGCAGGCGCAGATCCAGCAGACGCTGATTAACTGCGGGGTGCTGACCATCAATGAAGTGCGTCGCATGCGCGGGCTGCCGCCGTTGCCGGAGAAGCAAGGCGGCATGGCCGATGCGCCGCCGATGCAGTGAATCAGTTGTCGGTGGTCGGTTGTCAGTTGCCCGTGGATAGGGGCACTGACATCGCCTCAGGGGCTAAAGCCCGCACTGACTTTGCTGCACTTGCGGCACGGCTGAAGCCGTGCCCTTTCAAAACTGAGACTTAATCAGAGTCTCCCTAACTGCTAATCTTGCGGGGTCATTATGAACTTCGAACTCGACGCCATGGCGGTTGCCATGCCTGACGTTGTCGGACATCCTAATCGGCTGCCGTTTCGCGGTGTGCTCACGCTGGTGGGCGTGGCCTCGCAACGCTCGCCCAGCGGCGCGCGCGGCCATCGCGTGATGCTGACGCGCTCCGCTACCGAAGCGGCATTGCCTTCGCTGTTGGGAATGGCGCTGGATTACGCTCCCGCGCTCGATGCCCACGATGCCCGGCGAAAGATCGGCATTATTACGGAGGCCGACATCGTGCCTATGCCACAGAGTAAGACGGCCAGGAGCGACCGGACAAATTGCGATCAGGCGGATATCTGTTTGCCCATGACTTTCCCGACGTGGTTAGACGAGATCCGGTCGCGGTCCGACAGCACGCTGGGCATGTCCTACGAGATCGCGAATGCCACGGTGCCCAACCAGGAGGCGCTGATCTGGACAGTCACCAGCTTTACGTTTACCGGCGCGGCGGTGTTGCGCCGCGACAAGGCCGCGTATCCGCAGACCTGGATTGCGGTAGCAAGCGGCAACTAGCCTGAAAGGGCGACAGTTGTCTTACCCGCGGGCGTGGGCTTGCGGTTAGCAATTTATACAGCGTGAGCTGCGGAGCGGCGGCATTTGTCCCAACTCGGAGAGTGTCGCCGCTGCCGCGGCTCATCGCACACCATACTCGCCGACCGTGGGCTCACACCCACGGCTAACACCAGTATCGCCGCCCCGCGGCTAGCGCCTGCGGCACCATCTCATTTGAGAGGACATACACATGGAACCAAGACAACACCGAAACCACTACCCCCGACACGCCGACGCCGGCCGATCGTCTCGCGCAGGCGACGCAGGCGTTAGCTGGCGCACTCTCCAACCTCAACGGGCAGTTCAGGTCGATCCACGCCAAAATCGACCGCATCATCGCTGCGGTGGATGACGGCGAGCTGCAAGTTGCCGCGCAGGCCGGTACGGCACTGCATAACAAGGTCGCGGAACTGGAGAAAGCCAATCACGACCTGAAGGCGCAAACCGCAACCGCACGGCGCAAAACGCTGTCGCCAACAGTGACGGCGTTACTGGCCAAAGAGGGTATCGAAGGCGATGCGCTGATCGAAACGCCGGTGGTCGAAAAAGCGCTGGCCGGATTGAGCATCGAGCAACGAATTGCGGTGAAGGCGGAGCTGGCGCGCGCCGGCATTCTGGCCTAACGGCACATCCCACAACGTCGGAGTTTAACCAGATGGCGGCCTGACCGACGGCCGCCATTTTCCTTTCGAAAGGACACCATGAGAGCACAATTCATCAACCTACAAGCAGCAGCCGATTACATGGGTCCGGGCGCGATCGAAGTCGAACGCTACCAGACCGAAATTGTGGACCTTTGCCGGCGGCGCAACCCGTTCGGCCAACGCATCAAGCAAGTACCGGCTACGGGTCACCCGTCGCGCTTCTTCGAAGAGACGGCGATCCCAACGCCCACGGCGGCGCAGGCCTTTGTCGATCCGCGCAACATCGTGCCCACGCTGGTTTCGCCAACGCGGGTGGAGCGCAGCGTTCCGCTGAAGTGCCTGGTCTCGCAAATCAACTACAACCTGTTCGACATGGAAGTGGGCACGCAGCAGAGCCAGTTCGCTTACCTGCAAGCCAAGGACTTGACGGACGCCGTCGAAGGCCTTTTGCTTACCAACGACGTCAACCTGTGGAATGGCAACGACACGTCGTTGAACAATCCCACGTCGCCGCAGTACTTCGGCGTCATGGGACAAATCGTGGCCGGCGGCAACACCGCGAGCATCGGCACTACGGCCAGCATCGTCGACGGGCTGAAGAGCACCATCGCGCAGATGGTGTCCAACAGCGGCTTCCAGGTGCGGCCCACCGCGATCTACTCCAGCCCGGTGCTGCTCGACCTGATCGACCGCGAAATGAAGCAGGAGTTCAACGTGGTGCTGTCGACCACAACGGTGGCTGGCGGCCTCGTGGTCAAGACGCTGTCGACACAGGCCGGCGAGTTGCCGCTGATTCCCGATTGGTCGATTCCGTATACCGGTACGCCGGGCAGCGGCAATGCGCAATTGCCGGTGTACATCGTGACCGAAGACCTGATCGAGTATCACTGGCTGACCAACCCGAATCCGCGCATCTTCCAACTCGGCACACCGGCGACGTTGAGTTCGCAGATGGTGGTGGTGAAGTTCGGCGCCGTGGTCGTGAAGGGCGCCAACTATGCGCATTATCAGGTGACCGTGGACCGGTAATCGCAACGAAGGTCGAACCCACTCATTCGAAAACCGCGAATGAGTGGGGCACCCAGCAATACGAGCTTGAAGGGGGCACTCCTCTTCATCATCGGCAGCGGGTCAGAGCGGCGAGAGCGATAGCGCGCATCAGGCGCGGGCTTCTCTCCACGTTGACCCGCTGCCTTTTTTCTGCCGTCCTGCGGCGGATCGGAACTGCTATGAACTATTTGTCTACATCGGAATACCAAACTTATGGACTGGAGCCGGAGACGCCGGAGTCGTGGGTTTCGGCGGCTTCGTCCATCATTGACGCCCATTGCAAGCGTCCCACATTGTGGTTCTCACAATTCACCGAGCGGCGACGGCTCACACCTGCGCGGAACCTGCTGCAGCTCACCTATCTGCCGCTGGCGATCCCACAAGGTGGGACATCGCCGTTGATTGGAGGCCGTGCCCGTTACGGTGTCCCACGCCGTGGGGAAGACCTGTTGATGTGGGAGATGGCGTCGGAGTTTGCCATCGTCTTCGGGCTGCCCGGGACCTGGATCGATGTGAATGTCACCAGCTTCGACTTCTTCTGTGACACCGGCGAGGTCTCGTGGCTGCCCAATCCCTTCGGCCTGTTCTTCGACGAGATGGAGCTGCAGTACAACGCCGGATTTACGGTGGTTCCCGACCCGGTGAAGTTTGCCTGCGTGCAACTGGTGCGTAACGCGCAAGCCATGCCGGCGCTGAACGTCAAAGAAGGCTCGCTGAACGCGATGCATTTCGCGTACTTTGCCGATTCGCTGCTCGACTCCACGGTGCGCGAGATGTTGGCTCCCTTTGTCGCGCAGAAGGCGGCCTGACATGGCACAGGACCAGCTCGGACTCATTCCCGGCCACGCCTGCGCGGCGAGGCGGCTTGCCGCTGCGCTGCTGCGTTCGTTTGGCAATACGCAGGTCACGCTGCGCCTGGCCAATGCTTCGAGTGGCGACACCAGCAGTCAACTTGGGCTGGAAGCGCTGCGGTCGCAGGACCTGCCGATCTCGCCAGCCGCAGTGAAGGCGCTGGAGCCGATGCCCGATGGCAAGCGGCAGATCGAGGTCATTCTCAGCATCACCTCGCTGCAGCCGATCGCGAAGGCATATCAGGTGGAGGACATTACCGCCTGGCTGCGGACGTTCGAAGGCGTGGTTTGGGGCGACGACCTGATGCGCATTGCCAAGGTGACCGTCGACAAATTTCTCGGCGCAGATTGCCTCTTTCATTTGACTGCGACAGAGTAGGACAGACGAAGCAGGCGGTGCAAATTGCATTTGAAAGGGCACGCCTTCAGGCGTGCCGCACATCGCCAGCCAGAGACTCCGTGTTATTCGCGACGCTTCCCTCAGCGCCTAAAGGCGTCCTCGATTTGCTCCCGTTCGGCACGGCTGAAGCCGTGCCCTTTCAAAGCTGACTGCGACGGAGTAGGACATCATTATGCAACCAACCAAAGACAGCTTTTACATTGCACTGCGCGGCCGGCTGGTCGCGGTCGATCCCAACCGCCAGGTCACGCTGGATGGCGCGACCCGGCCGGCGATCGCGGTGATCGAGAATGAACCGCCCAACGGCGCGCCGCTGTTGTGCGACACGTTTTATCTGCATTGGGGAAATGCCCGCCTGGCGGAATTGACGGCGGGCAGCCTGATGGCGATGGACTGCACCGTTTCGTACTGCACGAAAGGCTCGATCCAAAACGCCAGTCTGGATCGCGGGCGCGACCTGGCGAGCCTGGACAACGATCTGCTAGCCATGTGCTGGCCGCCGCAGACCGAGAAGTGCGATTACGGCTCGGGCCAGCCGGTCTCGCTGGGCTCGACCATCTTCTGGACGCGGCCGGTGCTGAATGCGGCCAAGAGCACGCCGCCGTATGTGGGCCGCGATGTGACGGTCACGGTGTTCTTCTATGCGGAGGTGAGCCAGTCATGAGTTCGAATCCATATGCCAAACGCTCGCAGATGGCGCCGGCGGCACGCGTGGTGCGCGCCTATGCCGCGCCGGTGAACCGGGTAACGGGAGCGACGATTGCGTTCGATCCGGCAACGATGGGGAACTTCGACTTGGATTCACCGCCGCAGCCGTGGATCGACCTGGGCTGGGTGGAGAAATTCCAGCGCTCGGCGGCAACCAAGTATGAGGCGCTGCGCACCGGGCCGAACTCGAACATCACGGTGCAGTACCGCATGCAACCGGAGGCGCGGGTGGAATTCGAGCTGCTGACCTGGGGCAAGGTGCAACTGGCGCTCTCCAGCGGGACGCAGCAGATGAACGTGCTGGCCGAGCAGACCGGCGGCCCGCCGCTGCCCTCCGGCGGAATGCCCGTGCCCTCATCGCCGGTACAGAACGGCTCCACGCCGACGCAGATTGTGCTGACCTCCGATCAGCTTGCGCTCTACAACATCGGCGACATCATTGCGGTGGACGTGGATTACAACGGCCAGACCGGATATCTGGGAACGTGGGCGCCGGGCTCTTATCTGACGTCGCCGCTCAGCGGGCCGACGTATCTCGACCTGGTGCGGCGGGTCACGTTCAATGTGTCGCGCGTGTGCGCCATAAGCAATGGGGCGTTGCAACTGACGGAGCCGCTGCTTTCGCAGCCGACGACGAGCATGGGAGTGCAGAAGGTGATGGCGTTTGTGGACCGCGAAGGCAGCAGCTTCTTTCAGGAGTGGTCGTGCCTGTTCATCGTCGCGCCGGACAGCGGTGGGCGTTCGTGCTTCTACTACCCGCGGCTGCAGGCCGCAGCGGGCGCGGCGGAAACGCGGCAGGAGTTTGCGTCTCCGTTGTTCAGCCATCAGCTTCATGTGAGCCTGCGCGCGTTGCCGACCACCGACAGCAACGACAACGAAACGGTGCTGTGTTATCGCAGCTACTTTCCGGCGACGAATGCGGCGGTGTGAACGCCATATTCTTCGACTAGGCAAAAATCATCACCACGGAGGCACGGAGAGCACGGAGTTTCTTGGATCTTATCTTCGTGATCGCTATGTCTCCGTGGTGAATTCGCCCGCGAGCCTAAAGGGCTTGCTCTACCCGGAGACTCCGGAATGATCCTTCTAATCGACAACAACGACGGCCTCGGCCAGCAAGATTACACGAGCTATGTAGATGGCGAACATCTGCCTGTGATCTCGCGAAGCCTCAATAGTGCGGCGACGATGGCTGCGGTGCTGGTTTCAGCCAACGCGAGCTTTTCGTCCCCGGTGAGCGGGGCGCGTGTGATCCTCGAGCGCAGCGATGGCTTTGTCCTGTTTACGGGATATCTTGCGACGGCCCCGGAGCAGGAATATCTCGGCTATGGGCAGAATCCGGCGTGGCGCTATCTGTTGCATGCGATCGACGACTCCTGCCTGCTGGATCACAATGAGCTTCCGGCGCGCACGAGCTTTGTGTCACGGAGCGCAGGGAACGCGCTGACCACACTCACCAATGATGTGCTGCCGGGCGGACTGGACGAATCGGGCGTGCAGGACGTGAGCCCGGTGAGCCAGTTCCAGATTGTCCCGCAGAAGAACTGGACAGCGCACGCACAGGAGCTGGCGCTGATGACGCGCGCGACCTATCGCACGCACGATGGCGCGCTTTCGTTCCAGGAGGTGGGCCAGCAGAGCTTCACATTGAGTGAAACCGACCCGAATTTCGATCCGGCGGCGCTGACGGTAACGCAGCCGACGAAGCTGCTGAACGATATCACCATGGTTGGAGAGCTGGAGCCGCAGACCTATGTGCGCGACTACTTCCTGGGCGACGGCACAACGCTGGAGTTCTACCTCTCCGAGATACCGTTCGGCAACAGCTCGCTTACGGCGTCGGAATTCGCTTATGCCGAGCCGCCGTCGGTGCCTACGCTCACGAGCTTAGCCGTCGAGGATGACCGGCAGTTCACTATCTTTACCGACGACTATTCGGAAGCCGAGCTGTTGCCGACGTTTGGAGCGTGACCGATCCGAATAATTATGTGTCGGTAGCCGGTGGACAGCTCGCGATCAACGGCGGCCCGGCGACGATCACCTATGTTGAGCAGGTGCAGCTTGCCGGCGGCCTGCTGATGCGGCACGGAACGATTCGTGTTCAACGCGGCGTCGACCGCGACCGTCGGCGGGCTGTACAACGGGGCGCCCGAGGACGGGAATTGCATCGCCGGCTTCAGCCTGACGCCGAACGGGAGCAATACGAACATCCAGGCGCTGGTTAACGGCAGCGTGACGGGCACAGCTCTAACCACGACACCGGGACATCAGTATTCATTTATCACAGAGCTGATTTGCAGTGAGGTGCAGCGGGTGCAGCAGACGTATCTGTCGTCGGTGCATCCGGCGGGCGACGGGCGCGGCGGCGACGCGATTGCAGCCGCGCTGCGCCTGGTGTTGACGGTCCATGACGTGGATCCCAATAATCCCGGTACGCTGGCGGTGCCTGCCACAGTGTTATACGACAATGTGGTAGATGCTCCGCCGGGTTTTGCGACTTATGCGCTGATCAACGAAACCGGCTTGTTCGCCGATGTGTGGTACACGTCCCTGGAGCGGATGGTCAACGCCGAGATCCGCAGCATGGTACCGAACGGCGCCTTTCGCACGCGGCTGGCGGGCGCGCTGGCAGATGGCGGCGAGTGCTACATCGATTCGTCGGCCACGCTGTGTTTCTATACAGCGTATCCGCCGCAGCTGAACGAACAAATCGTGGTTGCGTATCGCAGCAGCGGACGCGCGATGGCGCGAGTGCAGGACGCGGTCTCGATTGCGGAGCATGCCCAGGGCGGCGATCACGGTGCGCGCCTGTGGGTACGACGGCTTCACTTGCCATTGGCCTTGAGTGATATCGATTGCGAGAATGCGGCATGCGCTTTGCTGGACGATACGGTCCAGACGGCCTGGCAAGGGGAATATAAAATCGTCAGCGATTACCTGCCGGTGGAAGATGCGATTCCCGGCGACGCGGTGCAGGTATCCGCACCCTCGCGGGGAGCGCAGTTCAGCGCTATTGTGCGCAAGGTTGAGGTGCAGGTGATCTCGCTGGCTGACGATCGCTCGCACTACAACATCAGCTTCGCCAATGATGCCGAGGCGCCGTTGGCGTTCAAGATGGAGGCGATCACGCTGGCCGCGCCGGTCGCGACGATCTACACGACCGGCACACCTTCGTCTTCGCTGTACATCGATTCGCTCACCGCGTCGCAGATCACGAATGTAATCGCATCGCAGATCACCATCGACGCGGGGGTCGCGCCACCGGCGGGCGGCGGCATCGAGGTGCGCCGTTCGGACGGTGGCTGGGGGCCCGGCGACGGCAGCAATCTCGCCGGACGCTTCACAACCGAAACCTTTGTTCTGCCGCGCCTGGAGCGCTCGCAGAGCTATTACTTGCGGCAGTACGACGGATCGTCGCCGGCGAAATATTCGCGCTATTCGGCGCTGCTGCACGTGGATTATCCATTATGAGCACATGTCCAACTACAATTTGCGCGCTTACTGAATTCGAGCAGCAGGTCCTTTCCGACTTAGCGTCGCTGAAGACCGATATGCGCTGGCTCGTGGGCAACGGCAACCAGGGGAAGTTCCAGGAGTTGGAGGAGCGGGTGGACAAACACGAAGCTTACCTGCAACGGTTTACTGGAGTTGCGGGTGCGCTCGCGGGGCTGCTCACGCTGTTTCACCTGGCGATTGATCTTTTGCGCTACCGGCGCTAAGGGAGTAGTGCGGGCGGGATAGAGTTGTAAGAACGTTCGTTCGGATCGCTTGCCGGGAGATCGCAGGAGTCTCCCGTTGAGCTTTGGCTCAGCTAGTGGCGATCAGCACTCCTCGTCGGCGGGGCGCCAATAGGGAGAACGCTTGCGCTCCGTGGCTTTCGCGGCCGGGGCTTCGCTGGTTGCCCTAAAGCGCTCCACGACCGCCTGTTTCATGTCCTCCTTCTTAAGCTTGCTCAGCATTTCCGGCTGGATCGGGGGTGCGGCCGGCGCATCGTCAAGTACGGCACTATTTCTCGGCATTCTTCCTCCAAGTTCTGTTCGTCCTACGTTCTGGTTTCCCGGAGCGTCAGCACCGGGCACGGCGAATCGCGCACGATTTCGTACGCGTGTGGGATAACTAATCGGTCCAGCACGCCGCTGGAAGGGCGCACTCCCAGCAGTAACAAATCAACAGCTTCCTCTCTGGCTACCTCCAGAATTCTCCGGGTTATTTGTCCCACCACAACGCGTATCGAGCAGTGCAGGGCGTCGCCCCCGTGTGGCAGCAATTCCATCAGTCGCGTTTTGATTCGCTGCTCGACGGCAGCGAGGTCGGGCGTGTCCTGCAACGGTTTGGGATCGAGCACATGCAGCAACGTGAGATTGGACTTGTGCTCCTGGGCCAAAGCGGCGGCGAAGTGGACGGCGCGACGCGAGGCAGGCGTGAAGTCGGCAGCGACCAGAATGGCACGCGGCGGGCGATCGCGATGGGCGTGGCAGGCGCCGGGTCCGAGGGTCAACACCGGAAGCGGCGAGTGCCGGAAGACGCGTTCTGCCACGGAGCCCAGCAAGCCTCTGGGCAGGCCGCCGCGCCCGTGGGTTCCCAGCACGATCAGATCGGCTTGCTGCTTCCGGGCAAAATCCAGGATTGACTCGGCGACGTCGCCCTCGAGCAGATACAGGTGGTAATGATCATGCGGAAGCTCGCTATGGGCCCGCTTGAGCTGGGCTTCCAGGTCCTCGAGGTCGCGCCGCGCGGCGTCCCTGGCGGCGACATACGCCTCAGGGCCGGCCAGCAGATAGGGGTCGTTGGGAAGCACGAAAACGATGTGAGCGGTGGCGTTATATGCGGTACTAAGTTGCAATCCGAAGTGCAGAGCGGGCTGGGAGCAATGGGAAAAGTCGGTTGCGATGAGCACATTACGAATGCTCACCCCGGACGGCGTGAGCTGAGCTGTGGCCATAAGGCCGACCATTCTCCCCAGGGCGGTGGGGCGGTTGCGGAAGCTCTGGGCTTTGCGTGAGGCTACGGCCCGCGGCTTCCAGTCGTTTCTAGTTTTGTTGTAACGTGAATCGCACAAAAAGGCTGTGACGCAGATCAAGTGCAGGGGTGACAAGTGTGGGTTTTGGGAAAAGCAGCGGTTAGCAAATAGCAAAATGGGCGGGAGGAAACAGCGCAAATCCGCGGTCGAAACCGCAGATCCCTTACGGCCTGAACGCCGCTCCTAATGACAAACACGCAAACAAAGGACTTAGCTAATTTTGGAGTTTGTCATTTCCGTTTCAATCCCGCAACGCGGGATCGGGTGCTCGGGATGACAAAAATAAAGGGCTTAGCCTAAAGAGACTGTGTCGCCAGTGGTGTCGCCGCCCTGCGGCTCGGCAGAATTTCCCTCTTGTGCGGGGGCTAACGCCCCCGCCTAACTTCATCCCGCCGCTTCGCGGCTAGTTTGATCGATTGTTTGAGCCGTTTGTTCCACCATGAAAATCGTCTTCCGGCTGTGACACAGTCTCTAACGGCCAGCTCTACCCGAACAGCACGGCGGAGCGACTTTTTCAGCGGCCTGTAAAGCCGTGCCCTTTCAAAGTTGAGGCTTAAGCAGGGGTGCCGAACCGCGAACTACTGCTTACTTCCCGATCTCCTCGAGATACTTCTCCACCTCCAGCGCGGCCATGCAGCCGGTTCCGGCGGCGGTAACAGCCTGGCGATAATGCCGGTCGGCGACATCGCCGCTGATGAAGACTCCAGGAGCGCGCGAGCAGACATAGCCTTCGGGGATGAGATAGCCCTCGCCGTCACGCTTGAGCTGATCGCCTACAAAATCTGCGTTGGGGGTATGCCCGATGCCGAGAAACATAGCGCCGACCGGCAACTCCCACTGCTTGCCCGTCTTTACATTGCGCAGACGCAGGCCGGTGACTTCCTTCTTGCTCACGTCCGAAACCTCCTCGACCACCGTGTCGGTGAGGAACTCGATCTGCTGGTGTTTGCGGGCGCGCTCGAGCATGATCTTGGAAGCGCGAAATTCGCTGCGCCGATGGATGAGGGTGACCTTGGTCGCGAAGCGGGTGAGAAACAGCGCCTCCTCCATTGCCGAGTCGCCGCCGCCGATGACCGCGATCTCCTTACCGGAGAAGAAAAAGCCATCGCAGGTGGCGCAGGACGAAACGCCGTGGCCGATGAGAGCCTTCTCGCTGGGCAAGCCGAGCCAGCGCGCCGAGGCGCCACTGGCGATGATGAGGGTTCGGGTCAGCAGCGTTTCGCGCCCGAGGTTGACTTCGATCGGCTTCTTGCCGAGGCCCGGCGTCTTTTGACTGAGATCCACGCTGCCGACGTGTCCCACCATGTATTCGGCCCCGAAGCGCGCTGCCTGCTGACGCATATTCTCGATGAGTTCGGGCCCCTGGATGCCGTCGGGAAAGCCGGGGAAATTTTCCACCAGAGTGGTGATGCCGAGTTGGCCGCCGGGCTCGTGGCCGTCGATGACCAGCGGTTTGAGGTTGGCGCGCGCCGCGTAAATAGCTGCGGTCAGCCCCGAGCAGCCGGAGCCGATGATAATCACATTATGTACATTGTCGGACATAGGGACTCGTTTGATTCTGCAGCGCGCCGGAAGATGCAAGCGGCGGCCCGCTCCGGATTCTAACAAGGCATTGCGCCGCACGGAACGGTTAGAATCGGGGAGAGTCAGTCTGCATGCCCTTCGCTTTCCCCAATACGGCCGAGCTTCGCGCCCGCGCGCGTAGCGTGTTTCGTCCCAAGTCGAAGCTGGGGAAGACCACGCTCTGGTTCGGCTATCTGGCAGCGGGGCTGGAGGTGCTGGGGCTTATCCTGCACTCGCCGGCGGGCGGTTTTGTCAGCGGATGGGCAACGTTCATATCGTTCGTCTTCATCGCCTGCGCTCTGCTGCTCGGGCTGCGCTGGATTCGCCGCAAGCTGATGTGGCGAGTGCGCAACCGGCTGATCGTCACGTATGTCTTCATCGGCGTCATCCCTATTCTGTTGCTGCTGGCCATGGGCTTCGTGGCCGGCTACATGTTCGCGGGACAGTTTGCCGGTTATGTCGCGATAACCGATCTGCACTCCGAGCTGCAACACCTGGAGGCAACGAACCGCTCGCTCACCACCCAGTTCGCCGCGTTGGCGCGCGATGGCAAGTTGAGTTCAGGATTGGCAGGCGAGATCGCCGGCGCTTCCAACGAAAACTTCCGCCATCGCTCGGTCAGCGTTTGGGACGGCGACAAAGGCTTCCTGCTCAGCGAGAACGCGAGCTCCGAACAAGCTCCCATCAAGGCTTCCCCCGCGGTGCATGGCGATTTTTCCGGAATGGTGCTGGACAACGGACGCCTGCAGCTTCGCGCCGTGAGACATACGGATGCGGGAAGCCATCGCCTGACGGTGATCTCGAACATGCCCGTCAGCCCGGAGGTGCTGCGCCCGGCGACCTCGCAGGTGGGCTTCGTCGGCTTGTATCCTCCCGATAAGAACGGCGAGGCCAAGAGCAGTCCCAGCACCCAAGAAGCTTCGTCAGCGCCCGGACAAGGCTCGCCAGTCGGTGACAAAGTGATCCTGATGGAATCGCCTACAAAGGCCACGGTTTACAGGTTGACTCAGGGGCACAGTGTCCGCGCCGGAAGCCTGCCACCCCGCTCGGGCGTGTTCGACTTCGAGTTTCCCGGCGGCACGCCGTTCACTTTTACCGACTGGGCAAGTGGAAAAACTTTTACCGGGCTTATGCTGGTCGAGACCCGGCCGTCGCGGATCTACGCCACGCTGTTCGGCAATTTGGGGAGCATGGCCGAGGTCGCCCGCCAGGTGCTGATCGGCATTGCGATTTTATTAGGGGTGATTGAGCTGGTCGCGCTCATCATCGGAGCGCGCTTGACGCGCAGCATGACTAAGGCGGTGGCCGATCTGTATCTGGCTACCGAGTACGTCAACCGCGGCGACCTGGACCACCAGATTCGGGTGCGCACCCATGACCAGATGGCCGCGCTGGAGCAGTCATTCAACTCGATGACGCAGTCGCTGTCGAATCTGCTCGCCGAGCAGAAGGAGAAGCATCGGCTGGAGAGCGAGCTGGCCATCGCGCATGAGGTGCAGGACCTGCTGTTTCCGGCCGACCTGAGCGGGCTGGCTTCGCTGGAGGTGCACGGCGTGTGCAAGCCGGCGCGCACCGTGAGCGGCGACTACTACGACTTCATTCCTTTGAGCGAGAGCCGGCTGGTGCTGGCGGTTGGAGACATCAGCGGTAAGGGAATTTCGGCAGCGTTGCTGATGGCCACGGTGCACGCCTTCGTTCGTGCCTACGCCTTCGAGCCGGAGCGGACGCTGGCCTCGGTGGCGTTGGGCGCGGGCGCATCGGGCGGCGCGATCGCAACCCTGACGGGCAATGGCGGTGCTGGTAACGAGCTTTGTCCTGCAGCGCTGATGGCGACGCTGAATTATCAGCTCTATCGCAGCACGCCCCCGGAAAAATACGCCACCATGTTTCTGGCTTGTTATGACGCCAACACACGCTTGCTGACATACTCCAATGCGGGGCATCTCCCTCCGCTGCTGCTGGACAGCAACGGTGGAGTGCGGCGGCTGGAAACCTCGGGTACCGTGGTAGGCCTGTTTGATGGCATGACCTATGAGAAGAGTTCGGTGGCGATGCAACCGGGCGACATTTTTGTGGGCTACAGCGACGGCATCACCGAGCCGGAGAACGAGTTCGGCGAGTTTGGCGAAGCGCGCCTGATCGACCTGATCGCGCTGAACCGCGATCAGCCGTTGTCGCGCATCAGCGAGGTGGTGACGACCGCGGTATCGGACTGGATCGCGGGCGGCGAGCAGCCTGACGACGTAACGCTGGTGCTGGCGCGGGCGCGGTGAAATCGTTGCCCGTGGACAATATCCGGTACTTTCCCCAAATCGATAGCCTCAATAAATGACAGCTTTGTATCAGGGGACGACTTGAGACCATCGCCTACTTCCCTTTGGGCGGGGCACGAGTCAGGGCACGACCTTGGTCGTGCCGACAAGAGCGTCTTTCTTAATCTCCGATCCACTAAGGACCTGTCGCCGACTAAAGTCGGCTCCTCGAAGAAATATAGAATGCTTTATCGGCACGACCAAGGTCGTGCCCTGACTCATGTCGATGGCAAATGCCCAGACCCCTCCTACGCGCACGTAATCCACAGATTATCCTCCTGACGCTCCTCACCCTCGCCGGAGCCTGGCTGCGCTTGTGGCATCTGGGGACGAAGAGCCTGTGGCTGGATGAGGGCGCGACGGTTGCCCTGGCGCGCACTTCCTGGCAGCACTTCGCCTGGGTGTGGTGGCACGGCGAAGCCAGCCTGCAAACCATCTATTTCCTTTTGATGCGCGGCTGGGTGCAGGCTGGGCTGAGCGAAACCTGGCTCCGTCTGCCCTCGGCGGTGTTTGGCATCGCGTCCATCCCGCTGCTGTACGTGGTTGCGCGCAGATTCGCCGGACCTTCCGCGGCCCTCGCCTCGGCTGCGCTGTTGACCTTTAATCCCACGCACGTGGAGTTCTCGCAGGAAGCGCGCAGCTACACGCTGGGAATTCTACTGGTGCTGCTGTCTACATACTTCTTCGCGCTGGCCGTGGAAAGCGACCGCCGGCGCGATTGGGCGCTGTGGACCATCTTCGGCATCGCCGCCTTCTACACGCACGACTTCACGGCCCTGGTGCTGGCGGCGCAGGCGGCGTCGCTCTGCTTCAGAGCTTCGCCCGTGCCCTGGCGACGATTCCTCATCTGCGCTGCGATCATTTTCCTCGCCGCAATCCCCGGCCTCAGCTACGTCTTCCGCGCCTCGCCCGAGAACCTGCATTTTGTCTGGATGCCGCGCGCGAGCGCGAAAGAGATTCGGCACCTGGCAATGTTTTTTGGCGGCAGCGGTGGAAAGGTAGCGCTGGCACTTGCGCTTTGGATTGCGGGCACGGTTGCGATCTTTCGCAACCGTCCGCTGCCGAACCGAGCGCCTTCTGGCGCGGCATGCTGGTCCTGCTATGGGCGACGCTGCCAGCGGTGATTCTGGGTTTGATATCGCTGCGCGAACCTCTCTTCTTGCAGCGCTACATGGCGTTCTCACTGCCTGCAACCATCCTGCTGGCCGCAATGGGGATGGACGCGCTGCGCAAGTGGAGACTTGGCCCGCTGCTGGTGATTGCGCTGTGCGTCTTCTCGCTGCCCAGCATTGCCAAGCAATATGGCAAGCCGCGCGAGGACTGGCGCGGCGCGATCAACGCGGTCTTCTCTTCCGCGACACCCGGAGACGCGGTGGTCTTCTTTCCTTTCTACACGCGCGTCATGCTCGATTACTACCAAACGCGGCATGGCGAGGCCACGCCTTGGCTACATGTCTTTGCGCCCGGTTACTATGCGGGCGGTGAAGATGCCCGCGATCTGCTGGCTGCGCTGGAGCACGATCCGCATCGGTTCCGGCAGGTGTGGGTCTTCATCGCCGTACCAGGCAGAATGCAGGACTTCGAACACGGCGCCGCGGTGGCCGAGAGGTTGCAGTCGATCTTCGGAGCGCCATCGGTCGAGAGATTCGCGGAGGTGGATGTGCTGCGTTACGGGCGTTAGAACCAGGGTCTTGCAGGCTCGGACGACTGTCCAAATCCGGACGCCTGATGGCTGCAATGGACGCGTTCGCGCGCCAGCAGGAGGCCCAGCGTCCCTGAATGTGTCAGTTGAACTTCCCCACCGGTGGCAGCGTAAATGCGTTTAATCCACTCAGGAGAAGGATTGGCGATGCGCGATCTCCGCCTTGCACTACGACAATTCCGCCGTATTCCCGGATTCGTGATCACCATCATCGTCACGCTGGCTCTTGGCATCGGCGTGAACACTGCCATCTTCACCCTGATCCACGCAGTGCTGATTAAGTCGCTGCCAGTCGTCGATCCCAAGACGCTTTACCGCGTTGGCGATGAGGACCAGTGCTGCGTGAATGGCGGCTTCGTGAGCGATAACGGTGACTTTTCCGTTTTCTCCTACGAATTGTATCGGCACTTGCGCGATACGACGCCCGAGTTCGAGCAACTGGCGGCGATGCAGGCCGGGGGCAGCATGCTAACCGTTCGCCGGGGTGCGGAGGCCGCCAAGGAGCAGCGCATCGAATTTGTCTCGGGAAATTATTTCAGCACGTTTGGCATCGGAGCGTTCGCGGGACGCGTGATCTCGATGGCGGACGATACCGCGGGCGCGGCTCCGCTTGCGGTGCTGAGCTACGACGTCTGGCGCTCGGACTACAACGGCGACCCCAGCGTGGTGGGCTCAACCTTCTACATTCAGACCCAGCCGGTGACCATCGCGGGTATTGCGCCGCCGGGATTCTTCGGCGACCGCGTCCGGGAGAATCCGCCGGCGATTTGGCTTCCACTGTCGGCCGAGCCGCCGATTACGCAGAAGCACACGCTGCTGCACATTCCGGAAAGCAACTGGTTGTACCTGGTAGGGCGGCTGAAACCTGGGGTCGGGGTGCTCCCGCTGCAGGCGAAGATGTCGAACAACCTGCGGCTGTGGCTGGCGACGCAGGAGGCTTACACGCACGGTGGCGGTGCATCGCAGATTGCCAAACAGCATGTAGTCATCACCCCGGCCGGCTCCGGAATTCAGGAGCTACAAGAGAGGTCGGGCAAGGGGCTCTATCTGCTGATGGCGATGTCGGCGCTGGTGCTGCTGGTGGCGTGCGCGAACATTGCGAATTTGCTGTTGGCGCGGGGCACGACGCGGCGCATGGAGACTTCCATCCGCATGGCGCTGGGGGCGGCAAGAGCGCAGCTTATCCGCCAGATGCTGACCGAGAGCGTGTTGCTGGCCCTGGTGGGCGGCGCTGTGGGACTGGCCGTGGCGTATAGCTGCACCCACATCCTGTTGTCACTGGCGTTTCCCGACTCGCCGCACCTGCCGATCACGGCCAGCCCGTCGCTGCCGGTGCTGGGTTTTGCTCTGGCAGTGTCGCTGGTTACGGGAATCCTGTTCGGCCTGGCGCCGGCGTGGATCGCCTCGCATGCCGAGCCGGCGGAGGCGCTACGCGGAGTGAATCGTTCGACTCGCGATCGCGCTTCTCTGCCACGTAAATCGCTCATCGTTTTTCAGGCGGCGTTGTCGCTGGTCCTGCTGGCGGGAGCAGGTCTTCTGACCAAGACTTTGCGTAATCTGGAACACCAGAACTTCGGGCTGCAAACTTCGGATCGTTACGTGTTGCATCTGGATCCTGCCGGCGCCGGCTATACCCCGGAGAAGCTGCCGGCGCTCTACCAGACTCTGGAACAACGATTCGGCGCGCTGCCCGGAGTGGAGAGCGTAGGTCTGGCCCTCTATAGCGCGCTGGAGGGAAATAACTGGGGCGAAACCGTTCGCGTAGAAGGACGGCCCGAACCCGCACCCAATGAAGACGCGAATGCCTCGTGGGACCGCATCAGCTCCCATTTCTTTGAGACGGTTGGTCAGCCGGTGATTCGTGGCCGCAGTTTTAACGATGCGGACAACGCCCCGGGGGCGCGCCCGGTAGCGGTGGTGAACCAGTCCTTCGTCAAGAAATTCTTTCCCCACGAGGATCCCATCGGACGCCACTTTGGAGTCTACGATCACAAGTACGCCAGCGCCTTTGAGATCGTGGGAGTGGTGGCGGATGCGAAGTACATTGACCCGCAGCGCGATTTCCGTGCGATGTACTTTCGGCCGCTCAACCAGTTGATGCTGGTTGCCGAACCTAATGGTGCGATGGCGGAGAACTGGTCGATGTTCATCAACTCGATCACGCTGCACTTCAAGAGCAGACCGCAAAATGCGGAGGAGATGGCGCGGCGCACGCTGGCCGACATCGATCCCAATCTAACCGTGGTCGATTTCGAGTCTATGGACGAGCAGGTGAGCGAAGAGCTGACGCAAGAGCGGTTGATCGCGCGCCTGACCCTGCTGTTCGGTTTGCTGGCGCTGGTGCTGGCATCGGTGGGACTCTACGGCATCACCTCGTACGCGGTGGCGCGACGCACCAGCGAGATCGGCTTGCGTATGGCGCTGGGCGCCAATCGCAGCAACATCGTGACGATGGTGTTGCGCGGCACTCTGGTGGAGCTGCTGCTGGGATTGGCCATCGGCATCCCCATTGTTCTGCTGGGCGGCCGGCTGGCCGCAAGCCAGCTCTTTCAGGTGCGCTTTTATGATCCGGGGAGCATCCTGCTTGCGGTACTGGTGCTGTCGGCGGCGGCGGCGCTGGCAGGTTTCATTCCCGCGAGGCGAGCCTCCAGCATCGATCCCATGCAGGCGTTGCGGATCGAATAAGCGCCGGTTAGGGGCCGACCTACTTGCGTCCTGCCGGTCCTTTCGGCTGAGGCGATGGAGCTGCCTCGGCGTGGGCCGCTGCGGCTTGGGCCTTGTCTTCGGCGGAAACAAGTCCGACCGCTTTCCGCACCTCGGCCTCCAGCTTCGCCCGGATGTCCTTGTTGTCCTTCAGAAACTGCTTGGCATTTTCGCGACCCTGTCCAACGCGATCGCCCTTATAGCTGAACCATGAGCCGGACTTTTCCAGCAGGTTAGCGTTGACGGCGAGGTCGATGAGGTCGCCCTCTTGCGAGATGCCTTCGCCGTACATCATGTCGAACTCGGCTTCGCGAAAGGGCGCGGCGACCTTGTTCTTCACGATCTTCACGCGGGTGCGCGAGCCCACCACCGAGTCGCCGTCTTTGATGGCGGCAATGCGCCGGATATCGATGCGCACCGAGGCATAAAACTTCAGGGCGCGGCCGCCGGTCGTGGTCTCGGGATTGCCGAACATCACGCCAATTTTTTCGCGAATCTGGTTGATGAAGACCAGGCAGGTATTCGATTTGGCGACGATGCCCGTTAGCTTGCGCAGCGCCTGCGACATCAGCCGCGCGTGCAGGCCGACGTGGCTGTCGCCCATTTCGCCGTCGAGCTCGGCCTTGGGCACGAGCGCGGCAACAGAATCCACCACCAGCACGTCAATCGCGCCGGAGCGGACCAGAGCTTCCGCGATCTCCAGCGCCTGCTCGCCGTAGTCAGGTTGCGAGACCAGTAGATTGTCCACATCGACGCCAAGCTTGGCAGCATAAATAGGATCGAGCGCGTGCTCGGCATCGACGAAGGCCGCCATGCCGCCCTGCTGCTGCGCCTGCGCGATCACTTGCAGCGCGATGGTCGTCTTGCCCGAAGACTCCGGCCCGAAGATTTCGACAACGCGGCCCCGCGGCACGCCGCCGACGCCCAGCGCGGCGTCAAAAGAAATGGCTCCGGTAGAAATCACGGAGATGGGCACCACCGCGCCCTTGCTCCCCAGCTTCATAATGGAGCCCTTGCCGAACTGCTTCTCGATCTGCGTCATGGCCAGGTCGATCGCCCGGCCTTTTTCGGTCTTTTCGTCTGCCATGAATGGCACTCCTTGACCGCTTCTTCCCGCTGGAACCCAGGTCCCGAAAACCGCGAGACCTGGGGCACCCATGTTCGGGAAAGTTAGGTCGAAATGTTGGCGTTGGGGTCAGTGAGGCAGGCGCCGCGGAATGGGCAATTCGCGTGGTAACTGCTTGGCTGCTGACCTTTCATTATTACACGCGATTATGCCGCAAAAGCGAAGAAATAGCGAATATCGGGCAAAACTAAAGTATTACTACTTTGGTGTCTCACAATGGACTGTGAGCTGTGTCGCACAAGCTAAGTTCTCGCCGCTGCCGCTGCAGAGTTGCCGACGATGGCCAAAACAGCCTTATCCGAAGTGATACTACCTTGAGGATGACCGTCGATTACATCGCGGAGCCTACTTCGACTGCGGCAGCGAGTATTCGAAATCGTAGGAATGCTTGCCATCGGCGATGGTGATGTTCATCTTCCCGGCGAGGCCTTTCAGTTCGCCGGTGCCGGAGTCCGGAACGACAGTGATCGTAAGTTGCGGCGCGCCCGCGGTCATGGTCCCGCTGTGCTGCAGAACGAAGCTGCCCTTACGGCCATCCAGCGCACCGGTGAACTGCTCAAGAGCGACATAGCCACCGGAGGAACCTTTCGCGCCACTGCCCGCCGTCAACATCTCGCCCCTGCTGGTACCCTCCAGGCCGCCATGGAATTGCTTGTCGAATAGGAACCTGCCCAATGGCGGGTCGGAGGTTTGAGGAGACAGCTTGACTTCGAAAGTTCCGGAAGCATGTGCCATTTTGGCGTCCTGAGTAGCGCCGGGGGAGTTCGGCGGCTGAGTTTGCGCCCGGGTTGCATGAATGAAGGTAAGAGCGAGGGCGAGCAAGGCAAGCGAGTAGGCGGCGAGATGCTTCATTGTTTGGACGCTCAAGATTGAAACCTTCTGCTGATCGCCCTCAGGGGCTAAAGAGACTGTGTCGTGTGTGTGGTGTCGCCGCTGACGCGGCTTGATTCCTCTCCCACTCACACCCGGCGCTTACGCGCCGGGCTAACACCATCCCGCCGCTGCGCGGCTGTTTCTGCTGCAACTCCGACTGTTCTTCCCGCGCCGCAAATTGATTTTGGGTTGCGACATAGTTTCTAAAGCCCGTACTGACTTTGGCGCACGTGCGGCACGGCTGAAGCTGTGCCCTTTCAAAACTGAGGCTTAATCAAAGTCTCCTTTAACGTGCCCCGGCTGCATTCGAGAAAGGAACCGGCGGCCCGATGATCGGCGTCTGCAGCGGACCTGCCGCTCCAATGGCAATGACGATGGAATTGCCTCCCGGGTTCATGAACGGGTCCGCGTCGAGCTTCCAGTTGCCGGTCATCCAGATATTGCCCGAAGGGTCGACCGCGCCCCCTGTAATTCGCGCGAAAGCATTGCTTAGATAACCGCTCACCGGTGATATCGGATCTCCGGTTTGCAGCCCTGCCGGGCACATTGCGGTGTTGTACCCGCAGAAGCGGCTGATGCCATTTGGAATCGGCGTGAGCTGCCCAAGTTTCACCTGGCCGAAGTTGAATGCCCAGACCGTGTCTTTGCCGTCAACGAGAATCCCCCAGGGCAACTTGAGGCCGCCGCCGGTGAAAGGTGACCCGGGATAGGGCAGCTGCGTGTCCTTCAGGAACAAGGTGAGGGAAGGATTCTGCGCCGTGCCGATATCGTTGTTGGTGGGGCAGGGGGCATCCAGGTAGTCGGAGTTAGCCACCCACATGTTGCCCTCGATATCGGTGGCATTGCCGATGGGATGGGTGATGATCGTCGTGCCCTGATAAATACTCAGGATGGTCTTAATCACCGTGCCTTGCGGCGAGAGGATGGTGACGGTGCTGCTGCGGTTGTTGGTGATCCAGACGTTGCCCAGGCCGTCGACGGCGACGCCGAACGGCTTGATCTGGGGATTATTGGGCGAAACGGCCGGGCCCAAGGCAACGCTGGTCGCCTGCGTGCGATCACCGCCCGGATAAAGAGTGACCGTGTCGTTACCGCAGTTGGCGATCCAAATGTTACCCGAGCGGTCCAGCGCGGCGCCCATCGGCCAGGACATGTTGCCATTGGTGAATCCTTGCGAAGGCGAAAGGGCCATGCCGGCCGAGTTGAACTCGGAGACGGAATTGTGGGGGGCTCGTACCGGCAGGTTTTCGCACGGCGTATCCTGGAATCCGAAGTTGGTGACCCAGACATTGTCACCAGGGTCGACGAAAACGCCCCAACCGGAGCCGCTGATCCCGCCGCCAACGTACGGCGAGCCCGGAGCGGAGGCGCCCGACGGAGTGAATTTCATTACGCGGTTTCCAGCACAGGCATATTGACTCGGTGATGCCGGAACAAAGTTGTTGTCCATCCACACAAAGCCCTGGGAGTCGACGGCGAAAGCGCCCGGACCATTCATCAGGTTGCTGCTGTCCTGCTCGCTGTAGAAGCCTCCTGTGATTTTCAGGAACAGCAGCCAGCTTGTCGGACGGCTGGTAAGTACCGGCTGATAGTGGGGATCGAGTTGCGACAGCAGGAAGATCGGATCGGAGCTGTTGGTGGGGAAGTTGGGATAGGCCGGATAGTTCACCACGTTCGCCAGCGCTTGCAGCACATTGGCCGGCGGCGGCTGGCCTGCGGGGGTTGCTCCGGCGATGAGCGCGGCGCAGTTTGAGGCGGCAGCCACGCAACTCGCCACAACGTTGCTAAGCGAGTTGAACGTGGCATAGGTCGAGGTTTCGGAGCCATTCGGGGTCGAGCTCAGCACGATGCCCACGTTGCCGGATACCGGATCGACAAGATTGGTGAGCATGCTGAACGCGTTCAACATCCCGTAAAAATTACCCTGGATGCTTGCGCTGCCCACGAACTGCGCATAGGCGTTGGCGGTCGCCACGGTGGTTAGTTCATTCACAACTACGTTGGCGGGTGCGTTAAGGCCTATTCCGATGCAGCTGGCCAGCATCGCGGGACCTTTGGTGGCCTCGACAAACAGAACCGGCTGGACTTGGCTCCACGTGTCATCCGTCATGTAGGTGATGCTGAAGTGACCCGCGTTGTCGGTTGTGGCCGAACCCAGCAGCATCCAGGGCGAGCCGCTCTGAATGAAGCTGCCGTACAGCGAAACCTGGAAGGAAGCTAACCCCTGGCCGCCGCTCGCGACTGTTCCTTGCAAGGTGACATTGTTTGAGACACGGGCGCTGGCGGCGGACGATAGGATGCAGACAAGCACCACGGTCATCAACAGAGCGCCGGTGCGGCGGAAGATTTCGCAAAACGTACTCCGAGGTCCTGACATCAATCACCTCCACGAGAGCGATCCATATGGGATTCGAGATTCGAGGCCGATAATGCGTGTTGGAGAGAGTTTTGCCGAGGCGATGTTGCTGCAGGAGCTGCGTTGGCGCGCGCGCGTCGTCCCATAAACACGGCGCAAGGTACGTCCCTTAGCGAACAACGAGGCCACACCATCTGCGTGACCTATCCGACGGCGCATTGGTTCAAATTCTCAGAGAGAGGGACGCGAAGTCAATGAAATTCAGCCGCTGGTTACCATAGTTTCGAGTCCGCAATTTCGGCAAACTGCTCAGCGTTTGAGCAAGTCCACCGGCTCACGAACATCGGTTACGCGGAAGTACCTCGCCAATGCGGGATAGCGTTGGGCGACGGCTTCGTACATGGCATACGCGACATTGCGATAGGAGAAGTGTCCGGCTGCGCCGGTCCTTAGCTCGCTAATGTAGATCGCCTCGGCCCAATCCATCTTGAAGAGTGTGCGTTTGCGGAAGGCCAGCGGAATGACATACTCCGATTGTTGCCGGGCCTCGTCAACCTTGCGTGCCGCTAGTTGGGCGGCGGTATTGCGCGCTCGCTGCACCGTGGCATGATAGCGCTGAGCCAGGCCGGCGTCTGCGATCTCCACCGGCTCGTCGTAGCCGTGGGCCGTGGTGTACTCCTGCACGATCTGCACGCAGCGGCGATGGCGATGCATGTCGCGGAAACCGCCGATGTCCATCAGGATGTCGAAGCGGAAGCGCTGGCCGGCACAGAAGGCGCGTGCCACCTCGTCATGTCGGCCGCGATGCCGCAGGCCCAAGTCGATGATCTCTCTGCGCTGTGCCTCGGGCAGGGCATCGACGAGGTTGCGAATCTGCCGATAGGGATGGTGCGAGTACTGATAGAGCAGCGTGGCTGCCAGCTCGATCTCCAGCGGATCGTCTTCGAGCAGGACGACAGCGGGGACGTCTTCGATGGCGACGCCGCCTAACAACTCTGCGGCAGCGGCGGTCAGGTTGCGGCGCGTCTCGATTTCGTACGCGTTCGGCTCGGCATACTTCATCAGCGTGGGCGCAACCCGAACCTCGCGCAGCAGGTACTTTTCGGCTTCGTCAATCGCCTGCGGCGCTTCGTGCTCGATGTACTCCAGCAGCTCCTGGATCTTCGCATCGCTTACGTTGTAAGCAGGCTCGCGGGCGGCTCGCTTGAGCAACTCGCCCAGCCGCCGCACCTCCGCGTGGGTATGCGAAAGCAAGCGCGAGACCTGGTTTTCCAGCGTGCGCGCGCTGACGATCTGACCGAGTGAAGTATTGGCCGCCAGCGGGCAGCAGGTAGCGGGAGATATCGAATGCGCGCGCGCGCAGGGTGCGCTCGTAGGCCTCCTGCTTCATCTCCGCAGGCTTGGGTGTGCGGTCCCCCAGGTAGGCGAACATTGCTTCCGAGAACGCGCGGTACTCGGCAAAGAGATAATCGATGGCATCGCAATACAGCGTGTGCGCGGCATGGTCATCGCCGAAATCCGGTACGTAATATCCGCTCTTCTGAAAGTCCTGATAGCGGGTCGAGCGCTCCTGGCCGTCCCAGCGCGGTTCGTCCACCAACACCGTCGCCGCCAAAATCGACAGCCGTTCGATGGCGAAGGCGATGTGCGCGAGATCGGCGATGCTGCGATGGCCATACTGAAAGTAAAACGTGTTGAGGAACTTCTCAGCTTTCTGGTCGTTGATCTCGGCCAGCGACTCGCGGAGCGAGAGCGCCGAGCGCGAATACTTTGCCATGCCATAGGCCTGCACCTCCGGGTCGGCGCCGTGCACGGCGTAGACTTCGGTGCTTGGCTCGCCGCCGTTACGTTCCGGGCGGGATAGGTCGTCCGATGACATCGGGTTGAATGATATGCGGCGGCCTTGCTGAGGGACAACAACTCCGCCGCTGAGGACCGCAGAAAATGTTGGCGAGACGAATTCCCAGTGGATCAGCTGGACGCGCCGGCTCCTGAGTTTCGGGAAGCCGGCGGTCTCGCTGGACTACTTGCCGGCCTTGTGTTGAGGCGATTGGGGCAGGTCCGCGATCACGGAAGCAATCACCTTGTGCCCTAGCTGGCTGGGATGCACGTCGCAGGTCGGAGGACTGGTCTGCGGATTAGCGGCGGCCAGCAATCCGGCAACGCAAGTGTTACCCATGGCGAACTGATTGGAAGCGAGATCCTCAAAGGCGGTAAACACATCGGCAACGGTGGCGCCGAACTGCGAAGCGGGCGCGGTAATCGCCTGGTTCAATCCCGCGATCAGCTCGCTGTCGAAATGGTTGGAGTAATCGTTCGAATAGTAATTCACGATGACAATCGGACCGGCATATCCGGTGGCGCGCAGGCCCGCCAGAATCTGCGCCATGTTGGCCTCGGCCGTGGCGAACACCTGGGGCGCGCCATTCTCGATGCACTGCGGATTGTTATTGCACTGCTGCTGCAGGAGAAGCAGGTCGTCGGCGCCTAACATGATGGTCACCAGCGGCGTCGCGGGATTCAGCCGCAAAAACCCCGTTGCGTAAGCGTATTGCGTGGAAAGGATTGAGGCATATGGCACGTGCAGGGGGAAGAGCGAGCGGTATTCATGGCAGCCGTTGTCGGGCGCAACCGACGATAGAAAGCTGCTTGTGGTCTCGCCCGGACAGCTTGCATTCGCTAAGTTCAAGCTGAAGGCAAGAGCGTCGTAGTCGCCGTAGGAGACGAAGTTTTGGGGATAGTAATATTCGTAGCCTGCCCCCACGAAGTAACCGAAGGGAACGCTGTCGCCGAGCGCAAGATAATTGTTGGAGCTGTTAGCGGGATCCTTGGCCACGGCGGATCCGAGGGCGATCGCCGCGGTCATCAAGAGAATACCGAAAATCATGCGTAGCTTCATCGCTGCTTCCTCCCAGGTGAAAATTTCGTTGGAAAGCATAGCAGAAGCTGGGCAGAGTCATCTCGCTGCCGGGTAGACGCCCAGCACCTTTGCGAACTCGGCAATCTCGCCGAGATGGTTGAGGGCATTCCGAGCGGGCTGGTCATCGCCGCGCAGAATGTCGACGAAGAAGACGTACTCCCACGGATGGCCGCGCATGGGGCGCGATTCGATCTTGCTGAGACTGATGTCACGCAGCGCAAATACACTGAGCGCCTTGAAGAGAGCGCCGGGCGCGTTCTTTAAGGCGAAGGCGATGGACGTCTTGTTTGCATCTCGCGCGACCTTGCGCGACTTCCCGATCAGCAGAAAACGGGTGTAGTTCTGGCGGTCGTCCTCGATGCCCGACAGCAGCACCCGCCCGCCATATTGCTGCGCGGCCTGCCGAGGAGCGATGGCGGCCGCGTCGGTCAGCTCTTCGGCGATCAGGTGCCGAAGACTGCCCGCCGTATCGTAAAAAGGTATCGCCTGCACGCGAGGATGAGCGCGGAAGAAATCGCGGCACTGGTCGAGCGCTACGGGATGCGAGAACACTTGTCGAATCTGCTCGAGTTTCACCCCAGGTGTTGCGATCAAATTGTGCCGGATCCGCAGATGGAACTCAGCACGGATAAAGACCTCGCGCGTGAGCAGCAGATCGTAATGCTCTGCCACGGAGCCGGCCAGTGAATTCTCAATGGGAATCACGGCTACGGCAACCGAGCCTCGTTCCACGCGATCGAATACCTCGGCCGAACGTGCGCAGGGCACCACCGCCGCTCGCGCCAGCATCTTGAGAGCAGCTTCGTGGCTGAACGAGCCGAGCTCGCCTTGAATGGCTACTTTCACGGGTGCGCAAGAGCATAGCAGAAGCGCTGCACCAGACCATCGGGTTGCCTCACGACAAGCATTTTCGCTGCTGCAAATCGCCGCTGCAAAATCAGCTCACACACAACCATCACAGCCAAAGCAGGCTTCAAACAAAAGGTAAGTTTTGGCATCACTTTGTCGCAGGCACGGTAAAGGGGAGGTGACACGATGCTTTGGACAATCTTTGTGATTCTGCTGGTGTTGTGGCTGTTGGGAGTGGTGACCAGCTACACCTTAGGCGGTTTCATTCACATTTTGCTGGTATTGGCTGTAATTGCGCTGATTTTCCAGCTCATCTCGGGACGCAGACCAGTTGTTTAGGGCCTCGTCGCCCAACCGGCTTGCCACGCGGGGAGCAGCGGGCGACGAGGGGAGTTTGAATAACAGGGCTCAAGGGCCAGAAAGGCAGTGCAATGGATAAGGATCGGGTGAAGGGAAAAGTTGATGAAGTGGCCGGGCGCGCCAAGCGCCAGGCAGGCGAGTGGACTGGAGACACCGAATCGCAGGTCGAGGGCGGCGCTCAGGAAGTCAAGGGCAAGGTCCAGAACGCGTGGGGAAAGACGAAGGATGCGATTCGGGATGCGGCCGATGACACCAAGCGTCGTCACGACGAAAATGAAGTCGAGCGCAATCGCCGCAAGGACGCCGCTTAGTATTAACCTCCTTAAGGATGGGGCGCTCGAAACTGGGCGCCCTTTTTCTTTGCCGAAAGCCTTATGGAAGCTCTGAATAAGCAATCATGGTTTAGGTTAGCTCGCAGAGCGCCGCGGCTAAAGCCCTGGTCGCGCACGAGCGTGGACGCTGGCCTAAAGGCCAGCTCTTCCACCGAAGAGCTTAATCAGAGTCTCCTTACGTCCGCTAAGCCAGCCGCTTTCCCATCTGGAAAGCATCCAGTGACTGACTTGCGTAATATCCGGGGAGAATATCGAGAACTTCGTAGCCCAGTTTGCGATACAGGCGCAGCGCGGACTCGTTGTTCACCGCCGTTTCCAGATAGACCGCACTACAGCCCAGCAATTGCAGCCGCTCTTCGCATGCCGACATGAGCTTGGTGCCCATACCGGCGCGTCGCGCCTCGGGCAGGATATCCAGCGTCAGAATTCTTCCATATTTGTGACGTAAGGAGTGGGCGACGACAAATCCAGCGATTCGATGGTCCGAATTAGCGACCGGCGAATCATCCGGCTGGATCTCGTCCTTCGGGAATTCCGCCACGAGCGCAACCGCATTGCGTTTCGCGAGAAAGCGCCCCAACTCCAGCTTGCTATAGGCAATGCCCGGCGGAAAACAGCGCTGATCGATCTCCCACACGGTGTCAAAATCGGTGGGGCGATAGTCGCGAACGCTGAACTTCGCCCCAATATGCGACGCCACTTTCAAAGGCCGGCTCTCAAGCTGATGATAAGCGCAAGCTGGTTTTTATGCCGCCTGGCGACCCTTCTGCCGCGCTTCGGCAAAGAGCTCGATTAGATTCCGGTTGAACTGCGGAATGTCGGACGGTTGGCGGCTGCTTACCCAATTGCGATCCCGCACACTGGCTTCATCCACCCAGTTCGCCCCGGCATTCTTCAAATCGTCCTGGATGGTGTGATAGCTGGTCATATGCCGGCCTTTCACCAGACCGGCCGAAATCAATAGCCAGGAGCCATGGCAGATTACCGCAATGGGCTTGCCCTCGCGATCAAACTGCTGCACGAATTCCTGCGCCTTCTTTTCCATGCGAAGCGCGTCGGCATTCATGGCTCCTCCGGGTAGCAGGACCGCGTCGAAGTCGCCGGGCTTGGCATCGTTCAGCGTCATATCTACCTTGACCTTCTGGGTCTTCTTGTCGTGCTGCACCCCCTGGATGTCGCCGGAGTGGGGAGCGACGACCGTGGTCCGGGCTCCAGCTTGGTCCAAGGCCTTGCGCGGTTCGATCAGCTCGGCTTCTTCAAATAGGTCCGTGGCGATGATTGCTACACGGCAACCCTCAAGTTGTTTTTCTGCCATAACGTCCTCCAGGAATGTAGTTGAATGAGTCCGCAGAATGCGGGCATTCGAGTGGGATGCGTCGATTGCGGGATAGGTGGGAAGTAAGAAGGCCGTAGCCGGAAAACCGCTTTTCTTTCGGGCAAGTCCAGCTTTATAGCATGGTCGTTGCCCTAAGCGTTTCATTGGAAGGACTTAATGAACTTAATCAAAATCGCCGGCAGGGAAATGCGGCAGCTCGCATTCTCCACCCGCTCAATCGAGATCAGCGCCATCCATTCGTTGTTGTGGTTGCGATAGTCCGTCACTCTCCCGCCGAGAATGTTCGCGGCGAGCTGTGGTGGAGTGTCTTGGTGGTAGTCGAAGAAGCGCTCCTGGATGCGTTTGCCGAAAATGGGCCCAAAGAAAGGATGCGGCGGCTCCCACTTTGTCGTGAACAGGTAGGCCAGGTCGAATTCAGCATCGGATTGGGATTGCGCCGCGCGCTCGATCTCCGGTGCGGAGAAGTTCTCAATTCGCACCACGGTGAGCGGCTGCTTCACATAGCCGAGAAACGGCCGGGTAAGTTCGTCCGAGGCGGGCCAGGCAGTCAGTATTCGCGAATGCGCGTACCTGGCCGACAACTCGTCAGCGGCTACTTTGTGCAGGACCACGTAGTCGCGATAGAGCAGCGTGTCTTCGGGGGCGATGCGGTAAGGCGGGGGGACGAGAAGCTGCACAACGAAAGCCGCGCAGGTGAACGCGATCCACCAGGTCCAATGTTCGATTCGTCGCCGCAGCGTGGAAACGCAGACCAGGATGACCAGCGGTACCACGGGAAGCATGTAGCGCGCCAGGACAGCGCCTCCCAGCGCCGATTCGGCCAGCACGTTGGCCGCGAGCACCACCAGAAAGACGAGTTGCACATTGATCGCAATGCGCGGGCGAACCGTTCCATCCTGCTCGCGCAACGGCGCGCGTGTCATCGCGTAGAGAGCTGCCAGCGTCAGCAGGAACAAGTTGAGATATCCAAAGACGTGCCAGAGGCGGATCAGCACGGCAAGCGCGATTCGCAATGGGTTCATCGTCGCTTGGAGGTTGTAGCGGAGGTATTCCGGATTGCCGAGATAGAACCCGGTGCGGTGGTGATGATAGGCAAACCAAAGGAGTAGTGGGAAAGGGCAGATCAAGAACCAAGGCGCGTATCGCCTGTGTTGATGCAGGCACAGAGGATCTCGCATGCTTCTGGTCGAGCCATTTAGCACGCGGTGCAACGCCGGACAGACAAGCTCCCATACCAGCAATGCCATCGGAGTTACAACCGCTGTCTCTTTGGCGAGTGGAGCGAGCGAGAAAAACACGATGGTGGCGACCGCTCTGCCCTCCGCGTACATCGTCAGACCCCAAAGCGTGAGTGCGGCTGCCATCATGTCGAGGTGCGCCAGAGAGCTCTGCGCGAAGAATACGGGGTAGAGCGCCGTGCAGAACGCCGTAGCCGCTGCGACCGCCTGATTCGATACGGTGCGGGCCAGTCGCCACAACCCGGTCAGCGCAAATGCCGCAACCATCAGCATCGCAGTGCGCGTGACCGCCGGAGTGAAGGCGCTGGACTTCCACCAGAAGGCCAGCCAGAGCATCACCAGCGGCGGATGAGCGTTGGAGAGCGTTGTATGTGGAATGAGCGAGCCGGTCAGCAGCAGGTCGCGAGCTGCCGGGACGAAGTAGCCGGCTTCATCCCAGAAATACGGCAAACGCAGCAGCGGGGCGTGACTGATGAAGAGGAGGGTAAAGCTGAGCGCATAGAAGCTAAGGCACTCGCGCCATGGGGGCCCGGCTCGGTTCAGCTTGGTCATGAGAGGACGAACTAGACTGTTATATCGCGAACGGCAAGCGAAACGGGCGGGCGGTAGTGGGGAACCCGCGAACTGCGCGTGTTCTGGGGACCCCGGCCTCGCTGCTCAGAAGAGGCTTGCTCGGCATGACAATCAAACCGACCCGCTACCGGGAGAGCAAATGCCGTGGCTCGGCGAGTGGTCAGAATAACGCAAGCCTGCGGGCTACAGCGCGGATCAGAAGGGCGTGTTAACACTAAATAGGAATCGGAGTGCTTCAGTGATCAGGGCGAAGTGGAGGAAGCCATGAAGATCACGTCGAGTTTCTCGAAGCGCGAGAAGATGCGCGGAAGCCTTCAGACGGCGAAATAGCCGCTCAATCTCATTGCGTTTGCGGTACATAGCTTTGTCGAGTTGCCACGGTTCCAAACGATTGAAGCGGGGCGGCACGACCGGGATGTAGCCAAAATCCAGCACCAACTGCAAGGTGGTGTTGTCGTCATAGGCGGCATCCATGATCAGGTGCAGGGGCGCGGGCAAAGGGTCCAATGCCGGCCAGTAGTTCGCGGCCTTGCCCCGCATCAGAGGCTTGACCGGGGGAGAGAGCGAAGGTTATGGCCGTTCGAGCATTCGCGGCAACCATATGAATCTTGGTGGTCCATCCGCCGCGTGATTTGCCGATGGCTTGGGGACCGTTTTTTTAACGCCCCGGTTCCATCGGGATGCACTTTGACGGTGGTGAATCAGGCTCACGGCCTCGATCCGAACGCGCACCAATTGCTGGCGCTGGAGTTGTTCAAAGACCACCTCCAGCACGCCGTTCTTGGACCAGCGGTTCATGCGGGTGTAGATGGTGTGCCACGGACCAAAACGCTTGGGCAATCCGCGCCACTTGCAGCCCTGCTCGGCGACATAGAGCAGCGCGTTGAGAAACTGCAGATGGGTGACCCGTACGTTACCGCGCTGACGGGGAAGACTGGGCGCAATACGCTGGTACTGCTCCTCGGTAATCTCCATGAGTGCAGCTTAGCATACTTTTAATAGTGAAAGCTAGTGGAAGAACACGCGCGAGCAGATTGCCAGGGCGAGAAGAAGACAGACGTACAACACCGTCATCCACGGAAAAGATTTAGAGTTCATTTGCCGCTTCTGAGGGTCTCGAAGGATTTCATCCCGTGTTCTCGTTCCTGTCAAGCGCCAAAATGTGCCGTTCTTGCCAGCATGTACCACGGCGGCGATTTTCAATCGGATGCTGCTCTGAGTGTCGGCTCTCGCTGGAACGCCTCGGTACGGGTGAAGATTCGCGCCCCGTTGTTATCTGGAAGCCGAGTACGCGGTTCAGCCGGTCGCTACAGAATTTCGCTACAATGACGCTAGCAATTTGGACCGCAGCTCCGCAAGGACATGATTCACAATGCGAAAGTGGCGGAATTGGCAGACGCACCAGACTTAGGATCTGGCGGGTAAAACCGTGGGGGTTCGAGTCCCCCCTTTCGCACCAGTTAAACTCACTGATATTAAGGTACTTACAACGGCTATTTCGAATTGTACTTGGTTTGTACCGCCCGCCCTTCCTGCTACGTTCGCCTGTGCGGATTTTGTACCGCCGCCTCGTGAATTGGAAACGCAAGGTCTTCGTTTGTCACTCGGCTGATTGTCCTCACCGCTCCGATCGCTTCTTCGAACGCTGCCGCTGCCGGAAATGGACAACCCTGCTTGCGGCCAACAAACGCCGCTCCGCGGGCACTCGCTCCTGGGAAGAGGCGCATCGCAAGGCTGGCATACTTGCCGAAAAGTCCAATGCCACCGACATGCCGGTTGCCGCGAGATCCCGTGCTCCAAGAATAACCTTTCAGACGGCCAAGTCCACCCTGCCGCCTTTGATCACGACACTCGGCCGTAAACGAGAGGTGGCCTTTGCTTTTTGTTCGGCCCAAAACTGTCGATTTTGTAGAGGGTCTTGCCTCGAAGCATCACCATGTTTCAACAGACCTCAACAAGGTGGCTGAAACTGGCGCAACAGCAATCACTAGAATCACTAAATTTCAATAGATTTCACCAGACCTCGAAATCTGGTTCGGGACCAGGTTAATCGGCTCGACACAATCAGCACCTGAATCCGAAAATCTTGCAGGCGAGCGACTTACGAGGCGTGGTAGTAGCTTTGTTATTGGTTTAGCCTCTCGGCGTTATGACAAACCGAGGCAGGGTATTCCGCGCCGTTCTCTGTGTGTTGTTCGCATGTTGTTTGTCATCCACCTTCCTCTCCGCTCAGACCGATCTCGGAACCGTGCGCGGCCATGTTCAGGACCAACAGAGCCAAGCCATTACTGGCGCCTCTGTCGAGCTGCGCAATCCGGCGACTGACTTCGATCGCAAGGTGCAGACCGACAGCTCGGGCAACTACTCCTTCATCGGCGTTCCGCTCACGGGCGAATACGTGATCAGCGTCAGCGCGCCGCAGTTCAAGCCGGTCGAGCAGAAAGACCTCCTGCTGCGGGCTGGTGGGACGGCCGTGCTCGACTTCACGCTGACGGTCTCCGGCACTAACACGCAGGTGAACGTCTACGGCACCACCGATACTGTGCAGGTCGAGTCGAACCAGGGTCACCGCCAGAGCCAGGAGAATATTGAAGACACGCCTGTGATCGAGCGCAAGATCACGACCCTGCCGCTGCTGAATTCATCGATGCGCCCGTCGCAAACCACGGGTGACTTGTTCCTCAACGAGACGCTGTTCGTCATTAACGGTACCGGACGCCGCCAGACCACCTACGAACTCGACAACACAACTTCAAACGACATGTGGGGGCGTCAGTCGGCGATTGCCGGCCTGCCGTTCCCGGCGGTGCAGGAGTTCACGGTCTACACCAACGCCAGCTCCGCCGAGTGGGGATGGAACGCCGGCACGGCAGTGAACATCGTCACCCGCTCCGGCTCCAACGACTGGCATGGAGATTTTTCAGGACTGGGCAGCCCCGAGGGCGCGAATGCCAATATTCCGCTCACCACGAGATCGGCGAAGCAGAGTCTGGCCCTGGGCGACGGCATGTTCTCCGGCCCCATCGTGAAGGACAAGACGTACTTCATGGTCTCGGCGCAGTACACCAATCAGAACCGGCCCGCCGTCATCACCTCGCCCGTCGATCCCGGCTCGCTGTACAACGGGACCTTCGGACAGACTTTGTTCCTCGCCCGGCTCGACCAGCAGTTGAGCCAGAACAACCGGCTTACGCTGCGCGGCAACTTCGACCGCTTCAGCGACACCAACCCGCAGGACACGGTGAGCGGCGTCACCCTGCCCACGGCGGCCCGCGTGTTCACGCGAAATACTTACCAGGCAGCGATCACGGACACCGACATCATCAACAGCAACACGCTGAACGACGCGCGGTTTGAGTTCCTGCTGGGCTCCCCGATCACGCAATTTACTCCAGTAACCCCTCAGCCGCAGTTGTTTGTCTCCGGCTACTACACCTATGGCGATTCCCGGGTTGCTGACTTGAGCAATCATCAATATGAATGGGCGGACACCGTGAGCATGACTCGCGGCCGCCACCAACTGAAGCTGGGCGCCGACATCTACTACTCGCATTCCGGCGGCTTCGGCCAGGAGTTTGGCAGCGGCTACCTTGATGGCCGCTTCCAGATCAATCCGCAATACGAAACCATCCCTATCGCGACCCTGCTGACTTATGACCCCGCTCTGCCGCCGCCGGGCTCGCCCGCGCACTCCAAGCCGATTGCGGGTAACTTCACGCAGTCGTTCGGCAATCAGAACTATAGGATTAACGACACGCTGTACGGGCTGTTTGCCCAGGACAACTGGAGCATCCTGCCGAATCTCAACCTGAACCTGGGTTTGCGCTGGGACGGCGAGACGTTCACGGGACAGAACGCGCTGTTCTCGCCGCGCGTGGGGCTGGCCTACAAACTGCCGAAGAGCAACACGGTGATTCGCGCCGGCTACGGCATTTACTATTCGGAGGAACGCACCGACTTATATGCCAGCGCGGCCTTGGGTGGCCCGACAGGCGCGTTTACCTATACTGCGACCCCGGGTGGGTTGGGCTTCCCTTCGACTTTCGCGCCCATCTCCGGCTTCCCACCGGGCGCATTGCTGCCTGCGCGCAACTTGACCGTTCTGGCCGGGCAATGCGGTTTGTTGAACCAGTTCCTGCCCGTCAGTCAGTTGCACTTTTGCGATAACAATTTCCAGAACCCCTACACGCAGCAGTGGAACCTCGGCTTCGAGCACGACTTGGGCACAGGCTGGATACTCTCCCTGGATTACATTGGGTCGCACACCATCCACATCGAGGAACCCTTCGATTTGAATGCTCCGGCGCCGTTCATTCGCACTATGCCTGGACAAACGCGCTCCGTCGCTGCGGCCAATGCGACCCGCCCCATCGTGCCCGTCGCCGGCGGTTATAACCAGATTCTTCAGTACATCAATACTGGCTCGGCCTGGTATGACGGACTCCAGGTCGGGATCCGCAAACAGTTAACGCATCGGTTGTCGGCGCTGCTCACCTACACCTGGTCGCATGACATCAATGACGTCGAGTGGGATGGAACCGGACAAAACCCGAACGACTACGGCTGCTTCCTGGTATGCGAGAAAGCCACGAGTTTGCTGAACCAGACCAATCGCGCTTCGCTTAGCGCAACCTATCAATTCCCTTGGGGCTTCATGCTTTCGGGCTGGGTGCAGGCGGCCTCGGGCTTCCCCTACAACATCACGACTGGCGTGGACAACAACGGCGACGGCAATACCTCCGACCGTCCGGTGATCAATGGCGTCGTAATTCCTCGCGACGCGGGCACAGCCCCAGCAACTTCCGATGTCGCGTTGGCCTTGGAGAAGTCTTTTCACATGACAGAACGTTCCAGCATCATTCTGCGCGCCGAGTCGTTTAACACCTTCAATCACCTGAACCTCTACAGCCTCAATGGCGTGTACGGCAACAATGCGAACGGTCTGCCGGTCGCGACCTTCGCTATGCCGGTAGGCGGCCTGGCCAACGTCGGCCCGCCGCGCGAAATGCAGTTCGTGGCGCGGATCGTGTTCTAGGTGGTATTCACCACCGAAGTCGAGGAATTGTTAGATTTTCTGTGCCTGAACGGTGATGATGTGCAATGGCGTGATATCGCAGATCTCGGCTGAAGTGCAGGCGCCCGACATTACCGACTTGACCCCAAAACTCCGTGCTTCCGTGGTGAACCAATCGTGAAACGCAGCAAGGCGCTTCTGATAGCCGGCGCGCTTTGCGCGGTGTTCTTGCTCCCGAACGCATGGGCCCAGTCTGCGGCGTCGCGTGGCGTCATCAGCGGCACCGTCACCGATCCCCAGGGCAATGCCGTGGCCGGAGCGCAGGTTACCATCCGCAGCGCCGACTTCAGCTCAACCCGTACTCTGACAACGTCAGACACCGGCTCCTTTACTGCGCCGCTGCTGCTCCCGGGCGCGTACACAGTCGAGGTGAAGGCTGCCGGATTCAAGCTGAAGAAGCCGGCGCGTGTGACCCTGGGCGTGGGCAGTGGTGTGCGGCTCGACATTCAGTTGGGCCTCGCCGGGACCTCCGAGAATGTGACCGTCACCGGGCACGGTCCCACCGTCGAAGGCAACACCCTGCCGCCCGCCGTCAACAAAGAGACGCCGCAGATGAGCAACACCATCGCCGGGCTGACCGTCACGTACTTGCCCAACCGCGACCGCGACTTCACCCAGTTCGCGCAACTGGCCGTGGGCGTGGAGCCCGCGCCGGATTATTCCGGGGTAATCGTCGATGGCCAGCGGCCCACTGCATTCAGCGCGGCCGTCGACGGCGCCGACTTCACCGATCCGTTGCAGGGCGGCGAGCGCGGGGCGACCGACGGCTCGCTCTTCTTCCCGCAGACGGTGGTGCGCGAATTTCAAGTGGTGCATGCGGGCGCCACCGCGGAGGTCGGCGGCACGAATGCCGGATTCGTGAACATCGCCACCAAGGAAGGCAGTAACAAGTATCACGGCGAGGCCTTCTACATCGGACGCCCATCGTGGACTGCGGACGATGCCTTCGGCCATTCGCTGGATAATGCACAGAACGAATTCGGCGGATCCATCGGCGGCCCCATTGAGAAAAACAAGGCGTACTTCTACGTCGGAGCGGAGCAGGACTACCTGAACGTGCCTTACTGGACGCAATTTGAACCGCAGCCGCCCGCGACCGTTATCCCGGCTGCGCTCGCCGGCCTGCAAGGGCAAATCGTAGGGCACAGCGATCCGAGCTCGGTGTTCGCGCGCACCGACTTTCTGCTGAACAAAACCAATACCCTGAATCTGGAGTTCAACTTCAATCGCGTGAATGCGACCAATCTGGACGAAGACTCGACGCGCAGCATTGCGCCAATTGATAATGCCGCGTCACTCACAGGTGACAGCTATTGGGTGCGCGGCAACTTGACGACGGTGTTCGGCGCGAACAAGGTCAATCAGCTTCTGGCGCAGTGGGCGCAGGACCAGCGCACTCTCGCGCCGAACTCGTATTTGCCGGAGCTGGTCATCAACGGATTCGGCGTTCTGGGCGGCAACGGCCTCGCGAACGAGGCCTACACCTCAACCATCAATCGCTACAACGATGACTTGGCGATCACGCGCGGCGGTGCTGTCCTGCATCTCGGCATCGATTTTGGGTACGACCCGGCGAGCCTGCGCCACGAAGCCAATCTCAACGGCCGCTTCGATTTCGACTCTCTGGCCGACTATCTCGCCGGCGATCCTCGCCGTTATCAGCAGACGTTTTATGCCGGCGATCCTTACTACCACGGCGCGGTCAAGGAGCTGGGATTCTATGTCGATTCCAAGTTGCCGGTGACCAAGAAGCTGACGGTCACAGCCGGGCTGCGCTGGGACGGCCAGTGGAACCCGCAGCCGGCGCACGCGAACCCCGCAATCAGCCAGACGACTTCCATCCCCAACGATCTCAGTCAGTGGCAACCGCGACTGGGCGTCGCGTGGAACCCGGCTTCGAAGACGGTGGTGCGCGCCTCCGCCGGCCTGTATGACGCGCCGACGCCCGCTAACATTTTTCAGCGCGTGTTCACTGACAACGCGCTGAATACCGTGGTCGCCGACAGCTACTTCGATCCGCAAATTCTGCCGCTGGTCACCTCCGGTGGGTATCATTCGCTCAGTGCGCCGCCCGCGGGCCTGACCACGCCGGCCGCCCTGGTCGTGGGCATCGCGCCGGACTTCCACAATCCGCGCTCGTTCCAAGCGGCCGGCAGCATCGAGCAACAGCTCACGCCCAAAATCAACCTGACTGCCGGGTATGTGCACAACAGCACCTGGGACTTGCAACTGCTGCTGAACCAGAACCTCTTTCCTCCTGCTTACGACGCGAATGGCTTGCCGGTCTTTCCCCCAACGCGGCCCAATCCGACAGTGGGACAACTGCTCGTCAATCAATCCTCGGCGCATTCAACGTATGACGGCATGCTGCTGACGGCTAATTTTCAGCTTCCGCATCGCTCACAGCTTTCTGCAAATTACACGCTGGCACGGGCGCGCGATAACGACTCCAACTACACACCGTTTTCTCTGGTCACGCCGTTGAATCCGTTCAACCTGGCTGCGGAAAGTGCGTACTCGAATTATGACGTCCGCAACAGCTTCAACCTGAGTGCGATCACCAACCTTCCCCTGGGATTCAAGTTCAATCCCGTCGTGGTGGCGCGATCGGGGCTGCCCTACACGCCCATCGTTGGATTCGACACACAAAACGATGCCAACGACTGGAATGATCGGGCCATCATTAACGGCCAAGTCGCCGCGCGAAACAGCTTGCGACAGCCGGCATTTTTCGATTGGGACATTCGCTTCGTGAAGGACATCACGCTGCGCGGCGAAGGACATCACCTCGACCTGTTCATGGACATCTTCAACATTACCAACGCCGCAAATCGCAACTTCGGCCCGCAGGCGACCAGCGTCTTCGGCCCGCCCTCGGCGCCCATCTACAGCGCCGGGCAGGCGCTGTTCGCTCCGGACACGAACCACTTCGGGAGCGCCCGCCAAGTGCAGTTCACGGCCAGAATCACCGCATTTTGACGCCGCGGTACACTGTGGGCTGATCGGCGTCACAGCCGTTTGAATTCGGGCCTGTTCCATTCGCGCTGTTCGGTTCTCAGACGCCTCTGGCCGCGGTGCACAATCCTCCGGGGCTTAGCCTAGTCGCGAACCCGCCCGTGCTGCGGCGGTAGAATTGCGAAATGCAACCGTCCCGCCTTCGCGCAATTGCCCGGGCCTACCTGATGTCCATCGGATTCTGGTATCCCCTCGCCCTGCTGATGGGCCTGCAATACCTGCCGCTCGATCGATATCATCTGGGGCCTTCGTTCCGCCACCTGCTGCTCCAGGCAGCGGTTCATGCATTTGGGTTTGCGCTGTGGACACCGCCGATTTTTTATCTGGTCGGCAAATATCTCGGCTACGCGCGCCACCGCGTTCGCTACTTTCTGCTATGGAGTTCCGGGGCTGCGCTATTCGTCGTGGCCTACTCAGGACTCGTTCTGCTGCTGAACCCTCCCTACGATGATCTCCTGCGGCAAACCATGCCGCGGACGCTGCCCTCGTTGCTGCAAATTGTTCGTAGCAGCTTTGGTGACGAGATTTTCGTTTACATCGCCATCATCGTGGCCGCGCACGCTTACGAGTACCTGAAGCGTGTGCGCCGGCAGGAGGCCGAACGATACGAGTATCAGCAGGCGCTGCTTGCCAGTGAGCTGCAGGCGCTCAAGATGCAGCTGCATCCTCATTTCCTCTTTAATACCCTGCATGGAGTTGCCACACTCATTGATAGCGATGCGCCATGTGCGAAGGCCATGATCCTCAAGCTGTCCGGACTGCTGCGAGCTGCGCTCGATCGCGACAGCACGGATTTGATTCCGCTCGAAGAGGAATTGAAGTTCGTCCGGGAATATCTGGATCTGGAAAAGATGCGCTTTGGCAACCGGCTGAATGTCCAGTGGTCGATCGCTCCCGAAACCGCCCGCATGCTCGTGCCACAGATGATTCTTCAGCCGCTGGTCGAGAATGCGATTCGCCATGGCATCGCTGCGTCACGCGAGGAAGGATGGATTGAAGTAACGACGACCAACGGCGACGGAAAGTTCCATGTACGGGTGAGTAACAGCATCGGTCTGAGCGTGGTGAAGTCGAATAGAAATGGCGTGGGCCTGCGCAATGTTGAGGCGCGCCTGCGGTTTCTCTATTCCGGCGATGCAAATCTGCGCCTGAATTTCGGCCAGGATCGCACCGCGGTGGTCATTTTGAGTCTTCCCGCGCTGCAGTCTCCTCCTGCCATTGTGCAGGCCAGCCGCATAAACCTGTCCTCGAGGGAAGGGACTAGCCATGCGCGTTCTCATCGTCGATGACGAGCCGCTAGCGCGGACCGCGCTGGCGCAGATTCTGACCGCGCGCCCGGATGTCGAGCGCTTCGCCGCCGCCGCCGATGCCTTCGAGGCGCAGGAGCATCTGGCGAAAGCCAATTACGACGTGATGCTGCTCGACATCAGCATGCCGGAGCTGTCGGGGCTTGACTTGCTCGGAGAGCTCCAGCGGCAGGGGCGACCTTTGCCATCCGTCGTTATGGTCACCGCCTATGCCGAGCATGCGGTGGCCGCATTCGAGAAACATGCTGTCGATTACATTCTCAAACCTTTCTCCAGCGAGCGTGTGAATCAGGCCTTGGAGTTTGCCTCCCGCCGGACTGCCGGTGAGCGCGCCGCGCAATTGCTCGAGTTGATGCCTTACCTGGGCGCGGTTCAGCAAACCGCGGCCGCGAAAATCGCGATCAAGAGCAAAGGAAGAATTCTCTTCGTCGATCCTAGAGATGTGGTCGTGGTCGAAGCCGAAGGCAACTACGTTCTATTGCAGCGCGAAACAGGTTCGTATCTGCTGCACGAGTCGATTTCCGCCATCGCCGAAAAGCTCAAGCCGTACGGATTCGTTCGCATCCATCGCTCAGTGCTGGTGAATGCTTCGTTCGTGCAGGAAATCCGCCCCTGCGCCACGGGAGAGTACGAGCTCCTCCTGAAGAGCGGAAAACAGTACACCGTTACGCGGAGCTACAAAAAGAACCTGCGCTCGCTGGCGGAGTTCTGGATCGGTACCGGAAGCTTCCTTGCCGATTGACTCGCGATAGAACTGGCGCGGGTTTTGCCCCGCGCCGCGCCAAAGTTTTTTCGTGACATCCCCTCAATTGGCGTCCACTGAGTTTGGTCCTACGGAGTACGGACACGAAGCTCGCTGATGCGAGCACTCATTGCCTCGAGTGCCTTGGGGGCTGGTTACCATGGTATACGTACGAAGCCGTGAACCGCGTTGTGCGCATCGAATACATTCCGCCGATGACTCCCTCATCATTAAGACAAGTCGGCGAAGGTACCCTGATCGGCGCCTGTACCCGCGCCCGGAGCATCGAATGTCCGCGATACGTCCCATTGCGATACCGCAAAAGCCGTGGCACACATTGTTCGCGTCAATGTACGGACTTCCGATAATCGACGTTTACGGAGTTGAAGACTTCCGGCACCGTGCCTTGTCCTGAGCCGGTGCCCGCGCCGGGGACATTGAATTCGATGAAGTCCCGTCAGGGGCGCGCACGAAGCCGTGAATACGCCATTGTTCGAATCCATGGAGAGTCCCGGGATCAAGCCCGCCACGTTCACTCCGTCCAGCGTCGGTGCCTTGGCCGGCGCCGGTCCCTGCGCCGGGAGCATTGAAGGCGGTGAACGTGCCGTCGGGTTGCGCGCACATAAGCGTGAAGCACATTATTGTGAATCGATGATACGCTCCCGTTAGCGTTCCTTCCGCATTGAGCGCGATTCTTCCGCTGTCACCCGTGCCTTGACCGGCGCCTGTACCCGCACCCGCAACGTTCATAGGTAGAAGTTCCGCTCGGGGAGCGCAGGAAAGCATGCGCCACGCCGTTGGAGTCCCAGAGGTATCCGGCGATCGTACCTCGGGATTGATGTTGTAGCCAATCGTGCCCTGCCCGGCGCCGGTGCCCGCGCCCGGAGCATCGAAGGTAGTGATAGTGCCCCAGACGGTGCGCAGATAGCCATGAATCACGCCATTGCTGTCGATAGAGTTGCCCACAAGTGTGCCTTCAGGATTGAGGCTGTAGCCGAAGGTTCCCTGTCCCGAAGCTGTGCCCGCACCGGGAGCGTTGACGTTGATGTAGCCTCCGTAGAAGGTATGAATGAAACCGTGGGCTACACCACTACCATCGATGTAGTAACCCCACGTTGTACCGAACGCGTTGATACCTTGTGCAAAAGTTCCCTGTCCTGCGCCTGTGCCCGCGCCGGGTGCGTCGAAGGTTGTGATCCTCTGCGCAGCCGCCAGACTGCAAGCCAGAACGACGACACCCACTGTCATCCAAAGTTGCTTTCGGTTCATGACGTTCCTTTCAAGTGACTTCAGGCTGAATTGGTTGAGTTGTGTCGAATAAAGATCGAATCAGGAGAAAGAGCTCTCATTGCTGCGCACTCTCGTCGCTTCGAGTGTCTCGGAGGTTTGTTTACCACGGCGTTCTCAGGAAGCCGTGTACCGCGTCGTTGGCGTCGAAAGACATCCCGATGAGCGCGCCTTCGATATTGAGACCGTCCGGGAAAGTGCCTTGCCCAGCACCTGTACCGGCGCCCGGAGCGTCAAACGTGGTGTAGCGTCCTTGCTGGCTGCGCAGGAACCCATGAGCGACACTGTTGGAGTCGACGTAGTACCCGAAGATCAAACCCGAGTCGGTGACGTTCTGCAGAAACGTCCCTTGCCCTGCGCCATTACCCGCCCCGGGTACGTCGATCGTGGTGTAACGCTGCGCGCTGGCGAAACCGATTGCCAATAGCACGACACCAACAATCATCCAAAGCTGCTTTTGCTTCATAACATCCTTCCGCATGAAGTTCGGTTAGTCAGGGTTGGGTTGAGTGGTTCTGACGAACCAATGCCGCAATGCATTGGTATGCGCGTAGATAACGCATCCGGCTTTCCAGAGAGTGCTCAGAACGTATGAATTTCCAGCAAAATTACCAAGCGGGAGAAACGCCGTTCGAGCTTACAGCGAGGGGCAACGAAGTTACGTGATCTGAATTCGGAGTGGCAGACACGGTCTGCAGATTATGAACAACGGTGGCCGCTGAGCTATGAGAAACGCAAACAATTTGCGAGCTCGATACGAGAAATCATACGGCCCATCGACCCGAAGACCTGATAAGAAAGGCCGGCGCGGGAGGCACGCCGGCCCACGGTTGAGAGTTGTGAATCAGAGAAGCTTGCTAATCAGTTGGTGGGCATGATCTCCCACACCACGCCGCAGCCGTTCCCGCCGCAGCCTGTGCCGGCGCCGAAAGTAGTTGTGCCGTACAGATTGCCGCTGGCATCGAAGTTCACGCCGCCAATGGCATTCTTCCCGTCGGTCCCGCCGGTGAAGTCGTACAGGTCAATGTGATTCCAATTGCTGCCGGAGTGCATGAGTTCCAGGACCTGGCCATCGCCAAATGCTCCGCCGTCTTGCAGCGCTTCATAGACATTGCCTGAGGAATCCAGGGCCACGCGGCCCACCGCGAATCCAGCATTCGGCACGCTGTAAAGCAGGTTAAAGGTCCAGTTGCTGCCGTTCGGAGAGAGTTCGTAAACCGTACCGCCGCCGCCGTTCCCACCCTGCCAGGTGTTGCCGTAGAGATTGCCCGCAGTGTCGATCGCAACTCCGGCATTCGGATTCTCGCCGTCGCTGGTGCCCTGGAAGCGGTAGATAGGGGACTCGGTATAGTTGCCGCCACCGGTAGGCGTGAGCTTGAAAACCGTGCCGCATCCAGCGCCGGAGCAAGCGGTCGTACTCCCGCCAGCAGAGGTTGTGCCGTAGAAATTACCGGCGCTGTCGGCGATCAGGCCGTCGAGAGGGTAAGCGCCATCGTTGCCACCGGCAAAGCTCCACAGCACGGTTTCCCTATAGTCGCCGCCACCCAAATTTACGAGCTCAAACACCGTACCGAAGCCATGCGCACCGCCGGCGTAGGTGGTGCCGTAGATGTTTCCCGAGCTATCGAAGAAGAGAGTGGTGAAAGGAGTCGCACCGTCGGAGCCGCCAGTAAAGCGGTAGGGAATACCGTGCTCGATGAATTTGAGCAGCGGGGTCCTTTGGGGTGTCGGGCTCGATCCGGCATTGAAAACCACCCCGCACTCCGGCACACCGTCGTAGGAGCACGTGCCTTCTCCGCCTCCCAGGGTTGCCCCGTAGTAGGTCCCGTTGTAGGCGGTCATCGGCCGCACGGAAAATTCTCCGTCAGTGCCACCCTGAAAGCTGTACAGCGGATTGAATAGGAAAGAGCCGTTGTGCAGCTTAAGCTCGAAGATGGTGCCGCAGCCGGTGGTTCCGATGTATGAGCAGGAACCCGTGCCGCCCGCGCCTGCCGTTCCGTAGAGATTACCTGCCGAGTCGGTGATCATGCCGGCAAACGGCAAACCCCCATCGGCTGCGCCGGTGAAGGTGTGCACGACGCTGAAGGTGGAGGCCGGCAGCGCCATGCCCCAGATATCCTGACTGGTATTCCCGACGAGAGTGGGTGATCCGTTCGTCAGGTTGAGAATATAGAGGTTGTCGTTGGCCTCGCTCGTGGCGTACAACTGCAGACCTTGCGTTTCCTGCGCAAACACCATAGAGACGATGTTGGTGATACCTATATTGCCCAGTTCAGTGAGCTGTCCGTTTGTCACGTTCACCGAGTAGAAGATGGAGCCCGAGCCGTTATCGCAGCTGAAATAAAGCGCAGGCCCATCTGCCGACATTGCTGTGTCACCACTGCATGAGCCGAGCCCAGTCGATCCCAGGTTCGTGGAGGCTCCGGTAGCGGGATTGATCGAATAGAAGTTCAAGTCCGTGCCGACGGCATACAACGCGGCCGTTGTGCCACCGATAACCCGGTAGGAAATCGAGCCGTTGCCCATGGATGTCTCGCTGCATGTCATACCGTTGACTTGGTATAGGGCAGACCCGTGGTATTCGCCGCTGTATAGGTTGCCGCCCAATCCTGCGAGGCCGTGAAGAGTCTGGCTGAGGGTGCCGTTTTGAGTAAATTGCGCTGTACTTAGATCCAGGTTCCCGCATTTGTCGTTATCTGTGACGGCGTACACCGTTGTTTGGGCCGTTGCTATAGGCGCAATCGTAAGCAACAGGGCGAGGCCAATGGTAGAAACTGCCGCATTCGCCAGAATGCTCCCGAGAGTTGATTTTTTGTGACGCATATTGTGCTCCTGTTGGAAACTCCGGTTGGACAGACGGGTTTAGGTTCTGCCGATGTTGGGACGAGTCGGCCGTCTCGTGGGAGCGAAATGGAGCGGATTTTATGTCGAAATGCCTGGCCGGTCAATGCGGAATTCGGTGAATTTTTTGTTATAAGGGAAGGTAAGTTAGCTCCGTCGAAATTCGCGCGCAACAGCGGAGTTCATATCGCCTACGCCCGGTTTTCCGATCACGGGCCGATGAGCGAACCGCTCGCTGCGTACCGGGATGGTCACAACGAGTGACAGGCTGGGACGGATCCCTCGTCTATGGCTGTGCGTCCAGGCCCAGGGTTCGCGCAATGCCGGAGAGGCGCCGATCAAGGCTCCAGAGCGGAGTCCGGGCCAGAGCTGCCGACGCTAGCAGATGTGAGTCAATCCAGCCAATCCCCCGGCCCATCAGGCGATGGCGTTCCACAAACTCCAGCGCCTCGCTGTCGACTGGCCAGCGGTACCTGCGGCAAGCGTTGCAGCAGCCCCAATATTTCCGAGCGGCATTGCATTTGCCCGCACGCTAACTCACCGATGATGAAGGGGTGGCATTCCACTTCTCCCCGAGTGAGGAGAGTGCGCAGCGCAGGATTGTCCCGCCGGAAATGGTCGACCCAGATGGAGGTGTCAACGAGCATGAACACGGGGCGTGCGCACCTGCCGTCGCCGCCGGCGGATGGGCCGTATCCGTGGCTCGCTACCGCCCAGCGCTGCCAGGCGTGAGGCGCTCTCACGGGCAATCAGAGCCTCCAGTCCCGCACGCACCACCGCCGTCTTCTCCTCAATTCCACTGAGCCGGACCGCTTCCTTCAGCAGGGTGTCATCGATATTCAGCGTCGTTCTCATATGTATCTGTATGCATTGTGAAGGCATCAAGGTCGACGGGTCAAGCCTTGTCTCAAAGAAATAAAAGCCTAGCAGGAAACCCGTTGTAGTCCTGTTGTTGGGCAGGGCCGGGCTTTGTAGTGCGAGCGAAGAGCTGCCCTGTCCCTTTGGCTACGCTGGGGTCTATGCCAACAGGCAGCGTAGAACCGGGCACCCAGATTTTGAACAACTCCGTGCTCTCCGTGTCTCCGTGGTGAACCCACGGATTCGTTTAGAATGGTTCCACAATGAATCTCCCAGAAATTCAGGCTGCGCTGCGTGACGGTGGCCACGAGTGCTGGCTGTTCTACGATCACCATCATCGCGATCCCATTGCGTACCGTGTGCTCGGGCTGTCGCCGAGCATGATGGTCACGCGCCGCTGGTTCTATCTCGTCCCCGCGCAGGGCGAGCCGATGAAGCTGGTGCATCGCATCGAAAGCCATCACCTCGATTCGCTGCCCGGCAGCAAGATGGAGTATTCGGCGTGGCAGGAGCTGTGGCAGAACCTTGAGGCCATGCTCAAGCGGTACCACCGCGTGACTATGCAGTACTCGCCCAACAATCAGATTCCGTACATCTCGCTGGTGGACGCGGGCATGCTGGAGCTGGTGCGCAGCTTCGGCAAAGAGATCGTCAGCTCGGCCAATCTGGTCGCGCGCTTCGAGGCGACGCTGACGGAAAAGCAGATGGCCTCGCACTTCAAAGCCGGCGAAGCGATCGACAAGATCATCGCCGCGTTCTTCAAGGAAGTGGGAGATCGTGCCCGCAACGGCGGCACGCACGAATTCGAGATGCAGCAGTGGATAATGGAAGCGTTCTCGCGCGAAGGCCTGGAGACGTGCGATCCGCCGAACGTAAGCGTCAACGCGCACAGCGGCGACCCGCACTATGAGCCGACGTCAGCTACGTCCGCACCAATTCGTCAGGGTGACTTTGTCCTGCTCGACATTTGGGCAAAGCGAAAGGATCCCGACTCCGTCTATTACGACATAACCTGGACGGGCGCCGTCGGCACACCGAGCGATAAGCAGCGCGAGATCTTCGAGGTGGTGCGGGGCGCGCGCGACACCGGCATTCGTAAAGTACAGCAAGCCTTCGAAGCCAGGCAGAAGATTCACGGCTGGGAAGTGGACGAAGCGGTGCGCGAGTTCATCGATGCGAAGGGCTGGGGCAAGTACTTCATCCATCGCACCGGCCACTCCATCACCAGCGACATTCACGGCAACGGCGCGAATCTTGATAATCTGGAGACCAAGGACGATCGCGAGATCCTGCCCAATACCTGCTTCTCGGTGGAACCGGGCATTTACTTGCCCGAGTTCGGGGTGCGGAGCGAGATCAACATGATGGTGAGGAACGGCAAGGGCGAGGTGACCGGCAGGGTGCAGAACGAGTTGGTGCTGATCTGATGGCGAACCCGCAAAACCCAGCCGTGGCACGCAGTGCCGCGCCGTCGCAGGCCAGCTCGATGACTTACGTTGCACCGATTGCCGCGTGGCTCGTGCCCGGTCTCGGCCATCTCATCCAGCGCCGCTATGCGCGCGGGCTTCTGCTGATGCTGGCTATCTTCGTCATGTTTTTCGCCGGACTCGGCATGCAGGGCAAGGTGTATTCGTTCAACACCGGCGACCTGCTCGACGTTCTCGGATTCGTCGGCGATCTGGGCGCGGGCGCGCTCTACTTTATCGCCCGCATGATGAACTGGGGCATCGGCAACATTCATCGCGCCGTCGCCGACTACGGCACCAAGTACATCGTGGTGGCGGGGCTGTTGAACGTGATTGCCGTGGTGGATGCCTATCACATCGCGATCGGGAAAAAGCAATGACCATCGAACTTTCGCACTTCAACGCGGCGCTGGTCTTCGCCCTCTGCGCATCGATTGTCTTCGGGATCACCCAGCGCAACACCCCACGCGACATGCTGCGCTACGGCGCCTATTGTTTCTCGCTGTTCATCGGCGGAGTGATTATAGCCGCGTGGGCGATGTGGGCAATTAAGCACTGATCGCCTCAGGGGCTGTTGATGCCTGCAAAAGAAAAGTTCCGGACGCCGGTGGAAGAGCCGGGCTTCAGCCCGGCTAAATCGGATGTATGAACAAATTGGCTTTAGCCACGGTGAACCGGGGCTGAAACCCGGCCCTAAACGTCCTTTATCGGCACGGCTGAAGCCGTGCCCTTTCAAAACTGAGGCTTAATCAGAGTCTCCCTAAGGCGTGCCGTAGACTTTCTTGTAGACCTCGGCATTGCGCACGATGGCCTGCACGTATTCGCGGGTTTCGGTGAAGGGGATGGATTCCACGAACTCTTCAACGTTGCGGAAGTTGCCGGAGGAGCGCCAGTCGGCCACACGATCGGCTCCGGCATTGTAGGCTGCCAGCGCGTACTCAACCTGTCCACCGAACTCGTCCACCATCTCGCGAAAATAATGCGTACCCAGCTCGATGTTGGTCGTGGGATTGAGCAGCGCGTCGGTGTTGTAGTGCGACAGGCCAGTCTTCTTCGCTTCGCCCTTTCCAGTCCGCGGTAATAGCTGCATCAGGCCGTAGGCGTTCGCGCGCGAGACGGCGCTGGGATTGAACTCCGATTCCTGGCGAATCAGCGACGCCACGAGGTACGGATCGAGACCGTTTTCCTGCGAAGAGCTGCGCAGCGCGTCCCACCAGGGCCGCGGAAACAATCCCTGCCAATACTGCAGCGGCAGAGAATTGACATCCATGGCGAACACACCGCTGATGGCGCGCTTCAAGTACTGCAGCGCGCGATAGTAGTCGCCGCCGCTGGTGTAGATCTTGGCAATCTCCAGCATCTCCCACGAAGGGCCGTTGGTGGTGCCCGCCTGTAACTCGCGCACGGCGAGATCGGTCACGCCGGCATTCTCCAGCAGCTTGGCGCGGTTGTAATGCAGGTCGTCTTCGGGAGGATCGGTGATCTGCGCAGACCGGATCGAGCGCGGGCAAGGAAGGCACCTTTTGCAAGGACGCGACGACGACTGCCGGTGCGGCCGGCAGAGTTGCCAGGCGGCGGCGCGCCAAAACCCCGTAATAATAGTTGCGATAGCGCTCGGAAAGCTTCTGGTAATAGGCGCGCGCCAGCCCAAAATCGCGGTCGTCTTCCGCCATGCGGCCGCGCCAGTACATGGCATTCGGGACTTCATTCGTGCCCGGATAGAACTCAACCTGCTCCTCAAAGTATTTCTTGGCCTCATCGGTGCGCCGTTGCGTGTACGTCAGCCACGCGCATTTCCAATGCGCGTACGCCGCCTTGTTCCCGGTGGGAAAGCGCTCGTGAAGCTCGCGGTAATAATCGAGGGCGCGGTCGTAGTCCTTGCGCAACAGGTACATGTTGCCGGCGGTGAGCAGCGTCGACTCCAGCCACGGAGACTTCGGCGTGGTCGCCCGCATGTGCTCAAGAATGTTGCTGAGTGAGCCATCGTCGTTGGCCGCGCGCGCAATCTCCGCCTGCTGGTACCACTTTTCCGCGCTGGCCTCGCTGCCGTCGTCCGGGATGCGGTCCAGCGCCTCGCGAGCTAAGCGCGTGTTGCCATCCTTCATGTAGGAATTGGCGAGCTGAATCAGCCCCGCCGATTGTTGTCCCGGCGGCGCGAAATCGGCGACGTACTGATATTCATTGGCCGCTGCTCCCCAGCGACGCGCCTTGTAGAGGGCATCGGCGCGCCTGAGGTGCTCGGCGTAGGTTACCGGCGGCAGCGCGGCCAGCTCGGGAAGTTTGCGCAGGTCCGTCTCTGCCTGATCGGCGAGATAGCTGGTCGCGTATTCGTAATACACGCGCTGAAGAATTTCGCCGCCGGCGCGGCCCTGCCCGTTCTGCACATACGCCTTGCCGAGGTAGTACTCGGTCTCAACCGATGCAGGCGTGCGGTGCGCCTCCAGCAACTTGATGGCATCGCTCGGGCGGTCCAGCTGCAGCAGCGCCTTTGCGTACGCGATCGTCGCATCGTGGTCGTACAAAGAGTCCGGGAACCGCGCGCCGAAATCGTGCAGATAGGCCATAGACTCCTCGGCATTGCTGCTTAACACATAGGAGTTGCCAATGAAGAAGGCGACGTAGTCGGCCAGCTCCCCGATCTGCGGCTGGGCCTTCTGAAAGGCGGCGATGGCTGCCGGATAGTGCGCGTCGAGATAATGGGCATAGCCGATGGCGAACCACGCCAGGGCGCCGGGCTCAGTGCCGGCATGCGAGTGGGCGTAGTTCTCCACGCCGGTGTAGGCGGCAGGGGTGCGGAACTCGACCAGCTGACGCGCCATGGGTCGGAGATCGCTGGAGGCTACGAAGACGCGCTTCATCTTATGGGCGCGCGCAGCCGTAACCGTCTTGCGATGATGCGAGTGGCTGTTGGCCGTCGTCTTGTGGCTGGAGCTGGATGCCTTATGCGTGCGCGTCGATTTCTTCTGGGTTGACGATGGCTTTGACGAGCCGCTGTCCTGCGCAACCAGACCGCTTCCCGGCAGCAACAGGACGCAAGCGATAACGAGAACGGGAAGGCGCATCGCGAAACTCACTTCCAGCAGTTTAACGCGATTGGCCCCTGCACACGTACGGCGATTCATTTACATAATCGATTCCTGCCTGTAACCTCAACCGGCCTCACACGTCCTTATAGACGTAAGCTCCACCAGGGCTGTTTACCGTCGCGCTCGCGTGGCGCAACAAAAATCCTCCCGGTCGTCCCGAATCGCGTGCCGAATCGGTACAATGGGTGAGGGTTGGTCTGCGCCGGGTGTAATATCCTGAATCTACACAAACATGGGTACCATCCAACCAAAGGTAGTTGAACCGGTTTCCGAAGAACTCGCACTGGTTCATGCGGCTAAGGCCGGCGACATGGGCGCCTTCGAGGAGCTTGTCCGCCGCTACGACCGCAATGTTTTCCGGATTGCGCAGCACATCACGCAGAACCGCGAAGACGCCGAAGATGTAGTGCAGGACGCGTTCCTGAAGGCTTACCAGAACCTGGCGAACTTTCAGGAGCAGTCCAAGTTCTACACCTGGCTGGTGCGTATCGCGGTGAATGAAGCGTTGATGCGCCTGCGCCGGCGGCGTCCCGAACGGATGGTGTCGCTCGACGAGGACATCAAGACGGAAGAGGACTCCATGCCGCGCGAGGTCGCGGACTGGGCGCCGAATCCGGAGCAGCTATATACGCAAGGCGAGCTGCGGGACATCCTCGGCAAGACGGTTCAGGGATTGCCGCCGAGCTTCCGCACGGTGTTTGTCTTGCGCGATGTTGAGGGGCTCTCCACCGAGGAAACGGCGGATGCCCTGGACCTGAGTATTCCAGCGGTCAAGTCGCGATTGCTTCGCGCCCGGCTGCAATTGCGAGAACGCTTGAACAAGTATTTTCGAAATCGAACTGGTGGGGATGGGAAAAAGTGACCTGCTCTGACTTTTTAAAGGAGCTGACAGATTATTTAGACGACGCGATGGACGCCCAAACCCGGGCGGAGTTGGAAGATCATCTTCAGTGGTGCCACAACTGCTACGTCGTCTGCAACACCACCAAGCGGACCATCGAAATTTACCGCGACTCCCATCTCTACGAACTGCCTGACGATTTACGAGACAAGTTGCGCACTGCGATCGTATCGAAATGCCACAGCCACAAGGCGAGCTGCGCAGACACATCGCACAAGGTCACGGACACTGCGGCTGCCCGCTTTTCCGCGACTCCGGGTGAGACACCAACCAAGTAGAACTGTATCAAACCGATCTCATAAGCCGTGCTTTGAATCGGGTTACCCGCTCCCACCTTCAACTCTGCTTTCAGATTTTCATACTTATTCGTACCTAGTTGAGAAACCGCCGGCCGGCGGAGCTCGTCTAACGACTAACGCTCCCCCGCTTTCGAGCGCATTTTCCGACCGGGAAACCATCATGAAGCGACTTGCTTATCTCACCGCGATGGCACTGTTGGGAATTGGACTTACTTTAGCGCAGAACACCAAGCCCAGCTCCGACCCGAGCAATTCCAGCAACACTTCCAGCCAGGCACAGAGCGCGACCTCGACCCCGGGATTCCAACGAAAAAGCACCCGATGCCGTGCCGAGCCCGAATCGTCGTCGGAACCAGGGTGAGCCCTCAACTTCCGCCGTACCCGATCCCACGATTCGCGATCAGCAGAGCAGCACGATGTCCAATCCGGACGCCGCCGGGCAAAACAACACCCAGCCTTCGCCTTCGACCATGGGCACGACCGGCAGCACTCCGGCAACCTCGAACCCGAAGCCGCCGGCAACCTTGCCGCGGAACGGAACCCCGCCCGACCAGCAGCCCAATTCTTCTACCGGGCCCGACGCGGCTTCGCCGCACGCCGAGTTGACGCCGACACCGGCGACCCGCGCGGTCAGCACTCATACGCCCGACCCTGGCACTTGCATGAATCCGGCCGCCTTGCAGACCAGCGCCGATGGCAGTGCCCCCAACAACACTCCGCACTGCCGGTGATACCTAGCCGGGATTCTTTTGGCGATCTGCGGTTATGGCGGAGCACTGTGGCTGTCGCACTGCAATACTCCCATGAACTTGTTCCAGGGGCCGATCGCATCACTGTACTGGCGGGCCATCACGCGCGACAGTTGATGCAGGTGCGTGAGGTCGTGCACCGCCCAGCTTGCCAGCAGGTTGGCGAGGGTCACAGGCCCGAGTGCTGGATGCGTCCCCATTCGGGCGAAGTCTGCCGGTTGCAGATTCAGCGCACGTAAGGCGGCCAGGTTGTCGCGCCGAAGGCGGGCGAAGTCGTCCAGACGCTGCTCCAGCGATTGCCCCTGTCCCTCTTTCATCTGCGCGAAGCGGTCCACGCGATCGAAGGGACGCGAGTCGCCATGCTCCAGAATGTGCCGCAGGCGCGACATAAAGTCGGTGCGCTCCAGATTCACCAGATGTCCCACAATGTCGTAGGCGCTCCAGGTGCCTTCGCCTTCGTTGCCACGTACCCAGGCGTCGGGCAAACCGCGTAGCAGCGCATCGTAAGCGGCGGGCGCGCGGGAGAGGACGGCGATGGCTTCGTCGAGATCGAATGCGATCGATGTCGTCATACGCCAGTAGATGCTGGTGGTCCCATTTGGGCGTTAAGAATCTCGGAGCCACAGGAATAAAACCGGCACTCCTCAGTTATCCACAGCGAACGACATTCGCTGGAGAGGAGCAGCCATGAAGCAAGTCGACGATTCCGCAATTATCCGGCCACGAGAAACCGACCGCATCTCCCACGACCATCATCACGACGGCATCGACCGCCGTGGATTTCTGAAGTGCATGGCCTGGGTTGGCACGGGCACATTCTGTGTGATGAAGGGCGGCGTGCTCAGCTCGTACAGCCTGGGCGCGTTCCCGTTTCGCGGCCATGACAAGGGCGAGCTTAGCTTCGTCCAGATCAGCGACAGCCACATGGGGTTCGACAAGCCGGCGAACACCGATGTCGTGGGCACCTTCAAGGCCGCGGTGGACAAGATCAACGCGCTGCCCGTCGCGCCCGAGTTCATCCTGCACACCGGCGATATCAGCCATCTTTCCAAGCCCGCAGAGTTCGACACGGTCGATCAACTGCTGAAAGCCGCGCGCACTCACGACGTTTTCTTCGTCCCCGGCGAGCATGATGTGCTGAACGATGACGGCAAGCCGTACCTGGAACGCTACGGCAAAGGCACGGAAGGCTCGGGCTGGTACAGCTTCGAAAAGAGCGGCGTGCATTTCGTCGGGCTGGTGAACGTGATGAACCTGAAGGCAGGCGGGCTGGGCAGCCTGGGCCAGGAGCAACTGGACTGGCTCCAGAACGATGTGAAGCATCTGCCGCACAGCACGCCGATCGTAGTCTTCGCGCACATCCCGCTGTGGAGCGTTTACCCCGAGTGGGGCTGGGGCACCGACGATAGCGCGCAGGCGCTCTCGTACCTGAAGCGCTTCGGCTCGGTCTCCGTATTGAACGGGCACATCCACCAGATCATGCAGAAGGTGGAAGGTAACGTGACCTTCCATACCGCCGCATCCACCGCATTCCCGCAACCTAAGCCGGGAGAGGCGCCGTCGCCCGGACCGATGAAAGTCCCGGCCGACCAGTTGCGCAGCGTGCTCGGCATCACCGACGTCAAGCAGGTACAGCACAGCCACGCGCTCGCGGTCACCGACTCTGACTTGGCCTGAAGCGCAATCAACGTTCAGAGAGGAGTAACCATGAAACGCATAAGTGTGTTCATCGGAATTGTGCTGCTGGCCGCCGTCGGCTTTGGGGTCCCGCGCAGCACCTTCGCCGCCGCCCCTGAGAGAGAACAAGACCGCGACGCCCACCGAAGTGAAGATCGATAATTTCAGCTTCTCGCCAGCCGTCATTACCGTGCCGGCGGGAACGACAATTCGCTGGACGAATCATGACGATATTCCGCACACGGTGGTGAGCGACGATAAGACAACCTTCAAGTCGAAGGTGCTCGACACCGACGAGCAGTTTACCTACACGTTCACCAAGCCGGGGACGTACAGCTACTTCTGCTCCATCCATCCCAAGATGGCGGGCAAGGTTGTGGTGCAGTGAACCGCCTCAAGGAGCCCGAACCTGGGCTCCTTGGGCTCTCGATGAGGCCCCGCCCATGAGGCCATTTGATCCACGCTCGGTCGTTTTCGCCAAACACGCTCAACACGTGGTGCTCGTGCACTTCCCGATTGCGCTATCCCTGGTCGGCATCCTCTTCGACTTCATCGCGCAATGGAAGAAAAACCGCGTGCTGGCGGAAGTGGCGTACTACAACCTCCTGGTGGCGGCCTTCTCGACAATCCCGGTGATTGCCACCGGGCTGCTGGCCTGGCACTTTCAGCTCGAAGGGCAGCGGCTGAAGGGAACACTGCTTCTGCATCTGGTGCTGGGAACGCTGGGTAGCGCCCTCATCTGGCTGGTTTGGACTGTTCATTTCCGAGCGCACCGCGATGTCGAACGCAAGCTATCGAACTGGCGCCTGCCGGTTGAAATCGTCGCCATCGCTGTCATCTCGCTAACCGCGCATCTCGGAGGATTTCTCAGCGGGGTTAACTTCGGATAGTTTCCTGAAATCAGTTGTGACCGCCGAGCTCCGACAGCAATCAAGCAATTGGAATAAAACTCTACGTCTCCGGTTTACTCTGGTAGGCGTGCCGCGTGATCGCGACAAAACGCAGGAGTTCGAACAGCTAGCCATGCCCCTGTTCACGCCGCTGTACAACCTGGCGCACTGGCTCACGCAAGATCGCAGCGACGCCGAGGACCTGGTGCAGGAGACCTATGCCAAGGCGCTGAAGGGATTCGACTCCTTCCAGCCCGGCACCAACTTCCGCGCCTGGATGTATCGCATCTTGCGCAACACGTTTCTCACGTCGCGCACCGGTTTGAAGGCGATGGTCTCGCTGGACGATGAAGGCGAAAACGCGCAAGCCATGACGCCGGCGATGACGGATACGCCCGAGACCATCCTGCTGGCGCGCGCCGACCACCATGCCATCCAAAGCGCGCTAGGGCAGTTGCCGGTGGCTTACCGCGAGGTCGTGCTGTTGTGCGACGTGGAGGAAATGACCTACCGCGAGATCGCCGAGGTGGTCGGCATTCCGATCGGCACGGTGATGTCGCGCCTGGCGCGGGCGCGCAAGGCCATGCGCCAACTGTTGCAGCACAAGGCCACAGGAGCGCATCCATGAGCTGCGATCGCTGGCAGGAAAGGATTGACGCGTATCTCGACGCCGAAGTGCCTGACGCCGAGGCCCGCGAATTCGAGGCGCATCTGCGCGACTGCAGCGCCTGTTCATCGGAGACGCTGGCACGCTCGGAGCTGAAGCGCAGCCTTCACCTCGCAGGCAAGACATTCGTGCCCGATCCGGAATTCCGCCGGCGCGTGCATAGCAGCATCGCCGGGCAGGAGTCGCGCCGGGGATGGCTGTGGCTGGCCGCAGCGGCCTGCATGGGCGTGGCTGTGTTGCTGATCGTTCTAGGCCCGCTCATGTTGAGGCGGGAGGCGCGGCAACAGCAACTGCTCGGCGAGTTAACGGATTTGCATGTGACGACACTGGCCAGCGCGAATCGCGTGGATGTAGTTTCGTCCGACAAACACACCGTCAAGCCGTGGTTTCAGGGCAAACTGCCCTTTACGTTCAACCTGCCGGAGCTGCAAGGCTCGGAGTTCGAGCTATTGGGCGGCAAGCTGTCCTACTTCGACCAGGCGCCCGGAGCGGAATTGCTGTATGCCGCGCGCAAGCATACGCTGTCCGTTTTCATCTTCAAGGATTCGCCGGAGCTGGGCCATGCGTTCTCGTCGGACGGGCTGATGCACAAACTGTCGTTCAACATCGAGTCGTGGCCGGAGGCGGGCCTGCGCTACTTCATCATCACCGACGCGAGCCGGGCGGACGTCGACGACCTGCGGGCGAGGTTCGTGGCGGCCGCGCAATAAGCGCAGCCTTACTCTTCCAGCACCAGGTACTGTTCAATCTTCCCGTCCGGCATCTGGTAGATGATGATGTTCAGCGTTTTGTTGGGATACTTCACGTTGTACACGCGCTCGGTCATGCCGCCGCGCAGCGCCGAGCGGGCTTGCGTGAACGCCTCGGGCGCGACCCAGTGGGCCGAGGCTATCGCCGTAGTCCTTCAGCGCCTGTGTAGTGAAGTAGGCGTTGGCATTATCGGTGAAGAGCGAGCGGTCGATCTTACCCTGCTGCAGGCCGTCATAGACTTTGCGCATCAGCTCGTCCTGCTTCGGATCGTCGGGATTCGCGGCCTTCAGCAGCAGCGCCGAAACCTGCTTGCCAATATCGCCCGCGGCTGACGATGCGTCCTGGTTGGTGAGCACCACCACTGCGATCTTGTCGTCGGGCAGCACAATATTTTCGGCGACGAACCCCAACACTTCGCCGCCATGCTCCAGGGTGCGATGCCCGTTGGAGCTAAGAACGGAAATACCCAACCCGTATCGCGTGCCCACGCCGTTCTTCAGCAGCGTCTCGGTTTCCATTTCGTGGTACGAAGCCGGCTTGAGCACGGTCTGATCGATCATGGAGATGTCCCACTTGGCGAGATCTTCGGCGGTCATCGCCAGCTCGCCGGCAGCGAACATCCAGCCGCGGCCTTCTTTATCCGCGGGACGCAGTGGCCCCAGCGCGTAGCGCATGTAGCCGGTCGGATCGGTGGGGGGTAGCTTGTTCTTGTCGGTGTCGGCAACGCTCGTCATTCCCAGCGGCGTAAATACGCGCTGGCTGAGTAGCTTCAGCAGCGGCATACCGGAGACCTTCTCCACGATCACTCCGGCGATCACGTAATTCGTGTTGCTGTATTGCCACTTCGTCCCGGGAGCGAAGTCCAGCGGCTTGCGCGCCCAAGTGTCCATGATCTGCTCCGCCGTGATGGGTTTCAGCATCATCGGCGGAGCGTAGTCCTGCGGCCAGTAGTCCTGGTAACCGGAAGTGTGCGACAACAGCTCGCGAATCGTAACGTTGTTGCCGTCGCTCAGCCCGGAAACATATTTCGAGACGGGATCGTCGAGCGACAACTTGCCTTCTTCGGCCAACATGAGCATGGCAGCCGCCGTGAACTGCTTGCTGATGGAGCCGATGCTGTAGCGCATGGCGGGCGTTGCCGCAGTCTGCGGATCGAGGTGCGCTGCGCCATACGCCTGCAAATAGGCAATCTTGCCATCTTGCACGACAGCGAGCGACGCGGAGGGAACGCCCGTCGTCTTGAGCACCTGTTGCGCCACTTGATCGATGCTGCTCCGCAACGGCGGCGATAGCGTAGGCTCGGTTTGCGCCATGAGCGACGGCGCCGGCAGGCATAACAAGGCACACATCAGGACAATTCTGCGGAACGGGGAAGTTATCGGGAGCATGGCAGACCTCAAAGAGAAGAGTCCAAACGCACTACACTAACGCAAGCGCGTTTGCCGAACAACTTGCGGGGCACAGCGGGAGCTAGAGCTTGTTAATCTGTCGCTTGACGATTTGCGGCTTGGCAGGCATGACCTGCACGGGTCCATTGCTCGGACTGGCGGCTGCCGAGATTTGCGCGGCCGAGGCCTGCGGTGGCGAGGCTTGCGGTGCGGCCGTCGGCGCGCCATCGCCGGGTACGGGGAGCTCAGGATATCCATAGCCGTCCAGCAGGCGGTGGTGCATGCTGTACAGCGCTAGTTCGAGGCGGTCGGCGACATTGAGCTTGTCGTAGATCTTGCGCAGGTAATTCTTCACCACCTGTTCGGTGGTGCCGACCTCGCGAGCAATGTCTTTGTTCTTCATGCCCTGGGTGACACCGCTGATGATCATCATCTCTTTTTCGGTCAGCCGCAGCCGCTGTTGCGGCGCGGTGCCCTGCAATGCCTGGCTGCGGTAGGCGTCAATCACCCAGTTCACACCTTGCTTGTCGAGCCAGGTTTCGCCCGCGGCCACCTTGCGCACGCAGCGCACCAGCAGATCGGCGGTGACAGCGCGAACCAGAATTCCGCGCACCCCGCGGCGAAGGTATTCGACCGTTTCCTGTTCGCCGGCGCGCGAAGTGACCAGGATGATCTTGGTATTGGGTTGGGCCCGGCGCACCACTTCGGCGATCGCGTCCGACGGATTGGGAGAGATGCCGGCCTCGAACAAAATAACATCAGCCGGGATGGAGGCCACGGTGCTGAGTGTCTGCGATAACGTCTCGGTTTGCGCCACCACTTCCAAGTCGGGCTGGGCGGCGAAGATCTTGCTCATGCCCACGCGGAATATGGCCTCCGAGTCGGCGATGATAATGCGGAGGCGGGTGGCGTTGTCTGCCGCAGAGTGCAGTACGGGGCCCGCATCGGCGCTCTTGCTGTGAAGGGCTCGGCTATTGCCCTTCGGATCTTTGGAGCCGTTTGAAGTGGTACTCATCTATAACCACCGCGACACTTTGTCCAGACGCGTCTTGTAAGCAACGCACCACTCGACCCTTGCAAATCACGTGTACCGCATCGCTCGTCCCCAGCATCTCCGCCGGCATCTCGATGGCAAATTCCGCCGGAGAATCAACCTCTAAGGCTGTATTAAGGTGAAACAGAACCCCGCCGGCAGATATATCGCAAGTTTCGGCGTGCAACTCGCCACGCGGCGTCTTCAGAGTCACCTGAAGGTGCAGGGGAAAGCGGACGGAATTGCGCAGTTCGGAATGGCGGCCAGCTGGCATCATGGTGCTGCCTCGTACGATATCGAAAAACCGGCAACGAAACAGCGTAAAAGCTTCAGGCAAAATTACTAAAGTACCATCATGCTGAGTTACCATAACCGTACCTTCTGCGATACACAATGCCTATTTGGTGGGATGTTGTTGATTATGCGAGGCGAAAGCCATGGATTCTGGGCAAACATGGAAGCGTTGCGCCAGTTCAATGAGCTTGGGGTCGCGACCCGCCGCAACGAACGACCGACACGCCGGACAGCGGTAAACAAGCAACGGCTTAGGGTTGCGAGGTCCTTTGGCAGACATGCCCATTCACTCCTCGGTCTAGCGCCTGGGAGGCCGATGCCTTGGGGCTGAGTCGGTGTGAGTGACAAATTTTAAGCACTTATACGCCCGTTGGTGGGGGGAACGTGTGCGACAAATCGCGCCAGCCGGCATTCGGTCTGACCTAGTTCGGCCGTCGCGATCTGGGGGTTGCAGGTTAGAAGGTAGTTCTTTCAGTAAAGTTAAAGTCGCGGACCTTCATGGCAGGCACGACCATGTCGACCGACTCCTCGCCGCTGGCGCGAACGGATTGCCCCATGGCCTCCACGTTTTGCAGCATGTGAATGAGGCTTTCGTTGAAGCGAAAATTCCGAATGCCTCCCCGGATCTTGCCATCCTCAATTGCGAAGGTGCCATCACGAGTCATGCCGGTGAGTATCTTCTCGTAGGGATCGACCTCGCGGATGTACCACAAGCGGGTCACCAGGATGCCGCGTTCGGTGGAGGCGATCATCTCTTCGACCGACTGCGCGTGGCCCGGCGCCGCACCCGCGAACACAAGATTGAGCGGAGCTTCGCCGATTTCATTGGGCAGCGAGAAGCCGTGTCCTGTCGCCGTGATCGGCCCGACCTTGTCTGCAAGCTCGGAAAGTCGCATTCGCGCGGCGCTGGAACGCGCATAGGTGACGCCCCGTACGACTCCGTTTTCGATTAGTGTGACGCGGTGCCGCTTCATGCCCTCACCATCGAAAGGAACACCAATCTGGAGCGGGTGATAGACATCGTCCCAGACGGTGATATTGGGACCGAAGAGCTGCGTCCCCATGCGGTCATTCAAGAACGAGCGCTGTTCCAGCAACGCCGAGCCGCCAAAATCCCAGAACATGAACCCGACGGCATCGAGCACCGCGGAGGGTTCGAGAATTACGGTGTACTTGCCCGGCGGAAGCTCAATGGGATCCTTGGAGGCGAGCGCTTTTTCGGCAGCAATTTGCGCCATGCGCGCAGGATCGAGCTGCGCGACATCGCCCGCGTTTGCCTTTTGCCAGCCCGAGGAGGTGTCGCCGATCATGGTGATCGACACTTCTGCCAGCGTCTGCTCGTACCAGTCGGAAACCCCGCGCGAGTTGAAGATGCCTTCGACAACCTGCGCCGAAGAGAAAATTCCCGCACAAGTGAGGGCGCGCTGTTTGGCAACCTCCACCATCCCCGCCACACCGGACGCGCGGTCCTGCGGACTCAGCGCAGCCGTGCCTTCGAAGTAGCGCTGCACAGTAGTTGCGCCTGAATCCACAGCGTTTTCCGAAACTTCTTGCGGCGTCGGCATGGGCAAGAGGTCGGAATCTTCCTGCTGAACTTTCGCCAGCGCCTCGGCCGATTGCACCAGTCGGCAAAGGCCCTCGTCGTCGTACTTGTTGGTTGTGGCGCGCGCGGTGCGCCCGCCGAACGAAACCCGTACGGAGATCTGCTGGCTCTGTTCCTCAATGTTTTGGTGAATGGTGTTGTTGGCAAAGCGCGTGAGCGCACTGCGGCCGCCGGCGATGAGTAGTTCGATCTCGTCAGCCGTCGTGTGCCGGCGCAGGACGTCGAAGATGGAAGCGGCAATCTCGCGAGTGAGCATGTCGATCGGCAACTGGCGATACGCTCTGCTGTACCAGCACATAAGTTACGCCTCAGACTCGACTAACTCCACTGTTCTTTGAAACACACTTCTAGCCCATCTGCACGCGCTCTTCCTCCGGCTCGATCAGGACGGGACGCGCCGGCACGTCATCACGGAAGAGATAACGCAACAGCGGCGGCGGCACCAGCGTCGTGACCCCGGTCATGAAGATGACAATCGCGTACGCCCGTTGCGAGACCATGTTCATCTGCAAACCGATCAGGGCGATGATGAGCGCAACTTCGCCGCGCGGCGTCATCCCCACGCCCACCTTCACGGCATTACGCCAGCCGTCCTTCAGCATAGGCAAGCCGCAGCCGACGATCTTGCTGACCAGCGCCAGCAGCGACACGATCCCCGCAACCAGAAACACGTTCCCGGTGAAGACGCGGATGTCGAGCCGTGCGCCCATGGTGAAAAAGAAGAAGGGCGCGAGAAATTCCTTGATGCCGTTCACGCGCGGGCGCAGTCCCCATTCCGGCGAGTAGTCGGAGAAGATCAGTCCGGCGAAGAAGGCGCCGATAATCGCGGCCATGCCGATCTTGCTCGCGGCTACCGACAACAGCAGGCAAGTGGCGAGCGCCAGCACGAGCGGGGCATCGCGCGTGGACAAGCGCTGCAGCCCGGGACGCATGCGCCCCACCACGCCCGGGCCGAAGTAAATCATGAACACCGCGAAACCGACGGCCTCGGCAATCACGACGCTCAGATGCACCCAATGCACCCCCGTGCCCGAAGAAATGCTGACGACAATCGCCAGCAAAACCATGCCCAGAATGTCATCGAAGACGGCCGCACCGAGGATGATTTTCGCCGGCCGGCTCTTCAGCACGTCCATGTCCTGCAAGATCCGCGCCGTGATCCCGACACTGGTGGCGACCATGGCCGCGGCGACAAATACAGCTTCGTGCGTCGTTTCCCTGCTGAGTTTCAGGTACAACAATCCGCAGACGAAAGGCAAGATGATGCCGGCGATGGCGACGTTCAGCGAGCGGCGCCCGATGCGGATCAGCTCGTCCGGACTGGTCTCGAGACCGACGGTGAACAGCAGAAAGATGGCGCCGATCTCGGCGAGCGAAATGATGCTGGCGGTGGGAACGATGATGTTGGCAGCGTACGGCCCGAGTGCAATGCCGGCCAGGATTTCGCCGAGAACCGCCGGCAGCGACAAGCGCTCAAACATCTCCCCGCAGATCTTCGCGCACACGAAGATCGTAAATAGCTGGAGCAGGAGCGTGTCTGTGCCGTGCGACATACCAGGGGACAGCACTCACTCAGAAGCGAGGGCATTTTCTATCGTTGCTCGTATCCAGTTCGCGTGCGAGCGAATTCGGGAGTAGATGCTGGATTTGTGAGCTGATGAAGGCGGGAAAATCAGACTTGGGAGTTGGGTCTTCTGTGTCACTCGAGCGCGGGTGGCCTTTTTTTGTCCGCCGGAGCTTGCGATGACACAGAAGGCCAAAGCGTCTAGCGCAGCACCGTCAGGAGCGGCTTCTGCTTCGCGACCACTTCGCCAATGCCGGCAGCTTCCACTCCCGCGTGCCGCAACTCTGCCGCTAGGGCATCTTCATCGTTTTCGGCGACGGCGATAAGCAAGCCTCCGGCAGTTTGCGGATCGTAGAGCAACGTGAGCAGGTCCTGCGGCACACCCGGGTCTGCTTCTACGCAGGATTCAGTGAACTGCCGGTTCGACTTCAACCCTCCCGGCACATACTTGCCGCGAACGCATTCCAGCGCACCCGCAAGTAACGGCACGCGCGAGGCGTAGATCCTCATGCTCACACCGGAGCCGGCAGCCATCTCGCGCGCATGGCCGAGCAGTCCGAAGCCGGTAATGTCGGTCATGCTGTGCACGGCGAACTGGTGCGAGGCCACGACCTCGGCAGCAGCTTTATTCAACGTGGTCATCGAATGGATGGCGGCGCGGATCCAAGTGAAATCGGCCTCGCCGCGTTTGATAGCAGTCGAGATCACGCCTGTTCCGATGGCTTTGGTGAAAATGAGACGATCGCCCGGTTGAGCGGCGCTGTTGGTCAGCACCTTTTTCGGATGTACAACGCCGGTGACGGAGTAGCCGAGCTTGATCTCCTCATCACGGATGCTGTGGCCGCCAATGACGGTACATTCGGCTTCCACCATCTTGGCCAGGCCGCCGGCCAGCATCTCCTCCAGGATCTTGACGTCGCCGCCTTCCGGAAAGCACACCAGCGCCAGCGCGCTGAGGGGTCGTCCGCCCATGGCATAGACGTCGCTGAGCGCGTTGGTGGCCGCGATCTGCCCGAATACGTAGGGATCGTCGACGATGGGGGTAAAGAAATCCGCGGTCTGCACCAGCGCCAGCTCGGGCGTGAGCCGATACACGCCGGCATCGTCGGCGTGATCGAAGCCGACCAGAACGTTGGGATCGTGTTGCCGGGCTAATTTCCCAAGCACCGAGTCCAGCACCGCCGGACTTAGCTTGCTGGCTCAACCGGCGGCTTTCACCATCGCCGTCAGGCGCGTTGTCTTCACGTCTGCCATGTGATTTCGATTGTAGAGCGAATTGGAGTTTGCTGTTTGGCGGAGCGGCCTAAAGTGCTGAGTCGGCCGAGGAGGGGTTCATGGATCGGCGATACTTGGCGACGTACATGGCGCGATCGGCCAGCGCGCACAGATCTGCAGGATCGGTGGCATCGTCGGGATACAGAGCATAGCCGATGCTGACGCTCAGCTTCACGGTCCTTCGCTCTACCCGCAGCGGCAACAGCAGCGCCGCTTCCAGGGCCCAGACCAGGGTTTGCGCACCTTGCCCATCGGCAACCTCGCTGATCACGGTGAACTCATCGCCTCCGGTGCGCGCCAGCGTGTCGGCTGCACGCAGGCGGGCAGAAAGCCGGCTCACCACCTCCTGCAAGACTCCGTCGCCAATGTGATGGCCGAAGGTATCGTTTACCGCCTTGAACTCGTCGAGGTCGAGCAGCAGAACGGCCACCTTCAGACCGCTGCGAGCGGCGTGGGCAATGGCCTGCATCAGCCGGTCCTGCAGGAGCCGGCGATTGGGGAGCCCGGTCAAGGCATCGTGATAGGCCAGGTGCTCGCTTTCCAGGATCTGCTCCTCCAGCAAGGTCACGATCATGCCTATGGCCACCAGGTATTTCGGGATGTCCCAAATTTCCACATCCAGCCGGGTTGCGGGAAAGTAGTTTCGCAAAACAATGGCGATGGGAAAACCTGCTCCCCAGGCGAAGAAGCCGAACACCGTGGCCAAAACCCCCGCTGAGGTTCTTTTCAGGCGATACCAGAAGAGTGTGGCGGCGGCGAAGTTGACGGACGCCAGAAGAATATGAATTCCATACTCTGGCTTTTTGGCTGCGATGCTCCAAATTACCAATCCCAAAACCGTAATTGTCGCCGCCGTTACGCAGGCGACATACAGAGTCATCCTGCGATACCACGCCCAGAGGAGGAACAACAACCCGGCGAAGCCAGCCCCCATCGTGGCGTAGTAAAAGGCCGGTGCTTTTACGCCCCATAGCATCGCTATGGTGTAGATCACTGCCGGAAGGGCCAATACCAGGGCGAGCAGAACCTGCCGCGTGACAGTGGCGGCTTGCGGGGCGACGGAAACGACGAACGCGGTGCTGGCCAGTTCCAGGGCGCAGAGTCCAATGGCGGTGTTGAGGTGGAATCCATTGGGCTGCGGAGGGTTGGCGAACTGCACTGCGGCGCGGAGCAAGACCAATGTCCAGCCGGCCAGCCACAGACGCACCCGCTCGCGGGTGTGATGTCGCGAAATGGCCGCGAATACCACTACCAGAATTGCAAGCGCCACCAGTGCCGGCAACGCGTTGAAGTCTATGCGCATGTGGGCAAACGATTAAAGGGGGACCGGCTGACCTGAACTTCAACTCTGCTAATAGCGTAATCGGTCAGATTCGCTGTCGCAATCAGTAAAACGTGGGGTAATCGGTATTGAGTACGGGCTATTCCGGATATGGCACGCTAGGGCACTTAGGTAATCTAAGGGTTACCGCATCGTTGCCACCGGCGGCGCGCCCACGGCTTAATCAGCTTCGTGGGTTCTGAAGGTTTCGTGCGGAGCCAACTGATTGACAACTGCCAACTGGCAACTGCCTCTAAAATGCTCCGCCTCCTCCGCCGCCAAAGCCGCCGCCGCTGAAACCGCCCCCGCCCCCGAAACCTCCACCGCTCCATCCCGAACCCGTACTGCTGGCGCGCGGCGCGGCCACGAACGCCTGGTGTGCGTCCATGGCCATGTTGTGCATGGCGCCGGCGAAAAAGATGGGGTTGAAGACACCGACGTACGGAGTCGGGCCGACGTACCAGGTCGGCGGATTCTGGACGATTCCCTGAAACGCTTTCGCCCAGTGGTTCTCGATGCCCAGCGCCATCGCGAACGGCAGGATCTTCTCGAAGGTGTCTGGCGGCATACGTTTGAGCCGGTCGGCGTCCACCCGCGTGATGAACTCCTGCAGCCCGAGAATCTCGACCTTGGTCCGCACACCCTTTAGCGACTTTGCCGTCATGATGCGGGCGAAGAGAAAGATGATAATGATCGCAATAATGGAGGCTGCGATCAGCAGGCCAATCGAGCCAAGGATGTCCGCCCAGCCAAAGACTTGAGCCAGCACAAACGGCAGCGCCGTGATCAACACTCCTAAAGCGACATAAGCATGTGCCGAGTCGGGATCGACCGAGTACATGCCTTTGCCCTTCAATTCCGCAAGAATATCCTCTTTGATCGTAGGAATCGCGACGTAGAACTGATTGCGCAACTCCGACAGCCGAATCTGGGTGGCGCCGCCAGCGAACATGTGATTCAGCATGACCCGCTCGTGGGCCTCCAGCGACCCCGAACTCCAAGTACCGGGCTCTTTGAGCGAATGGAAGGTGTAGTCACGATGGGTGAACAACAGTACCTTGGAGTCGGTCTCCTCGATCTTCACGTAGCCTTTTACCGCCAGGTCGACCAGGGTCGAAGTAATGTCCCGCGGATGCACCGCGTCGTCTATCATGGTGCCAACTTCGGCGGGCGTCATGCCCTTGGGCGGCTCGTATTGCGGCGCGACCGACATATCGGGCTTGGGATCGCGCCCCTTGGTCCACCAGAAAAAGAACATCACGATGAGCGCCCACAACGGGAGCAGCACGATGAAGTTGCTGCGCAGGAACCACACCGCGAACGTCAGCTTGCTGGGCTCGCTCAGCACACCTTTGGTGATATACACGTCGGCGGTCAGGCCTTCTCGCATCGAGAGCGGCTCACTGCTTTTCACCGTGACCAGGTTGCCGTTGACCACGACCGTCGCATTTTGCGCTTGCGAGCCGTAGAGGCCGGTGAAGGCCTGCGCCCGCAGGTTGTTCACCGTCCCCGCCGGAAACCGGATGCTCGCATTCACGTCATCGATCGGCACGGCCCAGTCGTTGCCGGTTACGTTCCAATAGAGTTCGTCGTGATCGTCGAACCAGCGGATGGCGTTCTTGATGGTGTATTCGATATCGACCGTCCGGCTGGCGTTCACGGCGTCAGGGACGAAAATCTTCAGGTGACGGTAGTCGCCCTGCGTGCTCGATTCGTACTTCAACTTGTGGCCCCAGCCATCGGTGACGCCATTGACCTTGAGGAACAGCGTGTAATTCGACCCGTGCGGCCCGGGGTACTGGATGGGAATGTCGCGATAAATGCCGCGAAACGAGCCGTTGAAATATATGACCAGGTGCTCGCGGACGATCATCGTGCCGTCCTGGGAGACGGTCATATCGCTGTCGAAGTGGGTGATGTGCCACTCCCGCGCGAACGCGGGAAGGGTGAGAGCGATGCAGGACGCGAGAAGTAGCAGGATGCGGGCGCCCCACCCAAGCTTGGTTTGCTGGGGTGGGGATTCTTGCGGCGAACCTCCTACAATGTGGGACTCCAGTCTTGAGTCGCGCATTTCAGAATTTCACCGCTACGGGCTCGCGCTGCGCGGGGTCCTTGACGTCGAAGAACTGCCTCTGTTCGAAGTGGAACATTCCCGCGACGATGTTGCTGGGGAATTCCTGGATCTTGGTATTAAAGTCGCGCACCACCGCGTTGTAGTAACGGCGGGCGTTCTGGATGGTATCTTCCAGCTCGCTCAGCGTCCCTTGCAGCGATTGGAATTGCTGCGATGCCTGCAACTGCGGATACGCCTCCGCGACCGCCAGTAATCCGCGCAACGCATAGGTCAACTGGCCTTCGGCCTCGCTCTTCTCCGCCGGCGTGGTTGCGGCCATGGCGGCGCTGCGGAACTTGGCGACGTTCTCAAATGTGCCCTTCTCATGCGCGGCGTAGCCCTTCACCGTCTCCACCAGATTAGGGATGAGATCGTAGCGCCGCTTCAGTTGCACATCAATGTCGGACCACGCATTGTCGGCGCGCACCCGCAACTGCACCAGGGCGTTGTAAATCCCGATGAGTGAAAAGACGATGATCACCAGCAGTACGACGATTACGCCGAGAACAATCCAACCGATCATTCGTTTCCCTCCAGAGCGGCGCGTGCTCGCCGCCGGCTCGATGGCGAACCGAGCGGAAAACAGGAGATGAGCGGAAAGTATCACACCCGCTGAGCGGCAGGCAACGCAGCTTCCATTTCCCCTGCGACACTAATTTTATTGCGGCCTCGACGGGACGGGTGTACCATCGTGGCCGTTTTTGTCGAAATAGCGGACTGCACGCAAACCCAAACGCGGTTGCGCAGGGGTCATGGCATGCTGGCTTCCACATTTCTCGATACCGCCATCGGCATTATCTTCGTCTTCCTGCTGTTAAGCATCATCGCCACAACCGTCAATGAGATCATCCTCTCGCTTGTAAACATGCGGGGCAGGATGTTGCTGGAAGGGTTGAAAACTTTATTAAACGACCCGCAAGCGAGTGGCTTAGTCAGCAAACTGTATAACCATGGCGAGATATACGGTCTCTTTCAGGGCGACTTTAATCCGACGAAGAGCTGGAAATTCCCTTGGAACAGATCTCACAAAACCGCAACCGGGGGTGCTGCCGTGCCTGCCGGAGGTATAGCCGCCGGCGCGGGTGCAGGCCCGGCGGGCGCGGCTGCGGCTGGAGGTGAGGGCGTGGCCGCCGGCGCTGCGCGAGCCAGCAAGCGTAATCTTCCCTCCTACATTCCGACCCGCAACTTTGTTGTAGCGCTGCTTGGCATCCTGACCGACCAGGCGCCAGCGAACCTGCGTACAGCCTTAGACGATGCCAAGACGGCATCCGCCACTGCTGTTGCGGAAGCCAAGGCCGCTAATGATCGGGCCAATACCGTGCTAACTGACCCCGCATCCACTCAAGCCGCTAAAGACGCGGCCCGCCAGGCAGCGGTGGCGGCGCAACTAGCTGCAGACAGCGCCAGCATTTCGGCGAACCTCGCATTCTTCGCTCTGCTGAAGCAAGTCGCAGAAAACTGGGCCGTCACCAATGACAAAGTCGGAAAACCTTTACTGTCGATCATCGCCAATGCGGAAAACGACATCACGAAACTGAAGACCAGTATTGAAAACTGGTACAACGGCGCAATGGATCGGGTTTCAGGATGGTACAAGTACCACACGCAATGGGTCCTTTTTTGGATTGGTGTGGTGCTGGCCGTCACACTCAATGCCAACACCATCACCATCATCAAACAGATCTCCACCAATGACGCGGTTCGGCAAGCGCTGGTAGCCGCGGCGGCGAAAGCGCAACCTCCAGCGAGTCCCTCGCCGAGCACAAAGTCGGATTCAGCCGGCCAGGGTGCGACCAGCACGCCACAGGGCAGCGCTACCGGTTCTGAGGTCGGATTAACCACCTCGACGACAACGACCGCCAGCACAACCTCCAATACACCACAGCCATCCAACCAGGGCCAACCAGCTCAACCATCGTCTTATCCCTTACAGCTTGCCGATCAGGTCTCAAAGGTCAACAACCTCGGTTTGCCACTGGGCTGGGGAAACACGGCGCAGGTCCCGCTGACGTTGCCGTGGGGACCTTTCTACTATCTGCTGGGCTGGCTGATAACCGCGATTGCGGTCTCCCTGGGCGCACCCTTCTGGTTTGACCTGCTGAACAAGTTTATGGTGGTGCGCTCGACCGTCAAGCCACAGGAGAAGAGCCAGGAAGAAGGCTCCAAAGACAAACAGCCGTAGGGCTAAGGTGGCTTTGCAGTCGGTGGGTAATGAGGTGGAGCGTGCCTTCAGGCGTGCAATTCTAGTGTCATGTAACAGAAATAACCGAAACAAATAGCGGACCCTATGCGTATTCCTCTCTGGTGGAACGCTGGTTTGCGGAGTTGACCAGCAAACCAATTCGCCGCGGAGCTCACCGCAGCGCGAAACGAACTGGACAGGGGTTAAAGGCGTACGAGTATGCGCGTTATAAGGCGCACGTGATCAAGGAACCCCCGAACTGGTCACTGCCGAATTCCTTCAGCTCCCTCCATCTTGTTTTCAAGCAACTCGTGTTCGAATTCAAGCCGCTCGGCCCTTTTCGGCCGCAAAGTAGCTCCCTTCTATCCTCCGCTTCAACAATTCGGTTGCATAGTTTCAATACTTATTGACTATCGACGGTTGAACTCCGGGAATCCGGAGATGCGGTAGCGGCGAATCTCCGAAAATCTGGAGTGGTTGGGGAGCGGTTCATCTCGCGCTTGCGTGATGCGACGCGCGCGCTATTGACAGGCTTGCGCTTAGCCACTCGAACTCTCCTGGCGCGGAATGGCAGCGCTGTTGCAATCGAGATGGGAAGAAGTAAGGCATACAGACTGCGGCGGCCCTGGTCCAGCCCAAAGGGGTCGCCGCACCGAATGTGCCCAGCCACTCGCAACCTTCTCGCGTCGATCGCGAGACCCGCGAGCGCACACGAGGAGAGACATGAAAGCACGAACTTTGATTTGTGAAATTCTGGCGCTGCTAGTGATCGGCTTGATGATGATGCCGTCGCTGATGGCGCAATCGCTGGTTTCCGGCGACATCACCGGCACGGTCACGGACCCCACCGGCGCGGTCGTTGCGGGAGCGGCGGTCACGGCAAAAAACACTGCCACGGGGCAGACGCTCAATACCACGTCCAATTCCACTGGCGCTTACCGCTTTGCGCTGGCGCCTCCGGGCAACTACACCATTACCGCCAATGCGCAAGGTTTCAGCCGGGCGCAAATCACCGCCACGGTCACCGTCGGGCAAGCGACGGTTGCTGACGTGAAGCTGCCCGTGGGCAGCAGTTCAACCACGATCGAGGTAACCACGGCTGCTCCACTGGTGCAGGCTGACAATGCCAATCTGTCCACCAACTTTAATCAGAACATCGTTGCCAACGCTCCTAACCCGGGCAACGACCTTACCTATATTGCCCAGACCGCGCCGGGCGTGAACATGAATAGCGGCATGGGATATGGCAACTTCAACGTGGCCGGCCTGCCGTCAACTTCGAATGTCTTCACCATGAACGGTGAGAACCAGATGGACCCGTATCTGAACCTCAACAATTCCGGCGCCACTAATCTGACGCTGGGCAAGAATGACGTTCAGGAGGCAACCGTCATCAACAACGCCTACTCTGGCCAATATGGACAGCAGGCAGGCGCCCAGGTGAACTACGTCAGCAAATCTGGCACCAACGCTTATCACGGCAACCTGGAGTATTGGTGGACGGGCAGCCGCTTCGACGCTAACAGCTACCTGAATAACCTGACCGCTACCCCGCTGCCGTTCAACAACAACAACGAGTATGCTGCGTCCTTCGGTGGTCCTATCAAGAAGGACAAGCTCTTCTTCTTTACGGATTTTGAAGGTATCCGCTACATTGTTCCGTCCACCCAAACTGTCTTCGCGCCGACCACCTCCTTTGCCAATGCGACCCTGGCCAACATAGCCGCTAGCAATCCGGCTGAGCTACCCCTGTACACAAAAGCCTTCAGTTTGTATGAAGGTGCGCCTGGGTACAACACCGCTACGCCGTTGGGGTACAGTAGCTGCCTCACGCCCGGGGTTACCTACACCGGCCCAGCCGGAGTCAGTTGCTTCCAGTCGTGGACGGGCAACCCTTCGGAGCCGGCCACAGAATTCGTGGGAATTGGGCGGCTGGACTACAACCTCAGCGACCGCGACCATTTGTTCTGGCAAGTCTCGGCCGACCATGGCACCCAAGCCAGCAGCGCCGATCCGATCAACTCAGCGTTCAGCGTCGCCAGCTATCAGCCGCAGTACAACGGCCAGGGACAGTGGAACCACGTCTTCGGCGCCAACGCGACCAATCAATTCATTTACGCCGGCAGCTACTACCGGGCGATCTTCAGTCAGAACAACCCCAACGTCTTTCCGACCCAGCTCGACCTCGCGGCTCTCGGCTACACCAGCCTGGGCGGACAAAATGCGGGTGGTTTAGGCCAGTTCATCTTCCCGCAAGGACGGAATTCCACCCAATATCAACTCATTGACGATTATTCCATCGTCAAAGGCGCTCACAATTTGAAGGCCGGCGTCAACTTCCGCCGTTATGACATCACAGACTATACGTTCAGCGAGGGGGTCAACCCATTGTCCGTGTTCTCTTCCGTAGAGAGTCTCTACACCGGCATTGCCGATAGCTTCTCCCAGAATTTCCCCAGCCGGCCCAGTGAGCCCGTGGCGCTGTGGGGATTGGGCGCCTACATCCAGGACGAGTGGGCTGTAACCCCGAAGCTGAGGCTGACTTTGGGACTGCGCCTGGAGCACGACTCCAATCCCGTTTGTCAGACGGATTGCTCCGCGCTTCTGGAGGGCTCCTTCTACAATGGAAGCACCAGCCTTACCGCTCCGTATAACAGCTTGGTGGACGCGAACCGGAACCAAGTCTTCCGGTCAGTGGATGCTATAGATTGGGCACCACGCTTTGGTTTTGCCTGGCAGCCCTACGGCAACGGCAAGACGGTAGTGCGCGGTGGCTTCGGCATCTTCTACGACGCCTTTCCGGCGGCTTTGGGAGATACCTTCATGACCAACTTGCCCAACTACATTCCTACCTTCCAAACGAGTGTGCCTTGGGCTGATCAAGTTACGCCTGGGGTGAGCCCGTGGCAGATTGCCTCCAGCTCGGCTGCGGCCATCCGGAGCGGCTTCGCCAATGGCGCTTCGTTCGCCTCCCTGTCCTCGACCGTACCCGGCTTCGCGCCTCCGGCTTTCGGCGACCAGGCGGGGGCATTCCATATACCGCGCTACCAGGAATGGAACTTCCAAATCCAGCAGGAGCTGGACAGCAAGAGCTCCGTAAGCGTGGGCTACATCGGCAACCACGGCGTATACGAGCCGGTAACCTACTTCCCCAACGCTGCCCTCGGCTCGGCCGGGATTGGTGCGACGCCCTTCAGCGGGAACTTCAGCACCGTCACCGGGGTCTACTCGGGCGCAGTTTCCAACGACAATCAACTCACCGCCAGCTACCAACGCCGCCTCACCTACGGATTCACGGTGCAGGCCAGCTATACCTGGGCGCATGCCTTGGACGAAATCTCCAACGGCGGAGTCCTGCCGTACAGCTCGACCAGCGCCGAGTATCAGTTCAATCCGTCTAATCTGCGGGCGAACTATGGGAACGCGGATTACGACATTCGCAACTCGTTCAACGCCCAGTACGTCTGGAACACGCCGTGGAAGTTCAGCAACTCCTGGGTGAATGGCGCACTGAGCGGCTGGACCCTTTCGGAGAACTTCTTCGTCCGCTCGGGACTGCCACTAACAGTTCTGGACGCCACCACCCCAATCACGAATTACCCCAGTGGCGACTACATCCCCGCTCAGGTGGCTGGTGTGGGACAGGGCACTTGCAGCGGCTACCTGACCGGATGTCTGCTCTCCACCGGGTTCGCGGCGGCTTCCGGGTTGACGACCTTCCCGAACCAGGCGCGTAACCAGTACCGCGGTCCCGGGTTCTTCGACTCCAACGTCTCGGTGAACAAGAACTTCAAGATCACCGAGAGAGTGGCATTGGGAATCGGTGCGAACGCTTACAACATTTTCAACCACTCGAATTTTGCCAACCCGGTGAACTTCTACGGTGCGCCCAACCTCGGCCAGATAACGCTGCAGGCGGTGCCGCCAACCGGGCCTTTTGGATCGTTCTTTGCGGGAGCGCCCTCCAACCGCATCCTGCAGTTCCAGGGCAAGATCATCTTCTAGTCACCTCGAGTCTTTGCTAGCCAGGGCGGCTCCACAGAGAGCCGCCTTTTTTTGGCGTGACCTCCCAATCCGGGAACACAAGCCGACTCCAGAATTTGGGAGAAGCGCCCACCTCCATCTCTGATATTTTGTATTTAGCCCCAAACGGCACCCATTAATGTCCAAAATTGGACTTTCTAATCAGTAACTTAGGATTCCGGGGAAGGGGTGCAGAATGGCACCCCCCGTGCCCTTCAAGTTACGAACGATTGTGTATCTGAGCGCGGTTTGGCTGGAAAGGGTAGCAACAAACCGCAAGAGCCGAAAGAAATCAAGCAAGCGATTTGAGGGGAGATATGACAGCAAAGAAACTGATCACCGGGATACTAAGCGTACTGGTGGTTGCCGCTGTGATGGCGCCGTCGTTGATGGCGCAGTCACTGGTTTCCGGCGATCTGACCGGTACGGTTACCGATCCAAGCGGTGCGGTGTTATCCGGCGCCACGGTAACGCTCAAGAGCGACGCCACCGGCCAAACTCGCACCTCGACAACCGGTTCCAATGGAAACTACCGCTTCTCGCTGTTGCCCCCGGGCAACTACACGGTGAGCGTCAACATGCAGGGTTTCAGCAAGTCTGAAACCAAGGCTAGTGTCAACATCGGCCAGGCATCCATTGCCGACATCAAGATGTCGGTGGGTACTGCCTCGCAGACCGTCGAGGTCAATGCGACTGCCCCGCTGGTGCAGGCCGACAACGCCGACCTGTCTACCAACTTCAGCCAGACGCTGATTGCCAACCAGCCCAACGGCGGTAATGACCTTACCTACATCGCTCAGACGTCGCCCGGCGCGGTCATGAACACCGCCTCCGGTTACGGCAACTTCAGCGTGTACGGTCTTCCCAGCACTGCGAACCTGTTCTCGGTCAATGGCGAGAACGACATGGATCCCTACCTGAACGTGAACAACTCCGGCGCCACCAACCTGACGCTGGGAAGAAACGATCTTCAGGAAGTGACCGTGGTCAGCAACGCCTTCTCCGGCCAGTACGGCCAGCAGGCGGGCGCGCAGGTCAACTACGTGACCAAGTCGGGAACCAACCAGCTCCACGGCAACGCTACTTATTACTGGAATGGCAGCTCGTTGAACGCCAATGGCTGGCTTAACGACCAGGCCGGTGTGGCCAAGCCCTTCGCCAACAACAACCAGTGGGCCCTGGGTTTGGGCGGACCGATCAAGAAGGACAAGCTGTTCTACTACCTGAACACCGAGGGCATTCGCTTCATTCTGCCCGCCAGCGGACAGGTGTTCCTGTGGAGCCCCAATTTCATCAGCGGTAGCGAGGCTGCGATAGCAGCCAGCAATCCCGCTGAGAGCGCGCTCTACTCGCGGTACTACGGCCTGATCAATTCCTTCGAAGCCACCCACGCCCCGACAGGTGGTGACGGCGGTTGCGATGCTCCGGTCGCCGGAAACTGCATCAACTCCTACCAGGCCAATTCCGGCCAGAACGGCAGCGAGTTCATCGCCAGCGGACGCCTGGACTATAACCTCTCGGACAAGGACCACCTCTTCTGGCGCGTACGCGTGGATCAGGGAGTCCAGCCGACCGCAGTCAACTTCATCAACAATGCCTTCGCCGCGAACAGCTATCAGCCTGCCTATGATGGACAGGGCCAGTGGACCCACGTTCTGAGCCCCAATGCCACCAACCAGTTCGTCTACGCCGGCAGCTACTATCGCGCGATCTTTACCCAAGCCGACCCGGCGCTGTTCCCGTTTGATGTCACCTCGGACGGTCCATTCAGCCTGAATTCGGTCTGCGGCGCCTGCGACAACTTCCCGCAAGGGCGCCTTGTCACGCAGTACCAGTTCGTGGATGACTTCTCCTGGACCAGGGGCAACCACGCGTTCAAGTTCGGCGCCAACTTCCGCCGGTACGATATTTCCGACTACGCCTTCTCGACGGGAACCAACCCTACCGTTGGCGTGTACGACCAGGACGCTTTCTTCAATGGACTGGCGGGCCAGACCAACCAGAACTTTCCGACCGCTAGCCGCGAACCGGTTTCGATCTGGGGAATTGGCCTTTACGCGCAGGACGAGTGGCGGGTTTCGAAGAGCCTGAAGCTGACCCTCGCTCTTCGCGGCGAGCATAACTCGAACCCGAACTGCCACAACGGCTGCTCCTCGTTGCTGAATAGCAGCTTCGCCAGCCAACTGGGCGCCGGCAATCTCAGTGGCGCGACGCCTTACAACCAACTCATTACGACCCAGCAAGAGGCCTACAAGGGCGTTGACTCGGTCAACATAGCTCCGCGGTTCGGCTTTGCCTGGTCGCCCGGCGGCAGCGACAAGACGGTCGTACGCGGCGGTTTTGGAATTTTCTATGACGCGTTCACGGCCATCCTGGGCGATGACTTCTTTACCAACGCTCCCGGCGTGGTTCCGATTTTCATCGGCAGCGGGACCTCCGCTACCGGCACCGTGCCGTGGGGTGATACCACAACAGCGGCCAGCCCCTACATTCAGGGCCTCAACTCGGCGACGGCCATTAAGTCAGGATTCGCCAACGGCGCGTCTTACAATTCTTTGGTCGCCGCCAACCCGCTCTTCAGCGCTCCCGCCTTCGTCAGCGAGGTCAACACCCTCCACACACCTCGCTACCAGGAGTTCAGCCTCGGTATCCAGCAGGCGCTGGGGGACAAGGCCTCGCTCAGTTTGGGCTATGTCGGCAACCACGGCATTAACATACCGATCACTAACCCATATCTGAATTCGTTTGCTAGTTTCGGCGGATTCCCGGCTACGCAACCCGGTGCTGCGTTCAGTACCTTCTCGCAGGTTTACTCGGGTGGGGTCTCGAACTACAACGGTCTGACCGCGACCTACAACCAACGCCTGACCTATGGCTTTACCATTCAGGCCAACTACACCTGGAGCCATTCGCTGGACGATGTGTCCAATGCCGGTAGCACTGCCGTCTTCAACGCCGGCACGTCGCCGTCGATCGCTTACCAACTCAACCCGAATAACCTAAGTAACAACTACGGCAATTCCGACTACGACATCCGCAACTACTTCAGCGCCAGCTACGTTTGGCAGACGCCGTGGAAGTTCAGCAACAAGTACATGAATGGGGCCCTGGGTGGCTGGACGCTCTCGCAGAACTTCTTTGCCCGCAGCGGTCTGCCCCTCACGGTGGTCGATGCCACTAACACCATAAGCAACGCATCGGCGTTCATTTATGGTCCCTTGTCGATCCCCAACGTGCTGATCAACCAAGAAGGTAGCTGCGTTAACCCGCTTAGCACCTGTCTGAGTGCGTCGAACTTCGCCAGCAACACGGGTACTGGTTACCCCAACGAGACGCGTAACCAGTTCCGCGGACCTCACTTGTTCGACTCGGATTTCAGCGTGAACAAGAATTTCAAGCTGACCGAGCGGATGGCGTTTGGTATTGGCGCGAACATGTACAACGTCTTCAATCACCCGAACTTCGATCTCCCGGTCAACGTCCTCGGCGCTTCGACGTTCGGTACCATTACCAGCGTCGCACTGCCCCCGACCGGACCGTACGGAGCGTTCTTCGCCAACCTGCCTTCGGCACGTGTCATTCAGTTCCAGGGCAAGCTGGTGTTCTAGAGTCAACTCAATCTGCTTCCATGCGGCGGCTCTTTCGGGAGCCGCCCTTTTTATTGCGGTTGTCAGTTGTCGGTTGTCCGTCGTGAGAGAAGAAGGTTCCGCTGGCCAAGAGCAGGCTCCCCGCTCGCGATCAGACAGTGTCGCGACCCCGGCGTGAGATATCTTTTGCTAAACTTGCAACTTCGAACATAAGTTGTTGTGCAAAGGAAAATCTGCGCCCAGCAACCGACCACTGACAACCGTCACCTGAGGTACAGATGCCGAATCCACCGCAATCTTCCATCACACAACCCGCAATTCAGTTGACCAATACTCCTGATTACCGCGAGAACTATGCCAACAGCGTGCAGGTTCGCGTGAATGTTTGGGACTTCTTTCTGGTATTTGGCACGTTGCAGCAGCAGGACGAGACCAGAGTGGACGTGCGCAATTTCCAGGGAGTCTACCTGAGTCCGCAGCAGGCCAAGGCGCTCTTCACCATCCTGCAGCAGAACCTGGTGAACTACGAAAACACCTTCGGCGAGATCAAACTTGATCCGCGAATCGGGCCTGGATCTGGGCCGGTTCACTAAGCGGCGGCGGTGGTGTCGCTAGAGAAAGCTGCGGCGCAAGAAGGTCCTGATCTAGGTGCGCTAAAGGTAGACCGGATGCGGGATCGAGGCGTACTGATCCCCGCGATGTTCAACGTCTTAAGCAGGCAGACCAGAGCAATCGATCACAGCCGAAGAGGCAGGGACTTCAGTCGCTCCGCAAGCGGTCGAGCAGGGCGCCCTCTGCGTTGACCAGAGAAATGTCCAGCGCGGGGACGCCAATGGCGTGGGTCGAGCAGCTCAGGCAGGGATCGTAGGCACGGACCAGCGCGGAGACGCGGTTCAGCATGCCTTCCTCCAGCTTGTCGCCGTGGATGAAGTGCTCACTGACCTGGCGAACGCCGTCACTAATGGCGCGGTTGTTGTGGCCGGTGGCAACGATGAGGTTCGCCCAGGTGATGGCGCCGTTCTCGTCCACCTTGTAATGATGGATAAGGGTGCCGCGCGGGGCTTCGATCATGCCCACACCCTCCAGCGCGTTCACGCCGGCATGGGCGCGAACGCGAGGATCGAGTACGTCCGGCTCCTGCAGAAGAACCTGCATACATTCCAGCGCGTAGATGATCTCGATCAAGCGCGCGTAGTGATAAAGGAACGAGCTGTGTGCGATGCGGCCGAAGCGTCGGCGAAATTCATGCAGCTCGGCATCGGCTCGCGGCGTGCCCATCTTCTCTGCGACGTTAATACGAGCCAATGGTCCTACCCGGTAAATTCCTTCCGGCCAGCCCTGCGGCTTGTAAAACGGGGCTTTGAGATAGGAATCGCTTACCGTCGCTTCGCCGATGAACTTGGAGTAATCCTCAGCCGCGATATCGTCATGCACGATGCCGGCGTCGGGCCAGCGGAAGCGCAGCATGCCGTCGTAGAGCTGAATGTTTCCGCGGCGGTCCACCATTCCGGCGTACATCGTGGGGGCCGAGCCGAAGTTGGCGATCTCTTCGGTAAAGCGGTCGAGAACGCCCTTGAAAATGCCAAGGGTCTTCTCGGTTGTGGCCAGGGCTGCGGGAATGGAGGTAAAGAAACGGTCGCGCGCCTGCTGCGTCATGGGCGACTTCACGCCGCCGGGAACGATCCACGAGGCATGCACGCGCTCCTCGGCGAGGCCTTCGATCACCAGCAGCCCGAACTTGCGCAGCTCGATGCCGGCGCGCGCCAGCTCGGGGTTGGCTTCAATCACTCCAGCAACATTGCGGATAGCGGGGTCGGCGTCCATGCCCAGCAGCAGGTCGGGCGCGGAAAGATAGAAGAAGCTCAGAGCGTGGGACTGGACGATCTGGGCGCAATGAATGATCTCACGCAGCAATTGCGCGGCGCGGGGAATGCGCACCGCCATGATGGCTTCGCAGGCCTTGGCGGAGGCCAGCTGGTGACTGATGGGGCAGATACCGCAGATGCGCGAGGTAATGCCCGGCATCTCGTAAAACGGACGGCCTTCGGTGAACTTCTCGAAGCCGCGGACTTGCGTCACCTGGAACTTCGTGTCGGCGACCTTGCCGGAATCGTCGAGCTGGATGGTGATCTTGGCGTGGCCTTCGATGCGGCTTACGGGCTCAATGGTGATGCGCTTCATCGGAACTTCCTTTTCACCACAGAGGCACAGAGACACAGAGGTTTTTCTATCAATTTCTCTGTGTCTCCGTAGACCTTCATACCTCTGCTGGTACTCAGCCACTCCTATCCGAACTTTATCTTCTGGTTCGCCTCGGGCTTGCGCCCCTCAATCAGGTTGTTCAGCAACCCGGCAATCACCTTGTTCGGCGGCGGGCAGCCGGGGAGGCAAACGTCAACTTTCACGAAGTCCTGCGCCGGACGCGCCAGCTTCGACAATTGCGGCAGACCGTCGTGCGGAATGCCCGGGTCCGCATCCGCGCCCTCCACGTAAATGCGTTGCAGGAGCTTGTTCACCGGAATGGTATTGCGCAGCGCGGCCACGTTGCCGGTCACGGCGCAATCGCCCAGCGACACCAGCATCTTGCTGTGCGCGCGAATCTGCTGCAGCCGCTCGACATCTTCCTCCGTCGAGATGGCGCCTTCCACCAGCGTGACGTCCACGTCCTCAGGAAACTCCTGCGCGTCCACCAGCGGGCCGTACACGATGTCCACCTTGCGCACAATGGGGATCAACGCGCCATCGAGATCGAGCAGCGACATGTGGCAGCCGGAGCACCCATCGAGCCAAACCGTCGCGAGCCTTAGCTTCTTCATAGACTCGATCCTCCGCTTCGCCCGTGATCGCCCGGGGCCGCGACTCTGTGCCTCGCCAGCGAAGTCAAGGCAACCGTCGAGCGCGTCATCTCCTCGACCGCTTTGCCTTTTTCGGCGAGAGCGCCCGTCGGACACGCTTGTACGCACTTGCCACAGTTGGTGCAGGTGGTCGCATCAGCCCATCTCTGGTTGAGGTCGGACACGATGCGCGCGTGAATTCCCCGCGCTACCATCTCCCATACATGCGCGCCCTCGACTTCGGCACAGGTGCGCACGCACCGCGTGCACAGGATGCAGCGATTGTGGTCGAGCACGAAGCGCGGGTGCGAAGCGTCCACCGGCAGGCGGGGGAAGTTGTAGGCGAAGCGCACGCTGGTGATGCCCATGGAGTACGCCATGTCCTGCAGCTCGCAGTGGCCATTGGCGACGCAGACGGCGCAGACGTGGTTGCGCTCGACCAGCAGCAGCTCGATGGTCATGCGGCGGTAGCGCGCCAGGCGCGCCGAATTGGTGATGACCGACATGCCGTCCTGCGCCGGCGTGGTGCAGGCGGGAAAAAGTCGATCCACGCCGGCCACCTCCACCATGCACAGGCGGCAGGCGCCGACCGGCGTCAGGCCCTCCAGAAAGCAAAGCGTTGGAATGCCGGCCTTGCCGCTGGCGCGCGCCGCCTCCAGAACGGTTTGCCCCTCCAGCGCGCTGACCAGCTCGCCATCGATGCGCATCGAGATTTTCTTTGCGGGCAAGACGAACTCCTTCTTAGCGCGCCACGGTCACGCCAACGTCGCAGCGCAGGCAGCGGCAACACTCCTCGTGGGCCTCTTCCGCCGTGAGCCCAACCACAACTTCCTCGAACGAGCCGGCGCGCTCGCGCACCGGCACCGCGCGCGAGTGATGGCGACGGCTTTCGCTCGTGGTCTTGGGCGGCGACTGTTCGTACTTCATCGGCCGGAAGAGCTGCTCCCAGCGTCTGCTGTCCATCAATTGCTCGTCGATCGATTGCGCCGCTTGCTTGCCGTACGCCATGGCGTTGGAGACGTTGGAGGCGCCGGTCACCAGATCGCCGCCGGCAAAGAAACGCGGCCGGCTGGTCTCCAGCGTGAAGTGATTGACCTCAAGCGTTCCACCTTCTTTGATCTGCAAACCCGAGGCCTTGGCGAAGTCGAGGTCCACCGTCTCGCCGACCGCAAGAATCACCGAATCGCACTCGAAGCGCTGCACCTCGTCGGTCAGGATCGGCTTGCGCCGTCCCGAACGGTCGTATTCGCCCAGCCGCGTCTTGACGACTTCCAGCGCGCGGACGTTTCCCTTGGCGTCGCCGATGATGCGGTGCGGCGCGGAGAGGAAGACAATCCGCGCTCCTTCTTCTTCCGCCGCCGCAGTCTCCTCTTCAATCGCCGGCATGTCCTTGCGTTCGCGACGATAGACGACGGTTACGTTCGATCCCAGGCGCAGTGCCGTTCTTGCCGAGTCGATGGCTGCATTGCCGCCACCAATCACAACGACCTTGCGCCCCAGTGGTACAAACTCGCCCTTCGATACCGACTCCAGGAACGGCAGCGCCGGGAAAACGCCTTTCAGCTCCGTGCCCGGCAGATAAACCCAGGATTCCTTCCAGGTGCCGATGGCCAGGCAAACGGCGTCGAAGCGCTCGTCGAGATCGTTGAGCGGCAGGTCGAATCCCACGCGCGTGTTGAAGACAAACTTCACGCCCAGGCGCTCGATCAGCTCCAGCTCACGGCGCAGCACGGGTTTGGGCAGGCGATACTCCGGCAGCGCGAAGCGCAGCATGCCGCCGGCCTCGGGCAGCGCATCGAAGACCGTCACGTCGTGGCCGAGCAACGCCAGATAAAACGCCGCCGTCAGCCCCGCCGGACCGGCGCCCGCAACCGCGACCTTGCGGCCCGTCGACTCCAGCCGGTGCAGCAGAACGCGCTCCACACTCTCCTCGAAGCGGTCACTCAGCAGCATGTAGTCGGCGATAAAGCGATGCACTTCGCGCATGTTGACGGCGTCGTCGACGGCGGCGCGGCGGCAGCGCTCGTCGCACGGATGCTGGCAAACCCGCCCGGTCGAGCACGGCAGCGGGTTGTCCAGGATGACCGACTCGAAGGCTTCCTCGATCTGCCCCTCTTTATAGAGCTGGAGGAAGCGCGGGATGTTCATGTGCAGCGGGCAACTGTTCTCGCAGGGCGACAGCGCCAGCTCGGTGCAGATGCCGGCGATGCAGCGGCGGGAGACGATGTGGTCTTCGAACTCCTGCCGGAAGTGACGCATGGTGGTCAGCACCGGGTTGGGTGCGGTCTGGCCGAGGCCGCACAGCGAGCAGTCGCGAATGTAGCGGCTCAGCTCATCCAGCCGCTCCAGGTGGTCCATGCGACCGGCGCCATCGGTGATGCGGTTCAGGATGCGCAGGCATTTGTTCAGCCCGACGCGGCACGGAATGCATTTACCGCACGACTCCGAATTGGTGAACTCGACGAAGTAGCGGGCGACATCGACCATGCAGTTGTCTTCATCCATCACCACCATGCCGCCGGAACCCATGATGGAGCCGAGCTGGGCGAGGCTCTCGTAATCCACCGGCGTGTCGAACATCTCGCTGGGAATGCAGCCGCCGGAGGGGCCGCCGGTCTGCACCGCTTTGATGGTGCGGCCGTCGACTCCGCCCCCGCCGATGTCGTAGAGGAAGGTCTTGATGGGCGTGCCCATCGGCATTTCGACCAGGCCGCTGTTCAGCACTTTGCCGACCAGCGAAAAAACCTTCGTCCCGGCGCTCTTGGGGCTCCCAGTTTCGGTGAACCAGGCTGGGCCTTTGGTGATGATGGGCGCGATGTTGTACCAGGTTTCGACATTGTTGATGTTGCTGGGCTTGCCCCACAGACCTTTTTGCGCCGGGAACGGCGGACGCGGTCGCGGACGTCCGGCTTCGCCTTCGAGCGATGCGATCAGCGCGGTCTCCTCGCCACAGACAAATGCTCCCGCACCCTCGACCAATTCGATATCGAAGCTGAATCCGCGTCCCAAAATGTTCGGCCCCAGCAGGCCGTACTCTCGCGCCTGCTCCAGCGCACGTTGCAGCCGGTGCACCGCCAGCGGATACTCGGCGCGCACGTAGATGATTCCCTGGGTCGCGCCCATCACATACCCGCCAATGATCATGCCTTCGAGCAGCGCGTGCGGATCGCTCTCGATCTCATTGCGGTTCATGTACGCGCCGGGATCGCCTTCGTCGGCGTTGCAGATGATGAACTTCTGGTCGGCAACCGCCTTGCGCAGGAACTCCCATTTGTTGCCGGTGAGAAATCCGGCGCCGCCGCGCCCGCGCAGCTTCGCGGCCTTGATCTGCTCGATCACCAGCTCCGGCTTCTCGTCGATCAGCGTCTTGTACAGCGCCTGATAGCCGCCGACCGCGATGTATTCCTCGATGTCCTCGGGATTGATGAGCCCGCAGTTGCGCAGCACGATCTTCTTCTGGCCCTTGAAGAACGGCACTTCATTCCAGAGCGGGACGTCGGGATAGCCGTGACCGTACCGAATGGAGCCGGTGATGTGGTCCCACTCTTCGATCTTGCAATAAACCTGCTCGGGATTAATGCTGCCGCTGGTGATGTCGTGCAGAATGCGTGCGGCATCGTTGGCCTGCACGCGATGCAGCACCAGCAGCGGTTGTCCCGGCACATGAAGGTTGACCATCGGCTCCTGGCAGCATGCCCCGAAGCACCCGACGCTGGCCAGGTAGAACGTTGTCCCGCTGAAGTCGATCGCCTCCGCGAAGGCGTGATAAAGGCCTTCGGCGCCGTTGCCGCGTCCGCAGGTGCCCATGCCGATGGCAATTCGGGGGACCGCAGGAAGCAGTTTTGCCAGCCCGCTTTCGCGGACAGCATTGAAGGCGCCAATGTCTTCAATACGCGGCATCAGTCATTCTCCCGTTCCAGCGAGCGGACTTCGCGCTGTAAGGTGCGCTCGTTGACGTGGCCGCAGATGCGGTGGTTGATCTCCACCACCGGCGCGAGTGCGCATTGTCCGAAACAGGCAACCGTTCTGACAGTAAATTTTTGGTCGGCCGTGGTTAGCGTGAGCTTGTCGGCTTCGGGCTGGTCGTCGTTGTCCAGGCCAAGACCCAGCTCCAGGCGAAGGCTCTCCAACAATGCCCGCGAATTTCGCGTGTGGCATGCCGTTCCGCGGCAGATGCAGATCGTGTTGTCACCCTGCGGCTGCAGGTTGAAGAGGGCGTAGAAAGTTGCCACGCTATAGACGCGCGAGAGCGGGATGTCGAGGCGTCTGGCGATGTATTGCAGAGTTCCGTGAGAGAGATACTTGTGCGGAGTGTGCTCCTGCACTGCCTCCAAAATCCCGAGCAGTTCACCGGGGCGTCCGCTCTGTTTGGCAATAACCTGGTCGATGAAGGTCTGTTCGGCGCTTTCCGAGGCAAGCTGGGCTGTGGCCATGTGCCTGGCGCTCCTTTCTCGGCAGAGACCAGCACGTTCCGGAACGTTAGCGACGCTCGGCTCAATTTGGAAGCGGAGCGCTTCCCGCGACGCCATTGCGTTTCCTCGGTTCTAGCTTCTCACGGGATGGACCGGAACTCTGTGCCCAGCGTCACCTGAAGGGGTGACCGGCGGACTCGATTCGGAACTCTGCCAATGTGGGAAAAGAACCTCGCAGCCTGTTTCTGCGCGCAAGCTGAACACTCGTGACGAACTCGGCGTGTCCTGGTAGAGCGGCGCTTCAGCGCCGCGTTAAGACCGCCCTCTGATCCTCGGTTTCCAGCGATCCACGGAACGCGAGCCTGAAGGCTCGCTCTACCTGGATACACCAATCCTGAAACTGCTCTGGCAGCCACCAGAATTCAGCGACACAAGTCACTTGTGGGTTTCAACTAATTCTTTCGCCTGCCGGATGAATTCCGGCAGGCGCTTGCGGACGCCGCTTGAAACCTCATCACTGACTGCGAATGACCACCCGCTCAGCGTCAAAATCGCGGCGTTCGCTGCTTGCCCATAGAGTTGTTGGGCGGCGTTGAGCAATGCGGCCGGCGTGAGCTGGTGGGTAAAGCGGCACGCCTGCGGTTCCGCG
>CAVQLZ010000012.1:0-10908 GCA_963713465.1 uncultured Acidobacteriaceae bacterium
GCGCCTGTTTTTCCACCGCCGCTCCCGCTCTTGGACGCGCTCCAGCGCGCGTCGGCAGTCATGCGAGCAAAAGCGTTGTAAGGGACTTCGCCGTCCCCATACCGAAGCTCTCATAGCAACCTGGCCGGTCGCAGGAATGGTCGAAAAAAAGGTTCGGTAGTGATGACCCTCGCGGCATCGCTGACTACCTCGTCCTCTGGTGGTTTCCGGCTTTCGACGCGCTCGCGATAGCGACGGCTTTGCCCGTTCCGTTTCTGTTGGCAAGCCGGGGCCGTCGCCCGGTATCGTTGCTGTGCCTTCCACCGTGACCACTTCCGCGCCGCCTCCCGGCAGCGCGGGCTGCAATAGCGCTGGCAGGCCTGCCGGGGATGAAAGCGCTGCTCGCATCCTTTGAGCGAACACCGTCGCGCCCGTGGCCGGGGTTTCCTCGCTTCCGTAGCGCAAGAATCGCTTGCTTAGTGGACCACATCTGTAGTAGATTCACGAACATGAGTAGTTTAACCTATGCCGCTTCCCAAACTAAGCAAGCTCGAGCTTCAGATCATGGAGGCCCTTTGGACCCAAGGGCCGTGTTCCGTCCGGGAGATTCAGGAATCGTTTCCCGCCAGGAAAAGGCCGGCCTACACCACCGTGCAGACGACGGTCTACCGCCTGGAAGCCAAGAAAGCCTTGCGGCGGATCAAGAAGATCGCCACGGCGCTCATTTTTGAGGCGGCGGTGACGCGTGAGGCGGCGGAGCGCAGGCTGATCGACGACCTGCTGGGATTATTCGGCGGCCGCAGCCGGCCGATCATGGCTCATCTGGTGGAATCCGGCGCGCTGACGCTCGAAGACGTGCGCGAAGCGGAGAGAACGCTTCTGAAGATCGCGGGAGAGGAGAAACCAGAATGAATCCGGAATGTTTGTCGCCGATTGCCGATCACCTGTGGCAATCGACTCTGTTTGCAGCGGTGGCGGGATTGCTGACGCTGGCCTTACGAAAGAACCGCGCGCGCGTGCGCCATGGCGTGTGGCTGGCGGCTTCGTGCAAATTTCTCATCCCGCTCTCGCTGCTCATCGCGCTCGGCGGTCATGTCCGATGGCGGACAGCGCCGGTGGCAGCGCCGTCCAACTTGTCGGTCGTGATAGACGGGGTGAGCGAGCCATTCGCGGCTCCGGCGGTTTCATCGCCGTGGTTAGCGCCGCCGGCTGACGGCCGAGGTTCCCTCCCGGCAATTCTAATGGGTATCTGGGCATGCGGATTCCTCGGCATCGCCGGTTCGTGGTGGATTCGCTGGCGGCGCATTCGGACAGTGGTTCGCGCCGGGTCGCCCGTGCAACTTGGATTGCCGATCCCGGCATTGTCCTCTCCCTCTTCGTGGAGCCGGGCGTGTTCGGCATCTTCCGTCCGGTTCTGATGCTGCCCGAGGGCATCTTCGAGCGGTTGACGCCGGCCCAATTGGAAGCCGTGATCGCGCATGAACTGTGTCACGTCCGCCATCGGGACAACCTCATCGCCGCGATTCAATGTTCGTGGAGACCGTCTTTTGGTTTCACCCTCTGGTGTGGTGGATCGGGAAGCGGATGGTCGAGGAACGTGAGCGAGCCTGCGACGAAGAGGTGCTGCGGCTCGGCAACGAGCCGCGGGTTTACGCGGAAGGGATTCTCAATGTCTGTAAGCTCTATATGGAATCGCCGCTAGCGTGCGTATCGGGGTGACGGGAGCGAATCTGAAGCGAAGAATCGAGACGATCATGCAGAATCGCGATGCGTACGGGCTGAACTTTGGCAGGAAACTGTTGCTGGCTGTAGTCGGAATACTGGCGGTGGCAGGACCCGTGGTTATTTGGCGTCCTGAATACGCCGACCATTCGGGCTCAATCGGCCCAGGTTAGAGGATTCCGCCTGTAGGTTAAGGCGGCGTCGGTAAAAGCATTGAAAGGCGGCGAAGGCCCTCTCCACTTCACCGTACTGCCCCAATGGGCTTGGCGTCAAGAACATGAGCCTGGAGTTTTTGATCAAGCAGGCCTACGAACTGCGAGACGATCAAATTTCCACAGATTGGCTTTGTACCCATAAATAACAACACCATGTCGCCGCGACAAGCGGTGCAGCAGTGCCTCAGGCCACCATGCGGAGGCTATACTTTCGGCGAGAAATGATGTCTTCGTCAACGATTTCACCTGGCGACACACTGGGAGATGCGAACTAAAGCGATGTATCGTCTGGTAGTCTAGCAGAACGGGCCGAAAATGAGAACGGCGGAGCAGGGATATGCCGTGCCGAATTCGCCGATGCTGAGCGGAGACTCGATACGACTCTCAGGCCCGATGTCCATACGACAACTGGCGGAACGCTTGACTCGCTTTGCCGGAAAGCCAGGAGTAGACGCGGCCGACCTGGACGGATATTTCACCGTGACGTTAACCTTCGCGTCCGAGGACTATGCCGGTTCAGCAGACAACGGCTCCCTTCCGCCTCTGCTCACCACGGCGGTTCAGGAGCAACTTGGCCTCAAACTCGTCCCGGAGTCGGGCCAGATCAAAATACTCGTCGTCGATCATGCGGGACCGGTTCCGAAGGCAATGATAGGCTCTGGATAAGACTGGTATCAGGGGGCGTTTGACGTATCTCGAATGGGTCCCGGGGGCACCGCGCGCATTCTCGCTCCTGATTGCCGATGGCCGCTGTGTGAGCACTCGACAATCACCCTTCGCCGACGACTCGGCCAGCCTGGGTCAGTTTTCGAAAGCGAGGAGGGCAACTTCTACCGAGCGCCGAAGGCTCAGGCGCGTCTTCTCAACTCCGATTGTGCGTGCCGCGGCCGAAAACCCGCCGTGTTGTACGACCGAGGCAAAGAAGTAGATGTCATTTAGATCTTCCATGGGTCATTGTTGCCTGCACGCACCAATCTGTTGCGAATAGTGGATCTAGTGGCCGTACTGTTGCCCTGGTAGATTCAATTGTATGCCGAATCAGAACCACCCTTACGAACCCCTGACTTCTGAAAACGCCGCGCTTGTCCTCGTCGATCACCAGGTTGGTCTCATGACGGGCGTCCGCGACTATTCGACCGGCGAGCTGAAACACAACGTGGTCGCCCTGGCCAAAGCGGCTAAAGCGCTGAAGCTCCCGATCGTCGTTACCACGACGGCGCGTGACAGCATGTGGGGTCCGACGTTCCCCGAACTCGTGGAAGCGTTGCCAGGCATCGAGATCATCGACCGTTCATCGGTCAACGCTTTCGACGACGCTCGCGTGACCCGCGCCATCGAGGCCACCGGCCGCAAGAAGTTGATCTTCGCCGGCATCTCGCTCGAAGTCTGCGCGGCATTTCCAGCGATCACAGCCGTCGGCAAGGGGCTGGACGCCTATGTGGCCGTCGATGCCTCGGGAACATTCAGCGAGACCAAACGGCAAGTTGGGCTCCTGCGTATGTTGCAGGCGGGCGTGATCGCCTCGGATTACGCGACCTTGATGGTGGAAATTCTCAAGGACAATGCGCGACCGGAAGCTGGCGAGGTCTACGAAGCCATGGATATGGCTTGGGCCAAGCTTGTGGGCCAGATCTCCCATGCCTACGGAAAGTAAAAGTAAACGACCGGCGGAAAGGACATTCGCAACGCGCTTACTCTATGTAAAGGAGGAATCCGCTCACGGCGCGCATGGCTTGCCGCTCGACCGATCGTTGGCTCGCGCCAAACGCGAGGCCTTGATCGACCACCGCCCGCAGAATCGCCATGGCGACGCGCGCTGTCGTTCCAGATAACGGCGCCGCGATTTCGCTCTTGTGTTCTTGTAACAGATCAAGCAGGCCAGGACGAAAGGCAAAGTCCTCGGCGCCGCCCCCGAGCAGTTCCTCTTCCGCCTCCAGTACGCGATTCAGCTTCGGACGGCGGTAGTGCATCACCACCAGTGCACGCACGAACAGTCTCAGGCAGGGTTTCAGTGGCCGCCCTCTGCCGGACCGCATGGCTTCCCGAATAGCCTCACGGGTCGCCTCTTCAAAACTATTGATCAAGGCCAGTAGAATGGCGTCTTTGTTCGGGAAATATTGGTAGAGGGAACCAACGCTCACCCCGGCCTTGGCCGCTACCGCGTTGGTATTGAATCCGCGCAACCCTGCCGACTCCAAAATGCGAGCACCAGCTTCGAGGATCGCGTTTACCGTCTCCTTCGATCTTGCCTGTCCTGGCGCTTTGCGCGCTTCCAGCGTTCTTTTCCGCGGTCTGCCCCTGCCGTCACGAATACGAGTTTTAATTGCGAGCATTTACTCGTATTGTAATCGGTAGACATGACAAACACTCTACTTACGGATCACGTTCGAACCGTTCTTGACCGATTGTTCGCTGCGGCGTCCCACGATGATGAAGCTCCCCGATGGACGATACCCGGCGGGTCATCGGAATCCGCTACGGCCCAGGAACGAGCCGACGCCTTACAGGCCGCCTACTTGCCAATATCCGCACGGGGCGGCGAATTGCTCTACATCCTCGCCCGGGCCAGGCGCCCGGCCACCATAGTTGAGTTCGGTACTTCCTATGGGATATCAACCCTCTACCTGGCCGCGGCCGTAGCAGACAACGGCATGGGAAGCGTGGTCAGCACGGAATTGAACAGCGCCAAGGTGGCTGCCGCTCGCGCCAATTTGGCCGAAGCCCGCCTTTCCGATCACGTTGCGATTCTGGCAGGTGATGCGATGACAACTCTAAATGACATCCGCGGGCCGATCGATCTCGTCTGAGTTCGATACTCCGGCATGGCCCACTTCGATACTCTAATTTGGCCCACCTGAGTAATTGATAGTTTGCCTCAAGTAGCCGGGGTCGAGCAACCGTGACTGGTCACCGCCGACCATCGGGAGGCGCTTGTACCTCCAAGCATCAGGTTTGGGTTTTCATTATTAGAAAGGTTTTGGTTTCGGTTTGAAAGGCGCCACCTTTACGCAACGGTCGAGGCGCAGCCGGAACTCATTCAGGGTTTCTTCCTCCTTTCCATCGTGCGGCGGAAGCGGAACGATTCCGTTCCAGTCTCGATGATGTGCGCGCGATCCGTGATCCGATCCAACAACGCCTTGCATAGTCTTGGATTCGGAAACACGGTCGTCCACTCGGAAAACGGTAGGTTGGTGGGAGGGTGTATAAGTATCTGTGGAGTGAACCCCAAAAATGAGACAGCAAGTTAAGGGAACAAATACATTGAATGGAGTGAGGAATGGATTTGTCCCGAGCTGTTTACAGTCGCGATCTGAAGATCGCCACCATGCGCGCATTGGACGCCGGATCTACACCCGGTGAAATTGCGCGGAAATACCAACTGAGCCCGAAATTGCTGGAACGCTGGCGGGGAGAGTGGCGCGCCCAAGGCGAGGCCGCCTTCCCTGGCATTGGACGCCGCGTCGCCGGTCTGCCGTCGCTGGACGACGCCCGCCGCGTCGCCGAGCTGGAGCGCAAAATCGGCCAGCTCACGATGGAGAACGATTTTTTAAAAAAGGGCTTGCAGCATTTCAAGGACTTTCACCCGCCAGCCGTCGTGAGTGGCGGGGATGCCTGTTTGAAGAAATCCAGCAAGCCGCGGCGAAAGGTCAAGTCGTGAGCGCGCTATGTCAAATGACCGGCCTGAGCCGGGCCGGCTTTTACCGCCGACGCGTGCCACGACAAGCCACGCCGGTGGAGATGGAACTGCGCGACCAGATGCAGAAGGTCGCGCTGGAATCGCCGGCGTATGGCTATCGCCGGATCACCTGCGAGTTGCAGCGGCGAGGCTTTGATGTCAACCACAAACGTGTTCTGAGGATGATGCGGGAAGACAATCTGCTGTGCGTGCGGCGGCGTGCGTTTATGGTCACGACGGACTCGCGGCACAACCTGCCGGTTTATCCGAATCTGGCGAGGCAGATCACTCCGGCGGCGATCAACCAACTGTGGATCGCCGATATTACCTACATTCGGCTACGCACTGAGTTCGTGTATCTGGCCGTAGTGCTGGACGCATTTTCCAGGCGCGTAATCGGCTGGGCGTTGGGACGCACGTTGGAAGCCGAGTTAGCGATCGCGGCATTGCGCATGGCGCTGATCGAGCGGCGGCCATCGCCGGGCTTGGTGCATCATTCCGACCGCGGCGTGCAGTACGCTTCGGGTGACTATACGGCGATGCTGAAGCAACACCAGGCCATCATCAGCATGAGCCGCAAGGGAAACCCATATGACAACGCGGCCTGCGAGTCATTCATGAAAACCTTGAAACAAGAGGAGGTCTATCGCAACGAATACCGTGATTTTCAGGATGCCCGTTCCAGCATTGGTGAATTTCTGGAGCGCGTCTATAATCGGAAACGGCTGCACTCGGCGCTGGGATATCTGCCACCTGCCGAGTTCGAGAACGGCGCACAATGACTTGGAGATGCCATCGCCAATCCAAGACCGGGGGCTCTGCCCCTGCGACCCCGGGATTTAACGCAGTTGCGCCAGAATGGCTTAACGGGGCGGCTGACGCCGCCCCGGCCGTTCCGGCTGCTGAGTCGACGCTCGGGTCGCATCCCTGCGTTGCCCTATCCTCCGCTCAGGTGTTTCCAGAGTGGACGACATCAACCCCGCTGTGCAATACTTTTTCAACCGACGGCGATTACCCCCTTAACTTCGTGTCTCACGACTGGGGTTCACTTCAGTTCACTTCACCCTTTCCCGTTTCCCCCTTCGGGGGCAAGCCGGGGCGGGCGGGTTCCCCCCACGCCGGAGCACGTCGCGAGCCAGCAAAAAGCGCTGGCACGCGCCATGCGCCGGCTCCCCCCACAAGAGGGGCTGCCGCCCCCTTGTGGATCCCCTGCTTAGAGTCGCGACGCATCGAGACCTTTGCCGCCATCATCGGGGGAAAACGTGAGAATGAAACTACGAAAGGAAGAAATAAAGCGGAAGCCGTTTACACGAAATACTTGACACTACCGTTGGTGGTGATAATGATCGCCGCTCGTTCCGCCCTATCCGAAATGACTTGAAACAAGAACTCCGCGCCGATGTCGGCCAGCGGCACGTAACCCACTTCATCCAGCGCGATCAGTTGATATCTCTGCCACCGGCTCATGAGCCGCCGCACCTGGTTGTTTTGCTTTGCTTCCACCAACTCATTCACCAGAGCCGCCGCCGTCGTGAAGCGAACCCGCCGTTTCTGCCGGCATGCGGCCACGCAGAGTCCCGTTGCCAAATGGCTCTTACCTGTTCCAGCCGAGCCAGAAACATAGTGCCCATGGGTCGGAATTCATCAAGATTCACTACCCGTGGCACGCCCTACACGGGCAAAACCTACGCCTACGCCGAAGGGCAAAACTCCCGAGAGGCGAGTACATCTTTTGCGATTTACCCGATGGGAGCATTGGCGGTGTCCCTGCGTGGATGACCGATGCCTCCTCATGTTCTGATTGCACTGTCGGTGCGCCACTGGTCTCGGTAGCTGCGCTCGCAGAACTTCACGTATTGCTGGGCGGTTTGCATTTGGACTCTCAACGCGGTAACGCATCAGTGAAAGAGATGCGCCAGGAGAGCACGGATGACACCAAAGAAGACGCCGGAACCAAAGCCGATGAACCAGATGAACCTGCTGTTTTGTGACAGCAAGCCGATGACATTACCACGAGACAAACAACAGGAACTCGCTGCCGTACTCGCCGACCTGCTGCTGAGTGGAGCGGCCAAGCCAGCCAAGACGGAGGAGGAACAGCAATGAATCCGAAAATAACGCAAGAACACTTGAAACGAAGCGCGGTTGTTTATATTCGGCAATCCTCACCTGGGCAGGTGATTCACAACCAGGAGAGCCAGCGTAGGCAATACGGTCTTGCTGATCAGGCTCGCTTGCTTGGCTTCCAGCAGGTCCAAATAATCGATGAAGATCTGGGGCGCTCGGGTTCCGGTCAAGTGGAGCGCCCCGGATTTGAACGGATGGTTGCCGAGGTCTGCTCGGGCCAGGTCGGCGCCGTGTTCTGCATTGAGGCGTCCCGCCTGGCCCGCAATGGCCGGGACTGGCATCACCTCATCGAGCTATGTGGTCTGGTTCGCGCAATCGTCATCGATCCGGATGGTGTCTACGATCCTGGCGTTCTCAATGATAGGCTCTTGCTTGGGCTCAAGGGAACGATGAGTGAGTTTGAGTTGAATTTACTGCGCCAGCGTTCACAGGAAGCGCTCCGACAAAAAGCTCGTCGGGGAGAGTTACAGTTTCGATTGCCAGTCGGCTTTCGATGGACCCAGAACGGCAAAATCGAAATGGACCCCGACCGACGTGTGCAGCAGGCAGTGCAACTGGTGTTCTCAAAGACGACAGAGCTAGGAAGCGCCCGACAAGTGCTGTTGTGGTTTCGCGGAGAAAAGACGACACTGCCCTCGCTTGTTCTGGATGCGCCGGGACACGACGTCATCTGGAAGCTACCGGTATACAACACCATCTGGCACCTGCTTCGGAATCCGATGTACGCTGGAGCCTACGCATTTGGCAAGACCGAAGTTCGAACTAAGGTGATCGGTGGTCGTGCGAGAAAGACTGAAGGCCATTTCAAGCCGCCCGAAACTTGGATGGTATTGATTCGCGACCACCATCCCGGTTACATTTCTTGGGAGCAGTTCGAACGCAACCAAACAATGCTGACCGATAACGCACACATGAAATCACGAATGGAACCTAAAGCTGGCCGTGGAGGCCGGAGCCTGTTAGCGGGTTTGCTGCGCTGCCGCCGGTGCGGTCGTATGCTTCACGTCGCCTACAGTGGCACGCATGGTGAGGTGCCGCGCTATCACTGCCGCGGGGCGCACATCAATCATGGGGAGGCGTGGTGCATCTCATTTGGCGGATTGCGGCCAGATCAGGTAGTTGCCGCAGAGATATTGAAGGCGGTGGAGGGCAACGCTATCGAAGCGGCTCTGGAAGTCGCGGCGCGTGTTGCTGAACAGCAACGCCAACGGCATGGCGCAATCTCTTTAGAACTGGAGCAGGCACGTTACGAAGCTCACTTGGCAGCTCGACGGTATGAGGCCGTCGATCCGGCCAACCGCTTGGTTGCTTCCGAGTTGGAGGCGCGTTGGAACTCCGCCCTGCTGGCTGTGGGAGAGGTCGAACAGCGGCTGCGCAACAATGAGCTTCCCGAAAACGCTACTCGGATTCCGGACAAGGAAACACTCTGCAGCCTGGCACAAGATTTACCCGCCGTGTGGAACTCGGCGGCCATGCGTCTGAAGCAGCGCATTGTTCACATTCTGATCGAAGAAATCATCGCCGATGTGGATGAGGCCAAAACTGAGATCGTCCTGCTGATTCACTGGACAGGAGGCCGTCACTCAGAACTCCGCATCAAAAAGAATCCCACAGGCAGGCACAGCCGGTGCACAAGCCTCGAAGCGATCGAGATCATTCGCCGGATGGCTGGCAGGTTTCCGACACGCTTCCGGCCCGCACCAGCGTGATCATCTCTCGTGTTCCGGCGCTCTTTCCAAGCCGGTGTTCGAGTTGCTGCCAGATCTGATCCAAGCACTCGGGCCAGCGGCCGGCCTGCCTCCATTGCTCCAGCGGTGTGGAACCCGCCATCGCTCCCGGCTTCTTCTCCAACACATCCAGGTAATGCTCCAGATTCAGGATCTGACCACCCCGGCCATAGCACCGCGGGTGCCGAGCCGCGCACTCGCCGTCGTGGCTGATCTCGATCGACAACGGCCACACCACCGCGCCGTCACGCGCACCCGGGCCACAGCGGCGTCGAATACCAGTTGGTCTTCACCTTCACCCGACCCTGTCCATCCACCACCAGCGGATAGACACGTCTCGTGGATCGGAAAGCCCTCCTCGACGAGTGGTGACAAGCGTGTCGTTCGTGCTCGCTGGCTTGCCCGACCGTCATGTCTTTCCCGCTGATCGTCCGGTTGCGGTTCGCCACACATGCCGCCAGCAACTGTTCGTTCAACGCCGCCAGGTCCTCAGCTTCCGGCACCGGCACCAGGCAGTTGCGCCGATACCAGCCCAACTCGCCTTCCACTCCGCCTTTTTCGTTGCCGCTGGCTGGGTTGCAATACTCGCTTTGATATCCCCAGTGCGAGCGGAACGCGATGATCCGATCGGTCTCGATGCGTTGCCGTCCGCGCAGGATCTTCTTCACCAGCGAGGCCATGTTGTCGTAGCGCAGGGTGCGGAACACGCCGCCAAAATAGGCGAACGCCAGCTCGTGCGCTTCCAGTAATGCTTGCTGCGTGGCGTGGGTGTAGGCCCGATGGAAACGCGTCGCCCGACGCCATGCTGCGCATCGCGAAGAATTGCAGCTTGCCGGCTTCGCCCTCCAGCTTCGCCACTGCTTCGAACCAATCGACCTGTCCTTCCTGGCCCCAGTCGTAGCTCTGCGGCACGAACACTTCCCGGCCACAGCCCAGCTCCTGCTTCCGCTGCCGCACGTATCGCCGCACGGTGGGCTCGGCGATTGGGTGCTCGGGATGCTCCTCGCGCAGCCGCGTCCATATGCGATGCGCCGTGTGCCTCTGCTTGCGCGGCGCTTGCCGATCGGCTTCCAGCATCCGGTCGATTGCTCCTTCACCGGACCGAGTTTCGGCTGCTTCCGTTCGTACTTCTTCCGCTCTGGCGGGATCGCGCTGGCGATCGCCTGCCGCACCATCCGTCCGGTGCACGCCATGCTTCTTCGCCAGTCCCTGGATCGTCTCTCCGGCCGCGTACCCGCGCCGGATCTCTTCGAATAGTTCCACTTTGGTTCTCCTGTCCATCCCGGAATCTTGTCATCCGGGGTTGTCCAGGTGGGCCAAATTCAGACGATCAAAGTGGGCCAAATCTGGGTTCTCCCGCAATTTCCGTGCAGGTCAAGGTGAACTTTGTGGCGAGACGGTGACGAGGGCTGCGACATAAGGCAGAACCCGGCAGCGCAGCAGATTGAATTTGGCGCGGCCA